>NZ_JAHCST010000061.1 GCF_018476525.1 Acrocarpospora catenulata
TTGGGTGGGTGGGAGTTCCCCGGCAACCATTCCCCCCGGACGCTAGGGGCCCGGATCCGGGGGGCCTGAAGGGTGGGTGGGTCGGGTGGCTTTGAGGGGGCGGTTATACGGGGGTGGGGAGTTCGGGTTCGGGGGTGAACGTGGTGGCTCGGGCGCGGGTGAAGCGTTGGGCGGCCAGGGCGTGCTGGATGCGGCGGGCGGGCCATTCCGCGGCGTCCACGAGGGCTTCTTCGTAGCGGTCGATGACGACGTCGGCGAGGCCCTCGCAGTCGCCGATGACTTCGGCGCAGCGGATGTCGAGGCCTTCGTGGGTGGCGCCGTAGGCCAGGGCCTGGGCCCAGATTCGCTCCAGGGTTCCCCCGGCGAACAGCAGGTACGGGAGCACGATGACCCGTTTGGCACCGAGTCGTCGACAGCGCTCGAGTCCTCCGGGGACCCCAGGGCGCGCGTGGGCGACATAGGCCGTTTCAACGGTCAGGTAGTCAGAAGCGTGCGTCTCCCAGAAGAGCCGCGAAACCCGGTGCACCTCGGCGTTGACCGTGACATCGGTGGATCCGTGCCCCACGAGCACGATGGCCGTGTCAGCGGGATCGATCCGCTCCGGTTCCTCGTCGGTGACCAGGCGAAGCGGCTCAGGCCGTACCAGATGCGGCATGTCGGCCTGGGCGTCGGCGAGCCGCTCGGCGAGCAGTTCCAGCACGCGAGGATCCGGGCCGATCGATCGGGCCAGGTCATACCCCAACGTCGGATGACGTTCCTGCTCCAGCGCCAACGTGCCCGGAATATCGCCCAGAGCCCGCCGGTCGTTGGTCAGGCTGAGTGGTAGGGCGATCATGTGATGATGCCCCCTGGCCACCAGCGAGGTGATCGAATCGCTGAGCGGCGGCCGGGCCTTGGTGATGAAGCCCCCGGTCACGTCGGCGACCACACGATCAAGCCGGCACCGCAGCCGATGGACGAACCGCCCGAATTCGGCTACTCCGGTCTCGTCGTGGGTGCCGTGCCCGATGAGCAGCAACGGCGGTTTCATCAGACGATCTCCCATGTGTTGACCCGCGGCGGGCCGTTCGGCACGCGAGAATAGCCCAGGCTACCTGCTTGTGGGGGATATTTGACCTGTTATTGAAGGTCAGAGGCCCTCGCGCAGGATGCTGTAGAGCACCGCGTCGGCCCGCCCGTGCGGAATCGGCAACCCCTGCCGGATCATGCCTTCCTCGACGAATCCGGCCTTTCTGGCGACCGCCCGGCTCGCCGTGTTCCCCACCGCGATCATCAGCTGCACCCGGATATAGCCCTGGGCGATCAACCAGCCCGCCACCCTCCGGGTCGCCTCCACCGCGTACCCCTGCCGACGCGCCCACGGCGAGATCCAGTACCCGATCTCGGCGTCCCCACGCTCCCGATCGACCCGGTGCACCCCGAGCGCCCCGGCCAGCCGCCCGCCGTCCCGTGGCTCCAGGGCGAAGGTCAGCCCGCTGAGGCTCCCCGGATGCGCCACCCTGGTGCACCAGTCGAGGGCACGTTCCAGCGTGTACCCCGGCACCCACGGCATCCAGCGAAGCATCTCCGCGTCGTCCTTGACCGCGGCGAGCACGTCGAAGGCGTCCCGCTTCTGGAACGGACGGAGTAAGAGCCGCTCACTCTGCAGGAATCCATCGAAACCAGGCCCGGCATCCCCGCGCAGCCGTCCGAACACCACCACGTCGTGCGGGCCGTCATCCTCGAACCCGGCACCGCGCAACACGCCTTCCCGGGTGAACCCGGCCTTCTCCGCGACCCGCAGCGAAGCGATGTTCTCCACCGTCGCCCGCAGTTCCACCCGGCGCAGCCGCGCGGGCCCGAGCGCCCAGTCCGTCAGCCCGCGTACGGCCTCCGGCGCGAACCCCCGTCCCCGGTAGGACGGGTGGACGCCGTACCCGACCTCGGTGGTGCCCGCCCCCCAGTGCGTCTTGAACAGGCTGATCGCCCCGACGATGGCCCCGCCCGCCTCGATGGCCAGATGCATGCCCTGCCCGGATTTGCGCAACTCGTGGACGCCGTGGGAGAGCCACTGCGCGATCCCGGCCAGATAGCCCGGAGCGCCGGGTGGGAGCGCGGTGGAGTGCGTTCCCTCTTTGACGATCGCCCGTACCCGCTCGGCGTCTCCCGGCCCGAAGGCCCGCAGGACCAGTCGTTCGGTCTGGATCGTGAGATGTTCGTCGAACACGCCCATACCGTACGGCAATGCCTTCAGGTGGCGATGATCACCTCTAGTGTTCGGGGCCCGTGCACCCCTTCGACCCGGTTCAGCTCGATGTCGCTGGTGGCGGACGGCCCGCTGATCCAGGTCAGCGGCCTGACCGGGTCAAGCCGGGCAACGGCGTCGGGAACCCCGGGGACGATCTGCTCCGCCATCACCACGCAAAGGTGGTAGTCCGGCACCAGGGTGAGGGCTCGCCGCCCCATCCCCGGCCCGCCGTCCAGCACGATCGTCCCGGTTTCCGCGACCGCGACCGCGCAGGTGGTGACCACGCCGTCCATCTCGTCCAGTTGTGCCGGAGTCAGGCTCTCCCCCGCGGTCCCCGGCGGCCACTCGGCGGGCGCGCCCTCGGGGACGATGACACGGTCGGCCTGCCGGGCGCTGAGGGCGGCCTGGATGGCGGCGGGGACCTCGTCGGCCGGGACGATGTGCACGGTCGCGCGGTAGTCCCGCACCCGTTCGGCGAAGTGCTCGATCAGGGAGGCGTCCGCCGGGCCTTCCGGAAATATCGGGCCGTGGTAGTCCCGGGGGATCTCGACGTCCGGCGCTCCGGCCACCGCGGCACGGATACGGCCGAGGATGGTGTCACGGGAGGTCATCGGGTGCCCCCTTCGGTGCGGTCCCACCAGGCCCGGAAGGATTCTCGGGGAATGTCGGGGATGTCGCGGGTGTCGGTCCAGGCGGACATGGGTCCTGGCAGACGTTTCGGGACGAGCCTTCGCATTCGCCCGCCGAACCGCTGTGCACGCGCAAGCCGTACCGAGCGGGTGAAAACCCATCCGGCCGCCGCCATCCCCAGCCGTTCGGCACGAGGGTGCCGGGCCTTGGCCCGCAGTTCGACCAGAACGGTCGGAATGTCGATCGCCACCGGACACACCTCGTAACAGGCCCCGCAGAGCGAGGACGCGAACGGGAGCGAACGGTCCAGCTCCGTCGACATGCCGCGAAGCTGAGGCGTGAGGATCGCCCCGATCGGGCCGGGATAGACCGATCCGTAGGCATGCCCGCCCGTACGCTCGTACACCGGGCAGACGTTGAGACAGGCCGAGCACCGGATGCACCGCAACGCCTGGCGGCCCACCTCGTCGGCGAGCACGCCGGTACGGCCGTTGTCGAGCAGCACCAGATGGAAGTCCTGCCCCTCCGTGGCGCCCGCCCAGGTGGACGTGTACGGATTCATCCGCTCCCCGGTGGAACTACGGGGCAGCAACTGCAGGAAGACCTCCAGATCCCGCCAGGTCGGCAGGAGCTTCTCGATCCCCACCACGCTGATGAGCGTTCGCGGCAGGGTCAGGCACATCCGCCCGTTTCCCTCGGATTCGAGCACCACGAGGGTGCCCGTCTCGGCGATCATGAAGTTGGCGCCGGAGATCGCCACCTTGGCGCGGAGGAACCGTTCCCGCAGGTGCAGCCTGGCCGCTTCGGCGAGCGCCCGGGGCTCGTCCGTGAGGCCCGGCGGCGCGTCGGGCATCTTGTCCAGGAAGATCTCCCGGATTTCCGCGCGGTTGCGGTGGATGGCCGGAACCAGGATGTGCGACGGCCAGTCATCACCGAGTTGCACGATCAACTCGGCGAGATCGGTCTCGTAGGCGGTGATTCCCTCCGCTTCGAGTGCCTCGTTGAGACCGATCTCCTGCGTGGCCATCGACTTGACCTTGACCACTTCGGTCTCACCGGTGGCTTTCACCAGATCGGCGACGATCCGGTTGGCCTCGGCCGCGTCCTTCGCCCAGTGGACGTGACCACCGGCGGCCGTGACCGCCTCCTCCAGCTGGATCAGGTACCTGTCGAGGTTCCGCAGCGTGTGATCCTTGATCGCCTTCCCCGCCTGGCGCAGGCCCGGCCAGTCGGCGAGCTCCCCCACCACCAGCGCCCGCTTGTTGCGAATGGTCCTGGTCGCCTTACGAAGATTGAACCGCAACTGCGAATCCTGTACGGCTTTCGCGGCATTCTTGGGGAAGGCAGGCATGCCAACAAAGGTCTTACTCATCGGCCACCCTCCGTGGTTGCGAGAATCTCGGCCAGGTGCATTACTCTGATCCCAGATTTCTGCCTGCGCAGTGTTCCCCCGATATGCATCAGACATGAGTTGTCCGCGGCACAGAGCACCTCGGCCCCCGTACTCAGGACATTCCCCACCTTGTCGGCGCACATGGCCGCCGAAACATCCTTGTTCTTGACGGCGAAGGTCCCCCCGAACCCGCAACACTCCTCGGCTCCCGGCAGCGGCACCAGTTCCAGTCCTCGCACGTTCTCCAGCAACTTCCGCGGCCGATCCCCCAGCCTCAGGCCGCGCAGCGAATGACACGTGGGATGATAAGTCACCCAGTGCGGGAAATAAGCCCCCACATCCACGACTCCCAGCACGTCCACCAAGAATTCCGACAATTCATAAACCTTCGGATCGCAACTCGTGTCGGGAGCGTTTCCGATTGCCGCGCCGATCAGGCGTGGATATTGCTCGCGGACCATCGCCGCGCAGGAGCCCGACGGGATCACCACGGCCTCGTAACCGGCGAAGACGTCCATGAACTGGCGGGCGAGGCGGCCGCCCTCCTTCGGGTAGCCGGTGTTGACGTGCATCTGGCCGCAGCAGGTCTGGGCGGGCGGGAAGTCGACGTCCACGCCGAGGCGGCGCAGGAGGGTGACCACGGCCTGGCCGGTGCCGGGGAAGAGGGTGTCGTTGACACAGGTGATGAACAGCGCGACCCGCACAGACGCTCCCGCAGGTATGGTCAGACCAAATATGGTCTGACCATACACCGCCGAACCAGGAGAAGCCCAGGTGCCCACCCAGCGACGTGCCCGCTCCCGCACTTTCGAGGAGGTCCTCGCCCAGATCGAGCACCGGATCGCCACCATGGGCCTGACCGTGGGCGACCGCCTCCCCGGCGAACGTCAGCTCGCCGAGCAACTCCAGGTCAGCCGTTCCTCGGTGCGCGAGGCCCTGCGCGTCCTGGAGACCCTCGGGGTGCTGTCCTCCCAGGTCGGCCGCGGGCCCGACGCCGGCGCCGTCCTGACCTCCCACCCCACCACGCCCCTCACCGACCTCCTCCGCCTCAACCTCGGCCTCGCCACCCTCACCGAGCAGGAGATCATCGCCACCCGCCTGATGATCGAGCAGTGGTCGGCCGCCCATCACTCCACGGCCGCTTCCCTCCGCACGATGGGGGAAGCGCTGGCCGCGATGGACACGGCCGCGGCCCCCGAAGAGTTCGTGGACCAGGACATCGCATTCCATGTCGCCTTGGTCGACGCCGCCGGAAACCGGCTGAACTCGGCGATCATGCGGGCGCTCCGGAACGCCCTGCGCCAGTACGCGGTCGAGGCCGTGACCCGCCTCGGCCACACCCGTGACCTCCAGGCCGACCATCGCCGGATCTACGAGGCCATCGCCGCGGGCGACACCACGGCCTCCGTCACCGCCGTCACCCAGCATCTGGCCAGGGCGTATCCCTCCACCGCGATCGGCTGACCAGCGCTGGCCCAGTTAGCTAGAACGTGTTCTACTACGGAAATGGCGGACGATCTGAAACTGGGGCTGAATCTCGGTTACTGGCAGCGGGACGCGAACGACGCGACCGAGCTGGTCCTGGCCGCCGAGCGTCTCGGCTACGACTCGGTGTGGACGGCGGAGGCGTACGGGAGCGACGCCTTCACCCCGCTGGCCTGGTACGGCGCCCGCACCACGCGGATCAAACTGGGCACCAGCGTGGTCCAGATGTCGGCCAGGACCCCCGCCGCCACGGCCATGACCGCGATGACCCTGGACCACCTGACCGGCGGCCGCCTCCTCCTGGGCATCGGCGCCTCCGGCCCCCAGGTCGTCGAAGGCTGGTACGGCCAGCCTTTTCCCCAGCCGCTGGCCCGCACCCGCGAATACCTCGAAATAATGCGCAAAATCTGGCGCCGAGAAGAACCGGTTACCAATGACGGCCCCCATTACCCGCTCCCCTATCCCGGCGGCGCCGACCTCGGCAAACCCCTGAAACTGATCACCCACCCGCTTCGCCCCGACATCCCCGTCTACTTGGGCGCCGAGGGCCCCAAAAACGTCGCCCTGGCCACCGAAACAGCCCAGGGCTGGCTCCCCCTTTTCGTCTTCCCCGAAAAAATCGAAGCCATGTACGGCCCCGCACTCAAAACCGCACCCCCCGGTTTCGACATAGCCGCAATGGTCCTCGTCATAATCACCGACGACCTACGCGCCGCCCTGGACACCGTGAAACTCATGCTGACCCTCTACATCGGCGGCATGGGCGCCAAGTCCCACAATTTCCACGCCAACATCATCGCCCGAATGGGCTACCCCGAAGCCGCCGAACAAATCCAGTCCCTCTACCTCTCCGGCCACCGCGAAAAAGCCTTCCAGGCCATCCCCGACTCCCTGGCCGACGGCATAGCCCTCCTCGGCCCCCTCCCCCGAATCAAAGAACGCCTGACCCTCTGGCGCGACAGCCCGGTAACCACCCTCCTGGTAATGGGCCCCCACAACGAACCCACCCTGAAATCCATCCGCGACCTGATCTACAACTGAACCGGGCTCCCGCGTTCAAAGGCAGGAGGACGACGCGCGCACCCCCACCGCGGCATCACAGGGGTGAGGTGGTGGATGAGTGGGATGGGGTGGAGTGGGAGGTGCTGGCAGAATCGCTGGGGTGCGGGTGCTTGTGGCTGATGATCAGGAGTTGGTTCGAGCCGGGTTCTCGATGATCCTGGGAGCCCAGCCTGATATCGAAGTGGTCGCGACCGTGGCCGATGGGTTGACGGCGGTCGCGGAGGCCCGGCGGCTGCGGCCCGATGTCTGCCTGCTGGACATCCGGATGCCGGAGATGGACGGACTGGAGGCGACCCGGCTGCTGGCGGGGCCGGGGGTCGTGGAGCCCATGCGGGTGGTCATCGTGACCACCTTCGATCTCGACGAGTACGTGTACGGGGCGCTGCGGGCGGGAGCCTGCGGATTCCTGCTCAAGGACAGCGGCCCGGCGCTGCTGGTGGAGGCGGTACGGGCGGCGGCGGCCGGGGACGCCCTGGTGTCGCCGTCGGTGACCGTGCGCCTGCTGGCGCAGTGGGCCAAGGCCGTCTCCGTGCACCCTCCGGGTGAGCCGCTGACCGACCGGGAGCTGGACGTGGTCCGGCTGGTGGCCCGGGGGCGTACCAACCAGGAGGTGGCCGCCGAGCTGTTCGTGTCGCTCTCCACGGTCAAAACCCATCTGGGCAGCATCTTCGCCAAACTCAACGCCAGGAACCGGGTCGAGATCGCGGCCTGGGCCTGGGAGTCAGGCGTGGTCGACTGAACAGTCGACGGAACACCTGACGGTCCAGGTCAACCCCCTCTTCACACCTGATCGGCTGATTAGCGGGCGGGCTGCCGGGATAGGAGTGAGGCAGGTGCCTGCTGGGTTGTGGCGGTCGGATGTGCGCAGGCCAGGGGGAGGGGTCATGCGCTCGCTGCAGCGGTCCGCGACCAGGGTCTACGCCGCGCTGGGCGCGCAGTTCACCGCCCTGACGGCGCTGGTCGTCTTCGAGGAGATTCGCGGGCGCCGGCTGGCGGTGGAGATCGCCTCGTTCGGCGGGGATCCGGACGCGCCGGGCGCCAGGGCGGTGGTGGGGGCGGTGACGATCTTCGCGGTGCTGATGATGGTGACCGTGGCGGCGACGATCGTCGCGGCGGGGATGTACCTGGCGTGGCTGCACCGGGCCAGGCCGGGCTCCTCGGCGGCGTCGGTGCTGGCGGGCTGCCTGCTGCCGGGCGTGAACCTGGTGCTGCCGCCGCTGCTGGCCGACTGGGCGTGGCAGGACGCCGAATCGGAGGACCGCGGCCGCTGGTTGCTGCTGCTCTCGGCCTGGTGGGCCAGCTGGCTGACCGCGCTCTGGCTGGTCCTGTCCGGCCTGACCGGCTCCTCCGGCCTGACCGGCATCGGCCCCACCGAACTCCTGGCCGTCGGCCTGTCCGCCATCCTCTGCGCCACCACCGTCCGCGAGATAACCGCGAACCACAGCAAACACCCGACCTCCCAGCCCGCCTTCCCGATCGGACGCAGCTTCAGCCCTTCAGGGGCCCTGGAAGCCCCTATGGAGTAGGGCCGGAGCTGCCCATACTGGCGTGCCAGAGCACCCGCGGGGGTTCCTTCACGCCCGGCGTGGGACCGATGTCCGCGTACGGCGAGAGGCGGAAGCCGTTCTCGTACGTGATCTGTCGGCCGCCGACGCCGGACGCGTCGAGGGGCCGGTCCACGAGCAGGGCGCGGACGGCGCCGAGGCCCTGGTCGCGCCAGACGCGGTCGAGCCGGGACAGGTCCCAGCAGTGCAGGGCGCGCAGGGTGACGGCCCGGCGGCCGGTGCGCCGGACGACCCCGCGGCAGAGCAGCAGCCAGGACCCGAAGACGGTGGCGGCGGTGTGCGCCTGGACCGACTCGAAGAAGGTGAGGTCGACCGGCCCGGTGGAGTCGTCCAGGGTGGTGAAGATGACCCGCTGCCCGGACCGGACCGCGGGCGTCTGGGTGGCCACCTTGACCCCCGCGACCAGGATCTCGGCCCCGTTCCGCTGCCGCAGCAGATCCCGCGACCGCACCACCCCCAGCGCATCAAGCAACTCATCATGAAATTTCATGACATGTCGGCTTACGTCCATGCCCAGCACGGCAAGCTCCGCCTCCACCGCCTCAGCCTCGGTCATCTCCGGCAGTTCCCCGGGCGTGACCTGCTCGGTGAACCCCATCGGCAGCTGAACCGCCGCGCCCCCCATCCCGCTGGCCCCCGTTCTGCTGACTCCCGTCCGGGAGGCCCGCTCCAACGCCCCCACCTGGGCCACCAGATCCCGCCGCGTCAACCGCCCCGGCCGCCACCGCGGCTCCCCCGGCCGCAGCCGGTGCAGCGCGTCGAACCCGCCGACCTCGACGATCCGCTCCGCCACCGGCCGCGACGGCCGCGCCCGCGCCCAGAAATCCGCCATCGAGGTGTACGGCTGCCCGGCCACCATCCGATCGACCTCGGCCTCGCTCACCCCCTTGATCGCCGAGAACGGCACCCGCAGCCCGTACCCCCGCCCGAACTCCGCCACCCGGGCCTGGCTGATCCTGGCGTCATCGGACCGAGACGCCCCCAGATCCGCCGGATCCACCTCAAGGACCAGCTTCTCCACCCGCCACTCCCGATCGGAGCGGTTGACGTCCAGCGGAAGGATGTCCACCCCGCACTGCCGCGCCTCATCGAGGATCACCCGGTTGGGGTACATCCCCGGCTCATGCGTCAGCAGCCCCGCGAAGAACGCCGCCGTATGGTGCCGTTTGAGCCAGGCCGACTGGTAGGTGGGCACCGCGAACGCCGCCGCGTGCGCCTTGCAGAACCCGAACGCGCCGAACGCGTCCAGCACCTGCCACACCTTCTCCACCGTCTCGGCGTCGAACTCGGGCCGAACGCGCAGTTCCCACCAGGTGCGCACCCGGCGCCGCCCGTCCGGAGTGGCCAGGGTGCGCCGGACCTTCTCCGCCTCCGACAGCCCGAGCCCGGTCATCGCGTCCACCACCCGGAGCACCTGCTCGTGGAAGACCACCACGCCGTGCGTCTCGCGCAGCGCCTCCCGCAGGGCCGGATGCGGAAAGTACGCCTCCCGGAACCCGTGCCGGGACTCCAGGAACGGCGTGACCATGTCCGAATTGACCGGCCCCGGCCGGAACAGCGAGATGTCCACGATCAGGTCGTGCATGGTCCGCGGTTCCAGCTTGGCGACCAGCTCCCGCTGCCCCGGCGACTCGATCTGGAAGCACCCCAGCGTACGGCTGGCGCAGATCATGTCGTAGGTGGCCGGATCATCCCTGGGCACCTCGTCGAGCGCGACCTTCTCCCCGTCCACCCGCGCCACCTCGGCCAGCGCGTACGCCATGGCGGACTGCATGCGCACGCCCAGCACGTCCAGCTTGAGCAGCCCGGCCTCCTCCACGTCGTCCTTGTCGAACTGGGACATCGGGAACTCCAGCAGGCTGCGCTCGATCGGCGTGCGGTCGCCCAGGCCGCTGTTGCCGATCAGCACCCCGCACGGGTGCAGCGCGATGTGCCTGGGCAGCCCGTCCAGCCGCTCGGCCAGCCGGAACACCGTCTCCAGGGCGCGGTCGCCCAGGCCGCTGCCGCGCAGTTCCGGCAGATCGTCCAGGGCGGCCCGGATCTGCCGGGCCCGCACGTGCGGGAACGCCTTGGCGATGGCGTCGATCTCGTGCGGCGGCAGGCCCAGCGCGGCGCCCACGTCCCGGATCGCGCTGCGGGCCCGGTAGGTCTCCATCATGGAGACGCAGGCCACCCGGGCCGCACCGTACCGATCCAGAATGAGGCGGTAGCACTCCAGGCGGCGGGCGGACTCCACGTCCACGTCGATGTCGGGCAGGCCGCGGCGGCCCTCGGAGAGGAAGCGCTCCATCAGCAGCCCGTGCTCCAGCGGGTTCACCTCGCCGATCCTGATCAGGTAGTTGACCAGGCTCCCGGCGCCGGAGCCGCGGATCGCGCAGCGGATGCCGTTGGCGCGGATCATGTCGGTGATCCCGGCCACCGCGACGAAATACCCGGAGAGGTTCTTGGCCTCGATGATCCGCAGTTCGTCGGCCAGCCGGCGGCGGGCCGCCGCGGAGTGGCGCAGGCCGCGCTCGTGCAGCCCGTCCTCACAGCGGTGCCGGAGCAGCGGCACGGGGTCGCGGCCGACCTCCGGCAGGTGCAGGGTCGGATGCCGCTCGTCCAGCAGGGGCGCCACCTCGTATGGGTCGAGTGCGCAGGACTCGGCGATCTCCCGGGTGGTCCGGAGCAGCTGGATCGCCCGGCCCTGGTCGCCGCCGCAGATCCTGGCGGCCACCCGGGCCATGTCCGCACCGTCCTTGAGGAATGCGTGTGAGGACGGCTCGACGTGGCGGCCGTGCAGGGGGACCAGCTTTCGGGCCGCGTCCAGCACGTTGCCGATCTGGTAGTCGGCCGGGTCGAGGTGGCGGACCGCGTTGCTCAGCACGGCCGGCACACCGCTGGTGCCGGCCAGCGCGAGCATGCGGGCGGCGGTGGTGGTGTCGAGGTAGCCGTACCGATCGACGAGTTCGACGGCCAGGTGGGGGGCGAGCGAGCGCCAGGTGGCGAGCAGGGTTCTGGCCCGCTCGTCGTGGCGGGCGGCCATCGCCCGGCCGACGTCGGAGGCGGGGCCGAGCAGCACGGTCAGCCGGTCGGCGTGCTCGGCCACCAGGGCGGGGGTGACGAACGGCTCGCCGCGCTCGCCCGCGTGGTGGGCGGCGGTGATCAGGCGGCACAGGGCGCCCCAGCCGTCGGTGCGGGCCAGCACCACGATCCGGGTCTCCGAATCGGGGGCGTTCAGGGCCAGGTCGACGCCCACGACGGGGGTGAGACCCGCCCGGTAGCAGGCCTGGACGTGCTTGACCGCACCGTACAGCCCGTCCCGGTCGGTCAGCGCGAGCATGTCCATGCCGTGCTCCGCGGCCCTGGCGACCAGGGCGTCGGGGAAGGCCGTGCCGTAGCGCAGCGAGTACGCCGAGGCGACGTGCAGGTGGCAGAAGCTCTTCAGGGACACCTGCTGGAACGTTCCCATCAATCCCACGCCCTGATCAGGAGCCAGCCGTCGCTGGCGGTGTCGAACCTGAGCTCGTAGGTGCCGGTCTCCCGGCCGGTGACGGCCTCGACCCGCCAGAACCGGCGCTCGCCGGGGTCGGTTTCCGAGGTTTTCCACCATTCCCGGGCGACCACCCAGTGGTCGAGAACCTGGCGTACGACATACAGCCGGTCACGCCAGACGAATCGGGCGGGCTGCCCATCCCGCACCCATACCTCGATCGGATCGCCATAGAGTCGGCTCACGGTCATCCTCCCTGTGGCTGGAACTGCCACCCGGGGGAAGACGGGCGGTGCTGTATCGAACATACGTTCTCCAGTGCCTCGAACGCAAGTTCGGGTACGCTGAGAGCGCGCGACTGTGGGGAGAAGTCATGCACGCGATCGTGGTGTCGGCTTACGGGGGCTCGGAGGTGCTGGAATACACCGAGGTGCCCGATCCGGTCCCCGGGCCGGGGCAGGTGCTGGTCGACGTCGCCGCGGCGGGGGTCAACTTCATCGACGTCTACCACCGGGAGGGGCGCTATCCGCTGCCGCTGCCCCTGGTGCCCGGTTCGGAGGGCGCTGGCACGGTGGCCGCGGTCGGCCCCGGGGTGACCGAGGTGGCCGTCGGCGACCCGGTCGGCTGGGTGAACGCGCCGGGGGCGTACGCGGAGAAGGCCGTCATCCCCGCCGAGCAGGCCATCCCGCTGCCGCCGGGAGTCGATCCCGTCGACGCCGCCGCCATCCTGCTCCAGGGCCTCACCGCCCACTACCTGACCACCTCCACCCATCCGGTGCGGCCGGGGGAGGACGTCCTGGTGCACGCCGCCGCCGGTGGCATGGGTCTGCTCCTGGTGCAGCTGGCCAAGCTCCGGAGGGCCCGGGTGATCGGCACGGTCTCCACCGCCGAGAAGGAAAAACTGGCCCGCGATGCGGGCGCCGACGCGGTGCTCCGCTACGAGGGCTTCCCCGCCGCGGTCCGCGAGCTGGCGCCGGAGGGGGTGCACGTGGTCTACGACGGGGTGGGCGCCGCCACCTTCGACGGCTCGCTGGCCTCGGTCCGTCCTCGCGGCCTGCTCGCCCTGTACGGCGCGGCCAGCGGCCCGGTGCCGCCGTTCGACATCCAGCGGCTCAACCAGGCCGGCTCGGTCTTCCTGACCCGGCCGTCACTGGGGGCCTACACGGCCACCCGGGAGGAGTTGCTCGGCCGGGCGCGTGACGTGCTGGGCTGGGTGGCCTCCGGGGAGCTGAAGGTGCACGTGTCCGCCCGGCGGCCACTGGCCGAGGCCCGGCAGGCCCACGACGACCTGGAAGGCCGCCGCACGGTGGGCAAACTCCTGCTGATCCCGTAAAGAGCTGGTTGGGCCAAGCAGCTAGTAATAATCCGAGGCCGAAACCATATCGTTGTGCTCGTGTGCCAGAGGGTCAGGCGGTCCGAAAGCTCAGGGGGCGCGACGGCTTGTCGGGGTGCCTGTTCACGTCGGATCTAGACGAACCATGTGGACGTTCTTGAGGAAGGAAAACAGGTGACCACGGACAGCTCAGTCCAGTCGGAGGGCATCGACCCCTCCGTCCCCACCGCTGCGGGCATGTACGACTACTACTTGGGCGGGTAGAACATTCCTAAAACGAGCGTTTCGTTCTAGGAGCCCCCATGACCGTCGCGACCGCCCCCGGACAGCCCGTCTCACCTGCGCTTATCCCGGTCTTCTCCTACGCTCGGGCGTCCAGTGACAAGCGGAAGAAGGATCAGCACAGCGTCAAGGAACAGCACCGGATCAACCGGCGCACGGCCAAGCGGCACGGCTGGGTCGTGGTTGCCGAACTGACCGACAACGATAAGTCGGCCGCCGACCCGAACGTCTACCGGGACGACTTCGAGGAGATGCTGATCTTGCTCAAGGCGGGTCGGCTGCGGGTCGGTTCCCCGGTGCGGGGCGTGGTCGTGGTCCACAGTGACCGGCTGGTGCGTCGTCCGGGTGACTACGAACGGTTCGTTGAGGCGTTCACCTACAACGACGAGTTCGTGTTCGCCGACGAGAAGATCACCCACAACCTTTACAGCGAAGACGTGGAGAGCATGGGGCTTCTCGGCGCGGTGGTCGCCAAGATCGAGGTCCGGAAGATGCAGCGCCGGATGCGTAACACCCATCGGCGTCTGGCCGAGAACGGAGAGCCCGCGCTGGGTCGTCGCGCGTTCGGCTGGAAGGCCGACAAGGTCAACCTTGAGCCGGTGGAAGCGGATTTGCTGCGGGACGCGGTGAGAGACGTTCTCGCCGGTCGGTCGATCAACTCGGTTGCCACCGAATGGAACGCGAAAGGCATCCTGACGGCGAACGGGAAGACCTTCCGCCCCACGACGGTGCGGGCGATGCTCCTCGCGCCTCGCCTGTGCGGGTGGAGCACCCTCAAGAAAGAGATCGTCCTAGGCGCGGACGGTAACCCGGTCGTCGGCCGGTGGGTGCCGATCATCAAGCCAGAGCAGCATCTCGCGCTCACAGAGCTGTTGAGCCAGAACAAGCGATCGGGGTTCGACTATAGCCAGGTGAAGCCGTTCCGGCTTCCCGGCGACAAGCGCGAGGTCAAATATCTCCTGGTCGGCTTCCTGCGGTGCGGGCGGCTGAAAGAGGACGGCACCATGTGCAACGCGCGCCTGATTACCACTCCGGGCCGTAAACGGCACAACTACATGTGCCCACGGCCGAACATGGGCGGCTGCGCGGGCATTTCCCGGAACGGGCCTGCTCTGGACGAGCACATTTCAGAGCTGGTGCTAGCCGCTCTGGAAGATGCCACGATCGGAGCGGCCATTACGCCGGTCACCGACACAAGCGGCCTTGAGAACGCGCTCCGGGAAGCGCAAGAAGCCTATGACGAGCATTTCCGCCAATACCGCGCCAAGAAGATAAACAAGACGTCGTTCTATCGGCTGCTGCCGGATCTGGAAGAGGATCTGAACCAGGCTCGGGCGGCGGTGAACAGGCATGAGGCGGCCTCGGCCGTGCGGGATGCTCGGGCGCGTACCGATGTCGCCGATATCCGCCGCCGCTGGTACACCCCCGAGCAGGACGGCGGGTTGCCGTTGTCGATGAAGCGGACCTACATCCGTGAGGCGCTGCACACGGTGGTCGTGCTTCCGGTCCCGATCAACCGGCGTGGGCGCTTCCCGTTCAACCCTGACCTGGTGGAACCGGTGTGGCGGGAGGACTAGGCCGGTCGCTGCCATACCGATGTCGGGCGGGCTCGAACTTTCGGGCTCGCCCGTTCGTCTTGACGGGTGGAGACATGCGAGTGTCCTCCGGAGATCAGCAGGCCGCACGGTCGGGGTAGGCTCCCGGCCACCGGGTAGCGCCAGGCGGGGAATGTTCCCGCCAATAGCTTAAAAACGAAAGCCTCACAAAACAAAAACAAAAAAGTTCGCTGGGGTAGGCTCCTGGCACCGGGTCGCGCCAGTGGTGATGCGTCGCCACATGATAGCGAAAAACGAATAGCCTCCAAAAAACTCTCTCAAAAACGAAGAAGCGGCCTGAACGAGGTTCCGGAGATCGGGCGTACGTGCGCCCGGTTTCCGGTTCCTCTATTCGGTGGGTCTGCTTTCTCGCGTCTCCCTTCGTTTGCGAGAGAGGAGACGATTTGGAGCATCGCCCTAGTAACGAAGCGCGTGAATGGGCAAGAAAGAAAGCGGCCGAACGGCCTCGCTGGTCGGAGGAGAAATGGCGTCGAATCGGCGTCATCTTCGGCGTTGAAATCGACGGCGAGAGGCCACGCACCACCGCCCCCGACCCTGTCCCCGGCTCTGTCGCCGACTCCGGGAACGGGATGGCGGCATGATCGACGGCATCTCTCCGGAAACGCTGGCCGCTCTGGAACGGGCGGCCCTGCCGGACTTCCCCCGCTGGCAACAGATGATCACGGCAACCGGTGGGTGTGCTCACCCGATCCGCCTCGTGGGACGCCGGTTGACCTTCACCAACAGCCTGGACGTGATCGACTCCTACCGGACGGCCGACGAGCCGACCGGATACCTGCTGACGGCCTGCGGCAACCGGCGTGCCTCGCGCTGTCCGGCCTGCTCGGCCACCTACCGGGACGACACCTATCACCTGATCCTGTCCGGCCTGCGGGGCGGCAAGGGCGTACCTGACGACATCACCGCTCACCCCCGGGTGTTCGCCACCTTCACCGCCCCGTCCTTCGGCCCGGTCCATCGCCGACGTGAGGCGGGCGGCAAGACCCTGCCGTGCCGACCTCGACGAGATCACCCCCTGTGCCCCCACGGTCGGCCGCTGTGGTGCCGTGTCCCTCACTCGGCCGATGACTCCCAAGTCGGGCAACCCCTGTGCGGGGACTGCTACGACTACTTCGGCGCGGTCCTGTGGAACGCTCACGCTGGCCTGCTATGGCGGACCTTCACCCGAACCCTTCCCGTGGCTCTGGCGGGCCTTGCCGGGCTCTCACGGGCTGCTCTGCGGGCCTGCCTTCGTCCCTCCTTCGCCAAGGTCGCCGAGTACCAAGCGCGGGGCCTGGTCCACTTCCACGCCGTGATACGCCTCGACGGCCCGGACGGTCCCACCTCGCCTCCTCCGGCCTGGGCCACTACCGGCCTGCTGGCCGATGCGATCCGGATCGCGGCCGGTGCCGTCCAACTGCCCATCGATGACCCCAACCCCGACGATCCGCCTCGCCTGCTGCGCTGGGGCGGTCAGCTCGACGTGGCACCGGTCCACCTGGGGGCGGGCCTGGACGGCGTCTCCGATCAGCGGGTTGCCTCCTACGTCGCCAAGTACGCCACCAAGGGCGCGGAAGCCTCCGGGACGGTGGACCGCCCGATCCGGACCCTGCGCGATGTCGCCTACCTCGACGTAACCGAACACGCCCGACGCATGATCTACACCTGCTTCCTCCTCGGCGACCTGGCGGCCTACCGGGCGGTACCGCTGCGGCGCTGGGCTCACATGCTCGGCTACGGGGGCCACTTCTCGACCAAGAGCCGTCACTACTCCACCACCCTGGCCAGCCTCCGCCACGCTCGCGCTGCCTACCGGGCCGAACAGTCCGGCCACCGTCGAACCACGCATGATCCGGATTCCGGCACCTACATCACGGTGCAGGAATGGCGATTCGCCGGAAGCGGCCTCCGCCGTGGCGAAGCGCATTGGGCAGAGATCGCGCGGGAACGGATCGCCACTGCCCGCCACATTCAACGAGAGCGCCTAAAGAACAACCGCCCCTAAACCGTCACCCTTTAATCTCAGATCACCCATTACCCGCCTCGCCGACGAGTAGATCAGCCTCGGACTCTGCCGCGCATTCTTTCAGAGCGCCCGGAAACGACCGGAGCTTGATATCGGCGCTCGGCCTGTTTTTCCGGTGCAATTGGGTGCTCTTTGCCCAATTGCGTCGATCGCCCCCGACCATGGACGGCGGCCAGCCACCGCAAGGCGATCGTAAGGGCTGCATTCGAGCGGTGCAGAGAACCGGACGAAAAACGGTGATTCAGTTATTCGACAGGGCCTCGTGAATATCCCGTGCGCTGGCAACGTGCATTTGGTCGAGCGTTTCGGCGACAGTGTGCAATTCCTTGACCGCATATGCGTTAACGGCTACTGCGTCCGGTGCCGTTGCTATCGCGATGTCCGCCGCCGCTTCTGCCTCGCCGCTAGCCAAATAAGCGCGAGCCAGGCATGAATTAAACCATGCACGGTCTCGTCGGTAATTCTCGGGCAGATCGGATAGTCCGCGTTCTAGAAACGAAGCCGCGCGGTTACCTTCTCCAAGTTCCAATTCGGCCATGCCGCGCTGCATTGTGAACCAACCGTCGTCGTAGAAGTACATCCACGACGGTTCCTCTTCGGGGCTTTCCGCTGATCGCCGGATGAGTTCTTCGGCTTCTCCGAGAAGTCCTCTCGCTGGTCCAGCCTCTCCGCTTTGGGCATGACCTCGTGCAGCCATTTGGGCCGCCATGCCTTGTACACCAAGGGTCGTACGGCCCTCGTGCCAACGTGAGGCTTCGGCTAGGCGGATACACCGCTGTGCGTCTCCCATACTCCAAGCGAGATGAGCGCGCATATTCAGCGTTGTTGCCGCTAAATTGGGATCTCCTGCTTCTAGTGCCCAACCATGGGAGCGGTCATACCACGCCAGCGCCGCACCCAATTCGAGGGAGTCTTGGCATAACCAAGCGATGAATTGGGCATATTGTGCAGCTACGCTTACTATTCGATCCCCTAATGCCCCTGACGCTCCATGAATTAAGTCAGTGACGATAGCGAGCTGGGAACTAATAACGGGTAATAGTGGGGCACTGCCTAGTGTGTCCTCGATGCGCCGATGTTCGGCAAGGCAGCGTTCTAGCCATTCAATAGTGGCGAAATCGACACGCCGTGGATTGTCGATAACTTTTGTGATCCGCTGGTATAGGTCGGCGTCGGGCAAGAGGGAGGATGTCGGCAGGATGGGGATCGGTGTTGTGCTCGATTTGTGGATATTGATTAACTCGCCATCGGCGTTTAATGCCTTGTCGAGTGCTGCCACGACTTGAGCGCTGGGTTTAATGGCGGGGTTGTTCTCCAGGATGGAGACGTAGCTCTTGGAACAGTTGGCGCGGAGTGCGAGGTTGCGCGTGGACATGTCGCCACGCAAGCGGCGTAGTGCTTCGCCGAACGTCTCCATGTGGGGCTCCCTCGAATCGCGGGGGGTGGGGCCTGGCCGCTGTCCACTGGGTTCGCTGGGCACCGTTGGGCGGGTCACCTCTGGCACCTGACTACGAGTGTAGAGAGGCTTACGACCAGAACCTAAGTAAGCGGCGGATTGTGATTATCGCCGGAAATGTCGGAACTGCCTGGGGGGCGTGAACGGCCGTTCGGGCTCGTGATCGCCACAGCAGTAGGCGGGTCCGGCTGGCGCTGCGAACGACCAGCCGAACCCTTGATCAGGAAGGGATAGATCCTGACCCATGGCACACGATAGGGCCACTCACACAGTGGGGCGACAAGATCGGGTTCTAGAGCAACCCTCTAGTGACGAGAACGGCAACCAGAGCGACTACCGGGGCGTTCACCGCGATTCGGGCACAGTGCGGACGGTGGTCGTGCGGCGGATCTATCAGCACTTGGTCACTCACCCTGTCTCGGTCGCGCTGGCTCGGGAACAGGTGCGGGCCAAGCTCATGGAGTGGGGACGGCGTGACCTGATCGACTCCGCTGAGCTGATCGTGACCGAGCTGGTCACCAACGGTATCCGGGCCACCCTCGACGATCTCAAGGTCAAGCACGGGGTCGATGACGAGAGCGACGGCGGAACCGACGAGAGCGACGAGATCGACGACGGTATGCGGGTCATCGACCCTGAGACCGGTGAGCCGCTGATGGGGATGGTGGGGGTCACCATCTACCGCGTTCCGGATGGGGCGGTGATTGAGGTCTGGGACCCTTCCCGCCAGCCTCCACGGCTCGTCGAGCCGAGGGCCGATGCCATCAGCGGGCGGGGGCTCCTGCTGGTCGATGCGGTGTCGCAGGACTGGGGCTACCGGCGTCCGGCAAGCGGCGGAAAGGTCGTTTACGCCAGGATCGGGGCGGCCTCGTGAGCGGAGGGCATCACGTCGGGCCTGCGGTCGAGAGCGACGAAGCCCTGTTGAGGTCGCTGGAGACGCTGGTGAGCGAGCGAGGCATGAGCGCGGCCTACTTCCCCGGAACTGCGGGCCTGGACGACGACGGGGCCTCGTGTCCGGCGCTGATGGTCTTCGACTCCGGAGGGGCGGAAGTGGCTCGGGTGACCGTCGCTCGGCGGGGCCGGACGTTCCTGGTCTCGCTGTTCAAGGGGGAATCGGCGCGCCTGCTGCCGTTCCGGACTGCCTCGGATGCGGCGGGGATGATCTGCGGCTACCAGAGTCCTGCCGGTCCGGGGATGGCACCGGGCGGGTAGGCGGTGAGGCTCCTTCGGCTGGGCCTTGGCTCTCGGGGTCGGGTGGCTCGTCCTGATGAGCGCCATCCCGCGTGAATGCCCCCGTAGCGCGGGATGCGGGTCTGCCGGAGTGAGGTGGCGGGGCGGGTGAGTGGGTGTGGGGCCTGGCTCTTCCCGCTCCGCCACGTGGGTTGGTGTGTTCGGCAATGCCGTCGCTGGGACGGCGGACTTCGGCGCGTGAGGAAGGTCGGGCGATGAGTGGCGGGGGTGTGATGGCGGGGGATGTCGCTGAGGCTCCCGGGGGGCTGTGGGAGTTTGAAGAGCTCGCGGTCCATATCTCCGAGCAAGTTCGGTCGGGGGTCATTCTGGTCGGCGAACGGCTGGCTCCTCATGGGGAGGCCGGCGCGGTCTATGGGGTGTCGGGGTGGGTGGTGCGGTGGGCCTACGGCAGGCTCGCCGATCACGGGTGGGTCACTCCGCTGCGTGGTAAGGGCACCGTGGTTGTGAGCGCGGCGGGCGGGTGGCCGGGGGCGCTGCCGTGGATTCCTCCTCGGGGTGATTGGGCCGCGCATGTGCGGGTGCGGGGCCGTGTGGTGCATGAGCGGGTGGCCGATGTGATGGGGGGCTGGATCGAGGGGAGGGTGCTGCCTGCGGGGCTGCCGTTGAGGGATCGGGACGTGGCCAGGATCTTTGCGGTCTGTGCGGCAACGGCGGATCGGGCGGTGAATGCGCTGGTGGAGCGCGAGCTTGCCTGTCGTCGGGGCCAGAATCGGGGGACGGTGGCGGGTCGGCCGGACAGGTCGGTACCGGCTGGGGACGTGCCGCGCTGGCAAGAGATCGCTGATGACCTGGTCGTGCGGATCTGCCGTGAGGAGTGGCCCAAGGGCGGGCGGGTGCCCAGCATAGATCGGCTGCTCAAGGTGTACGGGGCGGGCAGGTCCACGATCAGTCAGGCGTTTGTCGCGCTGGCCGATCTCGGGCTGGTGGTGGTGCGGCGGGCACAGTACACGCGGGTGGCGCGCGAGTGGCCCACTGACGGCGACCAGTTGGAGGCGCGGTTGGCTGCCATCAGCCGGGCCGTGGTGGCCTACGAGCGTGCCGGGGGCGGGCCGTGATCGGGGAAGCGGCGGAGAACCCCGTTCGAGAGCTGGGGGAGCTGCGGGCTTTGGCGGGAATCCGGTCAGGGCTGCGTGATCGCGGGATCGCAACCCGGGGCGTGCGGGCGGAAACGGTGCCCGACGCGGTGGGCCTGTCCGGTGATGGCGGGGGCAAGCCGGTGCGGCTGCAAGTGCTCGGCGGCGGTGGGGTGGTCGCGGTGGTGTCGGTGGACGGTGAGGGTTTCCAGGTCGAGCGCGATGGGCGGGCGCGGCGGCTCGGGCGGTCGGCCGATGAGGTGGTGCGGGTGGTGGCTGGGCTGGTGGCCGGTCAGAGCTGGGGTGTCGTCGATGGGTGATCCGGATGAGGCGATAGAGGAGATGAGCGGTCGGCTGGCGCTGGTCCGGGAGCGGCTGAGGGCGGCGGGGTTGACCGGCAAGGTTGTCATGCGCCTGGGGGGTGATGGTCCGGACGCGCTGGTGCTGCTGGCGTGTGAAGCGGTGGTGCGGGGTCCGTCGCGGGTGGTGGCAGAGGTGGAGTGGAACCCCTTTTGGGCTCACTTCCAGGTGTGCGGCACCTTCTTCGGCAGAGGGCTGGATTACGGCGGTGAGCGTGGGTTGCCGTGGCGGACGCCGGATCTGGATTCGGTGGTGACGCTGGTGCGGCAGAGCGTGAAGCGTCGGTCTTTGGCGCCGCGTGAAGTGGGTGAGGTGGTTCGGCTCTCCCGGGTGCGGGCTCGTCTGGAGGCGGCGGGGGTGGAGAGCTTCCTCGGCGTGGGGGTGGGCCTGGAGTTGACGGCGATGGCTTCCGACTGGCGCAGGGTGTTCACGGTCAGCTCGGAGTCGGCGGGTGGCTACCTGCTCTTGTGGACCTGGGTGCGGGACGGCATGAAGATCTGGTGCCGACACGAGGTGAGGTCACCGGCTGGGGTGGTTGAGCTGGTGTGCAGTCCTGACCTGTCGGGGGTGGACCGGTGAGGGCATCGGGTGCGGCGTCGTCGGGGGCGTCGTCGGGGGCGTCGTCGGGGGCGGGGCCGGGCTTGCGGGCCGGGGTGATTCCGCTGGCCGCCTTCGGGGATGGCGGGGAGATCCCCGTTCCTTACGTGATCGCCCGTTCGGGTGAGCTGGTGAACGATCCGCTGCTGTTCGCGATGGACTGGTCTCGGCGTCGGGAAGTGCTGTACCTGACCTATGCCAGCAGGCGGGCGGCTGACTGGGTGGGCGGGATTCTGCGGGCGCGCGTGCTGGATTCGGGCGTCGGTGATCCGCTGTGGCGGCAGGTCAACACCGTTCGGCAATGGCGGTGCATGAGCGAGCTGCTGTGTCAGGTGTGCGGGCTGCCTGCGGCGGAGCCGGGTGAGCCGATTCCCTGGATCTTGACCGAGACGGCGTTTCACGGGCTGGCGGGGGTGCCCGATGCGGATGGCGGGGCCGGTAACGGCGATGCCGGGGACACCAACCAACCGCCCACGTGCCGGAGGTGTATCCCGTCCGCGCTGGCCTTCTGCCCTCGGCTGGGGGTCAGTGCGGAGGTGGTGACGGCAGGCAGCGCTGAGCCGGTGGCGGTGCTGGGCGAGCTGTTCCAACCGGGTGAGGGTGCGGGCTGGAGGTGGCCGGTCAGCGTCGGCCACAACGTCTATATCGGGCTTGACGAGTTCGCTCGGCATCCTCGGGTGCTGGCCACCCAACTGGTCATGCGTCTGCATGACATCAGGCGGGAGGGCGGCGGGGCGGGGGCCGGTGAAGTGGCAGGGGCGGGGAGTTCAGCGGGGGTGAGCTGATCGCCCTGGGGGCGGGTCTGGCTGCTCGTCAGAGTTCCGGGGCGGGATCACCGTGGGTGGTCTGGTCTCGGGCGTTCGCAAGTCCGGCCGTTGGGCTGGGCTTCCCTTCTAGCAAGGAAAGGAGTCGAGAGGTGGCGTTCCTCTACCTGTACCTAAAGATCGCTTTAGCGGTCCTGGTCGGGCTGGCGCTGCTGCGGCTGGTGCGTCCGGCCGTGTACGACCGCGTGATGGTCCGGTACTCGGGCGATCCGATACGCGGATGGCGGCAGGTACGGGCCATCGTCGAATACGCCGTTGGCTGGCCGATTCTGGCCTTACATCTGGTGCAGTGGCTACTGATTCGAGCTGCTGAGGGCGGCACGCGGTTGGTGTTCATCGTGCGGGGCCTGTGGCGTACCTCGGCAGCGCGGGGGGCTGAGGTGCGCGAAAACCTGGAGGCGCGTCAGGCGCGTCAGGTCGCGGGGATGGCCGCTCGCACGATCTGAGCGAGTGTCGTCGGCAGGGCCGTAGGCGGGGGCGGGTTCGTTTCGAGGGGCGAACCCGCCCGTGCATGTCGGGGTAGGGCTGGCTGGGGCTGGTGATGACGTCCGTACTGTCATGGTCTTAGAGCGCGGAGGGCTGGCCGCTCCCGCCGGGACCGGCCGAAGGCCGCATGCCCGGCGGGGAGGGCGGCCGGTAGCCCCCCGCGTGGCGCGAAGCGCCCTTGACCTTGTAGTGAAAGTTGGAGCCGTCCGACCGCCCCCGGGCCGTCGATCCGGGCTCGCGCGGAGATCGCAGAGCAGCAAAGCCGCTGGTGAGAGGGCAGATGGACACGGTAACGCAACGATCGGCGAAAAGACTCGTTTTACGCATGTCCTACGGCAAGGACAATTTCGCCGCCGATCGCCGAGCCGCGAACAAGGTGATCGCAGCGGCTCCCGAGGTCATTCTCATGGCACGGGAGAACCGTGGGTTCATCCAACGTGCGGTGCGATTCTTGGCCCGCGAGGCGGGCATCCGCCAATTCCTCGACATCGGCAGTGGCCTGCCCACCCAGGGCAACGTCCACGAGATCGCCCAAGCTGAGGCGCCGGACGCACGCGTGGTCTACGTCGACAATGATCCGAAGGTGCTGGCCCGCTCGCGCGCCTTGAAGACCACCGAAGCCAAGAACACAAGCGTGATCACGGCGGACCTGCGCGAGCCGGATGTCATCCTCAACCATCCCGACACCCGGGCGCAGATCGACTTCGACCAGCCGATGGCCATCCTGCTGGTGGCCGTCCTGCACTTCATCGACGACGAAACCGACCCGTACGGGATCGTCGCCCACCTCCGCGACGCCATGGCCCCGGGTAGCTACCTCGTCATTAATCACGCCACCGCCGACCCCAGGCCGGACAACGCCGGTGGCGCCCGCGAGGTCTACAAGAACACCAAATATCCAGCCACACACCGCACGCACCATCAAGTCGAACGCTTCTTTGACGGCGTAGACCTCATCGATCCCGGCGTGGTGTGCATTTCCGAATGGCGGCCCGACACCGAAACCGACATCACTCCGGAGGAGGTCTGGATAATCGGCGGCGTAGGCCGGAAGCCGACTGTGGATTAACACAGTGGACAGAGAGCGCGCTCCTCGCGGGCTGTCGAACGGCCAAGAATGCGCTCTCGTGACGTCGCGGTACGAGTCACCTCTGGCGGGGGCTCCTGCGTCTGGGATGGCAGGAGCCCGCGCATAAGTACGGGTCTCGTGGTGGCGTGGCTGGGGAGCCGGGGTGTCGTCCCGTCCGCCATCACCTGGACGGTTGGTCGCTCGTCGCTTTCCCGGTTCCGGCAACATGCCTATGTTGGGAGGCGGAGGATCAGTGGAATCTGTGAACAAACCGCACACCGCCTTTGTGCTCGGCGGGGGTGGGGTGCTCGGCGCGCACGAGGTCGGCATGTTGCGCGCGCTCGCCGAGGCCGGGATCGCGCCGGACCTGGTGGTCGGCACCTCCGTGGGCGCCCTCAACGGGGTCCTGCTGGCCGCGGCGCCGGACACCGCCGTCGACCGGCTCAGCGAGCTGTGGGGCTCCGCCATTGTCCGTACGGCTTTCGCCGGATCCTGGGTGACGCGGTTGTCCACGCTGGCCCGCACGGGAACCCATCTGCACTCCATCGAACCCCTGCGGGGCATGCTCAGCCGGGTCATTCCCGGCACCTTTGACGAGCTCCAGGTGCCGTTCCAGTGTGTCGCGGCGTCGATCGAGCGGGCCTGCGCGCGGTGGTTCGACAGCGGGCCGCTGGCCGAGGCGGTGCTGGCCTCCTGTGCGGTGCCGGGGTTGCTGCCCGCCGTACGGATCGACGGGGAGCACTACCTGGACGGCGGGCTGGTGCACAGCATCCCGGTGGGGCGGGCCGTGCAGCTGGGGGCCCGGCGGATCTTCGTGCTGCACGTCGGGCGGATCGAACGGCCGCTCGCCGTGCCCAGCAAACCCTGGGAGGTGGGCCTGGTGGCCTTCGAGATCGCCCGGCGGCACCGTTTCGCCGAGGAGATGGCCACCCTGCCCGGCGACATCGAGGTGCACATCATGCCGGCCGCGTTCAACGGCAAGCCGGGCCTGTCCGATCTGCGCTACCGCGACGCGTCCCGGATCACCGACAACATCACCCGCGCCTACCAGGCGTCGTCGGAGTATCTGGCGTCAATCACCACCCCCCTTCGGTAAGGAGCCGACGATGGTGCCGCCCCGGATCGTCAGGCGCCTGATCCTCGCG
Source organism: Acrocarpospora catenulata (assembly GCF_018476525.1). Taxonomy (GTDB): domain Bacteria; phylum Actinomycetota; class Actinomycetes; order Streptosporangiales; family Streptosporangiaceae; genus Acrocarpospora; species Acrocarpospora catenulata. Next base: position 25,332 of record NZ_JAHCST010000061.1, read on the forward strand.
CCGCTGGTGATCGCGCTGACCCTGGCGGTCATCCTGACCCTGCCGATCTGGTTGCTCGTCGCCTTCCTGGCCTCGCTCCGGCTGCCGCCCCCGCAGCGCAGGGCCATGCGCCTGCTCACCTTCACCGTCACCTGGCTGGCCCTGGAATCGGCCGCCCTGGTCGCCTGCCTCGGACTCTGGATCGCCAGCGGCTTCGGCGGACGGCTGCACGTGGACACCCACCAGAACCGCCACTACGCGCTGATCCGCTGGCTCCTCTCCCGGGTGTACGGCGCCGCCGTCCGCATCTTCGGCCTCAGCGTGCACATCGACGAACCCGAACTCACCGCCGAGGAGATCGCGCGGCGGCTCACCCGCCCGGTCATCGTGCTCTCCCGGCACGCCGGCCCCGGCGACTCCTTCCTCCTCGTCTACCACCTACTGGCCCGGTACGGCAGGCGCCCCCGCATCGTCATGAAAGCCGCACTGCAACTCGATCCGTCCCTCGACGTGGTCATCAACCGGTTGCCCAACGCCTTCGTCCCACGCAAGACGGCCGAGAGCGGGATCACCGCCGAGATCCGGCGCCTGTCGGCGGGCATGGACGCCACCGACGCGCTGGTCATCTTCCCTGAGGGTGGCAACTTCACCCCCTCCCGGCGCCGCCGCGCCATCGGCCGCCTCCGTGAGAAGGGCCTGCGCGAGGAGGCCGCCCGCGCCGAGTCCCTCGACCATCTCCTCCCGCCCCGCCCCAACGGCGCCATCGCCGCCATCGAGTCCTGCCCCACCGCGGACGTCATCTTCGTCGCCCACACCGGCCTGGACCACCTCATCACCCTCGGCGACATCTGGCGCAAACTCCCCGCCAACGCCCAAATCCAAGCCAAGTGGTGGCGCTATCCCGCCGACCAGGTCCCCCGCACCCGCGACACCCAGATCACCTGGCTCTTCGACCAGTGGACCACCATCGACCAGTGGATCACCGACAACCGCCCCACCCACCTGACCTCGCAAAAGGAGGCTTCTTAGCTGCCAAATTTGGCGTTAGCAGGTGATCATGGAGCATCCGCTACGACCGCCGTCCTGGCGGGGGCAGCTTCGGCCGGAAGCCGCAGTGGAAAGGCCGGCGAGCGACCTGCGTGATCTGGTGAATCGCGGGTTGTCGTTCCGGGTCGCGCAGGGACGTGGGCATGCGTGGGTAGCCGCCGACAACCTCGCCCGCCTGGCGGCAGACCCCTGACGACCCTTACGCCCGTCTTAGGCAAGTGGTCGTTGAATTGGCCCTTGATGGGAGGAGCTATCGATGAGCAATCCTGAGTTCGGGTCGCCGTTCGGGTCGGCGGAGGTCTTAGCGAGTGAGCCGGTTCGGCGGGGGTCGAAGCGGTGGGTGATCGCTGGGGTGGTGGCGGCCGCGGTCGCGGCCGGTGGGGTTGGGGTGGCGGCCGCCGCTTCGTCGCCGACGCCCAGTGCGGGGCAGAGCGGGGCGGCCAGTCCGTCCGCGTCGCCGTCGGAGGGGCAGAAGGTCGGGCCGGGGAAGATCGGTCATATGCGCGGGGGCATGTTCGGGGCGCTGCACGGGGAGTTCGTGGTGCCCAAGGAGGAGGGCGGGTTCCAGACTCTCGCCACGCAGCAGGGTACGGTCACTGCGGTCGACGGGTCCTCGATCACGGTCAAGAGCGAGGACGACTACTCGCGCACGTACGCCATCAACGACAGCACCCGTGTCAACGGCGGGCGCGAAGGAGTCGGCTCGATCCAGGTCAACGACCAGGTGAGCGTCATGGCGACGGTCGAGGGCCAGAACGCCACGGCAACCATGATCGTCGACCTGACCCGTCCCGCGGAGGGCCCCTGGTCCGGTCGCCACTTCAAGGGCTCGGCCCCCGGCTTCGGCGAACGCTTCGAAAAGCGCTTCGGCCCAGACGGCGAAAAATTCCCCGGCCACAAGTCAATCGACCCGTCCCAGCCCCCAACCTCGGAAACCCCCGAAACCCCGGCAACCCCGGAAACCCCCACACCTACCGCCTGACAAGCCCAACCGCGTCCCCAGAGTTCTTCCGCACTCACCCCGATCCCCTTTTCGTTTCCTCGCACGACAGTGGATGGCTGTTCCCACCCACCTTTCGACTTCAGTCGGACCCAGCTCTACTCGATTTTTGGTCGGACCGGATTTGCGCACGACAGTTGGTACCCATCTTTTGACTTCGGTTGGACCCGGCTCCGCTCGATTTTCGGTCGGACCCGGCTCCGCGCACGACAGTCGGTGGCTGTTTCCACCGCCTTTTGACTTCGGTCGGGCCGGGCTCAGCTTGACCTTTGGTCGGACACGGCTCCACGAAACAGGGCGGAGCCCCGGAAGGTGAACGGGCGGGTGGGCGGGAGGCAAACGGCAATCATGCGACTGAGATCTTGGGGACTTCTGTCGCCCGCTCTAGACTTTCACCGTGCCACTACTGGACATCCTGGTCCGCTTCGCTACGACAGGCGTCGTCGGCCCTTTTTGCTGCGGCATCTCGATGACCGAACTCAACGACGTACTCGGCTATCCACGGAACTCGGTTCTAGTGCCTTCAGATGGAAGGTACTCATGGGTGCGCTCTTTCGACAGCGTCGATGTCTGGACCTGCAACTGCCCGCGCCGCCTCGTCGAGGCGATCGAGATTCGGACCTGGTCGGAACGCGTGGACATTCCCTACACCGGTTCGATCTACTCCGCCGAGTTGTCCCCTGCCGAGGTGACCGAAGCCCTGAGCATCGCGAATTTGAGTTGGACCTGGGATCCTGAGTCCAACTCGATGCAAGTGGAACCCACGAACGTGTATTTCGGGTTCGACGGGAACAACTACCTGGCAGTCGTGGGCAGGCGGATAAACAATCACGAGTGCCCCGTCCCCACGATCCCGGAGAGATGGCGCCAACGCCACAAGCAACGACTGGAAGCAGCTGCCGCCGAAGGTGACGCTGGATCCCGATCCGGTGAAGGTTGACAGAGAAAGTTGCGGGTTCAGTTGGACGCCCAGGTGATGCCGCACCACCGCGGATACGGTTGAGCATCGCGGTGGGGCGACGGTGTTCGCCCCGCGAGAGGCTGTGGCCCCTGCTGATACCCCTCCATGTGGGCCCTTGGCCGGCCGAAGGCGGCTGGGGTAATCAGGAGTTCTCTGAAAGGAAAGAAAGGCGATGCTGGTATTCGGCTTCGTCTATTTCTCCGGCGGCGTAGCGGCGGCGGAGGATTTCTCGGGGGTCGGTGGCGAGGGGTGGGTAGGGGTGGCGGCGGCGGGTGGAGAGGACGACCACGGTGACTATGCCGATGATGACGGACAGGAGGAAGAGGAAGGCGGCGCCGAGGAACAGGGCGGTTGATGTCATCGGGCGCCTCCTGGGGGGATGAGAGGGAGGTTCGGGGGGGTGCCGGATTCGATCAGGTGGAGTAGGGCCTCGGTATTCATATGCTGGCCGATCAGGTCGCCGAGTGCGTCGAGGCGGGATTCGCGCATGCCGGAGAAGGAGATGCCGGGGATGGGCGTGTAGGGGCGGCCCGCGATGGTGGCGACGTCGGTCAGGAAGGCTTGGCGGAAGGCGTCGTTTTCGAAGGCTCCGTGCCAGGTTGTTCCCCAGACGGCACCGACACGGCAGCCGTCCAGGAAGGGCTCGACGAACCTCTGGAGGCCGGACGCGTCGCCGACAGGGCCCTTCGCCTCTCCAGCAGGGCCGTTCTGAGGTGAGACCACGTCGAGGGCGAGGGCAGGGTCGATGGCGACGATTCCGTGGTGGATTTCGTAGGCGGCTACGGGGTGGCCGTAGGCGTGGCCGGTTGGTCTGGTGAGGGTTTTCTCGGGGGCGAAGGTCACGGTGGCGGGGAGGAGACCTAAGCCCTGGACCTGGCCTTCACGGGATTCGATGGTGTCGTGGATGGTGTGGGTGAGCATCTGGTAGCCGCCGCAGATGCCGAGGATGGGGCGGCCGGCGGCGGCGCGGGCGTGGAGGGCGGTGGCCAGGCCGGTCTGGCGGAGCCAGTGGAGGTCGGCGACGGTGGCACGGGAGCCGGGGAGGATGACCAGGTCGGCGTCGTCGAGTTCGGCCGGGGTGCGGACGAAGCGGACGAGCACGCCAGGCTCGGCGGATAAGGCGTCGATGTCGGTGAAGTTGGAGATGCGGGGGAAGCGGATGACGGCGACCCGGAGCGCGTGCGGCTGGTAGGGCTGGCCGGGGCGGTTGTCCAGGGCGAGGGAGTCCTCGACGTCGAGCCAGAGGCCGTCCAGCCAGGGCAGGACCCCGTAGGTCGGGCGGCCGGTGAGCCCAAGGAGCATGTCCAACCCCGGCGCGAGCAACTCAGCAGCCCCACGGAACTTGTTGATCACGAATCCGGCGATCAGGGCCTGGTCGGCGGCGTCCAGCAGGGCCAGGGTGCCGAAGAGCGAGGCGAACACTCCCCCGCGGTCGATGTCGCCCACCACGAGCACGGGCAGCCGGGCAGCCTGGGCCAGCCCCATGTTGGCGATGTCCCCCGCCCGCAGGTTGATCTCCGCCGGGCTCCCCGCCCCCTCACAGATCACCACGTCGTACGCCTCCCGGAGCCGCGCCAGCGACTCCACCGCCACCTCCCGGAGCCGGGCCTTGAACGCCCCGTACTCCATGGCGTCCACGTCCGCGATCGGCCGTCCGAGGACCACGACCTGACTGCGGCGGTCGCTGCCCGGTTTGAGGAGGATCGGGTTCATGTCGGCCGTGGGTTCGATGCCGCAGGCGGCGGCCTGGGTGGCCTGGGCGCGCCCGATCTCGGCCCCGTCGGGGGTGACGAACGAGTTGAGCGACATGTTCTGCGCCTTGAACGGCGCGACCCGGACCCCTTGCCGGGCCAGCCAGCGGCAGATCCCCGCGGTGACCACACTCTTTCCGGCGTCGGAAGTGGTCCCTGCGACCAGCAGCGCCCCTCTCACCAGGCCCCCTTCGTGGTGACGACGAGTCCGGCTGACCGTCCCTGCCTCATCGGGTCCCCCGCGCGGCGACGGCGAGTGCGGCGGCGGTCCACGAGACGGCGCGGGCGAGCCTTACCGAGCGGCGGATGTCGCGCCGGACCGGGCGCGGGCCGTCGCCCAGCTCGGGACGGTGTTCGACCCGCCCCCCGTACGCGTTGACCCCGCCCAGCCGGACCCCGAGGGCGCCCGCGAACGCCGCCTCGCACTGCCCGGCGTTGGGGCTCGGGTGCCGGCGTCCGTCCCGCGCCCACACCCGCAGCGCCGTACGGGACGAGCCGCCGGCCGTGCCCGCCAGCGCGGCGGTGAGCAGGCCGGTGAGGCGGGCGGGCAGGTAGTTGGCCGCGTCGTCGAGGCGGGCTGCAGCCCAGCCGAACCGGGCGTACCGGGGCGAGCGGTGGCCGACCATGGCGTCCAGCGTGTTGATCGCGCGGTAGGCGAGCAGACCGGGGACCCCCGCGACCGCGCCCCAGAAGAGCGGCGCGACGACCGCGTCAGAGGTGTTCTCGGCGACGGATTCGACGGTGGCCCTGGCCAGCTCGTCCGCGTCCAGCCGGGCGGGATCACGCCCGCAGAGGTGCGGTAACCGGGCCCGAGCGGCGGTGAGATCGTCCCGGTCCAGGGCGTCGGCCATCGCGGCGCCCTCCCGGCCGAGCGTGGTGCCACCCAGCACCGCCCAGGTGGCCGCCGCCGTCACCAGCGTACGGGCGACCGGATGGCGCCGGGTCAGCCGCGAAGCCACCACACCGAGACCGGTCGCGGCTCCGACGCAGATCCCGGTGAACGCCACCCCCCGAAGCCGTGAATCCCGATAAATCCGCTTCTCCAGCGCCGCTGCCCGGCCCCCGAACACCGCGACCGGATGTCCCCTTCGAGGATCCCCGGCAACGGCGTCAACCCCGACCCCCAACGCCATACCGGCCGCGACCGCCCCAAAACTGATCACTCACGAATTCTCCCCCACACAGGGACATCAGTGGGCGGCGGGGAAGGTCGCGGTGAAGCCTCCGTCCACCGCCGTCAGGGTGCCGCTGTGGAGGGTGGCGATGTCGCGGGCGATCGGCAGCCCGAGACCCGCCCCGCCGCTGTCCCTCGCCCGCGCCTCGTCCAGCCGGGTGAACCGGTCGAACACCGCCTCCCGATGCTCCGGCGGCACCCCGGGCCCGTCGTCGAACACCTCCAGCACGGCCACGCCCCGCTCCCGGCGCACCCGGACCTCGACCGTGGCGGTCGCATGCCGTACGGCGTTGTCCGCGAGGTTGGTCACCAGCCGGGCCAGGTGGCCGCGCGACCCCAGGATCACCACGTCCGGCTCGACGTCCAGCTTCAGGCGCACCTCCGGGCGGCGGCCCACGCGCAGCGACTCCTCGGCGGCGATCTGGCCGAGGTCGAGTTCCGCGGTGCGCGGCGGCTCGCCGGCGTCCAGCCTGGCCAGCAGGAGCAGGTCGCCCGCCAGCGACTGGAGGCGTTCCACGTCGGCCAGCGCCTCCCGGGTCAGCTCGCTCGGCGGGGCCAGCTCCAGCCGGGCCCGCAGGGTGGCGATCGGGCTGCGCAGCTCGTGCGCGGCGTCGGCCACGAACCTCTTGTGCCGGTCCACGGCCGTCTCCAGCCGGTCGAGCGTGCCGTTCACGGTCCTGGCCAGCGCGGCGATCTCGTCCCGGGAGCGCGGCACGGGCACGCGCTGGTGCAGGTCGCGGGCGGTGATGTCGGCGACCTTGGCCCGGATCGCGGCGACCGGCCGCAGCGCCCGGCCCACCGCGAACCAGGTCATCCCCGCCACCACCAGCAGCAGCGCGGGCACGCCCGGCAGCAACGTGCTGTTGAGGGTCTGCAACGCCAGGTCGGCGCCGGCCAGCGAGGCCCTGGCCACCAGGGTGGTCGGTCCTGATTCGGTGGCGATGTCCAGCGTGGCCGTGGCGTACTTGCCGGGTTCCGCCCAGATGGAGATGGCGTCCAATGGACCGGCGACCGGACCGACGACGCGGACGTCGGGATCCGTCGGCGTGACCTCGGTGACGACCGACCAGTCAGTGATCTTCGTGCTGTTCAGGGCAACCATTGGTGCCGCCGCCACCGCCCGCCGGGTGGCCTCGGCCAGCGTGCTCGACTCCAGGCTGCCGCGGAGCGTCACCACCAGCACGGCGGCGACGGCGCCCAGCGCCAGCGCCACGACCAGCGTCGCCGCGGCCGTGGCGCGCAGCCGTACCGACGCCAACCGGGCTGGCATCCGGCGGGGACGCCAGGCGAGCCGTAGCCTCACGACGCCTCCAGGCGATAGCCGGCGCCGCGCACGGTGACCAGCGTCGACCGGCCGAACGGCTGATCGATCTTGCGGCGCAGGGCGCTGACGTAGACCTCGACGATGTTCGGATCGCCGTCGTAGCCGAAGTCCCACGCCTGCGCCAGCAGCTCGCTCTTGGACACCACCTCGCCCGGCCGCCGCGCCAGCCCGTGTAACACCGCGAACTCCTTGGGGGTCAGCGAGATCTCCACCGCGCCCCGCCGGCAGCGCAGCCCCGCCGGGTCGATGACCAGGTCGCCCACCGTGAGGGTGACCGGCCGCTCCCGACCGCCCCGCCGCACCAGGGCGCGCAGCCTCGCCAGCAGCACCACGTACGAGAAGGGCTTGGCCAGATAGTCGTCCGCGCCCGTGTCCAGCGCCTCCGCCTCGTCGTGGATGCCGTCCTTGGCGGTCAGCATCATGATCGGCGTCCAGTTGCCCGCCTCGCGCAGCCGCGCGCACACCTTGTAGCCGTTCAGGCGCGGCAGCATCACGTCCAGGACGATCACGTCGTACGGGTTCTCCATGGCCATCCAGAGGCCATCACGCCCGTCGTGGGCCAGATCGACGGCGAACCCCTCGCCCGCCAGGCCGCCTTTGACCAGCTCGGCCAGCCGCTTCTCATCCTCTACCAGCAACAATCGCACGCCGCACAGCATCCCGTACGCCACCTAAAGCCAACCTGAAGATGATTTCGGCTGCCTTCAGGGTCGCTTCAGGTACGGCCCGCGAACCTTGGGCCCGTTCACGCCGGGCTTCCGCAAAAGGGGACTCCATGTTCAGACTGGGCACGACCAGTGTGTTGTCGTTCGTGACCGTACTGGCCGTTCTGACCGGTTGCGGTTCGGGCGGCGGCGGGGCGGAGTCGGCGGCGGCTCCCTCCGCGGATTCCCAGAACCAGCAGCGCCAGCGCCAGGCCGGGCTCGCCACCTGCATGAAGGGCAAGGGATTCACCTACCACCCGATCGTCTCCCAGCCGGAGCTCCCGGAGGAGATGAAACAGGAGAGTTCCGGCGACTACGAGGCGATGAAGAAGTACCGCGGCAAGTACGGCTTCGGCTTCGCCGCCTCCTTCGTCTATCCGAATGAAACGGGCGGGCGGGTAGCCGTCCGGGCGGTTGCCGGCGGCGGTTCGAACAGCGGCGACCCGAACGACAAGGTCATCGCCGGGCTGTCGGAGACGCAGCGGGAGGCGTACTTCGACGCGATGAGCGCCTGCATGCTGGAGCAGATCAACAAGGCCACCGGCCGGAAGCTGACCTCCATGGAGGAGCTGGGGAAGGCCCAGAGCGAGATGCTGAAGCAGGCGATCAACCGCGAACTGGACGGCGACGCCCAGCTGGTGGAACTGGCCGGCGCGTTCGGCGACTGCCTGAAGGGCAAGGGCTACCAGGTGACCTCCCAGCGCCCCTCCGAGATCTCCCGCAGCACCGAGCAGCCGTTCATGGAAGAGCTGGGGAAATTCGGTGCGAAGACGCCCACGCCCGATGAGGCCCGGCCCATGCTGACGCGCGAGATCAAGGCGGCGCTGGACGATCTGGAGTGCGGCAAGAACTTCTATCCCGTCTACCGGCCCAAGGCGAACACGGTCCACCAGCAGGTGGCCGATCTCTACGGGGGCATGGGCCTCATCGTCACGACGGCGACCAAGGGATAGCGCCGGCGCGCGGCCTTCCTTTCTCCGCGGCCTTCTTCTCTCATCGAAGCGAGTTCAGCATGCGCGAGTTCAGGGCGTCCGGCGGCGCCCGTGGTCAATCCACCTCCGGGGGCTCCAGGAACGGGCTCTCCAGGAACAAGGTGCTCGCCGGTGTCCTGGCCGGGGTGCTGGTGATCGCCGGCGTCGGCTGGGCGGTGGGCACGAACCTGCGTTCCCCGGCCGACGAGGCGGCCGCGCGCCGGCCGCCGAACCCGTCCCTGGTCACGGCGCCGGTCGAGTTGCGCAAGCTCACCAGCACGGTCACCGTCAGCGGCACGCTCACCTACGGCTCCTCGCTGCCGGTCACGCTGGGCGGGCCGGTCGGCGGCGGTGCCACCGGCGCAGGCGCGCCCCAGCGCGTCACGAAGGCGCCCGAACCCGGTCCGATCAAGGAGGGCGAGGTGATGATGCAGGCCAACGGCCGACCGGTGTTCGCCTTTCGCGGGCGGCTGCCGATGTACCGCCCGCTGGTGCCCGGTACGGAAGGCGAGGACGTGCGGCAGTTGCAACGCGCGCTCCGCCGTCTGGGCTCGCGGGTGTCCGTCTCGGGCGTCTTCGACCAGGCCACCGTCACCGCGGTCGAAGCCTGGTACCGCAAGCGTGGCTACCGGGTCCAGGAGCCCGACCTGGAGACCCGCAGGACCCTGCAGCAGTTGCGCCAGGCCGTACAGACCGCTGAGGAGGCCCGGGCGGCCGACCGCAAGGCGCTGGAGGAGGGGCTGGACGTGAAACCGGTCAAGATGCGCCACGACAACGCCCGCCGCGATGTCGCCACGGCCGAGAAGGCGCTCCGGGAGGCTCTGCGGCAGGAGATGACCCCCGAGCAGACCACCCAGCTGGCGGGCCTGCGGCGTGCGGTACGCACCGCCGAGGAGATGGTGCTCGCGGCCCAGCAGGCATTGGACGAGGCCAGAACGCCGCCCTCGCCGTCGCCCTCCGCGCCCCCGGTGGACACCCGGCTGCTGGAGCTGAAGCTCGCCAACGCCCAGCAGGACCTGGACGACGCCCGCCAGGCCGTGGCGGACTACGAGCAGCAGATCAGCACCGACCGGGAGAAACGGCTGGAGGAGCTGCGCAAGGCCGTACGCCTCGCGAAGGAGGCCGAGGCCACGGCCGAGCAGGCGCTCCGCCGGGCCAAGGAGGTCTCCCCGCTGCGGATGAAACTCACCCACAGCACCGCCAACCTGGCCGACGCCCGGAGCATCCTGGCCGAATACCTCAAGACGTACGGGGCGAGCGTGCCGGCCGGCGAGATCGTCTTTCTCCCGACGCTGCCGGCCCGCATCGACCAGGTCGAGGTCAAGCCCGGCGACCTCATCGAGGCCAAGGTCGCCACCGTGACCAGCTCCGCCTTCGCGGTCGCCGGGTCGGTGGAGGCCAGGGAGGCCAAGCTGCTGCGCCCGAACCAGAAGGCCACCATGGAAACTCTCGACGGCACCCTCCTGCCGGCCACGCTGACCGCCTTCGGCGAGGGGGCGCGGATCGCCTCGGACAAGGAGAACTCGCAGGAGGACTCCTCGGTGCCGGTGCTGCTCACGCCCGACCACAACAAGGGGCTCAAGGACCTGGTCGGGTCGTCGCTGACGGTACGGATCTCCGTCGGGTCCACCGACGGGGAGGTGCTGAGCGTTCCGGTCACCGCCATCGTCACCTCGGCCGACGGCCGCCCCCGGGTGCGGGTGGCGCTGGACGGCGACCAGACCCGCGAGGTCGAGGTACGCACCGGGCTGACCGCCGACGGCAACGTGGAGATCACTCCCGTGCCGGAGGGCGCGATCAAGGAAGGCGACCGGGTCGTGGTGAACGATGCCTGAGCCCGTCATCGAGCTGACCGGTGTCTGCCGGGAGTTCCCCTCCGATCCCCCGGTGCGCGCGCTGAGCGACGTCGACCTGCGGGTGGAGCCCGGCGACTATCTGGCCATCGTCGGCCCGTCCGGGTCGGGGAAGTCCACGCTGCTCAACATTCTCGGGCTACTGGATCGACCGAGCTCGGGGTCGTACCGGCTGGACGGCGTGGAGACCACCGAGCTGCGCGACGGCGCGCGGACCCGACTGCGCGGGGCGCGGATCGGGTTCGTCTTCCAGTCCTTCCACCTGCTCCCGCATCGCACGGTGGTGGAGAACGTCATGCTGGCCGAGGTCTACGGGCCGCATCCCCGCCGGGGACGGCGGGCCCGCGCCGAACAGGCGCTGGAGCAGGTCGGCATGGGGCACCGCACCGGGTTCGCGCCTGGCCGGTTGTCCGGCGGGGAGCGGCAGCGGGTGGCCATCGCCCGTGCCCTGATGGCGCGGCCCGCCCTGCTGCTCTGTGACGAGCCCACGGGCAACCTCGACAGCCGCAACACGGAGGCCATCCTGGACCTGTTCGACGGGCTGCGCGCCCAGGGCCTGACCATCCTGGTGATCACTCACGAGGACGGGGTGAGCGCCCGGGCCGGACGCCGGGTGCGCATCGGCGACGGCCTCCTCACCGAGCAGGGGTGACCATGGACCTTCGCGATCTGTGGGCCGAATCCCTGGCGGGCATGCTCGCCCGTCCCGTGCGGTCGGCGCTGACCACGCTGGGCACCGTACTGGGGATCACCACGCTGGTGGTCACCCTGGGCATCGCGGCGACCGCCGGGAACCAGATCGTCGGGCGCTTCGACGAACTGCTGGCCACCAGCGTCACCGTCGACGTCCCGCCGAGCAGCCGCGGGCCGCTGGTCTCCTGGGACGCGCCCGGAGAACTGCGGCGGCTGCGCGGCGTGGTGTCGGCCACAGCGCTGGCACAGAACGAGGAGAGCTCGAACCTGGTGGTGACCGCCAACAATCTCCTTGACCCCACCCGGGTCTTCGGGCAGACCCTCGCCGTCGTCGCGGCCGGCCCCAACCTGCCGGAGACCACCCATGGCCGGCTGCTGGCCGGGCGCTTCTACGACGCCGGCCACGTCGCCCGGCACGACCGTGTGGTCGTCCTGGGCGAGCAGGCCGCCGCCATGCTCGGCATCACCCGGCTGGACCACGCTCCGGCGGTGTTCATCAACGACCGCGCCTACACCGTCATCGGGATCATCGGCGATCTCCGGCGGGAGCGGGTCCTGGCCAGCGCGGTCCTGGTGCCGCCCACGCTCGGTCCCGACTTCGGCCTGAAGGACGTCACCCGGGTCCTGGTGGCCACCCAGCTCGGCGCCGCCGAGCTGATCGCCCGTCAGGCTCCCCTCGCCCTCAGCCCCAGCAACGTCGGGGAACTGCAGGTGATCGCTCCGGCCGGCCCCAGGCGCGCCCGCGACGGGGCCCAGGACGACGTCAACGGCATGTTCCTCATTCTCGGCCTGGTCTCCCTGGTCGTCGGGGCGGTCGGCATCGCCAACGTCACCCTGGTCACCGTCATGGAGCGCGTCGCCGAGATCGGGCTGCGCCGGGCGCTGGGGGCCGGGCGGCGGCACATAGCCGGCCAGTTCCTGCTGGAGTCCAGCCTGATCGGGCTCACGGGCGGGGTGATCGGGGCCAGCCTGGGGATGGCCGCGGTCGTCGGGGTGGCGGCCGTCCGTCAGTGGACGCCGGTGCTGGACATCCGGCTGGCCCTGGCCGCTCCCGTGGCCGGGGCGCTGGTCGGGCTGCTGGCCGGGCTCTATCCGGCCCTGCGCGCGGCCCGCATGGAACCCGTCGACGCCCTCAGATGAGGTGCTCGTGCAGGAGGTCCTCGTTGGCGTCCAGCCAGGCCGCCGCCCGGCGGATCCGCTGGCCCACGCCGTTCGCCCAGAGGGTCGCCCATCCGCCGCCGAGGGTCTCGGCCTTGTGCCGCGTGGAGAGGTACGACTGGTCGAAGCGCGTCCGGGCCATCGGCAGGAGGCGGAGACGGTCGGCCGGGCTCAGCCCGTACGCGTCGCAGAAGAGCCGCAGCCGGGGGCCGACCTTCACCGTTCGCTGGAGGGGGTCGCGGTCGAGCGGATCCGCGATGGGCGCCCAGTGCCTGAGCGTGGTGACGATGTCGAAGAGCCGCGAGGTGGGACGCGCCAGGTCGAAGTCGATGAAGGCGACCGGCACGCCGGAGCGGAAGATGACGTTCTCAGGGGTGATGTCGCAGTGGCCGATGACTTCTACGGGGCCGCAGTTGGAGCCGTCCTCCCAGATCGCGCCCACCGGCCGGAAATCCGCCACCGCGTCGTGGTAGTCCCGGAGCAGCCGGGCGAGCGCCACCAGGGCGGCATCGGTGACCGCGTACGCCGGTAAGGGCCGGACCGCGGCTTCACCCTCGATGTAGCTGAGAATCTCCCGCCCCGACTCGTCGATGCCGAGCGCCCGGGGCGCCCCGTCGAACCCCGCGGCCTCCAGGTGGCGCAGCAGCGCGTGCACCGACGGCGTGGACGGCCGGGTGGGACGGCGGACGGTCCTGCCCACCCGCACCACACCGTCGGTGACATCGCCACCGGTCAGCGGAATCTCCGCGGCCTCCGTCCAGATCGACATGGGACAGCAGCGTAGCCCGATACGAACCTGATTCGGTCTCAGATTCTGAAATCCCCGAGGCGAACCCGGTCATCGGGACCACTTTTTCTGCGTCTGCGGGTGCAGCCGACGGCCAGGGACGGTCGGTGCCGGGCGGTACGCGGGACCGCCGGGACCTGGCGGGCGGACGTGGCCGCGTCGCGAACCGGATTGGTGATGATTCTGATCAACGACATCGTGGTCCTCCCGCCCCCTAGACTCGGATCGAGTATTTCGAGATATATCGCGAGTGTCAAGAAGTGGCATCTGCGGCAAATCTCGTCGGAATCCGTGCGGCGCGGGATGATTACGCGAACTCGATCGCATGAGCCCCTGGAGACCACCATGTCGCAGTATGGGCCGCCGGGTCCGCCGCAGTACGGGCCCTCCGGGTACTACTACCCGCCGCCTCCCCCACCCCGGCGGAGCAACACGGCCCTGATCCTGCTGGTCGTGGTGATGGTCCTCGCCATCGTGGGCGCCAGCTTCGGGGTGATCTACGCGATCCGAAAAACCGACGAGAGCAGCAGCGGTACGGCGACCAGACCGAACGTCACCGAGTCGGCCCCCGAGACGACGGAGCCGGTGGAAACGGAACTCGCGGTCAAGCCGTCCGACCCGCCAGGACCCCGCCGCCTCGGCGACATCATCCGGCTCCACGGCATCGAGGACGATCTCCTGATGGCCGTAAAGGTCACCAAAGTGATCAACGCGACACCGGCGAACCAGTACATCCAGCCCAAACAGGGCTACCAGTACGTCGCCGTGGAACTCATCATCAAGAACATCGGCAAGGCCACCTACAGCGATGCCCCCAGCAACAGCGGCCTTCTGATCGACGCCGACGACCAGCAGCACCGCTCCACCTACGGCGAGGTCCTCGAAGGCGCCGCCCTCAACGGCCTGGTCAAGGTCTCCCCCGGCGACACCCGCAAGGGCGTGCTCGTCTTCGAGATCCCCCGCAGGACCAAGCTGACCACCTTCCAGTTCACCCTGAACAGCGGCTTCGCCAAGGAACAGGGCGAGTGGTCGATTAGGTCCTGACGTCAGTGGCGCGTCAGGGTTTAGAGGCGGGCCGTCGGGATCGCGTATTGATCCGGTCTGGAGAACGCCGCCCGGCCTAGCGTCGGTGCCGTGTGGTACTTCGGAAAGGACCAGATCATGAGCGATCAACCGCTCTTCGTGCCAGTCAAGCAGGGTACGGTCAGCGCCTCGCTGCGGATATTCCGCACCCCTTCCGGCGCCAGGACGGCGGTGGCGTTCTCCTCGCCGATGCGCCTGGCCACGGTGCTCGGGGCCGACCAGCATTCGGTACGCCTGAGCGAGGCGGCCCTGCGCGGCATGCTCCGCGAGCTGGGCATCACCGGCATCGTCGTCGACCCCGCCGGCACCATGACGGCCACCACCGTGGGAGCGGCGTGATGTGCGTTCTCCTCCAGGATCTGACCCGCCAGCCGACCGCGGCCTCCCCCGACCCGTGGCCGACCACGACCCTCTTCGCCGAGGGACAGGCCACCTGCGGCGGCGTGCCCCTCCACGAGATCGCCGAGCGTTTCGGCACCCCCGCGTACGTCGTGGACGAGGCCGACATCCGCCTCCGCTGCCGCGACTACCGTACGGCCCTGCCGGACGCCACCATCGCGTACGCGGCCAAGGCGTTCCTCTGCCGGGGCATGGCCGACTGGATCCGCCGCGAAGGGCTCGCCCTGGACGTCTGCTCGGCCGGGGAACTCGCCATCGCCCGCTCCACCGGCTTCCCCACCGAGCGCATGATCTTCCACGGCAACGCCAAGACCCCGGCCGAGCTTCGGGAGGCCATCGGCGTCGGCCGGATCGTGATCGACAACCTCGCCGAGATCCACCGGTTGGCGGCGCTGGTCCCGCCCGGCAGGCGGCAACGGGTGCTGATCCGGGTGATCCCGGACATCGAGGCCGGTGGGCACCCCAAGATCCGTACCGGCGCCGAGGGCCAGAAGTTCGGCCTGTCGATCGCGGACGGAGAGGCGGACGCCGCCGTCGACCGGGTGCTCGGTCAGCCGGAGCTCGAACTCGTGGGCCTGCACTGCCATCTCGGCTCGCAGATCGCCTCGGCGGAGCCGTACCGGCGGGCGGCCCGGATCATGGTCGAGCAGCTGGCCCGGATCCGGGACCGGCACGGCGTGGTCCTGCCTGAGCTCGACCTTGGCGGCGGGCAGGCCATCGCCTACCTGGAGGGGGAGCACGGGCTCGACCTCCGCGAGTACGCCGCGACCGTACCGACGGAGATCAGCCGCGCGTGCCGTGAATACGGCCTGCCGATACCGCATCTAATCGTGGAGCCCGGCCGGTCCATCAGCGGGCCGTCCGGGGTGACCCTGTACCGGGTGATCGCCATCAAGTCCGGCCCCGGCGGCGTCTTCGTCGCGGTCGACGGCGGGATGAGCGACAATCCCCGCCCCGGCCTGTACGACGCCCGCTACACCGTCCGCATGATCGGCCGCCGTTCCCAGTCCGGTTCGCGGACGGTCACCGTGGTCGGACGCCACTGCGAGAGCGGCGACGTCATCGCCCGGGACGTGGCCCTCCCGGCGGACCTGCGCCCTGGCGACCTGCTGGGGGTGGCCGCCACCGGTGCCTACCACCACTCCATGGCCTCCACCTACAACGCGACCGGCCGCGCGCCCGTGGTGGCCGTGGCCGACGGGCAGGCCCGGCTCCTGGTCCGCCGCGAGGAACCGGACGACCTGCTCCGGCGCGACGTGGGCTTGTGATCCAGGCCAAGCCCCAGAGCGCTGCCAAGGACTGAATTAGAGACCAGGGCCCGCGGGTCAGGGCCGATCCTCCATCGGCAAGCTAATGATCATGGTGAGGCCGCCACCCGGCGTATCATCGGGAACCAGGGTGCCGCCCATAGCCTCGACCAGCCCCCGGGAGAGGGCCAGCCCGAGCCCCACCCCCGTGTGGTTGTCCCGGTCGCCCAGCCGCTGAAAGGGCAGAAACACCCGCTCATGCGAGTCAGCCGGAATACCGGGCCCCCGGTCGATCACCCGGATCTCCACCTGACTGCCGTGACCGCTGGCCGTGATCAGAACCCGCTCCCGATCCGGGCTGTACCGAACCGCATTGGAGATCAGGTTGGCCAGCACCCGCTCCAACAGCACCGGATCGGCGACGACCTCCGGCAGGTCAAGGCCGATGTCGGCGTCCACCCGCCCCCCGAACGGCCCGAGATCGTCGATGGCCCGCGGCAACACCTCGTGGATCGCCACCGGTTCGAGGGCCACACCGAGCACCCCGGCCTGCAGGCGGCTCATGTCGAGCAGGTTGGCCACCAGTCCGTCCAGCCGGATCAGCGACTCGTCGGCGGTGGCCAGCAACTCCCGGCGGTCCCGCGCGCTCCACTCGATCTCCTCGTTGCGCAGGCTCTCCACGGCCGCCTTGGCGGAGGCCAGCGGCGTACGCAAATCGTGGCTGACCGCCGCGAGCAGGGCGGTGCGCATGCGGTCGGCCTCGGCCAGCGGTTTGGCCCGTTCGGCCTGCTCCTGGAGCCGCCGGTGGCGGAGCGCGACGGCGATCTCGGCGGCGAACGCCTCCAGCAGACGCCGGTCGGCGGCGGGCAGCAGCGCGCCCCTGGCGGTGAGCACCAGGTCCTCGTCGATCACCACGTCCATGTCGGCCGCGGCCGGCGTGGTGCAGGGCGCGCCCCCGGCGGTGGCCACGATGCGCCAGGCCGCCGGGTCGCCGTGGTCGTCGGGCGCTCGGCCGGTGTCCGGTTGCCGCTCCAGCAGCGTCACCGAGCTCAGCCCGAAGGTCTCGCGCAGGCGGGTGAGCAGGGAGGGCAGCGCGGCCTCGCCGCGTAGCACGTGACCGGCGAGCGTGGCGAGCACCTCGGCCTCGGCCCCGGCCCTGGCGGCCTCCCTGCTGCGCCGCGCCGACCTGTCCACGATCAGGCTGACCGCGGCGGCGACCAGCACGAACACGACGAGCGCGAACAGGTTCTCCGGGTCGTGGATGGTGAACTCGTACAGGGGCGGGGTGAAGAAGTAGTTGAGCAGCAGCGATCCGGTGACCGCCGCCGTGACGGCCGGCCACATGCCGCCGATGAGCGCGACGCCGACCGTCATGACCAGGAAGAGCAGGATCTCGCTCGGCAGCGAGAGATCCTCCCGGAAGGGCGCCAGAACGGCGGAGAGCGCGGGTAGACCGGCCAGGGCGGCGGCCCAGCCGGTCAGCCGCCGTCGGCGGGTCAGCGCCGCCCGGGCCCGCTCGGGACGCCGCCGTCCCAGGCTGACCTCCTCGTGGGTGATCATGTGTACGTCGATGGACCCGGATCGCGCCGCGGTCTCCATCCCCACGCTCCGCCAGAGCAGCTGCGCCAACCGGCCCCGCCGGGACGCGCCGACCACCAGCTGGGTGGCGTTGACCCCCCGCGCGAAGTCCAGCAGCGCCCCCGCCACGTCGTCGCCCACGACCTGGTGGTAGGTCCCGCCCAGGTTCTCCGCCAGCGAGCGCTGCCGGGACAGGTTGGCCGGATCGCCGCCCGCCAGGCCGTCGGCGCTGGTCACATGGACGGCCAGCAGGTCGGCGCCCTTGGTGCGCGCGGCGATTCTGGCGGCCCGCCGGATGAGCGTGTCCCCTTCCGGGCCGCCGGTCAGCGCCACCACGACCCGCTCCCGAGCCTCCCAGGTGGTGGCGATGCCGTGTTCTGCCCGGTAGCGGTCGAGTTGCTCGTCGACCTTGTCGGCCACCCAGAGCAGGGCCAGTTCGCGGAGCGCGGTCAGGTTGCCGATCCGGAAGTAGTTGGCGAGGGCGGCGTCCACCTTCTCGGGGGCGTAGATGTTGCCGTGGGCCATCCGGCGGCGGAGCGCGTCGGGCGACATGTCCACCAG
The DNA here is from genome assembly GCF_018476525.1 of Acrocarpospora catenulata. Classification (GTDB taxonomy): domain Bacteria; phylum Actinomycetota; class Actinomycetes; order Streptosporangiales; family Streptosporangiaceae; genus Acrocarpospora; species Acrocarpospora catenulata. Next base: position 43,602 of record NZ_JAHCST010000061.1, read on the forward strand.
CTCGATCTGGTCGGCCCGCCGTACCACCTCGTCCGGTACGGTCTCCCGTTGCGGAACGCCGGTGATCTCCTCCACCACGTCGTTGAGCGATTCCAGGTGCTGGACGTTGACCGTGGTGAGCACATGGATGCCGGCGTCCAGGACCTCCTCGATGTCCTGCCAGCGTTTCTCGTTCCGCGAGCCCGGCACGTTGCTGTGGGCGAGCTCGTCGATGAGCGCCAGCCTTGGCGCCCGCTCAATGACGGCCGCCACGTCCAGTTCGCCGAAGACGGCGTCCCGGTAGCTCACCTCCTTCCTGGGCAGCACCTCCAGGCCGTCCAGGAGGTCGGCGGTGTGCGGGCGGCCGTGGGTCTCGATCAGGCCCACGACCACGTCCCGGCCCCGTTCCTGGGCCCTGCGCCCCTCGCCCAGCATGGCGAAGGTCTTGCCGACCCCGGGCGCCGCGCCCAGGTAGACCCTCAGCCGCCCGCGTGGCATGGTTACCCCCCGTCGAGCGCGAGGTTGAGTTCCAGTACGTTGACCGCCGGTGCGCCCATGAACCCGAGCGCCCGGCCGGTGGTGTGCTCGCCGATCAGCTGCCGCACCCGGGCCAGGTCGAGACCTCGCTCCCGGGCGACTCTGGGCGCCTGGAGTTCGGCGTACGCGACGGAGATGTGCGGGTCGAGCCCGGAACCGCCGGCGGTGACGGCATCAGCGGGCACCACCGCCGCCGTGTTCCCCCTGACCGGGACGGTACGGCCTGCGGCGTAGTCCTCGCCCGGGGTGGCGCACGTCACCGTCTTCCCCTCGTACGCGGCGACGAAGGGCACCGCGGGACACGCCTGGTTGACGCTGACCACCCGGTCGCGGAAGACCTTCAGAACCGCCCCGACGCCGTCGGCCGTGCAGTACGGCCGGGCCCCGGAGACGCCCTCCCGTTCCCCGATCGCTTTGGAGCGCGCGCAGACCTGGGTGAGCAGGGACTGGCGGTCCCGGCTGTCGATGACGTCCTCGGGTCCGAGGTTGCTGGCGGCGGTGGACAGCATGTCGTAGCCGGCCGCCGAGGGACGGCTCTGGAAGTACCGCGCGACCGCGTTGCCGCCGGCGTCGGTGAAGTTCTGGCCGATGATCGCGCTGCCGACGGTTCGCCCGTCCTTCTCGATCAGTGAGCCGTTGGCCTTGCCGTGGAAGACGGCCTGGGCGACCCCGGTGACGGCCAGCGGGTAGAGCCCGCCGAGGATCACGGTGAGCACGACCACCGCGCGGATGGCCGCCAGGTGCTGGCGGAGCCAGCTGGGCAGACGTTCCATGGTCATGACATCCCTGGGAGGAACTGGATGAGGAGGTCGATGAGCTTGATCCCGGCGAAGGGGGCGATGATGCCGCCCAGGCCGTAGATGTAGAGGTTGCGGCTGAGCAGTTGGGAGGCGCTGGACGGCCGGTAGCGTACGCCGCGCAGGGCCAGCGGGATGAGCGCGATGATGATGAGGGCGTTGAAGACGACGGCGGACAGGATGGCCGACTGCGGGCTCGCCAGGCGCATGATGTTGAGCGCGTCCAGGCCGGGATAGACCGCCGCGAACATGGCCGGGATGATCGCGAAGTACTTGGCGATGTCGTTGGCGATCGAGAAAGTGGTCAGCGCGCCCCGGGTGATCAGCAGTTGCTTGCCGATCTCCACGATCTCGATGAGCTTGGTCGGGTTGGAGTCCAGGTCGACCATGTTCCCGGCCTCTTTGGCGGCCGAGGTGCCCGTGTTCATGGCCACGCCGACGTCGGCCTGAGCCAGGGCGGGGGCGTCGTTGGTGCCGTCACCGGTCATCGCCACCAACCGGCCGCCTTCCTGTTCGCGCCGGATCAGGGCCAGTTTGTCCTCGGGAGTGGCTTCGGCCAAGAAGTCGTCCACTCCGGCCTCGTCGGCGATGGCCTTGGCGGTTCGCGGGTTGTCACCGGTGATCATGACGGTCCGGATGCCCATCCGCCGCATCTCGTCGAAACGCTCCCGCATGCCCTTCTTGACCACATCCTTGAGATGGATGACGCCGAGCACCCGTCCCTGGTCGGCGACCACGAGCGGGGTGCCGCCGCTGGCCGAGATGCCGTCCACGATGGGGCCGACTTTCTCGGACGGGTGACCGCCGCCGTCGCGGACCCACTTCATGACGGCGGTCGCCGCGCCCTTGCGGATCTGGCGGCCGTCCACGTCCACGCCCGACATGCGGGTCTGGGCGGTGAACGGCACCCAACTGGCGCCGTACAGCTCGCGTTCGCGCAGGCCGTACCGTTCCTTGGCGAAGATCACGATGGAGCGGCCCTCGGGGGTTTCGTCGGCGAGGCTGGACAGCTGGGCGGCCTCGGCCAGTTCCTGCTCGGTGACGCCTTCCACCGGAACGAAGTCGGCGGCCTGGCGGTTGCCCAGGGTGATGGTGCCGGTCTTGTCCAGCAGGAGGGTGCTGACGTCGCCGGCGGCCTCCACGGCCCTGCCCGACATGGCCAGGACGTTCCGCTGGACCAGGCGGTCCATGCCGGCGATGCCGATGGCCGACAGCAGCGCGCCGATGGTGGTGGGGATGAGACAGACCAGCAGGGAGATCAGCACCACGCCGGTGACGCCGTCCCCGGTCAGCGCGAGCGAGTCGGCGATGCCGGGGTTCTCCGCTTTGGCGTAGACGGCCATCGGCTGCATGGTCACCGTGGCCACCAGGAAGATGATCGTCAGCGCGGCCAGCAGGATGTTGAGCGCGATCTCGTTGGGGGTCTTCTGCCGGTTGGCGCCCTCCACCAGGGCGATCATCCGGTCGATGAAGCTCTCCCCCGGCTTCTGGGTGATCCGTACCACGATGCGGTCCGACAGCACCTTCGTGCCGCCGGTCACGGCCGAGCGGTCGCCGCCCGACTCGCGGATCACGGGCGCGGACTCGCCGGTGATCGCGGACTCGTCCACGCTGGCGATGCCCTCGATGACGTCGCCGTCCCCGGGGATGATCTCACCGGCTTCGACGATCACGGTGTCGCCCTGCCGGAGCTCGGCGGCTCCAACGATCTTCCCGTCGGCCAGGCGGGCCGTGGTGTCGCGCTTGGCCGAGCGCAGCGTCGCCGCCTGGGCCTTGCCGCGCCCCTCGGCGACCGCCTCGGCCAGGTTGGCGAACAGTACGGTCAGCCAGAGCCAGACCACGATGGCCCAGGCGAAGAAACTCGGGTCGAGGATCGCGAGCACGGTGGTGAAGACCGCGCCCACCTCGACGATCAGCATGACGGGGTTGCGCCAGAGGGTGACGGGGTTGAGCTTCCGTACGGCAGCCGGCAACGACCTGACCATCTGACCGGGGTCGAGCAGGCCGCCCGCGACCCTGCCGTTCCGCTGTGGCGGCGCGGGGGGCCGGACCAGTTCGGTGACCATGGTTACAGGAGTCCTTCTGCGATCGGCCCCAGGGCGAGGGCGGGGAGGAAGGTCAGGGCGACCAGGACGACCGTCACGCCGACGACCATGCCGACGAAGAGCGGCCGGTGGGTGGGGAGCGTGCCCGCGCTCTCCGGTACGGGCTTCTGCGCGGCGAGCGAGCCCGCCAGCGCGAGCACGAAGACGATCGGCAGGAACCGGCCGAGGACCATGCAGAGGCCGAGGGCCACGTCGTACCAGGGGGTGTTGACGGTGACGCCGCCGAAGGCGGAGCCGTTGTTGTTGGAGGCGCTGGTGAAGGCGTACAGGATCTCGGAGAAGCCGTGCGAGCCGGTGTTGAGCATGGCCGCCAGGCCGGCCTCGTTGCCCATCGCCACGGCGGTGCCGGTGAGCACCAGGACGGGGGTGACCAGGAAGTAGAGCGAGGCCAGTTTGATCTCGCGGGAGCCGATCTTCTTGCCCAGGTACTCGGGAGTGCGGCCGACCATCAGGCCGGCCACGAAGACCGTGATCACGGCGAGCACGAGCATGCCGTACAGGCCCGCGCCGGCGCCGCCCGGGGCGACCTCGCCCAGCATCATGTTGAAGAGGGTCATCATGCCGCCGAACGGCGTGAACGAGTCGTGGAAGGAGTTCACCGCGCCCGTGCTGGTGAGCGTGGTGGCCGCGGCGAAGGTCGCCGAGTTGGCCACGCCGAACCGGACCTCCTTGCCCTCCATGGCCGCGCCGACCGCCTGGGGCACGGTGGCGTCGCCGGCCAGCTCGAAGACGTTGGTGAGCACGACACTGATCACCGCGATCGAGGCCATCACGGCGAGGATGGCGTAACCCTGGCGGACCTGGCCGACCATGCGGCCGAAGGTGCGGGTCAGCGCGAACGGGATGGCCAGGATCAGCAAGATTTCGAACCAGTTGGTCCAGGCGGTGGCGTTCTCGTACGGATGGGCGGAGTTGGTGTTGAAGAAGCCGCCGCCGTTGTTGCCCAGTTCCTTGATGACCTCCTGGGAGGCCACCGGGCCGCCGGTCAGGTTCTGTGTGCCGCCGGTCAGGGTGGTGATCTCGTACGGGCCGGTGAAGTTCTGCACCACGCCCCCGGCGACCAGCACGAGGGCGCCGACGAAGGCGATCGGCAGCAGGATGCGCAGGGTGCCGCGGACCAGGTCGGTCCAGAAGTTGCCGATGGTGTCGGAACCGTGGCGGGTGAACCCCCGCACCAGCGTGATCGCCACCGCCATGCCGACCGCGGCCGAGACGAAGTTCTGCACGGCCAGGGCGGCCATCTGGACCAGGTGGCCCATGGTGGACTCGCCCGAGTACGCCTGCCAGTTGGTGTTGGTCACGAAGCTGATCGCCGTGTTCCAGGCGATGTGGTCGGGGACGGCGTCGAAGCCCAGGGACAGGAAAAGCCGGTCCTGGAGGCGCTGCATGCCGTACACGACCAGGATGGAGACCAGGGAGAAGGCCAGCAGGCCGCGCGCGTAGGCGCTCCAGCGCTGCTCGGCGTCGGGCCGGACGCCGAGCAGGCGGTAGACGAGCCGCTCCGGGCGGGAGTGGGTGGTGCCGGTGTAGACCCGGTACATGTAGTCGCCGAACGGGCGGTAGATCACGGCCAGTACGGCGACGAGCGAGACGATGAAGATCCACCCCATCAGAAGCGCTCCGGGAAGAGCAGGGCCGCGACCATGAAGATCACCAGTCCGGCGGCCACCACGAGACCGGCGGCGTTGCTCGCGCTCACAGGCGCTCCACCGCCTTCACAACCAGCCCGAAGATCGCGAAGACCGCGATCGTCAGGGCGACGAAGATGACGTCGGTCATCCCCACTCCTCACGTTTCGGTACGTGCCGCCGGTACTTGACGGCGGCGCTTTAGCAGCAAAGCTGGGCGTGTGGGGGTTTTGGTCGCTCTTTACGGGTTCAATACGGCTGTGCCAGGTTTCTTCACGCGATCCCTACGAAACGGCAAGGCTTAAGGTGGGGTGATGGCGAGCGGGATGGCCGAGGGGGCACGGATCCGGCAGCGGAATCTCGGTGAGGTCCTGCGGCACGTGCACGCGGACGGGGCGGTCTCGCGGGCCGTGCTCGCGCGGCGCATGGGGCTGAACCGAAGCACGATCATGGGCCTGACCGCGGAACTGGCGGCGGCCGGCCTGGTGCGGGAGAACATCCCCCGGGAAACCGGCCGGGCCGGACGCCCGTCCCTCGTCGTCATGCCAGAGCCCGAGCGTGTGTACGGCCTGGCCTTCGACGTCGCGGTGGACCGCCTGGTCGGGGCCCGGGTCGGGCTCGGCGGGCGGGTGCTGGAACGCCGCGAGGCGGTACGCGCCCGGGCCGGGGTCGACCTCGAGGACGTCGTCGAGGTGCTGGCCCGTTTCGGCCGGGAACTGGCCGCCTCAGCGGCGCCCGACACGGTCTGCGTCGGGGTCGGGGCCTCCTACTGCGGAATGATCCGGCGAGCCGACGGTATGGTCCGGTACGGCCCGCAACTCGGCTGGGTCGACCAGGCGTTCGGAGCGGAACTCGGGGCCGGGCTGGGGTTGGGATTGCCCGTGGAGGTCGGCAACGAGGCCCATCTCGGGGCGATCGCCGAGTACGTACGCGGGGCGGGCCCCGGCGTGCGGAACCTGATCTACCTGCACGGTGACGTTGGGGTGGGCGGCGGGATCATCGTCGGGGGCAAACTGCTGGACGGTGACGGCGGTTACGGCTGCGAGGTCGGCCACATGCTGGTCAACCCGTTCGACGGCCGGCCGTGCCTGTGCGGCTCGCGGGGCTGCCTGGAGGCGGAGGTCGGGGAGGAGGCGCTGCTCGACTACGCCGGGCGTGCCGACGAACTGGTCGGCAGGGACGGCATCCGGGCCGTGGTGGCGCTCGCCGAGAGCGGGGACGTACGGGCCCGGGAGGCGCTCGACCGCATCGGCGACTGGCTCGGGGTCGGCGTGGTCAATCTGATCAACCTCTTCAACCCCGCTCTGGTGATCTTCGGCGGCATGCTCCGCGACCTCTTCCACGGGGTGGCGCCCCGCGTCCACGCCCGCATCGACACCCACGTCCTCCCGGTCTCCCGCAAAGGCGTACGCCTGGCCGTCTCCGCCCTAGCCGACGACACCACCCTGGCCGGCGCCGCCGAACTGGCCTTCTCCGCCCTCCTGACCAGCCCACTCGACACGCTCGCCGCCCGCAGCACGTGACTTGCGACGGCGCCTCTGATAATCCGCCGCTGTCACTGCCGCACCCAGCTATGCTAGCTTCGCACAAGACCGGCAAATAGGCTGGTCAACGGCTCCGGCGCCCTTAGCTCAGCCGGATAGAGCATCGGACTTCTAATCCGACGGTCGGGGGTTCGAATCCCTCAGGGCGCGCTCAGATCATGACGTTGACCTGCGAAAATGTGCGCCACAATCACGCTTAGAATATTGTTCTAGCCGGGTCGTGCTCGCCCCGTGCTCGCCCGCACCTACCCCGCACCCACCATGATCATCATGGGCTGCTGATCACGACAGCGGGCAAGGCAAACGGCCCGCTCCACCACGAGGGATACGAGGCCGTTCTCCAACGCTTGTCAGGCGCGTAGTGGCAGCACCTCGCCTCGCCCTTCCTGATCGTCTCCCAGCAACAGTGCTGCGGTCTTCTCCGCCGCCGCCATCGCCACCTGCGGGAAGACCGAGGTATAGGTGTCGGCGGTGAAAGCGCTGGAGGTGTGCCCCAGCGTTTCCTGGACCACTTTGATCTCCACCCCCGCCGCCAGCATCAGCGAGGCCGCGCCATGCCGCAGGTCGTGGAGGCGGATCGGCGCCAACCCCGCCAGGTAGGCCAGCCAGAGAAACTGGTCGGACACGTGCTGGGGGTGCAGCCGATCTGGGCTTCCCCTCATAGCGTGGAGACCTGAACCTGGGAGAAGGTTGGGTCGTGGCAAGCAAGAGACGCCGGTTTGATCCAGAATTCCGGGCGGGCGCGGTGCGCATCGTCAAGGAGACCGGCAAGCCCGTCGCGCAGGTGGCGCGGGATCTGGGTATCAACCCCTACACGTTGAACAACTGGGTGCACATGGACCGGCTCGCCCAGGAGCAGGACACCGATAACGGCAGTGCGGTACTGGAGGAGTCCGAGCGGGAGGAACTGGCTCGGCTGCGCCGGGAGAAGGTGGCCTGGGAGAAGGAAAGGGCCGAGCTGGCAGATGAGCGTGATGTGCTCAAGCGCTCGGTGGTCTTGTGGGTGAAAGAGGCGATGGGCCGGTGAGCGTGGCGGCCTTCATCAGCTCCCAGAAGACCGATTTCGGTATCGGCCACGCGACCTCCTGCCGGGCGCTGGGGGTCTCGCAGTCGTGGTTCTACAAGTGGAAAGACCGCGCGCCCACACCTCGGCAGCGGCGGCGTGCCGATCTGGACGCGGAGATCACCATGGTGTTCACCGCCTCCGGCGGTACCTATGGCTCCCCGCGCATCACCGATGACCTGCGGGAGAAGGGCTGGCGGGTCTCGGAGAACACGGTCGCGGCGCGGATGGCCGAGCTCGGCCTGGCCGCCCGGGCGCGTCCCAAGCCGCGTTCACTGACCCGCCCGAGCAGGCGGCCGGCGGCGCCGGACCTGGTGCGGCGGAAATTCACCGCGGTCGCCGCGGATGTGCTGTGGTGCGGCGATGTCACCGAGATCGTCACCGCGGAGGGGAAGCTGTATCTGGCCACGGTGGAGGACCTGTTCTCCCGCCGGCTGCTGGGTTATGCGATGGGCGAGCGTCACGACGCCGCGCTGACGACTGCCTCGTTACGGATGGCGGTGACTACCCGGGGCGGTGACGTCGAAGGGGTGATCTTCCACAGCGACAGGGGCAGCGAGTACACCGCTGCCGCCTACCAGGCCGTCTGCCGCGGCAACGGCGTGGTGCAGTCGATGGGACGGGTCGGCTGCGCGCTGGACAACGCCGCCGCCGAGGCCTTCAACTCCACGCTGAAGGTCGAGTTCGTCCACCGAAACGAGTTCCGCACCCGGGCCGAGGCCCGCCTGAAGATCGCGACCTGGATCACCGATTTCTACAACACGCGCAGACGGCACAGCGCCAACGACGGGATCCCGCCGATCGCATTCGAGCATCAGATGACCGCGAAGAGGCAAGCGTCATCGGCCCTGTTCAGAGCCGAGGTGGCATAAGACCGTCTCCACGCTTTGAGGGGATTGACACACAGATACAACCTGATGTGGCCTTCATAGGAGCGGCGGGTGGTCTCCTCGATCTTCCGCTTGCGCTTCAGGAACTCCTCCAGCCACTGCGCGACCGTCACCTGCTGGGTCAGGTCCTGCCGGGTGCGCACTTTACGGCGGACCACATCGACATTGGGCAGGACACGGGTCTCGGCCAGCGTTCTCTTGATCAGGTCCGCGATCTGGCTCCGGAGGGCCGTCTCCCCCGGATCGGCCAACGCCAGCAACTCCCGTACCTGCCCAAGTTCGGCCTCCGCGGCCTCCTGGGAGGCGAACCCGCTGCGCCGCAGCGGACCACGACGCCTACCCTCCACCGTGGAAGGCAACTCAATCTGGTAGTTCCACACTCCGTGCCGGTGGCTCCAGCCCCCGCCGGGACGCCGCAGCTTGGGACATTTCTGCCCCAGCGCCTTGCTGTCGGCTCCCGTACAGGAGCAGCGCTTGAACGTGGTGCCCTCAGCCATCGCTCTTCTCCCCTCGCCCTGCTGACGGCCTGGCCCACCAAACAGCGGAACCCCGCGCACAACATGTCGTTGCTCGAACTCGCGAACGCCAATCCGTCCCTCGCCACAGACCCTTCGGGCGTGCAGCGCGGACAACCGCCGTACGCACCGGCACAACCAGCCATGGGTCGCGATCATGGGTCGCGATCAGACGAGCACGACCCCGACCATCACCCGACTGATGCACGGCCACGTAGGACGGGGCGTATCAACGCTCACCTGGACGGCATCGGTCAAGCGAAATCCGACGGCCGCCCCGGAATTCGACGACCACCAAACCTCCCGGCGAACTACACAAATGCGCGGGCCCCCAGCTCAACGGCAGATCCTCTGTCACCTGCTCAAATACCTGCCGCCAAGCAGCAAATCGAACGGGACCACAGTCAAAGACTTGGTCATTTCCACCGAAGTCCGCGCCGACGCACAAGGATCCAGATCAGGCATCTGAGCAACGTGATACGACGCAGTTTGCGACACGACCTGGTGTTATCCGTCGCCCGGCATGAGCACGAGACGTCACTGGAGTTGAGCAAGTAGGGGACCGAAACTATCCAAGGTCCAGCGACACGATCGTGAATACGTTGTCTCGCGAATCTTGGTTGCCCGCAGCCCGCTTAATGACCGATCGTGCAGGGGCCAGCCGGCGCTGTAGCCCTCTTCTGCCGATGAGCGTGCGACGTACGACACTCTCCGCGAGCTGCGTGCCCTAGCCTAAAGCTGTGTCGGGATTAACGGATCTGGAGCGGCGGTGCGTTTCGCCGTTCTACTTGAAGATGATGGGCCTGAATGCACTAAGGCATGACGTCCTGTTCGATACTCTGCGCAAAGTGGCGCGAGGGACGACCGACGACGAAGTCGCTGAACTGCTGGCTTCGCACTGGCGGCCGCGCGTCATGGGCGCTTGACTCGCGTCTGGCCGGACCCAGCGCCTGGAGGCTGCGCTGCTGGAAAGCCTGGAGACCTCGCTGGGGACGCTGACAGCGCCGCCTCTGGCGACCGTCGCCCTGCATGGTCTGGGAGCGAAGGCCGTGCCCTCGCTCAAGACCTACCTGCGACTGGACCTCGCGCATCAATGGGGCTCAGCCTCGTTCGTAGCCGCCGTACGAACGACTGGACGCCACCCCGACCGGCGTTGCCATCGATGACCACGACCGCAGGGCCGTAGACGGAATGCTGATCGTCGCGCGTTGCCTAGCCGAGGCAGAACCAGAAATCCCTCCGGACGCTGCTAACTGAAGCAATACACCGCCCCCCGCTGGTTGTGCTGCGCTTGACGTTGACCAGATTGGTAGGGGCGCCCGTGGGGACAGGGGCGACGACCCCCCTTTGCTGTTCCACCGCTACCGACCGCACGTCCTCACAACGAACTCAGCCGACGACAGCGTCGATCAAGTCGCTGCAGCCCGACATCCTCAACTGCCGCGAGCCGCGCGCTACGCAACGTCATGCCCACGGATGCGCAGTCGCCCCGCTCCGTTCCTGCCGATGACCTGGATGCGAGGCCGTTGCAAGACCGTGAGCGCGGCTTGTGCGAGACTCGTCGATCGTGGACACCGGTGATGTGTGGCGTTTGGTTGAACAGGCGCGACGTGAGCTGGACGAGGCAGTGGTGCGCGCGGACGAGGTCGCACAACGCATGGTCGAGTTGCTGGCCCGACGTGAACCAGCCGAGATCGTCGCCTTCGCGCAGCCGCTGTGGGATCTGCTCGCTGAGTCGTACCGGGCCAACCTCTGGGCGGCCGCGTACGTGATCAACGGTGGCGCATCCGACGACGGCTTCGACTACTTCCGTGGCTGGCTGATCGCTCAGGGACAAACCGTGTTTCACCAAGCGCTCGCCGACCCAGACAGCCTTGCCAGCAACCTCATCGTCGTCCAAGCCGCCGCAGATGGCGAGGACCTGTGGGGCGAAGACATCCTCGGCGTCGCCTGGAACGCGCACCTGGCAGCAACCGGGGAACAGCTACCGCCCAAGGCCTTCACCATTCGATATCCGCAACTCGACCCCGACTGGGACTTTGACTTCGACGACGAGGCCGAGATGCGCCGACGCCTGCCGCGCCTCGCCGACCTCTACTACCAGTCGGCCGAGGCATAGCAGAAGCCGCCGGAACAACCGATCGGCCTGACCCTTCGCAGGACGCTGCGGCATTGAGACGTCTCGGGGTCCGATCAGCATCGACACGCCAAGTCTGTCAACGGACATGCCGTTGTGGCTCTGGCACAAATTCCGTGATCTTAATCGGCGAGGAGGATCCGGCGACGGAGCAGGTCGGGGTTGGCGCGGCCATACATCTGGCGTTTGAGCATCTTGATCCGGTTGACGGCGCCTTCGACCGCGCCGGAACTCCAC
>NZ_JAHCST010000062.1 GCF_018476525.1 Acrocarpospora catenulata
GGCGGGTGGGTGGGAGAACCGCGGCAACCAGAATCCCCCGGGTGCCGGCTCCACACATAGGAAGTTGGTTGCCGTGGAACTCCCACCCACCCATTTGACCCTCCGGGTCCGGGCCCGGCTCCGCCGGGAGGGACGGTTACCCCCTGCCGGGCATCCTCGGCCGGGCATCCTCGGCCGGGCATCCTCGGCCGGGCATCCCCGCACATGTGACAAGGGCGCCCCCGCCGACCGGGGACACCCTCGCGCGGGCCTTCACAGGGACTGGATGCGGCGTCCGGTGATCCGGTGGGGGGTGATGCGGACGTACTGGTCGCGGGGGCCGCCGGCCCAGGGCTCGACCTGGGGGTCGGTCAGCTGGGGGAGTTCGGCCTCGGTGATGTGGTGGATGGGCCCCTGCACCACCACGCTCCAGCCCTCGTGACGGGTGAGGTCGATCTCGTCCACCTCGAAGGCGATTTTGATTTCCAGGTTCTCGATGCCGGTGCGCAGGTCCTCGTCCATGGTGCCGCCCACGCGGGTGCGGAACACGATCGCGCCGTCGGAGACCCGGTAGTTCACCGGCAGGATGGTCGGCCCGTACGCGCCGGTGAAGGCCACCCGGCCGACACCGCCGGGCGAGATCAGGCGCAGGCACTCCTCCTCGCTGAGTTCGTGCAGCGGGGCGCCGGTCCCGTCCGTGGTCATCGCTTCGTCCTCTCTGCTGGACTCGGGTTCCTGAGTTGATTCTCCCTGATGCCCCATTTTGGACGGCAGCGTCCATGGGCCCTGGCCGCACGGGACCTTCGGCCCTGGGGAAAACGCCCCGCGACGCAGTGCCATGGAGGGGACGAAGGAGGAAACCATGCCCATGGAAGTCAGGGACGTCATGGGGCACGTCGCGATCGCCGTCGCCCAGGACGCGGGATTCAACGAGATCGTCGCCGCCATGCGCCGGTTCAAGGTCGGCGCCGTCACCGTCATCGACCTCGACCGCCGGCCGGTGGGCGTGGTCTCGGAGGACGATCTGCTGCTGAAGGCGACCGAGCCGCCCCGGCACACGCTGGGCGCGCTCACCCCGTCCCGGCGCGCGGCCCAGCGCAAGGCCGCCGGGGTCACCGCCCACCATCTGATGACCGCCCCGGCGATCGTCGTCACCCCCGGCACGCCGGTGCGCGAGGCGGCCCGCCTGATGCACCGCAACCGCGTCAAGCAGCTCCCGGTCATCGACCCGGTCAGCGGTCGCGTCTGCGGCACCCTGCACCAGTCCGACCTGCTGCGCGTCTTCGCCCGCCCGGCCGAGGAACTGTACGCCGACGTCACCGCGGCCATCCGCGAGCAGGCGGGGCTGGATCCGACCCGGCTGACCATCGACGTCGGCGACGGCGTGGTGACCGTCATGGGCCACGCGAACGCCGCCGAGGCCAGGCGGATCGAGGAGGCGGTACGCCAGGTCGACGGCGTCGTGGACGTGGCCTGGGAGATCGAGGCGCGGCCGGAGGCCAACGGCAGGATGGTCCCACCTACGTACTGAGGAAACCGGGTCGCCGTCCGCACCACGTCCCTGGAGGCCAGGCTTCCACCCACGAACCGAGGAAACCGGCCTGACGATCGTCGTCAGGCCGGTTCCGTATGTTCGGCCTCAGGCGCCGGCCCATCCGGCGCCGCCGTCGTCCTCCTGCCACCGGATCTCGCTGACCACGTCCACCACCCCGTTGACCCGGGCCGACATGCGGGCGATGAGCTCGGCTTCACTCCGCAGGGCCATGGCGCCGGTGAGGGTGACGACACCCTGGTCCGCGCGTACCTGGACCTGATCGGTGTTCATCCAGCGGGAGCGGAGCACCTCCATGCGGATGTCGTCGGCGATGTCGGCGTCGGGCCGGACGAAGACCCGGATCAGGTCGCGGCGGCTGATGATGCCCACCAGGTGGTCCCGCTCGTCGACGACGGGCAGCCGTTTGATCCCGTGCTTCTCCATGAGCCGGGCGGCGGTGACGGTCGACATCCGCGGCCGTACGGTGACGGCGGGGCTGGTCATCAGCTCGGCGGCGGTGTCCCCCCGGGCCTTGGCCCTGGGGTCCCCCTCCAGGTTCAGCCGGTGGCGCAGCCGCGTCCGCAGCGGCGGCTGGTAGCCCTCGCGGTAGTAGAGCTCACGGAACTCCTCCTTGCGGAGCAGGTCGGCCTCGGACACCACGCCGATCACCCGGCCCTCCCCGTCCACGACGGGTACGGCGCTGACGCCGCGTTCGATCAGGACCTCGGCGATCTCCTTGAACGGCGTCTCGGCGCGGACCATGGCCACCGACCTGGTCATGACGGCTGCTACCTGGGTACGCATGGCATCTCCTTCCCGCTGCTGACTGCTACGTCTTCATCACATGCCCGGCGGGCTCCCCGCTGTAGGGCCGTTGGTCATCGCAGTCGGCGGGTGTAGGGGGACGGCGGCGGGTCGGCGGGGGCCAGGCGGATGCGGGCGTGTACGGCGACGGCCGCGCGCGGGGTCACGACCACCGGGTTGAGGTCGAGTTCGGCCACCTCCGGGAGGGCGTCCAGGAGGTGGCCGACGCCCACCACCTGGCGGACCAGGGCGGCGACGTCGGCGCGGGGGCTGTCGCGGTAGCCGTACAGGAGGGGGGAGCAGCGCAGTTCGCCGATCATCTCGGTGGCGGCGGCCGGGGTGAGCGGCGGAACCCGGAAGGCGCGGTCGGCGATCAGATCGGCGGCCACGCCGCCCATGCCGACCATGACCAGCGGCCCGAAGGCCGGGTAGTTCACCCCGCCGACGATGATCTCGATCCCGTCGGCCGGGGCCGTCCCGGCGGTGGTCACCCCGAAGCAGCGCAGCAGCCGGTCGGTGGCATCCGGCTCCAGCCAACCGCCGTCCGGCCGGCGGGCGAGCTCGGCGGCGACCAGTTCGCGCGCGGTCTGCTCGTCGGCCGGCGGTTGCTCGGCCACGGGCTCGGCGGCGCGCCGCCACTCCGCGTAGGAGACCGCCCGGGCCAGCGCCTGTACGGCCTGCTCAGGGAAGGCGTAACTCGGCACGCGGTCCTCGATCATGCCGTCCTCGCCCATCACGCACGCCACCACGGTCTTGCCCGCCGTCCGGGTCGCCTCGGCGATCGCCTTCCTGGTGGCGTCCGCTCCCGAGCCGAACGGCGGGGTGTAGACCACCAGCACCGCGTCCACGTCCGGTTCGCGCAGCGCGGTCTCGACAGCGAGTCCGATCTGCTCGGCCGTGGCGTCGGCGGTCAGGTCGATCGGGTTGGCCGGTCCCGCCACGGGGGCCAGTTCAGGGACGACCAGGCCGCTACGTTCGCAGGCGTCGGCGGCCATCGCCTCGGGCCCGCCGGAGTTGCCGACGATGGCGACGCGGCGGCCGGCGGGCAGCGGCTGGGCGGCCAGCAGGCGGGCGGTGTCGATCAGATCCCGGATGGTGTCCACGCGGATCACGCCGGAGGCGCGGACCAGCGCGTCCACCGCGATGTCGGGAGTGGCGGCGGACGCGGTGCCCGACCGCGTCACCCGGCCGCCCGAGCCGGAACGGCCGCTCTTGACCAGCAGCACCGGCTTGCGGCGGCCCACCCGGGCGGCGATCCTGGCGAACTTGCGGGGGTTGCCGAACGACTCCAGGTAGAGCGCGATCACCTCGGTTGCCTCGTCGTCCTCCCAGTACTCCAGCAGGTCGTTGCCGCTCACGTCGGCCTTGTCGCCCACCGATACCAGTGAGGAGACGGCCAGCCGTGCCAGTAGTGCCGCGCCGACCGCGCCCGACTGGGACATCAGCGCGATGGTCCCCGGGGTGGGTGGGCCGGGCAGGAAGCCGGCGTTCAGCCGTACCGAGGTGTTCACGATGCCGAGGGAGTCCGGGCCGATCAGGCGCATGCCCGCCGACCGGCAGATCCTCAGCAGTTCGGGATCCTGCCCCGCCGACAGCACCACCAGCCCTTTGACCCCGGCCGCCGCGCAGTCCACGGCGACATCCGGCACCGCCTGCGCGGGCACCGCGACCACCGCCAGGTCGACCGGTCCCGGCACCGCCGCCAGGCCGGGGTAGGCCCGGACCCCCGCCACCTCCGTGGCGTGCGGGTTCACCGGGTACACCCGCCCGGCGAAGCCGCCGTCCAGCAGGTTGCGCAGCACCTTGTGCCCGATGTCCGATGGATCGCGGCCGGCGCCGACCACGGCCACCGAACCGGGAGCCAGGATCCGGGCCAGCGAGGCCCGCTCGGCCTCGTGCTCGCGGGCCTGGATGCCGGCCAGCAGCCGGGGTGTGGGCTCCAGCTGGATCTTCACCTCCACCGTCGAGCCGTCGTAGCGGAGGTCCACCGCCAGGCCGAGGTCGCGCAGCACGCGCAGCATCGCGGAGTTCACGGCCAGCACCTCGGCGACCAGTTCCCGTACGCCCTGCCGCGCGGCGTGGTCGGCGAGGTGCTCCAGCAGGATCGTGCCCAGGCCCTGCCCCTGGACGACGTCGTCGAGCAGGATCGCCATGTCGGCGACCGCGCCGTCCGAGATCGGGATGTACTCGCCGATCGCCGTCACCCGGCCGCCCATGATCGCGATCAGCGCGTGCCCCCGGTACGCGGGCTGGGTCAGCCGGTCCATGTACGTGTGCGCGCTGGCCCGGCCACCGGTGAAGAACCGCAGGTAGGCCGAGCGCTCCGAGGTGCGGTCGACGAGGTCGTGCAGCTGCGCGAGATCACCGGGCACCAGCGGCCGCACGTGGGCGATGCCGCCGGTACGCAGCAGGACGTCGCATCCCTCGGACATGCCGACCTCCAGCAGCTCATCACGGTTCTGCTGCCGACCCTCCCGCCACTCGGCCGGGTGCGGCAGAGCAGGAGGACCTGTCTGGGAAGGACTTTGGTCGTACCCCTCAATTGAGGGGGTTCGCCGGGAAGGCCGAAGAATTTACGATGCTCGCATGACCGGGACTGCTACCGCGCAACGCCTTGGGGCGGCGATCAAACACGCCGACGCGCACTGCGCCACCGCGGACGAGTTCCTGGCCGCGATCTATGAGCAGGTGCGGAAGGTCGTCCCGTTCGACGGCGGCCTGTGGTTCGGGGTCGATCCCTCGACGCTCCTCGCGGCCCCGCCAGGGCGGCTGGAACACCTTGAGGCGTCGTTGTGCCAGAGGTTCTGGGACATCGAGTTCCGCAGCAACGACGTGACGCCCTTCCGCGATCTGGCACGGCGGCCCGGACCGGTCGCGTCACTGCGGGTGGCCACCGAAGACAAGCCGATTCGCAGCCCGCGTTACCGGGACATCATGCGCCCGCTCGGCTACGAGGAGGAGGCGCGGATCGCCTTCCGCACCGGCACCACGACCTGGGCGGTCGCCGCCCTCTACCGGGATCGGGGACGCCCGGCCTTCGACCAGGACGAGCTGAGGCTCCTGGCGTCCATCTCCCAGACCGTCGGGGTCGCCATGCGCGCGCGAAGCGTGTCCCCTGGGTCCAGGGCCGCCGAGGCGCTCCTCGCGCCCGGCGTACTGCTCCTGGACGCCAACGGCATGCTCATGTCGGCCAACGTGCACGCCAAAGCCTGGCTCCGTCAGCTCTTCGGTCTGGACCTCGGCGAGCAGCCCTGGTCGTCGGGATCGGGAGGCCCCGCGTTGTTGCAGGCGTGGACGTTCCTGCACGCGCTGGCGTCCCAGGCGCGGGCGGTGATGCTGGGCTACGAGGACGGTCCCGCGCGGCTGCGCTGCCGGGACCGTGACGGCCGCTGGGTCATGCTCCACGCCTCCTGCATGGACGACGGGAACCCGGACAGCCCGATCGCCATCGTGATCGAGCCGGCGCAGAGCGGCGAGATCGCCCCGATCATGCTGGATGCCTACGGGCTGACCGCCCGGGAACGCGAGGTGCTGGGTGGCATCGCCCGCGGCCTCTCGACGCCGGAGATCGCCGCCGAGCTCTTCCTGTCCAGCCACACCGTGCGGGACTACATCAAGTCCGTCTTCGAGAAGGTCGGCGTGAGCAGCCGCGGCGAACTGACCGCCAAGCTCTTCGCCGAACACTACTTCGACGCGTTCAAATCCCGTCTCGTCCAGGCCTAGCCCGCCCGCTGACCGGCGCCTTCCCTCTGGGGCGGTCGGCGGTTCCCTCACCGCCGGTCGCCGGCTCGCCCCCGAAGATCGCCGTCAGCTCGGCCCGTCCGCCGACGCCGAGCTTGGCGTAGGCGCGGGCGAGCGTGTTGTTGACGGTGTTGATCGACAGGCCGAGGCGCTCGGCGATCTCCCGGCTGGGCAGCGAACCGGCCAGCCGGGCGATCTCGCGCTCGCGCGGGGTGAGCAGCGCGCTGAAGTCGTTGAGCTCCAGCAGGGGGGTACGGGCCTGCGGGCACATCTCGGCCAGCACGGCGGCCCGCTCACGTGCCGCGCGCACCTGCGAACTCCCCCCGTTCCGGGCCCTGGCCGCCAGCCGGGCGGCCTCGGCCGCCGCGAGCAGGTACCCGTGGTCGGCGAAGGCGTCCACACTCCGGTCCAGGGCGTCCGGCGCGCCGGTGGCCAGCGCCGCCGCCGCGTCGGCGAGGACGGGCGCGAAGCTCCGCGGGGCCGCGGCGGCGATCTCCGCCAGGCGGTCGCGTACCGCGCGCGCGGCCCCCAGGCGGGCGGCGTCGTACAGGCACCACGCCTCGATCGCGGGCTGCTCGGTGTCGCGGGCCAGCTTGGCCGCCTCGGCCGCCAGATCCGCCGCCGCCGACCGCATGCCCGTGGCGGCCAGGGCCCACGCCCGGTCCAGCTGGATCCAGGCGTCGAACATCCGGTTGTGGTCGCCCTCCTGCTCGTCGGCCCGGGCCAGTAGTTCCTCGGCCCCGGCCGCGTCGCCGGTCATGGCGACCGCCCCGGCCAGTTCGGCTAGGTACACCCTGGTCAGCCCGTAGGCGTCTTCCTCCTCCAGCAGGGCCACGGCCTCCCGTAGCGCCGCCTGCGCCGTGCCCAGGTCGCCGCGCGCCTTGGCCACGACCCCGCGGAACCCGGCCCAGACGGCCGTCATCATCGCGGAACCGGCGGCGACCGCGCTCCGGTGGCCGTGTTCGGCCACTTTCGCGGCCTCGCCCAGGCGTCCCGAGGCGTACAGGGCCAGGCAGTGGCCGTACTCGACCTGTGCCTGACCCCACGGGAAACGGCCGGCGTCGGCGACCCGCCGTCCGCGTTCGGCGACGGCCGCGGCCCGGTCGGGCAGGCCCAGCAGCCCGGCGGCCATGGCGCCGCTCATCGCGGCCCAGATCACGGCCTGCTCCTCGGCGTCGGGCCGGGCGAGCACGTCCTCGGCGGACCGCAGCGCCGCCCGGGTCCTGCCGCCGAACAGCATGATCCACGAGCGGGTCGCCTCGGTCAGGTGCCGGTCGGACTCGGCGGCGGCCGGTGCCAGGTCCAGCGCCTGTTCGGCCTCGCCGGTCCGGCCGAGACCCCAGTGCAGGACCAGCGCCCGGGTGACCGCCCGCATCGCCTCCGGCTCCCCGCCCGGCCCGGGCGCCGCGGGCAGCACCGCCACCGCCTCCCGGCCGCGGCCCTGGTAGGACAGGATCTGGGCGAGTACCCAGTCGGCGTCCGCCGCGGTGCCGGCGCGGCGTGCCGCGCGGGCCAGCCGTTCCGCCAGGTTCAGCTCGAACCGGCCGATGGCCTGCCTGGCCGCGTCGAGCACCTGCTCAGGGCGGCTGACCGTGCCCGACTGGAGCTGCCACACCCCGGCCAGCAGGGTGTCGTCGCGCCGCCGCATCGGCTCGGCGTGCAGCGCCTCGGCCAGCCGTCCCCAGATCGCCCGGGCCCGGGTCACCGGCAGTCCCGCCCGCAGCGCCTCCCCGTACAGGGGGTGGGCCAGGCGCAGCGTCACCCGGGCGCCGGACTGCTCGGCGACCGCCATCCCGCTGCGTTCCGCCGCCTCGATGGCCTCCTGGTCGGCCAGGCGCTGGAGCAGGGCCAGCGCGAGCGGCTCGCCGCAGGCGATCAGCTCAAGCACGCCACGGGCGGCCGGGTCCAGCGTGCGCAGCCGCGAGGTGACCAGGTCCGCCACCCGCGCCCTGGCCGGCACGCCGCCGCGCCAGCGCCACAGCCCGTCCCGGCGCGCCAGCGCGCCGGTCTCCACCGCGTCGGCCAGCAGCTCCCGCAGCAGCAGCGGGTTGCCGTCGGCGAGCCGGTGCAGCCGTCGCCTGCTGAGCGGGTCGAGCCGCCCGTCCAGGGTCAGACCGAGCAGGCGGTCCACCGCAGCCGGCGTCAGCGGGCCCACCTGGAGCCGGACCGCCGCCTCCTTCCACAGGGCCGCGACGGCGTCGTCGGCGGGCTCCCGGCAGCGTACGGTGACCAGCGGGATCACCAGCCGCTGGGCCGCGAGCTGGCGGAGCAGCGCGGCCGAGGACTCGTCCAGCAGGTGGGCGTCGTCCACCACGAACAGGGTCGGGCGCCCTGCGGTGCGCGCGGCCATCCGGTCCGTCACCCTGGCCAGCAGCACCACCCGGCTCTCCGCCGACCAGAGGCGGCCGGGCAGCAGGTGGGAGAGCGCGCCGAACGGGATCGAGGCGGCCGCGCGGGTCGCCGCCACCCACTCGGCCGCGCCACCGGCGGCCGTCCACCGGGCCAGCGCCTCCCTGGCCAGCCGGGTCTTCCCCACCCCGGGATCGCCGATCAGGGCGAGCCCGTCGGTTTCCCCGGCCGCGAGCACCGTCTCGATCGCGGCCAGCTCCGCCCCGCGTCCCGCCAGTGGCCACTGGTGCACGTGCGTAGTTCCCACAGCCCCTCCGATAGCCGGTATCCGCTATACGTCCGGAGCTCGCGATCGGATGCGCCCCGCGGCCCCGGATCGGGGGAATTCTTTACCGGCGTGCCCGGCAGCCGTGGCGGCCGATCGTCGTGATCCGCCCGGGCATCGGGAACGCTAACCAGAAGGTGCGGGTCCAGCCAGACGGCCGGGGGGAAGAGTCATTGGTTTCCGTGATCCTGGCGTTGTTCGCCGCGCTCTGCAACGCGGTCTCCTCGGTGCTGCAGCGCCGCGCGGCGAAGTCCGTGCCCGAGCAGAAGGCGTTGCGGCCCGCCCTCATGCTGGCGCTGATGCGCGACCGCACCTGGCTCGGCGGCATCGCCACGATGATCGCCGCGTTCGCCTTCCAGGCCGGGGCGCTCGGCACGGGTGCGCTGGCCATCGTGCAGCCCGTCCTGGTCACCGAGCTGCCGTTCACCATGGTCATCCTGTCCCGCGCGTACGGCGTGTCGCTGGGGCGGCGGTCCTGGCTCGCGGTGGGGACGATGACGCTGGGGCTCGCGGTCCTGCTGCTCAGCGCCGCGCCCACCCCGGGGGACCGGCTTCCCAGCGCGATGGAGTGGGCGCTGGCCACCATCGGCACCGGTGGCGCCATCGCCCTGCTCGTGTTCGTGGGGCGGCTGGTCGGCGGTCTGGCCCGGCCGGTGGCGTTCGGGGTGGCCGCCGGGGTGTGTTTCGCCTTCACCGCCACCTTCATCAAGCAGAGCATGTCCATCCTGACCGAGGATCCGGCCGCGCTGGCCACCTCCTGGCAGCCGTACGCCATGGTGGCGGCGGGCCTGCTCAGCGTGTTCCTGCTGGAGAACGCGCTGCAGAGCGGGCCCCTGGTGGCCGCGCAGCCCGCGCTGACCATCAGCGATCCGGTGGCCGGGATCATCTACGGCACGACGATGTTCGGTGAGGACATCCGTACGGGAGGGTGGATCCTGCTTGAGGCGGTGGGGCTGCTCCTGATCATTCGGGGGAGCTTTCAGCTCGCGCAGTCGCCTCCGGTGCGGGCCGCCGCGGCTGCCCGTACGGGCCTGTGACGAGCGCGGCCTCGGCGGGCGCCGCTGTGAACAGGGCGGCCGCGCGGGTGCGCAGGGCGTGTCGCGATTCCTCGTCCCGCAGCCGGTCCAGGGCGTCGAGCAGGGCCGCGCCGTCGCGCGCGTACACGGCCACGCCCGCGCGGGCCATCGCGAGGGCGCCGTCCCTGCCGTGGCCGGGGATGGGCCGGTAGAAGATCACGGGCAGGTCCATGGCGAACGCCTCCGCGCAGGTCAGCCCGGCGCCGTTGTCGACCAGCGCGTAGGCCGCCGCCATCAGGTCAGGCATGTCGTCGCGCCACCCGAGCACCATTCCGGCGCCCGTACCGGCCAGCGCACGGCGCAGCCGGGTGTCGCGCCCGCACAGCACGACCGGCGTGTAACGGCCGGACCGGGCCAGTACCCGGACGGTCTCCGCCAGCCGTCCCACGCCCCACGACCCGGAGGACACCAGCACCAGCCGGGCGCCGGGCTCCGCGCCGAGCCGGGCGGCCATCCCTGCCCGATCCTCGGTCCGGGCGCGGAAGCCGGGGGCCACTACGGGTGCGCAGGTGAACGCGGGGGCGGCGGTGATGCGCGCGGTGGGATTCATGGAAAGGAAGCGGTCGTTGCCCGGATGGAGCCAGAACCGGTGCACGGCGAACTCGGTGATCAGCACCGTGCTCGGGGCGTGCAACTGGCCGCGTCGCCGCAGCCGGCCCGCCACCTGGGCGGCCAGGTGGAAGGTGGACACGACCTCGCCGGGTGGGCGGCGGGCGATCACGCGGCTCAGCCTGGCCGCCATCAGGCTGGTCAGCGGTGAGGTGGGCGGTGTCCGTTTGGCCATGAAGAAGACCTGGTAGATGACCTCGTAGAGCCATGGGGCGCGTTTGATCATCCAGCGATAGCACCGGCGCAGCGCGAAGCCCAGCCGGAACGGGACCAGGTGGAGGACATCGATGATCTCGACGTCGGCGCCGTCCGCGGCCAGCCGCCGCGCGAGCTCTCCGGCGACCCCGTCATGACCGGAGCCCATGCTCGCACTCAGAATCAGCACCCGCCGGGCCGCGGTCACCGGTCGCTCCCGAGATGCCAGTTGTTTGCGGGATGCGGGTCGTTCGGGGGCTGCCGGTCGCTCCCGAGATGCCAGTTGTTTGCGGGATGCGGGTCGTTCGGGGGCTGCCGGTCGTTCCCGAGATGCCGGTTGTTTGCGGGACGCCAGTTGTTTGCGGGATGCGGGTTCTTTGGGGGCCGCCGGTCGAGTGGGGGATGCCGGTCGTTCCCCGGATGTCGGTCGTTCCCGAAATGGTCGTTCCCGAGATGAAGGCCGGCCGTGTCGCCCTTCCGGTGACGTTGACCGGGCTGGCGCTGATGCACGCCGCCCCCGCCGCCACCTGGCTGCCGATCGTCCGGCGCCGGTTGCCCGCGCTCAGCGGTGTGGGCGACCCCGGCCACGTGGCGCTGACCTTCGACGACGGCCCCGATCCGCGATCCACGCCGCGTTTCCTGGACGAGCTGCGGCGGCTCGGCTGCCAGGCCACCTTCTTCGTCCTCGGTGAGGCGCTGGCCCGCCATCCGGACCTGGGACGCGCCATCGTCGCGGAGGGCCACGAGCTGGGCGTGCACGGCTGGCGGCACATCAACGCGCTGATCCGGTGGCCGGGGCGGGTCACCGAGGAGATCGGCCTGGCCGCCGACCTGGTGTGGTCGGTGACCGGCGAACGCCCGCTCTGGTACCGGCCCCCGTACGGGGTGCTCACCTTGGAGTCCCTGGTCGCGGTGCGCCGCGAGGCGCTGCGGCCCGTGCTCTGGACGGCCTGGGGAAAGGACTGGACGGCGTCGGCGACCCCCGCCTCGGTGCTGGCCACCCTGACGTCCCGCCCGCTGGGCGGCGCGACCCTCCTGCTGCACGACTGCGACCGGGCCACGGACGGCGACCGCTGGCGTTCGGCGCTCGGCGCGCTGCCCCGGCTCGTGGACCGCTGCCACGCGATGGGGCTGCGGGTGGGACCGCTGCGTGACCACGGCGTCGCGGGTTCCCCAGACGAAGAGAAACGAGCCGGCCACGAGTCCTCCCTGGTGCGCTGATTTCACCCCTTTCCGCCCCAGGTAGCTCGCAAAACAGGCGGCCCGTCAATTCTTGACTTCCGGAACGACCGCTGAACGTTTCGCGTTCCTGCTGCTCAGGTGGTGGTTTCCGACCTTCCGTAAATTCTCGGTCGACGGAATGCAAGAGGAACAGCCGGGTTTGGAAACCGTTGTTTATATGGCCTTTTCACGGAAATCCAGAGTCCGTGTCGTCGTCGCAGCGGAATAGCCTCCGGGAAATTATGGCAAAGGCCGGGCGGGAGAATTTCCCCGTCGCTTTACGGCTGCTGCCGCGCGGCTACCGCGACCACCTGTCGGCGCTGTACGTGTTCGTGCGGTACCTGGACGACATCGGCGACGAAGCCGAGGGCGACCGGTTGCGCCTGCTGGACGCCGTCGAATCGGACCTGGACCGGCTCTACGCGGGGTCGGCCCCCCAGTTGGCGCCCACCCGGCTGCTCAGCCACACCGTGCAGGCGTGCGCGGTCCCGGCCGAGCCGTTCCACCGCCTGGTGGCGGCCAACCGGCGCGACCAGTCGGTCACCCGGTACGCCACCTTCGACGACCTGCTCGGCTACTGCGAACTGTCGGCCAACCCCGTCGGGCACATCGTGCTGCACATCTTCGGCGCGGCGGACCCCCAGCGGTTCCTGCTCGCGGACCGGGTGTGCTCCGCGTTGCAGGTCATCGAGCACTGCCAGGACGTCGGCGAGGACTACGCCCGCGGCCGGGTGTACCTGCCCGCCCAGGACCTGCGCCGGTACGGCTGCGCCGAGGAGGATCTCGCCGGCCGCACCACACCGGTGCGGCTGCGCCAGGTGGTGGCCCTGCAGGCGCGGCGGGCCGCCGGCCTGCTGGCGGACGGGCGGCCGCTCGCCGCCGTACTCGCCGGACCGGCCCGGGTGGCCGTCGCGGGCTACGTCGCGGGCGGCCAGGCCACTCTGTCCGCGCTCCACCGGGCCGCCTACGACGTCCTCGGGCAGACCGTCCGCCCGCGCCGCGTCCGGTGGCTGGCCGCGTGGCTGCGGCTGCTCACGGTCGGCGGGTCCGCCGACGGCCGGCGTCCCGTCACGACGACTAGGAAAATGACCAGGAAGAGGTTGTCGAACCGGTGACAACATCACACGCGTACCGGTGCTGCGAGCAGATCGTCCGCTCCCGGGCACGGAACTTCTCCTACGGGATCCGGCTGCTGCCCGCGCCCAAACGCCGCGCGCTCAGCGCCGTGTACGCCTTCGCCCGCCGTATCGACGACATCGGTGACACCGAGGGCCCGGCCGACGAGCGGCTGGCGCTGCTGGACCAGGCCCGCGCCGCGCTGCGCCGGTCGCCGCCGGACCAGGGCGACCCCGTCCTGGTCGCCCTGGTCGACGCGGCCCGCCACTTCCCCATCCCGCTCACCGCGTTCGACGAGGTCATCGACGGGTGCGCCGCGGACGTGCGCGGCGCCACCTACGAGAGCTTCGACGATTTGCTGAACTACTGCCGGTGCGTGGCCGGTTCGATCGGCCGTCTCTCGCTGGGCGTCTTCGGCGCCGACGACCTGACGGAGGCCGCGCCGCACGCCGACGCCCTGGGCGTGGCGCTCCAGCTCACCAACATCCTGCGAGACGTGCGCGAGGACCGGCTCGCCGGGCGCGTCTACCTGCCGGCGGAGGACCTGCGGCGGTTCGGCTGCACGCTGGAGGTGGACGCCTCCGGCGCCTTCACCGACCCGCCGGCCCGGCTGGCCGCGCTCATCCGGTTCGAGGCCGGGCGGGCCCGCGACTGGTACCGGCGGGGCATGTGCCTGATGCCGCTGCTCGACCGGCGGAGCACCGCGTGCGCGGCGGCCATGGCCGGCATCTACCGGTCCCTGCTGGAACGCATCGCCACCCAGCCCCTGCGCTCGCTGACCGCGACGTCGTCGGTGCCGTCCTGGCGCAAGGCGCTGGTCGCGGCGTCCGCGCTGGCCGGAGCCGGCCGGTGAGCGGGTCCCCGGGGCGGGTCGCGATCGTGGGCGGCGGCCTCGCCGGCATCGCCGCCGCCGTGGCCCTGGTACGGGCGGGCCGGCCGGTCACCCTGTACGAGTCGCGGCCCCGCCTGGGGGGCGCCACGCATTCCTTCGAACGTGACGGGCTGACCGTGGACAACGGCCAGCACGTGTTCCTGCGCTGCTGCACCGCGTACCGGGGCCTGCTCGACCGGCTCGGGGTGGCGGACCAGGTGCGCCTGCAGGACCGGTTCGACATCCGGGTCCTCACCCCGGACGGGCGGGCCGGTCGCCTGCGCCGCTCCGGCCTGCCCGGGCCGTTCCATCTGATGCCCGCCCTCGCGACCTACGCCCTGCTGCCCGCGGCCGACCGCGTCCGCGTGGTGCGCGCCTCGCTCGCGCTGGCCCGGCTCGATCCGGGCGACCGGGCGCTGGACCGGATCGACCTGGCGAGCTGGCTCACCGCGTACGGGCAGCGCGAGCCCGCCCTGCGGGCGCTCTGGGAGCTGTTCACAGTGGCGGCGCTGAACGCGGGGCTGGAAGAGACGTCCCTCGGGGCGGCGGTGCAGGTGTTCCAGACCGCCCTGCTCGGCCGGGCGGGCGCCGCCGACATCGGCGTGCCGACCGCGCCACTCGGCGAACTGCACGGCACCGCCGCCCAGGCCGCCATCCGGCGGGGCGGCGGCGAGGTCCGCCTGTCGGCGAAGGTCACGGCCGTCGAGCCGGGAGCCGACGGCCCGGCGGTGGTGGTGGACGGCGTCCGCGTCCCGGCCGCCGCCGTCATCGTGGCCACGCCCCACGACCGGGCCGCCCGGCTGGTGCCCGCCGAGGCCGCGCCCGGCCGGGACCGGTGGAGCGGTCTGTCCGCGAGCCCGATCGTCAACGTGCACGCCGTCTACGACCGCAGGGTCACCGGCCTGCCGTTCGCCGCCGCCGTGGGCTCGCCCGTGCAGTGGGTCTTCGACAAGACGCGGGTCGCGGGGCTCGACGGCGGCCAGTACCTCACGGTCTCGGTGTCTGCCGCGGACCGGTGGATCGACCTGCCCGCGGCGAAGATCCGCAGCGAGTTCGTGCCCGCGCTGGAACTGCTGTTCCCGGCGGCGCGGCAGGCGGCACTCACCGACTTCTTCGTCACCAGGGAACGGCGCGCCACCTTCCGGCAGGGGCCGGGCAGCGGCGCGCTCCGGCCCCCGGCGGCCACCCGGCTGCCCTGGCTCTACCTCGCCGGCGCGTGGACCGACACGGGCTGGCCCGACACGATGGAGGGCGCCGTGCGCAGTGGACTTCACGCGGCCCGGCTGGTCAGGCGGTACCTGCGGCAGGGGGCGGCGGCATGACCCCGTCGGTGCCGCCGCAGCTGGCGGCCGCCAGGGACCTGGTCGACCCCGTCCTGCGCGAGGCCGTCGCGCGGCTGGATCCGATCACGGCGCGGGTCGCCGCGTACCACCTCGGCTGGGCCGACGACCAGGGCCGGGCCGTCCAGGCGGGTGGCAAGGCGCTGCGACCGGCGCTGGCCGTGCTCTCGGCGCGGGCGGCCGGGGCCAGCGCGGAACAGGGTGCCACGGCCGCGGCGGCCGTGGAGCTGGTGCACGGGTTCTCGCTCCTGCACGACGACATCATGGACGGGGACCGCACGCGCAGGCACCGCCCGGCAGCCTGGACGGTGTTCGGCACCGCGCAGGCCATCCTGGCCGGGGACGCCCTGCTGGCGCTGGCCGGGGAACTGCTCGCCGGGCACGCGGAGGCGGCCTGCTTCCTCGCCGTCGCCACCCGGGGGCTCATCGCCGGGCAGGCGCAGGACCTGGAGTTCGAGCTGCGCGACGACGTCGCCCTGGAGGAGTGCCTGGCGATGGCGGCGCGCAAGACCGGCGACCTGATCGCCTGCGCCTGCTCGATCGGCGCGCGCTGGGCCGGCGCGCCGCCCGCCGTGAGCGCCGAGCTGACCGCGTTCGGGGCCGAGCTGGGCCTGGCCTTCCAGCTCGCCGACGATCTGCTCGGCATCTGGGGCAGTCCAGAGATGACCGGCAAACCGGTGCGATCCGACCTGCGGGCCCGGAAGAAGAGCCTGCCGGTCGTCGCCGCCCTGACCGGCCGTACGGCGGCGGGTGACCGGCTCGCCCGCCTGCTGGCCAGGCCGGGGCCGCTGTCGGAGGCCGATCTGCGGCTGGCCGCGCGGCTGGTCGAGGAAGGGGGCGGACGTTCCTGGGCCGAGAAGGAGGCGCAGCAGCGCCTCGTGGTCGCGGAACGCCACCTCGCCGCGTCCGGTATTCCCGCCGAGGTCGGCACGGAATTCCTGGACATCGCTCGATTTATCACGACCCGGGATCACTGACATGTCGTTCACCGCCGGCACCCTGCCGTCCGCCTCCAGCGCCGCGCTCGCCCTCGACCTGGCCTGCGACCACCTGATCGGCCTGCGCTCCGCCGAAGGGTGGTGGAAGGGCGAGCTGCAGACCAACGTGACGATGGACGCCGAGGACCTGCTGCTCCGGGAGTTCCTCGGCATCCGTACCGCAGACGAGACCGCCGAGGCGGCCCGCTGGATCCGCTCCCAGCAGCGGGAGGACGGGACCTGGGCCAACTTCCACGGCGGCCCAGGCGACCTGTCCACCACCGTCGAGGCGTACGTCGCGCTCCGGCTCGCGGGGGACTCCGTCGAGGCCCCGCACATGCGGGCCGCCGCGGAGTTCGTCCGCAAGTCGGGCGGCATCGAGGCGACCCGGGTCTTCACCCGGATCTGGCTGGCCATGTTCGGGCAGTGGCCGTGGGCGGACCTGCCCGCCCTTCCGCCGGAGCTGATGTTCCTGCCGTCCTGGTTCCCGCTCAACATCTACGACTGGGCCTGCTGGGCCCGCCAGACGATCGTCCCGCTCACCGTGGTGAGCGCGCACCGGCCCGTCCGCCCGCTCCCGTTCGACCTGGCCGAACTGCGCACCGGCCGCCGTCCGCGGCAGCGCGCCCGGCTGGGCTGGGAGTTCGCGTTCGCCCGCCTCGACCGCGTACTGCACCGCTACGAACGCCGCCCGCTGAAGGGCGCGCGTGCGGCGGCGCTCCGCCGCGCCGTGGCGTGGATCCTCGCCCGGCAGGAGCTCGACGGATCCTGGGGCGGCATCCAGCCCCCCTGGGTGTACTCGCTGATCGCGCTGAACCTGTCCGGATTCCGCGTCGACCATCCCGTCATGGCGCGCGGCCTGGACGGGCTCGACCGGTTCACCATCCGCGACGAGCAGGGCCGCAGGCTGGAAGCCTGCCAGTCGCCCGTGTGGGACACCGCGCTCGCGATCAACGCGCTCCTGGACGCGGGCCTGGCCCCCGGCCATCCGGCCGTCGCCGAGGGCTCCGACTGGCTGCTGACCCAGGAGATCAGGAACCCGGGCGACTGGACGGTACGGCGGCCCGGCCTGCCGCCCGGCGGCTGGGCGTTCGAGTTCGACAACGACGTCTACCCCGACACCGACGACACCGCGGAGGTGATCCTCGCGTTGCGCCGGAGCGACCGCCCCGCCGCCCGGCCCGCCATCGACCGCGCCGTCCGCTGGATGACCGGGATGGCCTCGCGGGACGGCGGTTTCGCGGCCTTCGACGCCGACAACACCCGCACGCTCTGCACCAAGCTGCCGTTCTGCGACTTCGGCGCGGTCATCGACCCGCCGTCCGCCGACGTCACCGCGCACGTCGTGGAGGCGCTGGCCCACGAGCGGGGGACCGGCGACCCGGCCCTGCGGCGGGGTGTCCTCTGGCTGCTCAGGGCCCAGGAGCCGGACGGGTCCTGGTTCGGCCGGTGGGGCGCCAACCACGTCTACGGCACCGGCGCCGTGGTGCCCGCCCTGGTCGCCGCCGGGATACGCCCACAGGCGCGCTGCCTGCGGCGGGCGGTCGCCTGGCTGGAGGCCCACCAGAACGAGGACGGCGGCTGGGGCGAGGACCTGCGCTCCTACGTCGACCGCGACTGGGTCGGCCGCGGGGAGTCCACGCCGTCGCAGACCGCGTGGGCGCTGCTGGCGCTGCTCGCCGCCGGGGAACGTTCGGCGGCGGTCGACAGCGGCGTACGGTGGCTGGTCGAGCGGCAGCGCCCGGACGGCACGTGGGACGAGCCGTACTTCACCGGGACCGGCTTCCCCGGCGATTTCTACATCAACTACCACCTCTACCGTCTGGTCTTCCCGATCAGCGCCCTCGGCCGTTACGTGCGCTCCCGTACCGAGGAAGCGCCGTGACCGGCCTGCTGATCTGCACGGCGCTGGGCATCGAGACCCGGGCCGTCCGGCGCGGACTGGGCTCCGCGGCGGGCGTCCGGGTGCTCCGCACCGGTATGGGACCGCGCCGGGCCGGACGCGCCGCCTCGGCGCTGCCCCCGCATGACGCGCTGGCCGTCACCGGCTTCGCGGGCGCGCTCGACCCGAGCCTCCGCCCGGGGGACGTGCTGGTGGCCGATGCCGTCTGGTTCGGGGGACGGGCGTTCCCCTGCCCGTCGGCGGCCTCGCTCGCCGGGGAGCTGTCCCGCGTGGGTCTGCCCGTACGCACGGGCGTGCTGCTGACCACCGGCCACGTGGTGACCGGGCCGGCCCGCCGCAGACTCGCGGAAACCGGCGCGCACGCGGTCGACATGGAGACCGGGCCCCTCGCCGCAGTGGCGTCCGGCCGGCCACTGGCGGCAGTGCGGGTCATCGTCGACACGCCCCAGGCACCGCTGTTCAGCCTGGCCACTCTGCACGGCGTCCGCCTGGCCCGCCGCGCGCTGACCAGGATCGCCCCCGTCCTGCTGCGCTGGGCCGCGGCCACCGGCGAAGAGAGCGTCCCTTTCACCCTTCTGAAGGAAGTGCGGTCATGACGATCCCGATCCGGCAGAGCCTCAGCATCGGTGGCTACATCCTCCGCCAGAAGCTTCAGCGGCGGTCCAAGTTCCCGCTGCTGGTCGAGTTGGAGCCGCTGTTCGCCTGCAACCTCTCCTGCGCCGGCTGCGGCAAGATCCAGCATCCCGCCGACGTCCTGAAGCAGCGCATGCCCGTGGCACAGGCCGTCGCCGCGGTCGAGGAGAGCGGCGCCCCGATGGTGTCGATCGCGGGCGGGGAGCCGCTCATCCACCCCCAGATCGCGGAGATCGTCAAGGAGCTCGTCGCCCGCCGCAAGTACGTCTACCTGTGCACCAACGCCCTGCTCATCCCCAAGAAGATCGACCAGTTCCGGCCGTCCCGGTACTTCGCCTGGACGGTGCACATCGACGGACTGCGGGAACGCCACGACAGGTCGGTGCAGAAGAAGGGCGTCTTCGACGAGGCGGTGGCCGCCATCCGCGAGTGCCGGCGGCGCGGCTTCCGGGTCACCACGAACACCACGTTCTTCAGCACCGACACCCCGCAGACGGTGATCGACGTGCTCAACTTCCTCAATGACGACCTGGCCGTGGACCAGATGATGATCTCCCCGGCGTACGCGTACGAGAAGGCGCCGGACCAGGACCACTTCCTCGGGGTGCGGCAGATCCGCGACCTGTTCCGCCAGGCCTTCGCCAACGGCAACCGGCGCCGGTGGCGCTTCAACCACTCACCGCTCTTCCTCGACTTCCTGGAGGGGAAGGTCGACTTCCCGTGTACGGCCTGGGCGATCCCGTCCTACTCCGTGTTCGGCTGGCAGCGGCCCTGCTACCTGATGTCGGACGGCTACGCCCAGACCTACCGGGAGCTGGTCGAGGAAACGGACTGGGACTCCTACGGCCGGGGCCGGGACGAGCGCTGCGCCAACTGCATGGCCCACTGCGGCTACGAGCCCACCGCCGTCTTCGCCACCCTCGGCTCCCTGAAGGAGTCCCTGCGCGCGGCCCGGAGCGGCTGACCTTTCAGGCGTTCCACCGAGCTTTTCAGGTGTTCACCCGAAGCGCCGTACCAGCCTGCGGAACGGCCCGGGTGCCGCCCCGCGCAGCCGCGCCGGCACCCGGAGCCAGCCCGGCACGTACGACTCGGCCCGCCCCTCGCGCACGGCCGTCACGATCGCCCGGGCCACCCGCTCGGGCGGGATCGGCCGCGGCCACCGGCGGCCGTACTCGGCCCCACGCCGCTCGAAGAACGGCGTGGCCACCACCCCGGGCAGCACAGTCGACACCCCGATCCGCGGCGACCCGCGCAACTCCTGGTGCAGCGCCTCGGCGAACACCAGCAACCCCGCCTTGGTCGCCGAGTACACCGCCTCGTTCCCCACCCCGACCGCCCCGGCGATCGACGCCACGAACACGATGTGCCCCGCCCCCGCCGCCACCATCCCCGGCAACAACGACCGGGTCAGCCGCATCGGCGCCGTCATGTTGACCGCCACCAACTCCGCCAGCCGCGCCTGCGGCATCCCCACGAAGGGCCCGGCCCACCCCACCCCCGCATTGTTGATCAGCACATCCACGGGCCCGGCCCGCGTCGCCAGAATGTCGGTATCCCCCGTCACATCGGCCACGATGACCCGCCCATCGGTCTCGGCGGCCACCGCCTCCAACCGCGCCCTGTCCCGCCCCGTCAACACCAGCCGCGCCCCGGCCTCCGCCATCGCCCGCGCGGTAGCGGCGCCGATCCCAGAAGAGGCCCCTGTGATCAGAACCCGGGCACCGGCAAGCCTCATGACACTCCTCGACGCGAATGGCGGCCATCAGGGCTTTCGTACCCCGGACCGGCGTCCTTCCGTCGATTCATCCGCCAGAGCTGGCCTGGCATTGCCTCAATTAATGATCTCCCTGGGTGATGTCAGGCGCCGGATCTGCCGCGCAGGCGGCGTAGCATGCGGGCGTCCTCGAAACCCACCTCGCGGGCCGCGGATTCGACCATCGTGCCGTGGCTGATCAGGTGCTGTGCGCGCTCCAGGCGGAGGGTCTGCTGGTAGCGCAGTGGGGTCAGGCCGGTCGCGCGGGTGAAGGCCCGGGTCAGGGTGCGTTCGCTGACTCGCACGTGGGCCGCCAGGTAGGCCAGGGGTAGGGCCTCGGTGAAGCGGCTGTCGATCAGGTCCTGTACGCGGTGGACCGTGTCGTCCACGTGGGAACGGTGCCGGAGCATCGCGCTGGCCTGGGGTTCGTGGCCGTTCCGCCGGGCGTAGACGACCATCTCGCGGGCGACCCTGGCGGCGGCCGCGGGGCCGTGCCGTACCGCGAAAAGGTGCAGGGCCAGGTCGATGCCGCTGGCGATGCCCGCGGAGGTCACCACGCGGTCGTCGACGGTGAACAGCACGTCGCGGATCACGGTCGCGCGCGGGTAGCGGGCGGCCAGCTCGTCCTGGAGGTCGTGGTGGGTGGTGCACCGGCGGCCGTCCAGCAATCCGGCCTGGCCGAGGGCGTCGGCTCCGGCGCAGACGCTGGCCACGGTGCCGCCGGCGGCGTGGTGGGCGCGCAGGCGCTCCAGATCTTCCGGGCGCAGGGGCTTGCGCAGGGGAGCGGCCCGCCAGCCCGGCACCACGACCAGGTCGTCCGCCGTGAGGCCGGGCCAGCTGGTCTCCGCCGTCAGCGGCAACCCCTGCGCGCTGGTCACCTGCTCCCGCGCGGCCACGTACCGCAGCTCGTACGGGTGCCCGAGCGAGGCACCCGTGCCGAAGACCTGGGCCGGCCCGGCCAGATCCAGCAGGTGCACCTCCGGCACCAGGACGAAGACGACGCGGGTCATGCCAGCTCGGCCACCGTGACAATCCGTGCGAACCTGTCGCGGAGCACCGCTTCGGTGCGTGCCGTGATCTCCTCGACGCTGAAGCCGCCCACCGGGTTGGTGGTGGTCGCGTCGATGACGAACAGCACCTGGTAGCCGAGATCGCTGGCGAGCCGGGTCGTGGTCTCCACGCACTGTTCGGTCCGGATCCCGCACACCGCCAGCTCGCGTACCCCTGCCTCGGTGAGCAGTTGCTGGAGGTTGGTGGTGGTGAAGGCGTTGTGCGAGGTCTTCTGGAGGGTCGGTTCGCCGGGCAGCGGCCGGGCCAGCTCGTCCATCAGGCGCACGTGGCCGTTGGCCGGGTCGAAGGCGCCACCGCTGCCGGGTTCGGCGTGCAAGACCCACACCACCAGGTCGCTGTCCTCCCTGGCGCGGCGCACCAGCCGGTTCACCGGGTCGGCGATCTTCGGATTGCCGATTTGCTCCCAGCCGGGCTGCGCCCGGAAGGACTCCTGGACATCGATCACGATCAGAGCTCGGTTCATGTTTCTCAGTGTGACCTGCGAAGGCACGTGCTGGTCAGGCCTGATCCAGCCGCGTGCCGGACCGATCTGGTCATCGAACCCGGGCCACCGATCGGCCTGAATTGCGTGATTATTCGGTATTTCGTGTCTGTTTGGGGCTATTGGGGGCGATGTTCCAGGGAGGAGGCGAGAATGATCACACGTCGCCAGTTCTTCATGGCCGGGAGCGTCCTGCTCGTCCGCCCCGGATCCAGCACGGGCGGCAGGCTGGACCCGGTGACGGTGGCCAAGTACGTCACGCCGCTGCCGGTGCCGCCGGTGATGCCGCCCGTCTCCCGAGCCGACGGCCTGGACCACTACGCGATCGGCGTACGCCGGTTCCGGCAGCAGATCCTGCCGCCCGGCAGTCCGCCGACCACCGTGTGGGGGTACGGCTCGGAGCGGCACCCCGGCGGTTTCCACAGCCCGGCGTACACCATCGAGGCCCGTGTCGGCCGTCCGGTACGGGTCACCTGGGTGAACGCGCTGATGGACGGACACGGCGACTTCCTGCCCCACCTGCTGCCGGTGGACCCCACGCTGCACTGGGCCAACCCGCCAGGAGGGGTGTCCGGCCGGGACACACGCCCGAAGTTCGCCGCCACACCCCCGCGCTACCAGGGCCCGGTGCCGATCGTCACCCACCTCCACGGCGGTCGCAACGCCGACTACGTCGACGGCTACCCCGAGGCGTGGTACCTCCCGGCCGCCCGGAACATCCCCCAGGGATACGCCACCGAGGGCTCCAAGTACACCGACTTCGCGGCGCGTTTCGCCGCGAAGGAGGGCTTCTTCTGGGAGCCGGGTTCCGCGGTGTTCCAGTACGCCAACAGCCAGCCGCCCACCACGATGTGGTACCACGACCACACACTGGGGATCACCAGGCTCAACGTCTACGCGGGCCTGTCCGGTTTCTACCTGCTGCGCGGCGGACCGGACGACCTTCCCGCGGGCGTGCTGCCAGGACCGGCCCCCGCACTCGGCGACCCTCCGGGCGTGACCTACCACGAGATCCCCATGGTCATCCAGGATCGGTCCTTCAACCCGGACGGCTCGCTGTTCTACCCGGAGAGCCGTCGCTTCTTCGACCAGTTCGCGGGGCCGTACATTCCGGGCAGTGACGTGCCCCCCATCTGGAACCCGGAGTTCTACGGCGAGACCATCGTGGTCAACGGCCGGACCTGGCCCGTGCTGACGGTCCAGCCGCGCCGGTTCCGCTTCCGCCTCCTCAACGGGTGTAACTCCCGGTTCCTGCTCCTCAAGATCGTGGGTAACCCGCTCGCGCAACGCCCGGCCACGCCCGCGGTGCCTTTCTGGCAGATCGGGGCGGACGGGGGCTTTCTGCCGAGGCCGGTACAGCTCCCGAGCCTGCTGCTGGCGCCCGCCGAGCGGGCGGACGTGATCGTCGACTTCACCGGCATCCCCGCCGGCACGGAACTGTTCCTGATCAACGAGGCGCCGGACGGCCCGTTCCAGGGAGCCGCGAAGGCGGCCCCGGCCAACCCGGAGACGACCGGGCAGGTCATGAAGTTCACGCTGCGGCCCCGCACGGGACGCGACACCACGGTTCCGCCCGGCCAGCTCACCCTGCCCCCGTTCGTCCCGCTGGGTGAGGCGTCGGCGACGCGCGAGGTCGCCCTGCTGGAGCACCTGATGCCTCCCGGGGGCGGCTCGACGGCGGCCCTGCTCGGCACCCTCCCGGGCCCGGTGGCCAGGATGTGGTCGGATCCCATCACCGAGAACCCCGCGGTGGGGGCTGTCGAGACCTGGCGGATCCACAACTTCACCGTGGACGCGCACCCCATCCACGTTCACGAGGTCCAGTTCCAGGTCGTCGGGCGGCAGCCGCTCCAGGGCGCCGCCAGGGCCCCGGAACGTGGGGAGTCCGGGTACAAGGACACGGTGATCACGTACCCGGGCGAGATCACCACGATCAAGGCGAGATTCGGCCAGCCGGGTCTCTACGTGTGGCACTGCCACATCCTCGAACACGAGGACAACGAGATGATGCGCCCCTACCGGGTCGGACCGGCCTGACCGCCGCGTCAGAAATTTCGGAAACACCCGCCCCAGTCCGGACATGTGTATCAATGACATGTCACTTCCGGAAGGGTGCGCTGTGGGTCCCACGCAGACGTTCGAGGAGCTCTACCTCGCGCACTATCCGGACTTACTGGCATACGTACGTCGCCGTACCGACTCCCCGGACGACGCGGCCGACGCGCTCGCGGAGACCTTCACCACCGCCTGGCGGCGCATCCACGAACTCCCGCCCGGCCCCGAGGCCCGCCTCTGGCTGTACGGCGTGGCCCGCCGCGTCCTGGCCAACCAGCGCCGCGGCGAAATACGGCGGTCGGTGCTGGCGGCCCGCCTCCGCGAGGAGCTGACGGTCTGGGACGAAGGTCCGCCCGACCACGACCACGACGCCGTACGGGCCGCCTTCCACCGGCTCAGCCCGGACGACCGGGAACTGCTCGCCCTGGTCAGCTGGGAGGGCCTGACCGCACCGGAGATCGCCGCCGTCATGGGCTGCTCCCGGGGCGCGGTCCGCATCCGGCTGCACCGGGCCAGGAAACGCCTGGCCAGAGAGCTCGACTCGGCGGGTCTCGATCTTTCCAGGTACGGCTCCCGCGCCGTCAAACTCGCGGAGGGCCAGTCATGAACCCCAGAATCGACCGCCTCGTCACCGGCCTGGCCCGCGACCCGGGCCCCGGCCTGACCCCGGGCGCGCGCGAACTCCTCAACGAGATCACCAGAATCCCGGCGCCCCGGCCCGTCGCCAAGGTACGCCGTCGCTGGCGGGGTGCCTGGGCCATGGTGCCCGCCATGTTCACCGTGATCCTGGCCTGGGCGCTCACCGCTCCCGCGCAGGCCGCCCTGGACATCCGGCGGGACGGCGCGTTCTTCACGGTGGTAGTCAACGACCCGCACGCCTCCCCGAGCGTCTACCGCGAGGAGCTCCGGGCCGCGGGGCTGGCCATCCGGATCGTGACGGCGCCCGCGTCCCCCGGACGGGTCGGCAGCGTCACCATGCTGCGCGAATCCATTCTGCGCACGATCGTGACCGGCGGCAGCACGCCGGCTCCCGGCTTCGGCGACGTGGCGGGGTCGGAGCTGCCCTGGGATTCCGGGTCGGCCGGCGCGATCCAGCCGCTGGGATCGTGCGAACCGGGGGAGGCCTGCTTGCTCGGCATCCGCGTCTCCGCCGAAAACCGGGCCGCGACCGTCATCCAGCTCGGCCGTCCCGCCGAACCCGGCGAGACGTACGTGGTCACCTCCCGCCTGGACGAAACCGGCGAACTCCTGCACTGCGTACCGTTCGTCAACCGCAGGGTCTCCGAGGTCAGATCCCTGATCGCCGAACGTGGCGTGCGCACCATCAAGTGGGTGGACCACCGGACCCGCAAGGAACTGCCCTCCCCGCCGGGCTTCTGGTACGTGCGCGAAGGCTGGCCGTACTCCGACGACACCGTGGTCCTCTACGTCGGGCCGTCCCCATCGTCGGCCACCGACGCCTGCGCGGGCCCCGCCAACATCTGATCACTCTCAAGGACTGATCCCCGCATGCTCACTGAGGTTCGCTTCGCGCTGCCCAAAAACATCCGGCCATCCCATCATCGGCTGTTTCTGACCGTCCTGCTGGCCGCCGCCGCGCTCCGCGTGGTCACGATGCTCGGCTACCCGCCCGCCCAGCTCTACTGGTACGACTCGTTCACCTACCTGGACACCGCCCACGACCTGCGCCCGTCGGCCACCTTCCACCCCGTCGGCTACCCGCTGTTCCTCTGGCTGCTGGCCCCCTTCCGCAGCGTCGCCGTGGTCGCCGCCGTCCAGCACCTGCTCGGCCTGGCCACCGCCGTGATCATCTACGCCGCGCTGCGCCGCCACCGCCTGCCCGCCTGGCTCGCCACCTTGGCCACCGTCCCCCTCCTGTTCGACGCCTCCTTCCTCCGCCTCGAACACGCCATCCTCTCCGACACCCTGTTCATCTTCCTGATCGTCGCCGCCCTCGCCCTCACCGACCGCGCCCCGGTCGCCGCCGGCCTGCTGCTCGCCCTCGCCGGGCTGACCCGCACCGTCGCCGTCCCCCTGATCGTGTTGGTCCTGCTGATCCTCCTGGTCCGCCGGCGCTGGCGCCCCGCCCTCGCCTTCACCCTCGCCGCCACCGTCCCCCTCCTCCTGTACGCCGCCTGGTACCACTCCCACCACGGCCGATTCGCGCTGAGCGGCGCCGACGGCGTGGCCCTGTGGGCCCGGACGATGACCTTCGCCGACTGCCGCGTGATCAAGCCCCCGCCCGACGAGGCGCGGCTCTGCCCCACCGAGGCCGTCCAGGACGCCGCCTCCGAGTACGTCTGGGATCCGGACGCCGCCATCAACCGCCTTCCCGGCGGCCGTTTCGCGTACAACTCCCTCGCCCGCGGCTTCGCCCTGCGCGCCATCATCGCCCAGCCCTTCGACTACCTCCGCGAGGTACTCAAGGACGCCGCCCTCACCTTCACCTGGACCCCCGTCCCGCACCCCGCCCGCGTCACCCCCGCCTTCGGCTTCGCCCACGGCATTCAGACCCTTCCGGACCAGCCCCTCATCAACAAAGCAAGCACGAGATATTCAGACATAAGAGGCATTCAGAGCGTCGATCCCTATGCGAGCTTTCTCATCGCCTACCAGTACCTCGCCTACCTGCGGGGCCCTCTGAAGGCGGCCATCCTGCTGCTGGGGGCGTACGCCGCGATCAGGAGCCCGAGAACGGCCGCCCTGCCCTTCGGCACCGCGTTGTACCTGCTCCTCGGCCCCATCGCCGTCCTCGACTTCGACCACCGCTACGTCCTGCCGATGATCCCGATCGCCTGCTGGGCCGCCGCCCTGGCATTCGCCAGAGACGAGCCATCGTGAAACCTAGCAAAACCGAGTAAGTTCGCGTTAGCGTGGAAGCTACGTCACCCGGTCATAACGAGCGTGAAACGCCAAATATCCTGACCTGCATCGGAACGCGCGTAGACGTAGTCACACCAATGACAGTGAGTGATACGACCCGGTCGCCATGTTATGGGCCGACTCTCCGTAGTCGCGCTCAACTGAACCGAGAAAGTCAGCATCGAGAGGTGCCGAGTGAAGCGACCAACGATCACCGACATCGCCAGAGCGGCGGGAGTGTCCAAGGGCGCCGTCTCCTAGGCGCTCAACGGCCAGGCCGGGGTGTCGGAAGGCACCCGGCAGCGGATCCTCACGATCGCCGACCACCTCGGGTACCGGGCCAGCATCGCCGCCCGCGCCCTGGCCGGAGCGCGGGCGAAGGTGATCAGGCTGGCCCTGCCGCGTCCGCCGTCCGGTTGCTCATCGCGCGACCGCGGCCCACCGCCATCGTCTACGACAGCGATGTGATGGCCCTGGCGGGGCTCGGCGTGGCGCGGGAACTGGGCCTGCGCGTGCCCGCCGACCTGTCCGTCCTGGCCTGGGGTGACTCCCCCCTCTGCGCTCTGGTCCGGCCTGCCATCACCTCATTGAGCCGGGACGCCGTCTCCGACGGGGGACACGCGGTCCGGTTGCTGCTCGACTGCGTCGAGGGCGAGGCGCCGGCGCACGTCGAGGTGCGGGCGCCCGAACTGATCATCCGGGCCAGTACGGGTTCGGCCTGATCCCATTGACACCGCTGTGAGGTAAGACGTAATTTCGTGAT
This sequence comes from Acrocarpospora catenulata, assembly GCF_018476525.1. Lineage (GTDB taxonomy): Bacteria > Actinomycetota > Actinomycetes > Streptosporangiales > Streptosporangiaceae > Acrocarpospora > Acrocarpospora catenulata. Next base: position 27,659 of record NZ_JAHCST010000062.1, read on the forward strand.
GCTTACCCGGTTAAGCCAAATTCTCCGGGAGCCTTGGCGTGCTTGGGCGAGAGCGCGCCATAGGGCTGGATCGGCCGAGCTAACGTGTCTCGGTTCGCATCACGATCACTTGCAATACCGGTTCAGTCCTGGGATCACTCGACCCCACCCCCTTGAGGAGAATCCGTGATCGCCACCCAATTCCCGGACACCGGCTGGACGCTCACGGCGGTGCCGGACGACGTCGCCATCGCCGACGTTCCGGCGACCGTGCCCGGGTGCGTCCACACCGATCTCCTGGCCGCCGGGCTGATCGCGGATCCGTACCTGGACGACAACGAGACCCGGCTCGGCTGGATCGGCCGCACCGTGTGGGCGTACGAGAGGAGTTTCCGGTGGTCTCCTGACCAGAACACCGAAACCGACCTCGTCTGCCACGGTCTCGACACCGTCGCCACGGTGATCCTCAACGGGGGGCGGGTCGCGTCCACCGCGAACCAGCACCGCTCCTACCGGTTCCCGGTGCGGCACCTCCTGCGGGAGGGCGACAACCGGCTGACCGTGATCTTCGACTCCGCGTACGACATGCTGTTGACCCTGCTTCCCGGGGAGGTCGCCCACATCTCGGTCACGACCGATCAGGACCTGGATGTGGCGGCCCTGGTCCGCGCGCCCGTGCTGCGTGTGGTGAACGGATAAACAGCTCCTCGTGCGGGCGCTTTGGGACGGAGCGCCCGCACGAGGCCATTCCCGCATTGATTTTCCTATTTGCTTGAATCGCTCCAATTGTGTAAAGCAATAAAGAGTTAACGGCCGAAAAACTATTGAAACTTAACTGGTTCAGTCCTTGACTCAGGAATTGCTGGCATCCCAGGTCCGGATTCCCAACTCGTCAGGGAGACGTACAACATGAGCGGTCACCCCCCACCATGCCGCGGCCCCCCCGCCACCATCCTGGCCATCGTCCTCGCGCTCGTTCTCGCGGTCGGCGGTGTCAGCCTGTTACGGCCCCAGCGCCGCCTACACCTCGGTCCTGAACGCCCTCAACGTCGGATCCCCCAACCCCACCCCGACGCCCACGCCGACTCCCACCTCCGGTAGCGGCGGGCAGATCAAGGGCGTGGCCTCCGGCCGATGCGTGGACGTGCCGAACTCCAGCACCACCGACGGCACCCGGGTGCGGCTGTATGACTGCAACGGCAACACCAACCAGCGGTGGACCTACACCGCCGCCCAGGAGCTGCGCGTGTACGGCAACAAGTGCCTGGACGCCGGCGGTTCCGGCAACGGCACCCAGCTCCAGCTGTACTCCTGCTCGGGCGGCAACAACCAGAAGTGGACGCTCTAGAACACTGAGTCCGGTGCGGCGGGGTTTCCGCCGCACCGGCCCTCATCGGGGTCACATCTTCGCCGCGCCGCTGGTCAGTCCGGTCACCAGATGGCGTTGGGCGAGCAGGAAGACGACGGCGGCCGGGACCGCGATCAGCACCGCCGAGGCGGTGAGCAGGCCCCAGTCCGACCAGTGCTGGCCCACGAACTGCTGCAGGCCCACGCCGAGCGTGCGTTTCTCCTCCTGCGACATGAACACGGTGGCGTACGCGACCTCACCCCACGCCGTCATGAAGCAGTAGAAGGCGGTCACCGCCAGGCTGGGCCGGGCCAGCGGCAGCACCAAGCGCCAGAACGTGCCGAACGGGGTGAGGCCGTCCACCAGCCCCGCCTGGTCGATCTCCCGGGGAATGGTGTCGAAGTAGCTCTTCATCATCCAGGCGCAGAACGGCACGGCCACCGTCAGGTACGCGATCACCAGACCGGGGATCTGGTTGAGCAGCCCCAGACCGGCCATCAGGTTGTACAGCGGCACGATCAGGATCGCGACGGGGAACATCTGGGTCACCAGCAGCAGCCACATGACCCCCCGGTGGCCGGGGAAGCGGAAGCGGCTGATGGCGTAACCGGTGGTGGCGGCGACGAACACGCCGAGGGCGGTGGTCAGTGCCGCCGCGAGCACCGAGTTGAGCAGCCAGGTGGGAAACTCGGTCTCGGTGAGCACCCGCGCGTAGTTGCCGAGCGAAGGCTCGTTGAATATCTGCAGTTCGGTGGAGAGCCACCCGTCTCTCGGCTTGAGCGAGGTCAGCACCAGCCAAACGACAGGGAAGATCGAGATCGCGGTGGCCACCAGCAGGCCGCCGTGGAGCAGGGCGGACGCCACGCGACCGCGCTCGTGCCTGCCGCCGGAAGTCACTGTGCTCACCAGACTTCCCCCTGCCTGCGCAGTGCGCGCCGGTAGACCGTGGCCAGGACGACGAGCAGGGCCAGGATGATCGCCCCCCAGGCAGCGGAGCCCGAGTAGTCACGCACGCCGGTGAACGCCTCCCGGAAGGCGTACGTCACCAGGATCTCCGTGGAGTTGCCCGGCCCGCCCCCGGTGATCAGGAAGATCATCGGGAACATGTTGAATGTCCAGATCGTGCCGAGCAGCACGACCGTGCTCGACACCGAGCGCAGCCCGGGGACCGTGACGTGGCGGAACCGCTGCCAGGCCGTCGCGCCGTCCATCTCGGCCGCCTCGTACAGGTCGGCCGGGATCGACTGCAGGCCGCCCAGCAGGGCCACCATCATGAACGGCACTCCGGCCCACACGTTCACCGCGATGACCGCCAGTTTCGCCGTGGTGGGATCGTCCAGCCAGCCCACCGAGCCGAACCCGGCCGCCTCCAGCATGGCGTTGAGCACGCCGTAGTCGGTGTTGAACAGGTACCGCCAGATGAAGGCGGCCACGAAGGCCGGGATCGCCCAGGGCAGGATCAGCAGCACCCGGTACGCCGAGCGGAACCGCAGCTTGCGGTGGAGCATCATGGCCAGCCCCAGGCCGATGCCGTAGTGCAGGCTGACGCAGGCCACCGTCCAGAGCACCGTCCAGCTCAGCCGCTCCCAGAACAGGCTGCTGGTCAGGATGTCGGCGTAGTTCGCCAGACCGACGAACTCATAGGTGGCCGGGATGACGTTGACGCCGATGGTGCGGCCCACGTTGGCCTCGGTGGCGTCCGTCAGGGACAGGTAGAGTCCGCGCAGCAGGGGCCAGCCGATCAGCACGCCGACGACGACCAGCACGGGCGCGGTCATCGCCCAGGCGTACCAGTGGCGTCCCCAGGCCCGCCGCAGCGGCCCCGGCTGGCGGAGGGACCTCCGCCCAGCACGGTGGCCGCGGTTGCCCGCGGCCCCGTCCCTGGTCGTGCCGGCCGCACGTCCAGTAGAGATCACCACTGGTCAGCTCCAGTCCTTCATGATCCCGTGGTACTTCTCGTCGACCTGCTTGAGCATGTCCTGCGGGGTGGTGCCGCTGAGCAGGGCCTGGTAGCCCTCCAGCAGCGGCTGGAACAGCTGGCCGCCCTCGGGGATCCACGGCCGTCCCACGGCGGTGTCCAGGATCGGCTTGAAGACCGCCACATCCGGGTTGGCCGTGACCTTCGGGCTCTCGAAGCTGGAGCTACGGGTGGGCAGCAGGCCCAGCTCGCCGGAGACGGTGGCCAGGGACTCGGCCGAGCTCATGAAGCGCAGGAACTCGTAGGAGGCGTCGAGGTTCTTGGACCCGGCGTAGATCGCGAGGTTCCAGCCGCCGGTCGGCGCCCCCGCCTTGACCGTGCCGGCGGGCACCGGCGCGATCCCCAGGTTGGTCTTGTCCTTGAACTCGGCGCCCTGGTAGATCTCCGACAGCGCCCACGGGCCGTTGTAGATCATCGCGGCCTTGCCGTCCTTCAGGGCGGTCATGGCGTTGGCGTAGCTGTCCTGGATCGCCGGCTTGGCCGCCGCCCCGGAGGCGACCAGGTCGGCGACGTCGGACATGGCCTTGGCGTTCTGCGGGGTGTCCACGACGATCTTCTTGTTCGTCACGTCGAGCAGGTCGCCGCCCTCGCCGTAGATGAACGGCAGCAGGAAGTAGGAGTCCACGTTCAACGCCAGGCCGTTCACCCCGGTCTTGGCCTTCACGTCGAGGGCGACCTGCTTGAGCTCCTCGACCGACTTGGGCGCCTCCTCGTACCCGGCCTCCTTCAGCAGGCGCTTGTTGTAGAGCAGGGCGAGGGTGTCGGTCACCTGCGGTACGGCGTAGGTCTTGCCCTCATACTTCGTGCTGCTCAGCGGGCCAGGTAAGTAGTCGGACTCGTTGTCGACGGCGCGGGTGCCGTCCAGCGGCTGCAGGTAGCCGAGCGAGGCGAACTGCGAGGTCCAGGCCACCTCAGAGCGGATCACGTCGGGCGCGCCCGTGCCCGCCTGGGCGGCCGTCTGGAACTGGCCCTGCGCCTGGTCGGACGGGACGTTGACGTACTTGACCTTGATCTTCGGGTACTTGGCCTCGAACTCGGCGATCAGCTTCTGGAAGGTCGGGCCCTCGCTGTCGGGGCGGGTGGTGTCCCACCAGGTGATCTCGCCGCTGAGCTGGGCCGGGTCGGCCGGTGCTGAGCCGGCGGGCGCCACCGATGTGCCGTTGTCACCGCTGCCGCAGGCCGAGGCGGTCAGCGTGAGGGCCGTGACAAATGTCAGGGCGGAGATGGCTCGCCGCATGTCTTTCTCCTCACTTTCAGACACGGACACGCCGGCGAACACCGCCCGCTGCGTCCTTGAAGTGAGCAGGACGTTACGCGGCTGCAAGATGGATTGAAAGAGCTTTCAAAGCTTTACATCTCTTTCGTTACATTTGAGCTGAGAGTGGTTCTAGTGCTACCTATAGTGAGTGTTGATCTTGTAAATGGGACACAGGGGGACGATGCTATGCACAGATGTAGGCCTCAAAGGGGCATCGGGAGCCTGGATTGCTGCAACTCATTGCAGAAACAGGCGCCGAGAGGTAACTTCCAGGCAACGCCCTAGGCATCTACGGCAGGGGGAAACTCTTGCAAGGCTTGCAGAACCGCCAGGGTATCCGGGCGTTGGCACAGGTAGGTCGTACAGGGTGGCACCCAGGGTATGCGGGGAACCGCCGTGTCCCAACCGCATCCTTGCAAGATGCTGCAAGAGCCGGACGCTTCGCTAATCTGAAGAACCAGACGCCGTAGATGCTCCGACCGCAAGCGGCGTAACGTCCCATAGCGGGACCGGTTGCGCGGAAAGGAAGGGTGAACGGCCGACATGGTAATGCGCCTCGCCGACATAGCCGCCCACGCGGGCGTGAGTGAGGCGACCGTGAGCCGCGTGCTCAACGGGAAACCGGGCGTCGCGCCCGCGACCCGTCAGGCCGTGCTCACCGCGCTCGACGTGCTGGGATACGAGCGCCCACCCAAACTCCGGCAACAGCAGACCGGGCTGATCGGCCTGATCGTGCCCGAGCTCACCAACCCGATCTTCCCGGCCATGGCCCAGGTCATCGAGAACGCGCTCGCCCTGTCCGGCTACACGGCCGTGCTCTGCACCCAGACCCCCGGCGGCATCACCGAGGACGACTACACCGACCTGCTGCTCGAACGAGGCGTCGCCGGCATCATCTTCATCAGCGGCCTGCACGCCGACTCCCGCTCCAACCGTTCCCGGTACGTCCGCCTGCGGGAGCTGGGCCTGCCCATGGTGCTGATCAACGGCTTCCGGCCCGACATCGACGCCCACTACATCTCCAACGACGACGACGCCGCCCTCGACATGGCCGTCAAGCACCTGGCCTCCCTCGGGCACCGCCGCATCGGCCTGGCCCTCGGACAGGAGCGCTTCGTGCCCTCCATCCGCAAGACCAAGGGCTTCCTGCGCGGCATGGCCGAGTACGTGGGCGTGCGCGACGCCTCCGACCTGGTCGTCAACACCCTCTACACGGTCGAGGGCGGGCAGTCCGCCGGGCAGCAGCTCCTGGAGCGCGGCTGCACGGCCATCTGCTGCGGCAGCGACATCATGGCGATCGGGGTCATCCGCGGCGCCCGCCAGCTCGGCCTGCGGGTGCCGGAAGACGTGTCGGTCGTCGGCTTCGACGACTCCCCGATGACCGCCTACCTCGACCCGCCGCTGACCACGCTCCGCCAGCCGGTCCGCGAGATGGGCCTCACCGCCGTGGCCAACCTCCTCGACGAGATCCGCGGCCTCACCGCGCCCTGCAGCGAGCTCCTCTACCGGCCGGAACTCGTGGTCCGCAACTCCACCGCCCCGGTTCCCGCCAAACTCTCGGCGGCCGGCTGACCACTCACTCCGGCCGTAGGTGCGGCCGGAGCGACTCCAGCACCGCCGGGTCCTCGATCGTCGAGGGCACGGGCTCGTCGTGGCCGTCGGCGATCGCGCGCATCGACTTGCGCAGGATCTTCCCCGACCGGGTCTTCGGCAGGCCGTCCACGACCGTGACCTCCTTGAAGGCGGCCACCGGGCCGATGTCGCGGCGCACCGCCGCCACGAGCTCCGCTTGGAGGGTCTCCCGCGCGATCTCCACACCGGCCTTCAGCACCACGAAGCCGCGCGGCACCTGTCCCTTCAGCGCGTCGTGCACGCCGATCACCGCGCATTCGGCCACCGCCGGGTGCGCGCCCAGCACGGCTTCCATCGAACCGGTGGACAGGCGGTGCCCGGCCACGTTGATCACATCGTCGGTGCGGCCCATGACGAACAGGTAGCCGTCGGCGTCGATGTAGCCGCCGTCGCCGGTCAGGTAGTAGCCGTCGTACCGGGACAGATACGACGAGAGGTACCTTTCGTCGTCGCCCCACAGCGTCGGCAGGGTGCCGGGCGGCAGGGGCAGCCTGATGCAGATCGCGCCTTCGGCGCCGGGCGGCACCTCCTGCCCCGACTGGTCCAGGATCCGCACGTCGTAGCCGGGGACCGGCACGGTGGGGGAGCCGGGCTTGATCGGCATCGGCTCCAGCCCGCGGAGGTTCGCCGCGATGGCCCAGCCGGTCTCGGTCTGCCACCAGTGGTCCACCACCGGCACACCCAGCTGCGCCGAGGCCCACCGGTAGGTCTCCGGGTCGAGCCGCTCGCCGGCCAGGAACAGGGTGCGGAACGCCGACAGGTCGTACTTCGCCGTCTCCCGGCCCTCCGGGTCCACCTTCTTGATCGCCCGTATCGCCGTCGGGGCGGTGAACAGGGCCTTGGCGCCGTACTGGGAGATCACCCGCCAGAACGCGCCGGCGTCCGGCGTGCCCACCGGCTTGCCCTCGTAGAGCACCGTGGTCGCGCCGGCCAGCAGCGGCCCGTACACGATGTAGGAGTGGCCGACGACCCATCCGACGTCCGACGCGGTCCACCACACGTCGCCGGGACCGATGTCGTAGACATTGGCCATCGACCAGGTCAGCGCGACCGCGTGGCCGCCGTTGTCGCGCACCACGCCCTTCGGCTTACCCGTGGTGCCGGAGGTGTAGAGGATGTACAGCGGGTCGGTCGCCGCCACGTCGACGCAGTCGGCCGGCTCGGCCGCCGCCATCAGTTCGTCCCAGTCGAGGTCGCGCTCGCCCATCCGGGCCCGGGCGCGGTCGCGCTGGAGCACGACGACCTTCTCCGGGGCGTGCGGCGTGGCCGCGATCGCCTCGTCCACGATCGGCTTGTACTCCACGACCCGGCTCGGCTCGATCCCGCAGGAGGCGCACACCAGCACCTTCGGCGCGGCGTCGTCGATCCGGGCGGCCAACTCCTTCGGGGCGAACCCGCCGAACACCACCGAGTGCACCGCGCCCAGGCGCGCGCAGGCGAGCATCGCGATCACCGCCTCGGGCACCATCGGCATGTAGATCACCACACGGTCGCCCCGGCCCACGCCGAGCCCGCGCAGCGCCCCGGCGAACCGCGCCACCTGGTCGCGCAACTCGGCGTAGCTGTAGCGCGCGGTCGCGCCGGTCACCGGCGAGTCGTAGAGCAGGGCGGTACGGTCCCCGTGGCCCGCCTCCACGTGCCGGTCCAGCGCGTTGTAGCAGGTGTTCAGCTCCCCGTCGGGGAACCAGCGGTAGAACGGCGCGCGGTCGGCGTCCAGCGCGCGCTGGGGGCGGCGCGACCAGGTCACCGCGTCGGCCGCCGCGAGCCAGAAGGCGTCGGGGTCTTTCATGCTCGCCGAGTAGGCGTCCTGGTAGTCACCCATCATCGATCCCGTCAGTCGTTCGTGGCCGACGCAGCGCTGTGTCGGCAGCCGTGGGTAGCGGGGCAGCCGCGCGTCCCAGGACGCCCGCCCGCACCGCAGGTACGCCGTGCCTCGCCGGGTCTCGTTGACCAGGCTATGCCGACAGTCGCCGCAGAGTCCGGGCGCGGCGCCGAGCTTCCGCCACACCTCCTCGGAGGGGTCAGCGTGGCCGGACATACTCCCCCAGTTCGACGAGCTCCTGCTCGGTGAGCAGCCGCGAGCGGATCAGGAACCGCACACCCTCCGGCGCCTCCAGGGAGAAGCCGCTCCCGCGGCCCGGCACCACGTCGATGGTGAGGTGGGTGTGCCTCCAGTACTCGAACTGCGCGGCGGACATCCAGACCGCGATCGGCTCGCCGACGCCGTCCACCCGGAGATCCCCGAGGTGCACGTCCGCGTTCCCGGTGCGGAACTCCCCGGCCGGGTAGCACATGGGGGCGCTGCCGTCGCAGCATCCTCCCGACTGGTGGAACATCAGCGGGCCGTGCCGGCCGGCCAGGCGGCGCAGCAGGTCGGCCGCGTCGGCGGTGACGTCCACCCGGTTGACTGCCATGGGCGAGGCTCCCTGCTTCGGCTGACGGTCCGGTGCGCGAGAGGCCTCTCGCGCACCGGGCTGCTCGGTCAGAAGAATCCCTGGGCGTTCTGCGAGTATGACACCAGAAGGTTCTTCGTCTGCTGGTAGTGGTCGAGCATCATCTTGTGGTTCTCGCGGCCGATGCCCGACTGCTTGTACCCGCCGAACGCGGCGTGTGCCGGGTAGGCGTGGTAGCAGTTCGTCCACACCCGGCCCGCCTGGATGTCGCGGCCCGCCCGGAAGGCGGTGTTGCCGTTGCGGGACCACACGCCGGCGCCCAGGCCGTACAGGGTGTCGTTGGCGACTTTAATGGCATCGTCGTAGTCGTCGAACCTGGTCACCGCGACCACCGGCCCGAAGATCTCCTCCTGGAAGACGCGCATCTTGTTGTCGCCCTCGAACACGGTCGGCTGGACGTAGTAGCCGCCGGACAGCTCGCCGCCGAGGTCGACCCGCTCCCCGCCGGTGAGGACCTTCGCGCCTTCCTGCTTCCCGATGTCGATGTAGGAGAGGATCTTCTCCAGCTGGTCGTTGGACGCCTGGGCGCCGATCATGGTGTCGGTGTCCAGCGGGTTGCCCTGCTTGATCTTCTTCACCCGCTCCACGGCGTCGCTCAGGAACGAGGAGTAGATGGACGACTGGATCAGCGCGCGGGACGGGCAGGTGCACACCTCGCCCTGGTTCAGCGCGAACATCGCGAAGCCCTCCAGCGCCTTGTCGTAGAAGGCGTCCCGGGCGTCCGCGACGTCGGCGAAGAAGACGTTCGGGCTCTTGCCGCCCAGTTCGAGGGTGACCGGGATGATGTTCTCGCTGGCGTACTGCATGATCAGCCGCCCGGTGGTGGTCTCCCCGGTGAACGCCACCTTCCTGATCCCGCTGTGCTGCGCGAGCGGCTTGCCCGCCTCCACGCCGAACCCGTTCACCACGTTGACCACGCCCGGCGGGATCAGGTCGGCGATCAGCTCCAGCAGCACGTGGATGGACGCCGGGGTCTGTTCGGCCGGCTTGAGGACCACGGTGTTGCCCGCCGCCAGCGCCGGGGCCAGCTTCCAGGTGGCCATCAGGATCGGGAAGTTCCACGGAATGATCTGCCCGACCACGCCGAGCGGCTCGTGGAAGTGGTAGGCGACGGTGTCGGCGTCCAGCTGCGAGATGCCGCCCTCCTGCGCCCTGATCGCGCCGGCGAAGTAGCGGAAGTGGTCGATGGCCAGCGGGATGTCGGCGGCCAGGGTCTCCCGTACCGGCTTGCCGTTCTCCCAGGACTCGGCGACCGCGATGGCCTCCAGGTTCTGCTCGATCCTGTCGGCGATCTTGTTCAGCACCTCGGCGCGTTCCGCCGGCGAGGTACGGCCCCAGGCGGCCGCGGCGCCCTCGGCGGCCCGTACGGCCCGATCGACGTCCGCCGCGGTTCCCCGCGCGACCTCGGTAAACGGCGCGCCCGTGACCGGTGTCGGGTTCGCAAAATATTCACCGCCGGTCGGCGGTACGTATTCCCCACCGATGAAGTGGTCATAACGTGGCCGGAACGCCACCACGCTGCCCGAATCTCCTGGCGCCGCATATGTCGCCATGTGTTCGCCCTCCTAGGTCCTGGACTGACGAGATGCGGCAAAAAATAGAAATCCGGACGTTGCAGCGTCGTTGCAGCGGTGTGAACGGGGGATGTGCTGCCCTTGTCCGCCCAGAAACGGCGAGGCATGCTGCTGTGAGCAAGACCACTTGCGGGGGCGGTCGCTCGGGTGGGCGCACTGCCCTCCTCGACGTCGCCGCGGAGTGGACCATGGACGCTGAGAATGCGAGACCCGCGACCACCATGGATCTGTCAGCCGATCCCACCACGCAGTTCCGCGTGCTCCAGCGGGTCCACGAGGCCGTGTTCAGCGGCGACCGGCCGCGGGTCACCCCGCGCTCGATGATCTTGGACTCCTGGCGGCGCTCCCTCGCGGCCCGGGTCGATCCGGAGGACTTCCGCCCGCCGGTGGTGTACAAGCCGGAGGACGTGCCGGACGTGCGCTCCGCGCATCCGCTCCGCGACGTGCTGCCCCTGCTGCGCGAACTGCTGGTCAGCATCGCCGACGAGTCGTCGTACGTCATGATCGTCACGGACGCGGACGGCACCATCCTGTGGCGGGAGGGGCCCGCCAACCTGTGCCGGCTCGCCGACCCGGTCGGACTGTGCGAGGGCACCGGCTGGGCGGAGGGAGCCATCGGGACCAACGCGATGGGCACCGCCCTCGCGGTCGGCGCCCCGGTGCAGATCTACTCCGCCGAGCACCTGGTCCGCACCTATCACACCTGGACCTGCGCCGCCGCCCCCGTCCGCGACCCCGACAGCGGGCGCGTGCTGGGTGCGATCGACATCAGCGGGCTGCTGCACGAGCTGCACCCCGCCATCGTCACCCTGCTCTCCGCCAGCGCGCGGCTCGCGGAGAACCAGCTGCGCCGCCAGATGGAGGCGCGGGACGAGCGGTTGCGGGACAAGCACCTGTCCCACCTGATCGGCCTGCGCGGCGAGCCGGCCGCGCTGCTCACCAGCACCGGGCGGGTGATCGCCGCCGAGCCGTACGGCGGGCCGTGGCCCGCGCGGCTCACCATCCGGCCCGGCAGCGACCGGGTGCTGCTCGCGGACGGCCGCGAGGCGCTGGTTGAGCCGCTCTCCGAGGGCTACCTGGTCCGGCTGCCGAAGGCGACCCCGGCGTCGCAGGCGACGCGGCGTCCCGTGCTGTCGCTGTCGTTCCTGGGCGAGCGGCCGGTCGCGGTGCTGGACGGCAGGGAACTGCCGATCACCCTGCGGCGCGCCGAACTGCTGGCGCTGCTCGCGCTGCGCCCCGCCGGGCTGACCGCCGAGCAGCTCGCCCTGCAGCTCTACGGCGACGACGGCAACCCGACCACGGTGCGCGCCGAGATCCACCGGCTCCGGGCCCAGCTCGGTGAGGCGGCCATGACCGCCAAGCCGTACCGGCTGCGGGCCGAGGTCGAGGCGGACTTCCTGACCGTGCGGGACGCGCTGCGCTCGGGCGACATCCGCGCCGCGGTGGCGGCGGCGCACGCCCCGCTGCTCGCCAGGTCGGAGGCGCCGGCGATCAGGGCCGAACGCGACCAGCAGGTCACGGCGCTGCGCTCGGCGGTCCTGGACACCCGCGACCACGAGGCGCTGTGGACGTTCGGGCAGAGCGAGTCCGGCAGCGAGGACATCGAGGTGTTCGAGCGCCTCGTCGGGGAGTTGCCCGCCCGCGATCCGCGCCAGGCCGTCGCCGCGGCCAGACTCGCCTGGCTGCTCACCGAGGACGACACGGAGCCGATCAGCCGTCGCGCCGGGTCCGTGCGTGTAGGACGTCGCCGATGAAGAAGTCGTACAGCAGGGCGCCGAGCACGCCGCCGACCAGCGGGCCGACGATGGGGATCCACAGGTAGTTGGAGAATTGGAGGCCCTCGCTCGTCACCGTCCCCGGCACGGCCACCTCGCCCCACCCGGCGAGGAAGGCGAACAACCGAGGGCCGAGGTCACGCGCGGGGTTGATCGCGTAGCCGGCGTTCGCGCCGAAGGACATGCCGATCGCGGCCACCGCGAACCCGATCAGCAGCGGGCCGAGCTTGGCCGATATCGCCTGGCTGCGGCTGTCGACCAGGGCGAGCACCACCACCAGCAGGAGCCCGGTCCCCACGACCTGGTCCAGGAACGGGCCGGTCCAGCCGTCGAAGTAGCCCGCAGGGAACGTCGCGAAAATGGAGAAGGAAGCCACCGCCTGGCCGGAGCTCCGGGGGGTCTGCGCCGCGGCCTCGTACGCGTCGATCGCGGGACGGTAGACCGCGAACACCAGGGCGGCTCCGGCGAACGCGCCGGCGATCTGCGCCGCGCAGAACCCCGGCACCTTCCGCCAGGGGAAGCGGCGGCGCACCGCCATCGCCACCGTGACGGCCGGGTTGAGGTGGGCGCCGCTGACCCCGCCCGCCAGGTAAACGGCGAACGCCACGGCGAGCGCCCAGCCCCAGGTGATCAGCAGCCAGTCGCCCGCCCCCTGGAAGAAGACGGTGGGCGCGCTGGTGCGTCCGGACCCGGGGAGACCCGCCACGGCCATCGCCACGCTGCCCGTGCCCAGCGCGATGAGCACGAACGTGCCGAAGAACTCGGCGAGCAGGTCGCCGTAGCCACCGGCCAGGCGGGCCAGGCCGCGCCGACCGCGCAGGGGAGTGATGTCGAGCACAGGATCCTCCTAGCGTCTTCGCGGCGTCCGGGGAGGAACGCCGCGCGGCGTCACTGTGCGCGGCGCAAGGTTGCAACGGCGTTTCCGGTGATCGTGCAACGCAACTGCAACGAAACCTTGCTTACGTTCCTCCCGTTGTCGGCTGAAAAGGCAGGTGCGAGCTGATATGTCTTCCGTTGAACTCGATCCGCGGCGCGACTACCCGCTGGCGTCCAACCGGCCGGAGCTGCTCAGGACTCCGACGGGCAAGCGTCTCGACGACATCACCATGGCGGCCGTGCTGGCCGGCGAGATCACCGCCGAGGACCTGCGGATCACGCCGGAGACGCTGCGGCTCCAGGCACAGATCGCGGACTCCGTCGGCAGGCCGCAGCTGGGGCAGAACTTCCGCAGGGCCGCCGAACTGACCGCACTGCCGGACGAGAAGGTCCTGGCCATCTACAACGCGCTGCGGCCGCGCGCCGCCACCAAGCAGGAGCTGATCGACATCGCGGACGACCTGGAGCGCGGCTACGCCGCCACGCTCTGCGCCCGCCTGGTGCGGGAGGCCGCGGACGTGTACGAGCGCCGCGGCGTCCTCGCCGACTCAGGAAGGTGAGACCGGAAATGAGCACGATGAGCGCGGCCAACTCCCCGGCCCAATCGGCCCCCCGGCAGTCGGAGCGCACCCGCGTCCTGGAGAACCGGCCGGTCAACCTCGACGGCTTCGTGGAGGAGTGGCCCGAGGTCGGCATGGTCGCGATGGACAGTCCGTACGATCCGCGGCCGAGCGTGCGGGTGGAGAACGGCGTCATCGTGGAGATGGACGGCAAACAGCGGGCGGACTTCGACTTCCTCGACCAGTTCATCGCCGACCACGCCATCGACGTCGAGGCCACCGAGCGGGCGATGGCCCTCTCGCCGGTCGAGATCGCGCACCTGCTGGTGGACCCGAAGGTGTCGCGCGGCGAGGTCCTGGCCGTGTCGTGCGGGCTGACCCCGGCCGCGCTGCTTGAGGTCGTCAAGACCATGAACGTGGTCGAGATGATGATGGCCCTGCAGAAGATGCGGGCCCGGCGCACCCCCGCCAACCAGGCCCACTCGACCAGCGCGCGGGACAACCCGATCCAGGTGGCCGCCGACGCCGCCGAGGCCGCCCTGCGCGGGTTCCGCGAACTGGAGACCACCCTCGGCGTCGTACGGTACGCCCCACTCGTGGCCATCGCGCTGCAGGTCGGCGCACAGGCCGGCAAGCCGGGCGCGCTCACCCAGTGCGCGCTGGAGGAGGCCACCGAGCTGGAGCTGGGCATGCGCGGGATCACCGCGTACGCCGAGACCATCTCCGTCTACGGCACCGAGCCGGTCTTCTGCGACGGCGACGACACCCCGTGGTCCAAGACGTTCCTCGCCTCCGCCTACGCCTCCCGCGGCATCAAGATGCGGTTCACCTCGGGCACCGGGTCCGAGGTGCAGATGGGGTACGCCGAGGGCAAGTCCATGCTCTACCTGGAGATTCGCTGCATCCTGGTCACCAAGGGCGCCGGCGTACAGGGCCTGCAGAACGGTTCGATCAGCTGCATCGGCGTGCCCGGCGCGGTGCCCGCGGGCATCCGCGCGGTGCTGGCGGAGAACCTCATCGCCAGCACCGTCGACCTGGAGTGCGCCTCCGGCAACGACCAGTCGTTCTCCCACTCCGACATGCGCCGCACCGCCCGGCTGCTCCCGCAGCTGCTGCCCGGCACCGACTTCGTCTGCTCCGGCTACTCCGCCGTGCCCAACTACGACAACATGTTCGCCGGCTCCAACCTCGACTCCGAGGACTACGACGACTGGAACGTCATCCAGCGGGATCTCCAGGTCGACGGCGGGCTCCGGCACGTCCCCGAGGCCGAGCTCCTCGCCGTACGGAACCGGGCCGCGCGGGCGCTGCGGGGCGTGTTCGCCTACCTCGACCTGCCGCCGATCACCGAGAAGGAGATCGAGGCGGTGACCTACGCGCACGGCAGCAACGACCTGCCGCTCCGCGACGTGCTGGAGGACCTCAAGGCGGCGCAGTCGGTCATGGACCGCGGCGTCACCGGCCTGGACATCGTCAAGGGCCTGGAGGCCGGCGGCTTCCCGGACATCGCGGAGGCGCTGCTGGGCGTGCTCAAGCAGCGGATCTCCGGCGACCTCCTGCACACCTCGGCGATCCTGACCCCCGAGCTCACCACGCTGTCGGCGATCAACGACGCCAACGACTACGCGGGCCCGGGCAGCGGATACCGGCCGAGCGGCGAGCGGTGGGAGGAGATGAAGCGGTTGCGGCACGTCGTCAGCGCCCGCAACCCGGAGCAGGAACTCGGCTGAGCCGTTTCGAGGAGAGCAATGACCATGGCTGACACCACGACGCGAGTGCTGACGCTGCTGGAGAAGGGCCCGGCCGAGCAGGGCCGCCGGACCGACGAGGTGGTCATCGGCGTCTCGCCCGCCTTCGGCGACTTCTTCTCCCGGACGATCGTCGACCTCCCGCACGCCGAGGTGCTGCGCGAACTGCTGGCCGGCGTCGAGGAACAGGGGGTGCACGCCCGCGTCGTCCGCGTGCGCGGCAGCTCCGACCTCGCGGTCATCGCGCACACCGCGGCGAAGCTGTCCGGCTCGGGGATCGCGATCGGCGTCCTGTCCCGCGGCACCACCATGATCCATCAGAAGGACCTGGTCCGGCTCTCCAACCTGGAGCTGTTCCCGCAGGCGCCGCTGATGGACCTGGAGACCTTCCGCAAGGTCGGCCGCAACGCCGCGCGCTACGCCAAGGGCGAGTCGCCGCAGCCGGTGCCCTCGCGCAACGACTACATGGCTCGCCCCCGCTGGCAGGCCAAGGCGGCGTTGCTGCACATCAAGGAGACCGAGTTCGTCCGCGCCGGCGCCGCGCCGGTCGAGCTTGAGGTGCTGATCCGGATGGCGGACGCCGGCTGAGCCAGGGGAGGAAGGTCATGACCCTGGTGGTGGGGGTCGACATCGGCAACTCGACCACCGAGGCCTGCGCGGCCGAGATCGGCGAGGACGGCCTGATCACCTATCTGGCCGGGGCGCTGGCCAGGACGACAGGCGTGAAGGGGACCACCGAGAACGTCGCGGGCGTGGTCGAGGTGGTCCGCGACGCCCTGGCGGCCGCCGGTCGCGCCCCGGCCGACCTGGACACGATCCTGATCAACGAGGCGACCCCGGTGATCAGCGGGCTGGCGATGGAGACCATCACCGAGACGATCATCACAGAGTCCACGATGATCGGCCACAACCCGGACACACCGGGCGGGGCCGGGCTCGGCGTCGGGACCACCGTCAGCCTCGGCGAGCTACCTGGCCGCGCTCCCGGGAGCCCGGTGATCTGCGTGGTCGGGGCGGGCGTCGACTACGAGCGGGCCGCCGGGGACATCAACGCCGCCACCGCCCGCGGGGTCCCGGTCACCGGTGCGATCGTGCACGGCGACGACGCCAACCTGATCGCCAACCGGCTGCGCCGGCCGATCCCGGTCGTCGACGAGGTGACGCTCGTGGAGAAGGTGCCGCTGGGCATGCCGGCCGCCGTGGAGGTCGCCGAGCCGGGCCGTACGATCCGTACCCTGTCCAACTCCTACGGGATCGCCACCGTGTTCCAGCTCGATCCGGAGCAGACCCGCATGATCGCGCCGGTGGCCCGCGCGCTGGTCGGCAACCGTTCGGCCGTCGTGGTCCGGACCCCCACCGGGGACATCACCGACCGCAGGATCCCCGCCGGCAGCCTGACCCTGATCGGCGAGACGGCCAGGCGGGTGGTCAAGGTGGACGCGGGGGCCGAAGAGATCATGGCGACGCTGCGCGGAGTGCGCCCCCTGGCCGACGCGGCGGGCGAGCCCGGCACCCACGTCGGCGGGATGTTCGCCCGGGTCCGCGACACCATGTCCGAGCTGACGGCGATGCCCGTCGGTGAGGTGCGGATCAAGGACGTACTCGCCGTCGACACCTTCGTGCCGCAGCGCGTCACCGGGGGCCTTGCCGGGGAGTTCGCGCTGGAGAACGCGGTCGCGCTGGCCGCGATGGTCCGTACCAGCCGAGGGCCGATGGAGCGGCTCGCCGCACGGCTGCGGGCCGAGCTCGGCGTACGGGTGCTGATCGGCGGCGTGGAGGCCGACATGGCGGTGCTCGGCGCGCTGACCACGCCGGGCGTGGGCAGGCCGGTCGCGATCCTCGACCTCGGCGGCGGCTCCACCGACGCGGCGGTGACCACGGCGCGGGGCCAGGTCGAGTCGGTGCACCTGGCCGGCGCGGGCGACCTGGTCACCAGCCTGATCGACTCCGAACTCGGGCTGGAGAACCCCGGGCTCGCCGAAGAGATCAAGAAGTTCCCGCTGGCGAAGGCGGAGAGCTTCTTCCACATCCGGATGGAGGACGGCACGGCCCGCTTCTTCGACGAGCCGCTGCCCCCCGACGCCTTCGCCCGCGTCCTGGTGCTCACCGACACCGGGATGCACCCCATCCCCACCCGGCACACCATGGAGAAGATCCGCCAGGTGCGCAGGGCCGCCAAGGAGCGGGTCTTCGTGGTCAACGCGCTGCGCGCCCTTGAACAGGTGGCGCCGCGGGGGAACGTCAGGCAGATCGGCTTCGTGGTGGTGCTCGGCGGGTCCGCGCTGGACTTCGAGATCCCGGACATGATCGCGCAGGCCGTCGCCGAGTTCGGCATCGTCAGCGGCACCGGCAACATCCGCGGCACCGAGGGCCCGCGCAACGCGGTCGCCACCGGTCTGGTCGCCCATTACACAGCGGCTCGTACGGCGGAGGAGCCGGCGCATGCTCTCGGGTGACCTCCACGACCGGCGCGCCGACCGGGAGAAACGCACCCGGCCCACGGTGGTGGTGCGCTACCGCCCGGTTCCGGCGAACCGGCGCTGCCTGCGCGAGCTCGGCGCGGGCCTGGAAGAGGAGGGCGTACCGTTCCGTGCCGAGCCCGTGGGGGAGGACTCGACGGCACGCGAACTGGCGTACGGGGCGGCTCTGGCCTCCGATCTCGACGTCGGCGTGGGCGTGGACGCGGCGGGGAACACGTGCGTGCACCACGCCAAGCTGCCGCCGGAGGTGCCCGCCCTGGCCGGTCCGCCGTCCGCCGCCCGCGGCATGGGACACAACGCGGCCCGTCTCGTCGTCGGAATTCCGTTCAAGACCATTGATCAATGAAGGAGACGCCACCGTGGCCACCCGACTCAACCTCGCCGACGCCCGTACGGTCCTGGACGCCGCTCTGGCGAAAGCAGACCAGATCGGACAGCCCATGAACGTCGCCGTCGTCGACGACGGCGGTCATCTCGTCGCGTTCGCCCGCCAGGATGGGGCGATTCTCGGCAGCATCGACATCGCCGTCAAGAAGGCCCGCACCGCCGTACTGCTGAAGATGACCACCGAGGAACTGGGCAAGGCCGCCGCCCCCGGCGGGCCCCTCTACGGCATCGAGGTGACCAACGGCGGCCTGGTCATCTTCGGCGGCGGTGTCCCCCTGACCGACTCCCACGGCGACGTCGTCGGCGCCATCGGCGTAAGCGCGGGCACCGTGGATCAGGACCAGACCGTCGCCCATGCCGGGGCCGACGCTCTTTCCGCCTAAATCAACGGCGTAATTACCAACCCGTTCTGTAGGAGAAATAGATATGCAGATGGTGTGAATCGCCGTGTCTGGAGTGAACTGACGTGGCAGGATCGCCAATGTCAGACTTGGGCGATCCTGCCGACCTGGAGGCGCGCATGCCGACTGTTCAAGGCGCGAGCGGCCAGGATGGAAACGCGGCTGAGAATATCCAGCACAGCGGTCCCACCGCGCTGCGCATGCTGGTGGGCGGGAGCCTGCGCCAGTTCCGTGAATCACGAGGGATCACCCGTGAGGCCGCGGGATCCGCTATTCGGGGCTCCCATTCCAAGATCAGCCGAATGGAATTGGGACAGATCAGTTTCAAACTCCGTGACATAGAAGATCTACTCACCTTGTACGGCGTGATCGAGGAAGCGGAACGGTCGCCGCTGCTCGCGTTGGCCAGGCGGGCCAACCAGCCGGGCTGGTGGCACGAGTACCGTGACGTGGTTCCCGACTGGTTCCAGGACTATCTCGGGCTGGAGCAGGACGCGGAGCTGATCCGCACGTACGAGATCCAGCTCATCCCCGGCCTGTTGCAGACCGAGGACTACGCTCGCGCGGTCATCGCGCAGGGCCACCAGGGTGCGCCACGCGAGCAGATCGAACGCCGTGTCGCGCTGCGGATGCGCCGTCAGCAGGTCCTGGTGCGGTCCAGGCGGCTCAAACTCTGGGCGCTGCTCGACGAGGCCGCGCTGCGCCGTACGGTCGGGGGCACGGCGACGATGTACGACCAGCTCAGGCATCTGGGCGAGATGAGCCGGCTGCCGAATGTCACCGTCCAGGTGAGCCCGTTCAGCACGGGCGGCGCGGTCGGCGGGGTAGGGCCCTTCACCGTCCTCCGATTCGCCGAAACCGCGCTGCCCGATGTGGTGTATCTGGAACAACTCACCACCGCGTACTACCTCAACAAAGAAGCGGACGTCTGCGCCTACAAGCATCTGCTCAACGAGGCGTGCGCCGACGCTCCGCCCCCGGACAGGACCGCCGAGATCCTCCAGCAGAGCATCGACGCGCTGTAGCCGCTACGGTTTGCGTGCGACGCCGCACAACGCGTCGACGGCGGACGGAACCTCGAAAGGGCTGGGGTCGGGTCGCCACAACGGGAGGGACACCACACCGGGTTCCACGAGCTCCAGGCCGTCGAAGAACGCGGTGATCTGCTCAGGGCTGCGTAAGTTGTACGGCACTCCGCCGCTCTCGTTGTAGTTGTCCTGCGCCTCGTCCAGTGCCGCGCCGGTAACGAGGTTCACCCCGTCCCACATGGCCAGATAGCTGCCCGAAGGCAGCGCGTCCATCAGCCTCTTCACGATCGCGTGTGGATTCTCCTGGTCCGACGCGTAGCCCAGGATGCCCATCAACATCAGTGCGACGGGCTCGTTGAAGTCCAGCGTCGCGGCGGCCCTGGCCAGGATGGTGTCGGGATCGCGCAGGTCGGCGTCGATGTAGTCGGTGGCGCCTTCGGGAGTGCTGACGAGCAGGGCACGGGCGTGCATCAGCACGAGGGGGTCGTTGTCGACGTAGACGACCCTGCTGGACGGGGCTGTGCGCTGGGCGAGTTCGTGGGTGTTGTCCACGGTGGGCAGGCCGGTGCCGACGTCGAGGAACTGGCGGACTCCCGCCTCGCCGGCAAGATAACGGACAATGCGGGCAAGTAGGTGGCGGGAGAGCCGGGCGATGTCGACGATATCGGGGAAGGTCTCGCTGAACTGGTCGCCGGCCACTTGGTCAACGGGGTAGTAGTCCTTGCCGCCGAGCCAGTAGTTCCACATCCGGGCTCCGTGCGGCACGCTGGTGTCGATCTTTAACGCGGGTGTGTCCGGGAGAGGTGGCTCGTTGGTCACGGAATCTCCTCCTATGTCACATCTCTGGTTGTTCTAACTTAGTGTCTCCACTCGTCGCATTTGCCTTCCGCTCTTCCATGGAATTCGGGCGGTTTCCTTGTGCGAGGATCGATGTATGAGCCTTATGTCCTGAATGTGCTCCTTTTGATTGTTGCTGAGGGGCCGGTCTACTGGAGGGTCTCGACGTTGACGACGATGGCCTCCTGGGTGGTGCGGGCGATGACGACCACGGCCTCCTCGTCCGGGTCGGGGTTCTCCTCGCGGTGCGGGACCCACGGGGGAACGTAGATGTAGTCGCCGGGGGAGGTCACCAGGCGGGTTTCGACGGGTTCGGGGCCGGTGGTGTCGAGGAAGACGAAGTGGGGGTGGCCGCTGACGACGTAGATCCCGGTTTCCGAGGCGCCGTGGTGGTGGTTGCCCGAACTGGTGGCGGGGGCGACGTGGGTCTGGCCCATCCACAGGCGGTCGGAGCCGACGGTGGCGCCGGAGATGGCCTCGCGGCGGACCATGCCGCCGGTCTGGGCGGTGTCTCCGGTGAGCGCGCCGGGAGTGACCTGGTGGAGCCGCCGGTGGAATCCGTCCTGGGTGTGCGTCATGAGGTGATCTCCCTTCCGAAGTCACCGAAGAGTACCCCTACGGCGACAGAGTTGATCGCCTGACTCCGTAGATACCCAGAAGATTTGGTCTATTTCGCAGCACCCTTGGCCGGCCGCCGGCCGGAAGTGTGGCGTGAATCGCAGGAGTATTTCACGCTGTTCTGCCATCTATTCATATCTGTTCTGTTGGCGCTGATGGTCGCAAATGGGCGCGCGGCGCGTGAGTCATGGTCTGGCATAGTGGCGTGCAGTCGGAATCCTTGATTTCCGCCCTCACTGAGAGTGGCGGCCAAAGAAAGGTGATCGGGATGCAGAAAACGGCCATCAACCGCGTAAAGCTCGTCTTCACCCTGCTCGACGCCGACGGCACCGGATATCTCGAAGCCGAGGACTTCGACCTGATGGCGACCCGAGTGGTCGCGGCCTCCCCCGATTCCGGCGAAGCGGCCAAGGCCGCCATGATCTCCGCATTCCGCCGCTACTGGACAACCCTGGCAGCCGAACTGGACACCAACCGCGACAACCGCATCAGCTTCGAGGAGTACTCGGCCTGCGTGCTCTCCCCGGAGCGTTTCGACGAGGCACTCACCGACTTCGCCGAGGCACTGGGCGCGCTGGGCGACCCGGACGGCGACGGGCTCATCAAGCGGCACGACTTCATGGCGCTCATGATGGCCATCGGTTTCCAACCCGCCAACATCGACGCGCTCTTCGACGCGTTCGGGCCGTCGGACGACGACCAGATCGCGGTCCCGGTCTGGGTCGCGGGCATCAAGGACTACTACAGCCCGGAGAAAACCGGAATCCCCGGCGACCACCTGATCGGGACCACGGCCTGACACGTCACTCCGCAGAAGGAGCACAGGTGGAAGCAGCCATCGGACTTGCCGTCGGCAGGGGAACGGGTCCCGAACTCGCGACCGTCTTCGAGCGGGTGCTGGCCAGAATCGCCGACGAGTATTCGGCCGAGATCGGCATCACGCGATCGGAGCGGGTCTACCACTCCTACTCGTCGCTGAAGGCCGAGGCCGGCATCGAGCGGATCCGCGAACTCACCCAGGAGGACGCCGACCACTACGCGCACTTCTGCCGCACCCGGTCCGCTCTCGGCATCCCGGCCATCTTCCGTACCGCCATCAACGCCCAGTCGCTCTACCTGGTACGGCAGCGCCTCCAGGCGGTGAAGGCCGACGCCATCACCACCCCGGACGCGTCACTGCTGCTGGTCCGGGATGAGGCCCAGGGTTTCTACACCGGGGAGAACACCCACGCTCCGGGCGCGCTCATCCGCACCATGACGTTCAGCAGGGAACTCACCGAGAAGGTGATCGCCTTTGCCGTACGGCGCGCCCGGCAGGAGTGGCCGGACGGCGGGCCCGACGAGATCGTCATGGCGTACAAGTTCCACCTGCTCGACGGGGCCCTCGACGAGTGGGTGGCCGAGAGCGCCGCCCGGCACGGCGCCGAGATCCGCCTGTTCCAGCCGGACACGGTGAACCGCAACCTGATCGAGCGAGGCCCGCGCCCCCGCACGCTGATCATCGCGGGCAACGAATGGGCCGACATCATGCACGTGGTCCTGCTGGACCGCTTCGGCTCCGAGCGGCAGGAGAACCGCTGCACCGAGAACGTCTACCTCCACCGCGACGTGGCAGGGCTGGTCGAATACCAGACGGTGCACGGCTCCGCCGACGACCTCGCGGGCACGGACGCGGTCAACCCGGTGGCGACGGTGCGGGCCGCGGCAATGATCGCGGAGAGGCACGCGGGCTGCGCCGGGGCGGTCCGGATGGTGGAGCGTGGCCTCGAATCACTGCTCCGCCGGGGCATCGGCACCCCGGACGTCGGCGGGCGGCACTCGACCACCGCCGTGGTGGACGCGCTGCTCGACGCGCTGGAGCCCGACTGGCAGCCGGCCCTGACGGCGGAGGTGTGACCGGCGCGGAGGCCGCGGCGCTGGTCGTCGTGGACCTGCAGAACGACTTCTGCGCCGGGCCGACCGCCCTCGCCCGGTACTCCGGCGACCCCGCGACGCTGGAGGCCGTCACGACGAACACCGCACGCGCCGTCGACCAGGCCCGGGCCCTCGGTACGGAGGTGGTCTTCGTCCGCTTCGTCGGTGACCCCGAATACCAAGGGCCGAGCTGGCGGCGCCGGGACCACGAGCAGGGCAAACGGCCCAAATGCCGGGAAGGCTCGTGGGGCGCGGAGTTCCACAAGGTGTCACCCCTGCCGGAGGAGTACGTCTTCACCAAACGGGCGTGCTTCGACGCGTTCCTCAGCGCCGGCTTCGAGCAGCACCTCGCCCACGGCGGCGTCGGACGGCTCGTGCTGGCGGGCCTGTACGCCGACGTCTGCGTGGACTCCACCGCCAGGACCGCGTTCCAGAAGGGCTTCCACATCACGGTGCTGGCCGACTGCACCACCGGCCTGCACCTGCGGAGCGCCGACATCCTCCGCTTCATGGCCGTCGTCTACGGCGCCTGCATCACCACCCACGACCGCCCGGACACCTGGGCACCGCCCGCGGGAGAGGAGAGCGCATGCCAGGTCCCGGACACACCGGCATCGACAGCATCGACAGCATCGACAGCATCGACAGGGGAGAGCGTCCGCCAGGAGCGCCACGCACCGGCATCGAACGCGGCGTCGGCCTGACCGCGCTCATGGTCGCCGCCGCGCGGGCCATCGAGACACATCGCCCCGACGCCCTGGCCGGCGACCCCTATGCCGAGCACTTCGTGCGCGCCGCCGACACGTCCGCGGCCTGGCCGGTCCACCCCGCCCAGGTCCCGGACGGGGACGCGAACCCGCTGTGGGGCAGGCTGGGGCGGTACTTCGGCCTGCGTACCCGGGTCCTCGACGACTTCCTCATCCGCTCGGCCCACGCGGGCGTCCGGCAGGTCGTCCTACTCGGCGCGGGCCTCGACACCCGGGCCTTCCGGCTGGACTGGCCGCCGGATCAGATCATCTACGAGGTCGACCGCGACAGCGTCCTGGCCTTCAAACACGACGTACTCGACGGCCTCGCCGCCGTCCCGCCGACCGCGCGCCACCCGATCGCGGCCGATCTACGCGACGACTGGGCCCGGTCGCTGCTGGGCACGGGCTTCGACCCGACCACACCGACCGCCTGGCTGGCCGAGGGCCTGCTCCTCTACCTTCCCTCGGCCGCCGAGCGACTCCTCATCGACACCGTGGACCGCCTGAGCGCCCACGGCAGCACCATGGCCTTCGAGGTCAAGCTGGGCACCGAGGCGCCCGAGGTCCGCGCCAGCCCCGTCTACACCGCGACCAGACAACAGATCGGCGTCGACCTACTCGCCCTGTTCGACGGCGAGCCACGCCCCGACTCGCCCGCCGCCCTACGAGAACGAGCCTGGTCCACCGAGACCTACACCCCCTACGATTTCACCCGCCACCACGGCCGCGGCCCCCTCCCCGAGCCCAACGACGCCCTGGCAACCAACTGCTGGACCTTCGCCAAGAAGCTCCACCCCCAAGGGACGACTCCCGGCGAGACGTGATCGGGCTACTCGCCCATCGAGATGCAGCCCCGGCCGCCTTCCTGATCGGCCGGCGGAGCGGCGATGTCCGCCGGGGGACCCCTCCAACTCGTCGCCCGCGTCCGGGGTGCCCGAGAACGGGGTCACCGGCGGTGACGGGCGTACCTGATCGGTGGAAGCCTTGTGGTGAAAGATTCACCGACTATCCCTTCCGGGATGCGGGAAGCCGAAAGTTTCAGATCGATTTATCTGCTGAAATAGGGACTGCAAGGTCAGCTTAGTTGGTGTAATGCCGAAACAATTTCGGTCGGTATTGACACATTTCGGGAGGGTTTCCAGACTGTGTCCTCGAGGCGGCCTTCCTGCCCGGTCGGTGGGCGCGGCAGGGCTCGCCACCTCCGACGCCTTGGTGGTCTGCGTCCCGGCTGATGGGGTGCGGCGTCGATTGCGCGGGGTGTGTCTCCGCGTTCGTTTCCCGTGACTCAGTTATGGAGGCTCAGGCATGCGCACCAACGCCATCCCCCCGCCTGGAACCCAACGACCCTTCAGCGGCCTGCGCCGGGCCTTGGTCGCCGGCGCCGTCAGCGTAGCCACGGTGCTGATGGTGCCGGTTTCCGCCGATGCCGCTGAGACCACGCTCGGCGCGGCGGCCCAGCTGAGCGGGCGGTACTTCGGTGCGGCCATCTCCGCGGGCAAGCTCAATGACTCGGCGTACACCACGATCGCCAACCGCGAGTTCGACATGGTGACGGCCGAGAACGAGATGAAGATCGACGCCACCGAGCCGAACCGGGGGCAGTTCAACTTCACCAACGGCGACCGCGTCTACAACTGGGCCGTACAGAACGGCAAGCGGGTACGCGGGCACACGCTGGCCTGGCACTCCCAGCAGCCGGGCTGGATGCAGTCGCTGTCGGGCAGCACGCTCCGTCAGGCGATGATCGACCACATCAACGGCGTGATGGCCCACTACAAGGGCAAGATCTACGCCTGGGACGTGGTGAACGAGGCCTTCGACGACGGCAACGGCGGGCGGCGGGACTCCAACCTCCAGCGGACCGGCAACGACTGGATCGAGGTGGCCTTCCGCACCGCGCGGGCCGCCGACCCGGCCGCCAAGCTCTGCTACAACGACTACAACATCGACAACTGGACCTGGGCCAAGACCCAGGGCGTCTACAACATGGTCCGCGACTTCAAGTCGCGCGGCGTGCCGATCGACTGTGTCGGCCTGCAGTCGCACTTCAACAGCGGCAGCCCGTACAACAGCAACTACCGCACGACCATCTCCAGCTTCGCCGCCCTCGGCGTCGACGTACAGATCACCGAGCTGGACATCCAGGGCGCCTCTGCCACGACCTACGCCAACGTGGTCAACGACTGTCTGGCCGTGGCGCGCTGCAACGGCATCACCGTGTGGGGCGTCCGCGACAGCGACTCCTGGCGCTCGGGCGACACCCCGCTGCTGTTCGACGGCTCCGGCAACAAGAAGGCCGCCTACACCTCGGTCCTGAACGCCCTCAACGCCGCGAGCCCGAACCCGACCGACACCACCCCGCCCACCACCCCGGGCACCCCGACGGCGTCCAACATCACCTCTTCGGGCGCGACGCTGACCTGGACCGCCTCCACGGACAGCGGCGGCAGCGGTCTAGCGGGCTACAACATCTACCGGCGGGTGGGCACGACCGATACCCAGATCGCCCAGTCGACCACCAACTCGGTCACGCTGACCGGCTTGACGGCCAGCACGCAGTACCAGGTGCTCGTCCGGGCACGTGACGGCGCGGGCAACCTGTCGGGTAACTCGGCGGTGGCCACCTTCACCACCACCGGTGGCGGCACCACCGACACCACGCCGCCGACCACACCGGGCACCCCGACCGCGTCCAACATCACCTCCTCCGGTGCGACGCTGACCTGGACCGCCTCCACCGACACCGGTGGCAGCGGCCTGGCCGGCTACAACGTCTACCGGCGGGTGGGCACCACCGACACCCTGCTCGGCTCGCCCACCACCAACTCGATCACGCTGACCGGCCTGACGGCCGGCACCCAGTACCAGGTGTTCGTCCAGGCCCGGGACGGCGCGGGGAACCTGTCGTCCAACTCGGCGCTGGCGACCTTCACCACCACGGGCGGCGGCACCGGCGGCGGCTGCTCGGCGACGGCCACCACCCAGACCCAGTGGAGTGAGGGCTACGTGATCGAGCCGGTC
>NZ_JAHCST010000063.1 GCF_018476525.1 Acrocarpospora catenulata
TAGTCGTATGTGGGGTTTGCCCGGCCGCGCCGGTGTCTGGACTGAACGTAGGGAGCGCAGCGACCGGAGAGAGGGAAGACGCCGGCTGAGAGCGGCCGGGCCGCCGTGCCGGAGGCGCGGCCAATGTCACAGCCGGGCCGGCCCGCCGGAGGCGGGCCCAATGTCACAGCTCGCGGTTGGGTTGGGCGGATTTGAGTACTCGGAGGTGGCCGCGGCGCCCGACTTCTACGCCTTGTCCGGTCGGCTCTCCGGCGGTGGGTGCGGGGCGGGCCGCCTCGCGGACGGCGTTGGCCAGGGCTTCCAGATCGTCTCCGCTGGGCGCTCCCGGCTCGTACGGCAGGCGCACGACCTCCCAGCCGCGGGGCGCGGTGAGCCGCTCGGCGTGTTCCGCGCACAGGTCATAGCAGTGCGGCTCGACGTACGTCGCCAGCGGGCCCAGAACGGCGGTCGAGTCGGCGTACACGTACGTGAGTGTGAAGACGGCAGGCTGCCTGCAGGCGGTACGGGAACAGCTGCGGACGGGGCTCACGGAGGGACCGTATCCGGTCCGCGTGCACATTGCCACCACCCCGCCCCTCTTAACGAGCGTGTCGCCACAATCCGGACACGCCACCCCTCCCCTAAGCTGGGCGGATGAGCTCACGAGGTCCCCGAGGTCCACGGCGGCGCGACCGCCACGGACGGGGCATGCGCGGCCCGCTGGCGCCGTCCCACGTGCCGATCGCCAAGTCGCGGGGGGAACGCTTCGACGATCTGGTGCTGGACGCGGTGGACCGGCTCCGGGTGCGCTGGTCCAAGGAGCTGGCCGCGGTGGAGTTCGGGGTGGAGGAGGTGCCGCAGGCGAGCGAGCTGCTGGACGGCCCTGGCCGGCTGGTCTCCGACCCGATCCCGTTCGGCCGCGCGGAACCGGCGGCCGGCGGGGAGCCGGCCATGGTGGTGGTCTACCGCCGGCCGATGGAGGCCCGCGCCAGGGACCGTGAGCACCTGGCCAGCCTGGTGCACAGCGTGGTGGTGGAACAGGTGGCGAGCCTGCTCGGCCTCACCCCGGAAGCCGTGGACCCCGGATACGACGAGGAATAGCGCGCGCACACCGCCAGGCAGCTCCGACAGCGCGGTGTGGCTCAGGGCCAGGGCCAGCGGGATGGTGGAGGCGACGATCCGGCCACGCACGCCGAGACCGAGGGCACCGGAGAGGTACGGAGCGACTAGGGCAGCACGGCTGCCGGGTTGTCGGTGGTCGGCGGGACCAGGGCCCAGGTGCGGGCCACGGCCAGCGGCTGGGCGGTGAGCAGTTGCCCGAGCGAGGTGTTCTCCTCGATCACCCGCCCGCCGTACACCGGGCCGGACCCCGGCTGGGGCTGGAGCACGACGCTGAAGCCCTTCTCACCGCCGGGCGGCGGGTTGAGCCGGATCTCCTTGGTCCTGGCCGCCGGCACGACCACCTGGGTCGGGGGTGGCGGGTCGCCCTCCTTGGGCAGCAGCTGGAGGCGCACGGTGGCGGCCCCGAACGGTGCGGAGAGCACCAGCCGGGTGCCCTTCCTGGCGTCGGCGACCACGCTGCCGAGGTCGAGGGCGGGCGCCCCGGCCGTGTAGGCGACGTCCTGCAGGGTGCCGGTGCCGGTGATCTCCAGCCCGGCCACGATCGGCGCCTCGGAGGTGAGCAGCAGCGCGGCCGGCTGCCCGCCGACGCCGGTGGTCAGGTCCATGGTGGTGGTGGATCCGGCCGGCACCTTCACGTCCTCGCGGCCTTTCAGCGCGTACGAGCCGTCCTTGAGCACCGCCCTGACCTGGACCACGGTGTCCTGCTCGCCGGGGGCGGTGATGTAGAGCACCCGGCGCCCCGCGCTGCCCGGCACCCCGGGCACCACCACCTGGGTGTCGGGGGCGGCGGCGGCAGGCAGCCAGTCCGCTCCCTTGCCCTGGCCGAGCACGGCCTCCACGGCGGCGGTCACCCGGCCCCGGCTGGTCTCCACGTGCAGGCCCATCACCAGCGGCGAGGTGATGACCTTGCGGAGCTTGACCGCGCGGTGCTCGCCGGGTTTGAGCACCATGCCGGTGGCCTGGTCGGTGACCACCAGCCCCTCGCCCGCGTACACGGTGAAGAAGACGTCGGCGGGCGCGGCCTCCACGTTGGACAGGTGCAGGGTGAGGTCGGCGACGGCCGGACCCGGCCCGACGAACCAGGCGTCGGCCCCCGGCTCCACGCACCGCACCCCGGCGAGCCCGCGCGCCGCGCCGCTGGTCTCCTTGCTGGTACGGCCCGCCTCAAGCCCGGAGGCCATCGCGCCGGTGGCCCCGATCCGAACGGGGTCGGCCCCCTTGGCGATGGACTTCTGCCAGAGCGTGCCTGGCTGGTCGAGTACGACGGTTTTCTCCCCGTCCAGCACGGTGGCCTCGCCCGGCCCTTCGACACCGGGCGGGGTGACCGCGCTGACGGTGGCCCCGCCGGGGTCAGGGCAGACGGTGGACACCGAGGCGACGGCGGCCCGCACGGGCTTGGGCTGCTCCACCCGCACCGGTGCGGGGCGGCTGACGAAGGCCCCGCCGTACACGGCGGCCAGGGCGATGAGCACCAGGGCGAGCATCCCGAACCGGTTCTCGATGAGACGTCTCATACCAGCACCCGCTCTCCGGACACCTGCTCCTCGGCCACCGGCTCCGGCTCGGCGGCCCTGGCCCCGGGCGCGGCCAGGATGAGCACGAGCGCCACCAGCACGCCCTGTCCCCAGAGCCAGTACCGGTGCGACGGATCGGGCGGGGAAGGCGGCGGCACGGTGACCGGGATGACCATGCGCCACAGCCCGGCCACCCGGGAGAGGCTGAGCCGGGTGAGCGCCGGTTCCGAGTCCAGCGCGCGGCGCAGTTCCGGGTCGACGGGCGCGGGCACCGCGACGAAGGCGATCCCGCGCGATGCCAGCGCCTGGGCGTCCGTGCCGCCACGGCCGGAGGCCAGTCCGGCCACGGCGGCGGTCACCGCGCCGTCGGCTGTCCGCGCCTCGGCCTCGCCGATCAGCGGCGCGCGCCCGCGCAGCACCGTGTACGTGAGCGTCTCGCCCGCGCTCCGCAGCAGCACCGTGCCCTCCCCCGGCTCGGACTTGAGCGCGGCCAGCGAGGGAATCGGATCACGGAGGTTCCACCGCAGGGGACCGTGGTGTGCCCCCGTCCAGATCCACAGCCCGGCGGCGGCCACCGGGGTGGCGAACGCGACCAGCGCCACCAGCCAGGCCCCGGCCTTGCGGAAGCCGCCCGCCGCCCGGAACTCGGCCACCCGGTGCCCGGCCAGCGCGGTGGCCACCAGCAGCCCGGTGGCGGCGAACGCCAGCGGCACCCCGGGCCAGCCGGAGAGCCGGGCGACCACGGTGGCCACCAGCACGCCGAAGATCGCCACACCCCAGCCGATGGCCACGATCAGCTGGTGCCGCCGGAGCAGCAGCGCCCCCAGGGCCACCGCGAGCAGTCCGGCCGTGGCCCAGAGCGGCGGGGTGCCCGGGCCGCCCGGGTTCAACGTGAGCAGGGCCTCGGGGGGCAGCCGGGGGTCGCCGGGAAGCGGCAGCCCCGCCTCGCGCAGGATCCGGGCTGGCTGGGCGACCAGTTCACCGAGCCACGGCAGCAGCAGCACGATCGGCACGATCAGGGTGATGGCAAGCGAGATGCCCACCCCCCGCCGTACGCCGCCGAAGGAAAGGGCCGCCAGCGCCCCCAGAATCGCCACGAAGGCGTATAGGAGGGGAACGAAGGCAGTGCCTATCGCAAGCAGCAATCCGAGCCCCCAGGCCGCTCTGCGGGCCGGGCGGGGGTCACCAGAGAGCACCACGGTGGCCAGCGAGGCGTAAACCGGCAGCAGCACGATGACCACAGCGGAGCCGATCCGCCCGGTGGCCACCACCCCGGTGGCGACCGGCAGCAGCGCGTAGGTGACCGCCAACCACACCCGAGCCGGCGTGTACGGAATGAGCCGCCGGGTGGCCAAATACGCCGACAGTCCCGCCAGCGGCACGCAGCCGAGCAGCAGCACGGCCACCGCCAGCCAGACCTTGCCCAGGAAGAGCGTGGACAGCGCCGCGAGCACGGCCACGTACGGGGGCGCCCAGTCGCCGGTGTACAGCCCCCACAGATCTGCGGCCCCGCCGACCACCGGAACCAACGCCCCTCCCCCCAGCAGTCCCCCGGTGACCAGCCGCCAGTGCGCCGCCACGGTGACCACGACCAGCGCCAGGAAGAGCCGGGCCCCCGCGTTGGCGAAGGTGCGGCGGAGGAAGCTGCCCTCGTCGTTGAGGAGTTCGTCGCCCTCTTCCTCCTCGGGCGCGCGGCCGACCGCGTGGTGCCGCCCGGCCGAGTCCAGCGGCCCGCTCCCGGCCAGCTGTCCCCGGACCATGTCGAAGATCCGGCGAACGGCCGCGCTGGGCGGTGTGAACAGGGGTTTGACCAGCTGGTAGCCGTTCTTGCGGTTCTTCTTGCGGGCTTTCCTGGCCCGGCGCAGTTTGCCGGGATGGAAGAGCACCGAGCCGAGCGCGACGATCTCGTCCAGCGCGTACGCGGGCTGCTTGGCCACCAGGAAGAGCCCGGTCCTGACCATCGACCCGAAGGTGTTGCGGACCATCGACCAGAGCATCGCCCAGAACGGCAGGTTGGCCATGATCACGAATAGTGCGTACCGGCGGGCCAGCCGGCGCGGGTGGTCGTCGCTGGCCGCGATCCGGCGCCGGCGGCGGGTGGCGGCCTCGGCGTGGTAGGCGGTCGCGGCGGTCACCGCGAGCACCCGGTGCCCGGCCGCCCGGGCCCGCCAGCAGAAGTCGAGGTCGTCGCGGAAGAGCGGGAGGCGCGGGTCCAGGCCGGAGAGCTCGTCCCAGACGTCCCGGCGGATCAGCATGCCCGCCGTGGAGACCGAGAGCGCGTCCCGTACCCCGCCGATGTCCTGGTCGTGCTGGCCCTGGTCGTACTCGCGGGGCTCCAGGCCGGTCTCCCTGCGGCCGGACCTGGCCACCGTGACGCCGAGCTCAAGAAGGAGTTTGCGGTCCAGCCAGTCCCGGAGTTTCGGACCCAGGATGACCGCGTCCTGGTGCTGCTCGGCCGCCCAGAGCAGGGTCTCCAGCGCCCGGGGCTCCGGGGCGCAGTCGTCGTGGATCAGCCAGAGCCATTCTGTGCCCTGGGGCTCATGCGGCAGGCGGGTCGTCACCTCGTGCACGGCCTGCGCGAACCCGGTGGAGCGGGGCATGCTGACCACCGCGTTGGGCCCGAAGGCCTGGGTCAGCAGCTTCCCGCTGTCGTCGCGGCTGCCGTTGTCGACGCCGACCACCCGGTCAAGCCGCCGGGTCTGGCCGAGGACGGCGGTGAGCGTCTCCCTGAGCCAGCGGGCGCCGTCATGGGCGACAACGATCGCGGTGACCGAGTGCACGGGAGTCCTTGGAAGTTCTTACGGAAGGGGTTTGTACGGCTTTGCCGCGCCCACCTTACGGCACCACCCGCCGCCGTCAGACCGAAAGCCGTCAGACCGAAAGCCAGCGGTCCGAAACCAAAAGCGGGGGCCACAGGTGGCCCCCGCGTTTTCAAACGGCCTGGCGTTTGATCCGTCTCCGCTCCCGCTCGGACAGACCCCCCCAGATGCCGAATCGTTCGTCGTGTTCCAGCGCATATTCGAGGCACTCCGCGCGCACTTCACACGCACGGCACACCTTCTTAGCCTCTCGGGTGGAGCCGCCCTTTTCTGGAAAGAACGCCTCCGGATCGGTCTGAGCGCACAACGCGCGCTCCTGCCAACCCAGATCTTCACCGTCGAGCGCCTGTGCCATGACCGGCTCGGTCACTGCACACCTCCCTGTCGCCCGCCCGTCACCAACAGCAAGTGGTGCCCCCCTATGAACGCCGTCCTCATACCCACCTTGAGGAAGGCGTAACAACACAGCTGTAATTACACGCGTGTCCTACGTGCGGCGTCAAGCGGCATGGCGATACCCGGGGAAAGACATGCTTGCCCCGGTATATAACGCTATGGATCAGTGGTCGCGCCGATCGGAACCGTACCAATGAGGGGTTGCTTCGGCCCCCTGAGCTGCTTGTTCTCGACCTGAACCAGCGTCAGGATTTACCTGCGGCCGCTCCGGCTTGTAGATCGCGGTCGGGTCGATGAGTTGGTCCGCCCGGAGCGGGTCGCTCAGCGGGTCCCCCTGGTAGCGGGGGCTGCTGAGGGCATCGCCCTGGTATCGCACGCTTTCTGGCCCGCTCATCGGATCGCCCAGGTATCGCCCGAGGTCAGGGCTGGTGAGCGGTTCGCCCCGGTACGGGTCGTTCTGGAAGCGAACGGTCTGGTCCGGCCCCTCGTACTGGGGCGTCGGGGGAGTCTGCGGGTGGCCCAGCGGGTTGTGGTAGCCGGACTGCGCGGGCGGCGCGGGCGGCAGCGGCGCGGGGGGTAAGGGCTGCGGCGCCGGCTGGGGCACCGACTGCGGCACCGACTGGGGCGGCTGCTGCTGGTAGGACTGCGCCTGCTGGTACGCCTGGGCGAGCTGCTGCTCCCGCGGATCCCCCTCATAGGAGGGCTCGTACGCGGGCTCGTACGGCGGCTCGTAGGCCTGCTGCGCGAACTGCTGCCCCGAGTACCCCACGAACGGCGACCCCCCGTGCTGCGGGTAGGCCGGGGTGTCGTCGTACACCGGCGGGTTGTCGTAGGACAGCGGCGGGTACGACGGCGCGTCCCCCGCGTATCCGTGCTGGTCGAAGACGGGTCCCTGGGGCGGCTGCTGCTGGTACCCGTTCTGCTGCGACGCCGCGTACGAAGCCGC
Organism: Acrocarpospora catenulata; assembly: GCF_018476525.1. Lineage (GTDB taxonomy): Bacteria > Actinomycetota > Actinomycetes > Streptosporangiales > Streptosporangiaceae > Acrocarpospora > Acrocarpospora catenulata. Next base: position 6,777 of record NZ_JAHCST010000063.1, read on the forward strand.
CGAAAAAGATTGCTCGACCGGCTGAACGAATCCCGGCTGGGCCGCGTATCCCTGGTCGTAAACCGGGGCCGCGTAGGCGTCCTGGGTGCGATCGGCGGACCGTTCCGCCGCGTACGGCAGGGCCGACTGTGCGGTGTGTTGTGGTTGTGGCGCGGCGGACGCGGGTGAGGGAACGGAGGCCGGAGGGACAGCAGGTTCGGGGACGACAGGAGCCATCACGGGCTCCGGGGCGGGCACCTGGTTGCCGTAGCCCTGGTACCCGTCGTTCTGGTAGCCGCCGAAGAACGGCTCCTGGTCTTGGTCGGGCATCCGGCCGGTTCGAGTCCTGGGCGCGGTAGGCGCGACCGCGCCCAGGACGAACACCAGGGCGAGCGCGGTGAGCGCGAGCATGGGCAGGGTGAGGACGAGGCCTTCCACCTTGTCGCCGAAGTCCAGCGACCCGGCCAGCAGGGCGAGCAGGCTGATCGCGCCGAACAGGGTGGCGATGGCGAGCGCTCCGGCCGCGCCGAGGCCGATCAGGTGGCTCTTGGGGGTGGGCTCCCCGAAGCGGGTGCAGACGACCACCGCGCCCACGGCGAGCGCGGCGCTGACCGGAGAAACCAGCAGGTCCAGGCTGAGCGCGGCACGCACGCCGAACGCGGCTCCCGATCCCCCGAGCAGGAGCCTGAAGATGCCGACGAGCACGCTGGTGGAGACCACCGCGAGCATGATCCAGGCGGCGGGCTCTCTCAGCCTCGCCGGTTCCACCTTGATCAACGTGACCCCCTGATATCCACACCGCATACAAACGGCATACCGAGAAAGTTTCGCACATGACTGACTTTGTCGTCGGGTGACCCACCAACCTCATGAATCCCCCGAGTGTCCTAACGTTCACATTTGTCCATGACCTGCGGTGCGATCCCCCCTGCGGGGCCGCCGATGCGCCTACTGGAAGACTGACCCCATGCGCATCGTCTCCCTCGCGGGCGGGATCGGCGGGGCCCGCTTCCTCCGCGGCCTGCTGAGCGCCGCCCCCGGCGCCGAGATCACCGTCATCGGCAACACCGGCGACGACATCACTCTGTTCGGGCTGCGGGTCTGCCCCGATCTGGACACCGTGATGTACACGCTGGGCGGCGGCATCAACGAGGAGCAGGGCTGGGGCCGGGCGGCTGAAACGTTCACCGTCAAGGCGGAACTGGCCGCGTACGGCATGGAGCCGCAGTGGTTCGGCCTGGGCGACCGCGACTTCGCCACCCACGTGATCCGCACCCAGATGCTGGCCGCCGGCTACCCGCTCTCCCAGGTCACCGAGGCGCTCTGCGACCGCTGGCGGCCCGGCGTGCGGCTGCTGCCGATGTCCGACGACCGCGCCGAGACGCACGTGGTGATCACCGACGCCGAGGGCCGCAGGGCCGTGCACTTCCAGGAGTGGTGGGTACGGCTGCGCGCCTCGGTCCCGGCCGAGCGCATCCTGCTGGTGGGCGCGGAGGAGGCCAAGCCCGCGCCCGGCGTGCTGGAGGCCATCGAGGCCGCCGACGTGGTGATCCTGCCGCCCTCCAACCCGGTGGTGAGCATCGGGACCATCCTCCAGATCCCCGGCATCCGCCCGGCCCTGGAGGCCAAGACCGTGGTGGGCGTCTCCCCGATCATCGGCGGCGCCCCGGTGCGCGGCATGGCCGACGCCTGCCTGACCGCCATCGGCGTGGAGACCTCCGCCCAGGGCGTCCTCGACCTGTACGGCTCCGCCCTGTTGGACGGCTGGCTGGTGGCCGAGGAGGACGCGGAGGTCTCGCTGGCAGGGGTCAGGGTGGCGGCCAGGCCGCTGCTGATGAGCTCCCCGGAGGCCACCCGCGAGCTGGCCGCCGCGGCCCTGGCACTGGCCGTGGAGCTGTCATGATCCAGATCGAGGGCCTCGCGGGGCTGCCCGAGGTGGTCGCGGGCGACGACATCGCCGAGCTGATCACCTCCGCCGCCAAGCTCGCCGACGGCGACATCCTGGTGGTCACCTCGAAGATCGTCAGCAAGGCGGAGGGCCGCATGCGGCCGGGCGACAACCGGGTCGAGGCGGTGGCGGCGGAGACCGAACGGGTGGTGGCGCGGCGCGGCGAGATGGTGATCGCGCAGACCCGGCACGGGTTCGTGATGGCGGCGGCGGGGGTGGACGCCTCCAACACCCCCTTCGGCACGGTGCTGCTGCTGCCCGAGGACCCCGACGCCTCGGCCCGGCGCATCCGGCAGGGCATCAGGGAGCGGCAGGGCGTGCGGGTCGGGGTGATCGTCTCCGACACCTTCGGCCGCCCGTGGCGGCACGGGCTCACCGACGTCGCGATCGGGGCCGCCGGAGTGCGCCCGGTGGCCGACTTCCGTGGCCGTGAGGACTCCTACGGCAACCCGCTCAGCGTCACGGTGACCGCGCTGATCGACGAGATCGCCGCCGCCGCCGAACTGGCCAAGGGCAAGCTCGACGGGGTGCCGGTGGCGCTCGTGCGAGGCCTGGCCGACCTGGTCACCGAGGCAGAGGGCCCGGGCGCCGCCGCCCTGGTCCGGCCCGCCGACGAGGACCTGTTCCGGTACGGCTCCGCCGACGTGGTCTTCGCCCGCCGTACCGTACGGGAGTTCTCCGACGCCCCCGTGGACCCGGCGGCGGTCCGGCGCGCGGTGGCCGCCGCGGTTGCCGCCCCGGCGCCGCACCACACCACCCCGTGGCGTTTCGTGCTGGTGGAGAGCCCGCAGGCGCGCACCACCCTGCTGGACGCGATGCGCGCGGCCTGGACCGAGGACCTGCGTTCCGACGGTTTCACCGAGGACGCCATCGCCCGGCGGCTGCGCCGGGGTGACGTGCTGCGCAACGCCCCCTATCTGGCCGTGCCCTGCCTGGTCATGGACGGCTCGCACACCTACAGGGACGCGCGCAGGAACGCGGCCGAGCGGGAGATGTTCGTGGTGGCCGCCGGGGCCGGGGTGCAGAACTTCCTGGTGCAGCTGGCGGTGGAGGGGCTGGGCTCGGCCTGGGTGTCCTCCACCATGTTCTGCCGGGACGTGGTCCGCGAAGTGCTCGACCTGCCGCCGGCCTGGGACCCGATGGGCGCGGTCGCGATCGGCCACGCGGCCGCCCCGCCCCGGGACCGGCCGCCCCGGGACGCCCTCGACTACCTGATCATCCGATGAGCGGCACCGCCCGCCGCACGCTCTGGCAGACACCGTCGCTGGCCTCGGCCGCCGCCTTCCGCTCCGGCGAGGGCCGGCCGTACTCGGTGGTGCGCTGGCGGAGCGGGCGGCCGGTCGGGGCGACCATGGCGGCGATCTCGCTGATGGTCTTGTAGGAGCCGTTCTCCGACCCCGCCATCCGGCTGATCGTCTCCTCCATCAGGGTGCCCCCGAGGTCGTTCACCCCGGCCTGGAGCACCGTACGGCAGAGCTCGTCGCGGAGCTTCACCCAGGAGCACTGGATGTTGCCGATCGCGCCGTGCAGCAGGATCCTGGCCAGCGCGTGCACGGCCACGTTCTCCCGGGCGGTCGGGCCGGGGCGGGCGATCCCGGCCAGGTAGATGGGCGCGCTGTGGTGCACGAAGGGCAGCAGCACGAACTCGGTGAACCCGCCGGTGCGCTCCTGGAGCTCGCGGATCAGCCGGATGTGCCTGACCCAGTGCACGTGCTGGTCCACGTGGCCGTACATCATGGTGGCGGTGGTCGGGATGCCGATCCGGTGCGCGGTGGTGATCACGTCGATCCACTCGGCGGCGGGCAGCTTGCCCTTGGTGAGCACCCAGCGCACGTCGTCGTCGAGGATCTCCGCCGCCGTCCCCGGCAGCGAGTCCACGCCCGCCTCCCGGGCCGCCGCCAGCCAGTCCGCCACCGACAGGTTGGTACGGCTGGCGCCGTTGATCACCTCCATCGGCGAGAAGGCGTGCACGTGCATCTCCGGGGTGCGCGCCTTGACCGCCCTGGCGATGTCGAAGTACGCCGTGCCCGGCAGGTCCGGGTGGATGCCGCCCTGCATGCACACCTCGGTCGCCCCCGACTCCCACGCCTCGGCGGCCCGGTCGGCCACCTGGTCCAGGCTGAGCGTGTAGGCGTCGGCGTCGGTGCGCCGCTGGGCGAAGGCGCAGAACCGGCAGCCGGTGTAGCAGACGTTGGTGAAGTTGATGTTCCGGTTGACCACGTAGGTGACGTCCTCCCCGGACACCTCCCTGCGCAGCCCGTCGGCGATCCTGGCCAGCTCGGCCAGGCCGTCGTCGTCGGCGCCCACCCCATTGGGGTCCCCGGCGAGGCCGAGCAGGGCCAGCGCCTGGGACTCGGTGAGCGCGGCCGGGTCGCGTTCGGCCTGCCGGAGCGCCTCCCGGACGTCGCCGCCGACCGCGCTGTCCGCGCTGGGCAGGCGGTCCTTGAGTGCGTCCCAGTCGCCGTACACGTGGTCGAAGTCGGCCCGCCGGTCGCCGGTGCGGCCCTCGGTGTCCACCGCCGTGTGCAGGTCGGTGCGGCCGATCGCGGTGAACCCGCCGTCGGGCTCCTGCCAGGGCAGACCGGCGGGGATCGCCTCCGCGTCGGCCAGGCCGGTGGCCGGGTCGGCGAGGGCGGCCACGTGGGCGCGGAGCCGGGGGTCCAGCCAGGGTTCCCCGGCCAGCAGGTACTCGGGGTAGATGGTGAGCCGTTCCTTGAGGGTGAAACCGGCGGCGGCGGTGCGCGCGGCCAGCTCCTCGATCTGCGGCCAGGGGCGTTCGGGGTTGACGTGGTCGGGGGTGAGCGGGGAGACCCCGCCCCAGTCGTCGATGCCGGCCCGGAGCATGAGCGCGTACTCCTCGCCGATCAGGTTCGGCGGGGCCTGCACGTGCGCCTTCGGGCCGAGCACCAGGCGGGTGACGGCGATGGTGGCGGCCAGCTCCTGCAGGTCGGCGTCGGGCAGGCCGCGCATGGCCGTGTCGGGCTTGGCGCGGAAGTTCTGGACGATCACCTCCTGCACGCCGCCGTACTCGCGGGCCACCCGGCGGATGGCGAAGACGGACTCGGCCCGGTCCTCGATGCTCTCGCCGATGCCGATGAGGATGCCGGTGGTGAACGGCACGTTGCTGCGGCCGGCGTCCTCCAGCACGCGCAGCCGCACGGCCGGGTCCTTGTCGGGGGAGCCGTAGTGGGCGGCGCCCTTGGTGGTGTAGAGCGCCTCCGAGGTGGTCTCCAGCATCATGCCCATGGACGGCGCGACCGGCTTGAGCCGCTGCAGGTCACGCCAGGTGAGCACGCCCGGGTTGAGGTGCGGCAGCAGGCCGGTCTCCTCCAGCACCCGGATGGCCATCGCGCGCACGTAGGAGAGGGTGTCGTCGTAGCCGTGCTCGTCCAGCCAGGCGCGGGCCTGCGGCCACCGGTCCTCGGGGCGGTCGCCGAGGGTGAACAGGGCCTCCTTGCAGCCGAGCGCGGCCCCCTGCCTGGCGATGGCCAGGACCTGGTCGGGGCTGAGGAAGAGGGCCTCCAGCTTGTGCGGGGCGGTGGCGAAGGTGCAGTAGCCGCAGCGGTCACGGCAGAGCCGGGTGAGCGGGATGAAGACCTTTTTGCTGTAGGTGACGATCCCGTTCCGGCCGGCCGCGTCCCGGACCCGCCCGGCGCTTTCCAGCAGCGCGTCCAGGTCGGCTCCCCTGGCCCTGAGCAGCACGGCCGCCTCTGTCACGTCGAGGGCTTTGCCGTCCCTGGCCCGGGCCAGCGCCCGCCGCATCGCGTTCTCGCTCATAGCGGCACACTACGGTGCCCGCTTCGGATCAGAACGACCGGTAGTCCCTGGCGGCCATGCGGGGCCCGCGCGCGGGAGGCCGCAGGCCACTCAGCTCGATCAGCCGGACCACCCGGTGGCGCTGCCCGGCGAACGGCTGGAGCAGCTCGAACATGCCCGCGTCGTCGGTCTTCGCGCCGGTGAAGGCGTATCCGACCAGGCCAGGGATGTGGTAGTCGCCGAAGCTGGGCGCGTCCGGGTCGCCGTGGACCCGCTGCCTGATCTCGGCCGAGGTCCACACCCCGATGCCGGGCAGCGTCCGCAGCAGCCGGTCGGCCGCGTCGCGGGCGGCCTGCTCCAGCTTGTCGGCGTGCCGGGCCGCGTTGAGTATCGTCCTGGCCCTCACCGCCTCCGCCCCGGCCCGGTGCCAGTCCCAGGAGGGCACCAGCCGCCAACGTTCGGGGTCCGGCGGCACGGTCAGCCCTTCCGGGGCGGGTCCGGGGGCGGCTTCGCCGTACTTGCGGACCAGCCAGCGCCAGGCGCGGAAGGCCTCCCTGCCGACCACCTTCTGCTCAAGCACGGCCGGGACCAGGGATTCGAACATCCGGCCCGAGCGGCCGATGCGCAGGCCGGGGTGCCGGGCGGCCACCTCGCCGACCAGCGCGGCGCGGGTGCGGAGCGCGGGGTCCGCGGTGACCTTCGCCAGCACTTCCGCGAACTCCGCGACGTCGTCATCGGCCCCGAGCAGCGCGGGGAACGTCTCCAGGAGCCACTCCGCCCCCTCGCCCCAGGCGGTGCCGTGCACCTGCCCGCCCCTGGCGGCCAGCCGGAGCGTGCCGGTGCCCTGCGGCGTGCGGCAGGCCCGCCAGACCGCCCCGTCGGCGGTCCGCCGCCAGACGGGATCGCCGGACCCGTGCGCGTACGGCGCGAGCGTGAGAGCCACGTCGAGCGGCCCGCGGGGAGACCAGACCCGCTCGATCATGTCAGGTGTCGCTGGAGAACCGCACCGCGCGTGCGGGCAGATCGATGCCCGGCCAGACGCGGGCGCCCGAGGTGAGCTCGTTCCCCGCCCCGATGGAGGCGCCATCCCCGATCACCACCTCCCGCAGCACCACGCCGGAGGCGACCACCGCCCGGTTGCCGATCACCGAGTCCACCACGACCGCCCCCGGCTCGATGACGGCGTCCTCGGCCACCACGCTGCCCCGCACACTGGCCCCGGCCCCGACCACCGACCGCGCCCCGACCACGGTACCTCCGGTCACCTTGGCCTCCGGCGAGATGACCGCGCCGTCCAGCACCAGGGCCTCCCCTGTCCGCCCGGGCAGCGCGGGCGAGGTCAGCACGCCGCGCACCAGGTCGCAGGAGCCCTGCACGAACGCGGCGGGGGTGCCCACGTCCAGCCAGTACGTGGAGTCGGCGTACCCCAGCACCGGGGCGCCCGCCTCGATCAGCCCGGGGAAGGTCTCCCGCTCCACCGAGACCACCTGGCCGGCGGGGATGCCGTCGATGACCGACCGGCGGAACACGTAACACCCGGCGTTGATGCGGTTGGTGACCGGATTGGGGGTCTTCTCCAGGAAGGCGGTCACCCGGCCCCGCTCGTCGGTGGGCACGCAGCCGAACCGGGAGGGATCGTCCACCTCGGTCAGGTGCAGGGTCACCGCCGCGTCCTCGGCCAGGTGCAGGGCGACCTGGGCGCCGATGTCGTGCCCGGAAAGGATGTCCCCGTTGAGCACCAGCACGGGGTCCTCCGGCGGGCAGCGCAACGCCTCGGCCGCGTTCCTGATGGCCCCGCCGGTGCCCAGCGGGCTCTCCTCGGTGACGTACACGATCTCCAGATCGAAGGCGGCGCCGTCGCCGAACGCGTCGGCGAACATGGCGGCGCGGTAGGAGGTGGCGAACACGATCCTGCGCACCCCGAACGAGCGCGCCCTGGCCAGCTGGTGGGCGAGGAACGGGACCCCGGCCGTGGGCAGCAGCGGCTTGGGCGTGCCGAGCGTCAGCGGGCGCAGCCGGGTGCCCTGCCCGCCGACCAGCAGGATCGCCTCCTGCATGCCCCCGTGGGTGCCCCCCGTGGGCAAAGATCTGTCCCTCACACGGGTGAGGTTAGCTCAACGCTCCAATGCACGTTGGTACGACACCATATGTGCGTCTGCCGACATCGCCCAGCTAAATTCCTGTGATCTGGCGAGTCCCGCGTCCCCCAGGGCGGCCCGGCGCGCGGGGTCGGCCAGCAGGGCGCGCAGCGCCGTCCCGATGCTGGCCGCGTCGCACTCGGTGTAGGCCACCGCGTCCCCGCCCACCTCGGGCAGCGAGGTACGCCGCGTGGTCAGCACCGGCGCGCCGCAGGCCATGGCCTCCAGCACCGGCATGCCGAACCCCTCCACCAGGGACGGGAAGGCGGCCACCAGCGCGCCGCCGTAGAATCCGGCCAGGTCGGCGAAGGGCAGGTAGCCGGTCCGCACCACCCGCACCCCGGAGGGCAGCTCGCGCACCGCCGCGTCCACCTCCAGGTCGCCCCCTGCCGACTCCACCAGACCTCCGGCCAGCACCAGCGCGGGCCGGTCCTTCAGGTCCTGTACGGCTTTCGCGAACCCCCGCACCAGATTGGGCACGTTCTTACGCGGCGCCAGCGTCCCCAGCGAGGCCACGTACGGGTACCCGCGCAGCCCCAGCCGGTCCGAGACCCGCTTGATCTCCGCCTCGGCGGGCCGGTGGAAGAGCACCGGGTCCACCCCGTGGTAGGCCACGTCGATCCGGGTCGGGTCGGCCCCGAGCACCCGGATCAGCTCGTCCCTGGTCGCCTTGGACGGCACGATCACCCGGTTGGCCGCCCGCACGGCGGTCCGGGTGGCCGAGCGCACGTAGGACCCCCGGCCGGTGCCGGGGCGTTCCGGTTCGGTGAACCAGGCCACGTCGTGCACGGTGACCACGGTCGGCAGGCCCGACCGGATCGGGATCGAGTAGGACGGCGCGTGGATCACCTGCGCGCCCACCTGCTGGGCCAGCACCGGCACCCCGGTCTGCTCCCAGACCAGCCGGGCCCCCCGGTTGGTGATGGCGGGCGGTCCGGGCAGGATGCGGGCGGAGGGCGCCATGTGCCCGTATCGTTCCGCGTCGGCCCGCTGGCAGACCACCGCCAGGTCGGCGCCGGCCTCGTGTAAGGCGGCGATCAGGCCGTCCACGTAGCGGATCAAAGCGCCACGGTCGGCGGGGACGGCCGCCGCGTCGATCAGTACCCGGGGTTTCACGAAGAGGCTCCCCTCCGGCGGCACGGCCCGGCCCCTCGAACCGGGCGTGACCCGCCTGTTCCCCCAACTCTAGGTCGCGACCCCGGCGATGGTGAGCGAAATCACAGGGCCCCGCCCCCAACTAATACGGATTCCGCAGCTATTCCACGGATTTATCAGTGTTTGCGACGACTTGTCGGCTGTTTCGGGCGGCCCAACCGGCCAGCGCGGCGCAGACCAGGTCCCCGGCCGAGACCACGATCCGGGACACCAGCGCGGCGGCGATGGCCGAGCCCCGGTCCAGCACGGGGGCCAGCGCGGCGACCATGGCCACCTCCCGGACCCCGGCCCCCGCCGGGGCGATCACGAACAGGAAGCCCAGGCACCAGGCCAGCGCGAAGGCCCCGAAACTCAGCGCCACCGCCCGGGGGCCGCTCGCCCCGAGGCCCTGGACGAGCAGGGCCAGGTGCACGCCGTACGCGACCCAGCCGGCGAACGCCCAGCCGGTGGCGGCCAGGACGCCGCGCCGGGTGAGCGGCCGTTCCAGCGGGGGGCGGCGGAGCAGCCGCAGGCCGAGCCCGAGCACGCCGTTGACCACCCTCGGGTGGAGCCCGGCGGCCAGCACCGGGAGGAGCAGCAGCAGCCAGGCGTACTCGGCGACCGACGCCCCCGCGAAGGCGGGCAGGGTGAGCGCGGCGAGGCACAGACCACTGGCCAGATAGATCGGATAGGTCAGGAAGAACGCGGCGGCGCTCCGGGTCCGGGGCACGCCGTGGTCGCGGCCCATCTCCATCTGGGCCAGCATCGGCCAGACCGAACCCGGGATGTACTTGCCGAGCTGCCCGATGAAAAGGATCTTGGCGGCGTCCACGACCGGCAGCGGGGAGCCGAGGTCGGCCAGCAGTGCCCGCCACATCAGCATGCCGGCCACCAGCGCGACCAGCACCGCGGCGAAGGAGGCGGCCAGCAGCTCCGCGGAGAGCCGGGCCAGTCCCGCGCCCACCTCGTCGGCCTGCGTGGCCACCGCCCAGGCCCCGAAGCCCAGCGCGGCCAGCAGGAAGCCGACCCGGAGCAGCTTCTTGATCACCGGGTCCGCACGGCTTCCGGCGGCTGCGGAAGGGCCGGGCCGAGCGGGCGGCGCGGCGTCTTGGTGGCCACCCACAGGTAGGTGGGCACGATCGGCAGCAGCCCGGTCAGCACCGGGCGCGGGGTGCGCTCCAGGGTGGCCTTGGCCGCCCGGCCGACCGCGCCGGGGAACAGCTCCCCGCCCGCGAACCGCTCCGGCGAGGCCAGCACCGGGAAGGTGTAGTCCCAGACGTGGAAGTCGCGGAGCATGCGCCGCAGCCCGCCCCGGGTGCGGAACCGCTCGTAGTAGTGGTCGGCGCGGCCGAAGGCGCGCACGTACCGGTCGGCGGGCCCGGGCGGCAGGTAGGAGAGGAACGGCAGCTTGTAGTGCGGTTCCATGATGCCGAGCCGGTTGCCGAGACCGAGGTAGAGCACCCCGTCCTCGGTCAGGACCCGGCGCATGTCCCGGATCACGGAGTCGGGGTCCACCACGTGCTCGTAGATGTGGTTGAAGACCAGCACGTCGACGGAGTTGTCCGGGAACGGCAGCGTGGTCCCGTCCGCACAGACGAACGCCACCCGCTCGCCGAACCGGGTGGCCGCCTTCCGCAGCCCCGGCACGTCGATGTCCACGCCGAAGGTGCGCGCCGCGCCCGCGCCCGCCAGCTCGTCGGCGATGAACCCCGCGGAACAGCCCACGTCCGCGACCGTCAGCCCGTCGAGCGGCCGGTCCCCGTCCCGGCCGAGGAAGTGCGCCAGCACGGCGATGATCTTCGCAGCCTTACGGCGGCGTTTCGCCTCGTCCAGCATCGCCGACTGGAACTCGGAGTACTCCAGCTGCGCGGCGCGTTCGGTGCCCACCACCACTCCTCTCACCGCTGCCCAACAGTACCGGTGGCTAGACGGTCAGCAGGGTGGACAGATAATTCGCCCAGTACGGTTCCGGGTCCACCGCCTTGACCCCGGCGCGCAGCCGCTGCGGGACGCCGTCCTCGTAGAACTGGCCCAGCGCCTCCGCCAGCGCGTCCACCGAGCCCGGCTCCACCAGCAGGCCGTCCACGCCGTCGGTGACGTTGTCCGGCAGCGCCCCCACCCGGGTGGCGATCACCGGCACCCCGTGCTCGTGGCCCAGCCACACGTTCTGCGAGGCCGTCGCCGACCGGTACGGCAACACCAGCGCGTCCACCCGCCCGAACAGCTCGGGCACCTCGGCCGCGGCCACGTACCCGGGCCGCAGCTCCACCCGGTCGGTCAGCCCCAGCTCGGCGATCAGCGCGTTGGTGGCGTCCAGCCCACCCCAGAACTCCCCCGCCACCGTCAGCGCGATCCCGGGCGTCCGGGCCAGTGCGCGCAGCAGCAGGTCCAGGCCCTTGTACGGGCGGACGATCCCGAAGAACAACAACCGGCGGAAGGGCTCCGCGGCGGCAGCCCTGGCCGTGGGGCGGGCGGGCAGGTGCGGGGCCATCGTCGCCACCTGGACCGGCCGGTCGGTGAGCTGCCTGGCCTTGCCCGCCTGCTCCTCCGAATGCGTCAGCACCCCGTCCACCCGGCGCAGCAACGCCCGCACCAGGGGCAGGTCGTAGGGCTTGGCCTCGTGAGGCAGCACGTTGTGGCAGAGCGCGACCACCCGGGCCTGCCGCCGCAGGCCGTACAGGATGGCCAGGTAGGGCGGAACCTGCACCGGGCTGAGCAGCACCGGGATCACCAGGTCGGCGGCGCGCAGCCGCCGGCCCCGCCGGAACCAGCCGTCTGGTCGCCGCCAGTCCAGGACCCGCTCCACCGCCGGGTACGGCTCGCCCTCCGGCGCGTCGATGGTCTGCTGCCCGGGATAGAGAAAGGACGGGTACTGGGCCCGCCACGACTCGATCACCACGTCGTGCCCGGCGGCGCGCAGCCGGTGCGCCAGCTCGGTGGTGTGCTGCGCCCCGCCCCCCTTGTATGGATACGTGGGCCCGACGATGGAGATCCTCATTCGCCGCGCGACCTCACGATCAGGTCGGCCAGCAGCGCCACCGAGCCGATCAGCATGCCGGACAGGAAGATCACGATGGTGTTGCTGGTCAGGTAGAACCCGTACCGCACCACGTCGTAGACGCCCTTCCCACCGCCGATGCCCACCAGCCAGATGGCGGGCGGCATGAGCACCTTCAGCGGGTTGAAGTACATGATCATCCGGAGCACCTGGAGGATGTACCGGTAGGCGTCGGAGAAGAACCCGAACTTGGACTTGCCGGCCCGCTTGGCGTACTCGATCGGCAGGTAGTAGATGTCGTGCTGGTTGGACAGGAAGGCCAGCGTGATCGTGGTCACGCAGGAGAACCCGGGCGGCAGCAGCCGCAGGTACGGCCTGGCCACCGACTTGCGGAACGCGCGCAGGCCCGAGTTCAGGTCGGGGATCCTCTGCCCGGCCAGCCGCTCGGCGACCTTCCTGATCACCCACTTGGCCGGCACCCGGAGCAGCTTGTGCGAGCCCTCCTCGGAGGTCCGCGCCCCCACCACCTGATCCACCGTCTGGTCCTTCTCCAGGATCTGGACCAGCTCGGGGATGCGCTCGTTCGGGTAGGTCATGTCCGCGTCGGTCCAGACCACGATCTCGCCGCGCGCCTCCTGGCTGCCGATCCGGCGGACCGTGCCGGAGCCGCCGTTGCGGTGGAAGGCCTTGATCCGCATGTGCGGGTAGCGGGGGGCGGCCTCGCGGAGCCTGGCCAGCGTGTCGTCCTTGGAGCAGTCGTCCACGGCCAGCAGTTCATAGGTGTAGCCGCTGGCGTCCATGGCCGCGCAGATGCGTTCGACCTCGTCGATGACGTGATCCTGCTCGTTGTAACAGGGCAGGACGATCGTCACGTAGGGGCTGGCTTCCACTGCGGTTCCACTCTCCGGGGGCATGCTCACGTCGGACGAGGGTACTCTGCCCTGGCCTTGCCCGGTCCCACATCACAGTGTGGGCAAGGACATCCAGACGTTCACGGTCAGGGTCCAGGTGCCGTCGGGGGCGCTCACCAGGGAGCGTTCGTCCTGGCGAACGCGCAGGTCGAGCACCTGATAGGCGCCCGCGTACCGGGTGAGCTGCTCCGGTTCGGCGGCCAGCAACACCGGGACCCGCCCGGCCGAGCGGGTGGCGGCGACCAGGCGGGTCACATCGGCCTCGGCGGGCACGTCCTCGCCCGGCGCCAGGCGCAGGCGGGCGGTCGGGACGCCGCACTGGCCGCGCAGCAGCTGGGTGAAGCGGTCGCCGGTCACCCTTTCCGCGATCAGGACGGCGGCGTTGCGGGGCAGCGACTGGCAGAGCCCCGCCACGGCGTCGGCCTCGCCGCGTTCGACGGGGGTGAACGCGGTGCCGATCGAGGTGACGGCGGCCGGCACCACCACCAGGGCCATCCCGGCGGCCAGCAGCGGGCGCGAGCGGTATCCCGCCCGGCGGGCGCGGTCACGGGCCCAGCGCAGGCCCCACACGGCGAGCAGGATCAGGCCGGGGATGACCACCGGGACCAGGCGGCGGGCGGCGAACGGATGGTCGGGGGTGATGGCCGGGCGGTAGAGGGTGGTCACCGTGGTCCAGGCGATGACCGCCAGCGGCAGCACCCAGACGAAGCCCCGCCCGCGGACCATGCGCCGCACCAGCACGGCCGCGGCCAGCGTCGCCAGGACCAGCACCGGCACGCCGAGGTACCAGACCACCCAGTAGAGCGTGTCCTCGGCGTAGAGGCGGGTGCGGTCGACGGGCAGGCCGTTGGCCAGCTGCGTCGCCTCGATGAACCGCGCGGTCAGCTCGTCCTCGGGGGTGGCCGGAATCCGGCGCACGGTCTCCAGCCAAGGGCGGGCCGCGAAGAAGAACACCGCCGGCGCCACCAGCGCCGCCGCCAGGTCGGGCAGCCGCCCGCCCGCCGCCCGCCAGGGGATCCTCGGCGCCACCGCCGCCCCCGCCAGGGTCAGCGCGAGCACCACCGCGCAGATCGCCAGCAGCGGCAGCAGCGACCCCGACAGATACTCCAGGTACGGCCGGGCCAGCACGTACCCCGCCACGAACCCGCAGGCCGCCCCGACGCCCAGACCGACCAGCAGGGGCACCCCCAGCCGTCCATCCGGGAACAGCCGCCCCTGCGGGCGGGACCGGGAGAGCCGGTCCAGGGCGATCAGCAGCCCCGCGTACCCGAGCACCGGCAGCACGTCGCGCAGCCCGTCGATGCGGACCAGCAGCGCGGTACCGAAGGCCAGCCCCGCCAGCAGGGCGCTGCGCTGCGCGCCGACCGGCTGCTCCTCCCGGGCGGCGGGCAGGTAGCCGACCCCGGTGAGGCCCGAGCGCAGCCGGAACCGGGCGTCCAGCATCAGGGTGAGGCCGCCGAAGAGCAGGATGAGCGACGGGATCTCGCTGAACGTGGTGCGCGAGGTGTAGAGGATGGGCAGCGCGACCGCGAAGGTGAGCGCCGCCAAGGGGGCCCAGCGGGAGCCCGCCAGGCGGGCCACCGTGCCCGCGAAGGTCAGCACCGCCAGCGCGCCGAGCACGGGCGGCATCAGCAGCAGGCCGGTCACCCCGCCCAGCCAGTCCCCTACGGCGTGGATGATCGGGGTGCCCGGCATGAACTGCGGCACCACCGTGCCCCCGTCGGGGAAGAAGCCCATGCTGTCGAAGCGCAGCGCCGGGTCCGGGCCGCCGAACGCGGCGGCGTCCTCCGGGATCGGCACCCGGCCGTGCCCGGCCAGCCAGATCGCGTACTGGGCGTAGCTGGCGGGGTCGCGGCGGACGATCAGCTGCTCGCTCCGGAAGATTCCGTTGAACACCGCCGAGGCCACGGCGACGGCCCCGATCGCCGCCACCTGCCAGGCGGTCGCGGGGACGGTCTCCGGCAGGCGGCGCAGGCCGTACCAGCAGAGCAGGGCGGCCAGCGGCACCCCCGCGAGCAGCATGGGCAGCGGATGGAACCAGCCCGCCAGGGCCAGCGGCAGGCCCGCCAGCAGCCAGCCGGTCAGCGCCAGCGCGGGCACGGCGGAGCCGACGGCGAGCACCCGGCCCGCCGACGGCCAACGCGAACGATCAATCCATGTACGGCGAATAGGCGAGAGCTTAGTTTCCCCGGCCGACATCCTCGGCACGAACGGACGCCGCCGGTCTACCGGTAGCTTGGGCCGGGTCGGATACGGGGCAGGACCGGGTCGGATACGCGCGGGACCCAGTCGGGAGTGGGCCGGGTGCGGGCGGGAGCGGGCGTGGACATTCGGGTCAGGGCAGTGGCGTTCGCCGCCCGGCACCGCTGGTTCCTCGGCCTGTTCGCAGCGGGCGCGGCCCTGCGCGTGGTCGCCATGCTCGGCTACCGCCCGGCGTTGTGGTTCCCGGACTCCTACACCTATGTGGTGACCGCGATGCGGCCCCGGCCCGACCTCGTGCGCCCGGCCGGGTACTCGATGTTCCTGCGCCTGCTCGAACCCTTCCACAGCTTCGCGGCCGTGGTGTTCGTGCAGCACGTGCTCGGACTGCTGACCGCCGGCCTGGTGTACGCGGCCGTCCGGCGCTGGAAAGCCTGGGCGGGGGCCGTGGCGGCGGCCCCGGTGCTGCTGGACGCCTACCAGGTCGAGCTGGAGACCCTGCTCGTCTCCGACACCCTGTTCCTCTTCCTGGTCACCGCCGCCACCTGCCTGGCCCTGGGGCGGACCACCTGGCGGCGGGCGGTCGGCATCGGCCTGCTCCTCGGCGCGGCCACCCTCACCCGCACGATCGGCCTGCCCCTGATCCCGCTCTTCGCGGTCTTCCTGTTCCGCTACGCGCGCCCGCGGCCCGCCCTGGTCATGCTCGCCGCCGCGCTGATCCCGATCGCCGGGTACGCCGGGTGGTTCCACGCCACCTACCACCGCGTCGGCCTGATCGGCGCGAACGGCGTCTTCCTGTACGCGCGCACGATGACCTTCGCCGACTGCGCGGTGATGCGACCCCCGGCGGACCTGGCGGTGCTCTGCGACCCCCGCCCGCCACGGGACCGCCCCCCGTCCCAGTCCTACATCTGGGACCCGGAGTCCCCGCTGGTCAGACTCCCGGGCATCACCTTCACCCGGGAGACCGACACCCTCGCCCAGCGGTTCGCGGTGCTGGCCGTCACCAGCCAGCCGGTGGACTACGCGACCTCCTTCGTGACCGAACTGGCCCGCACGTTCGCCCCCGGTCGCCCGGTTTATCCGGACCCGGAGGTCTACGCCCTCTACGAGTTCCCGGAGCGCACCCCGCCCCCGCCCGTCCGGTACGTCGCCACCGTCGGCGCCCAGTTCGCCGAGGAGTACGAACGGGGCCCGATCGCCACCGAGGTGGTCGAACCGTTCGCCGGCTGGCTGCGCGCCTACCAGAGCGTGGCCGCCCTGCCCGGACCAGCCCTGCTGATCGTCCTGCTCGTCCCGCCGGTGGCCGCGCTGCGCGGGCGGGGCCACCGCTGGGGGCTGCCGTGGGCCACCGCCTGGGCGCTGCTGGCCGTCCCCGCGGCCACCGCCGAGTTCGACTACCGGTACGTGCTGCCCGCGATCCCGCTCGCCTGCCTGGCCGCCGTACGGTCCTGCCAAGATCGGCGTCGCGAACCTGACAAGATCGACACGACCGCCCAACAAGATCGATACAGTTCAACAGACCATGTGAACACCACGTAAAGCAGCCCTTCGTTGCATACCGTGAAATGTCCCTGTTTGAGTATGCTTTCACCGCCGGATCACCCCTGCCGCCCCCCACTAGGACCCGGGCCAAATCACGAGATCGCCGCGCCGCGACCCGGTTCGGTGACCTACCCTCAAGAGCGCAATGAGCGAGCGAACCAGTAAACCGAGCCCCTGCCGGAGTTCCCTCCGGGGCCCCCGCCTCGCCCGTGCCCTCGGAACATCGTCCGGCGAGGAGATGGCATGAGCGACCACCGGCACCGCCCCTCGCCTCATCCGGAGGACCGGCCGCAGCAGCAGGACCAGCGCGTGTGGGGGCAGTCGGAGACCGGGCCGTACGCCTACGGCCCCGCCGACCAGGCCGTCTACGGCACGCACAGCGACCCGGTCACCTACGGTCACGGTTCCCGGCGGCGGCGCGACCCGGAACCCCAGGAGCCGGAGTACCCGCAGCAGCCGCCCGGCGGATACCAGTACCAGGACCAGTACCAAGGGCAGTACCAGCAGCCCCCGCAGTTCCCGCAGGACGCCTACCAGGAGTACCGCCAGGATGCCTACCAGGAGCCGGAGCCGTCGCACGGCCGGCGACGGGCCGAGCCTGACCCGGACTTCGACGAGCACCGCTGGGGCGTGGGCGACCGCTTCGACGATGACGACGAAGAGCCCCGCCGCATGCGCTGGGGGCGCCGCAAGAAGGATCAACCGGAAGAGGAGCCGGAACCGGCCCCCTTCCACGCGGGCTCCCCGCCCCCGCCCCCGCCGCCCCCGGCCGCCAAGAAGAAGTCCGGCGGCGGAGGAGGAGGCGGCGAGAAGGGCCTCGGCGTGCTCGGCTGGACCAGCGTGGTGCTGACCTCGGTGCTGGTGCTCGGCACGCTCACCGCGTACACGCTCTACCGGCAGACCCTCGGCAACATCAAGACCGGGGCCTCCACCGACGACCTGGACAAGACCCGCCCCGAGAACCAGACCGGCGCCATCAACGTGCTGCTGGTCGGCTCCGACACCCGGCAGGGCGAGGGCAACGCCAGGTACGGCCAGAAGGCGGCCCGCGAGGACTTCACCGAGCGCACCGACACGATCATGCTGCTGCACGTGTCACCCAACCGCGACCAGGCCCGCCTGATCAGTTTCCCGCGCGACTCGATGGTGACCATCCCCGAGTGCCGCGACCTGAAGACCAAGCAGATCGTCCCGGCCCACCTCGGGCAGATCAACGCGGCGTTCACCCTCGGCGGCATGATCTGCACCCGTCGCACCATCGAGGCCCTCACCGACATCCACATCGACCACTACATCAAGGTCGACTTCAACGGCTTCAAGAACATCGTCAACGCCCTGGGCGGCATCGAGATCTGCGTCCCGAGGCCGGTGACGGACCGCCAGGCCAAACTCGAGCTTCCAGCCGGCACACAGGTGGTGAGGGGCGAGACCGCGCTGGCCTATGTCCGGTCCCGGCACGGGTTCGGCGACGGCAGCGACATCGGGCGGATCAAGCGGCAGCAGGTCTTCATCTCGCAGATCGTGAAGAAGGCCACCAGCAGTGCCATGCTCACCGACATCGGCAAGCTGACCTCCTTCGTCTCGGCGGCCACCAAGTCGGTGGAGATGGACGACCAGCTGAACACCGAGGCCCTGCTGGATGTCGCGGCCAGCGCCCGGAAGCTGACGGCCAAGGGCTTCAAGGCCACCACGGTGCCCTGGGAGCCGTACACGGCGGACAAGAACCGCGTGCAGTTCAAGCAGCCGGCCGCCAAGAACCTGTTCGACGCCATCAAGTACGACACCGAGGTCAGGGCCGAGCCGAGCGCCCCGGCGGCGAGCGCGAGCGCCAGCGCCCCGGCCGACAACACCCCCAAGCCCACCGAGGCCGCCCAGGTCCGGGTGCAGGTGATCAACGGCACCAACACCAACGGCCGGGGCAAGGAGGTGGCGGACGCGCTGGCCGCGCAGGGCTTCAAGGTGGTCGAGGTGGGCAACGCGCTCCAGGCCGACGGCAAGGACCGGCCGACCACCACGGTCAGTTACAAGGGCGCCGGCTGGGAGGGCTCCAAGCTGCTCACCGCGGTGCTCCGGCCGCAGGTGAAGGCGGACACCAACATGATCAAGCCGTCGGGGGTGGCCCCCTACACCCCGGCCACGCCGCCGCCCGGCCAGGAGAAGAAGGCCGTCGGGCCGGTGATCCAGCTGGTGATCGGGGCCGACTGGGACGGCGTCAAGATCCCCCTGGAGGCCACCGACGGCGCGACCACCGTGGACTCCGAGACCGACATCTGCACGGTCTGATCTTCCGGGCCGGAGCGGGCGGAAACCCCGCTCCGGCCGGATGTCTCATTGATCACTTTCCCGCCCCAAGGCGACATTCGGCGGCGAGAAAGGTTAGGCTAAGGAGCCTGGTGGACGCGTCCCGCTTTCCAGGTTCGCCTGATCCTCTGGGGCGCCTTCGCTAATGTCCGACTAGGGCGTGGCTTCTCATGAGCCACGACCGGCCCCCCGGTCTCCGACAGATAGCTGAGCGTTTCCCCCGTGAGTGAACTTCGACACCGTCCCTCGGTTCCCCCATCGCGACCCGGCGCCGACCCCGACGCCGAAGACGCGCCAACCGGGGTGATGGGACGGGTCGAGGACGATCCGACGGGTGTGATCACCCGGATCACCGACGACATGCCGGCACCGGCCATGCCCCCGCCCACCCTGCAGGGGCCCGGCGACCCGCTGCCGGTGCGGCGGCCCCGCCGCGCGGCGCCCGACCCGCCGGCCGAGGCCGCGCCGCCCTCCTTCGACTACTTCGGCGGCTCGACCAGACCTGCCCCGCAGGCCCCGCCGCCGCCGCAGCCCGCCCCGCCGCCGCAGCCGCCCCGGCAGCAGATGTACGACCCGTACACCTCCTACAGCCAGGGCACGGCCCACCCGGCGAATCCGGCCGCCTCGCCGCACCAGTGGCCGGAGCCGACCCCGGAGCCGATCGCCGCGCCCGACGAGTGGAGCCCGTGGCGCCGCCGCAACCCGTACGACCCGCCGGCCGAACCGCTGCCCGCCCAGCCCGCGGCGTACGACCCGGGCCGCGAGCCCGTGCGCGAGCCCATCCGTGACTTCGAGCGCCCGCCCACCGAGTCGATCCCGCTGCCGGCCTGGGCGCAGAGCACCCAGCACCAGGTGCCCACCCGGGGCAACGCCTGGCAGCAGCAGCGCGCCCAGGAGCAGGAGGAGTGGGAGGAGCCGCCCGCGCCCCCGGCCAAGCGCAAGCGCGAGCCGTACCTGGACAACGTCAAGTTCGTCCTGATCGTCACGGTGGTGGCCTCGCACGCGCTGCGGACCACGGTGGACGCGGACGTGAACCGGGCCGCCTACATCTTCTTCTTCGGCTTCCACATGCCGCTGTTCGTGATGGTCAGCGGCTACCTGTCCAAGAACTTCTGGGACTCCCGGGGCAAGGTCAACAAGCTGGTCGACACCCTGCTGGTGCCGTACGTGGTGGTGGAGGTGGGCTACGCCCTGCTCCGGTACGCGCTGGGCCAGAAGTGGAGTCTCACCATCACCGACCCGGCCTGGCTGAACTGGTACCTGGTGGCCCTGCTGCTCTGGCGGCTCACCACCCCGGTCTGGAAACGCATGCGCTACCCGCTGGCGGTGGCGCTGTTCGTCTACCTGTTCTCCGGGTTCTCCCAGCTGGGGCAGGACTTCAGCATGGACAGGTTCTTCGGCCTGATGCCGTTCTTCGTGCTCGGCCTGGTGCTCAAGCCCGAGCACTTCGAGCTGGTCAAGCGCACCTGGGCGAAGATCCTCGGCGCGGTGATCCTGGCCGCCTGGGCGGGCGTCGCCCTGGTCCTAGCGCCCCAGCTCAAGCTGAGCGTGTTCTACTTCCGGTTCAGCTACCACGACCTCAACCAGGTCTGGTGGTACGGCATCGGCTTCCGGCTGGCCTTCTTAGCGGGGGTGCTGGCGCTCTGCTTCGCGGTGCTGGCGCTGATCCCCAAGACCGAGACCTGGTTCTCCGACCTGGGCACCCGGACCCTCTACTGCTACCTGCTGCACGGCATCCCCGTGCTGATCGCCCGGGAGATGGGCTGGCTGAGGCTGCCCTGGCTGGAGGGCCCGCTGGGCACGGCGGCCATCATCGCCGGCTCGCTGGTGGTCGCGATCGTCCTCAGCCTGCCGATCACCCGGTCGATTTTCCGGTGGGTCCTGGAGCCCAGGCTGAGCTGGCTGTACCGCAGACCGGCCCCGCAGGTACCCGCCACAGACGATCAGAAGCCGGAAGTTCAGCGGTAGTTCGATCCGGATTAACGCAACTCATGCGGATACGTCGGACCCGCCGGTCAGCCTCGCTCTATGAAGGTATGTGTCGGTACGGTCGTGCACCATCCAGAGGACGCGCGCATCATGCACCGGCAGATCCGGGCGTTGCTGGACGCCGGGCATGAGGTGACCTTCGTCGCGCCGTTCACGCACTGCAACGTGACGCCGCCGCCGGAGATCCGGGCGATCGACGTGCCCCGCGCGACCGGCCTGCGCCGGGCCAGGGCACTGCGGGCCGCCCGGTCCGCGCTCCGCCGTGGCTGCGCCGACGCCGACCTACTGCTCGTCCACGACCTGGAACTGCTGCTGGCGCTCCCCCGGCGCCGCCCGCCCACCGTCTGGGACGTGCACGAGGACACCATCGGCTCCCTGGAGGTCAAGGAGTACCTGCCGGGCCTGGCCAAGTCGGTGCTGCCGCCGCTGGTCCGGCGGCTGGAGGAGCGGGCGGAACGGCGGCTCCACCTGATCCTGGCCGAGGAGTCCTACCGGGCCAGGTTCGGGCGGGAGCACCCGGTGGTGCCCAACCACACGTACGTGCCGGAGGCCCCGCCGAAGCCGCCGGGCGACAACCGGGTGGTCTACGTCGGCCACATCTCGGCGGCCCGGGGCGCGGTGGAGATGCTGGAGGTGGCCCGGCTGCTCCGGCCGCACGGGATCAGGATGGACCTGATCGGCCCCGCCGACGTGCCGATCCGGCCGATGCTGCGGGACGCCCAGCGCTCCGGCCTGCTCGACTGGTTCGGGTACGTGCCCAACCGGCACGCGCTGCGGATGGCGGAGGGCGCGCTGGCCGGGCTCTCGCTCCTGCACGACCTGCCCAACTACCGCGACTCGCTGCCCACCAAGATCATCGAGTACATGGCGCACGGGGTGCCGGTGATCAGCACGCCGCTGCCGGTGGCCACCGAGGTGATGCGCGGCTGCGGCACGCTGGTGCCGCAGCAGGACCCGGAGGCGGTCGTCAGAGCCGTGCTGGAACTGCGGGACGACCCCGCCCGCCGCTCCGCGCTCGCCGCCCAGGGCCACGCCGAGGCCGCCGCCCGCTACCACTGGCCGGACGCCGCCGCCGCCTTCGTGGCCCACCTGGAGGCCTGGGCGAGCGCCCCCAGCCGGGTCACCACCCGCCGTCCCAGTCGCGCTGTTCCCGCCTAGAACCTGTACGGTCCTGCCCGCGGTTGATGTACTGGACGAATGGCGATGGAAGACGCTCGAAGCCATGACATCCTGGGCCGCCGGGTGGATCTGCCGGTCGAGATCAGGGACGCCACCGCGTGCACGGCGGTGTACCTGGTGCGGGCGGACGCGGCGCGGGCGGTGATCGCCTACTCCGGGCTCGACGTGACCGAGGTGCTGCCGGGCAAGGCGGTCTGCACGCTGCTGTTCGTCGAGTACCGGGACTCCGACCTGGGCGCCTACCACGAGTTCGGGGTGGCCTTCCTGGTCCGCCCGCCGGAGGCCGGGCCGCCGCCGCGCCGATCGCTGCGCGCCGGGCTCCTGGACCTGCGCGACGCAGGGTCGGGGGTGTTCGTGCACTGGCTGCCGGTGGACCAGCCGTTCACGCTGGCCGCCGGGCGGGAGATCTGGGGGTTTCCCAAGGAGCTCGCCGACGTGGACCTGCGGCTGAGCTCGCCGTACAAGCGGTGTGTGCTGCGCAGGGACGGGCGGCTGGTGCTGGATCTGCTGATCCGGCCGGGCATGCCGATGCCGCCGCGCCGGATCGCGCCGGTGCACGCCTACACGCACCTGGAGGGGGTGACCCGGCGCACCGCCTTCACCATGCGGCCCGGCGCGGTCCGGGCCAGGCCCGGCGGTGCGCTGATCCGGCTGGGCAACCATCCGGTGGCCAAGGAGCTGAGCGAGCTCGGGCTGCCCAAGCACGCGCTGGTCACCTCGACCATCGGGCGGCTGCGGATGAGCTTCGGGCCGGCGTTCTAGACGATCGGGGGACGGCCCAGGCGGAACATGCGCCACGCCGTCCGCCAGGTCATCGGGCGGCGCTCGCCCGCCGGTTCCCGCAGGCCCTCGGCGAAGCCGCGGAACCAGGACTTCAGGGCCAGCGCCGAGCGTTCCCGCACCAGCGTGAGCACCACCCAGTCCAGCAGGTAGAGCACGGCCAGCGCCCAGGGCAGGTTGCGGCGGGCCAGCCAGACGCGGTTGCGCGCGTTGAGGCGGTAGAAGTCGGCGTGCCGGGAGGGCAGGACCAGCGGGTGGTACATGACGGGCGCGGCGTCGTACTCGATGCGGTAGTCCTCGCCGAGCAGGCGCCAGGCCAGGTCGGTCTCCTCGTGCGCGTAGAAGAACTTCTCCGGCAGGCCGCCGACCTGGAGGTAGGCCGAGCGGCGGATGGCGCAGGCGCCGCCCAGGAAGGTGGTCACCGGGGAGGAGCGCTCGGGGTCGCCGGCCCGCAGCCGGGGCACGTGGCGGCGCTGCACCGAGCCGCCGTCCGGGTCCATCACCCGGAACGAGATCACCGCCAGGTCGGGCTCGGCGGCGAAGCGGTCCCGGACGTGCGAGGCCACCTTGTCGTTGGCGTACCAGCCGTCGTCGTCGAGGAAGAGCACCACGTCGCCGGAGCACTCCTGGACGCCCCGGTTGCGGCCCTCGGGGATGCCGACGTTGTGCGTCAGCCGTACCGTCTTGATCGTCGCGGCGGAGCCGGGCGGCGGGGTGGCGGAGAGCTCGGGCACGTCCGCGCCATTGCCGATGATCACCACTTCGACGTCGCCGTCGACCTGCGCGAGGGCCGACTCGACGGCCCGGTTCAGTTCGCTGACGCGGTTACCCATGGTGAGGATGACACACGAAATCTTCACCGCGTCATCGCCCCGACGCTTGGCGGGTAACACACGATTTCATGATCACCGAGTCTGTATGGGCTGCCAAATCCGGATCTATGCCTGCTTGCTGCGCAATAAGGGTATCGGAACCGTCGGCGAACACCCACCAAACGCCAAGTGTCCGGAAGGAGTTGGCCCGGAGGCGGATCAAGCCAGCCGCCGGGACGCCAGGATGCTCACCAGGTGCAGAATCATCTGTACACCAGCGATGATCGCACACGCCACGACCAGGATTCGGGTAGCCGAAAACCAGGAATCGAGCACTGCCGCGATCACCACGATAAGGGAAAGCTCCACGGCCTGGATCACCCGGTGGAAGCGGAGCGCGGCGGCGGCCCGCCGGGCCATCCTGATCTTCGCGGAGGCGAACTGGGCGCCGGACGCCTCGGTCGCCGCCACCAGGCCGGAGCGGGCCCTGGCCACGTCCACCAGGTCGGTCTCCGACTTGATCAGGATCGCCCCGAGCGCTGCCGCCAGGCCGAGCACCGTGTACCAGTCGGGCAGCGTCTCCGAGGCCCGGAAGCCCAGGCCGATGAGCAGCGCCGCCTCGGCGAAGTAGTGACCCACCCGGTCCAGGTAGACCCCGGCGATGGAGGTCCGTCCTGTCCACCGGGCCAGCTCGCCGTCGGAGCAGTCCAGCAGCAGGTAGAGCTGGATGAGCAGGGCCGCCCCCACGGCGGCCCAGAGCCCCGGCAGGGCCAGCACCGCCCCGGCCAGCACGCCGGAGACGATCATCAGGCCGGTCACCTGGTTGGGGGTGATCGGCGTCCTGGCCAGCAGCCAGGTGACGTAGATGGACAGCCGCCGCATGTAGAGCAGACCCGCCCAGTGTTCCCCGTTGCGACGCTCCAGCGTCATCTCGGGCTGCGCCTTGGCGCGGAGCTCAGCGACCGACGGCGTGGACATATGCCTCAACCCGCTCACGAATCTCGGCTTCGGAGAGCCGCAGGTGTTCCAGGATGGTGTACCGGCCCGGCCGCGTGGCGGGGGCCAGTTTGACGGCCTCGACGAACTGCTCGGTGGTCAGGCCGATGTCGGCGTGCGTCACCGGCAGCCGGTGTTGGCGCAGGCAGCCGGTGACCTGGGTGAGGCGGGCCGCGTCCTCGCGGAGGAAGAAGCAGAACGCCGCGCCGATTCCGGCCAGCTCACCGTGATTGGAGGTGCCGGGGAAGAGCTGATCCACGGCATGCAGGATCTCATGATCCCCGCCGCTGGACGGACGGCTTGACCCGGCGATGACCATCGACATGCCGGACAGGATCAAAGCCTCGGCCAGCACCGTCAAGAACGGATCGGACTCGATGGAGTCGGTCCGGCCCACCACCGCCTCGGCCGCCGTGCGGGCCATCGAGACCGCCACCCCGTCGATCGGCTCGCCACGCTCGGCGTTGCCGAGCTGCCAGTCCTCGATCGCGGACAGGTTGCTGATCACGTCGCCCACCCCGGCGCGGACCAGCGACTGGGGCGCGTCGTGCACGAAGTCCAGGTCCACCATGATGGCCAGCGGCATCGGCACCCCGAAGGAGCCCTTGCCGCCCTCGTGGGTGAGCGAGGCCACCGGCGAGCAGATCCCGTCGTGGGCCAGGTTGGTGGCCACCGCCACCATCGGGATGCCGGCCAGCGACGCGGCGTACTTGGTGGCGTCGATGGTCTTGCCGCCGCCGATGCCCACCACCGCCTCGTAGGCGCCCTTGCGCAGGTCGGCGCCGAGCGAGATCGCCGCGTCCACCGAGCCGTCCGGCACCCTGAGCACCTGGGCCTCCCCCAGGGACGGCGCGATCACCTTGGCGATCCGGTCCCCCTGGTTCGTGCCCACCGCCACCGCCACCCGCCCGGAGGTCGCCACCCGGCTGTCCGCCAGCAGCGATCCGAGCTGGGCGATCGCCCCCCGGCGCACCTCCATGGTCAGCGGCGCCGGGAGCATCCTCGCCAGAATCGGCATCTGGCCTCCCTTGTCGTGGTCGTCGGCGGGTCAGAGATAGGTGCCGGCGATGGCCCGGGCCTTGGCCAGGTCGTCGTGGTTGTCCACCTCGACCCAGTCGACCTTGCCGATCGGGGCCACGTGGATGCGCTCGCCGCGGGCCACCATCTCCTGGTAGCCGTCCTCGTAGTAGAGCTGGGGGTCGCGCTCGAAGGTGGCCCGCAGGGCGTCGGCCAGCCGGTCGGCCGCGCCGGGGCGGATCAGGGTGGCGCCGATGTACTCCCCGTACGCCTGGGCGGGGTCCATCAGCTTGGTGATGCGGGCCAGGTCGCCCCCGTTCAGGGTGACCTTCATCTCCTCGTCGGCCAGCGTCTTCACATCGTCCACGGCGAGCAGGATGTCGCTGGTCTCGGGGGCGGCCAGCAGGGTGCGCTCCACCGAGACCGGGTGCACGGTGTCACCGTTGACCAGCAACGCCCCCTGCCCGAAGTAGTCCCGGGCGCACCACAGCGAGTAGGCGTTGTTCCACTCCTCGGCCTTGTCATTGTGGACCAGGGTGAGGCGCACGCCGTGCCGCTCCTCCAGGGCCGCCTTCCGCTCGTGCACGGCCTCGGCCCGGTACCCCACGATCACCACGACCTCCCGCAGCTCCACCGCGGCGAGGTTGCGCAAGGCGATGTCCAGGATCGTGGTCTCACCGTCGACCGGCACCAGCGCCTTGGGCAGCGTGTCGGTGTACGGCCGCAGTCGTCGTCCGGCTCCGGCGGCCAGCACCATTCCCAGCAACGTGCACTCCTTGGGGGTCGAGCGTCTGTAAAGCTTCAGGTAACCCCAAAGGTTAGTTGCCTCAGCGCCCAGATCGTGTAATCCGGTGTTGGCCGAATGCTCGTCCGACGTTAATCGTGCGCGCTGAGTTCGGCCGCCTCCACCCCCGAGCGCGGCGCGGCCAGCCAGCACCCCAGGCTCTCCCAGCAGAACAGCGCCCACAGGTAGAGGGCGAGCAGCACGAACATGGCGGCGCTGCTCACCAGCCCGCCGACGGCCACCATGATCATACGGCCCTCCCAGCCCAGACCGGCCGTGCTCAGCCAGTGCGGCAGGTAGACGTGCTGGCGGATGCGGTAGACCGTGTCGTAGTGGTGGAAGACGATCGCGCCGAGCAGCACCATGATGATCAGCGCGGGCACCCCGTGGGCGAAGCCGACCAGGGCGATGAAGCCGTACTCGGTGATCCGCAGGAGGGGCGGGACCAGCCAGTCCAGGCGGCCGTCGTGCCGGTGCGAGGAGCCGGGACCGGCCAGCAGCAGGGCCACCAGCGGGGCGAACACCGCCAGGCCGTCCGTTCCCGCGATGCCGACGCCGAGCAGGATGCCGGTGACGAAGAGCGCGGCGATGACCGGGGGCAGCGGCGGCAGCTGCCCGGCCACCATGGCGCCCATGGCCCGGGAGAGCGGGCCGTCGTCCCGGTAGCCCAGCACCGAGCTGGCCGGGACCTTGGTCATCTCCACCATGGTCATGCCAGCGACCTCGCGATCCGTCCGGTGATCGAGTAGAGGGCGGCCACCCCGCCCCAGACCAGCAGCGCCAGGAAGGTGATCCGGGCGTCGAAGAGCGCGGCGGTGACCGCGATCAGCGCCATCCGCTCCCCGATGGGCAGCACGATGATCTTCTTGATCCAGCGGGAGACCGTGCCGCCGTCCAGGCGCTCGGCCAGCTGCACGATGGTGTTCTCGCGCTGCACGGCGGCCACCGTACGGGCCGAGTCCATCGCCACCGCCAGCGAGTGTTGCGGCGGCGCCCAGGCGGAACCCGCCTGGGCGGCGTCGGTCACCGCCCCGGCGTAGGCGAAGTCGATCATGTGCCGGACCGCCTGGAGGAGCATCGCCGCCACGGCCAGCGGCCAGACGTCGCCCGGATAGCCGATGGCCAGGCCGAGGTAGACCAGGAACTCCTTGGC
Source organism: Acrocarpospora catenulata (assembly GCF_018476525.1). Taxonomy (GTDB): domain Bacteria; phylum Actinomycetota; class Actinomycetes; order Streptosporangiales; family Streptosporangiaceae; genus Acrocarpospora; species Acrocarpospora catenulata. The sequence continues at coordinate 34,396 of NZ_JAHCST010000063.1, forward strand.
CCGGTCGAAGGTGGCGTCCAGCCAGGCGCCCAGCGGGGAGAAGCGCCGGGTGTAGCGGGCCAGCTGGCCGTCCACGCAGTCGAGCACGAAGGACAGGTAGAGGGCTGCCGCCCCGGCCACCATGCCCTGCCGGTCTCCGGCGGAGAACCAGACGGCGGCCAGCGCGGCCAGGCCGAGCGAGATCCCGGTGACCGAGTTGGGGGCCAGCCCGATCCTGGCCGCGAGCCGGACCAGGTGCGGCGACCAGGTGCTGACCAGGTAGGTGGCGAAGAACCCGTCGTCGGCCTTGATCGAGGACGCCATGCGGACCCGTTCCTCGTCCACCTCGGCCAGCCGCCGCAGCGCCAGGTCGGCCTCGGCCTGGCCGGTCACCCGCGTACACCGCAGCCCGATGTCGGCGTCGGCGGCGACACCGGCGGTGGTCCTGCGGCGGACCTCCCCGAGCCGGGCCGCCCGCACCGGCACCCCCGAGCGGACCAGCCCCGCCAGCAGCAGGTCGGGGGCCTCGGCCTCGGACACCTCGCCCAAGGCCTGCCGCTCGGCCAGCGCGGCCAGTTCGTCGGCGATGTCGGCCAGGTTCTTGGCCTGGTCCTCGGCCACCTGGAAGACGCCGCGGAAGGTGGCGTTGGGCGCGTGCACCTGGTGGAAGGAGTTGCCGGCCGCCACCACCCGGCCGTGCTCGACCCGGACCGGCGCGTGCGGCGGGTCGGGGGCGCCGTTGCCGACCAGGGCGCCGGTGCTCCTGGCGGGATGTTCCAGCAGGAGGGCCAGCGCCTCGGTGTGCGCCACCACGTCCCCGGCCAGCACGGCCACCGGGGCCTCGGCCGCCCGGGCCACCGCGGCCACCTCGCGCAGCGCGGCGGGCAGGCCCACGTCGGAGACCACCCGCAGGTCGCCCACCGGCAGCGCGACCAGCTGGTCGGTGAGCCGGTCGAGCAGGGTCGCCTCGGCGCTCTCCGTCCTGGTTCCCCCGGCGCCTTCCCTTTCCAGGGCGCCTTCCGTTCTGCCTTCTGTTCTGGTGGCACAGGTGAGCCCGGACGCCGGGGTGGTCGCCAGGACCACCGCCACCGCGTCCGGCCGCCGATCCCCCATACCCAGACCGCCTTCGCTGTCAGAAGCTCCACCCGGGCCCACGTACCTCGCAACGTAACCGAGTGATCACTAATGAGCAATCACCCGCGAGGGTAAGGTGCACCTCGGAGGATCATGAGCTCGGAGGATCGCGATGAGCGGGTCACGTTTGCCGGCCGTGGGCGTGGTGCTGGCGGGCGGTGTCGGGCAGCGCATGGGCCTGGGCGCGCCCAAGCAGCTGCTGAAGATCGCCGGGAGGTCGATCCTGGAGCACTCCATCGGCGTGTTCGACCGCCACCCGGACATCGACGAGGTGGTCGTGCTGATGACGCCCGGGTTCACCGACCAGGTGCGGGAGCTGGTGGCGCGTAACGGGTTCCGCAAGGTCGGCCAGGTGATCGAGGGGGGCGCCAGCCGTACCGAGTCGACCTGGCTGGCGTTGCGGGCGCTCGGCGACCGGGAGTGCGACGTGCTGCTGCACGACGCGGTGCGGCCGCTGGTGGAGCCGCGCATCATCGCCGACTGCGTGGCCGCGCTCGGCGAGTTCCAGGCGGCCTGTGTGGCCATTCCGTCCTCCGACACGGTGCTGGTGGTCGAGGACGAGGTCGTCCGCGACACCCCGGACCGGTCGCGGCTGCGCCGCGCCCAGACCCCGCAGTGCTTCCGGCTCTCGGTGATCAGGGACGCCTACGCCCGGGCGCTGGCCGACCCCGAGTTCGCCGGGCGGCCCGCCACCGACGACTGCGGGGTGCTGCTCCGCTACCGCCCCGACGTGCCCATCGCCATCGTGGCGGGTAGCGAGCACAACATGAAGGTCACCCATCCGGTGGACGCCTTCATCGCCGACCGGCTCTTCCAGCTCACCGCCGCGCCCGTGCCGGACGTCGGGCGGCTGGACGGGCGCACCCTGGTCGTCTTCGGCGGCTCGTACGGCCTCGGCGCCGACATCGCCGCCCTGGCCGCCGCACACGGGGCCACGGTGTTCCCCTGTGCCCGCACCCCGGTCCACGACGAGAAGGCCGTCGCCGACGCGCTGGCCCGCGCCTACGCCGCCACCGGCCGGATCGACTACGTGGTCGACGCCGCCACCGTGCTGCACCGGGGCAACCTGGCCGACGCCGAGCAGGCCGCCGTCGAGGAGACCATCGCGGTCAACTACCTGGGTCCGGTCACCGTCGCCAGGGCGGCCTTCAAACACCTCGCCGAGAGCCACGGCCACCTGCTGCTGTTCACCAGCGGCTCCGCGCTGCGCGGGCAGGCCGGGCACAGCCTCTACTCCTCCAGCAAGGCGGCGGTGGCCAACCTGGCCCAGGCGCTGGCCGAGGAGTGGGCCGAGCACGGTATCCGGGTCAACTGCGTCAACCCCGAACCGGCCACCACCCGCTTCCGCTCGTTCACCGAGGAGCCCCCGGCCAGCCTGCTGACGCCCGCGGAGGCCGCCCGTACCAGCCTGGCGGTGCTGGCCTCCGACCTCACCGGCCAGGTGATCGACGTACGGGCGGGCTAGTTGAACAGATCGTGCAGGCCGATGCCCTCGCGCGGCTTGTTCAGCTTCGGCGAGCTGGTCAGGAAGCCGAAGCCCCAGGACAGGTGCATGGTCATGTACGCCACCGGCAGCAGCGCCAGCGCGCCCGGGGGCAGCCCGCGCCCGGTCAGCACCGAACCGGCCAGGATGGCCACGAGGTAGGCGGCCGGGATCACGGCGGCCAGCCAGAAGAACGGCGCCACCACTAACCCGAGCACGATGCCGAGCACGGCGGTCGGCGGGGCCAGGTAGCGCAGGTTGATGGTGCCCTGGTGGGTGCGGGCCACCACCCGCCGCCACCGGCCGTAGTGGAAGTACTGCTTGGCCAGCGCCCGCACGTTGGGCCGGGGCCGGTAGGAGACCCGCATCTTCGGCTGGAACCAGACCAGGCCGCCGCTCTCCCGGATGCGGTGGTTCATCTCCCAGTCCTGCGCCCGCTGGAAGTGCTCGTCGTAGCCGCCCACCCGCTCCAGCGCCTCCCGGCGGAACACCCCCAGGTAGACGGTGTCGGCCGGGCCGCCCTCGCCGCCCACGTGGAAGGCGGCGTTGCCGACCCCGATCTTGGAGGTCATGGCCCGGGCCACCGCCTGCTCGAAGGGGGTGACACCCTCGGCGGCCATGATCCCGCCCACGTTGTCCGCGCCGGTCTCCTCCAGCGTCCGCACCGCCGTGCGCAGGTAGTCCTCGGGCAGCATGGCGTGGCCGTCCACCCGGGCGACGATGCCGCCGCTGGAGGCCGCGATGGCCGCGTTGAGCGCGTTCGGGGTGCGGCCGGTGGGGTTGGGGACCACGCTCACCCGGGGGTCGGCGGCGGCGATCGCGTCCGCCACCTCCTGGGTCCGGTCCTTGGAGGGGCCCACCGCGAGCACCACCTCGATGGCACCGTCGTAGTCCTGTTCGAGCACTTGCTGGACGGCCTGGCGCAGGTGCCGTTCCTCGTTGAGTACCGGCATGATGACGGAGATCGAAGGGCTCATCAGACTCGTTAGGGGCGCGTCGGGGAAGGGGTTCTTGGCTGCGCTCACGCTACTGTACGAGGGGGCGTGGTCGGCAACCTCGAGGGGGGACCGGTGGAGGACTCGGGTGTTGACTCGGGCGTTCACGTGGGCGGGGACGCCTACGGCGGGGTCCGGGTCGCTCCCCGCCAGGTTCGCCGCCGCCCGCGGGCCGGAGTCCGGTCGCTGGCGATCACCGGGGCGCTGTCCAGCCTGGTGCTGGTCGGCGCCGGGTTCGCCTGGGCCATCCCGAGCTACGTGAGCGGGCAGATCTCCTCGGTGGACGCGGGCACCGCCGGTTCCGAGACGCAGGGCGCGATGAACATCCTGCTGGTCGGGCTGGACAAGCGGGACGATCTCAGCCGCCGCGAGCAGAACCAGCTGCACCTGGGCCGGGACGCCGGGGAGCGCACCGACACGATGATGGTCATCCACGTGTCCGAGGACCACCGGCGCGTCACCGTGGTCTCGCTGCCCCGCGACACCTGGCTGGACGTGCCGGGCAAGGGCGAGCGCAAGATCAACTCGGCGTACCAGTTCGGCGGGGCCAAACTGGCGGTGCGCACCGTGCAGCAGGCCACCGGGCTGCGGATCAACCACTACGTCGAGGTGGACGTGATGGGCTTCATCGACGTGGTCGAGTCGCTGGGCGGGGTGACCGTGTGCACCCCGGTGGCGATCAACGACGACAAGACCAAGCTGGTGCTCGCCCCCGGCACCCACGACCTCAACGGCGTCAGCGCCCTGGCCTACGCCCGCACCCGGGCCACCGGCCGGGCCGACCTGGACCGCATCGACCGCCAGCAGCAGGTGATCTCGGCCCTGCTGGCCAAGGCGCTGAGCGGCGACACTCTCTCCAACCCCGCCAAACTCGGCGGCCTGGTCAACTCCACCCTCCGCACCCTGACCGTCGACCAGCCCCTGGCCAAGAACCTCCTCGGCCTGGCCACCCAGTTCAGGGACCTCTCCCTCGACGACATCTCCTTCGTCACCGTCCCCCTGGCCGACGTCAACTACCGCACCTCCACCGGCGAATCCGCCGTCCTCTGGGACAAGCCGGCCGCCCGCGACCTCTTCCAGCGCATCGCCACCGACCAGCCGCTGAACCCGCCGGCCAAACCCTCCCCGTCCCCGTCGGCCTCCCCGTCACCGTCCCCGACGGCCGACACCGTCGCCCCCCACCGCATCGCGGTACGAGTGATCAACGGCACCCTCATCACGGGCCTGGGCGCCCGCGCCCGCAAGGACCTCCTCGACGCCGGTTTCCTGGTTCCCTCCGAAGCCGGCGACACGGGCCGCCGCGACTACAAGAACACCGTCATCCGCCACGCCCCCGGCCGCGCGGACTCGGCCCGAACCCTGGCCACCGTCTTCCCCGGCGCGGACATCCGCCAGGTGGACGACATCAACGGCGTCGAAGTCATCCTCGGCCAGCAACACCACACCGTGAAGAAACCCCCCAAGCCGACCCCGTCACCCAGCCCGTCGGCCAAGCCGACCCCGACCGCGAAAACGGCCACGGAGAACATCTGCAAGCGGACCTAGAGGTACTGCCCATGGACGTCGGTGACAGGAGAGTCCAGCCGTACCGCTCTGTCATCGACAGCATCGGGGTGGCGCTGCCGTCCCGGACGATGACCACGGAAGAAGTGCTCGACGGTTGTGTGCGGCGGCCCGCTGTGCCGCTGGAGCCGACGACCGGGATCGTGTCCCGCCGGGTGGCCGGGGCGGGTGAATACTCCATCGACCTCGCGGTGCGTGCCGCGCGGGACTGTTTCGCCCGTTCGGCGATCCGGCCGGACGAGGTGGACCTGCTGGTCAGTGCCAGTGTCTCGCGGATCGACGGGCCGTTCTGGGCCACCTGCGAGCCGGCCGCCGCCACCCGGCTCCGGCATGTTCTCGGATGCACGCGGGCGTGGACGTTCGACGTGGCGAACGCGTGTGCCGGTAACTTCACCGGGATCTATCTGGCGGACGCGCTCGTCCGTGCCGGGCGGATCCGGACGGCGCTGGTGGTGAGCGGGGAGTACATCTCCCATCTGATCCGTACGGCGCAGTTGGAGATCGACGGTGCTTCTGATCCGCGGATCGCGTGCCTGACGCTCGGCGACGCGGGCACAGCGGTTCTGCTGACGCGTACGGATGACGAGCGGGCCGGCTTCGAGCACATCTCGTTGCGCACCATCGGCCGTCATCACCGGCTGTGCGTCGCCGGTCCGACCGGGGAGGCGCACGGCGGCGCCATCATGAGAACGGAGTCGGCAGCGCTGGCCATGGTCGGCGTGCGCGAGACGGTCGCGCACGCGTGGGAGACGCTGGACAGGCTCGGCCGGTCCATATCCGACATCGACCGGTTCATCCCGCACCAGACGTCGCGGCTCGCCGTACGGGCGGGGATTCGCCGGGCCAACAAGGTGTTCGGCGGCCCGGCTCTGCACGACGGCAACGTCATCGACAACCTCGCCGAACGCGGCAACACCTCGACCACCACCCACCTCCTGGCCCTGTACGACGGCAGCCTGGACGGCCGGATCCACTCAGGTCAGCGGCTGCTCTTCGGGATCGCGGGTTCGGGTGTCAGCGTGGGCACGGCCCTGTACTCGCTGGACGACTTGCCCCATCGCCTCGCCACGGGAACCGCGTCGACACGGCCCGCGCCGCCCGCCGACCCGGCTTCCCACAGGCCGATCCAGCCCGTGCGAGTTGTCGGCCTGGGGCTGGCCGGCCGGCAGGACGGCGGCGTGACGACGCTGGGGCTGCTCCGGGAGGCGACGGGGAAATGCCTCGCGGACGCGGGGCACAAGCCCTCGGACGTGGAACTGCTCGTCCACGCAGGTGTGTACGTGACAGGCATGATCGCCGAACCGGCCGTGGCCGCGATCGCGGCGGGCGAGCTCGGATTCGACGGCTCGACCACGTCATCGGGCAACGTCCTGGGATTCGATCTCAGCAATGGCGGGCTGGGCCTGTTCGACGCCTGCCGGGTCGCGTGTGAACTCATCCGGGCGGGCGAGGTCCGCAACGCCCTCGTCGCCGCGTCGGAGGTGGAGGAACGCGACCCGGATGCCATCCGGCCGGGCGTGGCGGCTTGTGGGTCGGCGCTGTTGCTGGAGGACGATCCGACCGGGCAGAGCGGGTTCCTCGGCTTCCACGCCCGGCACCTGGATGGGCATGTCGGCGAGTTCGGCGCGCAGGCCGTACAGCGGGCCGGGCGGAGTTTCGTCAGGGCCGGCGACCGCGGGATCCTCCAAGATCGGTACGTCGAACATCTCCCAACTGTCGTGGCGGAACTACTCGACGCCCTGGAGGTCGAGCCGCGGCGGATCCGCGCAATCGTCCCACCCTGGCTCTCCCCGCCCGCGGTGGACCGCCTGCGCCGGAACTGGCCGGTCCTCGGGGATCGGCTCGTGCCGCCGGACGGGACGGGCGGGGACCTGTTCACCTCGTCGCTGCCCTTCGGCATGGACAAACTGCTGCGTACCGGAGCGGTGGGGCCGGGCGACCTCGCCGTCTTCGCCTGCGCCGCCAGCGGCGTCGAGATAGGCGCGGCGCTTTATCGCTTCTGACGCGATCAGAGCACTACGATACTTTTTGCCCGGCCGACGGGACCTCTGGCGTGGCCGGCACCGCGAACCGACGCAGTGTCAGCAGTCCGCTCTGGAGATTGAATGACCGGGAAAGCCGAACAGCGGGCGAAATTCGATCCTTTCAATTTCATCCCGCTGTTCCCGGGGAAACTCCGGGACCTGCACGCCGGCTGGATTGTGGTGGCCGGATCGGTGGTGTTCCTCCTGCTGGTGCTCGCCACCCTGATCGAAGGAACCTTCGGCCGCCTGACGGATTTCCAGTACCCCACCGACGTGCGGTACGCCTTCAGTGAATCGGTGCCCCGGACCGAACCGAACTTCCCGCTGATCCGCGACATCACCAGCTGCCTGTGCCTCTTTCTGGTTGTCGCCGGATTCGCCCTGCTGCACCGGCACTGGCACTACATCTCCATCGCCCTGACCGAACTGCGCGAGTCCAAGACGATCGTCCCGCGCCGGCGGCCCAGGTCCAACATGATCTCCCGGCTGCTGGGCATCGACCGGCTCATCGGCGACTGCGGCGACTACGCCGCACTCGACGTCCTGGACGCACGCTTCGGCAAGGTGACCGCGCGCACCAAGGTTCTGCTGTCCGGCTCCGTGCTCTTCGCCAGTTACGTCTTCGCCACCCTGCTCGGGAATGGTCTGAGCCAGAACGTCTTCCGTTTCCTGGCCCCGACGGCCGCGACACCCGACGAGCAGAACCAGTGGGTGGCCCTGGCCAAGCAGAACTGGTGGGCCGGCCCCGACCATCCCATCGGACTGGTGATCTACACCATCCTCGCGTTCCTCGCGATGGTTCTGATCTTCACCTTCAACGTGGTGGGGGTCCTCACCGTCTACTTCGGGGTGGCCCTGTACTTCGCCGCCGACATGGGCGCCGACTGGTACAACCGGGACGGCCGCTACGGCTGGACCCCCGTGGCGAAGGTCTACCGCACCGTCTACTGGGCCCTGGTGCTGCTGGGCAGCGGCATCACCAACCTGATCGCGGTTCTGGGCAGCAGCGTGCCCATCTCGGTCGTGGGCCTGATCCTCCTGTACGTGCTCCTCGCCCCCGTGTACACGCTGGTGCCGTGGCTCGCCTTCCGTACGGTCGAACGCACCGCGAAGGCCGCCCGCAGGGCGCGACTGTCCCGGGCGCTGGAAGGCGTCGACGACAGCGACCTGGAGCGGGTTCAGCTGTTCGTGGCCGAGTTCGAACGCTGCAACAACGCGAAAATCCGGCCGATGCGGCTGCGCACGGCGTCGTTCAGCGTCTTCGCCACGGTGGTGCTCCTGCCCATCGCCCTCACCGCGTTACAGATCTTCGCCCAGATCGGCGCCGGCAGCCACTGACCCCTTTCAGCCGATCTTCTCCCGGGCGACCGGGATGCCGCCGGAGCAGCGGATCTCGATTTCGACCTCGGAGTCGTCGGCCTCGAACTTGACTTTGACGTGGTCGTCGGGGCCGGGGTCCACGTCGTCCACCTGGTAGCCCTGCGCGGGGGTCCAGGAGAGTAGCCGGGCCTGGCCGCCGGTGCAGGCCGCGACGGCGGTGCCGCCGGAGGTGGCGAAGACCTGGGATTCCTCAGCTGAGGGATTGTCGGCCGAGGGAGTCGCTTTCGCGGGGCCCGGTTGCGGGGTTGTCGTGACCGGGATGGCGAGAGCCTGCCGTACCTGGTCGGAGGTGAGGGGGCGGACGCTGGAGCCGGCGACGGCGGCGGTCAGGCCGTTGGTCACGGCCACACCGGCGGCCGTGGCCGCCACCACCGCCGCCAGCCACCCGGCCACCGCGAGACGATTCATGAGGCCACCCTGCCTGAGCCCACGCTAAGACGAGGTTAAAGCCCCGATAACGGACTTATGCCTTATCCCCGAAGCGGCTACCGTGGCAGAGGAAATGGCAAATGTGCTGCTCGTCGAGGACGACGTCACCATCCGCACCGCCCTGGTCCGGGGCCTACGCGACCGGGGCCACGCCGTGTCCTCGGCCGCCTCCGCCCTCGACGGCCTCCGCCTGGCCCTCGACAACCGCCCCGACCTGGTCGTACTCGATCTCGGCCTGCCCGACCTGGACGGCGCGGAACTCCTGCGCATGCTCCGCGCGGTCAGCAGAATGCCGGTGATCATCGCCACCGCCCGGGACGGCGAGGCGGAAACGGTCCGCCTGCTCGACGCCGGCGCCGACGACTACGTCGTCAAACCCTTCACCGCCACCCACCTCGACGCCCGCATCCGCGCCGTACTCCGCCGTACCGGCCAGGAGGAGAGCACCACGACGATCACCGTCGGCGGCCTCCTTATGGACGTCCGGGGCCGAGTCGCCACCCTGGACGGAACCCCCGTCGAACTGACCCCACGGGAGTTCGACCTCCTGCTCTACCTGGCCTCCCGCCCCGGCCGCGTGGTCACCAAGCGCGAACTCCTCACCGAGGTCTGGCAGGTGCCCTACGGCATGACGGACAAGACGGTAGACGTCCACCTCTCCTGGCTCCGCAAGAAACTAGGCGAAACCGCCCAAGAGCCTCGCTTCCTGCACACCGTACGTGGAGTCGGCGTCAAACTGGTCGATCCATCTTGAGACGGCGTCTGGCCCTGCTGGTGACGGCCACCACCTCACTGGTACTGATCGCGATGCTGGTCCCGATGGCCCTGCTGGTTCGGGCCGCCGCCGAGAACGGCGCCGTGGCCCAGGCCACCACCGAAGGCCAGTCGGTGGCCGCCGCGGTGGGCACGGTGTCCCCGGAAGCACTCACCCTGACCGCCGAACGGGCCTCCGCCGGCAGCGGCCACCAGATCACCGTGTTCCTGCCGGACGGCACAGCCCTGGGCGCCCCCGCCGACCGCTCCCCCGCCGTCGAACTCGCCGCCCGGGGCCGCAGCCTCTCAGCCGAGACCCCCGACGGCGGCCGGGAGATCCTCGTCGCCGTCCAGGGCGGAAACGGCACCACCGTGGTACGCGTGCTGCTCACCGCCGACGACCTGAGCCGCGGCGTACGCTCGGCCTGGCTGGGCCTGCTCCTGCTCGGCCTCGTCCTCATCGGCCTCGGCATGGCGGTCGCCGACCGCCTGGCCGTCGCGCTCACCCGGCCGATGACCGGCCTGGCCCGCGTCTCGCACCGGCTGGCCGGCGGTGACCTGGCGGCCCGCGCCGTCCCCGCCGGACCGCCCGAGGTCCGTGCCGCCGGACTCGCCCTCAACCACCTCGCGGACCGGATCGGCGACCTGCTCACCGAGGAACGCGAATCCGCCGCCGACATCTCCCACCGTCTGCGCACCCCGCTCACCGGCCTGCGTCTGGAGGCCGAGTCCCTGGCCGACCCCGAGGAGGCCGAACGCCTCGGCGCCCGTGTGGACGCCCTGGACCGCGCGGTCACCTCGGTCATCAACGACGTACGCCGCCGTACCCGGGAACGCGGCTCCTGCGACGCCACCGCCGTCGTCGCCGACCGCGTCACCTTCTGGTCCGTACTCGCCGAGGAACAGGACCGGACGGTCACCCTCGACCTCCCCGCCGGTCCCCTCCCGGTCGCCACCTCGCCCGACGACCTCGCCGCCACCCTCGACGCCCTCCTGGAGAACGTCTTCGCCCACACCCCGGAGGGCGTCCCCCTGTCGGTACGGCTCACGCCCACCGGCACCGGGGCCCTGCTGGAGGTGACCGACGCCGGTCCCGGCATGCCGTCCTCGCTCGAACGCGGCCGGAGCGGGGGCAACTCGACCGGTCTCGGGCTCGACATCGCCCGCCGTACCGCGGAATCCGCCGGAGGCGCGATGTCGGTCCGCACCCCGGCCGGCGGCGGAACCACGGTCGCGCTCACCTTTGCCCGGCCTTAACCGTCGCAAAGCGCGGCCATAGCGAAGGTCAAGCGACGGTATCCCCATGAAGACCAGAACCGCCGTCCTCGGCACCCTGACCGCCCTGTTCGTCACCCTCTCCGCCGCGCCCCCCGCTTCGGCCTCCGCTTCGGCCTCCGCCTCAGTCTCCGCCTCCGCCGCCGACATCAGCCGCGCCCAGGCCATCAAGATCGCCAAGAAGCGGGTCCCCGGCGCGTACGTCACGGACGTGGAACGCGAGCGCGAACACGGCTACCGCACCTGGAAGGTCGAACTCCAGAAGGGCAACTGGGAGTACGACGTCTACGTCGCCATCAAGAACGGAAAAATCATCAAGTTCAAGCGCAAGTACGACGACTGACGGTAAGCCCACTAACCCGGGCCCGGGACCTGACGAAATCAGCACGTCAGCCCCCGGGCCCTTCTGCTTCCCGCTGTTCTGCCCCCGCTGTTCTGCTCCCGCGATACTTCCCGCTGTTGCGTTCCCGCCGTGCCCGGTTCCGCCGATGAGACCGGATGCGAGCGCCGTGAGCGTCGGCCCGCTGTACTTCCCGCTGTTCCGCTTCCCGTGTGCTTCCGGCGCGGATTCGCTCACGCGCCCATTCCTGGAAACATGGTCGCCCACCAGTCAACCCGAGCCGGGAGCGCGCCGATGCCCGAGATCGACCTAACCGAAATTTCCACCCAACGCGGCGGATCCCAGCCCTTACACGGATATCTCGCAACACCTCCAGGCGACGGCCCTTGGCCCGGCCTGGTCATGCTCCACGAGATCATGGGCCTGGACCCGATGATGCGCCGCCACGCCGACCGCATGGCCGAAGCCGGCTACCTCACCCTCGCCGTCGACCTGTTCAGCATGGGCGGCGCCCGCCGCTGCCTGGTCTCCACCATGCGCGCCCTCCACAAACAACAGGGCCGCCCCTTCACCGACATCGAAACCGCCCGCACCTGGCTCCGCACCTCCCCCCAGTGCACCGGCAAAATCGGCGTGATCGGCTTCTGTATGGGCGGCGCCTTCGCCCTCCTCACCGCCACCACCGACTTCGACGCCGCCGCCGTCAACTACGGCCCCCTCCCCCGCGACCTCACCGTCCTCTCCGGCGCCTGCCCCATCGTCGCCTCCTACGGCGCCCGAGACCGCACCCTCCCCAAGGCCGCCCAAAAACTCCAATCCGCCCTAACCACCCACCAAGTCCTCCACGACATCAAGGAGTACCCCACCGCCGGCCACGCCTTCCTCAACGACCCCCAACCCACCCCTCTCCCCCTCCGCCCCTTCCTCCGCGTCCTCGGCATCACCCCCGACCCCGCCTCAGCCCCCCACGCCTGGAACCGCATCACCACGTTCTTCGACCACCACCTGCGCTGATCCCATCCTGGAGCCAGAAGGGGTAAATTGATTTCACCTTTCAAGGTGAAACTGATTTACGGGAGGTCCGATGGACAAGCCAGGGAACATCGTCGGGCGGTCCCGTCAGTGGAGAACTCTCGAGCGCTTCCTCTTCGAAGGCGCGGAAGATGGCCCGCTACGACTGGGACTCGTATCTGGCCGCAGGCGCACCGGCAAGACGCAACTTCTCGCCGCCGCGTGCGAGGCCGTCGGCGGCCTCTACATCCCCTGCGTGCAGGACGAAGGGGATTTGGCGGCCCGATCACGGTTCGGGGCTGCGATAGCCGTACATGCAGGTTTGGGAGCCTCAGCCCTCGGCACACCGGAACCATGGGAGCGGCTGCTGCGGGCCGCCCTGGACACTGCGGCCCGGACCGCCCCGCCTGGCGCACCCCCACTCGTGGTGATCGACGAGTTCCCCTACATCATGACCGACGCCCCGCAACTCCCCTCGCTGATCCAGCACCTCTATGACGACTCCCAGAACGGGCGAGGCCCCGGCGGCAGACTGATCCTCTGCGGGTCCGCGCTGAGCGTGATGCAGGACCTGCTCTCGGGCACCAAGCCCCTTCGCGGGCGCGCCATCATGGACATGCGGCTGAACGCCCTCGACTACCGCGAAGCCTCCCGCCTCTGGGGCATCGAGGATCCCGAAATCGCCCTCCGGGTCCACGCCTGCGTCGGCGGCATTCCCGGATACCGCCCCCTGATGACAAGCGTGCCCAGCACTCTGTCCGACTTCGACCAATGGGTTGCCGGAAACCTTCTCGAAGTCGATGTCAGCGTCTTCACCCGAACAGAGGTCGACTACCTCCTACGGGAAGACCCGAGGATCACCAATCGGACCGTCTACTACGACATTCTCAGCGCGGTAGCGGGCGGCGCGAACACCCCATCAAAGATCGGCGCCGCCATCGGCCGCGACGACAACGCCGTTCGCTACCCACTGGCCGTCCTGGAGTCGGCAGGCTACCTGACCAGGTCACGGGACCTGCTCCGCGGCCGCCGCCCAACCATCACCATCACCGACCCGGTGATCCGCTTCGACCGCCTCATCACCTCCCCCAACCTGGGCCAACTCGAACTGGGCCGAGTCGACCAGGTATGGCGGGCCGCCGCCCCCACCTTCCGCTCCGCCATCCTCGGCCCGCACTTCGAAGAACTGGCCCGGGACTGGGCCCACCGCTTCGCCCCCGACGAACTCAACCACCCCACCGGCTTCGGCCAGATCGGCTACGCCACCATCCAGGACCACGCCGGCCGCGCCAAACACGAAATCGACGTCCTGGCCACCGAGGGCACCGACATCACCCTCCTCGGCGAAGCCAAAGCCACCCTCAGCCGCCGCGGCCTCCCCGACCTCACCCGCCTGGAAACCATCCGCACCCTCCTCACCCGCGAGGGCCACAACACCGACCGAACCATCCTCACTTTGTTCTCCACCACCGGCTTCACCCCCGACCTCGAAGCCACCGCCACCGAACGCCCCGACGTCGAACTGGTAGACCTCACCCGCCTATACGGCCTGCCATCGCATCGAACTGTCGCATAACAGACAGCGCGGTCATCGAACCTGTAGTCACCGGGTGACCGGGGTCACAGAACCATACTTCCCGGAACTACACTTCTGCAACTTATCGTCATCATATGGACACGAAGGGTGATATTCGGCGCTCTTGAGGCGTTGCATTCAGTGGTGTCACAAGAGACCACACCGGTTACCGGGCGACATGGCAGGAGAATGATCAAGATCGTACGCTGTGCCGCATGCGTCTCTCCCCCCTCGTCGCCGCTTGCGCGGTTTCCCTGCCGCTCTTATCCGGCACGGCTGACGCGAACGCCTACCCCATCAAGGACCGCGTCCTGACCCACAACAAGCTGTACCGCGCAGGCAAACTGAAACCGGCCGCGTGCATGGTGAAGGTGATGAACCAGCATTTCGATCCGCCGGTGTCGAAAACGTATGGTCGTGCCGTACTGGACTGCCTCAACGCCGCCTGGGCCGCCTATGCGAAGAGGGCCCGCCTTCCGTTCGCCAAGGCCAGGGTCGCGTTCGCCACGAAAGAGCCCCGGCGCTTCTGCGGCTCCTCCTGGCCGGACCGCGCCGGCGGGGTCTACTGTCCCAGCGAACGTCGCTTCATGATGCTGGTGAGCGAAGTCAGCATCGACGAGCCTTGGGGGTTGCACTTCCTGAGCACTCTCACTCACGAGTACGGCCACCATATTCAGCAAATCAGCGGAATAATCCGGGCAGACCAATACCACCCGTACCGGGGAAAAAGCGAGCTGAACGAACAGGCCCACCGCCTAGAACTCCAGGCCGAGTGCCTCAGCGGCGTCCTGTTCAAGAGCATGTGGCCCGCACTGAACAGCTCCGAGACCGAGTGGGAGAGCCTGGTCGACAGAACCCGGGCCGGGGCCGAATACCTCGAACGAACCTACAAGACCAACACCCACGGCAAGGGCCGCAACCTCGAATACTGGCTGAGGCGGGGTTTCCAGACGGGCAACCCGGCCTCCTGCAACACGTGGGTCGCCCCGTCGGCCAAGGTGGCCTGAACAAAGACCGCCGGGGACGGGATGTCCCCGGCGGTAGGGGTGGGTCAGAGGCCGATGTTGGCCTGTGGGCCCGCGTACGTGCGGAGCAGGCCAGGCACGCTAGAGGCCGGGTCGAGGGTGTAGGAGTAGAACGAACTCGGCGTGAACGCGGAGCCGCCGGTCTCCTGTTGCCCGGTGCAGCCGGTGCAGATGCTGCCGGACTGGCGCAGTTGGGCGGCGTCGTCGCGGTAGTAGGGGTCCTTGACGTTCTCGAAGTAACTGTTCTCCAGCACCATCTTGGTGGCGCCGCGCGCGTAGTTGCCGTACCCGGTGATGTTCTGCAGGTAGTTGTTGTACAGGTGGGCGTAGGCGACGTTGTCGGTGCTGGGGTTGCGGGAGGCGTTGTCGCGCAGCCAGTTGTGGTGGATCGTCATGCGCGAGGTGACGTTGCTGGTCCAGCCGATGCCGAACGCCTTCCGGTCCTCCGACAGGATGTTCCAGGACACGGTCAGGTAGGTGGTGTCCAGGCGGCTGTCGATGAGGCCGTCGTTCATCCGGGTGATGTGGTTGTGGTCGATCCAGACGTGATGGGCGCCGTCCATCTGGATGCCGTCGTAGTCGTAGAGGTCGTCGCCGGGGTCGTCGTCGGGCATCCGGGTGTCGCGGATGGTCAGGTTGCGGATGATCACATTGTTGACGCCGGAGCCGAGGAAGAAGCCGCCGTTGACGAGGTGGCCGCCGGTGCCCACACCCACGATGGTCTTGTTGGAGGCCACCCGGATCTCGGAGCCGTACGGGGTGGCGGTGATCGCGCCGTTGACGCGGATGACGTAGGGCTGCGCGGCGGTGGCGTACCGTACCAGGTCGGCGTAGGTGGTGACGGTGACCGTGGCGCCGCCCGCGCCACCGGTGGTGGTGGTCAGCCCCATGCCACTCGTGGCGGCGAACCCGTCAGCGTTGCTGGACCAGGTACGCCCACCGGGTGAGGGGGTCGGGGTGGGTGAGGTGACGACGGAGCCAGTACAGGCGGTGCCGTTGAGGGTGAACGAGGACGGCACCGGGTTGGACCCCGTCCAACTGCCGTTGAAGCCGATACCGGTACTGGCCCCGGTAGCCAGAGCACCGTTGTAGGAGACGTTGGTCGCGGTGATAGCGGCACCACTCTGGCTGTAGGTGGCGTTCCAACCCTGGACGACCGTCTGCCCGGCGGCGAAATTCCACCGGAGCTGCCAGGAGGAAAGCGGATCACCAAGGTTGGTGATCGTGATGTCGGCACCGAATCCACCAGCCCACTGCGAGCCGATGGCATAGGTGACCCGGCAACCGGGAGCCGCCGAAGCCGGGCCGGCGGTGAAGGTCAGGGCCGCGGTGAGGGGGATGGCGGCGGCCAGCGCGACCAGCCGCGTTCGTAAGGTACGCATGGATGTGCTCCTAGGTCGGGTGGTGTGGCCTCAGCCGACGGGGTTCCAGCCGTCGGAACCGGCCAGGTATCTCTGCGGGGTGTAGTTGGCCGCCTGCGCATCGCTCAGCTGCGGCCGGTTGGCGTTGACCCCTGCTCCGGCACCCGTATTGCGATATTCCAGGAAACGGGCGTTCTGCCAGATGTTGGTGGACATGTCGGTCCACGGCTGCGAGGTCCTGATCGTTGAGCTGAGCGTGGACTCGCGGTAGAGCACCTGGGCGTCGGGACGCCAGGGCCTGCCCAGGGTGGTGGTGTTCGCGGTGGCTCCGGTGACGCGGGACCGGTAGAACAGGAAGCCGTAGGTCTTGGCCGCGGGCGTACTGGCGGCGGTGATCGGGCCGCCGGTGC
The DNA here is from genome assembly GCF_018476525.1 of Acrocarpospora catenulata. GTDB lineage: Bacteria > Actinomycetota > Actinomycetes > Streptosporangiales > Streptosporangiaceae > Acrocarpospora > Acrocarpospora catenulata. Next base: position 51,134 of record NZ_JAHCST010000063.1, read on the forward strand.
TGCGCTTCTCGTAGATGTCGCAGTTGTCGAAGACGATGGTGCCGCCGCCGAAGATGAAGTCGACGGTGCCCTCGACGTAGGAGTTCCTGACGTACGCGCGGGCGGAGTCGTTGACCAGCAGGGTGTCCTGATCGCCCAGGACACGCACGTTGGTCAGGGTGGTACGGTCGCCGTCCAGCCGGAGCGCCACGGCCTGCTGCCCCTCGGGGGTCGAGGTCTCGTCGAAGTCGTTGGAGACCGTCAGGTTGGTCCCGGCGAAGTCCCGGCCGCTGACCACCATGGTGTAGCTGCCGGACGTCCCACTGGTGTAAGCCGACCGGTTGTTCACGATGACCGTCTGCGCGGCCGTGGAGCCCAGGCCCTGCAAGGTGACGTACGGCTTGTTGACCGTGACGATCTCGCGGTAGGTGCCCGGCTTGATCGTGATCACCACCCGGCTGGTGTTGTTCGCGGGTACGGCGTCGATCGCCGCCTGCACCGTGCGATACCTCCCGGTGCCGTCGGCGGCCACGGTAGGAGTGGTAGCGCTGGGTGACGGGCTGCTGATCACCGAACCGGTGCAGGTGGTGCCGTTGAGGGTGAACGAGGACGGCACCGGGTTGGACCCCGTCCAACTGCCGTTGAAGCCGATCCCAGTGCTGGCCCCGGTAGCCAGAGCACCGTTGTAGGAGACGTTGGTCGCGGTGACGGCAGTACCGCTCTGGCTGTAGGTGGCATTCCAACCCTGGACGACCGTCTGCCCGGCGGTGAAATTCCACCGGAGCTGCCAGGAGGAAAGCGGGTCACCAAGGTTGGTGATCGTGATGTCGGCGCCGAATCCACCGGCCCACTGCGAGCTGATGGCATAGGTGACCCGGCAACCGGGAGCCGCCGAGGCCGGGCCGGCGGGCAACCCTGCGCCGATGTAGCCGATGACCAGCGCGGTCACGGCGACGAGCACACGGCGTCCTGACCGTCGTATGGGGCGATGTCGGTGAACCGCCGTCAGCAGGCGGGTCGGGTCCGCTGCTTTCACGGAGTGATCCTTTCTTTCTCGCTCAGTACGGACCCGTGAATAGTCCAGCGAAATCTGCCGAAGAAAAAGGTTTTCCAGGAACCATCGATGGATTCACGCAGGTCAGAACCATTGCCCCTTGAACGTTTCACCGAGTTTCGGAATTTAATGACCTGCGGAAACTCACCGTCCCAAGACCTGTACGCGGCGTACCAGTGGGAAACGAACACCGACCCAAGACGGATAAAGACAACACCCCTCGCCTCATCGAACGAAAAGGTTTTCTTCAACCCACGGCCCCCTGCGGGGAATGCGGCCACCGACCCTGAGCTATGCCCCAGGAGCGAAGACGCAGGACAGAGCGTGGCGCAGGACGGCGGCGAAGGGTCCCGCGTCGGCGGATTCGAGCCAGTGCCGTCCCGCCACACGAATGGCCCCGGCGACCGCCGCGGCCGTGACGGCGGGGAACAGGTCGCGGCGGAGATCGGTGCCGGTGCGGGCCGCGATCGCCTCCGCGAGCGGGCCCTCCGCCATGCTGAACGCCTTCAGCGCCTCGCCCTCCAGTTCGGGCGTCAGCATGATCATGCGCAGACCGGCTCTGTCCGGCTCCGGGTTGGTGTAAAGCTCGATCATGGCCGCGACGACGGCCTGGCCGAGCGGCTCGTCGGCGGGCCGGGAGCGCAGCGCCTGCCCCGCGCGCTTGGACTGGTCGGCCTGGAAGGCGCAGATCGCCTCTTCCCTGCTGGAGAAGTAGTTGTTGTAGGTACGTGGCGAGACGCCCGCGGCCGTGGCGATGTCATGGACGCGTACCAGGGCCAGCCCGTGCGGACCTTGCTCGATGGCCAGGCGCAGCGCGGCGTGGCCGATCGCCTCCCTGGTGGCCTGCTTGTTGCGGGCGCGGAGATCCATGGCGTCGTCGTTCATGAGCTGAACTCTATCCAATGCTGCGCACCACGCACTATATGCGTGCCGCGCAAGTTGTGAGTAGAGTGCGGGAGACGCCTGGCACTCGCGCCCGGAGAGTGCCAACCGCATGGGCCGGGACGGCGAGGCCTGCGGGCCGTCCGTCGCGGGCGCCGTCCCGGCACACCCCCATTCACAAGCAGGAGCAGAAATGACGTCGAAGATGATCGCGTTCGACGAGGACGCCCGGCGTGGCCTCGAGCGCGGTATGAACCAGCTCGCCGACGCCGTGAAGGTGACCTTGGGTCCCAAGGGCCGCAACGTCGTGCTGGAGAAGAAGTGGGGCGCGCCCACGATCACCAACGACGGTGTCTCGATCGCCA
>NZ_JAHCST010000064.1 GCF_018476525.1 Acrocarpospora catenulata
TGACGGCAGCAACCGTGGAGAGCCCGTTGCGTTGAAAGGCGCACGGCGGGTTCGGCGAGCGGCATGAGGAGACGGGTTGAGAGCAATCTCGATACCGCGCCTCATGCCGACTCAACGGCCGCCCGCTGCGCGGGCGGCGAGGGCCAACCCGGCCGCCCTCCCCGCCGGGCATGCGGCCTTCGGCCGGTCCCGGCGGGAGCGGCCAGGCCCCCGCCCCGACGATGGGACCATGATCATCAAGAAGGGCACCGCGGGACCACCAAGATCACCGATGCCAGGGCAGACCGTGATCATGTGACGGCCCGCGATCCGCCGGCCCGAACTCCCTCACGGTCGCCCCTCCGGGGTGGCCACGGCCATCCGGGACGGCCCATCGCTGTCACCACAACCAGGCCCGTACCGCCACGGTCGAGGTACCCAGCGCCACTTACGCCGCCCAAGTTCGTCGGCACGGCCCTTTCTTGCTCTGACCCCACACGCCAGAACGCCCTGCACTCTCGCCGACGCCGCTTCCTAAACCCCACCTCGATCAGCGGCAATCAGTTCGCGCCACCACTCAAGCGCGGGCCATTCATCGGCGGGCAGGACACAGATTCCCTTACTCCCGAAATCCCTCGCCCAGCCCGCTTCCCGGAGCAGCCGTCCCGCCGCCCGCACGGCCAGCTTCGACGCCTTATACCGGCGGACAAGAACATGCAGACTCGGAATCGCCTGGTACGGCGCGACCCACCCCTGACGGATCTCCCACGCCAGATCACAGGCGATTACCTGATGCACCGGCATCGCGTTGCGCATCCCCGGACTACCCCACCCGACGAAACTGCGCCGCCCCGGCACCGTGACCACCAGCTCACGCTCCCGCAGCTCCCGATAAACACGCCGCGCCAGGTTCGGCGAGATCCCATACTCCCGCGACAAGACCACCTCACCCGGGACCGGATCCCCCGCGCGCAGTTCCCGCCGCGCCATCCGGCCCGCCAGCCGATCGGCCGCCTGCACATACAAGGGAACCGGACTGTACCGATCCAGCACACCGGCCCCACCGGGTGCCACGTGCGGCAGCAGGCCATCACCCCCTGCTGGCCACTCCCGCGCAGGCGCGGCGAACACCCCGGAACCGGGAACGCTGTAGGCCCACCCGTGATACTCCACCCGCGCCAGCACGAAACCAGCCATCTCAGCGGAGATCTTGAAGCGGGTCCGCAGCTCCCGCTGAGTCCCCACCGACTCACCGGTGGCGATCTTCCCCGCCCGGATGCACTCGGCCAGATCCGCCGCAACCCGGGCCACCATCCCCTCCTTACGCGCCGACAACCCCGACAACGGCCCATCACCCGGAGGACCGACCACCAGGCCATGCCGGGGGACAAAGTGGATCAACCGGCGCTTCCTGAGCTGACGCCAGACCCAATACATCTGATCAGACGTCAGCCCGTACCCGGCCTTCAACTCATTCAGAGCATGCGGATACCGCCCCTCCGCGAACTCCCCGCCCACGATCCGCGCCACCGCGTCTTCCAGCGCCCGTTCCCACGGCTTCTCGTCCCGCGCCGTCACAACGCCGCCCCGCACCGCGCCATGACCGTCACCGCGACACCGCCCGCAGAACCATCCCCGCCGGATCGGCGCTCTGCACGCCAACGGTGACAGCCACCGTGCTGACACCCAGGGCGTAGGCACCCACGGTGTACAGCCAGCCAGCGCGCTCCCTGCGCACCCCCACCCGCACCACCCCGCTGGAACCTCCCGGCATCTCCAGGACCGCGTACTCCCCACGCCGTCCCGGCAACCGAAGCGTGCAGGACACCCCCCGCCCCTCAAGCTCGAATGCCAGACGAACCAGGTACATGAACCGCTCACGCCGTAACTGCTCCCGCAGCGACCCCACATCCGTCACCGGACGCCGCTCCCCCAGACGCTCATCCCGTCCGCGACGGCCCCGCCGCCTCCTCACCTCGGACACTGGCTCGCACCTCCACATGCGATCAAGAGTCCGTCCAGGCACCCGCTGCACCGGGCGGACCCGCACCGTTTCCGGGCATCAGCCCTCTGTCGTGGTGCAATAGTTCAAGTCACGCAAGGTGTCCGACAAGACACACAATGTGGCAATCCCTGCCCACCGCTGCGACCACAGACCGAAGCGGGACAACGACCAGAAGAACCGCCCACTGCCGGATGACCTGTGCGGCCATTCCCCACCCAGAGCCCGCCAGAGCCCTGCACGGCATCCACACACCGCGTGGACAGGGTGACCACACACTGACCACGATCACCAGGCGGCCCGACAACCTTCCTGTGGTGCAATGGCGGAAGCCGCCCGGGTATTCGGCAAGTCACCAGGCAGGGTCACGAGCACCACGACCGCACCGCAACCGCTCGACAGCCCCCCACGAGGAACAGATGACCACAGGATCGCCGCCCCACCGGAACGCCTTCCGCGCTCACCTGCTCGCCTGCGCCCTGCGCTGGTGGCGCGAGACCAGCCAGATGTCACTCCGCCAGGTGGCCGCAGCCATCCACACGGACCACTCCCACCTCGCCAAAATGGAACGCGGACTACGGCCGACACCACCCCACGTCATCGACCAACTCGACCGCATCTACACCGCCAACGGTCAACTGGTGGCTCTCCACACCGCCATCACCCGACTCCACCGAGAGAGCACGCCCGACCTGGCATTCCACACTCAAGGCAAGGACGAGGACATGGAACGCCGACAACTACTCCAACTCGCCGCCGCCACCGCCGGACTCGGAGCACTCGGAGCAGCGGGCGAACCCGTACGCCAGTTGCTGGACATGACGGTCAACGGCCCGCACCGCAGCATCGAAGACTGGGAACTGGCCTGTGCCGATCACCTCCACGCGATCAACACCCGGCCCGCCGCCCAAGTCCACGATGATCTCCTGGCTGACCTGGTGGCGATGCAGCGACAGCTACGCAGCGCCGATAGCGCCCACGTCGTCGAGTTGCACCGGATCACCGCTGTACTCGCCGCCTTCCACGCCAGCGTCTTGGTCCGCCTCGGGGAACCGGGATCCGCGCTCCGCTGGTACCGCACCGCACGCAACGCCGCCGACACCTCCGGCGATCTCGACCTGCGCTTGAGAATCCGCGCCCACGAGGCGGAACACAGCGCGTCCGGCCTCCGCGATGCGACCACAACCCTGCACTTGATCGAGAATGCCCTGCAAATCGCGGGTACGGCAGTGCGCCCGTCAGTCGGTCAGGTGTCACTCATCCGCGCCAAAGCCAAGACACTGGCTTTACTCGGTCGCCACGACGAAGCCCGCCACATGCTGCAAACTCTTCTCGACCTCGTGGCGAAAAGCGACCTGCCAGCGGTCCCCGGATTCTGGGAACCTGCCGATTACCGCATCTACGTCACCAAAAGCCAGGTGCTGTCCGCTGCGGGCGACGAAGCCGGATCCAGCCGGGCGCAAGAGCACGTGCTGACGGGCAGCCCTGCGGGGCACCACATCGCGGTCAACATCCGCCTTCACGCCGCACATTGCACCGTCGTCAACGGCGGCATCGACGAAGGAATGCGCCAAGCAGCCACAGTGATCGATTCCGTGCCAGGTCCTTACCGCAATATCATGATCATGGAGACGGCGCGGCGAGTCTTCAACGCCGTACCCATTGCACAGCGGGAACGCCCGGTAGTCGGTGAATTCCGCGAAGTGCTAGCCCTAACCCCCGCTTCCAGTTGAGGTCAACCCTTTGCCTCCGGCGGGGGATCCTGCGTCCAGGATGGCAGGAGCCCGCGCACACGCGCGGGTGGCGTGGCGGCTGGGCTGAGACCGGTCTGTCATCCCGCCCGCGATCACCTACGCGAAGCAAAGCAGTCCGACGCGGGGGCGTCCAGGTCGTTCGTCCGTAGGGCGCTCCACCTGGACGCCCCCACGTCGGCCCGCTAGGCCCCGCTACGGGTGATCGCGGACGGGATGACAGACCGGGGGGAGAAAGTATGGAAGGAATCGGACACATCCCGCCGTAGTGCAGGGAACCGCGTCAGCGGACAACGCGGGTAAGAGGGTAGATGCCCATACTCACGACCCGGATCCGGGCCATCAGGCCAGGGGAGATGCCATCCGAGCAGCCAAAACACGGGAGCACACTGGCCCGTGTGTGGCCCGCGAATGCTGAGCTGGAGCGGGTCATAGCGGACAACAGTGAGACACCTCCCATGTCGAACGAACGGCATATACGCAGGTCAAAGCCCATTTTGAGGCATTGACCAGGGGGGTTACAGGGTCACCCCCGATGCCCTACCTCCATGGGTGGGTGGGATTTCACGGCAACCGGGGTGGGCGGGCGGGACCCAAAGGCGTCGGGCCTACCGGCTACGTTCCGCTACGGGGTTGGGGGTGTGTATGCATGCTGGGATGGCCGGTGGATCAGGTGGGTGCGCCCGGCCACAGGGGGTTGTGGGCGGGGGCGAGCCCTAGCGGGCGGCGCCGGGCGGGCGGCGCCGTGTGGACGCGCTCACGACGGACGCGAGCGCGTCGTTTCCTCCCCCTAGGTCCTGCGTTCCCCCGCTGCTACTCCGAGCGCTGCTGCGGAATCCCCGCGAGCAGCGCCCGGACCTCGGTCTCCCGGTAACGCCGGTGTCCGCCGAGGGTGCGGATGGACGTCAACTTGCCCGCCTTCGCCCACCGAGTGACGGTCTTGGGGTCGACGCGGAACATGGTTGCGACCTCCGCCGGGGTGAGCAGCGGCTCGGCCTCGGGTGTACGAGCTGACATTTGTGCGGCCTCTCCTCCGTGTGGACCGGCGACAGCGATCCTGCGACTTATCTTGGCGCTTGTCACGGATGTCCCCCAATGATCCATAACGTGCGGTTTCTTGGACCATTTGCGGCATCACCCGATGTGACCATACAGCCACGTAGCGCGATTGGCGAGCCCTAAGGGCGCAACGTCTCGACCACGTGTTGATGTCACGCTCGGTGATTCTAGCGACACGTTTCGTGGTATCGCAGTGAAAACGGCAAACTACTCAGTTCGCAGTTGCGAGATCGGGCATCTCGTGACCCAAAACTGCACTTCAGCCCCATGCGTTGGGACTCAGTTGGCCGACTCCAGGCTCTGGATCGACCGCCACCGGAGGATCACTCGCTGATACATCGCGAAGGCAAGTTCTTCCTGACCGTTGTCCAAACCCGTCAGAGCCGCGGCCAACTCGGCCACCGACTGGTCGGCCTGCAGGGTCTCGTCGTCCATCAGGTGCACCAGACCGCCGTAGTCCAGCTCCACCAGCGAGTGCGGATGGAACTCCTCCAGCCAGCGCCCCACGTCCTCCACGTCGGTGAGCGTGTCCACCTCCCCGATGTGCCGCCTGATCACCACCAGGGCCCGCGCCACCCGCTTGCGCGCCTGCGCCATCGAGGTCACGTACAGCATGTTCCTGGCCGGGGCCATCGTGGTGCCCTCGGGAGTCTCCTCCGCGCGCAGCACCAGCCACCGCTCGGCCGAGTCGAACGGCACGAACCACGGGGTGGGCACATGCCAGGTGCTGGTCCTGATGTGCATGCGCAGCGACGGCTCCCCGCGCTTGAACCGGTCGAACTCGTCGGCGGTCCGCTCCGCCACCGCGGTGGGCACGAACCGGTCGGCCAGCTTCACCGGCATGCTCCCCCGGAAGGAGGCGAAGGCCAGCCAGGAGCGCAGCCTGCTCTGCCAGGGGCAGACGTACAGCACGTCGTCGACCCGGCGCAGGTAGGCGTTGTGGCTCTCCTTGCTGGGGGCGGGGAACGGGGGCACACGCAGGATGCGCCGCACGGCCTCCTCGTGCTCGACCTCCAAGGCTCCGGCCCGCCTCGGGCGTTCCGGATTCTGGGCATATCTGGCCCAGGCCAGTTGGTCCTGCTCCGGGAAAGCGCTCAGCGGCTCGTAGACGCGGAGGTAGGCGGCGTAGGGCAGCACACCTCGAATCGTGCCATGTTAGAAGCGTCCGCGCAGTGCCCGTATCATGCGAATCCATGATCGTCGTTACCCTGGAGGGTGAGATCCGCCGCAATGGGGCGGCGGACAGAGGCGATCAGGAGTCACCACCGTGACCGACGTCTTCGGGCTGTCCCAGCCCGTCCACTCCTCCCCGGCCTCCCACAAGGACCTCGGCCGACCCAGCGACCGGCACGAGCAGGTCGTGTTCTGCTCCGACGAACGGAGCGGGCTCTACGCGATCATCGCCCTCTACAGCACCGCGCTCGGGCCGGGGCTGGGGGGCACCCGTTTCTACCCGTACCCGGATGAGCAGTCCGCCCTGGCCGACGTGCTCAACCTCTCCCGGGCCATGGCGTACAAGAACGCGCTGGCCGGCCTCGACCACGGCGGCGGCAAGGCCGTGATCATCGGGAACCCCGACACCGACAAGAGCGAGGCGCTGCTGCGCGCCTATGGGCGGTTCGTGCAGTCCCTCGGCGGGCGCTACTACACCGCCTGCGACGTGGGCACCTACAGCGAGGACATGGACATCGTGGCCCGCGAGTGCGAGTACGTCACCGGGCGTACCGTGGCCAACGGCGGGGCCGGCGACTCCTCCATCCTCACCGCCTTCGGGGTCTTCCAGGGCATGCGGGCCGCCGCCGAGCACCGGTACGGCAGCCCCTCGCTGCGCGGCCGCCTGGTCGGCGTGGAGGGCGTCGGCAAGGTCGGGCACCGGCTGGTCGAGCACCTGATCGAGGACGGCGCCGAGGTGGTCGTCTGCGACGTGAACGAGCGGGCCGTGGAACAGGTACGGCATCGTCACCCCCAGGTGTCAGTGGTCCCCGATGCGGCGACCCTGGTGGCGAGCGACCTCGACGTGTACGCTCCGTGCGCGCTCGGTGGCGCCCTCGACGACGCGAGCGTGGCCGCGCTCCGGGCCGCCATCGTCTGCGGCGGGGCCAACAACCAACTCGCCCATCCCGGCGTCGAGAAACAACTCGCCGACCGTGGCATCCTGTACGCACCCGACTACGTGGTGAACTCCGGCGGCGTCATCCAGGTGGCCGACGAGGTCACAGGCTTCTCCATGGACAGGGCCAGGGCAAGGGCGGCACAGATCTTCGACACCACGCTGAAAATCTTCGCCATCGCCGACGAGGAGGGCGTACCACCGGCGGTCGCAGCCGATAGGCTGGCAGAGCGCAGAATGTCGGAAGTCGGGCGGCTTAGATCCATTTGGCTGGCCCGCTGACGGGGGACGCCCATACGGCGTACCGAGTGAGGCGCAAAACAGGTACGGTTGTAGGCGAACGAGAGGCTGACGCCCTAAGTCAGGTGGCGTCAGTGCGTGGTGCGTTAGCGACGAGGGGTCGGGGACGACCCCGCATGAGGGGGTCGAGCCAATGGGGCGCGGCCGAGCCAAGGCCAAGCAGGTCAAGGTCGCCCGCCAGCTGAAGTACAACAGCGGCGGCACGGATCTTGAACGCCTGCGCGCGGAGCTCGGAGTCGATCACGTCGATTCCGACCGTAATGACGAGCACGACCCTTATGACGAGCTGGCAGAGCGGTATGCCGATTATGTCGCCGTCAACGACGAGGACGAAGAGGACGACCCACCCGGGAGCCGTCGTTGACCGGTTCCTGACTGCCTGATGGACACCCGGCGTAGCCCGGCTACGTCGGGTGTCGCAGCACGCCGGTAGTACCAGCGTTCCGGGCCCCAGGCCCGGAGCGCTTTTTGGCGTTCCGCCGTTCAGGTGGACCGCCCCATCGAGACGGGGGCCGCCGACAGCGTCGGCGGCCCCTGAAGCGCGGTCAGACGTACCGGGCCTGGCCGGTGCCGGAGGCCACCTCGCCGAGGATGTAGGCGGGGAGGCCGCGGGACGCCAGGAGGGCGAGGGCGTTGGTGACCTCGGCGGCGGGGAGGATGGCGCACATGCCGATGCCGAGGTTGAAGGTCTGGTCCATGTCGGGTTGCGGGATTCGGCCCCGGGTGGCGAGGGCCTCGAAGATGGGAGGCGGGGTCCAGGCGGAGCGGGTGAGGAGGGCGTCCGCCGTACCGGGAAGGGAACGCGAGAGGTTGGCGCAGAGGCCGCCGCCGGTGATGTGGGCGAAGGCGTGGACGGGGACCGCGTCGAGGAGAGCCAGGCAGTCCTGGGAGTAGATGCGCGTGGGTTCGAGAAGTTCCTCACCGAGGGAGCGGGAGAGCTCGGGAAGGGTGGCGTCCAGGTCCAGGTCGGCGGTTCTGAGGACGTGCCGGACCAGGGAGTACCCGTTGGAGTGCACCCCGGAGGAGGCCATGCCGAGCACGAGGTCACCGGGCCGCACGAGATGCGGCCCGAGCAGGCGGTCGGCTTCCACGGCTCCGGTGCCCGCCCCGGCGAGATCGTACTCATCGGGCCCCATGGCACCGGGGTGCTCCGCGGTCTCCCCACCGATCAACGCACAACCGGCGAGCCGGCACCCTTCCGCGACACCCCCCACAATCTCCGCGATGCGCTCCGGCACCACTTTCCCGCACGCGATGTAGTCGGTCATGAAGAGCGGTTCCGCCCCACAGACCACCAGATCATCGACAACCATCCCGACCAGATCGATTCCGATCGTGTCGTGCTTGTCCATGCGCTGGGCCAGCATGACCTTGGTGCCCACACCGTCGGTCGAGGTGGCCAGCAACGGCCGCCGGAACCGCAGCAGCGCCGACACGTCGAACAACCCGGCGAACCCGCTCGCGTCGTCCAGGACCTCCGGTCGCCGCGAGCGCGCCACCTTCGATTTCATCAACTCGACGGCACGATCCCCGGCCGCGATGTCCACCCCGGCAGCGGCGTACGAGCCCGAACTCATACCTTGGCCTCCAGCACGTACTTGCCGACCTGCGCCTCGTCGATGGGAATCGGATAGTCCCCGTCGAAACAGGCACGGCACAACCGATTGGCCGGAATGGTGGTGGCCGCCGTCAGGCCTTCCAGCGAGATGTACCCGAGCGAGTCGGCCCCCAGCGACTGCCGGATCTCCTCCACGCTCAGCGAGCCCGCGATCAGCTCGGCCCGGGTGGCGAAGTCGATCCCGTAGAAGCAGGGCCAGGCGACCGGCGGCGAGGAGATCCGCACGTGCACCTCGGTGGCCCCCGCCTCGCGGAGCATCTTCACGATCGCCCGCTGGGTGTTCCCCCGCACGATCGAGTCGTCCACCACCACCAGGCGCTTGCCCTGCACGATCTCGCGCAGCGGGTTCAGCTTCAGCCGGATGCCCAGCTGCCGGATGGTCTGCGACGGCTGGATGAAGGTCCGCCCCACGTACGAGTTCTTCACCAGCCCCTGCCCGTACGGGATGCCGCTCTGCTCGGCGTACCCGATGGCGGCGGGGGTGCCGGACTCCGGGGTCGGGATGACCAGGTCGGCGTCCACGGGATGCTCCCGCGCCAGCCGCCGCCCCACCTCGACCCGGGTGGCCTGCACGCCACGCCCGGCGATCGAGGTGTCCGGCCGGGCCAGGTACACGTACTCGAACAGGCACCCGCGGGGTTCGGCGAGCGCGAACCGCTGGGAGCGGACCCCGCGCTCGTCGATGGTGATCAGCTCGCCGGGTTCGATCTCCCGGGTGAAGACCGCGCCCACGATGTCCAGCGCCGCGGTTTCCGAGGCGACCACCCAGCCGCGCTCCAGCCGCCCGAGCACCAGCGGCCGCACGCCCTGCGGGTCGCGCGCCGCGTAGAGCGTCTTCTCGTTCATGAACACCAGCGAGTACGCCCCCCTGACCTGGGGAAGCAGCTCGGCCGCGGCGTCCTCGATGGGCCGGGAGCCGTCCCTGGCCAGCAGCGCGGTGAGCACCTCGGTGTCGGTGGTGGCCCTGGTCGTGCCCGGCGCGAGCCGCTCGGCCAGCGCGGCGGTGTTGATCAGGTTGCCGTTGTGCGCCAGCGCGAGCCCGCCCACCTCGGTGGAGCTCAGTGTGGGCTGGGCGTTCTCCCAGACACTCGATCCGGTGGTGGAGTAACGGCAGTGGCCGATGGCCAGGTGGCCCCGGAGCGTGCCCAGCACCGATTCGTCGAAGACCTGTGCGACCAGGCCCATGTCCTTGTAGACGAGGATCCGGGTGCCCTCGCTGACCGCGATGCCCGCGGACTCCTGGCCGCGGTGCTGCAACGCGTACAACCCGTAGTAGGTGAGTTTGGAGACGTCTTCCCCTGGGGCCCAGACGCCGAAGACGCCACACGCGTCCTGTGGGCCTTTGTCCAGCGGGTCAAGGTTATGGCTCAGTTGGCCGTCGCCCTTCAGCACATGCTTGAGTCTATTTCGGCCTCGCCGCTGCTCGGACACCCGGGTACGGAATACCCGGTCAAACCATCGACCTGGCTTTGCCGTGTCGGCTCCGATCGGCCTCCCGCGTAACGGGAGTCTGGGATCTCCGGCATGCGCAGATTCCGTCGGGGGAGAAGATCGTGAGCACACCAGAGGACCCCAAGCAGAACGACCCGTGGCGGGACCCGAGACACGCCAAGCCCGATGACTCGCCCACCCCGCCCGACCGGGTGACCGGGCCCAACTCGTGGCAGGAACCCGACCAGGAACGCCCTTGGTCGGCCCCGGCCTCCTCCGGCGCGCCCTGGCACGGCACCGCGCCCGAGCCGCCGCCAAGCGCCTCGGACTGGGCGTTTCCCCAGCCGACCCTCCAGCAGGAGTCCCAGGGCGGCCACTATCCGGGCCAACCGCCCGGTCCGTACGCGGAGCCCCAGCCCGGCCACCACCAGGACGCCCAGGTGTATCCCCAGCCGAGTCCCCCGTCGCCCGAATCCCGGCCCGGATATCAGCCGATATTTCCGACAGACCCGCCGATCCCCCCGCGCCAGCAACCCACCTTCGCCCCGCACGAACAACCCGGTCAGCCCTCCACTGCGGGCGACGCGGCCAGCCCCAGCAACGGCATGCACTGGGCCAACGGCGTCAACGACCGCCCCGCGACAGACCCGAAGGACCCGTACGACTGGCGCCAGCCCCACGAGCCCGACCGCGAGGACCTCTACGCCGACTTCGGCACCCAGAGCCAGCCTCTCCCCGGCTGGCCGACCAGTCCGCACGGCGAATGGGGCTACCCGGCCTCGGCGGGCGAGATCACGGCCCCGTACGGCCGATCCGTCGGCGACCCCTACGGAACCCACGTGGGCGAGGCCACCCAGACGTTCGCGGCGAACACCCCCGACCACGCCAGACCCGCCTTCAAGATCCCCGGCGAGGAACCCGCACCGCCCCCGCCGGGCCCCCCGGGACAGCCCTATGCCGCGCCTGGCCGGCCGGAGGGCCCCTTCGGGCGCCCCGAGGCCACACCCGCCCAGCCGGAGCCCGGCCCGCAGGCCGCCCAGCCCGGCCCGTACGGCGGGACCTATGGCCAGGAATATCCCCGTACGGAGGGCCCGGAGGCGTTCAGCGGCTACCCCGGCCAGCCGGTCTACCCGCCCCCGCCGGGCGGCACGCCGTACCCGCCCGGGGGAGGCCAGCCGCCGGGCACGCGCGGCGGGCTCGGCACGGCGGCGCTGGTGCTGGGGATCGTCAGCCTCGTGCTGCTGTTCTTCTGCGGCCTGGGCCTGGTCACCGCGATCGTCGGGATCATCATCGGCATCGTGGCGGTCAACAAGAGCTCCAACCGCACCCGCGCCATCATCGGCATCGTGCTCAGCGTCGTCACTCTGGTGCTAGGCGCGATCTTCAGCGCCATCCTGTTCAGCTGGATCAGGAACAAGGGCATCGACGAGTGCTTCGACCGGACCCTGCACCCGACCCAGGAATCCACCCAGCGCTGCCTGGAGCGCAAGTTCGAGCAGCCGTAGCACCTCGGCGGGCGGCACACGCCGCCCGCCGGGCTCAAATCTCAAAGAAGTGGCAAATATCCGGACAAGTCGGCTCGGGAGCCGCTGGCCCGGACCCGCCCGTCCCGTACCGCGTCCGCCCAGGAGACCACCCCGGTGGCCAGTTCCAGCCAGGTTCGCACGTCCACCTCCACCACATTGGGCGGAGTCCCCCGGGTGTGCCGGGGCCCCTCCACGCACTGCACCGCCGCGAACGGCGGCACCCGAACCTCCACACTCCGCCCGGGCGCCACCGAAACCAGAGCGTCCAGCAGATGCCGGACAGCCGCCCGCCCCGCCTCCCGAACCGGCACCAGCCCCGCCCGGTACGCCCGGAGCACCGCGGCCACACACGCCGCCCCCGGATCACCCCCGGCGAACGGCGCTTCCCCCAGCGCCGCCAGTTGCTCGTCGAGCGCCGCCCGGACCTTCGCGGGATCAAGTCTGCGCGCCGCACTCATGCGAACCATTGTGACTCATGAGACGGGCGTGACCAGGGTTCACCGAATGGGTAAACCTCGTTCACCTTCGGTTTGGCCGGTAGCCGTACCGTCCCGGCGGGAAGCATGTGCGATGACGCGCTGCTTCCGTCCCGCGCAACTTTTGGAGGAGCTGTGGCGAATCCGTCACCGCGTAGAACGCTGCCGCTGCTTTCCACCCCGCACAAGGGTGGCCGCAGCTCTTTGACCTGTGCCTTCCGTTGTGGCAACGCGTGTGCCCACGAGGTGTCCAACCCCAGTGACAACGCCTATTTCGGCGACATCGTCACCGAGGCGCTGTCCCGTCGTGGCATGCTCCGGGCCGGCGCGCTGGGCGCCCTGGTGGTCTCGACCGGCCTGGTCGGCGCCGCGGCCGCGGTTCCGGCCGCCGCCGACCCCGGAGACAAGGTCAAGTACAAGGACGACGTCGTCGGCGGCAACGGCTCAGGGCACAGCACCGGCCTGACCTTCACTCCGGTCGCCCCGAACAAGCTGGACGCGTTGACCGTGCCCCCGGGCTACGACCAGTCGGTCGTGGTGCGCTGGGGTGACCCCGTGCTGCCGGGTGCTCCCGCCTTCAATTTCGACAACCAGACCGCCGACGCCCAGGCCAAGCAGTTCGGCTACAACTGTGACTTCGTGACGTTCTTCCCGCTGGGCAAGGACCGCGCGCTGCTCTGGGTGAACCACGAGTACACCGACGAGAACCTGATGTTCCGCGGGTACACCGACGGCACCGCCGCCACCCTGGAGCAGATCAAGATCGGCATGGCCGCGCACGGCGGCTCCCTGGTGGAGATCGAGCGCGTCGGCAAGACCGGCAAGTGGGCCCTGGTCACCAGCGGCCGCCGCAAGTACAACCGGCGCGTCACCCCGGCCACCGCGATGCGCATCAGCGGCCCGGCCGCCGGCAGCGCCCTGCTCAAGACCACCGCCGACCCGCAGGGCCGGACCGTCAAGGGCATGCTCAACAACTGCGCGGGCGGCACCACCCCGTGGGGCACCATCCTGACCGCCGAGGAGAACTGGAACCAGTACTTCGTCGGCGGCAACGGCGTGCCGGAGAACCAGAAGGCCAACCTCGCCCGGTACGGCGTGAGCACCACCACCGCCATCCCCAGCGGCAGCCGGCGCTTCGATCGCGTCGAGGAGCGTTTCGACCTCGCCAAGCACCCCAACGAGATCAACCGCTTCGGCTGGATCGTGGAGATCGACCCGTTCGACCCCGACTCGACCCCGATCAAGCGCACCGCCCTCGGCCGCATGGCCCACGAGGCGGCCACCACCACCCTGGCCAAGGACGGCCGCCTGGTCGCCTACATGGGTGACGACTCGCGCTTCGAGTACATCTACAAGTTCGTCTCCAAGGGCCGCTACATCCCCGGCCACGACCGCAACAACCGGGACCTGCTCGACGAGGGCACCCTCTACGTGGCCAAGCTCACCGGCGACAGCCCGGCCGCCGAGATCGACGGCTCGGGCAAGCTCCCCTCCGACGGCGCCTTCGACGGCTCCGGCGAGTGGATCCCGCTGGTCAGCGGCAACAAGTCGTTCGTGCCCGGGATGACCGCCGAGGAGGTGCTGGTCTTCACCCGGGTGGCCGCCGACAAGGTGGGCGCCACCAAGATGGACCGCCCCGAGGACATGGAGCGCAACCCGGTCAACGGCGCCGTCTACCTGGCCCTCACCAACAACACCAACCGGACCGCCGCCCAGGTGGACGAGGCCAACCCGCGCCCGTCCAACCGGCACGGCCACATCCTGGAGATCGTGGAGCAGAAGGACGACGCCGGCGCCCTCAAGTTCGCCTGGTCGCTCCCGCTGGTCTGCGGCGACCCCACCGACCCGAGCACCTACTTCTCGGGCTTCGACAAGACCAAGGTGTCGCCGATCTCCTGCCCGGACAACGTCGCCTTCGACAAGGACGGCAACCTCTGGATCGCCACCGACGGCAACGCCCTGGGCACCAACGACGGCCTCTTCGTGATGCCGCTGAAGGGCAAGGAGCGCGGCTGGGTCCGGCAGTTCATGACCATGCCGTACGGCGCGGAGACCTGTGGCCCGCTGGTCACCGACGACCAGCGGAGCGTGTTCGTGGCGGTGCAGCACCCCGGTGAGATCACCGGCGCCACCCCGGACAACCCGTCCAGCCGCTGGCCGGACGGCGACCAGCCGCGCCCCTCGGTCGCGGTGGCCTGGCACAAGCAGGGCAAGAAGATCGGTTCCTGACCTGGATACGGCGATGCCCCCGGTTGCCGCCCGGGGGCATCGCTCTGTCCTGCCTGAAATGTCGGTCACCCAACGGGTTCCAGCACGGGCGCCGGAGGCGTGGGAGCCGAGGTCCGGCGCAGCGCGTACAGGCTGACGGGCACCCCGATCGCCACGATGGCGGCGGCGATGAGCAGCGTGAACTGGTAGGCGTCCAGGAAGGCCGGCATCGTGGGCGCCGTCTGCCGGGCGTTCAGGATGGCCCCCAGGATGGTGATTCCGAGCAGCCCGAACACCTCGCGGGACACGTTCATCACCCCGGAGGCCACCCCGGCCCGCCCGGCCGGCATGGCGCCCAGGATCACGTTGGTGAGCGGGACCAGGAGGCCGGCCCCGACGCCGTACAGCAGGAACCAGGGGAGCAGGTCGAGGTAGCCGGAGCCCGCGCCGGCGCCGGAGAGGCCGCCGATGGCGGCGGCCATCAGGGCCAGGCTCAGCGCGACGGTCCTGGCGGTGCCCACCCGCTCGGCGATGCGGGAGGAGACGGTGGCGATGGCCGCCATCAGCAGCGCCATCGGCACGAACCCGGCGCCCGCCTCGGTGGGCGTGAACCCGAGCGCGTTCTGCAGGTAGATCGCGGTGAAGAAGTAGATCCCGAACACCCCGAACGCCATCAGGCCCATCGCCAGCAGGCCGCCGCTGAAGATCCGGTCCCGGAACAGCGACAGGTCGATCATCGGCTGCCGGGTCCGCGACTCGATCGTCAGGAAGGCCGCGAACGCGGCGGCGGCCACCCCGAAGGCGCCCAGGATCAGCCCGGACGACCAGCCTTCCGACTCGCCTTCGATGAGCGCGAAGGTGAGCGCGAGCAGCGCCACCGAGGAGGCGGCCAGGCCCGGCAGGTCGAGCCGGGTGCCGGTGGCCCGCAGGGTGGGCACCCGCATGGCGACGCCCGCCAGCACGGCGGTGACCAGGGCGATCGGCACGTTGATCAGGAAGATCCAGCCCCAGTCCACGTTGTCGCTGATCAGTCCGCCGGTGAGCGGTCCGACGGCCAGCGCCAGCGCGCCGACCGCGCTCCAGATGCCGACCGCGGTGGCCCGCTCCTTGGGATCGGGGAAGAGCCGGGGCAGCAGCGCCAGCGAGGACGGGGCCAGCAGGGCGGCTCCCACGCCCTGGACCGCCCGGGCCGCGATGAGGACCTCCTGGGACCCGGCCAGACCCGCCGCGACCGAGGCCGCGGTGAAGATCCCGAGCCCGGCGAAGAAGACCGTCCGGAGCCCGATCACGTCCGCCAGCCGCCCGCCGACCAGCAGCAGCCCGGCGAAGACCAGGATGTACGCGCTGACGATCCACTCAAGCCCCGAGATGCTCAGCCCGAGGTCCCGTTGGATAGTGGGGAGTGCGACATTCACGACATTGTTATCCAAATAGGTCATGAACGTCGATAGCGCCACGGCGGTGAGCGCCAGCCATCTGTTCATCTCGCCTCTCCTGTACGGAGTACCTGTACGGTGTATATGTACAGTGGATAGGAGAACTTGTACGTCGTATAGTTGTCAAGTGGCACCTGAGAAGTTGAGCCGGGACACCGTGGTCGAGCAGGCGATCAAGATCGCCGACACCGAGGGCCTGGAGGCCGTCACCATCCGGCGGCTGGCCCAGGAACTCGGCGTCACGCCCATGGCCCTCTACTGGCATTTCAAGAACAAGGACCAACTGCTCGCGGCCCTGGCCGAACACCTGTTCCGCGAGGTCATCCCCGAGTTCCCGCCGGACGCCCCCTGGCAGGTCCGGCTCCGCGCCATCGTCGAGGCGACGGTCGGGGTCATCCGCCGCCACCCCGCGCTGACCAGCCTGCTGCCCTCGCTCAAGCAGTTGGACGTGACGAGCTTCCGGGTGGCCACCAACACCGCGCTGGAACTGCTCGCCCAGGCCGGGTTCGCGCTGGAGGAGGGCTTCCTGATCTCCGGCCACCTGCTGCACGGAGTGATCGCCCTGGTCGACGGCGCGCCCGGCTGCCCGCCCGGCGTCACCGGCGAGGAGGCCGTGGAGTGGCGTCGGCAGAAGCGCCTGAGTCTGGAGTCGCTACCCGCCGACCAGTACCCGTGCCTGGTCGAGTACGCCCGGACGCTGGTCGGGGAACCCGACCTGGATCGGTACTACGCCTTCGGCGTGGACCTGCTCATGAGCGGGGTGGAGGCGCTGGCGGCGAAGCCGCGGGAGCGGGCGGGCTGGACCTAGCCAGCACGGCGAACAGCGCGCCGAGCAGGCAGACGCCCAGCAGCACCGCGTAGGTGAGCCGGAACCCGCCCATCAACTGGCCGATCGCACCCGGCGGCAGCAGCCCCTGGTAGACCCGGCCGCGCAGCTCGGCGGAGACCGACGAGGTGAGCAGGCTGAGCGTGGACCCCACGCTGAGCACGATCCCCACATTCATGATCATGAGCCGGAACCCGTTCACCACCCCGAGGCCGCCCGGCGGCAGCGCCTCCATCACCTGCGTGGTGTTCCCAGTAAGGAACGTGCCGCTGCCGCACCCCGCCAGGAAGAGCCCGGCCGCGATCACCGGGTACGGCGCCCCGGTGCCCGCCGTCAGCACCAGCAGCCCGGCGCAGCCGAGCAGCGAACCGGCCACGGAGATCACGTACGCGCCGAACCGGCGGCCGAGCGCGCCCGCGATCGGGGCGGCCAGCGCCATGCCGACCGGCATCGGCAGCACGCCGAGCCCCGCCGTCAGCGCGTCCACCCCGCGCGCGGCCTGGAAGTAGAGCCCGGCCAGCAGGATCAGCGAGGACCTGGCCAGCGCGTTGCAGAACGAGGCCGCGTTGGCGAACACCAGCATGCGGGCGCCGAACAACGCCCCGTTCAGCACCGGGCTGGCCGCCCGCCGCTCCACCAGCACCAGCACCGGCAGCAGCACCAGCACGACCGCCCCGCCGACCGGCACGATCGGGCTGCCCAGCCCGCTCGCCCCGGCCTCGGTCAGCGCCACCAACGCCACCGACAGAGCCACAAAGATCACGAAATTTCCGGCTAAGTCCATGGGCTGGCGGTCGCGCGAGGTGGTCGCGCGGAGCGTGGCCGCCCCCCAGGACAGGGCGATCAGGCCCGCCGGCACGTTGATCCAGAAGATCCACTGCCAGCCCAGGGTGTGCGCGATCAGCCCGCCCAGCGTCGGCCCGGCCAGCTGCGCCACCGAGAACGTCCCGAGGTACACCCCCATGCCCAGGCTCAGCCGATCCGCCGGGAACGCGTCAGTGATGATCACCGTCCCGTTGGCCAGGATCATCGCCGCCCCCAGCCCCTGCACCGCGCGCAGCGCGATCAGCAGCCCCACGTTCGGCGCCAGCCCGGCCAGCAGCGAGGCCGCCGTGAACAGCACGAAGCCCACCAGGTAGACCTCCCGCCGCCCCAGCAGGTCGGCCACCCGTCCGAAGAAGACCAGAGTGGCCGTGTTCACCAGCAGGAAGGCCAACAGCACCCAATTGGCGGCCAGCGGTCCCGCCTGGAAGTGGCGGACCACCGAGGGCAGCGCGACGTTGAGCGTGCTGCCGCTGATACCGATCAGCACCAGGCCGAGGCTGGTGACCGAACAGACCTTCCACGCGTACCGGAGAGCCTGGGCGTACTCGGGGGAACCCGGCTCCAGGGGGACGACAGCCACAGAACACTATTCTGGCATTGCGTCCAGGGGCGTCACCGGGCGCGTCTGCGCAGGGCCTCCAGGTCGTAGATGATCACGCGCCGCCGCCCGGTCTCGATCAGCCCCCGGTCGCGCAGGCTGCGCAGCGCCTTGCTGACCGCCTCCCGGGAGGCGCCGGTCCACCCGGCCAGCTCGTCCTGGGAGAGCGGCAACATCACCTTGACGCCGCCGTCGGTGGGCTCGCCGTACCGTTCGGCCAGCTCCACCAGGCGGGTGGCGACCCGTCCCGTGGTGTCGAAGGCGCCGTACTCGATGCGCTTGCGGTCGGCGTCGCGGAGGCGGCCGGTGACCAGCTGGAGCAGCAGCACCGCGATCCGGCCGTGCTCGTTCAGGAAGCCCGCGAAGTCGCGGACCACGATGCCCTCGATCGGCTCAAGCGCGGTCACCGTGCCAGAACGGGGGCCGCCGTCCACCGCCGACATGTCGCCGAGCAGCGCGCCGGGACCGCGGACCGCGAGCACCACCTCGGTGCCCGCCGCGGTGTGCGAGGAGACCTTGACCCGGCCGGAGGTGAGCACCAGCACCCAGTCGGAGGTGTCGCCCTCGCTCATCACCGTGACGCCCCGGTCCCAGCGGCGCGGACGGCCCACCCGGCGCAGGTCCGCGATCTCCTCCGCGGTGAGCAGGGCGAGGAACTCACCGGGTTCGGGAGTGGCGTTCATGCGGTCAGTCTTGGTCCTGGCGGGGGTCCACGACAAGTTCACCTCAGCCCCCCAGCGAGGTCAGCACGTAGGCCCGTACGGTCTGCTCCTTGCCCTTCAGGCTCAGGTCGCCAAGCGAGCGCAGCCCGGCGGGGGAGGACAGCAGGTCACGGGTGGTCTGGCCGATCACCACCGTGCCCGGCTCGGCCAGGGCCTGGAGGCGGGCGGCCACGTTGACCGCGTCGCCCATCGCGTTGAAGCCACGGAACTCCGGGCTGCCGATGTTGCCCACCAGCGCGGGACCGGTGTTCACGCCCACCCGGAACTGCGGCCAGGCGACGTCGGAAAGCAGCCCGGCCGCCTGCTCGCGGAGCACCTCGGCGCTCACCCTGGCCGCCGCCTCCTGCATCTCCAGCGCCGCCCGCACCGCCCGCTCGGCGTGGTCCGGCTGCGCCGCCGGGGCGTTGAACAGGGCGAGCAGCGCGTCCCCGACGAACTGCACGATGGTGCCCCCGTTGCCGAGGATGCACGGCACCGCCGCGGTGTGGAACCGGTTGAGCATCTCCACGATCTCGCCCGGCGCGACCTGCTCGGAGAACGTGGTGAAACCGCGCAGATCGGCGAAGAGCGCGGTCACCTCCACCAGCGAGCCGCCCAGCGCCGCCCGGTTCGGGTCGGCCAGCAGGCTCTGCGCCACGTCCGGCGACAGGTACGCGCGGAACAGGGTGTCCAGCTCGGCGTAGAGGCGGGCGTTCTCCAGCGAGATGGCCAGCTGGGCGGCGAGCGTGGCGGCCAGCGCCTCGTCCTGCGGCGTGCCCCCCACCGGGACCGCCAGCGCCCCGGCCAGGCGGCCCTTGACCGTCAGCGGGTGCACCACCGCGCCCGCCAGGCCGACCGTACGGCCCTGCCCCAGTTCGGTGCGGTCGGCGGCCGACAGCTCGGGCACGCCCGCGCCGTCCTCGTTCGGGTACGGCACCAGCGCGCCGCCCTCCATCAGGCTCAGCCGGACGTCGCCGTAGCTCTGCCGTACCCGATCCAGGGCCTCGGCGAGCAGCCGGGACTCGGCCAGGCCGATCCGGGCTCTGGCGCCGATGTCGACCAGCGCGGCCAGCCGGTCGGAGAGCTCGCGCTCGTTGGCCAGCGCCTGGCCGGCCCGGTCCAGCACCGCCGCCTGGCCCTCGGTGAGCCGGAACCGCCCGGCCAGCCGGGTGGCCACGGGGGTGCCGGACTCGGTACGGCGGCGCAGGTGGGCGACCAGCTCCTCCAGGGCCTCCTCGTACTGAGCCTGGATGCGCCGGACCGTGGCCGACAGCGTGACCGCGTCGAACAGGCCCGCGCTGGAGCCCTCCCGGCGGAACTGGAGGTAGGCGCTGTAGGCCACGAAACCGAACGCGAAGGTCAGCAGCACGTGCCAGAGCCACCAGGACAGGTGCCAGTTGTGGTGCGACATTCCGGCGATCATCGCCTCGGCCAGCAGCGCGAAGGAGGTGATCAGGCTGATCAGCACCGCCGCCGGGCGTCTGCGGTGCAGCTGGAACATCATCGCCGCGGCGGCCGCGTACAGCGCCACGCCGACCAGCGCGAACGGCCCGAGGCTCAGGCCCCCTGGCGGCGGCGGGCTGCTCAGCGGGCTCAACCCCGGCACCAGCGAGGCCACCCCCCAGGCCACCAGGACCGCCGTGAGCGCGACCCGCAGCGGCAACTGCGCCCGCAGTACGGCCTCCGCCTGCCGTTCCCCGAGCGGCAGCCCGGCCAGGAACGCGAAGACGGCCGCGATGCTCAGGCCCACCGGCTGGGCCAGGTCGAACCCGGCCGTGCCGCCCGCCAGGAAGATCCCGGGGGTGGCCAGGCCGTGCAGCAGGAAGAAGCCGGCGCTGCTCAGGAAGACCAGCGAGACCAGCAGCAGCCGGGCGTCCCTGCGGCGGGCCGACGCCTGGCTGATCAGCGCGCCCAGCGCCAGGTTGACCCCGGCCACGGCCAGGATCAGCCAGAAGTGGCTGGGGTTGTGCTGCCATTTCTGGTCCAGGTCGACCGTGGCCGGGTCGCCGTCGATCGGGTGGCTGAGCAGCAGCCAGAGGCCGAGCATCGGCAGGGCCAGATGGATCAGCCAGACGACACCCCGGACGGGCTGGGTGGCGGGCGGCAGGAAGCCCGGGTCGCGTTCCTGCGGGGGGTAGGTCGAGGGCACGGTTGTCCTCCGCGTGAGCCGTCCGGCTGTGCATGATCAGACGATTGGCCTCGTGACCATGACCGAACCTTGCTGATTATTCCGGCGGTGGACAGTGTCGCCAACGCGCGCAAGTCCTACCACGGACTAATACCGGTTCACCGATGCAGAGATGTGATGTTTGTCAGGTGATCCACGGGAGTGGGTGAAACGTCTTCCCCATAGTTCTCGGCGGTGACTCTGGGCCCGTAGGTACCAGAGGTCACCCACTCCACAGGGAAGGGAAGTTCAGTGGCTATCAGGTTGCCTGGCGGGCGTTCGATCGGTCTGTTAACGGTTGGCGCGCTGGCCGGTTCGATTTTCGCCGTCGGGGGGATGGCGACAGCCTCGTCCGCCGCTGACACCGTCATCTACGCGTGTGTCAACAAGAAGACCCGGTACGCGCGCATCGTGAACGTCACCACCACGTGCAAGCCGACCGAGTACAAGATCAGCTGGGGCAAGGAGGGCCCGCAGGGCCCGATGGGCCTCCAGGGCATGACCGGCGCCCAGGGTCCGCAGGGTCTGCGCGGACTTCAGGGCCCGAAGGGTGACACGGGCGCGACGGGCCCCCAGGGTCCCAAGGGCGACACCGGCGCGGCTGGCGCCACCGGCCCCGCCGGCCCGGCCGGCCCTGCCGGCCCGCAGGGTCCGAAGGGTGACAAGGGTGCGCCGGGTGAGGATGGCGCCAGGGGTGCGACGGGTGCGACGGGCCCGCAGGGCGCGACCGGCCCCGCCGGCCCGCAGGGCCCGAAGGGCGACACGGGTCCGCAGGGCCCCAAGGGTGAGACCGGCCCGGCCGGCACCGGCGGCTCGGTGACCCCCACGCTCAAGACCGCCAACTTCTCGTTCAGCAGCAGTGGCGAGGATGACGCCACGGTGAGCTGCGACAACGGCAAGCGCGCTGTCGGCGGCGGGTACGACGTCACCAACAACACCCACAAGCTCAGCAAGGTGATCGCGAGCCGTCCTGCCACCAACCTCACCGGCTGGGTCGTGACGCTTGAGCACACCAGCAGCGGCAGCCAGCGCATAGGTGGCACGGTTTACGTGATCTGCGTCTAGCACCGGCTGGTTCGCGTCCAGCGGCGGAGTCGTGGGGCTCCGCCGCTCCATGTCCGAGGGTCTCCGGGCAATCCCCATAGTCGTATGTGGGGTTTGCCCGGCCGCGCCGGTGTCTGGACTGAACGTAGGGAGCGCAGCGACCGGAGAGAGGGAAGACACCGGCTGCGAAGCGGCCGGGCCGCCGTGCCGGAGGCACGGCCAATGTCACAGTCAGACCCAGTGCCATTCGATGGTGGCCCGGTCGCGCCGGGCCGTCAGCCACTCCGCGAACGCCGCGGTCCCGGCCGCGGCCAGGGTGTCCGGGGCGTCGGTGGCCGGGCGGCGGGCCAGGACCAGGCCCGTCAGGTAACCGTCACCGTGCCGTACCGGGCCGATCAGGGTGTCGCGGGGCGCGTGCCTGAGCGGGGCCGGCAGTTCCCTGGCGCGGTGTTCGCCCAGTGTGACCGCGGCGTCCGGGCAGCCGAGCAGGCCGCCGAGGCCGCGCAGCAGCTCCCCGTTGACCGGCTGGGAGCTGATCACCCAGAGCGCCCGCACCCGGTCGAAGTCCGGCCGGTGCGCCTCCAGGTACGGCCCGGCCAGCTCGGCGGCCTTGCGGCGGCGGAACCGGCCGCGCCGCGCGATGCCCGCGATGAAACCCTCGAACTGCCCCCCGGTCATGCCCATCTCGGCCACCCAGGCCAGCGTGGAGGCCGGATCCCGGAGCCCCAGCCGGTGCCGGAACTCCTCGGCCGCCTCCCTGAGCTCCTTCTCGCTGAGCGGCTCCACGTCCCCCGCCACCTCGGCCTTGATCAGGGCCTGCTCCACCAGCTCGTCGCGGATGCCGCGATCCCGCTGGGACAGGTGGCGCACCAGGGTGACCGCCTCGGCCAGCGACAGGTGCACGTCGTCGACGCGGACCAGGCAGTCGTCCGGCGAGTGCCCGTCGTAGTCGGCCGATCCGTCCCCGGAGAGACCGAGCCGGCGGACCCGGGTGATCTGCTCCACGTCTCCCGCGGTCACGGGTTCCTCCCTGCCGTTGCCCAGGTCGCGCGGTGAGGCCCATCCGAGGGGGCCCGGCGCCGCCCCACCGCGCGACTCAGGCTCCCTCCCTCCGGTGGGGAGCCTGAACACAGGCTAGGAACCCGTACTTGAAGCCCACTGGTGCGGATCTTGCAGAGTGCTTGCGGATCCGCCCTCCGGGCAGGTCAGCTCCAGGCCAGCAGGCGCAACGGGTCCTCCAGCATGGCGCCGACGTCGCGCAGCACGTACGACCCCAGCTCGCCGTCCACGATCCGGTGGTCGAAGGAGAGCGCCAACGTGGTCACCTTGCGCACCGCCAGCTGGCCGTCCACCACCCACGGCAGGTCCCTGATCTGGCCGAAGGCCAGGATCGCCGCCTCGCCGGGGTTGAGGATGGGGGTGCCGGCGTCCACGCCGAAGACGCCCACGTTGGTGATGGTGATGGTGCCGCCGGTCAGCTCCGCGGGGGCGCACCGGCCGGCCCTGGCCCGCTCGGTCAGCCCGGCCAGCTCGCGGGCCAGCTCGGGCAGGGACAGGGCCTGCGCGTCCTTGACGTTCGGCACGATCAGCCCGCGCTCGGTGGCCGCCGCGATGCCCAGGTTCACGTAGCGCTTGACCACGATGGTGTCCCCGGCCCAGCTGGCGTTGGCCATCGGGTACCGCCGGACCGCGGTGATCAGCGCCTTCGCCACCAGCAGCAGCGGCGACACCTTCACCTCGGCGAAGTCGGGCAGCTCACGCAACCGCCGGACCGCGTTCATGGTCTCGGTGACGTCCACCTGGAGGAACTCGGTCACGTGCGGCGCGGTGAACGCGCTGGCCACCATGGCGGCCGCCGTCGCCTTCCGCACGCCCTTGACCGGGATGTGCTCCTCACGGTCCGGCGCCGGTTGGGCCACCGGCTGCGGGGCCCGGACGGGGGTGGCCGCCGCCTGGACGTCATCCCGGGTGATCGAGCCGTGCGGCCCGGTGCCGTGGAGCGTCCCGAGGTCCACGCCCAGGTCCTTGGCGAGCTTCCGTACCGGCGGTTTGGCCAGCACCGCCGTACCGGTGCCGTTCCGCGCGGCCGGGGGCGGGGCGGGGGACTTGCGGGGGCGCCGTTTGGTGGCGCCCAGCTTCACGCCGTACCCGACCAGGACGGGCTGGCGTTCCTCGCGCGCCGGCTCGGGCTCCGGAGCCGGAACCTGCGGCACCAGGTCTTCGACCAGCCCCTGGGTCTCGGCAGGGGTCGGGGCGTCCCCGTCGGCCACGGTCTCCACCGCGATGATCGGCGACCCGACGTCGACCGTGTCGCCCTCGGTGGCCAGCAGGGACGCCACCGTGCCCTCGAACGGGCAGGGCAGCTCCACCACCGCCTTGGCGGTCTCGATCTCCACGATGATCTGGTTCACCTTGACCGCGTCACCGGCCGCCACGTGCCACTTGACGATCTCCGCCTCGGTCAGCCCTTCGCCGACGTCGGGAAGTTTGAACTCACGCCGCATCTGGTGGCCCCCTCAGTACGCCAGGACGCGGTCCACCGCGTCCAGCACCCGGTCGAGGTCGGGCAGGTAGTGCTCCTCCAGCCGGGACGGCGGATAGGGCGTGGAGAACCCGCCCACCCGCAGAATCGGGGACTCCAGCCGGTAGAAGCAGGCTTCGGTGAGCCGGGCCGCCAGTTCGCCGCCGAGCCCGCCGAAGATCGGCGCCTCGTGCACCACCACGCACCGCCCGGTGCGGTTCACCGAGGCGGTGAGCACCGGCAGGTCCAGCGGGTTGAGCGAGCGCAGGTCGATCACCTCGACCGACCGCCCGTCCTCCGCGGCGGCCTGGGCGGCCTCCAGACAGGTCTTCACCATCGGCCCGTACGCCAGCAGGGTCACATCGTCGCCCTGCCGCACCACCTTGGCCTTGTCCAGGGCCAGGCCCGGCGCGCCGAGCTCCACCTCCGCCTTCTCCCAGTAGCGGCGTTTCGGCTCGAAGAACACCACCGGGTCGTCACAGCGCACCGCGTCCTGGATCATCGTGTAGGCGTCGGCCGGGTTGGAGCAGGCCACCACCCGGAGCCCGCTGGTGTGCGTGAAGTACGCCTCGGGGGACTCGCTGTGGTGCTCGACCGCGCCGATGCCCCCACCGCACGGGATGCGCACCACGACCGGGAGCTTCAGCTTGCCCAGCGAGCGGAGCGGCATCTTGGCCAGCTGGGTGATGATCTGGTCGGCGGCCGGGAACACGAACCCGTCGAACTGGATCTCGCAGACCGGCCGGTAACCCCGGATGGCCAGGCCGATCGCGGTGCCGATGATGCCCGACTCGGCCAGCGGGGTGTCGATCACCCGATCCTCGCCGAAGTCCTTCTGCAGGCCGTCGGTGACCCGGAAGACGCCGCCCAGCTTGCCCACGTCCTCGCCCATGACGAGCACCTTGGGGTTGGTCTCCATGGCGGCGCGCAGGCCCTCGTTGAGGGCTTTGGCCAGACTCAGTGTGGTCATCGCTCGAACCCCGCCAGGTAGGTCAGGTACTGCTCGCGCTCTTCGGCCATGAGGGCGTGGGGCTCGGCGTACACGTGCTGGAAGATGGCCTCGGGTGCCGGGTCGGGCAGCGCCAGGCAGCGGCGGCGCAGCTCCTTGCCGAGCGCGTCGGCCTCCGCCTCCACCTTGTCGAAGAACTCCTGGTCGGCCAGCTGGCCGCGGAACAGGTACGCCTTGACCCGCTCGATCGGGTCCTTCAGCTTCCAGGCCTCCAGCTCGTCGGCCACCCGGTAGCGGGTGGGATCGTCGGAGGTGGTGTGCGCGCCCATCCGGTAGGTGAACGCCTCCACCAGGGTGGGACCCTGCCCGGCCCTGGCGGCGGCCAGCGCCTTCCTGGTGACCGCCAGGCAGGCGAACACGTCGTTGCCGTCCACCCGCACGCCGGGGAAGCCGAAGCCGGAGGCGCGCTTGTACAGCGGGATGCGGGACTGCTTCTCCAGCGGCTCGGAGATGGCCCACTGGTTGTTCTGGCAGAAGAAGACGACGGGGGCGTTGAACACCGAGGCCCAGATGAACGCCTCGTTCACGTCACCCTGGGAGGTGGCGCCGTCCCCGAAGTAGACGATCGTGGCGGCCTCCGCGCCGTCCCGCTGGATGCCCATCGCGTAGCCCACCGCGTGCAGGGTCTGGCTGCCGATGACGATCGAGTACAGGTGGAAGTTGTGCTCCTGGGGGTCCCAGCCGCCGTGGTTGACGCCGCGGAACAGGCTGAGCAGGTGCAGCGGGTCGACGTCGCGGCACCAGGCCACCCCGTGCTCCCGGTAGGTGGGGAAGGCCATGTCGGCGTCGGTGAGGGCGCGGCCTGAGCCGACCTGCGCGGCCTCCTGGCCGAGCAGCGAGGCCCACAGGCCCAGTTCGCCCTGGCGCTGGAGGGCGACGGCCTCCAGGTCGATGCGGCGGACCAGGACGAGGTCGCGGTAGAGGGAGCGGACCTCCTCCGCGGTGAGATCTATCTCGTAGTCGGGATGCTCGACCCGTTCCCCTTCGGGTGTGAGGAGCTGGACGAGCTCTGGGGGTGCCATGGGGGCGGTCATGTGCCACTCCTGCGCGTTCGGGGCCGGGGATGGGTGGGGTCGCCACCGTTATTCGGCCATTTACAGGCACGAACGTCCCATTTGGTGGTGGAACGCACGTATATGCGGACATGTTGGCAGAGGGTGCACCCTGGTGCCCAGCACCCCCGCCCACTCTCCACACTCTCCCCGTTCCCGGTGGCCGTTCTCCCACACAATCCACAGGCTGTGGATAACCGGGGGGTCGGAGGACCGCTAGGCTGTTGCGCGGCAGGCAGTACATCTACCAGGAGGAACCCACTGTGGCGCGCGTGATCGTGGATGTCATGCTCAAGCCCGAGATCCTCGACCCCCAGGGCCAGGCCATCGCCCGAGCCCTTCCCCGCCTCGGCTTCTCCGGTGTCACCGACGTACGCCAGGGCAAACGCTTCGAACTGACTTTCGACGGCCCCGCCAACGAAACCACCCTCGCCGCCGCCCGAAAAATGGCCGAAACCCTCCTCGCCAACACCGTGATCGAGGACTTCCAGGTCCACATCGAACAGGAGTAGTAACCACCACTCCTACCCCCGCGCCCGTGCCGGAAGGAAACGGAGTGAGCGACCGTGCCGAGTGGATGCGCACTCAGTTCGTTCGTGCGGTTCAGACCTTCGGAGTGGCTTCCGATGGGCCTACGGTGGCCGGTGTTCGTGACCGCACCATCAGCGGTCCGGTCGCTGACGTGGGTGAGGCACGGTGGTTGCGGGTGATCTCCGCTCCCGTAGACCTGGCGCGTGGCGTGGTCTGGGATGGTCCGGTTTCCGCGGCCGGTCTGACCAGTGTCCGCCGTCCTGATCTTCTGGTCGTCGACACCTGGATGGATGGTGGCGAACTGGTCCGTGCGGAGTTGTGGGAGTTGGTCGACGAGCCGATCTGCGCCCGGCACGAGACCCTCAGCGGCCATCTTGTCCTGACCGAGTCGTGGTGGCGGAGTCTGCATGCTTCGCTCGCCGGGCTGGCCGCGCACTCCACGGATCGGGTGCCTCGGACTCAGGAGCAGATCACGGTCGCGATGCGGAGGGCCTACGGTCCGGAGGTCGAGACTCGGGTTGTCCAATGGGTGACCCAGCATGGTGACCTGCGCTGGACCAACCTCACCGCCCGCACGCCGTACCTGCTCGACTGGGAGTTCTGGGGGCTCGCGCCGGCCGGGACCGACGCGGCCACCCTGTACTGCACCAGCCTGTTGGTCCCGGAGTTGGCCGCTGAGATCTATGACCGGTTCCGGAACGTGCTGGACACCCCGGACGGACGCATCGCGCAACTGTGCGTCTGCATCCAGATCCGTCGCCACGGGGACTGCGGGGTCCTTGACGAGCCGTTGCGGCAACTCGCTGAGCGCCTCATCCATGGCCGACGCAGGAGGTAGGCCGGGCCAATCAATCTTTGGGAGGGCGGAGGGTAGGCGACGGTTCCGGCGGAGTTGAGTTCGAGTGGAGGGCTCGTCCGGGCGGTGGGGGTTCGGGGTGGTTGCCGGGGGTTTTTAGAGGTGTGGCGTTTGGGATGGTTTGCTGGGTTTTTGCTTGTTGCTGGGCTGGGGGAATGACAGAGACGTGATTTTGGTGTCGAGGGTGGCGGTTAGGCGGGAATCCCTGGGGAAGCCTTGCTAAGTGACCTACGTTGAAGGGAGGGTTCCAGTGGACATTGAGTTCTCTCTGGCCCTTCCCCGTGATGCGATCGGCATCCCGATGGTCCGTCGCGTGCTCGGGGACGCGCTCCGCTCGCTGGGCGTGACCGAGGAATGTGTTTCGGACATCCTGCTCGCCACCTCAGAAGCCTGCGCCAACGCCGTCCGCCACGGCGGCCCCGCCACCCGGTACCAGGTCCGCGCCACCATAGACGACGGCCGCTGCGAACTCCGGGTAGCCGACCGCGGCCTCGGCCTGACCTCGATCCCTCAGCAGTACCCCCCAGGCGAAACCGAGAACGGCCGCGGCATCCTCATCATGCAGTCCGTGGTGGACGAAATCTCCTTCGACATCACCCCAGGCAGCGGCACCACCGTCCGCCTCAGAAAGTCCCTCGACTGGGACGAGGACGCCATAGCCCACCACCTCACCCGCACCCGCGAACTCGCGTCCGTGTAAGGACTCGCCACCGTGTGAACAGTCCCGGCAACCGGTTGCGCGGGCGTGTCATGAGGGCGGGATCCCCCCCACAGGGCACGCGCGGATCTTCACGCTTTGTGAGAAATTTGCTACACACGCGCCGCAGGTCGCCATGCCGATCGCGATGGCCGACAGCTTCTCCTGTGGATTACGAGGCGAGATCGGTTCGGCTATTTTGATCGGCTATGACCGAAGCCGGCTTTCTCGAAGCGACCCGCAGTGCCTACAGCGCGAGGGCGGCCGAGTACAGCGAGTTGTTCCGCGATCCTCTGGCGGACGAGCCGCTGGACCGGGCCCTCATCGACACCTTCGCCGACCTGGTGAAGGCGGCGGGCGCCGGGCCGATCGCTGATCTCGGATGCGGGCCAGGACACTACACGGCCTACCTCCACGCGCGGGGACTCCCCGTGTTCGGGATCGACCTGTCGCCCGGGATGATCGAACAGGCCCGCCAGGAGCATCCAGGCCTCCGGTTCGAGGTCGGCTCGATGTTCGCTCTGGAGCTGGCGGACGGCAGTGTCGGCGGCGTCTTCAGCCACTACTCGATCATTCACACCCCGCCCGAGCGGGTGCACGAGTTGTTCGACGAGTTCACCCGCGTGCTCGCACCCGGCGGGCACGTCCTGCTTTCCTTCTCAGCGACCGAAGAGCCGTCGCAGCCGGCCGAGCCGTACGACCATGCCGTCTCGCCGGCCTACCGATGGTCCACCGACATGATCTCCGGCATGCTCCGTGAGCGGAACATCATCGAGACCGCCCGGCTGATCTTCCCCGGGTACCAGGATCCGAGGCGCGGCTTCCCGAGAGTGTTCCTGCTGGCCGGCAAGACTGTCTAAGGGACGGGTTTCTCGCTGAAGAACTGGGCCACGATGCGGTCCATCAGTTCCTTGTCCGGCCGGTGGTCGCTGACCAACCGCCATTGCTGCATGACTGCCACGGGCAGCAACGACAACAGCTCTACGTCGGTGGTCGCCGGTATCTCTCCGCGGTCGACAGCGCGGGTGACCATCGTACGCAGGCTGTTCACGAGTGTTCCGGTCATGCCGGCGCGGAACGCTTCACGTAGCTGGGGGTTGTTGGCGATCTCGCCGCTGACGGCGGCCAGAGCCTGCGCGCTGCGCTGCTGTTCGCGTAGCAGCGCGTGCAGGAAGTGCCGCATGTCTTCGGCGAGGCTGCCGGTGTCGGGTATGTCGGGGACGACGTCGGCGTGGCGCTGCATCGCCTCGGCTGCCAGCGCCGCTTTGTTGGACCAGCGCAGATAGAGGCTGGCTTTGCTCACCTCGGCCCGTACGGCGACCTGTTCCATGGTCAAACCCGCATAGCCCACTTCGGCCAGCAACTCCAATGCCGCAGACAGCACCGCGGCATCCACACCAGGATCGCGTGGGCGACCCCGTCGAGGGCGCGCCGCCTCGCCAGCCTGGTCCGCCATCTTCTCGCCTCTTCCCACCGGCGACTCTTTACTAAACGCTCGCGTCTGGATATTGTGCGGCCTGGCTTATTACCAGACGAGGCCGTTCAGATAATACACCAGGCATCCGGTGAGGACGTGGTCATGTTCGAGGCTTTGGCACGGTTCGCTATACGGTTCCGCTGGCTGATCGTCGTGGCGTGGGTAGCCCTCGTCGCCGGTGCGGTATTCGCGCTACCGAGCCTGTCCAGCGTCACCCAGTCGAACAACGCCCAGTTCCTGTCGGCCGACGCGCCGAGCCGGCACGCAGCCGACCTGGCCGCTCCGTTTCAGGGGGCCAGCCCCGGCGCCACCGCGATCATCGTCGCGTCCCGGGCGGACGGGCCGCTCACCACGGCCGACGACACCGCCATCGAGCGGGTGCTGCAAGCCGCCGCCACCGTCAAGGATGTGACCTCGGTCCGCGATCAGGGTGTATCGGCCGACGGGCACGCGCGCCGGGCGCTGCTGATCACCGTGCCCGACGGCCCCGGCAACACAAGCAACTCCGGCCTGGTCAGCGCTGTCCGCGCCACGTTCACCTCCGCCTCGCCGCCAGCGGGGCTGACCTTCCACCTGACCGGCCCGCTGGCACAGACCACCGACGCGGATACCGCCGCCACGAAGGCGGGCAGCAACATTCACAGATTCACCCTGTTGTTCGTGATCGTGTTGTTGTTCGTCGTGTACCGCTCGCTGCTGGCCCCCGTCATCACCCTGATCCCCGCAGTGCTGGCGCTGCTGCTGGCCGGACCGGTGATCGGCCAGGCCGGCGAGGCCGGGCTGCCGGTGTCACCGGCCATCCAACAGCTGCTCGTGGTGCTGCTGCTCGGTGCCGGAACCGACTACGGCCTGTTCCTGGTCTTCCGGATGCGTGAAGAGATCCGCCGAGGCCGGCACCCCCGCGAAGCCCTGATCGCCGCGATGGGCCGGGTCGGGGAGTCGATCACCTTCTCGGCCGTCACCGTGATCGCGGCTCTGGCCTGCCTCGCTCTCGCCACCTTCGGCCTGTACCGCGGCCTCGGCCCGGCGTTGGCCATCGCCCTGGTCGTGATGTTGCTGGCCGCGCTGACGCTGTTGCCCGCCCTCCTGGCGATCGCCGGGCGGGCGCTGTTCTGGCCCACCCGTCCCGCTGACGGGCAGCAAACCGTCGGCGTGTGGGGTCGCATCGGCGCACGCGCGGTACGACGGCCCATACCCGTCCTCGCCGCAGGGATACTCCTCTTCGGTGGTCTCGCGGCGGGCTTGAACGGGTTCACCACCGGTGGCTTCACCTCCGGCAAACCCGCCACGGCCGGCGATTCCGCCGACGGCGCCGCCGTGCTGGCCGCACACTTCCCCGCCCCCACGAACAACGGCGAAACGGTGCTGCTGCGGTTCGCCGACCCTGTCTGGCACAACCCGAACGCCCTGCAGACGGCCCAACAGCAACTCGCCGCGGCTGCCACCATCAGCGCGCTGACCGGTCCGCTCAACCCCAACGGCACCACCATCACCGCCGCCGATCTGGCCGACCTTCACACGCGCCTCGGTTCGGGCACACGTCTGTCCCCGACCCCGCCGACCGGGATTTCGCCGAGCCTGTACCAGGCGTACCGAGCCAGTACCCAGTTCATCAGCACCGACGGGCGAACCGTACGCTTCGACGCGGTACCTGCCGCCGGACCGGCCGGAAGCCGAGCCGCCATCGACGCCGTCCCCATGCTGCGGGCCACCGTGACCGAGGTGGCGACCAGTGTCGCCGCAACCGACAACGGCGTCGCCGGGCTCGACGCGACCGCGCACGACATCTACACGGCCTCCACCAGCGATCTGATTCGCCTGGTCCCCATCGTGCTACTGGTCATCCTGCTCCTGCTCGCCGTCCTGCTGCGCAGTCTCATCGCGCCGCTGTACCTGATCGTCACCGTGGGCCTGTCCTACGTGGCCGCCCTCGGCTTCGCCGGCATCGTGTTCGTCCACTACGGCAACGGCGACGGCCTGAACTTCATCATCCCGATCCTGCTGTTCATTTTCGCCATGGCCCTGGGCGAGGACTACAACATCCTGCTCATGGCCCGCGTCCGCGAAGAAGCCCACACTTATCCGCTGCGCGAAGCCCTGACCCGGGCGATCGGGCATACCGGCGGCACCATTACCGCCGCTGGGCTCATCCTGGCCGGCACCTTCGCCGTCCTTGCCATCGCCGGCGACAGCGACCAGGCCCGCCAACTCGGCTTCACCATAGCCTTCGCCGTCATCCTGGACACCTTCTTCGTACGCACCCTCCTGGTTCCCGCCGCCGCCGTCCTGCTCGGCCGATACAACTGGTGGCCCTCCGCCCTGTCACGCATCCCAGCCGACCACCAGCCCACCACCGCACCTGACCCCACAGCCGACAACACGGCTGATCCCGCCCAGCCGGCCACAACTGGAGGTACGCCATGACCCGGCCCGACAGCCTCCAGCTATCGGAGTCCCGGGGGGAGGAGAGGTAAGGGACAGAGCATCGGCGTGCGGGATCCCTCGGATGATGTCGCGAGCCTCTTGCGGACCAGCAGCGCCGCGCGTCATTAGGGCAGCGACTATGCCGCAGATAGTTCTTGCCTCCGAGTGGTAGAGGATTTGCTACACTCGCGCTCGTGGAGGAGTGGGAGATCCGCGTCACCAATGAGTTCCTGGGCTGGATCAGCGCCCTGGACGCGAGGTCCGAGGCTCAAGTGGTCGATGCCATCGACCGGCTGGCTGAGGGGGGACCCGGGCTGGGGAGGCCACTGGTCGACCGGCTGGAAGGCTCGCAGATCCACAACCTCAAGGAGTTGCGGCCGGGGTCGGCGGGACGCTCCGAGATTCGGATCATCTTCGTGTTCGATCCGTGGCGGTCGGCCATCCTGTTGGTCGGTGGGGACAAGTCGGGGGACTGGTCCGGGTGGTATCGGCGGGCCATCCCACTGGCCGAGGAGCTTTATGCGCAGTATGTGAAAGAACGAGAAGAGGAGGAGGGCCAGCGATGACGAATTTTCCCAAGTGGAGCGACGTACGCCCCGGCTTGGTCGCTGGTGTCGGGGGCGAGCAGGTGGTCGCTGAGGCCCGTAAGCGTAACCAGGCCTACATCGACGGCCACCGCCTCGCTGAACGCCGTGCCGCTCTGGAGTTGACCCAGGTCGAGGTGGCCGAGCGGATGGGCGTCACCAAGAGCCGTGTTTCTCAGATCGAGCGCGGCGAGGTGTCCACCGTCGAGGCCATCGCTCGCTACGTACAGGCTCTCGGAGGTCACCTCCAGATCTCCGCCGTCTTCGGCGACGACCTGTACATTCTGCGCGGTACCGACACCCACGCCGCATAAGGCGGGCAGGCGTTCGAGAGCTGGCTGCCGCGGTGCCCCTCCCACACGCGGAGGGCAGTTCTGGCCATTCGATACGCTGAGGCGTACCGCCATGACTGCCGATGACCTGTCGGTGGCTTGTGCGTGTGCTTTGGGAGGGCTTCTTTGATGCGGGTGGGCGTCGTCACCTTTCCCGGGACACTCGACGATCAGGATGCGGCGCGGGCCGTGCGGCTGGCCGGAGGAGAGGCTGTGCCGCTCTGGCATGCGGAGCACGATCTCAAGGGCGTGGACGCGGTGTTCCTGCCGGGAGGGTTCTCCTACGGGGACTACCTACGCTGCGGGGCGATCTCACGGTTCGCGCCGTTGATGGCGGAGGTGATTCCCGCGGCTCAGAAGGGGCTTCCGGTGCTGGGAACCTGTAACGGGTTCCAGATCCTGTGCGAGGCACACCTCCTGCCGGGCGCGCTGACCAGGAACGCGGGCCTCCACTACGTCTGCCGCGACCAGCGGATAAAAGTGGAGAACGCCACGACCGCCTGGACGGGCGACTACACGGCGGGCCAGGAGATCGTGCTCCCGGTCAAACACGGCGAGGGGCGGTACGTCGCCGACGCGAAGACCCTGAACGCGCTGGAGAGCGAGGGCCGCGTCGTGTTCCGCTACGTCGGCGGCAACCCGAACGGCTCGCTGAACGACATCGCGGGCATCACCAACGAGGCCGGGAACATCGTCGGCCTGATGCCGCACCCCGAGCACGCGGTCGAGGACCTGACCGGCGCCCCCAGCGTGGACGGCAGGGGATTCTTCACCTCGATTCTCCAGAGGCTGGTGAACGCGTGATGCGGGTGGACAACGTCGACCGGGCGAAGAACACCCCGGACGAGCCCATGCCGTACGCCGAACTCGGCATGAAGGAAGAGGAGTACCAGCGGGTCAAGGAGATCCTCGGCCGCCGCCCCACCGGCTCCGAGCTGGCCATCTACTCGGTCATGTGGAGCGAGCACTGCTCGTACAAGTCCTCCAAGGTGCATCTCAAGCAGTTCGCCACCAAGGCCCCGAAGTCGGACGCGCTGCTGGTGGGCATGGGGGAGAACGCCGGGGTCGTCGACATCGGCGACGGCTGGGCGGCCACCTTCAAGATCGAGTCCCACAACCACCCGTCGTACGTCGAGCCGCACCAGGGCGCGGCCACCGGCGTCGGCGGCATCGTGCGGGACATCATGTCGATGGGCGCCCGCCCGATCGCGGTCATGGACTCGCTCAGGTTCGGCGGGCTGGACCAGAAAGACACCCGGCGGGTGCTGCCCGGCGTGGTGGAGGGCATCAGCCACTACGGCAACTGCCTGGGCCTGCCCAACATCGGCGGCGAGGTCGTCTTCGACCCCTGCTACATCGGCAACCCGCTGGTGAACGCGCTCTGCGTGGGCCTGCTCAGGAAGGACCAGATCAAGCTGGCCACCGCGCCCGGCCCGGGCAACAAGGTGGTGCTGTTCGGCGCCCGTACGGGTGCGGACGGCATCGGCGGCGCCTCGGTGCTGGCCTCGGCCACCTTCGAGGAGGAGTCCCAGGCCAAGCGGCCCGCCGTCCAGGTGGGCGACCCGTTCATGGAGAAGCTGCTGATCGAGTGCTGCCTGGAGCTCTACCAGGCGGACGTGGTGGTCGGCATCCAGGATCTCGGCGCGGCCGGGGTGTCCTGCGCGACCACTGAGCTGGCCGCCAAGGGCACCGGCGGCATGACCGTCGACCTCAACCTCGTCCCGCTGCGCGACCCCACGCTGCGGCCCGAGGAGATCCTGATGAGCGAGTCGCAGGAACGCATGATGGCCGTCGTACGGCCGGGCGACATTCCCGCCTTCATGGCGATCTGCGAGAAGTGGGATGTGCCCGCGACCGTGCTCGGCGAGGTGACCGACACCGGCCGGCTGGTGATGACCTGGGACGGTGAGGTCATCGTGGACATCCCGCCCGGCACGGCGGCCGACGAGGGCCCGGTCTACCATCGGCCGTTCCACGAGCCCGCCGGCCAGGCCGCCCTGAACACCCATGTCGAGCTGGAACGGCCGACCGACCTTGGCGCGACCCTGCTCCTGCTGCTCGGCTCCGCCAACCTCTCCTCCCGCGAGTGGGTCACCTCCCAGTACGACCGGTACGTCCGGAGCAACACCGTGCTCGCCCAGCCCGCCGACGCCGGCATGCTCCGCATCTCCGAAGTGCTCCCCGGCGCCGAGGAGACCACCCGCGGCATCGCCCTGGCCACCGACGGCAACGGCAGGTACGCCAAGCTCGACCCGTACGCGGGGGCGCAGCTGGCGCTGGCCGAGGCCTACCGGAACGTGGCCGTCACCGGCGCCACCCCGCTGGCGGTGACCAACTGCCTCAACTTCGGCTCCCCGGAGGACCCGGAGGTGATGTGGCAGTTCGCCGAGGCGGTGCGCGGCCTGGCCGACGCCTGCCGGACCCTGGGCGTGCCGGTGACCGGCGGAAACGTGTCCTTCTACAACCAGACGGGGGCGGCGGCGATCCACCCCACCCCGGTGGTCGGCGTGCTCGGCGTGATCGAGAACGTGGCCGACCGGGTGCGCCCCGGCTTCACCGCCGAGGGCCTGCGGGTGGTGCTGCTCGGCGACACCGCCGAGGAGTTCGGCGGCTCGGAGTGGGCGTACCTGGCCCACGGTCACCTGGGCGGCCTGCCGCCGCGGGCCCACCTGGAGGCCGAGCGGGCGCTGGCCACCGTGCTGACCACCGCCGCCGGGCGGGGGCTGCTGGCGGGCTCGCACGACCTGTCGGACGGCGGCCTGGCCGTCGCGCTGGCGGAGTCCTGCCTGGCCAACGGGATCGGCGCCACCGTGTCGCTGCCCGGTGAGGACGCCTTCGTCGACCTGTTCAGCGAGTCGGCCGCGCGGGCGCTGGTCTGCGTGCGCCCCGAGCACTTCGACGCGCTGGCCGCGCTCTGTGCCCGGCAGGAGGTGCCCTGCTACGGTCTCGGCCGTACGGGCGGCGACTCGCTGGCCGTGGCGGGCGCCTTCGACATCCCCGTGGCCACCCTCCGGGAGGTTCACGAGCGGACGTTGCCCGCCGTCTTCGGTTCGGAGGTGTGATGTTCCGGCACATCGTGCTGCTGTCCTGGATCGCGGAGGCCACCCAGGACCAGAAGGCGGAGGTGGCGGCCCAGCTGGCCAAGCTGCCCGGCGCCATTCCCGAGTTGCGCGGCTACGACATCGGCGTGGACGCGGGCATCGGCCCGGGTAACTACGAGCTCGCGGTGGTGGCCGACTTCGACTCGGTGGACGGGTATTTCGTCTACCGGGACCATCCCGCCCACGTCGCGGTGCTTAACGAGTACATCAAGCCCATCCTGGCCGCCCGCGCGGCCGTACAGCACGAACTCTGAGTGCAGCGGCCCGGCCCCCGGCCCGTCGACCTGACGGGCCGGGGGCCGGGCCGTCTGTCTTCCTGCCCTACGTCCGACCTGTGTGTGAACCCGACGCCTAGTTGTTATCGGACGTTATAAATAGGCGATTCGGTCACGCTTAACTGCCTTGACCTGGGAAAACGACAACTTCACACCAGCCGACGCCAGACAGTTGGATTTTCTCTCCATCTTGTCCGCTTTATTGCGTTCCAATACCGTCCGCAGTGAGTTTGTCCTTTCTTGGACGGGTTCTCCACCAGAGTCCTCCCGTCCCCCCGCCCTGGAGGCGAGATGCGGTTTCGCGCAACGGTGCGCACAAGATCCCCCTATGGCAAGGCGTTAGGAGTCGCGGTCCTGGTTTCGGCCGCGCTCACCCTGACGCCCACCACCTCGGCGCAGGCCAACCCCGCCGGCGCCGAGTGCAGCACCGACCCCAACGCCCATGTGACCACCGTCCCGAGTCCCGAGCAGTACTTCGGCTTCCCCCTGGGTGTGGGACAGCCCAAGGTGCTCACCACAGAAGAGATCAAGAACTACCTCCAGGTTGTCGGAAGCGCCTCCAACCGTGTCGTCACGGGCTCGATGGCGACCAGCGTCACCGGCCAGGACCTGCCCTACGCCATCGTGTCGGACCCCCACCACCTGGTTCCCGGGCAGCTGAAGAAGATCGCCAGCCAGGTCTCCTCGCTGCGCGACCCGCGCTCGCTGAAGGCCGACAAGGCGGGCCGGATCGCCGAGGACTCCCCGGCCATCGTCTGGATCGCGGGCAACGTGCACGGCGGTGAGAAGAGCGGCGCCGACGCCGCGCTCAAGACCCTGTACGAGCTGGCCAGCGGCCTGTCCTGCGACACCTCCAAGCGCAACGACAACCTGGTCACGGTCATCGTGCCGACCCAGAACCCGGACGGCCGCGACGCCAGCCGCCGGCAGAACGAGTACGGCTTCGACCTGAACCGGGACTGGTTCGCCCGCACCCAGCCGGAGACCGACGGCAAGATCGAACTGCTCCGGCAGTACCCGCCGCAGGTCTTCGTGGACGCGCACGAGATGAGCGGCCGGCAGTACTTCTTCCCGCCGAACGCCGACCCGATCCACCACGAGATCGCCGACCAGCCGGTCAACTGGATCAACCGCATCGGCGCGGCCAACGGCGCGGGCTTCGGCTACAACGGCGCCTGCCGCACCGGCGTCACCACCGAGTGCTACTTCAACTACGCCACCTACGACCTGTTCTACATGGGCTACGGCGACACCGTGCCGGCCACCGGCTTCGGCGCCGCCGGCATGACGTACGAGAAGGGCAGCTCCTCGGCCGTGCAGGACCGGGTGCAGCAGCAGTTCAACACCCAGTGGGCGACGATCGGCTGGGCCGCCGACAACAAGCGCGAGATCCTCGACGGCTACTACTCGATCTACCGGACCGCGATCGCCGAAGGCGCCGCGGGCACCCTCCAGCCGAACGAGGTCGTCCAGCCGACCAACACCGTGCAGTTCCCGGTGCCGGACATCAAGATCCGTTCGTACTTCCTGCTGCCCGACCGCCAGATCGGCGACGTGCGCCGGCTGGTCGAGCGGCTGCGCGGCATGGACGTCGAGGTCTACCGGGTGAAGAAGGCCGTCACGGTGCCCAACGCCCGGATCTTCGGCGGCCGCAGCGCCACCAACCTCACGGTGCCCGAGGGCGCCTACTGGATCCCGATGGACCAGCCGCAGAAGCACTGGATCCAGGCGCTGATCGGCGAGGACCCGTACACCCCGTTCCCGTACTTCTACGACGTCTCCTCGTGGAGCAACCCGCTGCTGATGGGCGTCGACACCGTCTACACCGGCGACGTGGTGGCGCCCAAGGCCGACCTGGTCAAGGACATCGACGGCGGCATCCTCTCCTCGGCTCCGAACACCGGGTCCTACGCCTACCCGATGGACTCGGCGGCGGCCTCCGAGCTCACCTTCAAGCTGCTCGCCGCGGGCCTGCCGCTCACCCGTGACCTGGGGACCGGCGTGATCAGCCTGCCGGCCGCCGCGGTCACCCCGAACACGCTGGACAAGCTGGCCCGCTCGCTCGGCGTGAACGTCACCGGCAGCTCGGCGGCGGCCTCGGGCACCCCGCTGCGCACCCCGGACGTCGGCCTGTTCAACGGCACCGGCATCTCCACCACCTCCGGCTCGTACGGCGAGGCCCGCTACGTGCTCGGCGCTCGCTGGGGCCTGAACCTCAAGCCGGTCTCCACGGCCGACATCAACGGCAACACCCCGGCCTTCACCGAGCGGACCGTCCTGGTCGTCCCGGACGGGAGCAGCTCCACGGGCGGTCTGACCGCGCAGGGCCTGGCCAACCTCAAGCAGTGGGTGTCCGCCGGCGGCACGTACGTCGGGCTGCGCAACGAGGGCACCCGGGTGGCCCGTTCCGCGGGGCTGACCTCCACCACCGAGAAGACCAAGCCGGCCGGCTACCAGGTCATCGGCTCGCACTTCCGGGTGGACACCGCCACCGCCGACCCGGTGGCGCTGGGCCGTCCCGCGGAGGACTTCCAGTTCAACAACGGCGACCCGATCCTGAACGCGAGCAGCACCGGCACGAACGTCCTGACCTACCCGTCCGACGGCAGGTTCTGGTCCAACGGCTACACGGTGGGGTCGGCCGCGCTCAAGGGCACGGCCGCCCTCGTCAACGAGCCGAACGGCGCCGGGCACGCTGTCCTGTTCGCCTACAACCCGCTGTTCCGCGCCTACAACGAGAACGGCATCCACCTGGTGGCGAACGCGCTGCTCCAGCCGGCGGGCACGCCCGCCGTCCAGCAGCGGACCGCTCGGGCGCTGGCGCTGCCTTCCGCCGAGGAGCAGCCCAACCTGGGCGGCGAGTGGCGGCCGATCACCATCCAGGTGGCCGAGGCCGACCTCGCGCGGACCCAGGCGGTGGTCGAGCAGTACACCGACACGGCGGAGACCGCGACCGCCGACGGCTCGGCGTACCTGACGATCCCCAACCCCGAGGGTCTGACCGCCGACGAGCACCCGTACGTCCGTGACCTGGTCCGCGCCCTGAACGACGCGGGCATCCCGCTCCGCTCCGTCGTCGCCTGATCTGGCGCTACCGCCCGCGGAGCATGACGGATCCAGCCGGGTCCGTCATGCTCCGCCCAGCGCCCCCGTTCGAAAGGAACTCCATGAAATCGTCCCGGTTCCGCGTCGCGGCCCTCGCGGCCGCGTTGCTCGCCGTGACCCAGGTCCACCCAGCGCTGGCTGCTCCCGGCGACCCCGGCGAGCCGCGCTACTCGGCCGGTGCCTCCTCGCTCGACGACCCGTACTTCCCCGACCAGGGCAACGGCGGGTACGACGTGCAGGACTACGACGTCACCTTCGCGTACGACCCGGCCACCAAGATCATGAACGCCACCACGGTCATCACCGCGCTGGCGACCCAGGACATGGACCAGTTCAACCTGGACTTCCAGGGCCCGGAGATCACCTCGCTGAAGGTGGGCAAGCACCCGGCCGACTTCACCCGCAGCGGCCAGGAGCTGGTCGTGACGCCGCGGCCGAAGGTCAAGAGCGGGCAGACCTTCACCGTGACCGTGTCGTACGAGGGGACGCCGCCGGTCATCACCGACCCCGACGGCTCGATCGAGGGCTGGGTGCCGACGGACGACGGCGTGTTCGTGCCGGGTGAGCCGCAGGGCGCCCCGTCGTGGATGCCGGTCAACGACAGCCCGGCGGACAAGGCGACCTTCACCTTCCGCGCCACCGTCCCCGAGGGCATCACCGTGGTGGGCAACGGCCGGCTGCTGTCGCAGACGACTGAGGACGCCAAGAC
The DNA here is from genome assembly GCF_018476525.1 of Acrocarpospora catenulata. Lineage (GTDB taxonomy): Bacteria > Actinomycetota > Actinomycetes > Streptosporangiales > Streptosporangiaceae > Acrocarpospora > Acrocarpospora catenulata. The sequence goes on from NZ_JAHCST010000064.1 coordinate 40,731, forward strand.
GACCTTCGTCTGGCGCTCGGCGGAGCCGATGGCGACCTACCTGGCCACGGTGACCCTGGGCAACTTCGTGGTCACCGAGTCCACCACGCCCAGCGGCATCCCGGTGTACACGGCGGTGGACCCGCGCCTGGTCACCCAGTCGGCCACGGCCGTGGCGAGGATCCCGGACATCCTTGAGTACTTCAGCACGATCTTCGGGCCGTACCCGTTCAACCAGGCCGGTGCGATCATCGACCGCGCGCCCAACGTCGGCTACGCCCTGGAGAGCCAGACCAAGCCGATCTTCTCCAGCGCGCCCAGCGTGAGCACGATGGCGCACGAGCTCGCCCACCAGTGGTACGGCGACAGCGTCACCCTGAGCAAGTGGTCCGACATCTGGCTCAACGAGGGCTTCGCGACCTACGCGACCTGGCTGTGGACCGAGCACAGCGGCGGCGCCACCGCCCAGGCCACGTTCAACAGCTCCAGCAACTACGGGCGCGCCGCGACCTCGTCGTTCTGGCAGATCCTGCTGGCCGACCCCGGCCCCGAGGACATGTTCAGCAACATCCCCTACAACCGTGGCGCGATGACGCTGCACGCGCTCCGCGGCAAGATCGGCGACACCGCCTTCTTCAAGCTGATCAAGGACTGGGCCGCCGACCACCAGTACGGGAACGCGACCACCGCCGACTTCATCAAGGCGGCGGAGAAGATCTCTGGACAGAACCTGACGAGCTTCTTCGACGTCTGGCTCTTCCAGAAGGGCAAGCCCACCACCTGGTAACACGTTCTGGCTGGTGAACACGCGTGAGGCCCGCCCCTGCGACTCCCGGGGGCGGGCCTCACCACGTTCGGAAGGCTCAGAAGGCGTCTTCCGGCAAGTCCATCAGCTCCTGGCCGGTCGCGTCGAGGATCCGCCGCTCGGCGGCCAGACGCGGCAGCACGGTCTGCGCGAAGAACGTGGCCGTGCCCACCTTTCCGGTGTAGAACGCCTCGTCCTTGGAGTCCTCGCCGAGCGCCCGCAGGGCCACTTCGGCCTGGCGCAGCAGCAGCCAGCCGAGGGTCAGGTCGCCCAGGGCCATCAGGAACCGGGTGGTGTTCAGGCCGACCTTGTAGATCTCCTTGGGCGTCTCCAGCGAGGTGATCGCCCACCCGGCCATGGTGTCGGCCATCGCCTTGACCTCGGCGGCGGCCTCGGCCAGCAGGCCGCGTTCGACCTTGAGCCGGCCGTTGCCCGCCTCGGAGGCGGCGAAGGTGGTGATCTCGCCGAGCAGCGAGCCGAGCGCGGCGCCCTGGTTCCTGAGCACCTTGCGGAAGAACAGGTCCATGCCCTGGATGGCGGTGGTGCCCTCGTACAGGGAGTCGATCTTGGAGTCCCTGATGTACTGCTCGATCGGGTAGTCCTGGAGGAAGCCCGAGCCGCCGAGGGTCTGCAGGGAGCGGGCGAGCAGCTCGTAGGAGCGCTCGGAGCCGACGCCCTTGACGATCGGCAGCAGCAGGTCGTTCATCGCCTCCGCGTCCCGGTCGCCCGGGTTCAGCTGGAGGGTGTCCTGGAAGGTCGCGGTGTAGAGCACCAGGGCGCGCATGCCCTCCGCGTACGCCTTCTGGAGCTGGAGCTCACGCCGTACGTCCGGGTGGGCGATGATGCGTACCCGGGGGGCGGACTTGTCGGCCATCTGGCTCAGGTCCGCGCCCTGCACCCGCTCGCGGGCGAACTCCAGCGCGTTGAGGTAGCCGGTGGAGAGGGTGGCGATGGCCTTGGTGCCGACCATCATCCGGGCGCTCTCGATCACCGTGAACATCTGCCTGATGCCGTCGTGCACGTCGCCGACCAGGTAGCCGACGGCGGGGTGCCGCTCGCCGAAGGTGAGCTCGCAGGTGGTGGAGACCTTCAGGCCCATCTTCTTCTCGACGTTGGTGACGTAGGCGCCGTTGCGCTCGCCGAGCTCGCCGGTCTCCAGGTTCACCAGGAACTTGGGCACCAGGAACAGGGACAGGCCCTTGGTGCCGGGGCCGTGGCCCTCGGGGCGGGCCAGCACCAGGTGGAAGATGTTCTCGGCCAGGTCGTGCTCCGCGCTGGTGATGAAGCGCTTGACGCCCTCGATGTGCCAGGTGCCGTCCTCCTGGCGGATCGCCTTGGTGCGGCCCGCGCCCACGTCGGAGCCGGCGTCCGGCTCGGTGAGCACCATGGTGGCGCCCCACCGGCGCTCGACGGCCAGCTCGGCGAAGCGCTTCTGCTCGTCGGTGCCGAGCTGGTGGAGCAGCCGGGCGAAGGACGGGCCGCAGCCGAACATCCAGATGGCCGGGTTGGCGCCCAGCACCAGCTCGCCCAGCGCCCACTGGAGGCTGCGGGGGGCGGGGGTGCCACCCAGCTCATGCGGGAGCTCTAGCCGCCACCACTCGGCGTCCATCCACGCTTGGTACGACTTCCGGAAGCTGTCCGGCATGGTGACGCTGTGGGTCGCCGGATCGAAGACCGGAGGGTGGCGGTCGGCGTCCTCGAACGAGGCCGCGAGCGGGCCGGTGGCCAGGCGGTTCACCTCGTCCAGGATGTTGCGGGCGGTCTCCTCGTCGACGTCGGCGAATGGTCCGCTACCGAGGATGTCCTTGCGACCGAAGACCTCGAAGAGGTTGAACTCCAGGTCCCGGATGTTGCTCTTGTAGTGGGCCATGGTGATGCGCTCCTACAGCCGGGGGTTTGCTACTGGCGAGTAACTCTACTGGAATGCTACCCGTCAGTAACAGAAGCTAAGCGCAGTTTTTAGGCGGAACCGGTCACGGGGTGCGGCGGCGGGAAATAGTTCTCACAGTCCGGATGTTGCCGGTGTTAGAGATCACCGGCTCGGGATCTCCCGGACGAGGGCGGCCGTACCCGGCTCGGCGAAGACGGCGCGCGGAAAAGCGATCATGCATGGACTCGTTCAGGTCATCGGCGCGCTCTTCGTTCTGAGCGCCTTCCTGCTCACCCAGACCAGGGTGGTCGACGCCCAGTCGAAGATCTACCTGCTGCTCAACCTCGTCGGGTCGGCGGTGCTGACCTGGATCGCGCTGCTCAGCCAGGACTGGGGATTCCTGCTGCTGGAGGGGGTGTGGGCGATCGTGTCGGCGGTAGGGCTGGTCCGGGTGGTGAGAAGCCCGAGATAACCCGTTTGACGTCTTTGCTGGTGTTGCTGTTGGTTTGGGCGCATGACTATGGAGATCCACACGGTGACCTTGGACTGCGCCCGGCCACACGAACTGGCGGCCTGGTGGCATGACGTGCTCGGCTGGCGGCTGGTGGAGTGGGCGCCCGACGACGACGAGGTGATGCTCGAGCGCCCGGACGGGCCCCCGCACGTGCTGTTCATCAAGGTGCCCGAGGGCAAGACGGTGAAGAACCGGATTCACCTGGACCTGATGCCCACCGAGGGGCGGACCCGGGACGAGGAGGTGGAACGCCTCCTGAAGCTGGGCGCCACCCTGCACGGCGATTTCCGGCGCCCGGACGGGACCGGCTGGGTGACCCTGCTCGACCCTGAGGACAACGAGTTCTGCGTCTGCCGGAGCGAGCAGGAGCGGGCGGCTACCAGTCCTGCTTAGGCCCGCCCAGCCGCCGTTCCCTGGCCCGGCCGCGCATCGACATGGCCAGTACGGCGGTGATCGCGTACACCCAGACACCGCCCCAGACCGCATCCCAGGCCGCCCCGAAGACGCCCTCGCGGTCCACGATCAGCTGGACCGGGTACATCAGGATGGCCGAGGCGGCGGCCGGGTAGAGCGAGAACCGCCACGGGTGCCGCAGCGACCAGCGCCGGGCCTGCTGGGTGACGCGGTCTCCGATGTCCGGCTTGGAGACCGCGCCGACCGAGGCGACCAGCGAGAAGAGCGTGATGCCCACGCAGAGCGCCCAGGTCAGGTTGGCGGTACCGGTGACCAGGCCCAGCAGCAGGCTGGTGCCCGCGACGGCGCCGCCGGTCACGGCGGCGGGCTTCCACGGGGCGCCACGCAGCGCGGCGCCGGCGAGTGACATCTCGTCACGTCGAGTCAGTTCGTTCATGTTCTCTGCCATGGTTTCAGCGTGCCTCGCCGGTCGCTTCCGCCACATCGGGGAAGTCCCTGAGCAGCCCCTGACGCACCTCCGTCAGGGGCGTCAGGCGGGGGTGATCTCCACCCAGTTGTCGTGGTAGGTCGCGCCCCGGCCCATGTCGGCGTCGGCCTCCTCGACCAGGGCATTGACGTTGGCCCCGCCGGGAGTCAGCTTGAGCCACCGCCCCTTGGCCATGGCCGCCACCCCCGGCCGCACTTTGTCGGAAATTTCGATGTTCGCGGTGACTTCGCCGGTCGCGTTGACCACCCGGGCCAGGGTCCCCGAGGTCAGGCCGCGGGCCGCCGCGTCGATGGGGTGGACCAGGACGACCGGGTCCTTGGAGCGGCGGAGCAGCTCCGGGTTGTTGGCGAAGATCGTGTTCAGGAAGGTGTGCGAGGCGGGGGTGATCAGCGTCAGCCGGGTGGACGGCCTGGCCGCCGTCCGGGACGGGACGTAGGTGGCGACCCTGGGCAGGCCGTCGGCCTCCGCCGGCGCGGAGACGAACTCCAGCTTGCCGCTCGGCGTGGGGAAACCCTCGGTGAACGGGACGAACGGGTCGGCCACGTCCAGCCGGGCCCAGCCGTCCTTGCGCAGCTGGTCCAGGTTGATGGTCGGGGTTCCGGCCAGCAACTGCTCGGCCAGGTCGAGGTCGGAGTCGTACAGGGAAGGCTCGGTCAGGCCCAGGTGGCGGGCCAGGCGGCGGAAGGTCTCGGTGGTGGACAGGCACTCGCCCGGCGGCGGGACGGCCGGTTCGTTCCACATCAGGTACATGTGCCCGTAACCGGCGTGCAGGTCGGTGTGCTCGATCTGCATGGTGGCGGGCAGCACGATGTCGGCGTAGTCCACCGTGTCGGTCGGGAACTGCTCCATGACCACGGTGAACAGGTCCTCGCGGAGCAGCCGCTCCCGGATGCGGTTCTGGTCCGGGGTGGAGCCCATCGGGTTGGCCGCGTACACCCAGAGGCACTTGACCGACTCGTCCAGCTGGTCGGCCAGCCGGGTCATGGTGAGCGTGCGGACCGGGCGGGGGAGCAGGTCGTAGCGCGGGTTGACGGCCAGCGGCACGTGCGCCGAGGTCGAGTACGCCGTGCCGCCCCCCGGATACCGCCAGTCGCCCGTGACTCCGGGGATGCAGGCGATCACCCGCATCGCGGCGCCGCCGCCACGGTGGCGCTGGATGCCCATGGTGGCCCGGATGGCGGTCGGGCGGGTGTGCGCGAGCCGTACGCCGAGGGCGCGGATGTCCGCTTCGGGCAACCCGGTCAGCTCCGCCACCCTGCTCGGCGGATATTTCAGGATCTCTTCCCGGAACTCCGCCCAGCCGAGGGTGTGCTCCGCCAGGTAGTCCCGGTCCTCTGCGCCCTCCTCCAGCACCACGTGGAGCAGCCCGAGGGCGAGCGCGCCGTCGGTGCCGGGACGGATCGGCAGGTGCTCGTCGGCCTGCTCGGCGGTCCTGGTCCGGATCGGGTCGATCGCCACCACGTACGCCCCGTCCGCCCGGGCGTCCTGGACGAACTTCCACAGATGGTGACCGCTGGTCAGGGTGTTGGTGCCCCACAGCAGGATGAGCCGGGACCGCGCCATGGTCTCAGGGTCCATGCCGGCCGGCGTGCCGTTCGTATAGCGCAGTCCGACATTTCCGGCGCGGGAGCAGATATTGAGATCGTGCCGGGACGCGCCCAGTACGTTCCAGAATCGCCGCCCGGCCTCGCCGGTCTCGCCCTGGATGTAACCGAGCGTCCCGGTGCCCTGGTACGGCCAGATGGCCTCCCCGCCGAACTCGTCGATGATCGAGGTCAGCCGCCCGGCGATGGTGTCCAGCGCCTCATCCCAGGAAATACGGACAAACTCCCCGGCGCCCTTCGGCCCCACCCGCTTCAACGGGTACAGAATGCGGTCGGCCGCCTTCGTGTGCTCCAGGTACCGGTTGACCTTCACACACAGCGCGCCCCGCGTGTACGGATGATCGCGGTTGCCCCTGAGCCCCACCGCCTCCCCGTCCTTGACCGTGACCACCCACGAACAGGTATCCGGACAGTCCAGCGGACAAGCCCCCAAAACCCGCAACTCCATCCCGCTACTGTACGATCCCCGGGTTTCAGAACGGCTACCCGGCCGAAGAGATGGGCAAGATCTGCCTGATCATCGCGCCCCTCGGCTCCATAGAGTGGGGTAAAGCGCGTAACCCGGGCAATCTCCCGGACGAGGGGCCATGCGCAGCACTTACGTTGTGGACACGGTCAGTAAAGATCGCACAGAATCACGGTGGTGAGGGGCATCAAGGAGAAGGACGCATCGGTGGGGGCTCCGGATCACGGAGTCGTCCTCGTCGTCGAGCCCTTGCTGCCCCAGCGCATCCGCCGGCCCTCGGACGCCATCCGCTTCCTGCTCACCCTGGTCGCGCTGGCCGCCGTGGTGCTGCTCGCCCTGGTCGCCCAGCGCACACTCAACGGCCTGGAAATCGACGTACAGGCAGGAACAGGACGAGCCCCCGCGTTTCTCTCCTCGATCGCGGGCCTGCTCGGCGGCATCTCGGTGCTCGCGGTCCCGGTCGCCTTCGCCGTCGAACGCGTCTTCCACCGGGACGGCATGCGCGTCGCCCAGGGCCTGATCGCCGCCATCCTGGCGCTGCTGCTCTCGTACGCGATGGACGAGTGGATCATCGCCGCCGGCCCGGCGGACCTCAACCAGTTGCTCACCGGCGGCCGGGACGTGGAGCCGCTCAACACCGTGCTCACCCCGGCCATCGCCTACGCCACGGCCGTCCGCATGTCCCGCCGCCCGCAGTGGCGCGCCCTGCTCTGGACGGCACTCTGCCTGGACCTGTTCGCCCTGTTCACCGCCACCAAGGTGACCGCGCTCGGGGCCATCGTCACCTACCTGGTCGGCCTGGCCGTCGGCTACGCCACCCTGTACGGCATCGGCAGCGCCAACACCCGCCCGCCCGGCAGCGCCATGGTGGCCGCCCTGCGCCGCCTCGGCTTCGCCCCCGTCAGCGCCCGCCGCATCGACGACGACCTGTCCGGCAGCCGCCGGTACGTGGTGGGCCTGGCCGACCAGTCCCGCCTGGACGTCACCGTGCTCGACCGGGACCGCCAGGTGGCCGGGGTGGTCTACCGGATCTGGCGCCGCCTCCGCCTCACCACCGAGACCCGCCGCCGCGCCATCCGCTCCCTGCGCGCCGAGCTCGAACGCGAGGCCCTCATGGCGTACGCGGCCCAGGCGGCCGGGGCCAGCATCCCCCGCCTGCTCGGCACCAGCGAGGTGGGCACCGAGGCCGCACTGCTCGCCTACGAGCACGTGGACAGCCGCCCGCTGGCCGAACTGCCCGACCACGAGATCGACGACGAACTGCTCGCCCAGATCTGGGAGCAGGTCCGGCTGCTCCAGGCGAACCGGCTGGCCCACCGCCACCTCACCGGCGACAGCATCCACCTCGACGAGAACGGCCGGGTGGTGCTGGTGGACGCCCGCAGCGGCGAGATCGCCGCCGGCGACCTGCTGCTCCGCCTGGACATCGCCCAGCTGCTGGCCTACCTGGCCCTGCGGGTCGGCCCGGAACGCTCGGTCAAGTCGGCCACCGCGGTGCTCGGCGCGGACGCGCTGGCCGGGGCCCTGCCGCTGCTCCAGCGCATCGCGCTGACCCGGGCCACCCGGGCCGCCACCCGCCGCCAGAAGGACCTGCTGCCCGCCATCCGCGAACACATCGTGGCGCTGAAACCGCAGGTCGAGGTGGACGAGGTCCGCCTCGAACGGTTCCGGCCCCGGACCCTGGTGACCATCATCGCCAGCGCCTTCGCGGCCTACTTTCTGCTCTCCCAGCTCAGCAAGGTCAACCTGGTCTCGGTGGTGACCACCGCCAACTGGGCCTGGGGCGGGGTGGCGCTGCTCGCCGCCGCGGGAAGCTACGTGGCGGCGGCGGCCATGCTGCGCGGGTTCGTGCCCGAGCATCTGCCGCTCGGCCAGACCGTGCTGGTCCAGCTGGCCAGTTCCTTCGTCAAGCTGGTCGCCCCCGCCGCCGTGGGCGGCGTCGCGATCAACACCAGGTACCTGCAGAAGCACGGCATCCCGCCGGGCCTCGCGGTGGCCAGCGTGGGCGCCTCCCAGCTGGTCGGCCTGGCCTCGCACATCACCCTGCTGCTCGCCTTCGGCTACCTCACCGGCACCCAGGCCGCGCCGTCGCTGACCCCGTCCCGCGGCCTGCTCGTGGTGCTGCTCGCCCTCGCGGTGGTGATGGTGGTCGTGCTGGCCGTACGGCCGCTGCGGCGGATGCTCACCACCCGGGTCCGGGCGCTGTTCTCCGGGGTCATCCCGCGCCTGCTCGACGTGCTCCAGTCGCCCCGGAAGATCATCGAGGCGCTCACCGGCACCCTCATGCTGACCCTGATGTTCGTCATCTGCCTGAGCGCCTGCGTGCGCGCCTTCGGCGGCGAGGTCAGCTTCGCCGCCGTCGCGGTGGTCTTCCTGGCCGGGAACGCGATCGGCTCCGCCGCGCCCACCCCCGGCGGGCTGGGCGCGGTCGAAGCCTCACTCTCGCTCGGCCTCACCGTGGCGGGCCTGCCCGGCACCGTCGCCACCTCGGCCGTGCTGCTCTTCCGGTTGATGACCTTCTGGCTGCCGGTGCTGCCAGGCTGGGCGTCTTTCACCTGGCTGCAACGGCACGACGCCCTTTAGCTGGTGCTGGAACCGCGCCAGAGGTCGATGCCGGCCTCCACCGCGTCCTTGTCGATCGCGTCCAGCTCGTCCGGGGTGAAGTCCAGGCGGTTCACCGAGGCCAGGTTGTCCTCCAGCTGCTTGACGCTGCTCGCCCCGATCAGCACCGAGGTCACCCGCTTGTCACGGAGCGCCCAGGCCAGCGCCATCTGCGCCAGCGTCTGGCCGCGCCGTCCGGCGATCTCGTTCAGCGTGCGGATGTGCTTGAGGGTCTCCGCGGTGAGCATGTCCGGGTCGAGCGACTTGCCCTGGGACGCCCGGGACCCCTCGGGGACGCCGTTCAGGTACCGGTCGGTCAGCATGCCCTGAGCCAGCGGGGAGAACGCGATGCAGCCGACGCCCTCCGCCTCCAGCGTGTCCAGCAGGCCGCCCTCGATCCACCGGTTGAGCATCGAGTAGGACGGCTGGTGGATCAGCAGCGGGGTGCCCATCTGCCGCAGGATCGCCGCGGCCTCGGCCGTACGCTCCGGGGAGTAGGACGAGATGCCCGCGTAGAGCGCTTTCCCGGACCGGACCGCGTGGTCCAGGGCGCCCATCGTCTCCTCAAGCGGGGTCTCCGGGTCGAACCGGTGACTGTAGAAGATGTCCACATAGTCCAGCCCCATCCGCCGCAGCGAGTCGTCCAGGCTGTTCAGCAGGTACTTCCGCGACCCGAACTCCCCGTACGGCCCGGGCCACATGTCCCAGCCCGCCTTGGTGGAAATCACCAGCTCATTCCGGTACGGACGGAAATCCTCGGCGAAGATGCGCCCGAAGTTCTTCTCCGCCGAGCCGTACGGCGGGCCGTAGTTGTTGGCCAGGTCGAAGTGGGTCACGCCCCGGTCGAACGCCCGGCGCAGGATCGCCCGCTGGGTGTCGAGGTGCCGGTCGTCGCCGAAGTTGTGCCACAGGCCCAGCGAGACCGCGGGCAGCTTCAGCCCGCTCCGCCCGGTCCGGTGGTACGGCATCGGGCCATAGCGGTCGGTGGCGGCAACATACGTCATTTCGTCACTCCAACTCGGTCGAGGATCCAGGAGAGCGTGAACGCCTCCTCGTGCCAGGCGTCGTACCGGCCGCTCCTGCCCCCGTGCCCGGCCCCCATCTCGGTCTTCAGCAGGAAGGGGCCGCCGCGCGCGGTGGCCCGCAGGCGGGCGATCCACTTCGCCGGCTCGTGGTAGAAGACGCGGGTGTCGTTGAAGGAGGTGATCGCGAGGATCGGGGGGTAGTCGGTGTCGCGCACGTTCTCGTACGGCGAGTACGACTTCATGTAGGCGTACACCTCCGCGTTGTGCAGAGGATCGCCCCACTCGTCCCATTCGATCACCGTCAGCGGGAGGGACGGGTCCAGGATCGTGTTGAGCGCGTCCACGAAAGGGACCTCGGCCACGACGCCGGCGAAGAGCTCGGGGGCCAGGTTGGCCACCGCCCCCATCAGGAGGCCGCCCGCGGAGCCACCCCTGGCCACGATCTTGTCGTTGTCCAGGTGCCGGGCCACCGCGACGAAGTCGGTGAAGGTGTTCTTCTTGCGGAGGAGCTTGCCGTCCTCGTACCAGTTGCGGCCCATTTCGCCGCCGCCCCGCACGTGCGCGACCGCGAACGCGAGCCCCCGGTCCAGCAGGGAGAGCCGGGCGACCGAGAAGTACGGGTCGATCGAGCTTTCATAGCTGCCGTAGCCGTACAGGAGGATCGGCGCGGTCTTGAGGTCGGTGCCCTTCTTGAGCACCACCGAGATGGGCACCTTCGTGCCGTCCTCGGCCGTGGCCCAGTCCCGGAACTGCTCGTAGTCCTCGGCGTTGTAGCCGCCCAGCACCGGCCGCTGCTTGAGCAGGATCAGCTCCCGGGCCGGCAGGTCGTAGTCGTACACCGAGGGCGGGGTGACCATCGAGGTGTACGCCAGCCGCAGCCGCGAGGTCACGAACTCGGAGTTCCCGGCGGGGGCCACGTCGTAGAGCGGCTCCGGGAACTTGATCTCGTACGGCTCCGCGTCCTCGGGCAGGATGCGCAGCCCGGTGAGCCCGTCCCGCCGGAAGTGCACCACCAGGTGGGACTGGAAGGCGTCCACGTCGAGCAGCCGGGTGTCGTCCCGGTGCGCGATCAGCGGCGTCCAGGCGGCCGGGTCGGTCACGGGGGCGGTGGCCAGCTCGAAGTTGACCGCGTTCCGGTTGTGCAGGATGAGGAAGCGGTCGTTCTGGTGGTCCAGGTGGTACTCGACGCCCGTCTCCCGGGGGAGGACCACGGTGAACTCGCCCGTCGGCTCGGTGGCGTCCAGGAACCAGACCTCGCTGGTGATCTTGCTGTGCGCGCCGAGCACCAGGAAACGCTCACTCCGGGAGAGCGAGATCCCGATCCAGAAGCGCTCGTCCGTCTCGTGGTAGACGATGGGGTCCTCATCGGTGGAGCCCAGCACGTGACGGAACACCCGGTCCGGCCGCCAGGCTTCGTCCACCTTCGTGTAGAAGAAGGCGGAGCCGTCCCCGGCCCAGGCGCCCCCGTAGAAGATCCCCGGGATCTCGTCGGGAATAAGCTCGCCCGTCTCCAGGTTTTTGAACCTCAGGGTGAAACGTTCATCCCCCGAGAAATCAGTCGAATAGGCCAGCATGCTGCCGTCCGGACTGAGGGACGACGCGCCGAGCGCGAAATAGGCGCTGTCGCCGGCGAGTTCGTTACCGTCCAGCAGGATCTGCTCCCCAGGCAGTGGCTCTCCCGGCGTCAAGGTGGGCGGGTCGTCACCGTCCGCCGCCACCCGGCACTGGATGCCGTACTGCTTGCCCTCCTCGGTGCGCGAGTAGTACCACCAGGCGCCCTTGCGGGTCGGCACGCTGAGATCGGTCTCCTGGGTGCGGGCCTTGATCTCCTGGAAGATCGTCTCCCGCAGCCCCTGGAGGTGGTCGGTGGCCGCGCTGGTGAAGGCGTTCTCCGCCTCCAGGTAGGGGACGGTGTCCGGGTCGTCCTTGCTGATGAGCCAGGCGTACTCATCGATCACGGTGTCGCCGTGGTGGGTACGCTCGACCGGATTCTTCTTGGCCGCGGGCGGCATGTCGATCGTCACCCGCTCACTCTATGGTGTGAGGCCGGTTGTGCCGGATGGGTCGCGGCGTCCCTGGTCGGGGATGCTCTGGAGGGCTGGTAATCTTGGTGGGCCGGAGTGGTCCGGCGCAATCCCACCCCGGTGCTTCGGCGCAGGTTAGTGGTGTGCGCTGGGAGCTTCGGTAACTCCTTGAATGTGGCGGTTCTGATGATCGGTTCGCGTGACCGATTCGGGGCTGGTAGATTCGAGGGGTTGCCCTGGGAACGGGGCGGTCCGAATTCCCAGTAAGTGACCGGGGTCGGCGTCAGAGAAATCCTCGAACGGATTGATTTGACACTGACTGAATCACTTGCCAGGATAACAGACACAAAAGCAAAAAGACGCCCCCGGGCGGTGGGAATCTAGGTTCCTTCTGATTCGGGAGAACGTGTGCGTTTCTTGAGAACTCAACAGTGTGCTAAAAGCCAGTGCATGATGCACAACCCCGTCATTTTTGACGGATTCCTTTGGTTGACATTCATGTGAATGTTGGCCAGGAGCATTTCTTCAAGC
>NZ_JAHCST010000065.1 GCF_018476525.1 Acrocarpospora catenulata
GGAGCCGGGCCCCCGACCGGAGGTCGAACAAGGGTGGGTGGGTGGGAGTTCCACGGCAACCACTCGCCCAGGTGGAAGCCGGGCCTGGAGGGTCGGAAGGGTGGGTGGGGCCTCACGGCTGTTTCATGGGCCGCCGGGGAGTTGGCCCAGGGTGACGGTTAGCGTTTCGGTCTGGCCGTTGGGGCGTTGGAGGGTTACTTTTGCCTGTTTGCCGGGGGTGAGGGTGGCGAGGAGTTGGGAGAGGGCGGTGGTGGTGGGGGTGGGGGTGTCGTTTACGGCGGTGATGACGTCTCCGGGGCGGATGCCGGCCTTGGCTGCGCCGCCGCCTGGGGTGACGGTGCCGACTACTACTCCGGCCGGTTCTCCGTTGGAGCCGATGGCTGTGCCGACCCGTACACCGAGCGCGGCCCGCCGGGAGTTGACGACTCGGCCGTTCTTGATCAGCTGATTGGCGATGTCGCTCGCGGTGGCGCTGGGGATGGCGAAGCCGATGCCGGGGGCCGCGCCCAGTTGCGGGTCGACGGCGGCCAGGGTGGGGATGCCGACCACCCGGGCGGACAGGTCCACCAGGGCGCCGCCGCTGTTCCCCCGGTTGATCGCGGCAGAGGTCTGGATGGCGTCGGCGATGGTGGCCCCGGGCACGCCGTTCTCCTCCTCGCCCGACACCGTGCGCCCGAGCGCGGAGACGATGCCTTGGGTGACCGTGCCGGAGAAGCCCAGCGGATTGCCCATGGCCAGCACCATCTGGCCGACCTGAAGCTTGCCGGAGTCGCCGAAAGCGGCCGGGGCCAGCCCCGAGGGATCGGCGACCTTGATGACCGCCAGATCCCCGGCCGGGAACGTGCCGACCAGAGTGGCGGGCCTGGCCTGACCGCCGGTGGCCAGGGACACCTGGAAACGCTGGGATTCGCCCACCACGTGGGCGTTGGTGACGATGTGCCCGTCGGTGTCGAAGACCACGCCGGAGCCCAGCTCGTTGCCGGTGGTGATCTGCACGATGGACGGCAGCACCTTCTTGATCACCTGTTCGTACGCCGCCTCGACCGCCGCCGCCGCGCTGGGCACGTCCACCGGGCTCTGACTGCGGGCCTTACTGTGCGCCTGGCCGGTACGCGGTGAGGCCCCTGCGCCGGGAGTGGCGCCGCCACCGCCGTACGAGCCGGCACAGGCGGCGCAGGCGCCCCCGAGGAGTGCGGCCGTGACCGTCACGGTCAGCGCCGACCTGGCCGCCACCTGGGTGATCGCCGGTGAGAATGTCATAGCGGAGTGTCTATCCAGGTGACCGGCGGGATGCCAGGACCCCCGCCCGGACACCGGAAATCCGGTCTTGATGGAGCGTGACATGGGGCGGGCGTGATCATGACTATTGACGTAATCTGCGGACATGGCGGACGAACAGGGCAACCCCCGGCGGATGTTCATCCGTTCCTATGACGCGCCGACCACGCCGCTTCCGAAAGTCAGCCCCGAGGAGCTGCGCCGGCTCACCTCACCGGAACGGGTGACGCCCCCGTCACGCCGCAATTTCGGCGACATCCCGATGCGGTTCGTCTACGTCGTCTGCGCGGTGACCATGGGCATCGCCGTCGTCCTGTTCGTGTACGCGCTGCGCGCCGACGACGAGCCGCCGGGCTCGGTCAAGGTCGAGCAGGCCCAGGCCACCGCACCGGCCGCGCCCGCCCAGCCCACCCTGGAGCCGGAGCCCAGCCCATCCCCCACCGTCGTGTTACCCAGGGTCCCCACGTCCAGAAATATGACGATCTATGAGGGGCCAGGGTCGGTGGTGGCCTCCGTGGTCAGCGACCAGAAGTCCGGCATCAGCTACGCGAAGTTCGGCGCCCCTTGGCGCAGCGCCAAGCCCGACCCCTTCCAGTTCCGCCAGCGGGCCGGGGCGGCGCTGATCGCCTCCAGCCCGCTCCCTGGCGAGGCCCCCGGCGAGCTCGCCACCCAGGCCGACTACCGCCGGGTGGCCGCCCGCGCCGCCAAGTGGACCCTCCGCCACCAGCCCGCCGGCAGCACCCTGAAGTGGACCGCCTCCCAGCCGCTCAGGTACGGCACCGGCTGGCTGCTCGCCTACCGCGTCACCTACGAGGTGGACGGCGAGGAGCGCACCTCGGACGCGATCGTCGCCCTGGTGGACACGGGCCGGAGCAAACCGGCCATGCTCTTCGCCACCGTCCCCGACACCAGGGACGAACTCCGCCGCGACCTCAACATGCTCTTCTGGACCCTCCGCCCGATCTGAACGATCCAAGCCGCCACGATCTAGCTCGGGGCCGAAGCTTTTTCTAGAATATGATTCTGCATCGGCCGAGGGTGGAGGATCATATGGCGATCGGGCTGAGCGAGGAGCACGAGGCGCTCCGGGAGTCGGTGAGCGGATGGGCCGAGCGGTTCGTCCCCTCCGGCGTGGTGCGAGGCGCGGTCGGCGCCGAGTCCGAGGAGCGCCCGCCCTTCTGGTCCGGCCTCGCCGATCAGGGCCTGCTCGGCCTGCACCTGCCCGAGGAGTACGGCGGCTCAGGCTACGGCCTGCTGGAGGCGGCGGTGGCCGTCGAGGCGCTCGCCGAACGGGCCACCCCGGGGCCGTACGTGCCGACCGTGCTGGCGAGCGCGGCACTGCTGAGCGCCTCGGAGAAGACCCGCCAGGAGTTCCTGCCCGGCCTGGCCGACGGCACGCTGGTCGGCGCGTTCGCCCTGACGGGGAACCTCACCGGGGAACACGCCGATGGCGTGCTGCTCGTCACCGGCACCGCCGAACCCGTGCTCGGCGGCGCCCTCGCCGACGTGCTGGTGCTGCCGGTCGCCACCGACCGGGGGACGGAGTGGGTGGTGGTGGAGTCCGCCCAGGTCACGATCACCCCGATCCCGGCGCTAGACCTCACCAGGGGAGCGGCCAAGGTGGAGGCCGTGGCCGTACCGGTGGAAAGGGTGCTGGACGGGCCGGAGGTACAAGACCTGGCGGCCGTGCTGCTGGGCGCGGAGGCGGCCGGGCTGGCGCAGTGGTGCGTGACCGCCGCCGCCGAGTACGCCAAGGTACGGGTCCAGTTCGGCCGCCCCATCGGCCAGTTCCAGGGCATCAAGCACAAGATCTCCCGGATGCTGGTCGCGCTGGAGCAGGCCCGCGCCACCGTCTGGGACGCCACCCGCGCCGAAGGCGGCGAACGGGCCTTCGCGGTCGCCGTCGCCGGAATGACCGCGCCCGACGCCGCGGTCCAGTGCGCCAAGGACGCCGTCCAGACCTTCGGCGGCATCGGCTACACCTTCGAGCACGACGCCCACCTCTACCTGCGGCGCGCGCTGAGCATCCGCGCCCTGCTGGGCTCCTCGGCGGAGTGGGCCGAGCGGGTGGCCGCGCAGACCATCGCCGGGGTGCGCAGGGAGATGCACCTGGACCTGCCGGACGAGGCCGAGCCGCTCCGCGAGCGGATCAGGGCGGAGTTGGCCGAGATCGGCGCGCTGGAGGGCGTCGAGCAGAAGCGGGCGCTGGCCGCCGCCGGGTTCGTCATGCCGCACCTGGCCCGGCCCTGGGGGAGGGGCGCCAAGCCGCTGGAGCAGGTGCTCATCCACCAGGAGCTCAGGACCGCCGGGATCAAGCTGCCGCAGATGATCATCGGGGCCTGGGTGGTGCCCTCCATCGCCACCTACGGCACGGCCGAGCAGCAGGAACGTTTCCTGCCGCGCACGCTCAGCGGGGAGCTGATCTGGTGCCAGCTCTTCTCCGAGCCGGGCGCCGGATCCGACCTGGCCTCGGTGCAGATGAAGGCCGAGCGGGTGGAGGGCGGCTGGCGGCTGAACGGCCAGAAGATCTGGACCTCGGTGGCGCACGTGGCCGAGTGGGGCATCTGCATCGCCCGCACCTCCAGCGACGGCCCCAAGCACGACGGGATCACCTACTTCCTGGTGGACATGAAGGCCCCCGGCGTGACCGTGCGCCCGCTCACCGAGATGACCGGCGAGAACCTGTTCAACGAGGTCTTCCTGGACGACGTGTTCGTCGCCGACGAGCTGGTGGTGGGCGAGGTCGGCCAGGGCTGGAAGGTGGCCAGGCACACCCTCTCCAACGAGCGGGTCTCGCTCTCCTCGGGGGCGGGCGGCACCGGCTCCTCGGTGCCCGACCTGCTCGGGCTGGCCTCCCGGCTGGGCCGGGAGCTCACCCCCGCGGAGCGGCAGACCCTGGCCCAGGTGGTCGCCGAGGGGCACTCGATCAACGCGTTGTCGCTGCGGGTCACCCTCAAGCAGCTGGCCGGGACCGACCCGGGCGCGGACGGCTCGGTGCGCAAGCTGCTGTCCACCACGCACGCCCAGCACGTGGCGGAGTGCGCGGTGGAGCTGCTCGGCCCGGCCGCGACGACGGCGGCCGACTGGAAGCTCGGCGACGCGGGGTACTGGAACCGGGCGATCCTGGCCACCCGCGCGATGACCATCTACGGTGGCACCACCGAGGTCCAGCTCAACATCATCGGCGAGCGCATGCTCGGGCTGCCCCGCGACCCGGAGCCGGGAAAATAAGAACACGTTGCAGTTCGATCAGCCGCGACCTACCGTGAGGGCATGCGGACGCGGGTCACGGACATGTTCGGGATCGAGTTCCCGATCTTCGCATTCAGTCACTGCCGGGACGTCGTCGCGGCGGTCACCCGGGCCGGGGGCATGGGCGTGCTTGGCGCCCTCTACTTCACGCCGGAGGAACTGGAGTCCGAGCTGCGCTGGCTGGACGCGCACGTGGACGGCAGGCCGTACGGGGTGGACGTGGTCATGCCGGCCTCGTACGCGGGGTCGGAGCTGGGCGTGGACTCCCCGGAGGAGCTGCTGGCCCGGCTGCGCGGGATGATCCCGGACGGCCACCGGGCCTTCGTGGACGACCTGCTGGCCCGGCACGGCGTGCCCCCGCTGGCCGGGGAGGACGCCGGGCGCGCCCTGCTCGGCTGGACCGACGCCACCGCCCGGCCGCAGGTCGAGGTGGCGCTCCGCCACCCGATCGCGCTGCTGGCCAACGCGCTCGGCCCGCCCCCGGCCGACGTGGTCGAGCAGGCGCACGCCAAGGGCGTCAAGGTGGCCGCGCTGGCCTCCACCCCCCGGCACGCGGTCAAGCAGGTCGAAGTGGGCGTGGACGTGGTGGTCGCGCAGGGCACCGAGGCGGGCGGGCACACCGGCGAGATCTCCACGATGGTGCTGATTCCGCAGGTCGTGGACGCGGTTCAGGTGCCCGTGCTGGCCGCGGGCGGGATCGGCGACGGGCGGCAGATGGCGGCCGGCCTGGCACTGGGCGCCGAGGGCGTGTGGACCGGCTCGATCTGGCTCACCGTGGAGGAGGCCGACACCCCCGAGGTGGCCAGGAACCGCATCCTGGCCGCCACCTCGCGGGACACCGTGCGCTCCCGGTCCTGGACCGGCAAGCCCGCCCGGCTGCTGAAGACCGGGTGGACCGACGCCTGGGAGGCCGCCGACTCGCCCGGCACGCTGCCCATGCCGCTGCAGTTCATGCTGGTCTCCGACGCGCTGCGGCGGATCGGGCGCGCGGGTTCTGCCGAGCTGACCACCTTCCCCGCAGGTCAGATCATCGGCACGATGAACCAGGTCAAGTCGGCCAAGCAGGTGGTGTTCGAGCTGGTCGAGGGGTATGTGTCCGCGATGGAACGCCTCGATGACATCACTAACGACCCTCGTACCTAGCCGGGCGCTTCTCCCGGAAGGCCCTGGCTCCCTCCTTGGCGTCCTCGGAGCCGATGACCGGCCAGCCGAGCGCGTCCGAGATGGGCAGCGCCTCCTGCTCGCCGAGCCCGATCGTGTCCCGGTAGACGCGCAGGATGGCCTGGACCGCCAGCGGCCCGGAGGCCGCCACGTCCTCGGCCAGCGCTCTGGCCCTGGTCAGCGCCTCGCCGTCGGGCACCACCTGGTTGACCAGGCCCATCCTGTACGCCTCTGGAGCGTTCACCGGGCGGCCCGTGAGCAGCAGGTCCATCGCGAAGGCGTACGGGATCTGCCGGGGGAGCCGGATCGCGCTGCCGCCCATCGGGAACAGGGCGCGCTTGGCCTCGAAGAGGCCGAGCACCGCGCTCTCGGCCACCACCCGCAGATCGGTCCCGATCAGCAGTTCGGTGCCGCCCGCCACCGCGTACCCTTCCACGGCGGAGATGATCGGCTTGGTGGGCAGGTCCTCGCGGAGCAGGCCCTTCCAGTGGAAGTCGGGAATCTCGGCCGCCCGCCGCCTGACCCGTTCGTCCTCGGAGGGCTGGGCCATCGCCTTCAGGTCGGCGCCCGCGCAGAACGTGCCGCCCGCGCCGGTCAGGATGCCCACCCGGACCTCCGGTTCGGCGGAGATGTAGGCCCACGCCTCGGCCATGCCGACCAGCATGTCGGTGGAGAGCGCGTTCTTCGCCGCCGGCCGGTCCATGGTGACGATCACCAGGTGCCCGTCCCGTTCCACCCGGCAGTGTGCGGTACTGATCGGCAGTAGCTCCACCGGACCTCCTGATAACAAGCGCTTGTTGGGTTACGGGCCCCGAGTTAACCTGCTCGCAAAGTAGAACAGATTCTCGTTCGCGGACAAGGGAGTTCCGAATGGGCTCGCTCGGCTTCTGGCGGCTCGCACAGGACGACCCCGAGTGGATCGCCGCCATCGACCCGGACGGCACGGAGCACACCGCCGGGGATCTGCTCGCCCGGGCCAACCGCCTGGTGCACGGGCTCCGCGAGCTCGGCCTCCGGCGGGGGGACGGCATCTGCGCCCTGGTGCCCAACGGGGTGGACGGGCTCACGCTCTACCTGGCCGCGCTCCAGGCGGGTTGGTACTATACGCCGATCAACTGGCACCTGACCGGCCCGGAGATCGCCCACATCGTGGCCGACAGCGAGGCCAAGGCGTACTTCGTCCACGAAAGGTACGCGGCGGAGGGCGTTCGCGCGGCGGCCGACCCCGCGCGGTGCTTCGCGTTCGGCCAGGTCCCGGGCTTCCGCCCGGCGGCCGAACTGACCGCGGGACGCCCTGACTCCCCGCCCCCCGACCGTACGGCGGGCGTCACCATGCACTACACCTCCGGCACCACCGGCAAGCCCAAAGGCGTACGCCGCCCGCTCACCGGCCTGGACCCGGACGACGCCGCCGAGCTCATGACCGCCCTGCTCGCCTTCTTCGGCATCACCCCGGGCCACCCCAACGCCCACCTGGTCACCTCGCCCAACTACCACACCGCGGTCACCCAGTTCGGCGGCACGGCCCTGCACATGGGGCACACCCTGGTCTACATGGACAGGTGGGACGCCGAGGAGACGCTCCGCCTCTGCGAGCGGTACCGGATCACCAACTCGCACCTGGTGCCCACGCACTTCAAACGCCTGCTCGCCCTCCCCGAGGAGACCCGCCACCGGTACGACCTGTCCTCGCTGCGGTGGATGATCCACGCCGCCGCGCCCTGCCCGATCCCCGTCAAGCAGCAGATGCTCGACTGGTGGGGCGACGTGGTCTACGAGTACTACGCGGCCACCGAGGGCGGCGGCACACTGGCGACCCCCGGGGACTGGAAGGCCCACCCGGGCACGGTCGGCAGGCCCTGGCCGATCAGCGACCTGCTGATCGTGGACGACGCACTCGACGAGGTCCCGGCCGGCACTCCCGGCACGATCTACATGCGGATGCGCGGCCTCGGCTTCGAGTACAAGGGCGACCCCGCCAAGACCGAGGCCAACCGGCTCCGCGACTACTTCACCGTGGGCGACGTCGGCTACCTCGACCAGGAGGGCTTCCTCTACCTGTGCGACCGCAAAGCCGACATGATCATCTCAGGCGGGACGAACATCTACCCGGCCGAGATCGAGAACGAACTGCTGGCCCACCCCAAGGTCGCCGACGTCGCGGTCTTCGGCATCCCCGACGAGGAGTGGGGGGAGCAGATCAAGGCGGTCGTGGAGGCCGCCCCCGGCGCCACCCCGGGGCCGGAGCTGGCCGCCGAGCTCCTGGAGTCGCTGCGGGGCAGGCTGGCCACCATGAAGTGGCCGAAGACCGTCGACTTCATCCCCGAGATGCCCCGCGAACCCAACGGCAAGCTGCTCAAGCGCAAACTCCGTGACCCCTACTGGGAGGGCCGCGACCGTGCCATCTGACCTGTCCGCACGGCACATCCTGGAGTTCCCCGGCGGCTACACCCGGACCACAGGACCGGTGATCGGCCGCTTCCTCACCGAACTCCGCGACGGGCGCATCGTCGGGGTGCGGACCGCCGACGGTCGCACCCTGGTCCCGCCGCTGGAGTACGACCCGCACACCGGCGACCCGGTCACCGGCGAGTACGTCCAGGTCGGGCCCGCGGGCACGGTCGCCGAATGGA
This sequence comes from Acrocarpospora catenulata, assembly GCF_018476525.1. Lineage (GTDB taxonomy): Bacteria > Actinomycetota > Actinomycetes > Streptosporangiales > Streptosporangiaceae > Acrocarpospora > Acrocarpospora catenulata. The sequence continues at coordinate 8,325 of NZ_JAHCST010000065.1, forward strand.
CCTGGGTGACCGCGCCCCGCGCCGCGCACCCGCTGGACCGGCCCTTCGCCTGGGCGATGATCAGGCTGGATGGCGCCGACACCGCGCTGGTGCACGCGGTCGACACCGGGCACCCCAAGGCGATCCGCGCCGGGCTGCGGGTGTGGCCCCGGTGGCGGGCCGAGCGGGTCGGGCAGATCACCGACATCGAGTGCTTCGTGCCGGAGGTGACGATGATCGTCTCCCCGGTGCGGACCGAGTACACGGTCACCCCCGGGCGGGCGCTCACCCGCTTCCTGGAGGGCGTGCGGGACGGCATCCTGCTGGGCGGGCGCTGCGCCACCTGCGACAAGGTGTACCTGCCGTACCGGATCTCCTGCCCGGAGTGCGGCTCCCCGATCGAGGAGGAGCGCCAGGTGTCCGACACCGGGACGGTCACCACGTTCGCCATCAACAACCTGCCCGACCCGCGGGCCCCCGAGGTGCCGTTCGTCTCCGCGTACATCCTGCTGGACGGGGCCGACACGCCGATGATCGCGCTGGTCGGCGGCGTCCCCGCGCACGAGGTGCGGCAGGGCATGCGGGTGCGCGCGGTCTGGGTGCCCGAGGCCGAGCGCACTCTGTCCATGACGAACATCACCTGGTTCGCGCCCACCGGCGAGCCCGACGCCGAGCTGGAGGCCTGATGCGTGCGGTGGCCGTCGCGGCGTTCGCCCAGACCGTGCACACCGGCCACGACACCGGCCTGAGCGAACCGGAACTCCTGCTGCCGGTGCTGGCCGAGGTCCGCGCGAAGTCCGGCCTGCGCGCCTTCGGCTTCACCTGTTCGGGCAGCTGCGACTACCTGGCGGGAGCGCCGTTCTCGTTCGTGTCCGCGCTGGACGCGCTGGGCGCCTGGCCGCCCATCTCGGAGAGCCACGTGGAGATGGACGCGGCCTTCGCCCTGTACGAGGCGTGGGTGCGCCTCCAGCACGGCGACGTGGACTCCGCCCTGGTGTACGGCTTCGGCAAGAGCTCCCTGGGCGACCTCAGGGAGATCATGACCTTGCAGCTGGACCCGTACTACCTGGCGCCGCTCGGCCTGGACCAGCTCTCCTACGCCGGCCTCCAGGCCGCCGCCCTCGGCGCCGACCGGGCCGAACTGGACGCCATCGTCCGGCGCTGCCGGGCCGACGGCCGGCGCAACCCGTACGCGCTGGACCTGCCCGACCCCACCGAGCAGGACGACGGCCACGCCGCCCCGATCACCGACGGCGCGGCGGCCGTGGTCCTGGTCGCGGGCGACCTGCTCCGCGAGTATCCCCGCCTGGCCTACCTCACCGGCATCGCGCACCGCATCGAGCCCCACTACCTGGGCATGCGCGACCTCGCCCGGTCGCCCTCGGCCGCCGACGCGGCGACGGCGGCGGGGGTCGGCAAGGGCAGGGTGGACGTGGCCGAACTGCACACCCAGTTCAGCCACGAGGAACTCATCCTGCGCGAGGCCCTCGGGCTGCCCCCGGACACGCTGATCAACCCCTCCGGCGGCCCGCTGGCCGCCAACCCGGTGATGGCCACCGGCCTGATCCGCGTCGGCGAGGCCGCCCAGCGCATCCTGGACGGCACCGCCGGCCGCGCCGTCGCGCACGCCACCGGCGGCCCCTGCCTCCAGCAGAACCTGGTCGCCGTCCTGTCCGAGGAGGCCTGATGGGCAACCGCTGCGCGGTCATCGGCGTCGGCCAGACCCACTACACCACCAAACGCCGGGACGTCTCGATGGCCGGGCTGGTCCGCGAGGCCGCGCTGCGCGCACTCGAAGACGCCGAGCTCACCTTCAGGGACATCGACGCCGTCGTGATCGGCAAGGCCCCCGACCTGTTCGAGGGCGTGATGATGCCGGAGGCGTACCTGGCGGACGCGCTGGGCGCGGCGGGCAAGCCGGTGACGCGGGTGCACACCGCCGGTTCGGTGGGCGGCTCGACCGCGCTGGTGGGCGCGTCGCTGATCCAGGGCGGAGTGCACGACCGGGTGCTCGTGGTCGCCTACGAGAAGCAGTCGGAGTCCAACGCGACCTGGGCGCTCTCCACCCACCTGCCGTTCACCGCCTCGCTGGTGGTCGGCGCGGGCGGCTACTTCGCCCCGCACATCCGGGAGTACGTGCGCCGCTCCGGCGCGCCCGCCCACATCGGCGCCCTGGTCGCGGTCAAAGACCGGCGCAACGCTCTCAAGAACCCGTACGCGCACCTGAGGATCCCCGGCATCGACCGGGCCATGGTGGAGTCCACCCCGATGCTCTGGGAGCCCATCCGCTACCTGGAGACCTGCCCGTCCTCCGACGGCGCCTGCGCCCTGGTGCTCGCCTCCGAACGCGCCGCCACCGGCCGCCCCGCCTGGGTGCACGGTACGGCCATGCGTTCAGAACCCATCTTCCGGGCCGGCCGGGACACCGTGAACCCGCGGGCCGGCCAGGACTGCGCCGCCGACGTCTACCGGCAGGCCGGGATCACCGACCCGCGCCGGGAGATCGACGTCGCCGAGGTCTACGTCCCGTTCTCCTGGTACGAGCCGATGTGGCTGGAGAACCTGGGCTTCGCCGACCTGACCGAGGGCTGGAAGCTCACCGAGTCCGGCGCCACCGCGCTGGACGGCGACATCCCCTGGAACGCCTCCGGTGGCGTGCTCAGCAGCAACCCGATCGGCGCCTCCGGGCTGATCCGGTTCGCCGAGGCCGCGCTCCAGGTGCGCGGCCTGGCGGGGGAGCACCAGGTGGCGGGGGCGCGGACCGCGCTCGGGCACGCGTACGGCGGAGGCGCCCAGTTCTTCGCGATGTGGATCGTCGGAGCCGACAAACCCTGATCCCCCATGGCCTGATCCTCACGGAAGGAGTCCGCATGGAGTTCAACCACGCCGACCTGTTCGAGGGGCTCGCCGACGTGGTCGGGGAGCGCGTCGCCGCCGTCTGCGGCAGCGAGCGGGTCACCTACGCCGAACTGGAAGCCCAGGCCAACCGGCTGGCTCACCACCTGGCCGCGCACGGGATCGGCGCGGGGGACCACGTCGGGATCCAGCTCTACAACGGCATCGAGTACCTCACCGGGCTACTGGCCACGCTGAAACTCCGGGCCGTCCCGATCAACGTGAACTACCGCTACGTCGAGGCCGAACTGCGCTACCTGTACACCGACTCCGACATGGCCGCCCTCATCTTCGACGCGGAGTTCGGCCCGCGGGTGGCCGCCGCGGCCGCGCAGGCCCCCCGATTACGGCACCTGATCGCGGTGGGCGGGCCCGCGGAGTCCGCGATCCCATGGCCGACCGCCTTGTCCGGAATGCCGGACACGCGGGACTTCCCGGCCCGGTCCGGCCAGGACGTCTACATCATCTACACCGGAGGCACCACCGGCCTGCCCAAAGGCGTCATGTGGCACACCGAGGACCTCTTCATGGCCTTCGGCGGCGGCAACCCGTGGGGCGCGCCCCTGACCTCCCCCGACGCCGTCATCGAACAGGCCAGGAACGCCGGACCGCTCACCATGATGGCCGCCGCGCCGCTCATGCACGGCGCCGCCCAGATGGGCACCTTCATCACCTGGTGGATGGGCGGAACCATGGTGTACGTCCCGAAGTTCGACGCCCAGGAGGTGCTGGCCGCGATCGAACGCGAGAAGGTGATAACCCTCAACATCACCGGCGACGCCATGGCACGGCCGCTCGCCGACGCCATCGCCACCGGCGCGTACGACCTGTCCTCGCTGTTCGTGATGAGCTCCACGGGCGCCATCCTGACCGGCACGGTCCGCGACCGCCTCCAGGAACTCCTCCCCAACACCATGATCATGGACAGCTTCGGCTCCACCGAATCCGGCTACACCGCCGCCGCCGTCGCCGGCTCCTCCCCGGAATCCGGCCTCAAGTACCAGCCCAACGCCAACTCCACGATGGCCGTCCTGGACGCCGCGCTCCAGCCCGTACGCCCCGGCTCCGGCGAGATGGGCACCGTCGCCAAAACCGGCCGCATCGCCTTCGGCTACTACAACGACCCGCAGAAGACCGCGGAAACCTTCGTCACCGACCCCGCCGGCGTGACCTGGCTCCTCACCGGCGACCTCGCCATGGTCGAGGAGGACGGCACCATGCGCGTCTTCGGGCGCGGCTCCCAGTGCATCAACACCGGCGGCGAGAAGGTCTTCCCCGAAGAGGTCGAAGCCGTGCTCAAAGGCCACCCCGCCGTCTTCGACGCCGTGGTCACCGGCATCCCCGACGACCACTGGGGCCACCGCGTGGCCGCCGTCGTCGAACCCCGCCCGGACCTCCCGGTCACCGCCGACGACCTCACCGCCCACTGCCGCACCCGCCTGGCCAGCTACAAGATCCCCCGCACGTACGCCTTCGTCCCCCAGATCCACCGCTCCCCGGCGGGCAAGGCCGACTACCGCTGGGCCAGAGAACAGGCCCAGGCCGCGAAGTAGGCCATCAACCAAGATCTGCCAGCAGCGCGCCGACGGCGTCCGCCTGCGGGTCTTCGAGGTCGCGGAAGAGTGCGAGGCACTGTTGCCACGCCTCCCGCGCCCGCCCGTCGTTCCCGGACGCCCGGTACGCCTTGCCCAGATCGACCAGGACAACCGCCACGTGCCGGCGGTCACCCAGTTCGCCGAACGTCTCGACGGCCGTCCGGAACATGGCGACCGCGCTGTCGAGATCGTCCGCGGCGGTCCGGACCAGCCCGATCTGGTGGAGACAGAGGGCCTGGCTCCACCGATTGCCGAGCTCTTCGAATATCTGGAGGGCCTCCATGTAGTACGCGTGGGCGACCGCGTACTCCGTCAGGCCCGCGTGACCGCCGGCGATGCTGAGCAGGGCCATTCCCTCACCCCGCCGGTCACCGATCCTCCGCAGCAGCGGGAGCGCCGCCTGGGAGCGTTCGATGGCCCGGCCGTAGTCTCCGGTGGACTGGGCGACCAGAGCACCGCCACGCAGCGAGAACGCCTCCCCCCACTCATCGCCGGAGTCCCGGCTGATGTGCAGGGCGTCTTCATAGTGGACGGCGGCCCCCGGGAAATTCCCCATGTCCCACTTCGCGTCACCCAGCAGGATCAGCACCCACGCCTCGGCGCCACGATCGCCGATCCGCCGGGCGGCGCGCAGCCCCATCTCATGACTGGATATCCAGTCGCTCCAGTACGAGAAACGCTCGAAAAAGGCCATCAACGCGACGGCCATCTTCCACACCAGATCGTCCTGCCCGGCCTCCGCCGCCTGCCGCAGCGCGTCCATGAGGTTCGCCCGCTCGCGCTCACACCAGGCCAGGGCGTCATCGATACCCGAGAACGACATCGGAGGGACGAGCTCGTCCTCCGGATCGAACGGAATGGGCCGCCCCTGCGGCAGCACGATCCGGTAGACGCCCGAGCAACTCCGCAGATACCAGAGCAGAATCCGGCGCTCAGTCGAGGCACGGACCTCGGCCGGCTCCTCGGCCTGCGCCCGCTCGACCGCGTACGCGCGAAGGAGATCATGGAATCGGTATCGTTCCTCGTGCGTCTCCTGAATCATGTGCAGGCCGGTGAGCGCATCCAGCAGCCGGCGCGCCTGGTTCGGCGCGGTGTCGGCGAGCACGGCGGCCGCGGCCAGGCTGACCTCGGAACCGGCGTGCATCCCCAGCAGCCGGAACATGCGCGCAGCGTCCGCCGGCAGGGCGCGATACGACCAGGACAGCACCGATCGCACCTCGGCCAGCTCGTCGTCGCCGGAGGAGAACGCGTCAAGACGGTCGCGCTCCGCGGCCAGCTCCGCCGACAGCCCGCTCAGCGTGAGGTAGCCCCTGAGCACCGCGCGCTCCGCCACGATACGGATGGCGAGCGGAAGGTAGGAGCACTGTTCGGCCAGTCTGAGCGCCGCGGCGGGCTCGGCGTCCACTCTCGCGGCGCCGATGATGCTGCCCAGCAGTCGGATGGATTCTTCGGGTGAAAGAACGTCAATGACCATACGTTTCACACCATCCCTGATCACTAGTCCGGACAGGAGGCTGCGACTCGTGATAACAACCATCGATGTCGGCGACCCGGGCAAAAGCGGACGCACTTGCTCCGCGGTGGCGGCGTTGTCGAGCACCACCAATATGCGTTTTCCTTCCATCGCGGACCGATAGAGAGCGGATCTCGCGTCCAATCCGGCCGGTATCTTCGCAGCCGGAATGTTCAGGTATCGCAGGAGGGTATCAAGCGCCTGCTCCGCCGAGAGCTGCGGCATTCGGTCGTAGCCGCGCAGATTGATATAGAGATCCCCGTCGGGAAACCTGTCCTTGACCCGGTGCGCCCAGTGCACGGCCAGCGCGGTCTTCCCGACACCGGCCTCCCCGGCGATCGCCGAAATTATTATCGGCGCCGGCCGTGCGCTCGCCGGCTCGGCCAACGCGGCCAGATTGTCGTCGAGTTCTTCCAGGGAGTTCTCGCGGTTGACGAAAGGGCTGATCGCGGGTGGCAGCTGCCGGGGAGTGGGCAGGCGCCCTTCCCGGGTGAAGCCGAGCCTCTCGTGCAAGGCGAGCGAGGCCGTGTTGAAGTCGTATATTTCAACGGTGCACTTGTGAAAGCGCCGCTCCGTGAACATGTAGCGCAGCACCAGTCGCGCGGCCTGCGTCGCGAAGCGCCGCCGCTGGTATTCCTGGAGTATCGCGATGCCGTATTTGAAGCTGCCCGCGCGCGGGTCGGCGTCGAACGTGGCCAGCGCACCGGCCAGGCGGGTTTCGCCGAGCGGTTCGATGCCCAACGCGAAGCTGTCCCCATCCGTGCCCCGATCGGCGAGTTCCCTGGTCTCCCGCTGGTAGGTCTCGACGGACTTGGGCGGGCCCAGCGCGCTGACCCCGCGAACCCCTGGGCTGTACTGGTCGAAGGCGTGGTAGTAGGGCCAGTCCGACGCCTCGATCGCGCGCAGCCTGACCAGGTCACCGGCCCAGTACGAGTGAGGCGAATCCACCGCCGGCCCCTATCGGCCCACGGGGAAGGCATCCAGGTACCGGTCGAACGTGAGGGCGTGATGCCAGGTGGCGTCCCGCCATTGGAGGTGCCGCACGACCTCGGCCGGATCCTCGGTGCTTTCGAAGCCGAGAAACCGGTCGTCGGATTCGTTGAATCTCAGGAAAACCAGGAGGCGACTGTCGAATACCCAGTAGTCGTAGTCGGGAAGCTTCAGTTCGTGCGCGGTGTCGCGGAGCAGATAGCGGATGTCCTCGCCGGCGTCGAGATTGAGCCGGGTGTTCGCTATTTCGAACCGGAGAAAGTCGCTGGGTGGATCGTCGACGACCCGGACCCTTTCCACGCGCTTGCCCGTCGCCGTCTGCTCGGACATGAGATCGAGCCAAGGGCGTAGCCATTCGCTGCCCGGGTCCGCTCCGGTGAGAAAGCGCTGGAACGGCGCGTCCTCGCTGGCGACGCCGTACATACGCCGTACTTCCAGCCGGTAGGCGGTGTGTTGGAATCCGGAGAACAGGGAAACAAAGGCATCGTTGTCGGTGATGAGACCGCCCATGTCAGACCGTGAAGTCGTACCCGGCCAAGAGGCTTCGGGGGACGACGACGAAGGTCTCGCCAGGGAGGACGTCACGCAATTGTCCGAGGGCTTCCTCGTCGGTCAGCCGGTAGCCCTGGACAACGATTTCACCGGTATCGGTCTCGTACAGGCTGGGACATGATCCAGCATTGCTGGACGTCGCCAGAAAACGCAGCCTCATGAGCTCTCCCCCACACGGTTTTTGACCTTGCCGCAGATAATAACTTATCCGTGGTTCTTTACCAATGGCCCGCGTAGTAGGTATAGGACTGCCCTAAGGTTGATCATCTAGTTCTAGTGGTGCCCCCGCGCTTTAGGTCTCTTGTGATGGTGTGGCGACCAAAGAGGCTTATGTGCTGCCACCTGTGGCTGGTGCGTGTCCGAGAAATCCGGCCCGCCGCATTCTACTGATTTCGCGCATACCGAATTATTGTTGGAATAATTCCTTCAAATTCGCCTGAACGGTTCAGACGGCCGTGGCCAGTTCGCGGTGGACGCGGTCGGTGACCCTGCGCTCGAAGAGGAAGGAGAGGAAGGGCACGGTTCCGGCGAGCATCACGCCCAGGATGTACGGCCAGGACCAGCGGGCCTTCATGCCGAGGTTGACGGCGGCGACCAGATAGACCATGTAGAGGAAGCCGTGGATGGGGGAGACGACCCGGGAGGGGCCTTCGATGTCGAAGCCGTAGCGGAGGACCATGCAGGTCACCAGGACCAGGAGCATGACGCCGACGACGTAGGCCATCACTCGGAAGGGCTTCAGGGCGGATTCCACGGTCGTTTACCTCGGGAGGGGTTCGGGGTCGGGCACGGAGAGCTCGGGGGCCTTCGACTTCGAGCGGCGGACCTCGTCGCGGACGAAGTGCCACCACATGAAGACGGCGAACAGGGCGAAGATCCACCACTGTGCCGCGTAGGCGAGATTACGCCAGGTCAGCGTGCCTCCCTGGGTGGGCGGGGGCACGGCCACGGCGCGGGCGGTGAGCGGGGGGTCCTGGCTGGTGGCGATCAGGTAGCCGTCGTGCAGGCGGCCTTCCCACAGGTTGAGCAGGTGGGCGGTGGACACCATGGCCACCTGCCCGGCGGGCAACGCCCCGTCGTGCTGCACGGCATCGCTCTGGTCGGGGGGTCGCAGCCGCCCGGTCACCCGTACCGTGCCCTCGGGTACGGCCACCGCCTGGTCGGCGGCGTCGGCCACCCAGCCGCGGACGACCGCCAGCGTGCTGCCGTCGGCGAGTTGCAGCGGAGTGAGCAGCCAGTAGCCCTGACCGCTGTCGGCCCGCCCGCCGGGTGCCTCCACATCCGGCCTGCGGTTGGCGACCAGGAGTTGGTCGGTGGCCGTGTAGCGGCCTTCCGCGGTCACCTGGCGTCCGACGGCCTCGGCGGAGAGCCGCTCGCCGAGCTTGCTCAGGGTGCCGACCGGGACCGGCGCGGGGTCGGCGGTGGAGGCAGGGCGGCCGGAGTCCTCGAAGACGGCCAGCTGCCAGCGGCCGAGCAGGGTGAAGGCGATGAGCACCCCGATCACCAGCAGGTGCAGGGCCACCATGCGGGGGGAGAACAGGGCGCGGAGCATGGCTATCACGGTATCCGGCGGTGGGCGCGGTCCGGTCGGCGGGCGTGGCCTCGCGAGGCGCCGGCGGGTCACGGCCGGGCCGTGGGCGTCGGGCTTTCCGGGCCGGATCGATGATCGACACCCCAGGTGAGCTTTCGCAATTCCGACAAACAGGTGTCATGTGCGCAGGGTGTGTCGCTAGAGTTCGTGGCATGTCCGACCCTCAGGTTGACCCGGCCGGGAACACGCAGCAGTTCAAGGCCTTCGCCCGCCAGCAGGACACGGCGTCCGCCAACGAGCAGCCGTCCCGCCTGCCGATCTGGATCGGCGTCGGTGTCACGCTGCTTGTCGTGATCGCCGTCGTCGCGTACATCGCGATCGGCTGACAACCCAAGAGCAAACCGCCGACGACCGCGCCCGTCGGCGGTTTTGAGCTACCCATTTAATGAGAAACCCGTCCCAGAGACAGCCGCAGAGCCTCCGTTCAGGGGACTCGCCGCTGCGGCTATCCAGATCACGCCTTTCTCATTAAAAACGGCGGAGCTACCCGGCCCTGACCACAAGGGCGCTCCCGCCGCCCCGGCGGACCGGTTCGGCTACGGCCTGGACCCTGCCCCGGCCGAGGAACTCCAGCGCGGTGGCCGCCCCGATCTCCGAGGTGACCGCGAACACGTGGCCCTTGGCGGTGAGTTCGTCCCCGTACTGGGCGATGAACGCCTGTTCGGCCTGGGTCGCGGGGATGTTCCGCTGCGAGGCGCGCGGCGCCTCCACCGCCTCCGGCAGGGACATGCCGAAGTCCAGCCGGTTGAGCAGGATCTGCAGCACGGTCGTGATGATCGTCGCGCCGCCGGGGGACCCGACCGCCAGGAACGGCTTGCCGTGCTTGAGGACGATGGTCGGCGCCATCGAGGACCGCGGCCGTTTGCCGGGCGCGGGCAGGTTGGGGTCGCCCGGCGCCGGGCCGAAGGTGAAGTCGGTCAACTGGTTGTTGAGCAGGATGCCCCGCCCGGGCACCACGATCCCGCTGCCCCCGGTCTGCTCGATCGTGATGTTGTACGCGGCCACGTTGCCCCACTGGTCGGTCGCCACCAGATGAGTGGTCTCCGGGCCCTCCGGCAGCGGCTCGGCCTTGGTCCCGGGGGCGGCGGACGGGCAGGGGCCGTACCGGCCGTCGGGGGAGCCGGGCGCGGCCGGGTTGGGGAGGGCGGTCTCGCCGATCAGGCAGGCGCGCTCCTTGGCGTACTGCTGGGAGAGCAGCTCGCGCAGGGGCACGTTCACGTACGCGGGATCGCCGACGTAGGCGTTGCGGTCGGCGAAGGCGAGGCGGGAGGCGTCCAGGTAGGCGCTCAGGGTGACCTTCCCGGTGGCCTCCAGGATGTTGAGCGCCTCGCCGACGGTGGAGCCGCCCGAGGAGGGCGGGGCCATGCCGTACACGTCCAGGCCCTGGTAGCGCACGTGGGTGGGCTCCGGGGTGAGCGCGCGGTAGGCGCGCAGGTCGGCGAGCTCCATCAGGCCGGGGCGGACGTTCCTGGTGGAACCAGGGGTGACCGGGGGGTTCTTCACGGTGGCCACGAGATCCTGGCCGAGCGGCCCGCCGTACAGCCAGGAGGGGCCGCGCCGGCCGAGCTCGCGGTAGGTGCGGGCCAGGTCGGGGTTGCGGAAGGTGGAGCCGACCGCGGGCGGCTGCCCGCCGGGCAGGTAGAGGGCGGCGGTCGAGGTGAAGTCGGCGAACCTGGCGGCGTTGGCGGCGGTCTGGTCGTAGAAGGTCTGGTCCACGACGAAGCCGCGGTCGGCCAGGTCGGCGGCCGGTTTGAGGGCCTCGCGGAGGGAGAGCGTGCCGTACCGGCGCAGCGCCAGGTCCCACTGGGCGACGCTGCCGGGCACGCCCACCGAAAGGCCGCTGGTGACCGCGTCCGCGAACGGGATGCCCTCGAAGGTGGTCGCGGTCATCGCGGCGGGGGCGGTCTCCCGGCCGTCAATGTTGATCACTTTGTTGCGTTTGGCGTCGTAGTAGACGATGAACCCGCCACCGGCCAGACCCGCGGAGTAGGGCTCGGTGACGCCCAGCGCGGCGGCGCCCGCGACGACCGCGTCCATCGCGTTCCCGCCCTGTTTGAGCACGCCGAGGGCCACCTTGCTAGCGTCTAGGTCCACGGTCGCCACCGCGCCCCCGTACCCCTCGGCGACCGGCTGCTTGACCGCGGGGGCGGCCGTCGCCGGGGGCGCGACGAGCCCGGCGGTCACGACCACTCCGAGAATCGATCCGGCTAAACGCTTCATTGCCGCTCCTCACTAGGAATGATCACTTAGCATGACTCAGCCAGTCAGATCAGCCGACCCTTTGTCCACATCCGGACAATGTCCGTGCCGGACAGTCACAAAACTGTTACTGGTGGCATCCAGGGGACCACGTTACGTTGCGAAGCATGTCGGCCGGCGCACTCTTCGGTAGTGGACTGGCCGCCGGCCTGCTGGCCGGCACAGCGTCGTGCACGGCCATGCAGGGCGGGCTCCTGACCGGCCTCGCCCGGGTTCGCGGGGATGTGGCGCTCTTCCTCGGCGGCCGGCTGGGCGGCCATGTCCTGATCGGCGCCGCCCTGGGCCTGATCGGCTCGGCGGCCAAGATCGGCCCCACGGTCCGCGCGGTCCTGCTCATCCTGGCGGGCCTGCTGGTCCTCTTCTTCGGCGTACGAGCTCTGCGACGCGACCATTGCGCTCCGGCCGACATTCCGGCCACGCCAGGACGGTGGCGGGCATTCCTCCTGGGTGTCGCCACCGTGCTCATGCCCTGCGGCGTGACGATCAGCATGGAGATCGTCGCCATCTCCACCGGTTCGGCCGTCGAGGGCGCCGCCGTGATGGCCGGTTTCGTCCTCGGCTCCACCCCCGGCTTCGCCCTCCTCGGCGTCCTGATCCGCCTCGCCGGCGCCAAACTCATCGCCGTCGCCGCCCTGCTCGCGGCGTTCGTCACCATCGGCGCGGGCCTGCGCCTCGGCGGCTGGCTCCCCTCCTGGGATTCCCCCGCCGTCGCCGCCACCCTCGCCGCCGACGGTTCCCAGCACCTGACCATCTGGGCCACGGAAGCCGGGTTCCGGCCGTCCATAGCCGCCGCCAGCGCGGGTCACCCCATCGAGATCACCTTCCGCACCCAGGACAACACCGGTTGCACCCGCACCCTCACGATCAACGGTCAGGACCTCGCCCTCCCCGAATCAGGCTCCACCGAAATCCGGCTCCCACCCCACGGACCCGGCACCCTCCGCTACACCTGCGGCATGGGCATGTACGCCGGAGTGATCCGGATCAACTGACCTCGCCAAATGGGTAGGTCAGTCGGGGATGGTGTCCTGGCGGGTCAGGGTCTCCAGTTCGTGCAGGCTCTGCCGGGTCAGTTCCAGTTCGGTGCTCAGGTCGTCCAGGGCCAGCGTGCTCTCCGGAGTGAGGGTCGCCGTCATGGTGGACACCTCGACCACCCGGGCGACCAGGGTCTCCAGGCTCAGCGTGCCGGACTGGAGCCGGGCCAGGACGCGCTCGTGCACGCCCCGCAGCCGGGCCACCACCTGCTGCTGCGTGGTCACCGCCGCGAGCGCGTGCTCCAGTTCGGCGGCCACGTCGGGGGCGGCCGACCGGAGGGCCTGCCCGAGCCGGGCGTGTTCCCGGGAGAGGAACACCGGGTCGAAACGGGATAGCGCGGTCGCGGTCAGCGATGCCTGGCCGGCCAGCCGGTGCAGGGTGGCGACCGTGTCGTCGATCTGGGGGCGCATGGTCGCCACCCGGTCGAGCAGGAGCTCGCCGCGCATGCCGTCGGCGAGGTCGGCGAAGCTCGCGGCGGCGCGCCGGGCCCGCAGCAGCCAGCCCTCCTCCGGGCTCCCCTTGGTGACCTTGGGTAGCTCGGCGGAACCGGGCTCGTCGGGGGCGGTGTTCTGCCAGGCCGAGGTGAAGGCCTTGACCGCCCATACGGTGACGCCCACGGTCGCGGCGGCGGCCGGGTGCACGCCCACCGCCCAGGCGGCGCCCGCCGCGGTGGCCCCGATGAGCAGGCCCCACGGGTCGCGCAGCTCCTGGCTGAACCTAGAAATTCGAGATCACCGCCGTGAACACCTGGTCGATACTTCCTGCTTCGCGGGAATCGTATGCTGCGGCGTTGGTGGTCTGCGAGATCTGGCGGAGCACGTCCAGGTCGGCGTCCTCACCGTAGGCGATGGTGAAGATCCGTACGGTGTCCTGGCCCGGCTCCTTGCGCAGGTCGGGGAGGAGGTTGTCCAGGGAGATGGAACCCTCGTCCTCGTTCCGGCCGTCGGTGAGGAAGACCACGGCGTTGATCGCGTCGCTGTCCTGGTTGGCGAGCACGTGGCGGTAGGCGGCGCGGGCGGTGTCGTACAGGCCGGTGCCGCCGCCCGGGATGAGGGATTCGATGCGGGACTTGAGGTTCTTGGTGTTGGTTCGGGAGATGGGGAGGAGTTCGCGGTAGTCGCGGTCGCCGTCCAGTTTGGTGGAGAAGATCCAGAGGCCCACGTGGTCGTTGGGGCCGAACTGCGGGAGGGCGTTGACGGCCGCCTGTTTGGCGAGCTCCAGCTTGCTCTGACCGGTGCCGGACACCTCGGCGGACATCGAGCCGGAGACGTCCATGACCATCAGCACGTTGGCGGGTTTGCGGATGGACGCCCAGCTGGTGAGGACCTGGTCAAGCACGGCGGGCACCGGCACGCTCAGCTTGGTGGCCGGCTGCTTCGGGTCGAGGCCGTTCTCCGAGGTGATGAGTTTCCCGGCTTCACCCTGGTAGGAGCGGAAGGCGTACGAGGCGAACGCGGCCTGCTGGTCGTCCTCATGGAGATATTTCAGGAAATCGGTGGCGGCGGCGCGCTTGGGGCCCTCGGCCCAGGACAGGATCGCGTACGGGTTGTCCGAGAAGAGGGTGCCCTCCTTGGGGTAGATCGCGACAAGCGGGACCTTGGGCTTGGCGTGCTCGCCGAGGGTGGCCGGATCGCCGGTCGGGTTGCCCTGGTTGTAGTCCCAGACCGACTTCTCCTCAACCGTCACCGCCGAGATGTACGACATGGCGGCGCCCGCGTCGTCCGCGCGTTGCAGGTTCGACAGGAAGGTCAGCGTGGTGTCCCCGTAGTGCACGATCGAGCGTTCCACCCCCTTGACGAACGCCTGGGTCTTCGGGTCGGTCACGTTCTGCTTCAGCAGGTCCCCGGAGAGCCCGGTGGCCGCGAAATACGCTCCGACCGTGGCGTTCAGCCCAGAAGTCGAAAAATTGGGATTTGTTTTACCTAACCGGAAGGCCCCCCACTCCGGGTGCCCGTACCTGGCCCAGCCCTTCGGGTCGGCGCCCAGCTCCAGGATGTCCGACCAGCCCAGCTTCTTGCCCGGCCAGCCCATCGCCTCGGCCATCGGCCTGGGCATCGCGATGACCAGCGGCGTGTTGGCGATGGACGGGTTCTCCTCGCCGATCGGGGCGGGCTTGTCGGCGGCCTGGGCGCGCTGCCGGAGCAGGGTGAGCCAGCCGGCGGCGGCCGGGGACCAGACGTCGGGCCGGGGCCCGTCGGCCCGCTCGTCCCAGCCCCGGGCCAGCGCCTGCATGGCGCCGCCGGACGCCTTGGAGTTGACCACCACGTCCACGCAGTGCCCGTCCACCTTCCGGCCGCTGTACTCGCCGGCGATCTTCCGCAGCAACTCGGACTTCTCGCTGGAGGCGGCGACGACCAGCCGCACGCCGCCGTCCCCGCAGGCCCCGCTCGCCTCACCCCCGGAGTCGCCGCCCCCGATCCCAGGAAGGTCCACCCCGCCGAACACGGTACGGAGCACCACGATCAGCGCTCCCGCGAGAATGATCGCGACAATGAACGGGGCTAAGCTGCGCCGTCGTCGTTGCGGCTGCTGGTTCACACGAGCTCCTGTGATCGGAAATGTCAGGCCGACGTCTGAAATTTCCGACGAATGGGGGCCTGCGTTAGTTGCCGATCCTGGCAGAGGTCATTCCGCGGCGCCGTACTCGGCCAGGAAGAGGGCCTCGGCGGTCGCGATCCGACGCAGCTCCGCCAGCACCACCCGCTCGTTGGGCGCGTGGATCGAGGCGTCGTCGTCCTCCGCCCCGTACAGCAGGATCTCGGCGGCGGGGAACTGCCGCACCAGCGTGGCCACCAGCGGGATCGACCCGCCCTGCCCGACGTCGCGCGGCGCCCGCCCGAAGGCGCGCTCCATCGCCCGGTCGAGCGCGGCCCGCGCCCGGCCCCCGGTGTCGGCCAGGTACCCGGAACCCACGGTGAAGTCGGAGAAGCTGACCTGCGCCCCCCACGGCGTGACCTGCTTGAGGAAGTCGGTCACGTCGTTCAGCGCGGTCTTCGGATCCCCGGCCGGGGGCACCCGCACGGTCACCCGCGCCCGGGCCACCGCCTGCACCGCGTTGATCGCCTCGGACACGCTGGGCACGTCCAGCCCGGTCACGGTCACCGCGTACGACGCCCAGAGCCGGTCGGCCATCGAGCCGGAGCCGACCAGGGAGACGCCGTCGAGCACGCCGGCGGTGACCCGGAAGTCGTCGGCCGATTCGCCCTGCCCGCCGAAGGCGCCGCGCGGCAGGCCGGGGACCCGCACGTCGCCGCTGTCGTCGTGCAGCGCGGTGAGCATGCGCATCAGGGCGGCCAGCGCGTCCGGCGCGGCGCCGCCGAAGGAGCCGCTGTGCACGGCCTCGCGCAGGGTGCGCACCTCGACGGTGAAGGCGGCCAGGCCGCGCAGGCTGGTGGTCACGGCGGGGTCGCCCACCCGGGGGTTGCCGGAGTCGGCGACCACGATCGCGTCCGCCCGGACCAGTTCTGGGTTGGCCTCGACGAAGGACTCCAGGCGCTCGCCCGCGTACTCCTCCTGTCCTTCGAGCAGGACCTTGATGCCGACGGGGAAGCGGCCCTGGAAGGCGCGGAGCGCGGCGACGTGGGCGATGAGCCCGGATTTGTCGTCGGCGGCGCCCCGGCCGTACATCGCGCCGTCGATGATCGTCGGCTCGAAGGGCGGGGTGCGCCAGAGCGCGGGGTCCCCCGGGGGCTGCACGTCGTAGTGGGCGTAGAGCAGCACGGTGGGGGCGCCGGGCGGGGCGGGGGCCTCCGCGTACACGGCGGGGAAGCTGCCCTCGATCGGGATGAGGCGGACATCCTCCAGCCCGGCCGAGCGGAGCAGTTCCTCGGCGATGGCGGCGGCCGCCAGCACCGGCTCCTCGGGGTGGCCGGGGAAGGCCACGGACGGGATGGCGACGAGCCGCCTGAGGTCCTCCACCGCCTGGGGCATGCCCGCGCCGACGGCGCTTTCGATCTCCTCGGGTGTCACGTCGTCTTCCTCATGGTGTCTCAGCATTCGGTCGTTCCCATTGGATCACAACACGCGTCAAGGGTCGGAGATGCCCCCGATTCTCCTCACGGATTTCGTTGCTGTTGCAGGAAGACATCACGGAATCCGATGCCTTGCCAGATTGACACCACGCAATCGCTTGGCAATTGGCGAAGTCACGATGCACACTGTGGAGAAGTCAGCGACCGAGGGAAGCATGAGATGACGCACGCCGACGACCTTCAGAAGGCCGCGCAGGACAACCTCTGGATGCACTTCACCCGGCACGGCTCCTACGCCGGCGGAGAAGTGCCCATGATCGTTCGGGGCGAGGGCGCCTACATCTTCGACATCCACGGCAAGCGTTACCTGGACGGGCTGGCCGGCCTGTTCGTCGTCCAGGCGGGCCACGGGCGCAGCGAACTGGCCGAGGCCGCCGCCAAGCAGGCCCAGGAGCTGGCCTTCTTCCCCCTCTGGTCGTACGCGCATCCCAAGGCGGTGGAACTGGCCGCCCGGCTGGCCGAGGCCGCCCCCGGCGACCTCAACCGGGTGTTCTTCACCACCGGCGGCGGCGAGGCGGTGGAGACCGCCTGGAAGCTCGCCAAGCAGTACTTCAAGCTGACCGGCAAGCCGCTCAAGCACAAGGTGATCAGCCGCCAGATCGCCTACCACGGCACTCCGCACGGCGCCCTCTCGATCACCGGCATCCCGCCCTTCAAGCAAGCCTTCGAGCCGCTGGTGCCGGGTTCCGTCCGGGTGCCGAACACCAACTACTACCGGGCCGACGAGATCAGCGGCGTGCCCGGCATGACCCCCGAGCAGTACGGCCGGTGGGCCGCCGACCGGGTGGCCGCCGCGATCGAGATGGAGGGCCCCGACACGGTGGCCGCCGTCTTCGTCGAGCCCGTGCAGAACGCCGGCGGCTGCTTCCCGCCCCCGCCCGGCTACTTCCAGCGGCTGCGCGAGATCTGCGACCGCTACGACGTGCTGCTCGTCTCCGACGAGGTGATCTGCGCGTACGGGCGGCTCGGCACCATGTTCGGCGGCCAGAAGTTCGGCTACGTGCCCGACATCATCACCTCCGCCAAGGGCCTGACCAGCGGCTACTCCCCGCTGGGCGCGATGATCTGCAGCGACCGGCTGTTCGAGCCGTTCAAGGCCCCCACCGAGATGTTCGCGCACGGCTTCACCTTCGGCGGCCACCCGGTCTCCGCCGCGGTCGCCCTCGCCAACCTCGACCTGTTCGAGCGGGAGGACCTGCTCGGCCACGTCCTCCGGAACGAACCGATCTTCCGCGCCACCCTCGAACGTCTGCTCGATTTGCCGATTGTCGGAGATGTCCGCGGGTCCGGGTATTTTTGGGGTATCGAGCTGGTCAAGGACAAGGTCACCAAGGAGACCTTCACCCCCGAGGAGTCCGAGCGCATGCTCCGCGGCTTCCTCTCCAAGGCCCTGTTCGACGCGGGTCTCTACTGCCGCGCCGACGACCGTGGGGACCCCGTCGTGCAGCTCGCCCCGCCTCTGATCGCGGGCCCCGAGGAATTCGACGAGATCGAGTCGATCCTGCGGGGCGTGCTCACCGAGGCCTGGGCGCGGCTCTAAGACTCCTGGCGCACCTTCTTGTCCGGCTCAGGCGCGCCAATCCCATATTTGGAAAGGATCATCCGCCATGAAGATCGGCGTGCCTGCCGAGGTCAAAAATCACGAGTACCGGGTCGCCGCGACCCCTGCCGGGGTCCACGAGCTGGTCCGGCACGGGCACGAGGTGCACGTGCAGCGAGGCGCGGGCCTCGGCTCGCACATCGTCGACGAGGAGTACCTGGCGGCCGGCGGCAAGATCCTGGACAGCGCGGACGAGGTCTGGGCCGAGTCCGACATGATCCTCAAGGTCAAGGAGCCCGTCGCCGAGGAGTACCACCGCCTTCGCGCCGGCCAGGTGCTCTTCACCTACCTGCACCTGGCGGCCTCCCGGGAGTGCACCGACGCGCTGCTGGCCAGCGGCACCACCGCGATCGCCTACGAGACCGTGCAGGCGGGCGGCACGCTGCCGCTGCTCGCGCCCATGTCGGAGGTGGCCGGGCGGCTCGCGCCGCAGGTCGGGGCGTACAACCTGATGCGCTTCAACGGCGGGCGCGGCGTGCTGCCCGGCGGGGTGCCCGGGGTGGCGCCGGCCAAGGTCGTGGTGATCGGCGGAGGCGTGTCCGGGCTGCACGCGGCGCAGATCGCCGTGGGAATGGGGGCGGACGTCACCATCCTCGACGTCAACCTGGACCGGCTGCGGTTCATCGACGCGATCTACCAGGGGCGGCTGAAGACGCTGGTCTCCACCTCGTACGCGATCGAGCAGGCCGTGGTGGAGGCGGACCTGGTCATCGGGGCGGTGCTGATCCCCGGGGCCAAGGCGCCGACCCTGGTCTCCAACGAGCTGGTGTCCCGGATGAAGCCCGGCTCCGTCCTGGTGGACATCGCCATCGACCAGGGCGGCTGCTTCGAGGACTCCCGCCCGACCACGCACGCGGAGCCGACCTTCCTCGTGCACAACTCGATCTTCTACTGCGTGGCGAACATGCCCGGCTCGGTGGCGAACACCTCCACCTACGCGCTGACCAACGCGACGCTGCCGTACGCGGTGAAGCTCGCGAACCAGGGCTGGCAGGAGGCGCTCCGCCACGACCCGGCGCTGGCGGGCGGGCTGAACGTCCACGCAGGCGCCATCACCAACGAGCCGGTCGGGGTGGCGCACAGTCTCCCCTACACCCCGGTCGCGGAGCTTCTCGCCGCCTGATTCCATCCTTTACGGCTGTCGCCACCTCCCGCCGACCGCCGTAATCCCTGCTGGTCCGCGTTTCGGCGCTCCTCCCCGATCCGGGCGGGGCGCCGTTACGTTTCTCGGTCACCAAATGGGTGGGCTTGCGTGAGTCGGGTTGCGTGAGTCGGCTTGCGTGAGTCGGCTTGCGTGAGTCGGCTTGCGTGAGTCGGCTTGCGTGAGTCGGGTTGCGTGAGTCGGGTTGCGTGAGTCGGGTTGCGTGAGTCGGGTTGCGTGAGGTGGCTTGACTGAGTGGGCTTGCCGTTTTCCGCGTATTCGGGGTGTGGGTCAGTGATGCTTCCTGTGTGGGTGATGAGGGGAAGGTGCGGGGGCGGCTCTATGTCGTCTTGATGGGGATTGCGGGGGTTGTTGCGGCCGGGGCGGTGTTGATTCAGCTTCCTGGGGCTTTGGCGGAATTGGTCGTTGGGGTGGTGGGGGTTGTCGCGGCGGGGGCGGTTGGGTCCTTCGTGAGTGAGGTGATCGCGGCGCGGCGGTTGGTCCGGGCTGGGGAGGAGGGGGACGCGGCTGCTCTGGTGGGGCGGCGGGCGGCTGTTGCCGAGGGGCGTGAGCCCGCGTTTGTTGATGAATCGCATGCGTCGTTGCTCCGGCCGGAGCGGGGGGTTGTTCCGTTTGTTGGGCGGGCTGAGGAATTGGCTCGCTTGGTGGATTGGTGTGGGTCGGGGGCGGCGAATCCGGTTTTTCTGCTTACCGGTAGGGGTGGGGTGGGGAAGACCCGGCTGGCCCTGGAACTGGGTGAGGAAATGCGGGGGCGGGGGTGGCAGGTCGACACGGCGGTGCTTCCCGGGGAGGAGGGGCGGCAGCTTTGGCGGGTGCGTGAGCTGGGTGGCCATGCGCTGTTGGTGATCGATTACGCGGAGACCCGTACCGGGCTGGCGGAGCTTCTGGCTGAGATGGCGCGGCTGGTGGCGGGCGGGGACGGGGATCGGGTCCGGGTTCTGCTGGTCGCGCGGGCCGCCGGGGAGTGGTGGGAGCGGCTGGGGGCCGACCTTCCCGGGGTGCGGGCGCTGGTGGAGGCCGCCGCGCACCTGGAGTTGGCGGCGGTTCCGGCCGCGGATCTCGACGAGTCCCGCCTCGTGGAGACGGCGGCCTTCGCGGCGCTTCCTCAGGAGCAGGCCGTCAGCGCGCTCACCGTCCTGACCCGCGCCGGTCTGCACCACCCCGGAGGCGGGCGGCATCCTGGAAGGCGTGCTGCGGCGCGACCTCGCCGGGCTGGCTCCGGCCGCGATCACAGTGGCGGTGGGGACGGGGACGCGCATGGGTACCCTGCTCGAACAGGTCTTCGCCGATGCGCCCGCCGACCTGCCGGACCTGGAGGGGATCGCCGGGGCCCTGCCCTACCCGTCCGTCGTCCTGGCCAGGGCGGAGGCCACGCTGATCCGGCGCATCGTGGACACGCTCCCGGCGAAACGCGACCCCGCCGAGCGGGCGGCCTGGTCCGTACACCTGGCGATCGCCCTGAACCAGGTCGGCCTGCACCGGGAAGCGCTGGACGCGAGCCTGCGCGCGGTGGCCGGTTACCGGATCCTGGCCGCAGCCCAGCCCCGTGCGCACCGCGAACCTGGCCCAGAGCCTGATGACCCTCGGCACCTGCTACGCGGAGCTGGGTCGCCTGGTCGAAGCCCTCCAGGTCACCGAGGAGTCGGTGGTCATCCGGCGTCAGCTGGTCTCCGTCGATCCGGACCGGCACCGGACCCATCTGGCGTTCGCGGTGACCAACCTCGGCACTCGGTTACAACAGCTGGGCCGAGCCGAAGAGGCGATGCGGGCGGCGCGGGACGCCATCGCCGTCCGGCGTGACCTGGCGCTGGCCGACCCTGATCAGCACCTTCCCGACCTGGCGCTGGCCGTGACCAACCTCGCCACCATGCTCACCGGGCTTGGCCACCCGGCCGAGGCGCTGCCGCTCCTTGAGGAGGCGGTGGCCATCCGCCGCGAACTCGCCGCGGCCAACCCCGATCGCCATCTCCCCGAACTGGCCCTGGTGCTGACCAATCTCGGCGTGTGTCTCGCCGAACTGGGCCATCCCGCCGAGGCGCTGCCCGTCGCCCAAGAGGCGGCGGACACCTGCCGGGCACTCACTGCGGTCAACGCCGACCCGTATCGCCCCCACCTGGCAGCCGCCCTGGTCAACCTCGGCGGGCGGCTCGCGGAGCTGGGTCGTCCCGCGGAGGCGGTCGAGGCCACCCGGGAGGCCGTGACGATCTATCGCGACCTCGCCACCACCAGCCCCGACCGCTACCTCCCCGACTTCGCCATGACGTGCACGTCAATGGGCATCCTCCTGCTCGATTCCGCCCGGATCCCCGAGGGCATCCGGTACCTCGCGGAAGGCATGGAAATCGCCCTGGAGCACGGCTGGGACGCCGTCATCGGCTTCGCGGTGCCCGCCCTCATCCAGGCCTACGAGCGCGACCCCGAGAAGTTCGCCGCCGGATGGCGTACGGCCACGGAGTCGGACCTGCCGCCGTGGATATCGGAAGCCCGCAGGGGTGGCGGAACCTAGGCGGACAGCTGGGCGATTTCCGCGGGGCCGGCGTTGCCGCCGGTGCAGATGATGGCGATCTTGCGGTTGGCGAAGGTGGCGGGGTGGGCGAGGAGGGCGGCCAGGGGGGCGGCGCCGGCGCCTTCGGTGAGGGTGTGGGCGTGGGTGGCGAGGAGGCGTTGGGCGGCGCGGATGTCGGTGTCGTCGAGGAGGAGGAAGTCGGTCAGGGTCTCGCGCATGTGGCGTTGCGGGACGGCGAAGGCGGAGCCGGTGGCCAGGCCGTCGATGGTGGTTTTCATGGGGCGGTGCACGAGTTCGCCCAGGCGCCAGGAGTCGTGGGCGGCCGGGGCCTGGGCGGACTGCACGCCGATGATCTGGCAGTGCGGGGCGAGCGAGCGGGCGACCAGGCCGGCCGCGGCGGCGCCGGTGCCGCTGCCGATGGGGACGACGATGGCGTCCAGGTCGGGCTGGCGGGTGAGGACTTCCAGGTAGAGGGTGCCGACCCCGGCGATGATCTCGGGTTCGTCGCCGGGGCTGACCAGGCGGCGGCCCTCGGCGTCCGCCAGGTCCCTGGCGTGGCCGGCGGCCTCGACCATGGTGGCCCCGGCGACCACGACCCGCGCCCCGAGGGCCTCGACGGCGGCCACCTTGGCGGGGTTGGGGTTCTCCGGCATCACGATCGAGCAGGGCACGCCGAACAGCCGGGCCGCGTACGCGATCGACTGGGCGTGGTTGCCGGTCGAGTAGGCCACCACTCCCCGGTCGCGCTCCGGCATGCCCGCCAGCAGCGCGAGGCCGCCCCGCACCTTGAAGGCCCCGGTCGGCTGGACGTTCTCGTGCTTGACGTACACCTCGGCCCCAGCCAGCTGGTTGAGCACCGGGTAGGACCACATCGGCGTTTCCGGCAGGTACCCGGACACCACCCGCCGCGCGTTGAGCACGTCTCGCATTTCCGTCATGCCACCCACCTTGACGTCCGCGCCTCGTGCCTCGCAACAAGGCCACTCAGCCGCGTGACGGAGTCGATCTCCGCCGCCTGGGGGAGGATGACCTCCGGGTCTCCACAGGGCGGGTCGTCCTGACCCGGTATGCCCCGCTAGCCTCCCTTTCATGGGGGGCGAGATCCGACTGGTCATCGCGGACGACCACGCGATGGTCCGCTACGGGCTGCGGCTCGCCGCGCAGGCGCAGGGCCTCGACGTCGTGGGCGAGGCCGCCGACGGGCTCGACGCGCTCGCCACCACCCGGCGGTTGCGGCCCGACGTCCTGCTGATGGACATCGAGATGCCACGCATGAACGGGCTGGAGGCCGCCAGGCAGCTGCTGGAGGACCAGGATCCCCCGAAGATCGTCATGCTGACCACGTTCGACACCGACGCCAACCTGTACGCGTCACTCCGCCTGGGCGTGCAGGGATATCTGCTCAAGAGCTCCTCGCCCGAGCAACTCGTCGAAGCGATCAGGACGGCGGCGGCCGGGGATGCGCTCATCGACCCCGCGGCGACCGCCCGGGTGATCGCCGCGTTCGCCGCCTGCCCCGACCCGGAGCCGCCCCCCGAACTGGACACCCTCACCCAACGGGAGCACGCCGTCCTGGAGTTGCTGGCCCGCGGCCTGTCCAACCCGGAGATCGCCCATGAGCTGGGCGTCGGCGAGGCGACGGTACGGACCCACGTCGCCCAGGTGCTGCACAAGCTGGGCCTGCGCAACCGCGTCCAGGCCGTGGTGTTCGCCTACGAGACCGGAGTCGTCCGGCCCAGCGGGCGCGGTCGGCGCGGATGAGGACGGCAGCCGCCTGGCGGCCGAACCTGCTGGACCTGCTGCTCGCCCCCGCCGTCACGGCCGCCGGGCTGGTCGAGTCGCTGGGCCGCCAAGGTCCCCAGCCCGGTCAGATCGCGGACCCGCTGCCGCTGGCGGCGGGGGCCGTGGTCGCGGGCGTGCTGGTGCTGTTCAGGCGGCGTTTCCCGGCCTCCATGCTGCTGGCGCTGGTCCTCGTCGGCGTGGTCGTGGGGTGGCTCGCCCCTGGCGTCTACTACCCGGCCTGGCACTTCTACTCGACCCTCATCCTCATCCACACGGTGGCGAGCGCGGCCGAGCTGCGCAGCCGGCGCGGGATCGAGGGTCTGGTCTCGGTCCTGGTGTCGTACGGCTACCTGCAGACCCTGCCGGACAACGACGTGCCCGAGATCCTGATCAAGGCCATCTTCGTGGCCACCGCGTACACCAGCGGAATCCTGCTGCGCCGTCAGCTCGACCGGACGCGGCGGCTCGCCGAGGAGACCACCCGCCTGGAAGTGGAGCGCGAGCGCGCGGTGGCGGATGAGCGCGCCAGGATCGCCAGGGACCTGCACGACATCGTCGCGCACAACGTCAGCCTGATGACCCTGCACACGGGCGCGGCGCGGCTGCTGCTCGGCGAGGACCCCGCCCGCGAGCAGGAGCGCGGTCTGCTGCTCGGGGTGGAGCGGGCGGGGCGGGAGGCCGTCGGGGAGTTGCGGCTCATGCTGGGCGTCCTGCGCGAGACGGATGCGGGCGCCGCGGCCGCGCTGCCCGGCCTGGGCCGGCTGGAGGAGCTGGTCGAGCAGGTCGCGGCGTCCGGGCTCGACGTCCGATTGAAGATCGTCGGTGATCGGCGCCCGCTGCCGTCCGCGCTCGGGCTCTCGGCGTACCGGGTGATCCAGGAGGGCCTGACGAACGTGCTGAAACACGCGCAGGCCACCGGTGTCGACCTCGTCGTCACGTACGGCGAGGCCGAGCTGACCGTCGAGCTTGTCGACGACGGGAACGGCGTGCCCGGCGACCGGCCCGTCGCCGGCCACGGCCTGGCCGGCATGCGTGAACGGGTTGCCCAGCACGGCGGCGAGCTGGTCGCCGGTCCTACCGGGCGTGGAGGCTTTGGTGTGACGGCGCGGTTCCCGCTCGCCGAGTCCGGCTGACCGGCCAGGGGCCCGGGGGTTCCTCCCCTGCCCACTCGGCATCGCTCATCCGCAGCATGCCCAGCCCGAGCACGCCCGCGCCGGCCAGGTACAGCAGCCCGCCCACGGCGGTGCCGATCGGGAAGATCGGGGCGGTGAAGATCCCCGCCAGCATCGCGAAGGGCGCCCACCAGGGGGAACGACGGCTGTAGGCCAGGGCCAGGCCGAGCAGGAGCAGGCCGGCCAGGCCGACGAAGCCGGGGATCTGGAAACCAGGCGCCGCCGCCGCGAACGCCTCCTCCGCGAGCCGTGCGCCTTCGGCGGCCGTGGGCATCCCGGCTTCGAGCTTGACGTAGAAGAAGTCGCCGAGCATCAGGCCCGAGAAGTTGACCACGCCGAGCAGCGCCAGGCCGCCGGCGACGTGCCCGAACAGGACGCCGCGGTGCCGGATCAGATGGATCATCCCGATGATGCCCGGGATCAGCAGCACCCAGCTCCAGTGCAGCACGGAGGCGCTGACCGCCACCTGGTCCGGGTACCTGCCGTAGACCCCCAGGGTGTCGCCGCCCTGCCGGATCGCGGGATCGGCGGCCAGGCCCACGACGTACAGGACCGGCGCGGCGATCAGACAGATCCCGGCGGCCATTCGGCGAAACGCTCGCGGATCGGAGAGCACAGACATTGAGACCTTCCCTTGCGTACGCCCGAGTGGGCGAGTTCGTGTAGGGAAAGTCAGGCAGCCGACCTGGCCGGGTGTCGTCCCCCGGCCGAGTTACGGCCCCTCGGCCGATCAACCGAGTCGGGAAAACAAGATGTGGGCCGTGGTCGCCTGTCCGTATTGTCAGGGGCATGCCGGATATAGGAACGCTTGCCGTTTTTGCTGGGGCCTCGTTGGCGTTGTTGCTCGTGCCCGGGCCTGCCGTCGTCTACATCGTGACCCGGAGCGTGGCGCAGGGGCGTGCCGCCGGGCTGGTGTCGGTACTGGGCGTGCACGCCGGGTCGGTCGTGCACGTGCTGGCCGCGGCGCTGGGGATCAGCGCGCTGCTGGCGGCGTCGGCGACCGCGTTCACGGTGGTGAAGTATCTCGGCGCGGCGTATCTGGTCTGGCTCGGCGTGCGGAAGCTGATGGGCGGGTCCGGGCCGGAGACGGCCGAGGTCGCCGCCGTGCCGGTGTCGCGGCTGTTCGGTGAGGGGTTCGTGGTCAACGTGCTCAACCCGAAGACCGCGATCTTCTTCATGGCGTTCCTGCCACAGTTCGCCGATCCGGCCGCCGGGCCGATCGCGCCGCAGATCGTGCTGCTGGGCGCCATCTGGATCGCGCTGGGCATAGCCAGCGACGGCACCTACGCCTTTCTGTCCTCGGCCTTGGCGGGCCGCCTGCGCCGTTCGGCGGCGGCCCGGCGGCGCCTGGACATCGGCAGCGGAATCGTCTACCTGGGTCTGGGCGCCGCCGCCGCACTCACCGGCGAAGGCCGGAAGTAACCTCGGTCAGCGGCCGATCCCCCGGCGCCGGATGCGCCGGAGCCTGGCCCGCTGGGACTCGTCCAGCATGAAGTAGCCGACCGCGGGGGCGGCCAGCAGGCCGATCACAACGAGCCAGGCCAGGAGGCTGGGCAGCAGCCAGAGAGCGATCAGCGAGCCCACGCCCGCACCGATGTAGTACTTGGCAAGTGGCGACATGTCGGCCCCTTCGGTTCGCGATACATCTCAATACTGCCCAACGGACGGGCTCTCCGCGCTCAACGAGGTGAGCCCGTCCCAAAGTTCCGCCAACCGTCTGAGGTCAGGCGAGGGCCGTGAGGGTCTTCGCGCCGCCGGGGTCGGATGCCGTGCTGGCGGGGACCAAGGCCACCTCGTCGACACCGGCCGCCGCGTACTCGGCGAGGCGGGACCGGATGGTGGGGAGGTCGCCGAGGAGGGCGACCGACTCCAGGAGTTTGTCGGGGATGGCGGCCAGCAGTTCGCGGGGGTGCGGGCGGGTCCTGGCGTACTCCACGATGTCGGAGAAGCCGGCTTCGGCGAACATCTCGCCGTAGCCGGGGGCCGCGAGGTAGCCGACCACGCCGCGCCTGATCTGTTCGACGGCGGCGGTGTCCGGGTCCACGGCGGCGGTCACCCAGGCGGTCACCCGCGACGTGGGGGACAGGGCCCGTAGGTCGCCGATGAGCCGGGCGGCGGAGGCCGGAGTGATCAGGTTGAGGACCATGCGGTCGGCGTTGGCGGCGACGCGGACCGCGGCCGGGCCGAAGGCGGCGACGCTCACGGTGGAGCGGGGGGCCGGAAGGCGGAGGCGGTAGCCGTCGCTGCGCGGGTGGGTGGTGCGGTCGCTGGTGGACTTCTCCCCGGCCAGGAGCGGGCGCAGGGCGGCGAGGGCGGCGGCGAGCGCGGCCGTGGAGCCCGCGTGCGGGCGGCCGTGCCAGGCTTCCACGACGAGCGGGCTTGAGGTCCCGATGGCCACGTCCACCCGGCGGCCGGTGAGGTCGGCCACCGAGGCCGCGCCCATGGCGATCATCATCGGGTCGCGGACCGCCACCGCCAGCGGGCCGACGGTCAGCGAGATCCGGGTGGTGCCCAGGCCGATGGCGGTGGCCAGCGCGAAGGCGTCGTAGGTGGCCATCTCGCCGACCCAGAGCTCGGGGTAGCCGAGCTCGTCGGCGGCCCGCGCGGTCCGCAGGGCGTCGTCGGCGGGCCGGTCCTGCCAGAGCCCGAGCGCGACGGTCAGCTTCACGCGGCCCGCCCCTTGAGCTGGTCGGCCCGCACCCAGGTGGCGTGGAAGCCGAGGGGAACCCGCTGCGGCAGCAGCACCCGGGCCAGTGGGCCCGCGCTCAGGTCGGCGGCGTCCAGGATCTGCACCTCGGAGCGGCCCTCGCGCTCGTCGGTGACGAAGGAGACCAGGTAGCCGTCGTCCTCGCCGGTGGCGCCGTCGCGCGGGGCGAAGGGGGCCTCGCTGCCGTAGCGGTGCTCGCCGTAGTAGTACGTCTGCTTGGCGCCGGTGACGTTGTCGTACTTCACCAGGCCGTCGAAGAGGTTGGTGTCGGCCTCCTTGACCGAGACGTTGTAGGCGTACCGGCTGGGCTGCCCGGTGCGGCGGGCGTCGATGGACGGGAACTCGGTGTTGTGGTCGCCGTCCACGTACTCCTCCCGGGTGGCGCCGGTGACCAGGTTGAAGCGGTAGCGGTAGAGCCGGGCGTCCAGCTTCAGGTAGGAGATCATGCGGGCCAGCGGGCTGCCGGTGCCGCTGGGCGCGGGGCGGCTGACCCGGCAGACGTCGAGGATGATCTCCTCGCCGGACTCCCAGGAGTTGACCACGTGGTAGATGTAGCAGGGTTTGGCGTCGAACCAGCGGATCTGGTCTGGGCAGCCGCGCCGGGGGATGACGCCGAAGCGGGACGGCAGCTCCCGGTTGAAGGTCAGCTTGTACCGGCCCTGCCGGGCGGCGTCCAGGTCCTGGTAGAGCGGCAGGTCCATGAGGATGGCGTAGTTCTCGGTGATGGACATGTCGTGCGGCAGCCGCGCCCCCGGTAGCTCCAGCTCCACGCAGTGCTCCACCGCGCCGCCCGCGCCGACCACCCCGTACCGCAGGTACGGCGGGCGGGGCCCGTAGTCGAACCAGAACAGCTCGCCGGTGCGCTCGTCCACCTTCGGGTGGGCCATGAAGTCCCCGGTCAGCGTGTCCAGGAAGGTCTCCACGCCGAGCGTCTCCAGGGAGAGCGGGTCCAGCGCGTACGGCGAACCGCAGAGATACCAGGTGGCGAGCACCTTGCCCCGGTGGAAGATCACGTCGGTGTTGGCCGAGTCCTTGAGGTTCAGCCCCCGGGTGTTGCCGAACGGGTTGGCCTTGGGGTTCTCCATCACCCCGGTCCACAGCGACCGGTCCTTTTCTGTGTGGAACGCCTGAGTGCGGACATACCTATTGCGGTACCGGGCCGTGCCGTTCTCGAAGTGCATGGCGTGGACCATGCCGTCGCCGTCGAACCAGTGGTAACGACCGCGCATGGGGAACCGCGCGTTCGGACCGTTCCGCAGGTACACGCCGTTGAGGTCGGCTGGGATCTGCCCGATGACGGTGAGGTCCTCGGCGGTGATCTCGTCCTGGACGGGGGCGTAGACGCCGAGCAGGTACGGATTCGGTTCGCCGGACTCGTCCATGATCACCACAGGTTGTGCCATGACGTGAAACTATGATAAACGAAGTCAGGTAGTCAATGTGACCCTTAAGGTAGAGTTTTTCGATCTGTAGTCCGCAGTGGCGGGAAAGTACGCACTAATGACCACCGCAGTGCCCTCGCTCGGTCATTCCGAGACGGGCGACCCCGACACCGGTATCCCCGACAAACCCGTAGAACTCAGCGCGATTGGCCAGGCCCTGGCCATTCTCGGCGACCGGTGGGTGCTGCTCATTCTGCAACGCGCCTTCCTGCTGCACGTGCGCACCTTCGCCGGCTGGCGGGACGAGCTGAAGATCTCCGAATCGGTGCTCTCCTCCCGGCTGAAGGAACTGGTCGCGCACGGCGTCTTCAGCCTCGCCGCCTACCGCAACGGCCGCACCCGGTACGAGTACCGGCTGACCGACCGGGGCCTGGACCTCTGGTCGCTGCTGGTCGCCATCTACTCCTGGGAACGCGACTGGACCGACCGGACCGACCTGCCTCAGCTGATCCACAACGGCTGTGGCCAGGAGGCCCGGGCGTACCTGGCCTGCGGGGTCTGCCTGGAGCCGATGAGCGCCCGGGAGACCCGTACGGTGCGCGGGCCGCTGGCCACCTTCGCCAGCGTCGGGCTGCCCAGGCAGCACCGCAGGACGGTGCCGACCCGGACCGACTACGTCGGCTACTGCCACCACTCGATGGAGATCCTCGGCGACCGGTGGAGCACCAGCGTGCTGGCCGCCGCCTTCCTGGGCTCCCGCCGGTTCGGCGACTTCCACGCCGAACTGGGCATCGCGCCCTCGGTGCTGACCGACCGGCTGCGCCGCTTCGTGGACTCGGAGGTGTTCTCCTTCAGCGCGGGCGACTACCGGCTCACCGAGCGGGGCCTGGCGTTCTTCGAGGTCTTCGCGTTCCTGGTGTCCTGGGCGCAGCGGGAGCTCCCGGCTCCGGCGGGTTCGGAGCTGACCATCACCCACCGTTCCTGCGGCTCGGGGCTGGCTCCGGTGCTGCGCTGCACCCCCTGCGGCGAGGTGCTCCAGCGGCGCGAAGTGCATTTCGAGTTGGATATCTGACCCCCATCTGCACAGCCATCCCGACATATCCGTTAAATCGCTCGAATCATTGACCGGTCGGCGGCGTCTTTCGTAAGGTCGCGGAAAATCGAGCCCGGGAGTCGCGATGAAGCTGCACCCGAAAGACCATGTGGAGCGCTACACCAGCGCCGGCTGGTGGACCGCCGACACGATTGACCAGCTGTTACGCACCCGGGCCGTAGAGCGGCCCGACGCGCTCGCGGTGGTGGACCCACCCAACAAACCCGCCCTGATGGGTGGCGTCGCCAAGCGCCTGACCTGGGCCGAGCTGGACGCCGAGGTGGACAGGGTGGCCGGGGTGCTGCTGGCCAACGGGGTCGGCGTGGACGACGTGGTGGCGGTGCAACTGCCCAACAGCGTCGAACTGGCCGTCACCCTGCTGGCCGGGGTGCGGGTGGGCGCCATCGTGACCCCCTTCCCCGTGCAGTACCGGCAGTACGAGCTGACCCAGTTAGGGGTGTTGGCCAACGTCGGCGTCTTCGTCACCGCCGCCGACCGGGCCCAGGGCGTCCGCGAGCTGGTGGTGCCCTCGCTGCGCGCGGTCCTGGCCTGGGGCGAGGAGCTGGAGACCGCCACCCCCGACCCCGCGGCGCTGGACGCGCACCTGAAGAGCTTCGAGCGCGACCCCAACGACTGCGTGACGATCTGCTGGACCTCCGGCACCGAGGCCACCCCCAAGGGCGTGCCGCGTTGCCACTACGACTGGCTGGCGGTGGCCTGGACCTGCGCCGAGGCGGCCGCGCTGACGGCGGACGACGTGGTGCTCAACCCGTTCCCGATGGTCAACATGGCCGGCATCGGCGGGGTCTTCCTGCCCTGGCTGCGCACCGGGTGCACGTTGGTCCAGCACCACCCCTTCGAGCTGCCGGTCTACCTCACCCAGATCGCCGCCGAGCGGGTGACGTACACGCTGGCCCCGCCCGCGCTGCTCACCCTGTTGCTGCACAAGCCGGAGGTGCTGGCCCAGTTCGACATCTCCTCGCTGACCAGGATCGGTTCGGGCTCCGCGCCGCTGCCGCCGCCCATGGTGCGCGGCTGGCAGGAGAAGCACGGCATCGCGATCATCAACTTCTTCGGCTCCAACGAGGGCATCGCGCTGCTGTCCGACCCGGAGACCATGCCCAACCCGGACGACCGCGCCCGGTTCTTCCCCCGCCCCGACGCCCCCGGCACCACCTGGCCGGGCGCCCTCGGCGGCACCAAGGTCAAGCTGGTGGCCTCGGACGGCTCGGAGGCGACGGCGGAGGGTGTGCCGGGCGAGCTGCGCCTGTCCGGGCCGACCGTGTTCGCCGGCTACCTGGCCGGTACGGCGGAGGCCGATCCCTTCGACGATGACGGTTATCTGATCACCGGGGACGTCTTCGAGCCGGTCGGCGACCGGTACCTGCGCTATGTGGACCGCACGAAGGACCTGGTCATCCGGGGCGGCATGAACATCGCCCCGGCCGAGCTGGAGGCGCTGCTCGCCGGGCATCCGGCGGTGGCCGAGTCGGCGGTCGTCGGATACCCGGACGAGGTGTACGGGGAGCGGGTCTGCGCGATGGTGGTGCTCAAGCCGGACGCGGAGATCACGCTGGAGTCGGTGGTGGACTTCCTGCGGGCGGCCGGGATCGCCTCCTACAAGCTGCCCGAGCGGCTCCAGGTCGTGGAGGCGCTGCCGCGGAACGCGGTCGGCAAGATCCTCAAGCGGGAGCTGCGGGAGAGCCTGGGAACGAGCTCAGGATGAACGCGTAGATCTCGGCTTCGTAGTCGAGGTGGGCGTAGCGGCCACTCGGGCCCGTGTGGCCGCCGTCGTCCACCTCGACGCGGAAGAGCACGTCTTTCGCGCCGTACGCGCGGAGTTTGGCGACCCATTTGGCGGGTTCGTGGACGAGCACCCGGGGATCGTTCACCGCCCCCGTCACCAGCAGCGGCGATGAGTCGTGATTTATGGGGATGTTGTCGTAGGGGGAGTAGGCGAGCATCCAGGCGAATTCGTCGGGTTCGCGGGGGTCGCCCCATTCCTCCCACTCGTTGACGGTGAGCGGGATCGAATCGTCCAGCATAGTGGTCACCACGTCCACGAACGGGACCTCGGCGACCACGGCCGACCAGCGGCGTCTGCCGTACACGGCGGCCTGGAGCAGGCCGCCGGCCGACAGGCCGCGGGTGGCGACGGCGGAGGCGCGCTCGTCCAGCCAGGCCGCGACGGCCAGGTGGTCGGTGAAGGTGGCGGGCTTGCGGGCCAGCCGGCCGGCCTGCCACCAGGCGCGGCCAAGTTCGCCGCCGCCCCGGATGTGCGCGTGGGCGAAGATCACCTTTTCGTCCAGCAGGACGGAGAGTGCCGCTTCCCAGGTGGGTTCGAAGACGGCCTCGTACGCGCCGTAGCCGTAGAGCAGGCAGGGGGCCGTGCCGTCGAGCGGGACGTCGCGGCGGCGGACGACGGTGACGGGGATGAGCGCGCCGTCGACGGCCGGGGCCCAGTGGCGTTCGCTGACGTACTCGGCGGGGTCGTAGCCGGGGGTTTCCGCGGTTTTGACCGTCGTACGCTCCCGGGTGGCCAGCATGACCTCTTCCCAGCGGGTGGGCTCGGTGTAGGAGCCGGTCTCGATGAGCACGCTCGCGGCCGCGTAGTCGTGGTTGTGCACGAGTTCGATCCGGCCGGCCGTGGTCTCCGGGTGGATCTCCCAGGGCTCGCCGCCGTCCAGGGGGATCACGCGGAGCAGCGGCTCCCCGCCCCGGCGAAGACTTAGCACGATATATCCGGCGAAACAGTCGGCTCGGTGGATGCGCTCGGTGGGATCGGCGGGCAGCAGGTCCTGCCAGGGCCCGCCGGTGACCGGCGCGTGCACCACCTTGAACTCCGGGAAACCATCGTCGGTGACGATGATCAGGCGGTCCCGCCCGGCGTCGTGGTCCACCCGGTACTCCACCCGCGGGCGGCGTCCCGCGACCGAGACCGGCGGGCGGCCCGGGTCGTCGGCGGGGATCAGCCAGACCTCGGTGGTGTCCCGGTTGGCCGAGGTGATCGTCACGTACGCGCCCGACCGGGTGGCGGCGACGGTGAGCTCGAACCGCCGGTCGGGCTCGGTCAGCACTGTGCCGGACGTTTCCCCCAGAACATGCCGCCGTACCTCATACGGCCGGTAGCAGGCGTCCACCACGGTATAGAAGAAAGAGGACGAATCCGCTGACCAGGCGCCCGTGTAGTACGTGCCCGGTACCCGGTCGGGCAGGTCGTTTCCGGTCTCCAGGTCGCGGAAGCGGAGTTCGTAGACCTCGTCCCCGGTGGTGTCCACCGAATATGCCAGATAACGCCCGCACGGGCTCACCTCCCGTACGCCGAGCTCGACAAAACCCCCGTCGGCCAGCTCGTCGAGATTGAGCAGCACGGAACCACCGTCAGAAGCATCACGCTTTCGACAGAATTCGCCGAACTCCCTTCCGGCTTCAATCTGGGTGTAGTAGACAAAAGCCCCATGACGCCAACTGACTGAAGACTCAGTCTCGGGCGTCCGTCCAGCCATTTTGGCCGCCAGAACCCGGCGAAAGGGGGCCATATGGGCGGTCTCCGCCGCATAGTGCCGCCGCTCCGCGACAAGGGTCTCCCGGGCCGCCGCCGGATCACGCAACCAGTCGTAGTCGTCGATCCGCTCAATCCCGTGCAACCTGTGCGTCATCGGTATACGTGGCGTAATGGGGGGCTGTGTCATGGCAGGACAGTACCCAAGCGGCTGATTGGCCGGTCAATACCTGGGAGCGACTCCCGCCCTCGGAGGACGATATGCACCCCCTCGTCAAGAGAGCCCTGACCGTCGCACTCGCCGCGGGCCTGCTGTCGGCCCCGGCGGCGGGCGCCCTCGCGCGAACGCCGGATCCGTCCCCCTCCCAGGCCCAGAGTTCCCAGGACAAGGTGACCTTCACCATCGGGATCCTCTCCGACGTGGACTCCACCAACCCGTTCACGGGCATCGTGGTGGAGGCGTACGAGGCGTATGCGCTGATGTACGACTACCTGGTCACCTCCAGCCCGAAGGACGTGTCGCCGCAGCCCAGCCTGGCGGAGTCCTACCAGGAGGCGCCGGACAAGAAGAGCTGGACCTACAAGATCCGCTCCGGGGTGACCTGGTCGGACGGGACGCCGCTGACCGCGCGGGACGCCGCGTACACCTTCAACCGGATCATCGACGGCGACTTCGAGCAGACCAACTACGGCAACTACGTCGCCAACATCGAGCGGGCCGAGGCCACCGACGACACCACGCTGGTGCTGCACGTCAAGAAGCCGACGCCGATCATGGAACGGCTGGCCGTGCCGATCCTGCCCGAGCACGTCTGGAAGGACATCGACGGCACCAAGGTCAAGTCGTACGCCAACGAGCCCGAGGACGGGAAGCCGATCGTCGGGTCGGGGCCGTTCCGGCTGGTCGAGCGGCGTAAGGGGCAGTTCCTCCGGTTCGAGGCGAACAAGCAGTACTGGGGCGGCGCCCCCGCGATGGACGAAGTGGTCATGCGGGTCTTCCTCAACGCCGACGCGATGGCCCAGGCGCTGCTCCGCGGCGAGATCGACTTCGCCTACGACCTGCAGAGCAACGTCTTCGAGTCACTGAAGAACAAGCCGGGCATCACCACCAGAAGCTCCAAGTACCCGGGCTTCAACGAGATCGCCTTCAACAACGGAGCCGCCCTCGCCGACGGCACCCCGATCGGCGACGGCCACCCCGCCCTCAAGGACAAGCAGGTCAGGCTGGCCATCTCGTACGCCATCGACCGGGAGACCCTGGTGGCCCGGGTGCTGAACGGCAACGGCGCACCCGGCGACACCTTCATCCCGTCGATGTACCCGGCGCTCCACCTCGACCCCTCGGTCAAGCAGACCTACGACCCGGCCAAGGCCAACCAGCTCCTGGACGCCGCCGGCTACGCCAAGGGGTCCGACGGGATCCGCGCCAAGGACGGCAAGAAGCTCGCGCTCCGGCTCTTCGTCCGGGACGGCGCGGAGTCCCAGGCCACCGGCGAGTTCGTGAAGAGCTGGCTGAAGGACATCGGCATCGACGTCACCGTCAAGGTGATGTCGGAGGACGCGCTCACCGAGATCATCGGCCAGGGCGACTTCGACATGTTCGAGTGGGGTTGGGTGGTCGAGCCCGACCCCGACTACCAGATGTCCACCTTCACCTGCGGCAAGCGCAGCTACAAGGACGGCGACGCCATCTACGCCGACCTGTCCGACTCCTTCTACTGCAACCCCGAGTACGACCAGCTCTACGACCAGCAGTCGGGCGAGACCGACCCGGCCAAGCGGGCCGAACTGGCCAAGCGCATGCAGCAGCTGGTCTACGACGACGCCGCCTACGCGATCACCTACTACTACGACGACATGGTCGCCTACCGCAGCGACCGGTGGACCGGCTTCGTGCCGCAGCCCGACCCGGACGGCTCGATCCTGTTCCAGTACGGCGTGCACTCCTACCTCGCCATCAAGCCGGTCTCCGCCGCGTCGCCGGGGAGCGGCGCCGCCGCCGACACCGGCTCAGGGATGAGCGGGTCGCTGGTCGCCGCGGTCGGCGGCGGGGCCGT
This sequence comes from Acrocarpospora catenulata, assembly GCF_018476525.1. GTDB lineage: Bacteria > Actinomycetota > Actinomycetes > Streptosporangiales > Streptosporangiaceae > Acrocarpospora > Acrocarpospora catenulata. The sequence continues at coordinate 43,728 of NZ_JAHCST010000065.1, forward strand.
CGTCGCGGTGGTGGCCGTGCTGCTGGTGGCCCGGCGGCGGCGCGCGGCCGGCGCGGACGAACGGGAGTAGCCGGATGGCGTTGCTGACCGGCACGCGCGGCTATGTGGTCAGGAAGGTCACCTGGTCGCTCGGCACCCTGCTGTTCGTGCTGGTCTTCAACTTCTTCCTGTTCCGGCTGCTGCCCGGCGACCCGATCAAGATGTACACCCGGGGCAGGAACACGCCGTCCGAGCAGCTGATCAAGCTGCGGGCCGAGCTCAACCGGCCGATCGGCACCCAGTTCCTGGAGTACCTGAGCAACCCGTTCGCCAGCACCATCAACTCGACCCGGTTCAACCGGCCGGTCTGGGAGCTGGTCGCGGAGCGGGTCTGGCCGACCGTGCTGCTGGTCGGCACCGCGATCCTGATCGCCTCGGTGGCGGGGATCTGGCTGGGCATCCGGAGCGGGTGGCGGCGCGGCGGCACCTTCGACCGGTGGACCACGGGCGCCACCAACACGCTGTACGCGATGCCGGAGTTCTGGGTCGGCATGGTGCTGATCATCGCGTTGCCGATGTTCCCCAGCGGCAACATCAACACCCCGGGCGTCTCGGGTTTCCCCGACGTCTTCCTGGACACCGCCTGGCACATGGTGCTGCCGGTGACCGCGCTGGCCATCGTCTACCTGGCCGAGTACACCTCGATCATGCGGGCCTCCCTGGTGGACGAGCTCCGCCAGGACTACCTGCAACTGGCCCGCGCCAAGGGCCTCCGCGAGGACCTGGTCCGGCGGCGGCACGCGGTGCCCAACGCGCTGCTGCCCACCATGACGCTGATCTTCCTCAACTTTGGCTTCGTGATCGGCGGAGCCATCACCATCGAGACCGTCTTCTCCTGGCCCGGGCTCGGCCTGCTCTCCTACGAGGCGCTACGCGGCCCGGACATCCCCCTCCTCCAGGCCACCTTCCTGCTGTTCTCCATCGGAGTGGTGGTCTTCACCCTGCTGGCCGACCTGCTCTACGCGGTCCTGGACCCGAGAGTGAGCAGCCAGTGACCAGCTCGCTTGCCTGGACCCGCCGCCGCAACACCCTGCTGCGTTTCTGGGGGGACTTCCGCGCCCACCACAGCGCGCTCGCCGGGCTGGCCATCCTGGCCTGCTTCGCGCTGGTGGCGATCTTCGCGTCGCTGCTGGCCGACCCGGAGGGCCTCAACGTGGCCAAGGCCACCGCCAAAAGCCACGCCCCGCCCTCCGCCGACTACTGGCTGGGCACCGACGGCAACGGGATCTCCATCCTGACCCTGCTCATCCACGGCACCCGGGTCTCGCTCGTGGTCGGCCTGGCCGCCACCGCGATCGCCATCGTGATCGGCACCGTCATCGGCATCATGGCCGGGTTCTACGGGGGCTGGGCCAGATCGTTGCTGATGGGGTTCACCGACTGGTTCCTGGTGATCCCGTTCCTGCCGCTGGCGATCGTGATGGCCAGCGTGCTCGGCCCGTCGCTGGTCAACATCATCATCGTGATCGGGGTGACCTCCTGGCCCGGCACCGCCCGGCTGGTCTGCGCGCAGACGCTGACCGTGCGGTCCCGGCCGTACATGGAGCGGGCCAAGGCGCTGGGGGCCGGGTCCTGGCACCAGATGACCCGGCACGTGCTGCCCAACGTGATGCCGCTGGTGCTGGCGCACGTGGTGCTGACCGTGTCGATCGCCATCCTGTCCGAGACCACGCTGTCCTTCCTCGGCCTCGGCGACCCCACCCGGCCGTCCTGGGGCAAGATCCTGGACAGCGCGTACGGCACCGGGGCGATGAGCAACGGCGAATGGTGGTACGTGCTGCCGCCCGGCATCTGCGTGGTGCTGGTGGTGCTGGCGTTCACGCTGGTCGGCCGGGCGCTGGAGGTCGTGCTCAACCCGCGCCTGAAGGAGGAGCGATGAGTCTCCTGGAGCTGGACGACCTGCGCGTCACCTACGCAGGAGACGTGCCGGCCGTGCGCGGGGTCTCGCTGACGGTGGCCCCCGGCGAGGTGCTCGGCATCGCGGGGGAGTCCGGATGCGGCAAGAGCACCATCAGCAACGCGGTACTCCGGCTGCTGCCCCGCTCGGCCAAGGTCACCGGGCGGGTGCTGCTGGACGGCGAGGACGTGTACGGCATGTCGTTCGGCCGGTTGCGGGCCATCCGCTGGGCCGAGGCGTCCATCGTCTTCCAGGGCGCGCTGCACTCGCTCAACGCGGTGCACACCATCGGGCGCCAGATCGCGGAGCCGATCCTGCTGCACGAGCCCGCCACCACCCGGCGGGCGGCCGACCGGCGCGCGGGCGAACTGCTGGAGCAGGTCGGGCTGCCGGCCAGGCGGGCGGGGGACTACCCGCACCAGCTCTCCGGCGGGCAGCGGCAGCGGGTGATGATCGCGCTGGCGCTGGCCTGCCGGCCCCGGCTGGTGATCGCCGACGAGCCCACCACCGCGCTGGACGTGATGGTCCAGGCCCAGGTGCTCGAACTGCTCGGCGGGCTGGTCCGGGATCTCGGTCTCGCGCTGGTGCTGATCTCGCACGACCTGTCGGTGCTGGGCACCACCTGCGACCGGGTGGCCGTCATGTACGCGGGACGGGTCGTGGAGCAGGGGGCCGCCGCGGCGGTGTTCGACGACTCCCGGCATCCCTACAGCGCGGCGCTGGCCGGAGCATTTCCCCGGGTGGGGGACGAGCGGTTCCGGTACGCGCCGCGGGGGTTGCCGGGGGATCCGCCGTTTCCTGGTGATCTGCCGGGCGGGTGTGAGTTCCATCCGCGGTGTCCGGTGGCAGTGGAGCGGTGTTCCGGCACCGAGGTCGGGCTGGTGGAGCTGGGTGGGAACCGTGCCGCCGCCTGCCTGCGGGCCGAGGAAGCCGGTCTTGACCTGCGAGGTGTGCGGTGACTTCTGCCGGTGTGGCGTTGGCGGCGCGCGGGGTGGCCGTGCGGTTCGGGGCGGCGCGGGCCGTGGACGGGGTGGACCTCGCGGTCGGGGCCGGGGAGATCGTGGCGCTGGTCGGGGAGTCCGGGTGTGGCAAGACCACGCTGGCCCGGAGCCTGCTCGGGCTGGTCAGGCCCGCCGCCGGGACCGTCGAGTACGGCGGGCGGCCCTTGGCGTACGCGCGCGGGCCGCTGAAGGAGTTCCGGCGGCACGTGCAGCTGGTGCTCCAGGACCCGAGCGGGTCGTTGAATCCCCGGCACACCGTGTACGAGGCGGTGGCCGAAGGGCTGCGCATCCACGGGGTCGCGGGGGACGAGCAGGCGCTGGTGGCGGCGGCACTGGCCAAGGCCGGGCTCCGGCCACCCGAACGATTTTTCCTGAAATATCCGCATGAACTCTCGGGCGGGCAGCGGCAGCGGGTGGTGATCGCGGGGGCCCTGGTGCTGGAACCCGACGTGCTGGTGGCCGACGAGCCGGTCTCCTCCCTGGACGCCTCGGTACGCGGCGAGATCCTGGCCCTGCTGCTCCGGCTCCGCGACGAGCTGGGGCTCTCGGTGCTGGTGGTCACCCACGACCTCGGGCTTGCCTGGAACATCGCCGACCGGGTGGCGGTCATGTATCTGGGGCGCATCGTGGAGTCCGGGCCCACCGGCGAGGTGCTGATGGCGCCCCGGCATCCGTACACCAAGGCGCTGCTCTCGGTGGTGCCCGAGGTGGCCAGGCAGGCGCCGATCGTGCTGGTGGGGGAGGCACCCGACCCCTCGCGCATCCCCGCCGGCTGCCGGTTCCGGCCGCGCTGCCCGGCGTACGCGGCCGGGTTGCCGCAGGAGCTGGCCTCCCGCTGCGAGCGGGAGGACCAGCCCGTGCTGCCCGCCGAACCCGGCCATCAGGCCGCCTGCGTGCTCGCGTCATCCGCTGGAGGGAACCTTTGATCACGTCGGTCTGGTCGCCGGAGACCCTGGCGCACGCGCCGGAGGCCGAGATCTGGATCGGTCTGCGCACGCCGGGCACCGAGGTGGCCGATCGGGTCAACGTGATCAAGGAGGCGCTGCACGGGTCCCGGCTGGTGGAGGCGGTGCCCCATGACGACCGGGTGCTGCTGGCGGTGCACGAACCCGGGCTGGTGGACCACCTGCGGGAGGTCTGGGCGGAGTGGGAGCGGGCCGGCTACCCGAAGGACCACGGGCAGGACCGGGTGGTGCCGTACGTGTTCCCGACCGGGGCCATGCTCGCCGGGATGCCCGCCCGGCGGCCCTTCGCCGTGCACGGGCGGGCCGGGCTGTACTGCTACGACACCATGACGCTTGTCGGTCCTGGCACCTGGCGGGCGGCCAGGGCCGCCGTGGACGCCGCGCTCACCGCCGCCGACCTGGTCGCCGGTGGGGAGCGAACGGCCTACGCGCTCTGCCGGCCGCCCGGCCACCACGCCACCCCCGCCGGGTACGGCGGCTCCTGCTACCTGAACAACGCGGCCATCGCCGCCGAGGCGCTCCGGGACCACGGGTACTTCCGAGTGGCCGTCATCGACGTGGACGCCCACCACGGGAACGGCACCCAGGCGATCTTCTGGGAGCGGCCGGACGTCTTCTACGGCTCAGTGCACATCGACCCGGGAGCCGGATGGTTCCCCCACTACCTCGGCTTCGCCGAGGAGAACGGCGAAGGCTTCGGCCGGGGCACCACCCGCAACATCCCCCTCGCCCCCAAATCCGGCGACGACGCCTGGCTGACCGGCGTCACCCGGCTTCGTGACGCGATCGCCTCCTTCGGCGCGGAGGCCCTGGTCGTCTCCCTGGGCGTGGACGCCGCCGCAGACGACCCGGAGAGCCCGCTACACGTCACCTCATCCGGCTACCACCAGACCGGGGCCATCATCGCCACCCTCGACCTGCCCACCGTGGCGGTGCAGGAGGGCGGCTACCACCTGCCGACCCTCGGCGGACTGGTGACCACCACCCTGCGAGGCCTGGTCGGGCTGTGACAGGGGGGACACGGTTCCCGACGTCGTGCTCTTCGACGAAGAGCGCGGTGGGGTTTGGTGCATCGTTCGGAATGGCCAGCCGCTTGGGCGCCGGTGCGGCGAGAACCTTTTCGCCTGCGTTAACGGCGAGGAGTTGTGATCTCATCATTCTTCGCTGGATGCACTAAGGCGTCTTCGCGGCCAGCCACTGTTCGTGGGCCTGGCACAGGCGGGGCCAGAGGAGGGCGCGTTCGTCCGGGGTCAGGGTGAGGCCGAACAGGTCGGCCATCGCGGCGAAGTAGTCCTGCTCGCGGTCGAGCACCGTGCTGGTCGTGGTGGCGCCCATGCGGCGTAAGGCGAGGCCGGTGAGCAGGTCCACACCGCCGGCGTCGCGGCGCTGGACCACGAAGGTGCGGACGAAGGAGGAGTCGGGGGACGCGGTCAGGTGGACGTGCATGTCGGCGAAGACGTCCATGCCGACCGCGCCGGGCCGCAGGTCCATGCCGGCGAAGCTGCCCCGGGGGTCGTGGTCGAAGCGCCAGCCGCCGGGTTCCACGGTGGAGGGGCGTAAGCCGTACACGAACGGGCCCTGGTGGTAGGAGCCCTCGATCAGGGGGATCGGGTCGTGGATGGCGTCGCCGAGGCCCGCGTCGACCAGCCAGCCGCCGCCGGGGTTGTCGGGGGTGGGCAGGCCGGAGACGGTCAGCACCAGGTGGTTGCCGATGGCGCCGGCCTGGCCCTCCGTGCTGCCCTGCACCGAGCCGTAGTGGCGGGTGACCTGGTAGCCGAGCGCGGACAACAGGGCCCAGAGCGCGCCGTTGAGGTGGAAGCAGTAGCCTCCGCGCCCGCCCACGATACGCGCGACCGACTCCGCCGGGTCGAGGCCGGTAGGCCGCCCGAGCCAGATCTCCAGGTTGCCGTAGGGCACCCGCTCGACATGGGCCCGCTGCAACGCGAACAGCCCGGCCACGCTGGGCGGCCCGGGCGCCCGGAGCCGCAACCGCCGAAGGTATCCCGCGACATCGATCACAGGGACACGCTAACCCGCGCCACCGACATTCCCGTGGCCCGCCCACACCGGCCGGAGCCATCGGTGTCAGGATGCACGATTTCTGCACAACGAGCGGTAAGTGCTCTGCACGTCATGCCTTTACGCTGCCGACATGGCATCTCCCCAGCAGCGACGGATTCTCGTGGTCGAAGACGACGGCACCATCGCAAGCGCGGTCCGTACCCGGCTGGTCGCGGAGGGCTTCGACGTAAGAGTCGCGAGCGATGGCGAGGGTGCGCTCGCGGCCTATGCGAAGGCCGAACCCGACCTGGTGGTGCTGGACCGGCTACTGCCCGGGGTGGACGGCCTGGAGGTGTGCCGGAGGATGCAGGCGGCCCGGCCGGTCCCGGTGCTGATGCTCACCGCGCTCGGCGAGGAGACCGACGTGCTGGTCGGGCTGGGCGTCGGCGCGGACGACTACATCACCAAGCCGTTCAGCATGCGGGAGCTGGTGGCCCGCATCCACGCGCTGCTCCGGCGGGTGGAGCGGGCCAGCCAGCTGGCGCACGAGGACACGGTGATCCGGGTGGGCGCGGTCGAGATCAACACCGCCGAGCGGCGGGTGTTCGTCGGCGGCGTCGAGGCACAGCTCACCCGGACCGAGTTCGACCTGCTCCGGCGGCTGGCCGAACGCCCGGGGCAGGTGTTCGAACGGGAACGCCTGCTCAGCGACATCTGGGGGTTCTCCGAGGCGGCGGCCACCCGCACGGTGGACAGCCACGTGCGGGCGCTGCGCCGCAAGCTCGGGCCCGAGGTGGTGCGGACCGTGCACGGCGTCGGGTACGCGCTGGTCAGGTCATGAGAAGGCCGCTCGACTTCCTGGGCCGGATCAAGGTCAAGCTGGGGCTGGTGATCGTGCTCGCGGTCATCACCGCGTTCGGGGTCAACGAGGTCGGGCGGGGGCTCGACCTGCCCGGCAACCTGCGCGTCGCGATCGCCGTCGTCCTTGCGGTGATCATGGTGCAGATCCTGGCCTGGGGAATGACCAAACCGCTCCGCGAGATGGCCGCCGCCGCGCAGACCATCGCCAAAGGGCGGTACGGCCTGCGCGTCTCGGCCACCTCGCGGGACGAGGTGGGCGAGCTGGCCCGGGCGTTCAACGCGATGGCGGCCGACCTTGGGGAGGTCGACCGGCAGCGCCGCGAACTGGTGGCCAACGTCAGTCACGAGCTCCGCACGCCGATCACGGGGTTGCAGGCGGTGCTGGAGAACGTGGTGGACGGGGTGTCCCCGCCCGATCCCGAGACGCTGGGGACTGCACTGGCGCAGACCCAGCGTCTCGGGCGGTTGGTCGCCCAGTTGCTCGACCTCTCCCGTCTTGAATCCGGGGCCAGGACCATCGAGGCGGAGACCTTCGAGCTCGGCTCCCTCTGCGACCAAGCCGTCCGCGAGGCCGGTCTGGCCCGCGACACCGTCACTGTCCTGAGCAGGGTCCCTTCCGGCCTGTACCTCACCGGCGATCAGGCTCTGCTCGCCCAGGTTCTTGCCAACCTCCTCGACAACGCGGTCCGCCACAGCCCCTCCGGCGGCTCAGTCATCCTCTCCGCCCAACCCGTCGGCTCCCATCTCCACCTCACCGTCGACGACGACGGCCCCGGCATCCCTCCCGCCGAACGCTCCCGTGTCTTCGAACGCTTCTCCCGCCTGGACACCGCCCGCGCCACCGACGCCGGCGGCGCCGGCCTCGGCCTGGCCATCACCAAAGAAATCGTCGAACTCCACCACGGCACCATCCACATCCCCGACCACCCCAAAGGCTGCCGAATCCTCGTCCAACTCCCCACCCGCCCTCCCCTCTCCAACAAGCCCACCGAACTCCCCCCTGCCCGCCCTCATCCGGCCTCCACCCCTCGGGACAAGGAACTAGATCACGCTCCAGCCAACGAAGTCCCCTTCGCCCCGGAGCCTCCCCAAACCGTCGGTTCCGCCAAGGACTCCGCGTCACCGGTAATGACACCCGCCGTATCTCTCGGATCATCGGAGCCGCTCGGCGGTGACCTGCCCCTGGTGCTCCAGCCGGGTCTCGATGGGCCGCTTGCGGGTGGCCGAGGCCGCGCTCTGTGGGAGCTGGCGGCTGGGGGAGACAGAAGAGTGGGCGGGGGAGAGAACCACGTCGACCACGATCCCGCTCGTAGGGGTGCGGGAGCCGCCCAGTCCCGTGCGGGGGCTGCTCTGCCGGGTGGGGATGCTGCCGTGTTTAGTGCGGAGGCTGACTTGCCGGGCCGGGATGCTGCTGTGTCTAGTGCGGGGGCTGCTCTGCCGGGTGGGGATGCTGCCGTGCTTCGCGCGAGGGCTGACCTGTCCGGTGGGGATGCTGCCGTGTCTAGTGCGGAGGCTGGCCTGCCCGGCGTGGATGCTGCGGTGTTTAGTGCGGGGGTTGGCTTGCCGGGCCGGGATGCTGCTGTGCTTCGCGCGGAGGCTGGCCTGCCGGGTGGGGATGCTGCTGTGTTTAGTGCGGAGGCTGGCCTGCCGGGCCGGGATGCTGCGGTGTCTGGTGCGGGCTCTGGCTTGCCGGGCCCGGATGCTGCCGTGCTTCGCGCGGAGGCTGGCCTGCCTGGCGTGGATGTTGGCCTGTCCGGCGTGGAGGCTGCCCTGCTCGGTGGAGCAGGGGCCGACCGAAGGACATCAACGGTGAGTGGACGGGAGTCCCACGGCAAACACGATCCCGCTCATGTAGGTGAGGAGGCCACCTTGCCCGGCGGAGCCGGGTCTGACCGAAGGTCAACAACGCTGAGTGGACGGGAGTCTCACGGTAACCGCGATCTCGCTCATGGAGGCGAGGGGGCCGTCCTGCCCGGCGGAGCCGGGTCTGACCGAAGGCCGCACGAGAAGGACTTCGACGACAATCTCGTCCAGGTGACCGAGAACTACAAGTAC
>NZ_JAHCST010000066.1 GCF_018476525.1 Acrocarpospora catenulata
AAGGCATCGCCAACATCGCTCATGCCCGTCGCCGCCACGCCTACGTCCCACACCGAATGCTGGTGCTGTTCTCGCTATGAGCAAATCCCTCAGATCAGCTCAGATCATCGATACGCCGGGGCCCTGGGACCACCCCGGGGCAGGACGGCGGGTCATTGGAGAACAGTTCGGTATGGTGATCGGCCACCGTGCCGATTTCCGGATCGAATCCGAGTTCGCGGACGACGTCGGCGGCGTGGTCGGCCAATGAGCGGGTGCTGGACGGGTGGAAAGGATTCCACTCCGCCGCGGTCGGCCCGTAGAAACGCGGATCTCGGTCACGGGTCAGGGATCCCGCCGCGTGCGCCACGATGGTCACCTGGAATCTGCGGCTCCCGTCGCGAGAGAACGCGCTCTTGACGGCGAAGAGGTCACGCGGCTCAGCCGCGGGCAATCTGACCTGCTCGGCGACGTGGATGATCTGGATGGCCAGTGCCTCCACCGCTGATCGATAATGATCCCGATACCGGTTGATCGTCATCAGTCCCCGGACGCCACGCTCCTGATAAAGGTCGCCCAGCGCGGGGTGCTTGAACTGAACGGCGCGGCCGAGTTCCGGAAGCTCGTAGTCGGGGACGGGCGTCCAGAACGCGGGGACGATCACTTCGGGCGGCGCCTGCCGCTCCCCGAGGTGACGTCGGCGGCGCAGGTCGAAGGCGGCCCATTCTCTGCCGCATGCCTCGCTGCGGAAGTAACGGCGCGAATAGAGGGGAACGAAGGTCAGGCAGGCCGCGAGTTGCTCCCACCGCTCGGTGCCGATGGGAATGTCCACATCCATGAACCCTGCTGGAATTCCTGCCGGATGCCGGGTCCGCGCCATGATTTCCTGGCACAAATCGCGATAGAACTTGTCGAGGCCGTCTTCGGGAGGGCCCGACGCCGTCCGAGCGTAACTGAGATAGAAATAAGGTGGGTGATCATTTCCCGTCGCCCACACCCCCGCTCGCAATCGATGCGAACGAGTATGTCACCTTCCGGCGTGAAAATGTGGTGTGATATTTCCGGCAAAACGGACTCAGGATGAAACGTCGTCCAAGGCTTCGCGGATTTCCCAGGGGAGGGTGAGTTTTTCGGAGGCGAGGACGCCCAGGAGTTGGGCGTGGGTGCGGGCGCCGACGATGGCCGATGACACACCCGGGCGGTCGCGGATCCAGGAGAGGGCGACGGCGAGGGGGGAGACGCCGAGGCCCTCGGCGGCGGTGGTGACGGATTCGACGATGCGGCGGGAGCGCTCGTCGAGGTAGGGCTGGACGAAGTCGGCGAAGTGGGGGGTGGCGGCGCGGGAGTCGGCGGGGATGCCGGTGCGGTACTTGCCGGTGAGGACGCCGCGGCCCAGGGGCGACCAGGCCAGCACGCCGGCGCCGATGTGGGCGGCGGCGGGGATGAGCTCGTCCTCGGCCTCGCGGGCGACGAGGGAGTACTCGACCTGGGTCGAGATCAAGGGGGCCCGGCCGGTGCCGCAGCGCTGCCAGACGCCCGCGGCCGCCAGCTGCCAGCCGGTGTAGTTGCAGACGCCGGCGTAGGCCGTACGCCCGGAGGAGACGGCGGTGTCGACGGCGGCGAGGGTCTCTTCCAGCGGGACGTCGGGGTCGAAGGCGTGTAACTGCCAGAGGTCGAGCTCGTCGAGGCCGAGCCGGTCCAGGGAGGCGTCGAGGGCGCGGATCAGGTGGCGGCGGGAGCCGTCCTTGCCGCTGGGGGTGAGGACCGCCTTGGTGGCCACCACCAGGGACGCCCGGGGAACCACATCCTTGATCAGGCGGCCGATCAGCCGTTCTGCGTCGCCGCCCGCGTACACGTCGGCGGTGTCGATCAGCGTGCCGCCCGCGTCGGCGAACGCGGTGAGCTGTGCCGTCGCCTCCTCGGCGCCGGTGTCACGGGCCCAGGTCATGGTGCCCAGCCCGATCCGGGACACCGAGAGCCCGCTACGCCCGACAAATCGCTGATCCATTGTGAGTCAGGGTATCGCGTCGAAGGCTCTAAGCTGGCCGATCGTGGACGTTCTCCAGGCCATCGTTCTGGGGATCGTGCAGGGCCTGACCGAGTTCCTGCCGATCTCCAGCTCCGCGCATCTGCTCATCGTGCCCAAGCTGCTGGGCTGGCCCGACCCGGGCGCCGCGTTCACCGCGGTGATCCAGCTGGGCACCATGCTGGCGGTGTTGCTCTTCTTCTGGCGTGACATCGTGCGGATCACCGTCGCCTGGTTTCGCGGCCTGCGGAACAAGGAGTTCCGCGAGGATCTGGACTACCGGATGGGCTGGTACATCATCCTGGGAACGATCCCGATCTCGGTGGCCGGTCTGCTCTTCTCCGACCTGATCGAGGGCCCGGCCCGCAACCTCTGGCTCAACGCGAGCATGCTGATCGTGTTCGGTCTGGTGCTGCTGCTGGCCGAGCAGTTCGGGTCCAAGCGCAAGCAGCTGGAGGACCTCAACCTCAAGGACGGCCTGATCATCGGCGCCTGGCAGATGTTGCCGCTGATCCCGGGGGCCTCCCGGTCCGGCTCCACGCTGACCGGCGCGATGTTCCTGGGCTACACCCGGGAGGCGGCGGCCCGCTACTCCTTCCTGCTCTCCCTCCCGGCCGTGGTGCTCTCCGGCATCTACGAGATGCGCCACGTGGGCGACGGCGGCGGCCCGCCGCTGGTGCCGACCATCATCTGCACGGTGGTGTCCTTCATCGTGGGGTACGCCTCGATCGCCTGGATGCTCAGCTGGGTGGCCAAGCACTCCACCAACATCTTCGTCGTCTACCGCGTCTTCGCCGGCACGCTGCTGCTCACGCTGCTCTCCCTCGGCGTCATCTCGGCATGACCACGCTGCTGCTGCTCCGGCACGGGCTGACCACGCTGACCGGGTCGGCGCTGGCGGGCCGTGCGCCGGGGGTGTTCCTGGACGAGCGCGGCCGGGCGCAGGCCGCGCGGGTGGCCGAGCGGCTGGCCGACATCCCGCTGGACGCGATCGTCTCCAGCCCGCTGGAGCGCTGCCAGGAGACCGCGGCCCCGGTGGCGGCGGGCCGGGCCCTGGAGGTCGTCACCGATGAGCGGTTCATCGAGTGCGGGTACGGCGACTGGACCGGGCGCCCGCTGGCCGAGCTGGCCAAGGAGCCGCTCTGGCAGGTCGTGCAGGCCCATCCCAGCGCGGCCGTCTTCCCGGGTGGGGAGGCGCTGGCCGAGGTGCAGCACCGCGCGGTGCGGGCCGTACGGGACTGGAACGCCAGGCTGGGGGAGAAGGCCACCTATCTGGTGTGCAGCCACGGGGACGTGATCAAGGCGATCGTGGCGGACGCGATGGGGTTGCATCTGGACCAGTTTCAGCGGGTGACCGCCGATCCGGCGTCCCTCACAATCATCCAGTACACCCCCATACGCCCCTTCCTGCTCAAACTTAACGAGACCGGAAATATCGCTCTACCTCAACAGGGTTCGGCGGACAAAGATGGGGGAGAAAACTTGACCGGGAGCGATGCCGCCGTCGGCGGCGGAGCCGGGACCACGTAGGGTCGGGTTATGCCGGTCTTCGACTACGATCCGCCAGACAGGTTCGTGGCCGGTGCCGTGGGGCAACCGGGCGCGCGAACCTTCTTTCTCCAGGCCCGGGGGCAGGGCAGGATCACCACGGTCTCGTTGGAGAAGTTCCAGGTGGCCGTCTTGGCCGACCGGCTGGACGAGCTGCTCGACGAGGTGCTGCGCCGTAGTGGCGGGCGCGCCCCCGTCCCGGCGGCCGCCTCGGCCGAACTGGCCGACCTGGCGCCCCTGGAGATGCCCATCGACGAGGAGTTCCGGGTGGGCACCATGGCCCTCGCCTGGGACCCGGAAACCTCCCAAGTGATCATCGAGGCCCAGGAGGCCACCGCCGACGACGAGGAGGAGGACGAGTCCCTCTTCCCCGCCGCCGACCGGCCCGACCCCATGGTGCTCCGGGTCCGCATCAGCCCCGCGCTGGCCCGCGCGTTCAGCCGCCGGGCGCTGGACGTGGTGGCCGCCGGCCGCCCGCCCTGCCCGCTCTGCGCCCAGCCGCTGGACGCGGAGGGGCATATCTGTGTACGTCTGAACGGTCACCACCCCGGGGGTTTGACTGCATGACAGCGGAGAGCGCCGAGGAAGGCCCGGGTCTGGACGACGCCGCGGCCATACGCCTGCTGCGTGAGGGCAGGCTGGAGGTGGCCGGCCGGCTGGTCGAGGCCACCAACATGACGCTCTACTGCACCATCAGCCATGGTGAGCACGTCGCCGCCTGCGTCTACAAGCCGGTCAGGGGGGAACGCCCGCTCTGGGATTTTCCGGATGGCACGCTGGCCGCCCGGGAGGTGGCGGCCTACGAGGTGGCCGCCGTCACCGGCTGGCGCCTGGTGCCGCCGACCGTCTACCGGGACGGCCCGTTCGGTCCCGGCATGGTCCAGCTCTGGATCGACACCGATCCCGAGGCCGACCTGATGGCGCTGGTGCGCAGCCGCCTGCCCGGGCTGCGCCGGATGGCCGTCTTCGACGCCGTCGTCAACAACGCCGACCGCAAGGGCGGCCACCTGCTGCCGCTGCCGGACGGGCACGTGTACGGGGTGGACCACGGCGTCTGTTTCTCCGAGGAGGGCAAGCTCCGCACCGTGCTCTGGCAGTGGCGGGGCAAGGCGCTGCCCCGGGAGGCCGTGGCCGTGCTGGTCGCCCTGGAGCGGGAGATCGAGCGGGGCCGGCTGGGCCGCCGCCTTCGCGAACTGCTGACCGTGGCCGAGGTGGAAGCCACCTGGATGCGCGTCCGTAAGTTGCTGGAAACCGGGGTACATCCTTACCCGTCGGATGATTGGCCGGCCATCCCCTGGCCACCGATCTAGACGGCGACCACTATTTCCGGCACTCTGCATGAGTCTCTACCGATAGTGGAGGGAACGGGCATTGTGTACGGTGATCGTGAGCCTGGACCCGGACGCGGCCGCGCCGGTGCTCCTGGTGGGCGTGCGGGACGAGTTCGTGTCCCGGCCGTGGATGTCGCCCGCGGCGTACTGGCCGGACCATCCCGGCCTGTACGGCGGGCGCGACCTGCTGGCCGGTGGCACCTGGCTGGCGCTGGACCCGGCCGGTCGCCGGGTGGCCGCGCTGCTCAACGGCAGGGGGAAACCGGCCGAGGAGACCGGCCGCCTGAGCCGGGGCGGGCTGCCCCTGGTGGCGGCCGAGGAGGGCGAGCTGCCCCCGCTGGACCTGCCGAGGTATGACCCTTTTCTGCTGGTGGTGGCCGGTCTTGATGGAGTCAGGCTGTGGACCTGGGACGGCGAGCGGGTCGCCGAGGAGAAGCTCACCCCAGGCGTACACGTGATCGTCAACGAGGGCCGCCCGGCCGAGGACGCCAACGCCCGGGTCGGCCACTTCAAGCCCCGGTTCGCCGCCGCGCCCCGCCCCGGCCGGGTGACCGATGGCGAACCCGCCCGCTACTGGGGGGAGTGGCTGCCGCTGGCGAGCGGCGACGGCCTGCTCACCGACGACCCCCGCTCGCTCCTGGTCCGGCACCCCCTCGCCGACGGCCGGGTCTTCGCCAGCCTCTCGGTCACCCTCATCGCCCTGTCCGAACCGGACGTACGGTACGACTTTCTGCCCTTTCCCGCGGACCCCCGCACCTGGCACACCGTCGACATGTCCCCGGAGCGGCGCGGATAGGCTCAGGTCATGCGATCGTGGCCAGCACCGAACATTCCCCGCCTCCCCGGTTCGGGGCGTCCCCTGCACCTGTACGACACCGCCGCCCGGGAGATCCGCGCCACGGACCCGTCCGGCGAGGCCCGGATGTACGTCTGCGGCATCACCCCCTACGACGCCACCCACCTCGGCCACGCCAACACCTACCTGGCCTTCGACCTGGTCAACCGAGCCTGGCGGGACGCCGGCCACCCCGTGCACTACACCCAGAACGCCACCGACGTGGACGACCCGCTGCTGGAGCGGGCCGAGGCGACGGGGGTGGACTGGCGGGACCTGGCCGAGGACCAGATCGAGCTGTTCCGCACCGACATGGCCGCCCTGCGCATCCTGCCGCCCCGCGAGTACGTCGGCGTCACCGAGGTCATCGACCAGGTGGCCGCGCTGATCGAGCAGCTCGGCGAGGCCGCCTACCGGGTGGACGGGGACGTCTACTTCGCCCGCTCCGCCGCGCCCAAGTTCGGCGCCGTCTCCGGCTACTCCGAGGAGGAGATGCTGGAACTGTTCGCCGAGCGCGGCGGCGACCCCGGGCGGCCGGGCAAGCGTGACCCGCTGGACTGGCTGCTCTGGCGGGCCGAACGCCCGGGCGAGCCGTCCTGGCCGTCCCCGCTGGGCCCCGGCCGCCCGGGCTGGCACATCGAGTGCACCGCGATCGCCCTGGCCAACCTGGGCCCCGGCTTCGACGTCACCGGAGGCGGCTCCGACCTGGTCTTCCCGCACCACGAGATGGGCGCCTGCGAGGGGCATGTGGCCACCGGGGAGTGGCCGTTCGCCAAGGCGTACGTGCACGCCGGCATGGTGGGCCTGGACGGCGAGAAGATGTCCAAGTCCCGGGGGAACCTGGTGTTCGTGTCCCGGCTGAGGGAGAGCCACGACGTCATGGCGGTACGGCTGGCGCTGCTGGCCCACCACTACCGCGCCGACTGGGAGTGGACTCCGGCCGAGCTCACCCGGGCCGAGGAACGGCTGGCCCGCTGGCGCGCGGCGGTGGCCCGTCCGGCCGGACCGGACGGGCTCGCCTTGCTGGACGGGGTGCGCGAGCGCCTGGCCGCCGACCTGGACGCGCCCGGCGCCCTGGCCGCCGTGGACGAGTGGGCGGCGGCCGAGGGCACGGACGCGCAGGCGCCCGCGCTGGTGAAGGACACCGTGGACGCGCTGCTGGGCGTGGCCCTCTAACGGACGAGGTCCATCGGACCGTGCTCGGGGCCGTGGTCGAACACGTGCCGCGGCCCCGGGAAGCCGCCCTGCACCGAGACCTGCTGGGTGCTCGGGGTGCCCCGCCGGTAGACCCGGCGTTCCTCCTTGCGAATGCGCTGGTAGACCAGGTCCCGCAGCTCCGGCAGGAACGCGTAGAACCGGTCGCCCGGACAGGAGGTGGCGTTCAGGTCCCGGTGCCCGATGATCGCGTCGTGCGGCTGCAGGTAGTAGTTCCAGCAGAGCCAGGCGAGCATGCACACCAGCGCCTCCAGCTGGTCGGACGGGGGCAGCTCGGTCATGTAGGTGCCCTCGGTCTCGATGCCCAGGGCGTGCCGGTTGTGGTTGGCGGCGTGCGCGCCGACCACGTGCCTGCCGTACCGTACGGCGTGCCAGGTGCGGTTGCGGCCCTCCATGACGTGGCCGCCCCGGCTGATGGTGAACTGCTCGCCGATGTCGTCCCAGCCGTTGCTGAGCATGTGGTGACGCTGGATGGCGCGGGACAGCGCGTAGGCCGCCTCCACGCTGGTGTCCTCCTGGTTGGGGGAGGCGGTGTGGTGGACCACCAGCCGGTCCGGGAACTCGTCCAGGATGGTGGCTCTGATCCGGGGCGGGTGGGCCTCCCACTCGTGCCGCATGTGGATCTTGGGTATGGATGGCATGCCCAGCGCGGTGGCGGACGACCCGAGCAGCACCGCCCCGGTCAGCCCACCGCCCAGGGTGAGGAACGTCCGGCGTGTGGCCGCCGCGGCCAGCGACATGTGCGATCTCCCGAGTCAGTGCGGATCCTCGGGGGGCGCAACTGGATATCCCCAGACGTTACTCTGAGTAACCGGCATTTCCCGATAATCAGACGAGGGCCAGGAAACGCTCGCGATCCTCGGGGGCCAGGTGGTCGCTGAACAGGATGCCGTCCAGGTGGTCCACCTCATGCTGGAGCACCCGGGCCAGCACGCCGAGGGCGCGCATGGTGACCGGCTTGCCGTACATGTCCCTGCCCCTGGCCACCACCGAGAAGGAACGCTCCAGCGGCCACCACAGGCCGGGGGCCGACAGGCACGCCTCGTCGGCCACGATGCGCCGGTCGGAGAGCTCCAGGCGCGGGTTGACCAGGTGTCCGGCCTTGCCCTCGTAGTCGTAGGCGAGCACCCGGACCGGCAGGCCCAGCTGGGGGGCGGCGAGCCCGGCCCGGCCCGCCCCGGACCGCATGGCCAGGGTGAGGGCCTTCACCACGTCACGGAGCTCGCGGTCGAAGACGGTGACCGGCTCGGCCACCTGGCGGAGCACCGGATCGGCGAACGGGCGGATCTGCCGGACTGTCATGCACGCTCCCCGCGGCGACGGCGACACGAGAGCAGGAATTCCCAGCCGGGCGCTCGGCTAATCCCGGTTAATTAAATGTTGCATGAGTGCGACGTATGAGTTGCGTGTTTCCGTGGTGCGTTACATGTAACTCTGCACCGTGACTTAACGTCAAGGTGCGATAACGGCGGCCTCTTACTTTTCCTGGTGACACCCCCCGATTGGAAAGCAGGAGGACATGCGATGGCCACCACCACGGTGACCCCGCACCCGGCCGGAACGCGCGGCTGGATCGGTGACTGGCACCCGGACGATCCCGAGTTCTGGGACCGCACGGGGCGGCGCGTCGCCCGGCGGAACCTGGTCTTCTCCATTTTCGCCGAGCACCTCGGCTTCACCCTGTGGACCGTGTGGAGCATCGTCTCGGTCCAGCTGGGCGCCTACAAGTTCTCCACCGACCAGCTGTTCTGGATCGTGGCGCTGCCCAACCTGGTCGGGTCGGCGCTGCGCATTCCGTACACGTTCGGGCCCGCGCGGTTCGGCGGGCGGAACTTCACCGTGGTGAGCGCGCTGCTGCTGCTCGTGCCCGCGGCGCTGCTGGCGGTGGCGGTGAGCGATCCGGCGACGCCGTACTGGATGTTCCTGGTGATCGCGGCGACCGCCGGGCTCGGCGGCGGCAACTTCGCCTCCAGCATGGCCAACATCACCTACTTCTACCCGCAGTCCAAGCAGGGCTCGGCGCTCGGGCTGAACGCGGCCGGCGGGAACATCGGGGTCTCCTCGGTGCAGTTGGTGATGCCGCTGGTGATCGGGGCCTTCGGGCTGGCCGCCGCCGGGCTCTTCTGGGTGCCGTTCATCCTGGCCAGCGCGCTCGGCGCGTGGTTCTTCATGGACAACCTGAGCAGCGCCAGGGCCGAGCCCAGGGAGATGGCCAGGGCGGCGGGCAAGGCGCAGACCTGGGTGATGTCGGTGCTCTACATCGGCACCTTCGGGTCGTTCATCGGCTACTCCACCGCCTTCCCGCTGCTGATCAAGTCCCAGTTCCCCGAGCACGCCGGGCTGGTCACGCTGGCCTTCCTCGGGCCGCTGGTGGGCTCGCTGATCCGGCCGGTGGGCGGCTGGCTCTCCGACCGGCTGGGCGGGGCCACGGTGACGCTCTGGAACTTCGCCGCGATGGCGGGCTCGGTGCTGCTGGTCTACCTGGGGCTGGCGCAGCACAGTTTCGTGCTGTTCTTCGCCGCGTACATGCTGCTGATCGGTACGGCGGGCGTGGGCAACGGCTCGACGTACCGGATGATTCCGGCGATCTTCCGGGCCAAGGCCGTGGCGGGACTGGAGGCCGGTACGGACGCCCACGACGCGGCGGTGCGGATCGGCAGGCGGGACGCGGCGGCGGCCATCGGCTTCATCTCGGCTATCGGCGCCTTCGGCGGCTTCTTCATCAACCGCGGCTTCGGCACCTCGATCGGGGCCACCGGCGGGGCGGGCGCGGCCATCGCCGCCTTCGCGATCTTCTACGCGATCTGCTTCGTGCTGACCTGGTTCTGCTACCTGCGGAAGGCGGGGATGGGCGCGGTGCCCAGCCTCGCGGCAGCCCGGGTCTGAGCCTCGACGCACCTCGGCGGGCGCCGACCGGCGCCCGCTTCTTTCCGGTCATACGCCTCACAGGCTCCCAGACGCACAGTGCGGGGAGTGCCGGTGTGAGCGCGGTTAGCGCCTTGTAGCACAGCGGTAACAGGAGGGACCCAGTGGTGAAACCGCCTGAAAGGACTATCGGACCCATGCCCGTCTCACTTTCCCCTGCGCAGCCTGTGATACCGGCTCGCGTTGTCGTGGTGGGTCACGGGCCTTCGGCGTACCGGCTGGTGGAGAGTCTGCTGGCCAGAGGTTTCCCCGGCGCGGTCACGGTGCTGGGGGAGGAGCCCCGCCCGGCCTACGATCGGGTCGCACTTACCTCGTATTTGCAGGAAAAATCAGTCGAAGATCTGACTTATCCGGTGCCCGATGGCGTGGACCTCCGCCTGGGGTCCCGGGTGACGGGCATCGACCGGGCCGCCCGTACGGTCACCACCGCGACGGGGGAGACCGTGCCCTACGACGTGCTGGTGCTGGCCACCGGCTCGGCCCCCTTCGTCCCCCCGGTGCCGGGACGGGACCTGGACGGCTGCTTCGTCTACCGGACCATCGAGGACCTGGACGCCATCCGGACGGCCGCCGCCACCGCGACCGCCGGGGTGGTCGTCGGCGGCGGGCTGCTCGGCCTGGAGGCCGCCGACGCGCTGCGCGGCCTCGGCCTGGCGACCCACGTGGTCGAGATGAGTCCCTGGCTGATGCCCCGTCAGGTCGACGAGGGCGGCGGCGCCGTCCTGCGCGCCCAGGTGGAACGCCTCGGCCTCACCGTGCACACCGGCGCGGGGGTCAAGGAGATCACCGGCCCCGGCCGGGTCACCGGCCTGGTCAAACCGGACGGCGAGACCATCCCCGCCCAGCTGGTCGTCTTCTCGGCCGGCATCCGCCCCCGCGACGAGCTGGCCCGCGCCTGCGGCCTGGCCGTCGGCGAGCGCGGCGGCGTGCTCGTGGACGAGGGCCTGCGCACCAGCGACCCCGCCATCTACGCCATCGGCGAGTGCGCCCTGGTCGGCGGCATGGTGTACGGCCTGGTCGGCCCCTGCTTCACGATGGCCGAGACCGCCGCCGACCGCATCCTGGGCGGCACGGCCGCCTTCACCGGCGCCGACCTGTCCACCAAGCTCAAGCTGCTCGGCGTGGACGTCGCCCAGTTCGGCGCCATGTCCGGGGCGCTGGACGTCACCTACCTGGACCCGGTCGGCGGCGTCTACCAGAAACTCTTCGTCAGCGACGACGCCGCAACCCTGCTCGGCGGCATCTGCGTCGGCGACGCCGCCCCGTACGACACCCTCCGGCCCTTCGTCGGCAAGCCACTGCCCGCTCTGCCCGCCGACCTGCTGTTCACCGGCGGGGGAGCGTCCCTGGATTTACCGGACGACGCGCAGGTCTGCTCCTGCAACAACATCGGCGTGGGCGCGGTCCGTACGGCCATCGGCGAGCACGGCCTGACCGACGTGGCCGGGATCAAGTCCTGCACCCGGGCGGGGACCAGCTGCGGCAGCTGCGTCCCGCTGCTCAAGCAGATCCTCGTGAAATCCGGCGTAGAGGTGAGCAAGGCGCTCTGCGAGCACTTCGCGCACAGCAGGGCGGAGCTCTACCAGATCGTCCAGGTCCGCGGCATCACCACCTTCACCCAGCTGATCGAGGAGCACGGCACCGGCCGCGGCTGCGACATCTGCAAGCCCGCCGTCGCCTCCATCCTGGCCTCCCTGCACCAGGGCCACGTCCTGGACGGCGAGCAGGCCGCCCTCCAGGACACCAACGACCACTTCCTGGCCAATCTCCAGAAGAACGGCACCTACTCGGTCGTCCCGCGCATCCCCGGCGGGGAGATCACCCCGGAGAAGCTGATCGTGATCGGCGAGGTGGCCCGCGACTTCGGCCTCTACACCAAGATCACCGGCGGCCAGCGCATCGACCTGTTCGGCGCCCGGGTGGAGCAGCTGCCCCGGATCTGGCGCCGCCTGGTGGAGGCCGGCTTCGAGTCCGGGCACGCGTACGGCAAGGCTCTGCGCACCGTGAAGTCCTGCGTCGGCGCCACCTGGTGCCGGTACGGCGTGCAGGACTCGGTGGGCCTGGCCATCGAGCTGGAACTGCGCTACCGGGGCCTGCGCTCCCCGCACAAGCTCAAGTCGGCCGTCTCCGGCTGCGCCAGGGAGTGCGCCGAGGCCCGCTCCAAGGACTTCGGCGTGATCGCCACCGACTCCGGCTGGAACCTGTACGTCGGCGGCAACGGCGGCTTCCAGCCCCGCCACGCCGACCTGCTGGTGGCGGGCGTGGACACCGAGACCCTGATCCGCACCATCGACCGCTTCCTGATGTTCTACATCCGCACCGCCGACCGCCTCCAGCGCACCTCCGCCTGGCTGGAGAGCCTGGACGGCGGCCTGGACCACCTGCGCCGGGTGATCGTGGACGACGTGCTGGGCATCTGCGCCGACCTGGACGCCCAGCTGGCCCGGCACGTGACCGGGTACGCCGACGAGTGGGCGGCCACCCTGGCGGACGAGGAGAAGCTGCGCAGGTTCGTCAGCTTCGTCAACGCCCCCGACGTGCCCGACCCCTCGATCAGGTTCGCCACCGAACGCGAGCAGATCAAGCCCGCGCTTGAAACGCAGGTGCCGGCATGAGCTGGACTCCCGTCTGCGCCTACACCGATCTGCTTCCGGAACGCGGGGCCTGCGCGCTGGTCGGAACGCACCAGGTCGCCGTCTTCCGTACCTTCGACGGCAACCTGTACGCCACTGGCAACAGGGACCCCTACAGCGGCGCCTACGTGCTCTCCCGGGGCATCGTCGGCACCAGGAACGGGGAGCCCACCGTGGCCTCCCCCATGCACAAACAGGTCTTCTCCCTGGTCACCGGGGCGTGCCTGGACGATCCAACAACCGTTATCCCGACATTTCCAATTCGCATCACCAGCGGGACTGTGGAGGTGAGCGTTCCGTGACTGACATCCGTGGGCACGTGCGACCGGCCGGGGTGATCGCGTGACCGCCCTGCTGGAGGCGCCGATCGAGGCGTCCGAGAGCATCCCGGAGACCACCCCCGAGACGGCACCCGACGCGCTGGCCGGGTTCACCATCGGGGTCACCGCCACCCGCCGCCGGGAGGAGTTCGCCGCCCTGCTGGAGCGGCGCGGGGCCAGGGTGGTCCGCGCCCCCGCCATCCGGCTGGTCCCGCTGGCCGAGGACGCCGACCTGCTCGCCTCCACCCGGGAGTGCCTGGCCGGGCCCATCGACGATGTGGTGGTCACCACCGGCGTCGGCTTCCGGGGCTGGATGGCCGCCGCCGAGGGCTGGGGCCTGTCGGTGGACCTGTCCGCCCACCTGGCCGGGGCCCGGCTGCTGACCCGGGGGCCCAAGGCGCGCGGCGCGGTCCGCGCGGCCGGGCTCACCGACCACTGGACCCCGGCCACCGAGTCCTGCGAGGAGGTCAAGCAGTACCTGCTCGCCCAGGACCTGCGCGGCCGCCGCATCGCCGTCCAGCTGCACGGGGAGCCGCTCACCGGCTTCGTGGACGCGCTGCGGGCGGCCGGGGCGCACGTCACCGAGGTGCCGGTCTACCGCTGGCTGCCCTACCGGGACACCTCCCCGCTGCGCCGGCTGGTCAGCCAGGCCGTCTCCGGCGCGGTGGACGCGGTGGCCTTCACCAGCGCCCCCGCCGTGCTGGCCATGCTCAACGCGGCCCGCGCCGACGGCCTTGAGGACGCGCTGCTCGGCGCCTTCGGCGGGCCGGTGGTGGCGGCCTGCGTGGGCCCGGTCACCGCGCAGCCGCTGGTGTCCCGGGGGGTTCCGGTGCTCCAGCCGGAGCGGTCCCGGCTCGGCGCGCTGGCCCGCGCGCTCGCCAGGCACCTGCCGGAGCACAGCGTGACCCGGCTGGTGGCGGGCGGCCACCAGCTGGAGATCAGGGGCCACGCGGTGGCGGTGGACGGCGAGCTCAAGCCGCTGCCCCCGGCCCCGATGGCGGTGCTCAAGCGGCTGGCCGAGCGGCCCGGCCACGTGGTGGCCAGGTCCGACCTGCGCATGGTGCTGCCCGGCGGCCCGTCCCGCGACTCGGCCGAGCACGCGGTGGAGATGGCGATCACCCGGCTCCGCCGCGCCCTCGGGCCGAGCGGCATCGTGGAGACCGTGGTCAAGCGCGGCTACCGGCTGGCCTGCGAGCGGGACGAACAGCCGTGACCCCCACCCTGGTCATGGCCGGGCACGGGGCCCGCAGCGGCGACTGGGAGTCGGTCCTGTCCGGCCTGGCGGCCCGGGTCCGCCGGACCAGGCCGGGCCACCCCGTCCGGCTGGGCTTCCTGGAGCTCAGCGCGCCGCCGCTGGCCGAGGTGCTGGCCGAGGTCCGGGGCCCGGTGGTGGTGGTGCCGATGCTGCTCGCGGGCGGCTACCACGCGCACATCGACCTGCCCGCCGTCATCTCCAAGGTCCGCCCCGACGCGGTCGTGGCCGGCCCGCTGGGCCCGCACCCGCTGCTCACCGGCGTCCTGGCCCGGCGGCTGGCCGCCGCCGGGCTGTGCCCCGGCGACGCGGTGGTGCTCGGCGCGGCCGGCTCCTCCGACCCGGCCGCGCTGGCCGACGTCCGGGCGGCCGCCCGCCTGCTCTCGGTACGGCTCGCGCGCCCGGTCACCGCCGCCTTCGCCTCGGCGGGCAGCCCCAGCGTGGCCGAGGCGCTGGCCCGGCCCCGGATCACTCGGGTGGCGGTGGCCTCCTACCTGCTGGCCCCCGGCTTCTTCCACACCCGGCTGACCGAGAGCGGAGCCGACCTCGTCTCGGCCCCGCTGGGCGTGGACGACGACCTGGCCGCGCTGGTCTGGCACCGCTACGACGAGGCACTCGCCCGGACGCGGGTTCAGGACCGGGTGAGCCGGAGCTCCCGGATGATGTTCTCGGCGCTCTCGTCCCTGGACGGCTCGGAGTCGTCCCCGGTGAACGCCTCGAAGTAGGCGTGCCGGAAGCACCCGGCCAGCAGCAGCCGGGCGCTGGCCTCGGCGTTCACCTCCGGGGCTATCCGGCCGAGCGCCTGCTCGGCGGCCAGGTAGGCGGCCAGCGGCTCGATCTCGGCCGCCGGGCCCAGCTCGCTGTCCCGCAGCGCCTGCCGGAACCGCACGGTCAGTGACGGGGAGACGAACGCGGGCATCGCGACCGTCTGCACCTCGGCGTAGTACTCGATGCCGGCCTTGGCGACGGGCAGCAGGTTGCCGTTGACGTCGCCCTTGCCCGCCAGGTGCATGAGGTCGTGCAGGACCCGCAGCCACATCGGCAGCCGGTCCTGGAGCAGGGCCAGGAAGGTCTCCACCGACTGGGCCGGGGTGGTGCCGCGCAGCTGCGAGGAGGCGGCCCCGCCGTCGGCGGAGCTCTTCATCAGGACGGCCATCTTCAGCACGCGCTGCCGCGTCTCCTGTGCTCTCCAGTGCGGGTCGGGCTGGGCAGTAACCATGGTCGCCCTCGGGTGCGCAGTCACAGGTGTCAGGTGGTTGCGATACTCACCGGTCGCGAGTTTATGGACTCGTTTCTCTCCTGGTGTCCGAATCGCTGCGGTGCGGCAGTGATTAGACAGACCGGTGGTAACCGCCAATTATTACCTTAGACCCAGGTTAAATGCGAGAAACCAGGGGTTTCGGTTTCAATGCGATTAACCTTGTGTTGCGGGTGATCTACGGAGGATTAACCGTCGGTGCCCCGGTCGCGGCGGCGCAGGTACCGCTCGAATTCGGCGGCGATGGCGTCCCCGCTCGCCTCCGGCAGCTCCGCGGCGTCCTTGCGCTCCTCCAGCTCCCGCACGTACTCGGCCACCTCGGAGTCCTGCGAGGCGAGCTCGTCCACCCCCGTCTCCCAGGCCCGCGACTCCTCGGCCAGGTCCCCGTACGGCATGGGGATGTCCAGCATGTCCTCCACCCGGCGGAGCAGCGCCAGGGTGGCCTTCGGGTTCGGCGGCTGGGCCACGTAGTGCGGGATGGACGCCCAGAGCGAGACCGCCTGCACCCCGGCGTGGCCCAGCGTGTGCTGAAGCACCCCGACGATGCCGGTGGGCCCCTCGTACTTGGTCAGCTCCAGGTTGAGCACCTTGGCCAGGCCCGGGTCGCTGACCGCGCCCACGATCGGCACCGGACGGGTGTGCGGAGAGTCGTTGAGCAGGGCGCCGAGCAGCAGCGCCAGCTCCACCCCCAGCTCGTGGCAGAGCCCCACGATCTCGGCGCAGAAGCTCCGCCAGCGCATGTTGGGCTCGATGCCGCGCAGCAGCACCACGTCCCGTTTGGCGCCCGGCGGCCGGGCCACCAGCAGCCGGGTGGTCGGCCAGGTGATGGACCGGGACAGGCCATCGCCCAGCTCGACGATGGGCCGGGTGACCTGGAAGTCGTAGTAGTCCTCCGGGTCGAGCTCGACCAGCGGGGTGGCCTTCCACTCCGTCTCCAGGTGGGCGAGCACTCCGCTGGACGCCTCGCCCGCGTCGTTCCACCCTTCGAACGCGGCGATGAGCACCGGATCGACGAGCTCAGGGAGCCCTTCGAGCTCGATCAAGCCGCCTCCTCACGTAGTCGTACGGCTAAGACTATTCGGAGTGAAGGCCGGAGCGTTATCTTCGCGCGGGACTGAGTGGGTAGCGGGTAGGGTTTCCCGCCGGTATTGCGGAGATTCCGGTGATCGGTGGGGCGCGGCGGTCGCCCAGTTAAGCTTGGTCCATGACCAGCAGACCGTCTTTCCGTGCCGCCCTGTCCGAGCGTGTCCTCGTCGCCGACGGAGCGATGGGAACGATGCTGCAAGCCCAGGACCCCACCCTTGACGACTTCCAGGGCCACGAGGGCTGCAACGAGGTCCTCAACGTCAGCCGGCCCGACATCGTGCGCGCGGTGCACGACGCCTACTTCGAGGCGGGCGTGGACTGCGTGGAGACCAACACCTTCGGCGCCAACCTGAGCGCCCTCGGCGAGTACGAGATCTCCGACCGGGTCTACGAGTACTCCGAGGCCGGGGCCCGCCTGGCCCGCGAGCAGGCCGACCGCTGGTCCACCGAGGAGCACCCCCGCTTCGTGCTCGGCTCGATGGGCCCGGGCACCAAACTGCCCACCCTCGGCCACCTGCCGTACGCCTCGCTCCGCGACGCCTACCGGGACAACGCGGCCGGCCTGATCGCCGGCGGCGCGGACGCGCTGATCATCGAGACCTGCCAGGACCTGCTCCAGGTCAAGGCCGCGGTGATCGGCGCCAAGCGGGCCGTCTCCGCCGCGGGACTGGACATCCCGATCATCGCCCAGGTCACCATCGAGACCAACGGCGCCATGCTGCTCGGCTCCGAGATCGGCGCCGCGCTCACCGCCATCGCGCCGCTCGGGGTGGACCTGATCGGCCTCAACTGCGCCACCGGGCCCGCCGAGATGAGCGAGCACCTGCGCTACCTGGCCAAGCACTCCCGGCTGCCGATCTCCTGCATGCCCAACGCCGGCCTGCCCCAGCTCACCTCCGACGGCGCGTACTACCCGCTGAGCGCCGCCGAGCTGGCCGACGCGCACGACACCTTCGCCAGGGAGTACGGGCTGGCCCTGGTCGGCGGCTGCTGCGGCACCACCCCTGAGCACCTGCGCGCCGTGGTCGAGCGCATGGGCGGCCGGGCCCGCGCCGAGCGCCGCCCCCGCCCCGAGGCCGGGGCCGCCTCGCTCTACCAGCACGTGCCGTTCCGGCAGGACACCTCCTACCTGGCCATCGGCGAGCGCACCAACGCCAACGGCTCCAAGGCGTTCCGGGAGGCCATGCTGGCCCAGAACTGGGAGGAGTGCGTGGACATCGCCCGCGCCCAGGCCAGGGACGGCGCGCACATGCTCGACCTGTGCGTGGACTACGTGGGCCGGGACGGCGTGGCCGACATGAAGGAGCTGGCGTTCCGGTTCGCCACCGCCTCCACCCTGCCCATCATGATCGACTCCACCGAGCCGGCCGTGCTGGAGGCCGGTCTGGAGATGATCGGCGGCCGGGCCGTGGTCAACTCGGTCAACTACGAGGACGGCCGGGGCCCCGGCTCCCGGTTCCACAAGATCATGACGTCGGTGCGCGAGCACGGCGCCGCCGTGGTGGTCATGTGCATCGAGGAGGCCGGGCAGGCCCGCACCGCCGTCGACAAGGTGCGCATCGCCTCCGAGACCATCGAGGACCTGACCGGCAACTGGGGCATGCGGGTGGAGGACATCGTCGTCGACTGCCTCACCTTCCCCATCGCCACCGGCCAGGAGGAGACCCGCAGGGACGGCGTGGAGACCATCGAGGCCATCCGCGAGCTGAAGCGCCGCTACCCGACGGTGCAGACCACGCTGGGCCTGTCCAACATCTCCTTCGGCCTCAACCCGGCCGCTCGGGTGGTGCTCAACTCGGTCTTCCTCAACGAGTGCGTCAACGCGGGCCTGGACTCGGCCATCGCGCACGCCTCCAAGATCCTGCCGATGGCCCGCATCCCCGACGAGCAGCGCCAGGTGGCCCTGGACATGGTCTACGACCGCCGCCGGGACGGCTACGACCCGCTCCAGCGCTTCATGGAGCTGTTCGAGGGCGTGGACGCCGCCGCCCTGAAGGCGGGCAAGTCCGCCGAACTGCTGGCCCTGCCGCTCTGGGAGCGGCTCAAGCGCCGCATCGTGGACGGCGAGCGCAAGGGCCTGGAGGCCGACCTGGACGAGGCGCTCACCCAGCGGCCCGCCCTGGAGATCATCAACGACGTGCTGCTCGACGGCATGAAGACGGTGGGCGAGCTGTTCGGCTCCGGCCAGATGCAGCTGCCCTTCGTGCTCCAGTCCGCCGAGGTCATGAAGCTCGCGGTGGCCTACCTGGAGCCGTACATGGAGAAGGTGGAGGGGGCGGGGAAGGGCCGGATCGTGCTGGCCACCGTCAAGGGCGACGTGCACGACATCGGCAAGAACCTGGTCGACATCATCCTGTCCAACAACGGCTACGAGGTGATCAACCTCGGCATCAAGCAGCCGGTCTCGGCCATCCTGGAGGCCGCCGAGGACAAGCGGGCCGACGTGATCGGCATGTCCGGCCTGCTGGTCAAGTCCACGGTGGTCATGAAGGAGAACCTGGAGGAGATGAACTCCAGGAAGATCGCCGACCGCTACCCGGTGCTGCTCGGCGGCGCCGCCCTGACCCGGGCGTACGTGGAGCAGGACCTGGCCGAGCTGTTCGAGGGCGAGGTGCGCTACGCGCGCGACGCCTTCGAGGGCCTGCGCCTGATGGACGCCTTCATGAAGGTCAAGCGCGGCGAGGCGGGCGCCGAGCTGCCCGCGCTGCGGGAGCGCCGGGTCAAGACCGGCGCCGTGCTGGAGCGCACCCCGGTGGCCGAGCTCCCGGCCCGTTCCGACGTGGTCACGAACAACCCGGTTCCGGTCGCGCCGTTCTTCGGCGACCGCGTGGTCAAGGGCATCGCGCTGCACGAGTACGCGGCGTTCCTGGACGAGCGGGCCACCTTCATGGGCCAGTGGGGCCTGAAGGCCGCGCGTGGCGGCGACGGCCCCTCCTACGAGGAGCTGGTGGCCACCGAGGGCCGCCCCCGGCTGCGCATGTGGCTGGAGCGCGCGCAGACCGAGGGCCTGCTGGAGGCCGCCGTGGTGTACGGGTACTTCCCGTGCGTCAGCGAAGGCGACTCGCTGATCATCCTGGACGAGGCGGGCAACGAGCGCACCCGGTTCACCTTCCCGCGCCAGCGCCGCGACCGGCACCTGTGCCTGTCGGACTTCTTCCGCCCCCGGGAGTCCGGCGAGGTGGACGTGGTGGCCCTGCAGGTCGTGACCATGGGCCGCAAGATCAGCGAGGCCACCGGCGAGCTCTTCGCCAAGAACGCCTACCGCGACTACCTGGAGCTGCACGGCCTTTCGGTGCAGCTGACCGAGGCGCTGGCCGAGTACTGGCACGCCCGGGTCCGCGCCGAGCTGGGCATCGGCGGCGACGAGTCGCTGCAGGACATGCTGAAGGTCAACATCAACGGCTGCCGGTACTCCTTCGGCTACCCGGCCTGCCCGAACCTGGAGGACCAGGTCCAGCTGTTCGAGCTGCTGGACCCGGGCCGGATCGGCGTCGAGCTGTCGGAGGAGTTCCAGCTCCACCCCGAACAGGCCACCTCGGCCCTGGTCGCCCACCACCCAGAAGCCAAGTACTTCAACGTCTGACGGGAAAGAGCCCAGCACGTGGACGCGGTTCTGTTTGACATGGACGGCCTTTTAGTCGACACCGAGAAGGTCTGGTACGAGGTCGAGACCGAGGTGATGGAGCGCCTTGGCGGGGTGTGGAGCCCCGAGCACGGCGACCAGCTGGTGGGCGGCTCCTTCGAGCGGACCGTCGACTACATGCTGGCCCTCACCGGGGCCGACGTGCCGCACGCCGAGGTGTCCGGCTGGCTGACCGACGGGATGATCCGGCGGCTCGGCGAGGAGATCGTGGTGATGCCCGGCGCGCTGGAGCTGCTCTCCGAGGTGGCCGACGCCGGGGTCCCGCGCGGGCTGGTCACCTCCTCGCTCCGGGTGATCGCCGACGCGGTGCTCGAGGTGATCGGCCGGGAGCGGTTCGACGTGGTGGTGACCGCCGACGACGTCACCCAGTGCAAGCCCGACCCGGAGCCGTACCTGACCGCCGCCGGGCTGCTGGGGGTGCGGCCCGCGGCGTGCGTGGTGCTGGAGGACTCGCTGAACGGGGTGCGGGCGGCCACGGCGGCCGGGTGCCGGGTGGTCGCGGTGCCCAGCGTGGTGCCGGTCCCGGAGGCGCCCGGACGGGTGGTGGTGCGCTCGCTGCTGGAGGTGGACCTGCCCCGGCTGCGGGCGCTGTTCTGAGTCACACCTGTGCCGGCTCGGCCAGTAATGGGGCCAGGTCCGTGCGGTTGTGCACGCCAAGCTTGGTGTAGACCCGGCACAGGTGGTTGGCGACCGTACGCGGGGAGAGCACCAGCCAGTCGGCGATCTCCCGGTTGGTCAGGTTCCAGGAGGCCAGCCGGGCCACCTCGATCTCCCGGGCGCTCAGCTCGGCGCTCCACCGGTCGGCCCGGTGCTCCGGGGAAGTCGGGGGGACCAGCCGGGCCAGCCTCTCCCGGCCGCCGCGCGGGGTGGCGCGTTCCCGGATGATGCGGGCGTGCACGGGGTTGGCCAGCCGTACCCGCGGGGGAGTGGAGTCGCGGACCACGGTGATCAGGCCGCGCTGCTCCAGGCGGGTGACCGCGCCGGAGTCGGCCAGTTCGAGCAGCACGTCCAGGTCGACCGGCTCGCCCAGCGCGACCAGCGCCGCCGCCTCGGTCTCGGCCGGGTCCAGCTCGGCCAGCTCGGCCTCCACCAGGCCGCGCAGCCGTGCGGTGATCGTCAGGTCGCCGGACCAGCGCCACTGGCCGTCCGCGCGGGTCAGGGCGGCCCCGGGCACCAGCTCGGTGAGAAGCAGGATGTTGCCGCCGCTGGCGTGGTGCATGCGCCGCGCGGTGCTCACCTCCACCGGGCCGCCCAGCGCGGCGGCCAGCAGCAGGCCGGTCTCGCGCGGGTTGAGCGGGGCCAGGTCCTGCCGGGCCAGCACGCCCTCCCGCCAGAGCGCCAGCAGCGGCGCGGGCACCGGGGCACCGATGCGTAAGGTGGCCGCGAGCCGGGCCCCGCCGTGCGCGACCAGGTGGTGGACCAGGGCCGCCGAGCGCGGGTCGAGCAGGTGCGCGTCGTCCACCGCGAGCACCTCGGGGGCGGGGCCGAGCGCCCTGGCCGCCCAGCCGACCGGGTTGACCGGGCACTCGGGGCTGCCCAGCAGGTGGGCGAAGGCGCCGAACGGCACGTCGGGTCCGGCGCCGCGCACCTGGAGCACCCGGGCGCCGCTCCCGTGCGCGCCCGAGATCCCGGAAACGGAGAACGCCGCCAGCGCCTCGGCGAGCAGCCGGGTGCGGCCGGACCCGCCGGCACCGAAGATCAGAATCCCGCCCCCGTGTTGCACCGCGGCCCGGACCTGGTCCAGTTCCCCCGTACGGCCCGTGAAAGGCCACATGATCCACCTCCGAAACTGTCGTTGTGTCCGAAGGTAGGAATCCGGCGCGCGATGCGGATCCGTGCGATCCCCCAAGAGGGGCAGGGTTACCCCTAAGGGGCTGCCAGGGGGAGAGCCCTCCTCCAGGAGGAGCGCGGATCTCGGAGGCACGTGACAGGATGGGGAAGGGAAGGGGATCTAGATGACTTTCGACCAGATTGCCTGGCTGCCGCTCTGCGCCGGTCTGACCGCCGCCGGGGTGGCCTTCGCCTATCTTGCCTTCCGCCGCCGCGGCGCCTCGGCCGGGCTGCGGGCCACCGCGTGGGCGCTGCTCCCGCTCGCCGCGTACCTGACGGGGGTGTTGAAGACCCTCTGGAACGTCGGCACGGCGCTGGTGGGGTTCGCCACCGGGCTGGTCTTCTCGGTCCAGGTGTGGGCCGGGATCGCGCTGGCTGGGATCTCGGTGCTGCTCTTCTTCGTCAGCGGTGGCCTGCGGGGCCGCACGCTGTCGCGGGCCAGGGCGGCGCGCACGTCCGGGGGGACGGCGCCGAGCGACGGGGAGACCAAGCCGCTGCCGGCGCGCGGCGCGCAACAGCTCGCGCAGCAGCCCCGGACCGAGCAGCCCCGGGCGGCCACGCCTACTCCGACAAAAGCCTCATCTGATGAGTTTTCAGATATTGAGGACATCTTGAAGAAGCACGGCATCAACTGAGTCCGGCTCATGAAATCTCGGATGATGGGAGGTAAGCCACTCCGTCAGTGCAATGTCACAGTTCTGAGACGGAACCGGAACGCCGTCCTGACATTCTTGACAAGATCGATACAAATCCATTTCGCGTGAATCACAGTTGGGCCACATAGCGCCTACCGGGTCTTGTTTACCCAGTTCAGGCCATAGATTCTGCCTCCGGGACCCGCGCACAACGCGGGAACCGCACGACATGGGAGCGACGTCCACGGGCGCAGCCCATCAGGACAACGTCGTCTGGAACCCAGGGGGCCCAACGCATGACCGCACCGCTTGACGTCTCCGGCCAGGAGCAACAGGCGACGCCGGAGGCCGTCCTAACCGGGGCGGGAGGCGCAAAGGCGATTCAGGGCCGGTCACTCGGTCAAATCGCATGGATGCGCCTCAAACGCGACAAAATTGCACTTGGCGGCGCCGGGGTCATCATCTTCCTCATCGTGGTCGCGATCTTCGCCCCCCTCATCGTCGGCTGGTTCGGTCACCCCCCGAACGAGTTCCACGAGGAACTCATCGACACCATGACGATGACGCCCAAGGGCGGCAGCGGCATCAGCGCGGAGTTCCTCTTCGGCGTCGAGCCCCTCAACGGCCGTGACCTGTTCAGCCGGGTCGTGTACGGCGCCCGCATCTCGCTCCTGATCGCCTTCTTCGCCACCCTGATCTCCGTGACCATCGGCACGGTGATGGGCGTGATCGCCGGTTACTTCGGCGGCTGGGCCGACGCGATCATCAGCCGCCTGATGGACATCTTCCTGGCCTTCCCCATCCTGATCTTCTCGCTGGCCCTGGTGGGCGTGCTCGGCCAGTTCGAGACGCAACTCGCGATCAAGGGCGACACCCTCCGCATCCTGCTGCTGATCTTCGTGATCGGCTTCTTCAGCTGGGGCTACATCGCCCGCATCATCCGCGGCCAGACGCTCTCCCTGCGTGAGCGCGAGTTCGTGGACGCCGCCAGGAGCCTGGGCGCGCGGGCGCCGTACATCCTGTTCAAGGAGATCCTGCCCAACCTGATCGCGCCGATCCTGATCTACGCGACGCTGCTCATCCCCACCAACGTGCTGTTCGAGGCCGCGCTCTCCTTCCTCGGCGTGGGCATCCAGCCCCCCACCGCCACCTGGGGCGGCATGCTGTCGGCGGCGGTCAAGTACTACACCGTCCCGCACTTCATGTTCTTCCCCGGCATGGCGATCTTCATCACCGTGCTCGCCTTCAACCTGTTCGGTGACGGCCTGCGCGACGCCCTCGACCCGAAGTCGAGCCGATGACCTTCACCCGGTTCCCCCGCTCCTACCAACAAGGGGTCTACGTAAATGAATAAGAAAGCACTGAGCGTCGCGGCCTCCGGGGCCGCCCTCGCGCTGGCCCTGTCGGCCTGCGGCGGTGGCGGCTCCGAGTCGGCGCCCTCCGAGTCCGCGCCGGCCAGCGCCGCGGCCGGCGCCACGGGTTTCAACGCCGGTCTGGAGAACGTGACGAACCCGTCCGACAAGAAGGGCGGCACTCTCAAGATGGCCGTCACCGAGGACTGGGACTCCGTGGACCCCGGTGACACCTACTACGGCATGTCGTGGAACCTGCTGCGCATCTACGCCCGGCCGCTGGTGACCTACAACCCGGCCCCCGGCAAGAAGGGCCTCGAGCTGGTGCCCGACCTGGCCGAGAGCCTGGGCGTGGCCAGCGACGGCAACAAGACCTGGACCTACAAGCTGCGCCCGGGCCTGAAGTACGAGGACGGCACCCCGATCAAGGCCCAGGACGTCAAGTACGCCGTGCTCCGCCAGATGGACAAGACCACCTTCGTCAACGGCCCGACCTACCTCGGTGACTGGCTGGACATGCCGAAGGACTTCGTGTCGGTCTACAAGACCCCGGACGTCAACACCGACCAGGCCATCGAGACGCCGGACGACCAGACCGTCGTCTTCCACCTCAAGCGGGCCTACGCCGGCTTCGACAACTTCGCCGCGCTGCCCGGCACCGTGCCGATCCCGCAGGCCAAGGACACCGGCATCAAGTACCGCGACCACGTGCTCGCCTCCGGGCCGTACAAGTTCGAGACGGTCGAGCAGGGCAAGCAGTACACCCTGGTCCGCAACGACCAGTGGGACCCGGCCACCGACCCGATCCGCAAGGCCCTCCCGGACCGCTACGAGATCTCGCTCGGCGTCGAGGCCAACGACCTGGACAACCGGATCATCTCCGGCGACCTGCACATCGACGTGGCGGGCAGCGGTGTGCAGCCGGCCGCCATCGGCAGCATCCAGGCCGACCCCGAGCTGAAGGCCCGCGCCGACAACCCGATCATGGCCCGCACCTGGTACGTCTCGATCCTGAACGACAACCCCCCGCTGGACAACGTCGAGTGCCGCAAGGCCATCCTGTACGGGGCCGACCGGGTCAGCCTGCAGAACGCCTACGGCGGCCAGTTGGCCGGTGACGTCGCCACCAGCCTGTTGCCCCCGGGCATCGGCGGCTGGCAGAAGCTGGACCTGTACCCGACCGGCGCGCCGGACGAGGCCAAGGCCAAGGAGGCGCTGACCGCCTGCGGCCAGCCCAACGGCTTCGAGACCACGATGACCTACCGCTCCGACCGCCCCAAGGAGCAGGCGGCCGCCGAGTCGCTCCAGCAGTCGCTGGGCAAGATCGGCATCAAGCTGACCCTGAAGGGCTTCCCGACCTCGGAGTACTTCACCGCCTACGCCGGCAAGCCGGCCTACACCAAGGCCAACGGCATCGGCCTGGCCACCAACGGCTGGGGCGCGGACTGGAACGACGGTTTCGGCTTCCTCTCCCAGATCATCGACAGCCGCGTGATCCGCGAGGCCGGTAACTACAACCTCAGCGTCAAGGACCCCGCCGTCGACGGTCTGGTCGACCAGGCCTTCGCCGAGCTGGACACCGCCAAGCGCAACGCCATCTGGGGCGAGGCCGACAAGAAGGTCATGGAGGGCGCCTACGTGCTGCCCGCCGTGTACGCCAAGGGCCTGCTGCTCCGCGGCAAGGGCGTGACCAACCAGTTCATCACCGGCGCCTTCGACATGTACGACTACCTGGCGCTCGGCGTCGAGTAGTCAACAACCGCAGGCGGTACCGCGGGGACCGGCCCGGCCCACAACCCAGGGTCCGGGCCGGCCCCCGGCGGCCGAGGGGGGACAGTGGTCTCATACATCTTGCGGCGCCTGATCGGCGCCTTGCTCATGCTGGCCGTGGTCAGCATGGCCACCTTCTCGATCTTCTTCGTGGTGCCCCGGCTCGCCGGAGTGTCCTCCGAGGACATGGCCAACCGCTACGTCGGCCGCGCCGCCACGGCGGAGACCGTCACGCAGGTGGCCAAGAAGCTCGGCCTCACCGACCCGGTCGTGGTCCAGTACGGCCGTTGGGTGAAGGGCATCTTCGTCGGCTCCGAGTACGACTACGGCACGGGCGTCGAGCAGTGCCCCGCCCCCTGCTTCGGCTACTCCTTCGTCACGAAGAAACCCGTCTGGCCCGACCTGGTGGACCGGTTCCCGGTCACCCTCTCGCTCGCCGTCGGCGCCGCGGTCATCTGGGTGCTGGCCGGGGTCTCGGTCGGCGTGCTCTCGGCGCTGAGACGCGGCTCCTTCTTCGACCGGGCCGCGATGATCGTCGCGTTGACGGGCGTCTCCCTGCCGATCTTCTTCACCGGCATCGTCGCCCTGGTGGTCTTCAGCTACGGCCTGGGCATCACCGCACCCGGCGGCGCGTACGTGCCGTTCACCGAGAACCCGGTCGAGTGGGCCTACAGCCTGCTCCTGCCCTGGATCACCCTGGCCTTCCTGAACGCCGCCGCCTACGCCCGGCTCACCCGGGCCGGCATGCTGGAGACGATGGGCGAGGACTACATCCGCACCGCCCGCGCCAAGGGCCTGAAGGAGTCCACGGTGATCGTCAAGCACGGCCTGCGGGCCGCGCTCACCCCGATCGTCACCATCTTCGGCCTGGACTTCAGCATCCTGATCGGCGGCGCCCTGCTCACCGAGAACGTCTTCTCCCTGCAGGGCCTCGGCAAGTACGCCACCGCGGCGATCGCCGCCCAGGACCTGCCGAAGATCATGGGATTCGTCATGTTGGCCGCCTTCTTCATCGTGCTGGCCAACCTGGTGGTGGACCTGCTGTACGCCGTGGTCGACCCGAGGGTGAGGCTGACGTGACCGAGCACTTCCTTGACGTCAAGGACCTGAAGATCCACTTCCCCACCGACGACGGCCTGGTCAGGTCCGTCGACGGGCTCTCCTTCCAGCTGGAGCGGGGCAAAACGCTGGGCATCGTGGGCGAGTCCGGCTCCGGCAAGAGCGTCACCTCGCTCGGCATCCTCGGCCTGCACAAGGGCGGCCGGGCCCGCGTCTCCGGCGAGATCTGGCTGGACGGGGAGGAGCTGGTCGGCGCCTCCGCGGAGCACGTGCGGCGGCTGCGCGGCAAGAAGATGGCGATGATCTTCCAGGATCCGCTGTCGTCCATGCATCCGTACTACACGGTGGGCGCCCAGATCATCGAGGCGTACCGGATCCATCACAAGGTCACCAAGAAGGTGGCCCGCAAGCACGCCATCGAGATGCTCGGCCGGGTCGGCATCCCGCAGCCGGACCGGCGGGTGGACAGCTACCCGCACGAGTTCTCCGGCGGCATGCGGCAGCGCGCGATGATCGCCATGGCGCTCTCCTGCGACCCCGAGCTGCTCATCGCCGACGAGCCCACCACCGCGCTGGACGTCACCGTGCAGGCCCAGATCCTCGACCTGATGCGGGACCTGCAGCGCGACTTCAACGCCGCGCTCATCATCATCACCCACGACCTGGGCGTGGTCGCCGAGCTCTCCGACGACATCCTGGTGATGTACGCCGGCAAGGCCATCGAGTACGGCGCCGCCGAGGACATCTTCGAACGCCCCGAGCACCCCTACACCTGGGGTCTGCTGGGCTCCATGCCGCGCCTGGACCGGGAACCCACCGAGCGGCTGCTGCCGATCAAGGGCTCCCCGCCCTCGCTGATCAACGTCCCGCCCGGCTGCGCCTTCCATCCGCGCTGCGCGTACGCGGGCCGTACCGGGGGGTTGTCCACCACCGCGGTGCCCGAGCTGGCGGAGACGGAAGGCGGCCACCTGGTCCGCTGCCACCTGTCCAGGGAGCAGCGGCGGGAAGTCTGGGCGACCGAGATCAAGCCGAACCTGGAGTCCGCATGACCGAGTCTCTGCTGTCCGTCCAAGGGCTGGAGAAGCACTTCCCGGTCAAGAAGGGCATGCTCCAGCGCCAGGTCGCCGCGGTCAAGGCCGTGGACGGGATCAGCTTCGAGGTGTACCCGGGTGAGACGCTCGGTCTGGTCGGCGAGTCCGGGTGCGGCAAGACCACCACCGGGCGGCTGATCACCCGGCTGGTCGAGCCCACCGGCGGGAAGATCGTCTTCCAGGGGCACGACATCACCCACATGTCCCAGGGGAAGATACGGCCGCTCCGGCGGGACGTGCAGATGATCTTCCAGGACCCGTACAGCTCGCTCAACCCCCGGCACACCGTCGGGGCGATCGTCGGGGCGCCGTTCCGGATCCAGGGGGTGCGGACCGAGCAGGGCGTGAAGAAGGCCGTCCAGGACATCCTCGCGCTGGTCGGGCTCAACCCCGAGCACTACAACCGGTACCCGCACGAGTTCTCCGGCGGGCAGCGGCAGCGCATCGGCATCGCCCGCACGCTGGCCCTCAAACCGAAGCTGATCATCGCGGACGAGCCGGTGTCGGCGCTGGACGTGTCCATCCAGGCCCAGGTGGTGAACCTGCTGGAGGACCTGCAGAGCGAGCTCGACCTCACCTACGTGGTGATCGCGCACGACCTGTCGGTGGTGCGGCACATCTCCGACCGGGTCGCGGTCATGTACCTCGGCAAGATCGTCGAACTCGCCGACCGCAAGTCGCTGTACGAGTCGCCCATGCACCCGTACACCAACGCCCTGCTGTCGGCCGTGCCGATCCCCGACCCCAAGGGGCGTTCCGGGCGGGAGCGCATCCGGCTCCAGGGCGACGTGCCCTCGCCGCTCAACCCGCCCCCGGCCTGCCGCTTCCACACCCGCTGCTGGAAGGCCCAGGAGATCTGCAAGACGGTCGAACCGGTGCTCACCACCCACGCCGGCGGCCACCAGGTCGCCTGCCACTTCCCCGAGAACGCCCCGGCCCCCGCCGTGGAGGCCACCGTCTGATCCTTCACACGCCTCCCGGCTGGACTCGCGGCCCCGATCCCACCACGGTCGGGGCCGCGACCACGTTCAGCGGGGGGCCGGGGTCCGTCGGGGGGCCGCGGTCAGGAGAGCGCGCCCGGGGTGATCAGACCCGTCTCGTACGCCAGGACCACGGCCTGGACCCGGTCGCGCAGGGCCAGCTTGGTCAGCACGTTGCCCACGTGGGTCTTCACCGTCGTCTCGCTCACCACCAGCTCCCGGGCGATCTCCGCGTTGGACAGGCCACGGGCGATCAGGCGGAGCACCTCCAGCTCCCGCTCGGTCAGCCGGTCCAGCCGGGCGGGCGTGCTCTGCTGCTGGGTGGTCGGCAGCCGGGTGGCGAACCGGTCCAGCAGGCGCCGGGTCACGCTGGGCGCCACGATCGCGTCTCCGGCGGCCACCACCCGGATCGCCTGGAGCAGCTCGTCCGGCGGCACGTCCTTCAGCAGGAAGCCGCTGGCGCCCGCGCGGAGCGCCTCCACGATGTACTCGTCCAGGTCGAAGGTGGTCAGCACCAGCACCCGGGGCACGTGCGCGCCCGGCGCGGCGTCCCTGACGATGCGCCGGGTGGCCTCGATGCCGTCCATGCCGGGCATGCGGATGTCCATCAGCACCACGTCGGGCAGTAGCGCGCGGGCCTGGTCCATCGCGGTGGAGCCGTCCCCGGCCTCGCCGACCACGGTCACATCCCGCTCGGCCTCCAGGATGAACCGGAACCCCGTGCGCAGCAGCGGCTGGTCGTCCACCAGCAGCACCCTGATCGTCATTGTCAGTCCTTGAGGGGGAACCTGTCCTTGAGGGGGAACTTGGCGCGGACCTCGAACCCACCCCCGGTACGGGGGCCGATCCGCAGGACTCCACCATAAAGGGCAACTCGCTCCCTGATGCCCAGCAGGCCATGACCCTTGCCGGGATTGCCCGTGCTGCCGGGAGTCTTCGGCTCGCCTTCCCGGCCGTCGTCCTCCACATGAACGGTCAGCTCGCCCGGCTCCTGCCGCACCGTGACCCAGGCCCTGGCGGCCGGTCCGGCGTGCCGGAGGCTGTTGGTCAGGGCCTCCTGGACCAGCCGGTAGGCGGCCAGGTCCACGCCGGGCGGCAGCTGCTGCTGCTCGCCCTCCAGCCAGAGCTGGGTGCGCAGCCCGGCCTCCCGCATCTGCTCCACCAGCGAGGGCAGGTCGTGCATGCCCGGCTGCGGGGCGCGCTCGGCCGGGCCGTCGGTACGCAGCACGCCCACGATGTTCCGCATCTCGGACATCGCGGTCCTGCCCATCTGCTCGATGGCGGTCAGCGCGTCCTCGGCCACCTTCAGGTCCTTGTCCAGCATCTTCCTGGCCGCGGCGGCCTGCACGGTCATCACGCTGACGTGGTGGGCCACCACGTCGTGCAGCTCCCGGGCGATCCGCGACCGCTCCTCGGCCCGGGCCGCCCTGGTGTCGGCCTCCCTGGCCCGCTCCAGCCGGTCCGCCCGGTCCACCAGCTCCGACAGGTACGCCCGGCGCAGCCGCACGCTGCGCCCGATCACCCAGCACAGCGCGATCAGCGCCGCCACCACCGCGTGGTCGGCCCAGGTGTACCGGTCCCAGCTCAGCGCCACGGTCGCCAGGTAGGCGGCCGCCGAGAACAGCGCCGCCACCACGCTCAGCGCCAGCCCCCGGTAGGCGGCCACCGTGTACAGCAGGATCATGTCGGCCACCCCGGACAGCCCCGGGTTGAAGTGGAACACGTCCAGCACCAGCTCCGGCACCAGGGTGAGCACCAGGAGCAGGAACGGCCACCGCCGCCGGAAGGCCACCGACAGGGTGATCGACACGGCCAGCAGCAGGCTGCCGGGGTTCGGATCGCGCATGTCCAACGCCGGGAAGCCGCGCCAGCCCGCCAGCGTGTCGTCGGTGACACCCAGAATGAACGCGACCGACCCGAGCGTCAGCACCCCGGCCAGAACTGAGTCCCCGGTCAGCGGGGAGGCCCGGAATCTGCGCACCCACTAAATCTAGGACGCGCCCCCAGCCCGCTACCTCATCCCCTGGAATGAGCTGTGACATTGGCCGCGCCTCCGGATCGGCGGCCAAGCCTTACAACTCATCGGTGGCGGCGCGGCGGGGGAGACGGCGGGACGGGCGGGGCCGGTGGTCGGGGACCGGGGGCGGGGTGCCGCCGAACTCCGGGCAGAGGGACTGGTGGTCGCACCAGGCGCAGAGACGGGAGGGGCGGTGGCGCCACTCCCGGGTGCGGGTGGCGCGGTCGATGGCCTCCCAGAGGGCCTGGACCTTGCGCTCGGTGGCCCGCAGGTCGGCCTCGTCGGGCAGGTAGCGGAGCACCTCGCCGTTGCCCAGGTACATCAGCTGCAGCATGCGCGGCACGGTGCCCCGCTGCCGCCACAGCACCAGCGCGTAGAACTTCATCTGGAACAGCGCCTTGGCCTCGAAGTCCGGCCCCGGCGCGCTGCCGGTCTTGTAGTCGACCACCCGCACCTCGCCGGTCGGCGCCACGTCCAGCCGGTCGACGTAGCCGCGCAGCATCAGCCCGCTGTCCAGCACCGCCTCCACGTAGAGCTCCCGCTCGGCCGGTTCGAGCAGCCGCGGATCCTCCAGCTGGAAGTAGCGCCCGAGCATCTCGCTCGCCTGCGCCAGCCAGCCGTCCCGCTCGGTGTCGTCGGCGAACAGCCCCCCGTACTCCGGCTCCTCCTCCAGTAACCGCTGCCACTGGGGGGCCAGCAGCTCCTGCGCGGCCGGCACGGTGCGCGCCGCGGCGGGCAGGTCGTAGAGGCGCTCCAGCACGGCGTGCACCAGGGTGCCCCGCACAGCCGCCGCCGAGGGACGCTCGGGCAGCTGGTCGATCACCCTGAACCGGTAGAGCAACGGGCAGGTCATGAAATCACCGGCGCGAGAGGGGGAAAGCGCCCCGATGATCGCGCGCTCCTCGGTCAGGGTCATGCCCAGACTGTAGGCCACCGGGCTGACAGAACCCGCGGAACCCGCCCCGCGCACCGGTCCCGCCGCCCGCGCGGCGCCGCATCCGTTCCGGCGCGGCGTAGGATCGACGCCAAGGAAGGGGAACACCACCACTATGAGCACACCATCTCCGGGGCTGCGGATGGGGCGGCCCTTCGGCATCCCGGTGTATGTCTCGCCGACGTGGCTCATCGTGGCCGCGTTCATCACGATCAGCTTCAAACCGCAGATCGGCGACCTGCTTCCACACTTCTCCGACCCCGTGCAGTATGGCATCGCCCTGTTGTTCGCCGTGCTGCTCTACGTGTCGGTGCTCCTGCACGAGCTGGCCCACTGCGTGGTCGCCAAGGCGTACGGGCTGCCGGTGAAACGCATCACGCTCTACCTGCTGGGCGGCGTATCGGAGATCGAGAAGGAGCCCGACAGCCCGGGCAAGGAGTTCCTCATCTCCTTCGCCGGGCCGGCCGTCTCCCTCGGCCTGGCCGGGATCTTCTTCGTGGCCGACCAGTACATCGAAGGCGGCACGGTGCCCGGCGTGC
The DNA here is from genome assembly GCF_018476525.1 of Acrocarpospora catenulata. GTDB lineage: Bacteria > Actinomycetota > Actinomycetes > Streptosporangiales > Streptosporangiaceae > Acrocarpospora > Acrocarpospora catenulata. The sequence goes on from NZ_JAHCST010000066.1 coordinate 32,259, forward strand.
TGGTGCTGATGCTGTGGTTCTCCAACCTCATCGTGGGCATCTTCAACCTGCTCCCCGGCCTGCCGCTGGACGGCGGGCGGATGCTCAGGGCGGGCATCTGGAAGGCCACCCGGAGCTCGCACTCCGGCACGGTGGCCGCCGCCTGGGTGGGCAGGGTGCTGGCCGTGGGCCTGGTGCTCTACAACCTGCTGCCGCTGATGGCCGGTCAGGAGCCGAACTTCACCGCGGTGCTCTGGTCGATGGTGCTGGCCTCCTTCATCTGGATCGGCGCCACCCAGTCGCTCCGGGTGGCCAAGGTGCGCTCCCGGCTGCCCCAGGTGCGGGCCCGCACGCTGGCCCGCCGGGCGCTGCCGGTGACCTCGGAGGTGCCGCTGGCCGAGGCGCTGCGCCGGGCCGGGGAGAGCGGCGCGGGGGCCATCGTGGTGGTCGACCACGAGGGCCGCCCGACCGCGATCGTGAACGAGGCGGCGGTCAACGCCACCCCCGAGCAGCGGCGGCCCTGGGTCGCCGTGGGCACGCTGGCCCGCAGTCTGGAGCCGGCCCTGGTGCTCGGCGCCGACCTGGAGGGCGAGTCCCTCATCGACGCCATGCGCGGCCATCCGGCGGGGGAGTACCTGCTGGTCGAGCGGGGCGGCGAGATCTACGGCGTGCTGGCCACCGCCGACGTCAACAAGGTCTTCACCGGCGTATGAAGCGGTGCACGGCGTGGGTGGGCACGATCACCTGTCAGGCCCATTTGTCCCACTCGTCTAACTGGCGTTCCGCCACTAATGTTCTGGTCAGCTGATCAGGAGTGTTCTTGTTTGCCACATTTCGAGTAGCGGGTGGCGGTTGCCCTCCGGGGCGGTCGAGGATCGCAACGAGGACTGGTCGACGCGACGTGATATCGGCGCCGCCGGGCGGGTGGCGTGCGCGGGGAGGGAGAGGTCTGTGACGGATCAGGTCGCGGGGGTTGTCCGTCCGCTTCCGGGTGAGGGCGTCGTCGCTCACTTCAACGGGTTGCTGCTGGTGTGCGGCCCGGCCGGTGAAGTGGTCGAGGAGTTGCTCGACGCGCTGCGGGAGACCGCGGCCACCGGCGGCGACGGCCGGGTGCTGGCCCGCCGCGCGGCCCAGGTGCTGGCCCGGTCCATGAACGGCGACCTGCTGCCGTGCGCGGTCGCAGGGCCGGCCGGGGGCGGGGTGGCGGTGCTGGTCTGTGGCGAGGCCACGGCCCACGTGTTCGGCGGCCCGGACGGTGATTTGCACCTGTCCGGGCGGGACGCGCTGACCTGGACTGACCGTCTGGTGAACGGCCCCGTGGCCAAGGTCGAGCTGCGCCTGCCCGGCTCCGGCCCGTCCAGCCCGTACGCGCGGCTGGACGGCGGTGTGGTGGCCGGGGCCGGGGTGGAGATCGACTTCACCGCGCAGTCGCACACCGTGCACCGTCCGGTGCCGATGATGCCCGGGCACCCGTACGCGTCCCCGCAGCAGGGTCCCGCGCAGTCGATCCTGCCGTCGCCGGAGCCGATCGCGCCGCGTGAGCCCGCGGTGCCGCCGTACGGGCCGCCGGCGGGTGGCCCGCCGATGCCGCCGCCCATGCCGCCGGGGCCGCCCCCGATGCCGCCCGGCCCGCCGCCGATGCCCCCGGGGCCGCCCGTAGGACCGCCCCCTGGCCCGCTTACCGGTCCGCCCCCTGGATCGCCCTCCGGTCCGCCCTCCAACCCGCCGTCGGGGCCGCTGGGCCATCCCTCGGGGCCGTTGCCGATGCCCACGCCGCAGCCTCCGCCGCCCCTCGGGCCGGCGCCCACTCCGGTGGAGCCGATGCCGGTGGTCGGGCCGGACCCGCTCCAGGTCGGCGCGCAGTCGGTCACCCAGACCGGGGACGTGAGCGACAGCACCCAGCTGGACGCCACCCCCGATCGCGAGTCGGGGCCCATGGTGCACGGGGTGGACTGTAAGAACGACCACTTCAACGATCCGCGAGTGCCGTACTGCGCGGTGTGCGGGGTGCCGTTGGTGCAGAGCACGCTGGTGCCGTACAAGGGGACCCGTCCCGCGCTCGGGGTCCTGCTGCTGGACGATGGGATGGCGCTGCGGCTGGACTCGGACTACGTGCTCGGGCGGGATCCGGAGCGGGCCAACGAGGTCCAGGCCGGTCAGGCCCGTCCGGCCAGGGTCACCAGCCCGGACGGTTCGGTGTCCCGTCGTCACCTGCGGGTGGCCCTGGACGGGTGGGACGTGACGCTCGTCGACCTCGGTTCGGTGAACGGCACCCAGATCCAGCCCCCTGGCGACCCCAACTTCTACGACATCCCACCGAACGAGGCGGTCCCCATCGTGCCGGGCACCACCGTACGTATCGGCGTGTCCCGGACGATGCGCTACGACGGCCACCGCGACGCCTGACGACGGCTACGACACCGCACAGGGCTGGCAGGACTCCGGGTTCGGCTTGGGGTCCTGCGACGGCTGACGGTCAGGGGCGGATGTCCAACCTGGTCGCCGCTGCACGTCGTCCGCGGCGCCCAGGCTGTCCCGGCGGGGTTATCGAGCCGGTTGTCCGACTTGAAGCGCCTTGTGGGGCTATCCGCCGGCGAGGCGGTCGATCTCGGAGTGCATCACGCGTTCTATGCGGTCGCCGTCGTCCGGGTAGAGCAGTCGGTGGACGCTGAGGCCGTCCACCAGGGCGAGCAGGCGCTCGGTCACGTCGTCGAGGTTCTCCCTGGTGCGGATCTCCCCGGCCTCGTAGGCGGTCTGGAGCAGGGTGCGGACCAGGCGGCGGAGGCCGGACGCCTCCTCGCGCTGGACCTGGAGGAGCGCGGGGCAGGAGAGGCTGCGCGCCCAGAAGCCGATCTCCAGGCCGGTCTCCTGGATCCGTTCGTCGTCCAGCGGCAGGTTGTCCAGGAGGGCCTCGCGGAGGGCGTCCAGGCCGGTCCTGCCGTCCAGCTTGGCGACCAGCCGGGCGGTGATGCGCCGGTGGGATGCCCGGAGGGCGGACAGCAGGATGTCGTCCTTGTCGCTGAAGTAGTGCGTCAGTACCCCGTTGGAGTAGCCGGCCTCCTTGGCGATGGCCCGGGTGGTGGCCGCCTCGATGCCGTCCCGCAGGATGATCCGGCGCGCGGCCGCGACGACTTCCTGGCGGCGCTCCTCGTGATTCACGATCTTCGGCACTGTTCCCCGATCTCGGTGGACGTTTCAGCCGGACGCCCGTCTACTATCCCCGGGTGACGATGTCACCGTGGGCATCCGCCACGTGGACGTACTCGCAGCCCGATGAATCCATTCCGGCAGATCAGCACACGAATCTGGTGGAACAAGTCCAGACCACAGCCACCGGGGCCGCCGTGGGCACGGCGGTCGATCTCACCGGTTCGGGCCGCGCCGGTCACGCCCCCCAGGAAGCGCTCGGCAACCCCGAACTCGGCGACTCGCTCACCACGATTATGACCAGTCACGACAGCCAAGTGTCACCTCTGACACAAAAGCCAGATGAACAGACAACCGCGAACATTCGGTCAGGTTTCCGCACCTCTAGGCGAGCGGAACACCTTCCTGCGGTGTACGGCTGTCGCCACCCCAAGGGCGAGGGCGGCATATCCGCAGGTCACGGTCAAACCAGCCCATGGCGGAAGCGGGTAATAGCCCCCGATCAGCGACGGATCCACGTCCACATGCGCGAATGTGGGGACGCTCTGCGTGATCGCGAACCCGGCGGCAGGGGTGATCATCAGCAGCCATGGCGCCAGGCCCGCGATCGCCAGCAGGTAGGGCACGACGACCAGCGCGATGGCCAGCCCGATGGCGACGATCGCCCGCTTGACCAGCGCGGCCAGGCCCAAAGCCAGCACGGCGGCGGCCGCGGTCAGCGCCGCGTAGCCGACGATCACCCGCAGCTCGGTACCCAAAGTGATCGGCTGAATCAGGTTCTGGTTGGCACGCAACATCGCCAGGCCGACAGGGACCACGACCCCCGAGGTCCCCAGCCCCGCCACGAACGCGACCGCGCCGACCACCACGGCCTTGGCCGCCAGCAGCCGCGCTGGACGCGGCTCGGCCGGCAGAGGGGTCCCGATCAGCCCCCGCCGGTGTTCCGCCGTGTAGAACGTGACCGCCGCCACGAGCACCAGGATCAGCCCGACACCCCCGCCGATCAGCATGAGGTCAGCGCGCAGACCGCCCTCCACCGTGGCGGGCCCGATGTCCCCGACCCCGGTCACCAGGAGCTTGTCGCCGGACTCGACGACCCCGCCCGGGTGATGCAGGGTCTTGCCGTCGGGCCCCAAGGAGACGCCGACGTCGTCCCGCTGCCACGAACCGTTCGCGCCCTGCAGCGTGATCTGGTCGAAGGTGGCGGTGGTCTGGGCGAAGGCTTTCGCCATCTCCCACAGGACGCCTGGCGAGGTGGCGAACAGCCCGATCTCGACGGTCTCCGGCAGCTCGGTCAACTCGACCGTGCTGACCTCCCTCCACGTCTTGCCGTCGCCTGACTCGTAGCCGGTGACAGTGTCGCCCGACCTGGTCAGCCGCAGCCACCGGGGCCCCTGCACCGGACCGCCGGCCACGTCGTGGGTGAAGTTGTGCTGCATCCGCACGCCGTGGCTGCCGGTGATCATGACGGCGGCGTAAGGCGTGCCCTGCGTGAGGCTCTGCCTGACCAGGAGCCCGGCCTTCGCCCAGGGCACCACCCCCTCCTTGACGTTGCGCACCCCGGGCACGGCGTCCGGCAGCCGCATCTGCCCGGTCATGTCCGACACGCGGGCGGCGATGCTGCCGTTCCTCTTGAGCGGCTGGTGCACGAAGTAGTACTTGTCCCTCACCGCCGTGCCATCCGGACCCACCAAAGGCGCGGGGCAGGGACCCTCGCCCTGCCAGGTCACGCAGGTGCTGCGGGCGCCCCCGGCGACCAGCAGTCCGAGCGAGACGGTGACCAGCACGGAGGCCGCCATGGCGAGCACCCAGCCCCGCGCGGAGCGGAACTTGGCCCACTCCGCGCGGAGCAAGTGAGGGAAACGGTCCCGCCCGGCCCGTCGGCTGGATCGGTGCGGCGTGAATGAACTCATGCCGACGGTTGTACGCGGCACCCGGTTCCAGCCGGGTCGCAGCGGCTGCGACCTGGCTGGAACCGGGGATCTGGCATCGTGAAAGGCATGGCACCTCGACCCGGCGGCCGGTTCGGCCGCCCCGTCCGCACGACGACCGGCGGTGAGTGGCGGTGAGGGTCCTCGTCGTCGAGGACTTCGAGGTCCTCGCCCGCTCCCTCGGAACCGGGCTGCGCCGCGAGGGCATGGCCGTCGACGTCGTCCTGGATGGAACCGCCGCCCTCGACCGCCTGGCCGCCACCCGCTACGACGTGGTGATCCTCGACCGCGACCTGCCCGGCGTCCACGGGGACGAGATCTGCCGGCGACTGGCCCACGGCCGCTGTGCGACCCGCGTAATGATGCTCACCGCCTCCGGCACGATCGAGGACCGCGTCGACGGGCTCAGCCTCGGTGCCGACGACTACCTGCCCAAGCCGTTCGCGTTCGCCGAACTGGTCGCCCGCGTCCGTGCCCTGGCCCGGCGCGCCACCCCGCCGCTACCGCCCACCCTGGCATGCGGGGACATCACCCTCGATCCGGCCCGCCGTATCGCGGTCCGGGCCGGCCGGCGCCTTGAGCTGAGCCCCAGGGAATTCGCCCTGCTCGAATGCCTGCTCGCCGTACCCGGCCTGGTCATCTCCGCCGAGGAACTGCTCGAACGCGTCTGGGACGAGGCCGCCGACCCCTTCAGCAGCGCTGTCAAGCACACCATGCACCGGTTGCGGGCCAAGCTCGGCGATCCGCCCGTGATCGAGACCATCCGCGAAGGCGGCTACCGCATCGGACCGGCATGACCCCCCAGAAGCTCGCCAGAAGGTCCCTGCAGACGCGGCTCGCGCTCGCCTACGCGGCGGGCATCTACGCCGCCGGTGTCTTCGTGGTCGTCTTCGTCGCCGTCCCGCTCGCCAGCATCCAGGCGGCCACCCCCAATGGCCACTCCTCATCGAGCGTGATCACTGAAACCGGGCCCGGGATCGGCCTGCCCCAACTCCTCGCCGGATCCGCCGTCGCCCTGGTCCTGCTGATTCCCGTCGCCCTGGCTCTGGGCTGGTTCGTCGCCGGCCGGTTCCTGCGCCCGCTGCGCGCCATCACCGCCACCGCCCAGATCATCTCCGCCGGTGACCTCCACCGGCGCCTTGATCTCGGCGAGCCCACGGACGAGCTGACCGAGCTCGGCCACACGCTCGACGACCTGTTCGCCCGCCTGCAGGCGTCCTTCGACGCCCAGCGCCACTTCGTCGCCAACGCCTCCCACGAGTTGCGCACCCCGCTCGCCGGCCTGCGCACCCTTCTTGAAGTCGCTCTCGCCGACCGGGATGCCGACACCGACACCCTGCGCTCGGCCTGCCAGGAGGCCCTCGCTCTCGGCGAACACCAGGAGCGGCTCGTCCGGGCACTGCTCGCGCTGGCCACCAGCGAGCGCGGCGTCACCCGCTGGGACACCCTCGACCTCGCCCACGTCGTCGAAGGAGTGCTCGCCTCCCGCCGGGACCAGGCAGCAGACAGACGCATCGACCTAACCGAACACCTGACGCCAGCGGTGACGACCGGAGACCAGAGACTGATCGAAAGCCTCGTCGCCAACCTCATCGACAACGCCATCCGCCACAACCACGAAGACGGGCACGTAGAGGTCACCACGCGGACCTCCGGCACACAGGTGGCCCTTACGGTCACCAACAGCGGGCCGGTCATCCCCGACGACCAGATTCAGCGTCTCTTCCAAGCCTTCCAGAAACTGGGGCCCGATCGTCACGGCAGCCGCGACGGCTACGGCCTAGGCCTCGCCATCGTCAATGCCGTCACGCAAGCTCACCACGCCACCCTCACCACCAGCGCACGCCCGGAAGGCGGCTTGTCCATCACCGTGCGGTTGAACCGTCCCTGATGCGCTCAGCGGGAGCGGGACCACTGGATGTTGTCGATGCGGGTGCCGTTGGGGCCGGGGAGGAGGTTTTTGACGAGGCATTCCATGGTGAAGCCTGCGCGTTTGAGTACTTCGTGGGAAGGAGTGTTGGTGGGGTTGGTGCCGGCCACCACGCGGAGGATGGAGGTGTGTTCGAAGGCCCAGGAGACCAGGAGGTTCACGGAGCGGGTGACGAAGCCGCGCCCGCGGAAGTCGGGGTGCAGGCTGTAGCCGACCATGGCTTGGGCCAGTGGGGGGATGATGTTGGAGAGTTGGATGTCCCCGGCGTAGGCCCCGGTGGCCGCGTCCCTGATCGCGATTTCGGCCTGTTCACCGGACAGCCACCGCATCCCGGCCGTACGGCAACGCCGGAGGCTGTCCGCGAAGTCCGGCGGGCCAGGAGGAACCCGGGAGGCCATCACATCCGGCACCTCCATCACCCGGTGGTAGTCGGCGGCATCATCGGGAGCGAGCCGCGTCAGCCGTACCACGCCATCGGTCAGCTCCCCGTGCGGAAAATCCGGCAGGAAGGCACGTTTGGCGTCCCCGGAGTCGGTCGCCAGCCGGGCGAAGGCGACCAGATCGGATCGTGACCCGTCCCGCCGCATGCCGGCACCCCGCCGAATGCCCTCACGCGTGTACCCGGCCCCCATCGCGACCCGCTGAGACCCCAGATTCTCCACATCGGTCAGCAGATCGATCCGCGGCGCCCCCTGCTGGAAACGCCACTCACTGATGGCCCGGACGGCGGCCGTGGCCACCCCCTTGCCCCGCGCCCAGGGCGCGACCCAATACCCGACCTCGGCGTTCCCGAACCGGTCAGCGGGCTTGACCCCGACCACCCCCTGAACCTCCCCGGTCGCGGGATCGGCCATCACGAAGTCGGCACCGCCCGCCCGCCAGGACTCCTCGGCAAACACATGTACCCAGGTCACCGCGTCTTCCCGGGTGTAATGATCGGGAATCAACGGAATGAAGCGGGCAATCTCCGGATCAGCGCAGGCACGAGCCAACGCCTCCACGTCCGCCTCCTGCGGCGGACGCAACTCGACCGGACCGGCGGCAATCGTCACACGGGGGAGCATGCCCCCTTGCTACCAGGCGAAGGCCCCCCGGAGCGAGCCTATTTAGCCCGTGTCAAGACCGTTTCGCCCGATTCACCGAGCGCACACGCGTCGAACGGCCCGCAGGTCGCACGGGACCCGCACCTCCGGAACGCCGATAGCCTTGCGCCCATGGGTTTTCGCAGGCACGGCCCGTTCCAGGCCGGGGATCAGGTACAGCTCACCGACCCCAAGAACAAGCGCCACACGCTGACGCTGAAGGAGGACGGGGTCTTCCACACGCACAAGGGATGGATCCCGCACAGCGACCTGATCGGCCAGCCTGAGGGCTCCGTGGTCCGCTCCTCGGGCGGCATCCAGTTCCTGGCCTTCCGCCACCTGCTCCAGGATTACACCCTCTCCATGCCCCGCGGCGCCGCCGTGATCTACCCCAAGGACTGCGGCCAGATCGTCGCGATGGCCGACATCTTCCCCGGCGCGAAGGTCGTCGAGGCCGGCGTCGGCTCGGGCGCCCTCACCTGCTTCCTGCTCCGCGCGATCGGCACGGAGGGCTCCCTCACCTCCTACGAGCGTCGCTCCGACTTCGCCGAGATCGCCACCAAGAACGTGGAGAAGTTCTTCGGTGGCGAGCTGAAGCAGTGGCGCCTGGTGGTCGGCGACTTCGTCGAGTCCCTGGACGAGACCGACGTGGACCGCGTCATCCTGGACATGCTGGCCCCCTGGGAGTGCGTGGACGCCGCCGCCAGAGCCCTCACCCCCGGCGGCGTTATCTGCTGTTATGTCGCCACAACGACCCAGTTGTCCAGAACCGTGGAGACACTCAGGGAGCACGGGAGTTTCACCGAGCCCCACGCGTGGGAGACCTTGGTTCGCGACTGGCATGTCGAGGGGCTCGCGGTCCGGCCGGACCATCGGATGGTCGGCCACACCGGGTTCCTCGTCACCGCCCGCCGCATGGCGGACGGCGTCACGCCACCACCGCGTCGCAGGCGCCCGGCCAAGGGTGCGTACGGGGAGGGAACCGAAGGCTAGTGACGATTTAGCGGCGAACCGGCAAAGAGCCGTGACACGGGGAACAAACACCGTGTTCCATGTGCTCAACCGAATAAACGGGCAAAAGGTACTTATCGCCAAGCACAGCACGTAACTAGACGAACACCGGTCGGCCACGTTTTTTGCGGCCGTCAGATTGGTAGTGACTTGAGTAGTCTTTCCTCGAATGGAAGGAGGTGACGGGCGTGGCAGCTCGCGATGACGCAGAGGCTCGGGCCGCGCAGCGCGAACGGGAGGTCACGGACCTCACAACTCAGGTCTCCTTCCTTCAGGAGGAGATCACCGCGCTGCGTCGGAAGCTCGCCGAATCCCCCCGGCAGGCAAGGGTCCTCGAAGAGCGTCTCCACGACGTACAGGCTCAGGTGGTCGCCCTCACCAGTCAGAACGAACGGTTGGTCGCCACCCTCAAGGAAGCCAGGGACCAGATCGTCGCCCTCAAGGAGGAGGTCGACCGGCTGGCCCAGCCACCGTCCGGCTTCGGCGTGTTCCTGGAGGCACGCGAGGACGGCACGATCGAGGTGTTCACCGGCGGCCGCAAGCTCCGGGTGAACGTCAGCCCGGCGGTGGACATCGCCTCGCTCCGGCGTGGCCAGGAAGTCATGCTCAACGAGGCGCTCAACGTGGTCGAGGCCCTCGGCTTCGAGGACGTGGGCGAGATCGTCATGCTCAAGGAGCTCCTTGAGGACGGGCAGCGCGCCCTGGTCATCTCGCACGCCGACGAGGAGCGCGTGGTCAAGCTGGCCGAGTCGCTGCTCGAGCAGCCGATCAGGTCCGGCGACTCGCTCCTGCTCGAACCCCGCTCGGGGTACGTGTACGAGCGCATCCCCAAGTCCGAGGTCGAGGAACTGGTCCTGGAGGAGGTGCCGGACATCTCCTACGACGAGATCGGCGGCCTCCGCGGCCAGATCGAGCAGATCAGGGACGCCATCGAGCTGCCCTACCTGCACGCCGACCTGTTCCGCGAGCACAAGCTCAGGCCCCCCAAGGGCGTGCTGCTGTACGGCCCGCCCGGCTGCGGCAAGACGCTCATCGCCAAGGCGGTCGCCAACTCCCTGGCCAAGCAGGTCGCGGAGAAGACCGGCCAGTCCGGCAAGAGCTTCTTCCTCAACATCAAGGGCCCGGAGCTGCTGAACAAGTACGTCGGCGAGACCGAGCGGCACATCCGCCTGGTCTTCCAGCGGGCCAGGGAGAAGGCCTCCGAGGGCACCCCGGTGATCGTGTTCTTCGACGAGATGGACTCGATCTTCCGGACCCGTGGCTCGGGTGTCTCCTCCGACGTCGAGAACACCATCGTGCCCCAGCTGCTGTCGGAGATCGACGGTGTCGAGGGCCTGGAGAACGTCATCGTCATCGGCGCCTCCAACCGGGAGGACATGATCGACCCGGCGATCCTGCGGCCGGGCCGGCTGGACGTCAAGATCAAGATCGAGCGTCCGGACGCCGAGGCGGCCAAGGACATCTTCTCCAAGTACCTCATCTCCGACCTGCCGCTGCACGGCGACGACCTGGCCGAGCACGGTGGCAGCCGGGAAGGCACCATCGCGGAGATGATCCAGCGGGTCGTCGAGCGGATGTACACCGAGATCGAGGAGAACCGCTTCCTCGAGGTGACCTACGCCAACGGCGACAAGGAAGTCCTGTACTTCAAGGACTTCAACTCCGGCGCCATGATCCAGAACATCGTGGACCGGGGCAAGAAGATGGCCATCAAGCAGTTCCTGGAGACGGGCCAGAAGGGCCTGCGCATCCAGCACCTGATGGCCGCCTGCGTGGACGAGTTCCGCGAGAACGAGGATCTCCCCAACACCACCAACCCCGACGACTGGGCTCGCATCTCCGGCAAGAAGGGCGAGCGCATCGTCTACATCCGCACTCTGGTGCAGGGCAAGCAGGGCACCGAGGCGGGCCGCTCGATCGACACCGTGGCCAACACGGGTCAGTACCTGTAGAGCGACTCTCGAAGCGGCGCGTACCCCCCCGGGGTGCGCGCCGTTTCGGCGTTTACCGCCCAAGTTTCGGTATCGGTGGCTTGGGGGGATTTAGTGGGACATCATGGGTCGAGTGTGGTTGGGGAGATGTCACGGGAACCCAGTGAACTCAGCGAGCGTCGAAGCAGGCGTGTGCCCTCAAGGTGATCTCTGGTGACCGCCACCACGCCGGCCCGGCGCCGCCGCCGACGGCCCACCCCTCCGCCGGCGCCCCCGCGCCCCGTACCGGCTCCGGCCCAGGAGCGGCCCGCGGCGGGCGGCCAGCCCCGGCTGATAGAGCTTGACCTTTTACGGTTCGTCGCCGCGTTCGCGGTCATGGCGTTCCACTACATGGCCGCCAGCAAGTCGATCTGGGGCGACTTCCCGACCGAGATCTTCGCCGAGGTCAACCGGGTCACCACGCTCGGCATCCTGGGCGTCGAACTCTTCTTCCTGATCAGTGGCTTCGTCATCCTGATGAGCGCGTGGGGCAGAAGTATTGGCCAGTTCGCGGCGTCCAGAATAGCCCGCCTCTACCCGGCCTATTGGTTCACCGTCATCGCTTTGTACGTGCTGTACACCTACACCGACGTACAGGGCTTCAAATTCAACCTCACCTTCGGCGACTACCTGCTGAACCTCACGATGTTCCAGGAGGCGTTCGGCGTCCTGCACGCGGGCGGGGTGTTCTGGTCGCTCTGGGTGGAGCTGAAGTTCTACTTCCTCATCGCCATCGTGGTGCTCGCCGGTATCACGCTGCGCAGGGCCATGGCCTTCATGTGGGCCTGGCTGGTGCTCGTGGTGGTCGCGGAGTACCTGGAGAACGATCTGCTCACCGAGATCGTCATGCCGCGGCAGGCGCCGTACTTCGTCGCGGGCATGGCCTTCTACCTGATCTACCGGTTCGGCCCCTCGGTGACCCGCTGGGGCTTCGTACTGGTCGGCTATGCCTTCTCGGTCTACGCCGCGCTGGAGCGCGTGCAGGGCCGGGTGGACCTGGTCGGCATCAAGCGCTTCCCGGCCCCGCCCACGGGCGTCGTCATCGCCATCACGGTCATCTTCCTGCTGATGGCAGCGGTCGCGCTCGGCTGGCTGCGGTGGATCAGGTGGGCCCCGCTCACCACGGTCGGCGCCCTCACCTACCCCCTCTACCTGCTCCACCAGAACGTCTCCGCGGTGCTGATTCCCGGTTTGCGGGAGACATTCAACCCGTGGCTTTTAACGGCCCTGACCATGGGTGCGTCTATCCTGCTGGCGTATCTTGTTTTCAAGCTCGTCGACCGGCCGGGCCAGCGATTGCTGCGCCGGATTCTCGGTGGCCGGCGGCCCGCGCGCGGCGAATAGTCGGCCTCTGTGCCGTAACTGTCGGGTAACCGGGTAGAGAAGAGGGGCTAGGCTCGGGATATAAACGGCGGAACGACGGCCATGGGGTGCGCATGACGGTACGGCGGGTGATGGGCATCGAGACCGAGTACGGCATCGCCGTGCCCGGTCAGCCGGGAGCGAACGCGATGGTGACCTCCTCGCAGGTCGTCAACGCGTACCTGGCGGCCTCGGCCGCGCGCGCCCGGCGGGCCCGGTGGGACTTCGAGGAGGAGAACCCGCTCCGCGACGCCCGGGGTTTCGACCTGGCCCGGGAGGCGGCCGACTCCAGCCAGCTCACCGACGAGGACCTTGGCCTGGCCAACGTGATCCTCACCAACGGGGCACGGTTGTACGTCGACCACGCCCATCCGGAGTACTCGACCCCCGAGTGCACCAATCCGCGCGCGGCGGTGATCTGGGACAAGGCGGGCGAGCGGGTCATGCACGACGCGGCGCTCCGCGCCTCCGGCATGCCCGGCAACGCGCCCATCCAGCTCTACAAGAACAACACCGACAGCAAGGGCGCCTCCTACGGCTGCCACGAGAACTACCTGATGCGGCGGGCCACCCCGTTCGCCGACATCGTCCGGCACCTGACCCCGTTCTTCGTCTCCCGGCAGGTGGTGTGCGGGGCCGGCAAGGTGGGCATCGGGCAGGACTCCCGCGGCGACGGCTTCCAGATCAGCCAGCGTGCCGACTTCTTCGAGGTCGAGGTGGGCCTGGAGACCACGCTGAAGCGCCCGATCATCAACACCCGGGACGAGCCGCACGCCGACCCCGAGAAGTACCGCCGGCTGCACGTGATCATCGGCGACGCGAACATGTCGGAGATCTCCACGTACCTGAAGCTGGGCTCGACCGCGCTGGTGCTGGCGATGATCGAGGACGGCTTTCTCACCGCGGACCTGTCGGTGGAGTCCCCGGTCGCCGCGCTGCGCGCCGTCTCCCACGACCCCTCCTGCAAGTACGAGATCCCGCTGCGCAACGGCCGGAAGATGACCGCCGTGCAGCTCCAGATGGAGTACCTGGAGCAGGCCCGCAAGTACGTCGAGGACCGGTACGGCGCCGGCCTGGACGACATGACCAAGGACGTGCTGAACCGCTGGGAGTCGGTGCTGACCCGGCTGGCGGAGGACCCGATGCAGCTCTCCCGGGAGCTGGACTGGGTGGCCAAGCTGGAGCTCCTGGAGGGCTACCGGACCCGCGACAAGCTGCCCTGGTCGCACCCCCGGCTCCAGCTGGTGGACCTCCAGTACGCCGACATCCGCCCCGACCGGGGCCTGTACAACCGCCTGGTGGCCCGTGGCCGCATGCAGCGCCTGGTGACCGAGGAGGAGGTGGAGCGGGCCATCGAGACCCCGCCCACCGACACCCGGGCCTACTTCCGGGGCCGCTGCCTGAGGCAGTACAGCGAGTCGGTGGCGGCGGCCTCCTGGGACTCGGTGATCTTCGACATCCCCGGGCGCGAATCGCTCCAGCGGGTGCCGACCCTGGAGCCGCTGCGGGGCACCAAGGCCCACGTGGGCGACCTGCTGGACCGCTGCCGCACGGCGGCGGACCTCGTGGCGGCCCTCACCGGCGAAGGGTGACGACCGGCACGCGCCGGCAGGGAGAGTAGGCCCGGCCGGCGCGTCGCGAACTACGCGGCAGCGGCCCTAACCAAGGTGCCGCGTGAAGAACCGCACCGAGCTGCCGGTCTCGAACTCGGGGATCTCCTCAGGATCAGGGGACGAGTTCCGATGGCGTCTTCCGGCGTCCACAGCACACCGGGGATCTCGCCGAGGGTGAACAGTTGTTCGGTGACGCCGTCCGACGACGTCTGGGAGGTGAACCGCAAAGCGTTTCACACCTTTCGGGATGCCTTCTGCGGGCGCTCCCTAGACCATGCGGGGGAGGGAGCCCCGACCTGTCACAGCGTTGATCGGTCTCACCTCCTCAGTTCGCGGCGATGCACGGCGACGCCGAAGGTATCAGCTTTGCCGTGACATGGCACATGCTTGACGGTTTTGTCCGTTCGGGATACGTTCCCGGTGAATTGTGGCGGCGTGAGGGAAATCCGGTGTAACTCCGGTGCGGTCGCGCCACTGTAACCCTTGCCCGAGCAAGGGGAGCCAGGTCACCACCCGCCACAGCACCGACTACAGGGACGCGAAATCCCAGAGGAGGTCCGTGGCGTGAGCCAGATCACGACCCCGCACACGCAACCCATTCCCCTTCGCCGCCTGGCCTGGTGGACGCTGGCCGTGCCGGTGCTCCTGCTGGTGGCCTACCTGGTCACCTTCGACCAGGGGGCGATCTCCCAGGCGGGGAACTACCTGCACGAACTCATGCACGACGGGCGCCACCTGCTCGGCGTGCCCTGCCACTGACGCCATGGTCCGCGTCCTTCTGGTCCGGGGTCTGCTCGCCGGACTGCTCGCCGGGTTCGCCGCCGGAATCTTCGCCTTCCTGGTCGGTGAGCCGTACGTCGACAGCGCCATCGCGCTCGAAGAAGCCGTCGCAGGTGACGGCCACCACGCCGAGGAACTGGTCAGCCGGGCCGGCCAGCAGGGCGGCCTGTTCCTGGCCACCGCCCTGTACGGCCTGGCCCTCGGCGGCCTGTTCGCCCTCGCCTACGCCTTCGCCCGGGGCCGGACCGGCCCACGCTCCGACCCCGCGCTGGCCGTCGCCCTCGCGGGGGCGGGGTTCGCGGCGGTAGTGCTGGTGCCTTTCGTGAAATATCCGGCCAACCCGCCTGCGGTGGGGGATCCGGCCACGATCGGGCAGCGCACCACGCTCTACCTGGTCGCCGTGGCGATCGGGCTGCTCGCGGTGGCCGCAGGGGCGGTCGCCCACCGGTTGGCCGGCGGGGCCGGTCCTCGCTCCTGGCTGGCCGGCGGGCTGGCGTTCCTGGTGCCGGTGGCGGTCTCCTGGGCGGTGCTCCCGGCGGTGGACGAGGTGGCCGAAGGCTTCCCCGCCAGCCTGCTGTGGAACTTCCGCCTGGCCTCGCTGGGCACCCAGGTGGTGCTCTGGGGGGCGCTGGGTGCCCTGTTCGCCTACCTCTCCTACCGGGCGGCGGCCCGGGCCGCGCAGCCGATCCCGGTCTGATCGGTGCGTGCCGCCCGGGTGACCCTGGTCGCCCATGCCCCGACTTATGCCCTCAAGGCGACTGCCTTCCCGTCTCCCGGCGATGACCTGGTGCGATTCCCGCAGGATGATCTTCCGGGAATTGTCGGTGCGGGATGGCAGGGTGTTCGTGGACCGGAGGAACGGTGCCGGGAGACGGCTCGCTTGCTGGGGGTGGAGGCCGCCACGGTCGAGGAGAGGCTGCGTGACTGCGATCACGGGCGGTGGCGGGGGCTCCCGCTGGCCGAGGTGGTGGCGGCGGAACCGGAGGGCGTCCGGCAATGGCTGGAGGATCCGGATTCGGCGCCCCACGGCGGTGAGCCGGTCAGCGCGGTGCTCCTCCGGGTGGGGGAGTGGCTGGCCACGCTGACGCCCGGGCGGTGGCTGGCGGTCACCCATCCCGGCCTGGTCCGGGCGGCCGTGGTCGTCGCGCTGGGCGCCCCCGCGGGGGCGTACCGGCGGGTGGACGTGCCACCGCTCGGCCGGGCCGAACTGACCGGTCTCGGCGGGCGGTGGAACCTCCGGCTTCCATTGAAAGGATCATGGTGACGTATCCGTTCAGCGCGGTCGTCGGGCTGGCCGATCTCAAGCTGGCGCTGGTGCTCAACGCGGTCTCGCCCCGGGTGGGCGGGGTGCTGGTGCGGGGTGAGAAGGGCACGGCCAAGTCCACGATCGTCCGCGCGCTGGCCGCGCTGCTCCCGCCCGTCGAGGTGGCCGACGGCTGCCGCTTCTCCTGCGACCCCTCGGCCCCCGACCCCGCCTGCCCCGACGCGCCGCACCCCGGTTCCGGTTCGGTACGGCCGGCCCGGCTGGTCGAACTACCCGTCGGCGCCTCCGAGGACCGGCTGGCGGGCTCGCTCGACCTGGAACGCGCCCTCACCGAGGGAGTGAGGGCCTTCGAACCCGGCCTGCTCGCCGCCGCCCACCGCGGCGTGCTGTACGTGGACGAGGTCAACCTGCTCCACGACCACCTGGTCGACCTGCTCCTGGACGCCGCCGCCCTGGGCACCTGCTACGTCGAGCGCGAAGGCGTCTCGGTCCGGCACGCCGCGCGTTTCCTGCTCGCCGGGACCATGAACCCGGAGGAGGGGGAGCTGCGGCCCCAGTTGCTGGACCGGTTCGGGCTGACCGTGGAGGCCCGCGCCTCCCGGGACCCCGCCGAGCGGGCCGAGGTGATCCGGCGGCGGCTGGCCTACGAGCTGGATCCCGCCGGCTTCGCCGCCCGCTGGTCGGCGGCCGAGTCCGACCTGGCCCACCGCATCGCCTCGGCGCGGGCGCTGCTCCCCGGGGTCGTGCTCTCCGACTCCGCCGTCAAACAGATCGCCACCGTCTGCGCCGGCTTCGAGGTGGACGGCATGCGCGCCGACCTGGTCACCGCCCACGCGGCGCTGGCCCACGCGGCCTGGCACGGCCGCTCCCGGGTCACCTCCACCGACGTCCGCCAAGCGGCACGCCTGGCCCTGCCACATCGCCGCCGCCGCGACCCGTTCGACGCTCCCGGTCTGGACGAGGCCAAACTCGACGAACTGCTCAGCGGCTTCGGCGACTACGACCCCGACGACGATCCTCCCGATCCCGGCGGCGGCCATCCGCCGGACTTCTCCGCCGAAGGTTCCGGTGGTTCCCCGGATCCTGTTGACGAGGCGGGGAGTGATTCCGGACCGCTTGGTCAAGCCTCGGATGACGGGGTTGGTGATCCTTCTGGTCACCGTGGGGCGTCGACAGATGTCGATCTACTGGACCGCTCTCCAGAGCACGATCCCAGCTTCGGAGCCGACCCCAATCGGGGTGGTTCCACGCACGAGCCGGACGGGGAAGCGCTCCCCCCTGCGCCCGGGCGGGACGGAAACGTGACTCTGCCGCCGTCCGGACGGGACGGATACGTGACTCTGCCACCGTCCGGGCAGGACGGGGAGGCGCCTCTGCCGTCGTCTGGGCAGACGACGCCCGCCAGTGATCCGCCCTATCGGGCGCGGCTTTTCACCCTGCCGGGAATCGGGTCTGGAGCACCTGGACGCCGGTCACGGGCACGTACCCCGCACGGTCGTACCGTCGGGGCGCGGTTGCCTTCCGGCGGACGGGTCACCGCCATCCACTTGATGGCAACCCTCTGGGCCGCCGCACCCCATCAGCGGCAACGTGAAGCGTTCTCGGCCGGAGGGGCCGATCCTGCGGCCGAAGGAGCTGGTTCCGCGACGGGAGGGGCCGATTTCGGGGTCGGAGGGGCTGGTTCCTTTGCGAGAGGGGTCGGAGGCGCCGGTTCCTTGGTGGGCGGGGTCGGTTCTGAAGTTGAAGGGGCTGGTTCCTTGGTGGGTGGGGTCGGTTCCGGGGTCGGAGGGACTGGTTCCTTTGCGAGAGGGGTCGGTTCCGAAGTTGAAGGCGCTGATTCTTTGGTGGGAGGAGTTGGTTCCGGGGTCGGAGGGGCTGGTTCTGCGGTCGGAAGGGGTGGGATCCGTATCGAGCGGTCCGACCTTCGCGAAGCCGTGCGTGAAGGGCGGGAAGGGAATCTGGTGCTGTTCGCCGTGGATGCCAGTGGATCGATGGCGGCTCGGCGTCGAATGGGGGCCGTGAAGGCGGCTGTGCTCAGTCTTCTGCTCGACGCCTACCAACGGCGCGACAAGGTCGGACTGATCACGTTCCGCGGGGAGACGGCTGAGCTGGTGCTTCCACCGACCTCCTCTGTCGAGGCAGGGGCTGCTCGCATGCGGGACCTGCGCACAGGAGGCCGCACCCCCCTCGCGGCAGGACTGCTCAAGGCAGCGGACGTGCTCCGGGTGGAACAGCTCCGCGACCTGGCCCGGCGGCCCCTCCTCGTGCTCGTAACCGACGGCCGTGCCACCTCCGGCACCCTTGGCGAGATCCCCCTCGCCGCCGCCCGCCTGGCCGGAACCGCCACCGTCCTCGTCGACTGCGAAACCGGCCCCATCCGCCTGGGCCTGGCCGGCGCGCTGGCCGCCCACCTGAACGCCGCACTTGTCCACCTGGACGAACTGGCCCACGTCGGCCTGGCCCACGTAGTCCGCGCGAGCCGAAGCGCCGCCTGACGCGAGCCGAAGGGCCGCTTGAACTGACCCCCGTCCCGGCCGGAAAGAGGAACCATGCCCCAGGGCAAACCCGAGCACACCCCGGACGACGGCCTGACCACCCGCCAGCGCCGCAACCGCCCCCTGCTTATCGTCCACACCGGCCCCGGCAAAGGAAAATCAACCGCCGCCTTCGGCCTAGCCCTCCGCGCCTGGAACCAGGGCTGGCCCATCGGCGTCTTCCAGTTCGTCAAATCCGCCAAATGGCGAATAGGCGAAGAACGCGCCCTCCAGACCCTCGGCGAACTCGGCCCCCCAGTCACCTGGCACAAAATGGGCGAAGGCTGGTCTTGGATCAAAAAATCCACCTCAGAATCCGACCACGCTGCCGACGCCCTCGAAGGCTGGTCCCAAATAAAACGAGACCTACTTTCCCAAACCTACCGCCTCCTGATCCTGGACGAATTCACCTACCCCATTAACTGGGGTTGGATCCCCATAGATGACGTCCTGACCACCCTCTCCACCCGCCCCGGCACCCAACACATAGTAATAACCGGCCGAAACGCCCACCCCGCCCTCCTCTCCCAAGCCGACCTGGTAACCGAAATGATCAAACTAAAACACCCCATGGACACCGGCCAAAAAGGCCAAAAAGGCATCGAGTGGTAATTGAAAGAGAGTGAATTCTGGCGGGTGCGAGTGTGTACACCCATTTCGACTCTTCGTTCGCAGATCCAGCTCCACCGGGAGAGTTGGCTGCCGTCCCCGCTCGTGGTGCGGGTCCTGCTCGTCAACTCGATTCAGAGATAGGCGAGCTCACTCACTCCATCCCCAACTCGGTGCTCTTAAAGTCCAGCATCGAACTCGACCTCGAATCCGTCCTGTGCTCGGTCGCCCGAAGCGACCTAGGACCACGCGTTCTGCCACCCGGGTGGGGCGTGCGCTTCCGACAATCACCAACAGTTTTTGACATGGCTACCTCTCTCGTGGAGGTGTGGGTTAAACGACCCCACCGAAGACCGTCTCAGTGGAGTGTTCGGTATCGCCGGGGTCATGTGACCGACCGCACCGCCCCGGACACCCGCCAGTTGCGGCCACTCCCGACCCGGGTGCCCGACCTGGATGGCCACGTGAGGAAGTCGTCCAAGCCGGCGGAGCCGGTTCCGGTCGAAGGCCATAGAAGGAAGGCCATAGAAGGGTGGACGGGAGCACCACGGCAGTCAAACTTCACGTGTACCGGCGCGGCAGGCTACCGTCCCCGGCGGGAGCCGGGTCCGACAGAAGGCCGCAGGGGTGGTTGGGAGTTCCCCGGCAACCAATCCTTCATATGCGGGGACGGCAGCCAGCTCTTCCGGTGGAGCTGGGTCAGCGAACGAAGGGTTGAAATGGGTGGGAGTCCATCGGGAGCCATTCACCCCGTGGGTGGGTGGACGCTTCCCGGCAACTATCCATCCCGGCGGAGCCGGGCCCGGACCCGGAGGGTCAAGAAGGGTGGGTGGGT
>NZ_JAHCST010000067.1 GCF_018476525.1 Acrocarpospora catenulata
GTTATAGCGGTGGGGAAACACCCGGTCTCATTCCGAACCCGGAAGTTAAGCCCTCCAGCGCCGATGGTACTGCACCGGGGACGGTGTGGGAGAGTAGGACGCCGCCGGACAATCTTTCGAAGGGCCCTGGTCGTTTGACCGGGGCCTTTCGCATTTCCCGAGACTTCAAGGAACGAAGAGTTGCTCGGTTGAGACGTTCAAGATACTCAGCATGTGGCCCGAGAAGAGGGCGGTCCCGAGGCTGAGGATGTGGTGGCCCAAGTCGGCCAGGAATTCCGGAGTAATTTCGTCCTGGTCGAGGACGGTCCACTTGGGGGGCAGTGCTTTGGTGAAGGTGAAGTGGGTGTTGGTCAGGCGGATGAAGGTGACGGGGTAGTCGGCGAGTTCGAGGATGGAGCCCTCTAGGTCCTTGTTGTCGGGGAGACAGAGAAGCACGTGGTCGATGCTGTTCCAGCGTTCATGAGCCATTTTTAGGGCGGTGGCTATTCCCGCTCGACTGATGGGCGAGTCGATACAGACCTCAATGTCGGTGCCTGGCACGAGGTGGTGGGAGAACCGGCCCGGGAGGCGTACGGAATTGAGCACTCGGGTGAGCTGGGACGGGGCAGGGGGCTCCTTGTCGAGCAGGGACAGGAGCTTGGTTGCCGCGGCGCAGCCGAGTTCGGCGTTCCATCGGCCGTAAGAAGGGGGGAGGAGGTCGGCCGACAGGGAGGCGGTGTCGGGGTTGAGGATGTCGAGGTCCAGGTTTGCCTTCTGGCTGATGGTCGTTTCGATGGCTTCTCGCACGGCGGGTTGTTGGGGGAGGGACAGGACGGCTCTGGTGCGAGGGGAGACGACGGACGCCTTTTCCCGGGCGATTTCGGCGGGGGTGTCGCCGAGGACGCCCACGTGTTCGGCGAAGATTTCTGTGATCGCGACGACGCGGGGGGAGAAGAGGGAAACCTCATCGGAGCCGCCTCCCATGCCGGCTTCCAGTACGAGGTAGTCGACGCCGATCTCGTTCGCGTACAGGACTCCGGCGGCGGTGAACAGCCCGGCGGGGGCGAGATGGCCGGGGAGTCGGGTGCGGTCGGGAAGGCGGCGGAGGGCGTGAGCGATGCGGGTTCCGAGGGGGGCGAGGTCTGTGTCGGAGATCGCGGCTCCGTTGAGCCTGATCCGTTCGCGGTTGGAGCGCAGGCCAGGACTGGTGACGGTCACCACACGGGCACCGGTCGCGGCGAGGAAGGCGGACGCGTACGTGGCCGTCGTGCCTTTGCCTTTCGAGCCGACGACGGTGAGGACGGGCGCGTCGGCGCCGGGGAGCCCGATCAGGTTCAGCAGATGCCGCGCACGTTCGAGGCTGCGGCGGGAACCCTTGGGGCGCGAGTGCCAGTCCTCGAAGAACGCGCTGTCGGAACGCACTGCGTGAGTCTATGAGAGGCCCCCGGCCACAGGGCCATGGCCCGAGCGTGGGCGGCACTAAACTGTCCAGGTGACAGAAGCGCAGGACATTCGTACGGTCGAGGCCGCCATTCGGGCCCGGGGTGTCGAATGGGAGATTGATCCGACCCTGGACCGTATCGCTGGGTTGGTCGATCTGCTGGGTCAGCCACAGGCGGCGTTCCCCGTGATCCACATTGCCGGAACGAACGGCAAGTCGACCACGGCCCGGATGGTCGAGGCGTTGCTGCGCGAACGGAACCTCCGCGTGGGTCGTTACACGAGCCCGGAGTTCGCGTCGATGCGCGACCGTATCTGCGTGGACGGCGCCCCCCTGTCGGAGGAGCGGTTCGTCGAGCTGTTCCAGGAGCTCCAGCCCTATTTCGAGATCGTCGACCAGAAGTACGGCCGCCTGAGCTTCTTCGAGGTGCTCACCGCGATGGCGTTCGCCGCGTTCGCGGAGGCCCCGGTGGACATCGCGGTGGTGGAGACGGGCATGGGCGGCCGCTGGGACGCCACCAACGTCGCCGACGGCACGGTGGCGGTGATCACGCCGATCTCGCTGGACCACACGGAGTACCTGGGGCCCGACGTCGCCACGATCGCGGGCGAGAAGGCGGGCATCATCAAGCCGGGGTCGACCGCGGTGCTCGCGCAGCAGGTGCTCCCGGCGGCCGAGGTGCTGCTGCGCCGTACGGCCGAGGTGGGCGCGCTGGTGGCCAGGGAGGGGCTGGAGTTCGGGGTGCTGCGCAGGGAGCTGGCCATGGGCGGCCAGGTTCTCGATCTGCGCGGCCTGAAGGGCGTCTACGAGGAGGTTTTCCTCCCCCTGTACGGAGCCCACCAGGCGGGCAACGCGGCGACCGCCCTGGCCGCCGTGGAGGCGCTGACGGCGGGTGAGGACCCGCTCTCCGACGAGCTGGTACGTCAGGCGTTCGCCCAGGTCACCAGCCCTGGCCGGCTGGAGGTCGTCCGCCGGGGCCCGACGGTGATCGTGGACGCCTCGCACAACCCGGGCGGCATGGAGGCCACGATCGACGCGGTGACCGAGTCCTTCGGTTTCACCCGGTTGATCGCCGTCGTGGCGGTGATGGCCGACAAGGACGTGGACGCGATCCTGGAGCTCCTCGAACCGATCGTGACGGAGATCGTGGTCACCCGGAACTCCTCCCCGCGTGCCATGGACCCGGACGAGCTGGCGCAACGTGCCGTGGGCGTGTTCGGCCAGGAGCGGGTGCAGGTCTGTCTGCGCCTGGACGACGCCATCGACATCGCGGTCGGGCTGGCCGACGAGGGGGACGAGTTCGGTTCCGGGGTGCTCATCACCGGTTCGGTGGTCACCGCCGGGGACGCCAGGATCCTCCTGAGGGCGAGCTGAACGCTACGGGAAACAGCGCAAGAGGATTCTCCTGAAGGTGGGCTGGATGTTCGAGGTAACCCCCGGGATGCGCCGCCTCGGCGCGACCGTGCTGGGCATGGAGGCGATCGTCGTCGCCCTCCTGACGCCGGTGGCGATCCAGATCACCGGCACCGAACCGCGGCTGGCGGTGGGCGCCGGTGTCGGGCTGGCCGTGCTCTGTGTGATCGTCGCCGGGCTGCTCCGTTATCCGGTGGGCTATATCGCGGGCAGCGTGATCCAGGTTCTGGCGATAGCGACCGGTTTTCTGGTGCCCACGATGTTCTTTCTCGGGGCGATCTTCGCAGCCCTATGGATAACCGCGATATTCGTCGCTCGCCGTGTCGAGGGCGCGACGAAGCGCTAAAGTCGGCCACCATGGCCGTCCCCCCAATGCATCAGCCGCTGCGCCCCCCGCTGGACGCGGTCCGGGCCCCGGCGACGGGCGTCGTGCTCGATGTCGTCGTCGGGCTGCTCATCGTGGCCGCGCTCCCACTGGCCATTCTGGCGATCCCGAACACGATCTCGGTGGTGGCCGCGCTGCTCCCGCCGGAGGTGCCGCAGATCGCGATGATGCGCGCGCACGGTCTCGCGCTGCCCGCGATGGTGCTGACCGTGCCGGGGGCCGCGCTCGCGCTCCGGCGGTTCCGGGCGGCCCCCATGCTGGTGGCCGGTCTGGCGGTGCTGGCGCTGGCGGACGCCGCGGGTGGCTACGCCGGCGGCCCCGGGATGGTGGCGGTGCTGCGGGTGCTGCACGGGGTGGGCGCGGGCCTGCTGGTCCCGGCGACGCTGGTGGCGGCGATGGAGCGGCCGCACCGCAGGGTGCTGCTGCCGCTGTGGGCGGGTGTGCTGGCGGTGAGCCTGCTGGCCGCCCAGGCCCTGGCCCTGTGGCCGCTGGACGCGGTCTCCTCCTGGCAGGTCACGCTCCAGCCGTACCCGCTGCTGACCGGTGTGGCGCTGGGGCTGGCCGCGGTGTTCCTGGTGCTCTGGCTGCTGGCCGGTGAGGCCGGCCGGGGGGTGGCGGTGCCGGGGACGCCGGTGGAGCGGGCGCGGCTGGCGATGGCCGCGGTGCCGTCGGCGGGGATCGCCGTGCTGGCGGTGGGGACCACCTTCGACTGGCCGCCGGTGACGGTGATCGCGGTGGCCGCGGTCGCGGTGGTGGCGATGCTGGGGCTGGGTTCGGTGGCCGTGTTCGAGGGGGGCAGGGCTGCCGCGTTCACCCAGGTGGCGGTCGGGCTCGTGGTGCTGCCGACCGCCGCCCAGCTGACCTACGTGGAACTGGGCGGGCTTGGCGGTCCCGGGCTGACCGGGCTGTGGGTGCCGTTCGGGGTGGCGGCGGTGGTCGCCGTGCTGGCGGCCGGGGGCGCGGTGCGGCTCGCGGAGGGCCAGGCGCCGCGGCTGGTCGCGGCCGGGCTGGTGGCCGTGGTGGTGGGCTTGTGCGCGATCCGCGTGCTGGTGCCCACGATGGGCGGGATGCTGCTGGCCGTGCCGTTCGTTCTGCTGGCGGCCGGGGCGGCGGTGGCGCTGGTGAGCGCGCTGCGCGCGGCCGGGCAGGTGGCCGCGCTGTTCGCGGTGTCCCTGCTGTTCCCGTCGGTGCTGGCCGGGTTCCTGCTGGGTACGGGCATCCAGGTGACCCGGCTGCGGGAGGTCGGCGAGTTGGGGAGCGCCACCCGGGAGGCCATGGTGGACGCCTTCGTGGGGGCTTTGCATCTGTGGGCGCTGGTCGGTGGATTCGTGGTGGTGCTCGTGCTGTTGCTGGCCTCGCTGCTCGCCCGGAGATTCCCGGAGGCACCCAAGCCGGAGGCGCCCGCACCGGCGCCGGCCGCGGAGCAGTTGGCGGAGTTGGAGTCGGACGCGGAGCCGGACGAGGCGGAGGTGCTCGCGCTGGACCCTGATCCGGTCCCGCTGGTGGTGCCCGCGCCGACGCCGTCGCCCGAGGACACTGGCGAGGAGCAGATAAGCTAGGCGCGCCCCAGGATCGCATCAAAGGAGATATCCCGTGTCCGAGCGTACGCTTGTCCTGATCAAGCCCGACGGTGTCCGTCGTGGCCTCATCGGTGACGTGATCGGCCGCATCGAGCGCAAGGGCCTGAAGGTCGTCGCGATGGAGCTGCGCACGCTGGACGCCGACACCGCCAAGGCCCACTATGCCGAGCACGCCGAGCGCCCGTTCTTCGGTGAGCTGGTGACGTTCATTACCTCGGCGCCGCTGGTGGCGATGGTGGTGGAGGGGCCGCGCGCCGTCGAGGCTTTCCGCGCCCTTGCCGGGCTCACCGACCCGGTGAAGTCCGCGCCGGGGACCATCCGTGGCGACCACGCGCTGGAGATCGGCGAGAACGTGGTGCACGGGTCGGACTCCCCCGAATCGGCCGCTCGGGAGATCAAGATCTTCTTCCCCGACCGGTTCTGACCCAGTTCTTGATGAAAGGCCCCGGATTTCCGGGGCCTTTCGTGTTTCCGCAGGTCCCAGCGTAATCTCGGAGCATTTTTGTGTCCGAGCAGGATCGTTGCGCTGAGTGATGGGTACAACACGTTACGATTCGAGTGCGATGCGTTATCTTCAGCGGAACTCCTGACGGAAGGCTTCCTTCCCCATGGGCAGCAAGTTGGCTTTTCTCGGCCGCGACATGGCGGTCGACCTCGGTACGGCGAACACGCTGGTCTACGTGCGCGGGCGTGGCATCGTCCTCAACGAACCATCGGTTGTCGCGATCAACACCAGCTCAGGGAAGATCGTGGCGGTGGGCATTGAGGCCAAGCGCATGATCGGGCGGACGCCTGGGAACATCGTGGCGGTGCGGCCGCTGAAGGATGGCGTTATCGCCGACTTCGACGTGACCGAACGCATGTTGCGCTATTTCATTCAGCGCGTCCATAAACGACGTTATTTCGTTAAGCCGCGCATCATCGTGGCGGTGCCCAGCGGCATCACCGGGGTGGAACAGCGGGCGGTGAAGGAGGCCGGTTACCAGGCGGGGGCCCGCCGTGTGTACATCGTCGAGGAGCCGATGGCGGCGGCGATCGGCGCGGGGCTGCCGGTGCACGAGCCCACCGGCAACATGGTCGTGGACATCGGCGGGGGCACCACCGAGGTGGCGATCATCTCCATGGGCGGCATCGTGACCAGCCAGTCCATCCGGGTGGGCGGCGACGAGCTGGACCAGGCGGTCATCGCTTTCGCGAAGAAGGAGTACTCGCTGATGCTCGGCGAGCGCACCGCGGAGGAGGTGAAGATCGCGATCGGTTCCGCCTGCCCGTTGCGGGAGCAGTACCACGCCGAGATCCGCGGCCGTGATCTGGTCAGCGGGCTGCCGAAGACGATCGTGGTCTCCGCCGACGAGGTGCGCCGGGCCACCGAGGAGCCGCTCAACGCGATCGTGGACGCGGTGAAGGCGACCCTGGACAAGTGCCCGCCCGAGCTGTCCGGCGACCTGATGGACCGGGGGATCGCGCTGACCGGTGGCGGCGCGCTGCTCAAGGGCATGGACGACCGGCTCAGGGAGGAGTGCGGCATGCCCGTGCACCTGGTGGACAACGCCCTCGACTCGGTGGCCCTCGGCACCGGCCGGTGCGTGGAGGACTTCGAGGCGCTGCAGCAGGTGCTGGTGCCAGAACCGCGGCACTGACCGGATCGACTGAGACGAAAGGGGCGGGGTGGTGAAGGACTCGCGGCGGGGGCGCGTGGTCGTGGGGGCGCTGCTGGCGGCGGCGCTGGTGTTGATCACCGTTGACCACCGCAGCGGGGACACCCCGGTGCTCGGCCCGATCCGGTCCTTCGCGGCCGCCACGTTCGGCACGGCCGAGCAGGCGACCGCGTCGGTGATCGAGCCGGTGGGCCGGTTCGTGCGGGCGCTGGCCGGGGCGAGTTCGGCACAGCAGCGCATCGCCCAGCTCTCCGCCGAGAACGCCAAGCTGCGCAAGGAGTTGATCGCGCAGCGGCTGGACAAGCGGCGCGCCGCCGAGTTGGACGGCATGCTCGGCCTGGCCGGCCGGGGCGGCTACCAGGTGGTGCCGGCCCAGGTGATCGCGCGGCGCTCGGCGCCGGGCTTCGAGGACGCGGTGGAGATCGACGCGGGCAGCCGGGACGGTGTGCGCAAGGAGATGACCGTGCTCAACGAGGACGGTCTGATCGGCCGGGTGGTCCAGGTGACCTCGGGCACGGCCACCGTGGTGCTGCTCTCCGACCCGGCCTCCTCGGCGGGGGCGCGGCTGGAGGGCGGCAACGAGCTCGGCGTGGTCAGCGGTCTGGGGGAGGGCGGCAACCGGGGCCGGTTCATCAAGTTCCGGCTGCTGGACTCGACGGCCCCGCTGACCGTGGGCTCGCGCATCGTGAGCTTCGGCTCGGTGCAGGGCGTGCCGTACGTGGCGGGCGTCCCGGTGGGGACGATCGAGCGGGTGGAGGCGACTCCGGGCGAGCTCACCCGGACCGCGTACGCGCGGACGTTCGCCGATCTGACCGCGCTCGACGTGGTCGGAGTGGTGGTCCGGGGGCCGTCCAGGGATCCCCGGGATTCGGTGTTGCCGGCCGCGCCTGCCAAGCCCGCCAAGCCGGACCAGCCGACCGGACAAGCAAGGCCAAACGAGCAAGACGGACGATCCACTCCGAACGAGCAGGCCAGGCCGTCCACTCCGAATGAGCAAACCGGGCCGGCCAGCCCAAACGAGCTGACTGGGCCGGCCAGTCCAAACGAGCGGACCGGGCCGGCCGCTCCGAACGATCGGACCGGGCCGTCCGGTCCGAATGAGCGGGCCAGGCAGGACGAACAGCCGGACGAGAGGGCCTGACCTCATGGGGCGGAATCTGGGCACCGCGGCGCTGCTGTTCGTCGCGATGGTGCTGCAGGTGACCGTGCTCAACCGGCTCGGCTTCGCCGTGGTGCCGGATCTGGTGCTGCTGCTGGTGATCGCGCTGGCCGCGGCGCGCGGGGCCGCCGCGGGCGCGGTGATCGGGTTCCTGACGGGTCTGGCCGCCGACGTGCTGCCGCCCGCCGACCACGTGCTCGGGCAGTACGGGCTGGTCATGTGCCTGATCGGGTACGTGGCCGGGCGCGGGGCGGTCCGGGCCCCGATGCTGACCGTGATGACCTGCGCGGTGTGCGCCCCGGCCCTGGCCGTGGGCGTCGGCGCGCTGCTGGGCGATCCCGGGGTGGACTGGGGGGCGTTCGAGGCCGTCTGGCCGGGAACGGCGCTCTGCAACCTGGTGGTGGCGCCCTTCCTGGTCTGGGGGGTGAACGCGCTCTTCCGGGTGCCCCGCCGGCCCCGGAAGAAGGCTTTGGTGCTGGGAGGGAGGCGGCCGTGAGCCGGATGCGGACCCGTTTCGTGGTGGTGCACCTGACAGTGATCACGCTTCTGGTGGTGCTGGGGGTGCGCCTCTGGCAGGTCCAGGTGGTCCGCGGCGCCGAGTTCGTGGAGGTGGCCACCGAGACGCGGACCAGGGACGTGCGGGTGCCCGCGGTGCGCGGGCAGATCCTCGACTCGGTGGGCCGGCCGCTGGTCCGCAACCGCACCGCGCTGGTGGTGTCGGTGGACCGCAACCGGCTGGAGCGGCTGCCGGACCGGGGTTCCGCGGTGCTGGCCCGGCTGGCGGCGGTGCTCGGGGCCGACCCGGTCAAGCTCAAGGAGCGTATCCGGCCGTGCGGGCCGAAGGTGTCCCGGCCGTGCTGGCCGGGCTCGCCGTACCAGCCGATTCCGGTGGACAACCACGTCTCGACCCGGCAGGCGCTGCAGATCCTGGAGCGGCAGGAGGACTTTCCCGGGGTGACCGCGGAGATCCAGGCGGTGCGGGAGTATCCGTACGGTTCCGAGGCGGCGCAGGTGCTCGGGTACCTGCAGCCGGTGACGGAGGAGGAGCTCGAACGCCGGGAGGGGTTGAAGGCCAGCTTCTCGGGCGTCGACCTGATCGGCAGGGACGGCCTGGAGTCGGTTTACGACCAGGAACTGCGCGGCAAGACGGGGCTGCGCCGGGTCCAGGTGGACCGGATGGGCAAGGCCATTGGTGTGGAGCAGCAGGAGGTGCCGGTCGCGGGGGACACGCTGATCACCAGCATCGACGCCAAGGTGCAGTCCATCGTGGAGCAGGCGCTGGCGGGGGCGATGAAGAAGGCGCCCCAGGCGGACGGCGCGGCCGGGGTGGTGCTGGACGTGCAGACCGGGCGGGTGATCGCGATGGCCAGCGTGCCCACCTACGACCCGTCGGTCTGGATCGGCGGCATCGCCGAGGCCGAGTATCAGCGGCTGCTCTCCGACAAGGCGGGCAAACCCCTGGTCTCCCGGGCGATCAAGGGCACCTTCGCCCCCGGCTCGACGTTCAAGGTCACCTCGGTGTCGGCGATGGTGGCCGACGGCTACCCGTTGAAGGGCACCTACGACTGCCCGGGGGCGTACATGGTGGGCGGGCGGCCGTTCCACAACTTCCGCGGCATCGGGCTGGGGCCGATGAACCTGCACACGGCGCTGGTCAAGTCGTGCGACACGATCTTCTACAGGGCGGCGTACGAGATGTGGCTGCGGGACGGCGGCCGCAAGCCGGTGCCCAAGCCGAAGGACCCGATGGCCAACATGTCCCGCGCGTACGGGTTCGGCAAGGCGACCGGGATCGACCTGCCGGGGGAGTCGCCGGGGCGCATCCCGGACCGGAACTGGAAGCGGAACCTGTGGGCGGCCACCCGCGCGCAGAACTGCGTCCGGGGCAAGACCGGCTACCCGGAGGAGAAGGACGCGGCGCGTGCGGCGTTCCTGAAGAAGCTGGCGTACGAGAACTGCGTGGAGGGCTTCGTCTGGCGGGCGGGTGACGCGGCCAACTTCTCCATCGGGCAGGGCGACGTGCTGGTCACGCCGTTGCAGCTGGCCAACGCGTACGCGGCGCTGGTCGGGGACGGCAAGGTGCGCAGCCCGCGGCTCGGGTGGGCGCTGGTGCGGCCGGACGGCACCCTGGTCAAGGAGATCAAGGCGCCGGTGATCGGGAAGCTGCCGATCGACGAGGAGACCCGGGCGTACATCAAGGACGCGCTGAGCGAGGTGACCTCGGACGGCACCGCGGCCGGGGCGTTCAACGGCTGGCCGATGAACGTGGTGAAGATCGGCGGCAAGACCGGCACCGCCGAGGTGTACGGCAAGCACGACACCTCCTGGTTCGCCTCCTTCGCCCCCACCAACAAGCCGCGTTTCGTGGTCGTGGTCATGGTCTCCCAGGGCGGTATGGGTGGTTCCACCGCCGCCCCGGCGGTCCGCGAGATCTACGAGGGCATCTACGGCTTCGGCAAGTTCCTCACCCCCGCCCTGCAGGAACCCGCCGAACGGCTGCCCCGCATCAAGCCGGACGGGACGGTGCAGCGGTGATCCCCTCGGGTGCGGCGGCGAGCACCGTCCGGCGCCGTTCGCTGGCCAGCCGGGCGGTCGGTGAGGGCTCGGCGGTCCGGCGGATGGACGGGGTGCTGCTGGTCGCGGTGGTCGCGCTCAGTGTGGTCGGCACCCTGCTGGTCTGGTCCTCCACCCGGACCTGGAGCTCTGCGGAGGGGGCCGGGCTGGTCAAGAAGCACGTGCTCAACCTGGGCATCGGGGGGGCGCTGCTGAGCGCGGTGGCGGTGGCCGACTACCGGTGGCTGCGGGCGTACGCGCCGGCCGTGTACGGGGTGGCCCTGCTGCTGCTGGTGGCCGTGGCGTCCCCGCTCGGGAGCACGGTGAACGGCTCGCACTCCTGGATCATGCTTGGCGGCGGCTTCGCCATGCAGCCCTCCGAGCTGGCCAAACCGGCGCTGATCCTGCTGCTGGGCATGCTGCTGGCCGAACCGGCCGAGGGCACCGACCGGCCGCGCCCGCGGGACGTGACGTTCGCGATGGCGGCGGCCGGGCTGGCCATGGGGCTGGTGATGCTCCAGCCCGACCTGGGCACCACCATGGTGCTCTCGGTGATCACCGGCGCCGTGCTGATCTTCTCCGGGGTGCGGAAACGCTGGATCGTCGTGGTGCTGGGGCTGGCCGCGGCGGGCGGGGGTCTGGTCTGGTCGCTCGGGCTGCTCCAGCCGTACCAGGTGGCCCGGTTCACCGCGTTCATCAACCCGGCCAGCGACCCGCGCGGGGTCGGCTACAACAGCACCCAGGCGCTGATCGCGATCGGCTCCGGCGAGTTCTTCGGCAAGGGCCTCTTCCACGGCGGCCAGACCACCGGCCGGTTCGTGCCGGAGCAGCACACCGACTTCATCTTCACGGTGGTCGGTGAGGAGTTCGGGTTCCTCGGCGCGGTGACCGTGGTGGCGCTGCTCGGCGTGGTGCTGCTGCGCGGGCTGCGCATCGCCCGGCAGTGCGAGGACCGGTTCGGGGCGCTGGTGGCGGGCGGCCTCGTCTGCTGGTTCGCGTTCCAGACATTCATCAACGTTGGGATGACGATCGGCATCATGCCGATCACGGGGCTGCCGCTGCCGTTCGTCTCCTACGGCGGCACGGCGACGTTCGCCAACATGATCGGGATCGGGCTGCTCCAAGCCATCCACATCCGAGAACGCCCCTACGGCTGAGGGTGAGAGCCGCCCGCACCATCCTGCGGTCGGCTCTCACTGGTGCGACCTTCGTAAAACGAACAGTCTGGGAACGTACTTTGAATGTGCGGTGACGCACAGGGCCGACTCAGGCAGCTGCGGGATTACGGAGGAACCGTGACTCCGGATGACGAGGCGCAGGAGCGCGTGCGCGCGTTGGACCTGCTCCGCAAGGCTTTCCCCGACTACCGGATCGTGTACGGCGGGGGCCGGTGGGCCGCGGCGGCGGCCGGAAATCCGCCGACGGTGTGGTTCGCCCAGACGGCGAGCAGTCTCTGCGGCCAGCTCTTCCTGGCACAGTTGCGTAACGGCGGCACGGTCGGGCCCTTCCACAGCGGCCCGGTAAGTGCCCCAGCGACGGCCCCTCGTACGGCCCCGGAGAGCGACTCGCACCGTGCGCGGTGACCATTCCGTAACGAGTGCCCGGCTAGCGTGGATGCGCACCTTATTGGAGAGCCGATGACCCATTCCGCACGCGGGGCCGACCGGTCCGCCATCCAGTTCGCCGGCGCGATCCGGGACCGCACCCTCGCGGCACTCGGCGAGGCGCCCTCCACCGCCGTCATCCACCAGATCGCCGAGGAGATCCTGCTCAGCTCCCCCGCCACCTCGCGGCTCAAGTGCATGCGGCTGGCCAACGGCTGGACGGTGGAGGAGTCCATCGAGCACTTCCACGCCATGTGCGACCGGTCGGGCATCCGGCGGCGTGGCCTGTCCGAGCGCTCCTGGCGGGAGTGGGAGGCCGGCGCCCGGCCGGACCGGGAGTACACCGACCTGCTGTGCCGCCTGTTCGAGACCGGGCCGGTGCAGCTGGGCTTCGCCCGCGACTACACGCCGGAGGAGGCCCGCCGCGCCACCGCGGCGGCCGGTGGCGGTGATCCGATCGCGGACGCCGCGCAGGAGGCCAGCGTGCACGCCGAGGAGGCGGAGACCAGCGAGCTGGGCACCGGCGCGCTGGAGCGCATCCGCACCCAGGTGGTCTGGGTGGGCCGCCGGTACGTGTGGGAGACGCCGCTGCCGCTCTTCGTGGAGATGCGGGCGCTCCAGGAGCAGACCAGGAAGGCCCTGGAACGCCGGATCCACCCGGCCCAGGCGGGTGAGCTCTACTTTCTGACGGGCGCGCTCTGCGGCCTGATGGCCAACGCCAGCATGGACATGGGCCGCCGGGTCCCGGCCGACACGCTGGCCAGGGCCGCCTGGACGTACGGGCGGATCTCCGGGCATCCCTCGCTGATGGGCTGGGCGCGCGGCATGCAGGCCTCGGTGGCCCTCTGGGACCGCCGGTACGAGGACGCCGCCCGGTACGCCGGGGACGCGCTCACCCACCTGTCCACCGGCTCCGGCGGGGCCCGCCTGCACATGCTGCGGGCCAGGGCCTGCGCCATGCTGGGCCGGTCCGCCGAGGCCAGGGACGAGCTGGCGCGCGCCGAGCACGCCAGGGGCACGGGCGGCCACGACGAGCTGCACGACGAGATCGGCGGCGAGTTCGCGTTCCGGCCCGCCAAGCAGCACTACTACGCGGCCGTCACCCACCTGCACCTGGGCCAGACGCCCCGGGCCATCGAGGAGGCCCGCCGCGCCATCGAGCTGTACGCGGGCGACGAGCGGGAGAACCGCTCCTACGGCTGCGAGGCCATGGCCCGCGCCCACCTGGCCATCGCCTGCGTGCTCCAGGACGACCAGGCCGGCGCGGAGGAGGCGGTGGCGCCGTTACTGCAACTGCCACCGGAACGCAGGATCGACAGCCTGGGCGCCACACTGTCGGCCAGCCGGGCGCTGGTCTCGGAGAGCATGGCCCGGCAGATCGAGGGCTTCTGCTCGGTGGGTCTGTCCCAGAGCCGGGACCTGCTGCCCACCCTTGAGGCTCCGGGCGTGGCGCGGGTGTTGCCCTCATGAGCGCTCCCACTGTCGCCGGCGTTCCCGCCGCGCTCATCGAGGCATGCCGTGTGGCCGGGCTGAGCGCCACCGGCGCCCGCCTGCTGCGCGAGTTCGCCACCTCCGTCTACCACCTGCCCAGGGAGGGCGTGGTGGTCCGCCTCTCCGAAGCGGGGGCGGTCGGCAAGTACGACCGGCTGGTGACCTCGCTGAAGGTCACCCGCTGGCTGGCCGACCAGGGCTTCCCCGCGACCGAGCCGGTGGACGTGCGGCAGCCGCTGGCCGTGGACGGCGCGCTGGCCACCTTCTGGCACTACGAGGAGCACGCCGGGCCGCCGCCCGACCCCGCGCCGCTCGGCCTGATGCTCCGGCGGTTGCACGCGCTGCCGCCGGTGCCGTTCGACCTGCCGACCTACGACCCCTTCGGGACGATCCGGCGGGCCATCGCGGCCAGCCGGGCCATCGACGAGGAGGAGCGCGAGTGGCTGACCGAACGGTGCTCGGCGCTCTCCGACGCCTACTACGAGCGGCTGGAGTTCGCTCTGCCGTACGGGCTGGTTCACGGTGACGCGCACCGGGGAAACCTGCTCCGTACACCTGAGGGGCTGCTGCTGTGCGACTGGGACTCGGTGAGCGCCGGGCCTCGCGAGATCGACCTGGTGCCCACCATGGTGGGGGTCAGGTTCGGGCTGACCGAGGCGCAGCGGGACGGGTTCGTCGAGGCGTACGGGTACGACGTCAGGAACTGGCCGGGGTACGGCGTGCTGCGGGACACCCGGGAGATGCAGACGCTCACCGCGGTGCTCAGGAACGCCCACCGGGATCCGGGCACCCGGGCCGAGCTGCGGTTCCGGCTGGCCTCGCTGCGGGCAGGCGACGACCGTACCTGGCATGCCTTCTGATGCGGATACCCTTGGACGCATGTCTGCCGAGTCGCTGTTTCCCCGCCTGGAAGCGCTGCTGCCCAAGGTGCAGAAGCCGATCCAGTACGTCGGGGGTGAACTCAACTCGACCGTCAAGGACTGGGACGAGGCGACGGTCCGCTGGGCGCTGATGTACCCGGACGCGTACGAGGTGGGCCTGCCCAACCAGGGCGTGCAGATCCTCTACGAGATCCTCAACGAGCTGCCGGAAACGCTGGCCGAGCGGACCTACGCGGTGTGGCCCGACCTGGAGGCGCTGATGCGCGCCGAGGGCGTGCCCCAGTTCACCGTGGACGCCCACCGGCCGGTGCGGGCCTTCGACGTGCTCGGGGTGTCGTTCTCGACCGAGCTCGGCTACACCAACCTGTTCACCGCGCTCGACCTGGCGGGGATCCCGCTGGAGGCGGTGGCGCGTACCGAGGCGGATCCGATCGTGCTGGCCGGTGGCCACGCGGCCTTCAACCCGGAGCCGATCGCCGACTTCCTGGACGCGGCGGTGCTCGGCGACGGCGAGCAGATCGCCATCGCCATCACCGAGGTGATCAGGGAGTGGAAGGCCGAGGGCCGGCCGGGCGGCCGGGACGGGCTGCTGCTGCGCCTGGCCGAGAGCGGCGGCGTCTACGTGCCCAAGTTCTACGACGTCGAGTACCTGCCGGACGGCCGGATCCAGCGGGTGGTGCCGAACCGGCCGGGGGTGCCCTCCCGGGTGTTCAAGCACACGGTCATGGACCTGGACGACTGGCCGTACCCGAAGAAGCCGTTGGTGCCGCTGGCCGAGACGGTGCACGAGCGGTTCAGCGTGGAGATCTTCCGGGGCTGCACCCGGGGCTGCCGGTTCTGCCAGGCCGGAATGATCACGCGCCCGGTCCGGGAGCGGTCCATCACCGTGATCGGCGACATGGTGGCCAACGGGGTCAAGGAGTCCGGCTTCACCGAGGTCGGCCTGCTCTCGCTGTCCAGCGCCGACCACTCCGAGATCGCCGAGGTGGCCAAGGGCCTGGCCGACCGGTACGAGGGCACCAACACCTCGCTCTCGCTGCCGTCCACCCGGGTCGACGCGTTCAACATCGACCTGGCCAACGAGTTCTCCCGGAACGGCCGCCGCTCCGGCCTGACCTTCGCCCCGGAGGGCGGCTCCGAGCGCATGCGCAAGGTGATCAACAAGATGGTCACCGAGGAGGACCTGATCCGCACCGTCACCACCGCCTACTCGCAGGGCTGGCGGCAGGTGAAGCTCTACTTCATGTGCGGCCTCCCGACCGAGGAGGACGTCGACGTCATGGGCATCGCCGACCTGGCCAGAAAGGTGATCAAGGCCGGCCGGGAGGCGACCGGGTCGCGGGACATCCGCTGCACGGTCTCCATCGGCGGTTTCGTGCCCAAGCCGCACACCCCGTTCCAGTGGGCCGCCCAGTGCGACCACGAGACGGTGGACCGCCGCCTGCGCGAGCTCCGCAACGAGCTCAGGAACGACAAGCAGTACGGCAAGGCCATCGGTTTCCGGTACCACGACGGCAAGCCGTCCATCGTGGAGGGCCTGCTCTCCCGGGGCGACCGCCGGGTGGGCCGGGTGATCCACGCGGTCTGGGCGGACGGCGGGCGCTTCGACGGCTGGAGCGAGCACTTCTCCTACGAGCGCTGGATGAAGGCCGCCGCCGAGGTCGGGGTGGACGTGGACTGGTACACCATCCGCGAGCGCGAGGAGCACGAGGTGCTTCCGTGGGACCACCTCGACGCCGGCCTGGACCGCGAGTGGCTCTGGCAGGACTGGCAGGACGCGTTGAGCGACGTGGAGGTCGAGGACTGCCGGTGGACGCCCTGTTACGACTGCGGCGTCTGCCCCTCGATGGGCACCGAGATCCAGATCGGGCCCACCGGAAGGAAGCTCCTCCCGCTCACCGTGGTCTAAACCCAGTGGTCTGAGCCCGGCATATGCTGGGGAGAGACTTCTGGGTATCAGAACGTTCAAGAATCAACTAAGAAGGTCATTCGAAAGGAGCCCGGCGCCGTTGAAGCGAGTCACCTTGCCTGCGACGCGATCGACGGGCGAGCTTTCGAACAACCTTCTTGCGACGACTAGACCGGAAGGGACGACGGAACTCTGAAACCCGTTCCCGATGGCCCCCCGCCCGCGCCCGTGGTGCAGCGCCTGCGTGTGCGCTACGCCAAGCGCGGACGGCTGCGCTTCACCAGCCACCGCGACATCTCCCGCGCCCTCGAAAGGGCGGTGCGGCGAGCCGACATCCCGGTGGCCTACAGCGCGGGGTTCAGTCCGCACCCGAAGATCTCCTACGCCGGCGCCGCCCCCACCGGGGTGGCCAGCGAGGCCGAGTACCTGGAGATCGGGGTGAGCCGCGCGTGCGATCCGCGGCGGCTCCGCGCCGATCTGGACGCCTCGCTTCCGCCGGGCCTGGACGTGCTCGACGTGGTCGACGCCGCCGAGGCGGGCCCGGGGAACCTGGCCGACCGGCTGGAGGCCTCGTTGTGGGAGGCGCGGCTGACGGGGGCCGACCCGGCGGAGGCCGGGGCGGCGGTGCGGGAGTTCCTGGCCGCGCCGAGTGTGCCGGTGGAGCGCCTGACGAAGAAGGGCATGCGTGCGTTCGACGCACGTCAGGCGGTCCACAGCCTCACCGTGGCCGGGGAAGCGGGGCAGCGCACGGACGGAACGGCAGGTCAGAAGCCGATTCAGTCGTGTGTCATACTTCGCATGGTCGTGCGGCACGAAACACCTGCCGTCCGGCCCGATGACGTGCTCATGGGTTTGCGTCTCGTGGCAGGCTTCGCGCCGCCGTCACCTCCCTCGGTGACCAGGCTGGCGCAGGGGCCGCTCGACGCGATGACCGGTGAGCCCGCCGATCCGCTCGTCACCGACCGGGTTGGTGGAGACCTATAGGACTTGCCGTCGCGGCCCCGTGAGGAGGCCAGGCGGACCGCGAGAGACGAATGCTCCCGCGCGGCGCGGCAACGTGCCCGGGAGCTGACGGGAGAGCGCCCGCATGCTCGACAACGAGCCAACTGTCGGCGATACGACAACGGACCAGACAACAGAACATCACACTTCGGCCGCGGAATCGGCCGCGCCGCGCCGCCGGGCCAGCCGTCCGGCGGGCCCGCCGCCGGAACCGGAGGAGATTCCCGCCGCCCCGCCGGCCCCGGCTCAGGCGTTCGCGGGTACGGCCGTCGCCGGGCCGGTCACGACGACCACCAGGACCCGCAAGGCCAAGGTCGTGGTGCCCAAGGACGAGGAGACGGCGGAGCAGGAGCGGCTTTTCGACCAGCCGGCCGAGAAGCCGAAGCGCGTCACGCGCCGCAAGGCCAAGGCGGTCGAGCCGGTCGAGGTGAAGGCCACGGAGGCGGCGGAAGCTCCCGCGGAGACCGTCGCGGACAGCCTGGTGGAGCCGGAGCCGGTGAAGCCCGTGCGCCGCACCCGCGCCCGCAGGAAGGCGGCGGCCGAGGAGACTCCCGCCGAAACCCCTGCCGAGACCGTCGCGGAAGCCCCCGTGGCCGCCGCTGAGACGGTCGAGGAGGCGCCGGTACGCCGCCGCCGTACCCGGAAGAAGGACGAGGAGGCCGGGGAACGATCCAGCGCGATGAGCGCGGCCGAGGCCCAGGTGGCCGCCGCGATCCTGCTGGCCATGCCCGCCGAGGAGCCGCTGGACGACGAACCGGCGGGGGAGGACCTGGAGGACCTGGACGAGGAGTCGGCCCCGCGCGTGCACCTGGTGGCCGACCCGTTCGGCCTGGTCGCCCGCCCGGCCGACGTGCCGTCGGTGACCTTCCAGCCGCCCGCCGCCATCTTCCAGCCGCTCTTCCAGGCTCCGGACCCGTTCGCCCCGCCGGCGCCCCGGCCCGCCCCGGCCGCCCCGGCTCCCCAGGTGGAGCCCGAGCCGGAGGAGGAGCCGGTCGCCGTCGAGGCGGAGGAGACCGAGGAGACCGAGGACGAGGAGTCCGCCGAGGGTTCCCGCCGCCGCCGGCGCCGCCGGGGTGGCCGGGGCCGTGGCCGGTCCCGGGACCTGGATGAGCAGGCCGAGGAGGACGGCGCCGAGGAGGAGCCCGCCGAGGAGGAGGCCCCGGCTGCGGCCGAGGAGGCCGAGGAGGCCGAGGCGGGCAGCTCCCGCCGCCGTCGGCGGCGCCGCCGCCGGGGTTCCGAGGACGTCGAGCCCCTCGGCGACGAACCGCCGAACACGGTCACCCGCATCCGCGCCCCCAGGGCGGGCCGTACCACCACCTCGCCGCTGGACGAGGTGCAGGGTTTCCGCGGCTCCACCCGGCTGGAGGCCAAGAAGCAGCGCCGCCGTGAGGGGCGCGAGATGGGCCGCCGCCGCCCGCCGATCATCACCGAGTCGGAGTTCCTGGCCCGCCGGGAGGCGGTCGAGCGCGTCATGGTGGTCCGCCGCCATGGCGGCCGTACCCAGATCGCGGTGCTCGAGGACGGCGTGCTCGTGGAGCACTACGTGGACCGCGAGTCCAGCCAGTCCTACGTGGGCAACGTGTACCTGGGCAAGGTGCAGAACGTGCTGCCCTCCATGGAGGCGGCCTTCGTGGACATCGGCAAGGGCCGCAACGCGGTCCTGTACGCCGGTGAGGTGAACTTCGACACCGCGGGCCTGGAGGGCCAGCCGCGCCGGATCGAGGCCGCGCTGAAGTCGGGCCAGCCGGTGCTGGTGCAGGTCACCAAGGACCCCATGGGCCACAAGGGCGCCCGGCTGACCTCGCAGATCAGCCTGCCGGGGCGGTACCTGGTCTACGTGCCGGACGGCTCGATGACCGGGATCTCCCGCAAGCTCCCGGACAAGGAGCGCACCCGGCTCAAGCAGATCCTGCGCAAGGTGATGCCGGAGAACGCCGGGGTGATCGTGCGTACGGCGGCCGAGGGCGCCTCGGAGGAGGAGCTGGGCCGGGACGTGGCGCGGCTGTCGGCGCAGTGGGAGGCGATCCAGCGCAAGGCCAAGTCGGCCAGCCCGCCGGAGCTGCTCTCCGGCGAGCCCGACCTGACCGTGCGGGTGGTCCGGGACGTGTTCAACGAGGACTTCGCCTCGCTGGTGGTCTCCGGCGAGGAGGTCTGGCGGGACGTGGACGACTATGTGCGCCACGTGGCTCCGCACCTGGTGGAGCGGCTCAGCAGGTGGGCCGAGCCGGGCGACGTGTTCGCCGCGTACCGGGTGGACGAGCAGATCGCCAAGGCCATGGAGCGCAAGGTCTGGTTGCCCTCCGGCGGCTCGCTGGTGATCGACAGGACCGAGGCGATGACCGTCGTCGACGTCAACACCGGCAAGTTCACCGGCCACGGCGGCAACCTGGAGGAGACCGTCACCAGGAACAACCTGGAGGCGGCCGAGGAGATCGTGCGCCAGCTGCGGCTGCGCGACGTGGGTGGCATCATCGTCATCGACTTCATCGACATGGTGCTGGAGAGCAACCGCGACCTGGTGCTCCGGCGGCTGCTGGAGTGCCTGGCCCGGGACCGGACCAAGCACCAGGTGGCCGAGGTCACCTCGCTGGGCCTGGTCCAGATGACCCGCAAGCGGGTCGGTCAGGGCCTGCTCGAGGCGTTCTCCACGCCGTGCGACTGCTGCCACGGGCGCGGCCTGATCATCTCCACCGAGCCGGTGGAGGGCAGGCCGGAGCCGCGCGGCACGCAGGGCAAGATGGCGATCGAGAAGACGGTTTCGGAGAAGCTGGGCGAGAGCTCGGTGGTCGCCGCGGCCGAGGACGGCAGGGAGAGCGTCACCGACGCGGTGGACGAGGGACAGCCTCGGGCACGGCGGCGGTCGAGGCGCTCCCGGGCGGCCGATTAACGACTAAAAACACCCGGTGTTCCGCCCGGTTCGACCTCGGTCCCGATAATCCGGTACCCTAGTCAATCGGTGCGCCTGGTGGCGTGCTTGGCTTCGCGCGCTCCCCTGGTCCGCCGGACACGTGATTCAGCGATCGGATGTCGGGGCGCAGCATCCAGCAGACTAGAAGGGTTTCCGCGGTGTACGCGATCGTTCGTTGCGGCGGCAGGCAGCAGAAGGTCTCCGTGGGAGACGTCATCGAGGTTGACACGGTCGCCGGTGAGATCGGTTCCTCGTTCTCGCTGCCGGCGATCCTCGTCGTCAACGACGGCGAAGTCACCACCGACCCCGCCGTGCTCGGCAAGTTCCAGGTGACCGCCGAGATTCTCGGCGAGACCAAGGGTCCCAAGATCCGCATCCTCAAGTACAAGAACAAGACCGGTTACAAGAAGCGCCAGGGTCACCGCCAGCGGTACACCCAGGTGAAGGTCACCGGCATCAACCCCGGGAAGTAGGAGACATGGCACACAAGAAGGGCGCCTCGTCCACCCGGAACGGCCGTGACTCCAACGCCCAGCGCCTTGGTGTCAAGCGTTTCGGTGGCCAGCTCGTGAACGCGGGCGAGATCATCGTCCGCCAGCGCGGCACCCACTTCCACCCCGGCGACAACGTCGGCCGTGGCGGTGACGACACGCTGTTCGCTCTGGCCGCCGGTCACGTGCAGTTCGGCACCAAGCGCGGTCGTCGCGCTGTGAGCATCATCCCGGTGCCGGCGGAGTAATCCCGCACGGTCAAACCGGAAGACGAGGCGGGTCGGTTATCCGATCCGCCTCGTTTCATTGCTAGCGGAAAGCAGACACCCAATGGCGGATTTCGTCGACCACGTCGTCCTGCACATCAAGGCGGGTGACGGCGGCAACGGCTGCGCCTCCATCCACCGGGAGAAGTACAAACCGCTGGGGGGGCCGGACGGCGGCAACGGCGGCCCCGGCGGGAACGTGATCCTTGAGGTGGACGCCAACACCTCCACGTTGCTGGAGTACCACCACCGGCCGCACCGCCGGGCCGGCAACGGCAAGCAGGGCTCCGGGTCGAACCGGGACGGCGCGCGCGGTGAGGACATGGTGCTGAAGGTGCCCAACGGCACCATGGTCAAGGACGCGGCCACCGGCGAGGTGCTGGTGGACCTGATCGGCGTCGGCACCCGTTACGTGGCCGCGCAGGGCGGGTTCGGCGGTCTGGGCAACGCCGCCCTGGCCACCGCCAAGCGGAAGGCGCCCGGGTTCGCGCTGCTCGGCGAGCCGGGCGATGAGGGCGACCTCGTGCTGGAGCTGAAGACCGTCGCCGACGTGGCGCTGGTCGGGTTCCCCAACGCCGGCAAGTCCTCGCTGATCGCGGCGCTGTCCGCGGCCCGGCCGAAGATCGCGAACTACCCGTTCACCACGCTCATCCCCAACCTGGGCGTGGTCACCGCGGGCGAGGTGATCTACACGGTGGCCGACGTGCCCGGGCTCATCCCCGGCGCCTCGGAGGGCAAGGGCCTGGGCCACGAGTTCCTCCGGCACGTGGAGCGCTGCTCGACGATCGTGCACGTGCTGGACTGTGCCACGCTGGAGCCGGGGCGGGATCCCGTCACCGACTTCGAGGTGATCGAGGCCGAGCTGGCCGCGTACGGGTCGTTGCAGGACCGGCCGCGCATGGTGGTGCTGAACAAGGTGGACGTGCCCGACGCGCGGGAGCTGGCCGAGCTGGTCCGGCCGCTGCTGGCCGAGCGGGGACTGCGGGTGTTCGAGATCTCGGCCGCCGCGCACGAGGGGCTGACGCCCCTGGCGTACGCGATGGGGGAGATGGTGGCGCGGGCCCGCGCCGAGGCGCCGGTGGAGGAGCCGACCCGGCTGGTGCTGCGGCCCAAGCAGCTGGGCGAGACCGGCTTCACGCTCCGCCGCGTGAACGAGGGCACCTTCCAGCTCACCGGCGAGAAGCCGGAGCGGTGGATCAGGCAGACCGACTTCTCCAACGACGAGGCGGTCGGCTACCTGGCGGACCGGCTGGAGCGGCTGGGCGTGGAGGAGGCGCTGATCGAGGCGGGCGCCGAGCCCGGCGTCGAGGTGATCATCGGCTCCATGGAGAACGGTTATATCTTCGACTGGCGGCCCTCGGAGGGCGCCCAGGCCAGGATCGGCGGCCCGCGCGGCACCGACAACAGACTGTAAGGGGGAGCGGTGGCCAGGGACAGGATCAAAGCCGCGGGGCGGTTGGTCGTCAAGGTGGGGTCGTCCTCACTGACCACCCCGCAGGGGATGATCGACGTGGACCGGGTGGACGCGCTGGTGGACGTGCTCGCCGCCCGGCGGCAGGCCGGCACCCAGCTCGTCCTGGTCTCCTCCGGCGCCATCGCGGCCGGCCTGGGCCCGCTCGGCCTGCGGGCCAGGCCCAAGGACCTGGCCACCCAGCAGGCCGCCGCCTCGGTCGGCCAGGGCGTGCTGGTCGCCCGCTACACCTCCTCCTTCGCCCGGTACGGCCTGCGCGTCGGCCAGGTGCTGCTCACCGCCGACGACATGATGCGCCGCTCCCACCACCGCAACGCCCAGCGCACCCTGGCCCGGCTGCTGGAGCTGGGCATCGTCCCGGTGGTGAACGAGAACGACACGGTGGCCACCGACGAGATCCGGTTCGGCGACAACGACCGGCTGGCCGCCCTGGTGGCCCACCTCACCCACGCCGACGCGATGGTGCTGCTCTCCGACGTGGACGCGCTCTACGACGGCGACCCGCGCAAGCCCGGCGCGACCAGGATCGCCGAGGTGCGCGGCCCGGAGGACCTGGACGGGGTGGAACTCGGCACCAGCGGCCGGGTCGGCACCGGCGGCATGATCACCAAGGTGCAGGCGGCGAAGATCGCCACCGGCGCGGGCGTGCCCGTGGTGCTCACCGCCGCCGCGCACGCCGCGCACGCGCTGGCCGGGGAGGACGTCGGCACGTACTTCCACCCGGGCGGGCGGCACCCGGGCACCCGGCTGCTCTGGCTGGCGCACGCCGCCACCGGCCGGGGGCGGCTGCACCTGGACGGCGGCGCGGTCGAGGCGGTGGTCGGCCGCCGCATGTCGCTGCTGCCCGCCGGGGTGCTCAAGGTGGAGGGCGACTTCGCCGCCGGCGACCCCGTCGACCTGTACGGCCCGGACGGCCACCCGGTGGCCCGCGGCCTGGTCAACTTCGACGCGGCGGAGATCCCGGAGCTGCTCGGCCGCTCCACCCGCGAGCTGGCCAGCGCGCTGGGCCCGGAGTACGAACGAGAGCTGATCCACCGCGACGACATCGTGCTACTTGAGGAGCCGATATGAGTGAGTTTCAGAAGGTCGCCCGCGCCGCCAAGGATGCCGCCCGGCTGCTGGCGCCGCTGCCGCGCGCTCCCAAGGACCGGGCGCTGCGGGGCATCGCCGACGCGCTCACGGCCCGGGCCGAGGAGATCGTCGCGGCCAACGCCGAGGACGTGGCCCGGGCCAGGGAGTCCGGCACCGCGGAGGCCATGATCGACCGGCTCCGGCTGGACGTCGACCGGGTGGCGAAGATCGCCCAGGCGGTGCGCGAGGTGGCCGATCTGCCCGACCCGGTGGGCGAGGTGGTGCGCGGCAGCACCCTGCCCAACGGTCTCGAACTGCGGCAGCTGCGGGTGCCGCTGGGCGTGGTCGGCATCATCTACGAGGGCCGCCCGAACGTGACCGTGGACGCGGCGGCGCTCTGCCTGAAGAGCGGCAACGCGGCGCTGCTGCGCGGCTCCTCCAGCGCGTACGCCTCCAACACCGTGCTGGTGCGGGTGATGCAGGAGGCGCTGGCCGGGACCGAGGTGCCCGCCGGGGCGGTGCAGCTGGTGCCGGGGCTGAGCAGGGACTCGGTGAAGGAGATGATGCGGGCGCGCGGCCTGGTGGACGTGCTGGTCCCGCGCGGCGGCGCGTCACTGATCAACTCGGTGGTGGAGGAGTCCACGGTGCCGGTGATCGAGACCGGGGTGGGCAACTGCCACGTGTACGTGGA
This sequence comes from Acrocarpospora catenulata, assembly GCF_018476525.1. Classification (GTDB taxonomy): domain Bacteria; phylum Actinomycetota; class Actinomycetes; order Streptosporangiales; family Streptosporangiaceae; genus Acrocarpospora; species Acrocarpospora catenulata. Next base: position 23,954 of record NZ_JAHCST010000067.1, read on the forward strand.
CGCCGACGCCGACCAGGAGATGGCGCTGCGCATTCTGGTCAACGCCAAGGCGCAGCGGCCCTCGGTCTGCAACGCGGCCGAGACGCTGCTGGTGCACGCGGCCATCGCCGCGGAGTTCGTGCCGAAGGCGCTGGCCGCGCTGCGCGAGGCGGGGGTGACCGTGCACGGCGACCCGGCGATCGCCGCCTACGGCGACGACGTGGTGCCCGCCACCGAGGAGGACTTCACCGTCGAGTACCTGTCGCTGGACATCGCCGCCGCCGTGGTGGACTCCCTGGACGAGGCGGTTGCCCACATCACCCGGTACGGCTCCGCGCACACCGACGCCATCATCACCCGGTCCCAGCCGGCCGCCCGGCGGTTCGTGGCGCTGGTGGACTCGGCGGCGGTCGCGGTGAACGCCTCCACCCGGTTCACCGACGGCGGGGAGTTCGGGTTCGGCGCCGAGATCGGCATCTCCACCCAGAAGCTGCACGCCCGGGGCCCGATGGGGCTGCCCGAGCTGACCTCCACCAAGTGGGTTTACACCGGCGACGGGCAGATCAGATCCTAAACGGTCACCAGCCTGCGGGAGCCTAGTCCGGCGTCCCTGGCCAGCAGGGCCGCGTCCACCCTGCTGGCCGCCTCCAGCTTGGTCAGCACGTTGCTGACGTGGTTGCGGACGGTCTTGGGGGCCAGGTGGAGATCACGGGCGATCTCGGCGTTGGAGCGGCCGTCGGCCAGGCGTTCCAGCACCTCGTGCTCCCGCTGGGTGAGGCCGGGAAAAGGGCTGGCGGCGGCACGGGTGGTCAGCCGGTTCAGCACGCTGAGGGCCAGGCCGCGGCCGAACACCAGGTGGCCGAGGGCCACCGAGCGCACCGCGGCGGCGATCTCGACCGGCCGGGCGCCCTTGAGCAGGTAGCCGTGGGCGCCGGCGCGGAGCGCGGTCACCAGGTCGGTCTCCGTGTCGGAGGAGCCGAGCGCGAGCACCCGGACCTGCGGGCAGCGGCGGGAGAGGTACTCCACCGCGTCCAGCATGGCCAGGTCGATGAGGATCACGCCGGGCTTGAGGCGGACGGCCAGGCGCAGGGCGTCCAGGGCGTCGGCGGCGGTGCCGATCACGGTGACGTCCGGCTCCTGGGCCAGCGCGAACCGCAGCCCCTCGGCGTACAGCGGGTGCTCGTCCGCCACGACGGCGGTGATGGTGGCGGTCATCTCTCCTCCTCGGATACCCCTCCGGTGACCTGATCAGAGCCTTCCGCAGTGGTCTTGGGAACGACTTGGCGGTCACTGGCACGCGTGTCGCTGCCGATGACGCACAGTGATCTCCCGTTGACTTGTGGTCATGGACATTCTCGTTGTGATCGCCTTCGTGGTCGGGGTGCTGGTCGCGGCCGACCAGGTGTTGTTGTTCCTGGAGCGCCGGGGCCAGGTCAGGTGGCGGCGTACCGGATGGGAGCGGCCGAGCACCGACCCAGGGGTGCGGCTGGAGAAGCTGTTCGAGGACGCGACGCTGTTCGAGGATGCTCGGTGAGGCAGGTTCTGTACGACGTGGCCGCCCTGGTGGGCCGCGCGGCGCTTGGGGTGATCTTCATTCAGCACGGCTGGGCCAAGTTCCAGCGGGGGGTGGACGCCACCGCGCGCGGGTTCGCCGACTGGAACATCCCGGCGCCGCGGATCTCGGCCTGGTTCGCCGTGGTGGCCGAACTGGGCGGGGGCGCGCTGCTGGTGCTCGGGCTGCTCACCGCGCTGGCGGGGGCCGCGCTGTTCGTGGTGATGGCGGGGGCGTTCGCGTACGTGCACGTGGGGCACGGGATCCTGCTGGAGAGCAACGGGTTCGAGCTGGTGCTGGCGCTCGGGTCGGTGGCGTTGCTGCTGGCGGTGGCCGGGCCGGGGCGGGCCAGCCTCGATTATCTGCTCTTCGGGCGGCGCGCCGCCGAGGAGACATCGGCGGTGCCGGCCGCCGCGTGACGGCGTGCCTCCTGCGAAATGTCGGAGGGGTCCACTAGGGTGGGCCACTCTATGGGTGGACGTCTGGGGCGAGTCGGCCCGTACGCGCTGCTTGAGCGGCTGGGTCGTGGTGGCATGGGCGAGGTCTACCTCGCGGCCACCCGCCGGGGTCAGCAGGTCGCCCTCAAGATGCTGCGCGATCCGATCGAGGATGACGCGGAGGCCCGATTACGCCTGGACCGGGAGATCCGCGCGCTGCGCCGGGTGGAGAGCCCGTATGTCGCCCAGGTGCTGGACGCCGACCTGTCGGGGGACCGGCCGTACCTGGTGATGGAGCACATCAAGGGCGAGAACATGCTGGACGCGGTACGGCGGCGGGGTCCGCTGGCCGAGCCGGAGCTGATCGGGGTGGCGCAGGGGCTGGCCACCGCGCTGGCCATCATCCACGCCGCGGGGGTGGTGCACCGGGACCTCAAACCCGCCAACGTGCTGCTCGGCGAGGACGGTCCCGTCCTGATCGACTTCGGCATCGCCCAGGTGCTGGACGCCACCCGGCTCACCAGGACCGGGACCTTCCTCGGCACGCCCGGGTACGCGGCACCCGAGCTGTTCGCCGACGAGGTGGTGGGGGAGCCGGCCGACGTGCACGCCTGGGCGGCCACGGTGGCCTTCGCGGCGACCGGGCGGCCGACCTTCGGGCGGGGGACTGTGGAGTCCCAGGTGTACGCGATCATGCACGGGCAGGCGGATCTGAAGGGCGTTCCGGCGGCGCTGCTGCCGTTGATCCGGGCGGCGCTCAACCGGGAACCGGCCAAGCGGCCCACCGCGGCGCTGCTCGCCGACCGGCTGGCCCGGCTGGCGCGCGCGACGGCCGCCGCCTCCGATGCGGGTACGGGTGCCCGCACGCCATCCGAGGACCCGCCGGAGAAGCCGGAGAAGCGCCGTTTTCTTGGGCGGAAGGCCCAAGCCGCCGGGGATTCGGAAGATGCCAAGAAAGTACTAAGAAACCCGGCGTCGACCGAACGGCCCCGGTCCGCTGCGGCGCGTGCCGAACGCCCTGAGCGTTCCGAGCGGGAGCGTACCGACCGTCCCGAGAGGGAGCGTCCCGAGCGCCCCGAGCGGGAGCGTGCTGAGCGCTCAGAGCGTGCTGAGCGCAAGGCGGCCGCAGGCCGTACGGCGGAGGAGGAGTCGGTGCTGGCGGTGGAGGCGGCCGGGGGCATGCCGACCGGGAGCGCCGCGTTGGTGGTGCTGGCCACGCTGGCGGTGCCGTGCGTGATCGTCTCGGTCGTCTACCCGCTGGCCACCTTCGCCATCACGGGGGTGCTGGTGGTGCTGGCCCGGGCCCTGTGGAGTGGCCACTGGCTGGTGCGCAGGCGCCGCTCGGCCCGGGTGCGCGGGGTGCTTCGCGCGCTGTCCTTCCCGCTCACCTTCGCCGGATCGTTGATCGCCGCGCTGGCCTGGCCCGGAATCCCCGCCGGGGTGGCCGCCTTCGCCGCGCTCTGGCTGACGTCGGGCGGCCGGCTGGAGCCGGACTGGTGGAATCAGCCCGTGCCGGTCACCGTGGCCGGGGTGGTGTTCGGGGTGGTCTGCGGCGGGATCATCGGCCGCGAGGTGGAGCGGGTGGGCGCGGAGCTGCCGGAACTGCGCCGGGAGGGCCTGCGGGCGCTGGCCGTGCTCGGCGGGTTCGTGGCATTGTGTGCGGCGGCGGTCCGCGCCATCTCCGTCTTCGTGTGAACGGGCTTTATGCGAAGGGGCTCCGTGTGAAGGGGCCTCAGTTCTCCCGGCGGGCGAAGCGGTTGAAGATGCGCTCCCCGGCGTTGACCGCGCCCTCGGCCACGTCGCGGAGCACGCCGATGAACGGGTCCTGCGACTGCGCCCAGGACTCCCGGTAGGACTGGGCGGCCGCCTTGACCTCCTCGGAGATCTTCGCGTTGTGGTCGTCCTCGCGGCGCGGGTAGTTCCCCGACAGGATGGCCTCGTACTCCCCGGAGCGGCGCCAGCGGTCCAGCTCGGCCACCCGGGTGACCGCGAACGGGTGGGTGGTGCCGAGCAGGTTGAGCACCTTGAGCAGGCCGTCCCGCACGTCGCCGGCGGTGTCGTACTCGCGGGCCTGGTCGAGGAAGGCCTCGATGTTCATCTCGTGCAGCCGGGAGCCGCCGGCCAGCTTCATCAGCGCGCGGAGCGCGGCGTCCGGGTCCTGACCGGCCAGCAGGCCGCCTCGGTCGGCGGACATCTCGGCCTTGCGGGCCCACTCCTCCAGGGCGGCGACGATCACCCGCAGGCCGATGTAGCCGAGCGGGATCCAGGCCACCCGGGTGGCCAGCCGGGTCAGGATGGCCAGCATGGTGCCGTAGACGGCGTGGCCGGAGAGGATGTGCGAGGTCTCGTGACCGATCACGAAACGCAGTTCCTCCTCGTCCATCAGGTCCAGCAGACCGGTCGAGACCACGATGAACGGCTCGTCGAAGCCGATCGCCATCGCGTACGCCTCGGCGCCCTGCTGGACGTAGACCTCCGGGATGCGGTGCAGGTCCAGGACGTAGGCGCTGTCGCGGCCCATGTCGTACAGATTCCGGAACTGGGTCTCTGAGGTGCGCACCGCGGAGGCCAGGAACATCAGGCGCAGGCGGCGCTCGCTGAACAGGCCGGACATGCGCTTCAACACCGAGTCGAACCCGGTCAGCGAGCGCATCGCCACCAGGGCGGACCGGTCCGCGGGGTGTTCGTACGCGCGGGAGCTGATACCGGGCAGCTGAACGCGGTTGCGATCGGGAGTGGTCATGCTGGGCATGCTACGTCGGGGTTTCCGCTGACGCGCATGAACCCGGATTCGGGGGTGGCGTTAGGGTCCGTGCTATGAGGAACGGGGCCGCGACCAGGCGGCTGGGCATCATGGGCGGCACCTTCGACCCCATCCACCACGGGCATCTGGTGGCGGCCAGCGAGGTCGCGCACGAGTTCGCGCTGGACGAGGTGGTGTTCGTGCCGACCGGGCAACCCTGGCAGAAGGCGCACCGGGCGGTCTCCGCGCCGGAGGACCGGTATCTGATGACCGTGATCGCCACCGCCTCCAACCCGCGGTTCTCGGTCAGCCGGGTGGACATCGACCGGCCGGGGCCGACCTTCACCATCGACACCCTCCGTGACATCGCCGCCGTGTACGGGCCGGACGTGGAGCTCTACTTCATCACCGGGGCGGACGCGCTGGCCCAGATCCTCAGCTGGCGGGACGTGGACGAGCTCTTCGAGATCGCGCACTTCGTCGGCTGCACCCGGCCGGGGCACCCGCTGCACGATCCCGGGCTGCCGGACGGCCGGATCAGCCTGGTGGAGATCCCGGCGCTGGCCATCTCCTCCTCCGAGTGCCGGGAGCGGGTGGGGCGGGGGCAGCCGATCTGGTACCTGGTTCCGGACGGGATCGTCCAGTACATCGGGAAACGCAACCTCTACCAGGGGCCGTAGCGGATCCTCGCCGGGGGCGGGCTCTGGCGGGCGGCAGGCCGGGCCGCGAATAGGCTTGAAGAGGTGTCCCACAGTCGGCACCCTGTTAACCACCCGACAGATGTCCCGTACACGGAGGACAGAACCGCATCGTGACCGCATCCGAGAGATCCATCCAGCTGGTGAAGGTCGCCGCCGAGGCCGCGGCCGACAAGCTGGCGGACGACATCATCGCCTACGACGTGAGCGACCGCCTCGTCATCACCGACGCCTTCGTGGTCTGCTCCGCCTCCAACGACCGGCAGGTCCGCGCCATCGTCGACGAGATCGAGGAGCGGCTGCGGGTGGACGCCGAGGCCAAGCCGGTCCGCCGGGAGGGCGAGCGGGAGGGCCGCTGGGTCCTGCTCGACTACATCGACATCGTGGTGCACGTGCAGCACGAGGAGGAGCGGAACTTCTACGGCCTGGAGCGCCTCTGGAAGGACTGCCCGGCGATCGAGATGCCGGAGAGCGTCCGCCTGGCCGCCGCCCAGCGCGCCCGCGGGCTCGCCGAATGACGGCCCGCTGGGTGATGGCCGTATGAGCAGGCGCATCGTCTGCCTTCGGCACGGACAGACCGTCTGGAACGTCGAGCACCGGTTCCAGGGTCACACCGACATCCCGCTCGACGAGGTGGGCATCGCCCAGGCCCAGCGGGCCGCCTCGCTGCTGGCCGCGCTGCGCCCGACGATGATCGTTTCATCCGATCTGCGCCGCGCCCACGACACCGCGCTCGCCCTGGGCCGCCTCACCGGCCTGCCGGTGCAGACCGACAAGGAGCTCCGCGAGCGCGGCGGCGGTGCCTGGGAGGGCCTCACCCGGGAGGAGATCAAGGCCGGCTGGCCGGTCGAGTTCGAGAACTGGGAGGCCCCAGGGGGCGAAACGGTGACCCACGTCGCCTCCCGCGTCGGCACCGCGGTCCGCCGCTGGGCGACCGAACTGGCGGAGGACGGCCTCCTGGTGATCGCCTCCCACGGCGCCGCCATCCGCCTCGGCATCGGCCACATCCTCGGCCTCCCCGAACCCCTCTGGGGCACCCTCGGCGGCCTCGGCAACTGCTCCTGGTCCATCCTCGAACAAACCCGCCACGGCTGGCGCCTGACCGAACACAACGCAGGCACCCTCCCCACCCCCGTCCGCGGCGACGACCTCCCCGCCGAAACCGAAGACACCTGACCGAACGGCCGAAGCCCCCGGGTGACCGTACCGGGGGCGGGCACACCTTCCGTATGGAATGCGTGGTCGCGTGCCGGTTTCTGGTGATTCAGGAAGGCGGGTTGGTTGAGCAGGGCTGAGTGTCTTCCGCTCCACGGCCTTCGGACACGCATTCGGGGTTGAACACGTTCGAGACGCCTGGCATGGCCTGGGCGGCGCGTATCACCTGGTCCCAGTCCGTGTCCGGTTTCATTTTCAGGCGGATGAGTTCGGGCATGTCCTGGACCTTCACCACGTCCAGGATGCTTCGCTCGGCGGTGACGGCCTGTCCCTTCTCCACCATGTCGGCGATTTTGGCTTCCACGTTCTCCCGGAAGCGGGCGTAGACGGTTTCCTTGTCGTCATAGCTGACGGATTCGACCTGGGGCAGGATGGCGAGGTCGTGGCGGACGGCGGTGATCTGCTCGGGGGTCGCGGCTCGTCCGTGGCAGGACGGGAAAGGGAACCCGTCCTTGCACAGGAAAACCCGGATCTCGTCGGCGTCGGTGACGGGGCCGCCCGCGAACAGCAGGTCGCTCACGCTGGCCGCGACCACCTGGCGGTCCTCCCCGACCAGCGCGGCGCTCTCCGCCGACCAGATCGGCGGCTCGTACGGCGCCACCCGCCGCAGCGCCACCGCCCGTTTCCTGAGCGCCGACCGGCGCCCGTTGAGCACGGCGGACCGCACATACGCCAACGCCCTGTCCGGATCGCGCAGGCGCCGGCGGCCGGCGTGGACCCCGGCGAAAGCGTCCTGCACCACGTCCTCCGCGGTGGCCTGGTCGCCGACCATCATCAACGCCAGCCGCACCAGCCCCAGATGGTGCGCGGCGAAGATCTCGGCGACGTCGACCGGGGCGCCGGCCGGGGCCCTGGCGGCTCGCAACAGTTGGGCTTCCATGACTCAGAGACGCGCCGGACCCGCCTCCTGCTGCTCGCGTTCCGGCTCAGGCCGAACAGGATATTCGGGGGTCCGGTGGGTCCGCCGCCAATAAATCTGTTGAGCGGGTGCTTAGGCTGGATGACATCCCCTGCTGTCCCCCAGCTGTGAGGAGTGCGCCGTCAGAAGATGTCCGCAGACGATGAACCACCAAGTGCTCCGTCCGCCTCCATCTCACTCTGGCGATTAAGGTCCTACCTTCGCCCGTACGTCGGCACCCTGATCGTCGCCTGGCTGGCGGCGATCCTGTCCATCGCGGCGAGCACCGTCATCCCCCTGGTCGGCAGGGAGATCATCGACGGCCCCGTGGTCCGCGGCGACCAGGGCGCGCTGCTCTGGCTCGGCGCCCTGACCCTCGCGCTGGGCGTGGTCGAGGCGTTCCTGATCTTCCTCCGCCGCTGGACCCAGGGTTTCCTGGTGTTCGGCGTGGAGACCGCCATCCGCAACGACCTCTACGCCCACCTGCAACGCCTGCCGATGAGCTTCCACGACGAGTGGCAGTCCGGCCAGCTGCTCTCCCGCGCCACCACCGACCTGTCCACCATCAGGAGGTTCTTCGGGTTCGGCGCGCTCTTCCTGGTCATGAACATTCTCCAGCTGACCACGGTGACCATCCTGCTGCTGCGCATGCACTGGCCGCTGGGGCTGCTGGTGGCGGTCTCCGCGCTGCCCATCGTGTACGTCTCCATCCGCTTCGAGCACCGCTACACCGTGCTCTCCCGGCAGGTCCAGGACGAACAGGGCGACCTGGCCACGATCGTGGAGGAGTCGGCGCTGGGCATCCGTACCATCAAGGCCTTCGGCCGCCGCGGCCACGTCTTCGGCGGCTACGACGAGGTGGCCGGGAAGGTCTACCGGACCTCGATGGCCAAGGTCCGCCTGGGCTCGCGGTTCTTCACCTTCCTGGAGGTGATCCCGAACGTCACGCTCGCCCTGGTGCTGCTGCTCGGCGCCGCCGCCGTGGCGGGCGGCGGCCTGTCGCTGGGCACCCTGGTGGCCTTCACCACCATGGTGCTCCAGCTGGCCTGGCCGGTGGCCGCGCTCGGCTACATCCTGGCCATGGGGCAGGAGGCGATGACCGCGGCCGATCGGGTGATGGAGGTGCTGGACACCCCGCCGTCCATCGTCGGCGGCCCGGTGGTGATCGAACGGCCCCGGGGCCACCTGCGCTTCGAGGGCGTCGAGTTCCGCTTCCCCGGCGCGGACCGGCCGGTGCTCCGCGACGTCACCCTGGACGTGCGCCCCGGCGAGACGGTCGCCATCGTCGGCGCCACCGGCTCAGGCAAGACCACCCTGACCGCCCTGGTGCCCCGGCTGGCCGACGTCACCGCGGGGCGGGTCACCATCGACGGCCAGGACGTCCGGGACCTCACCCTGCCCGCGCTCCGCTCGGTGGTGGCCACCGCCTTCGAGGAGCCGACGCTCTTCTCGATGAGCGTGCGGGAGAACGTCACGCTCGGCCACGGCCAGGCCAGCGAGGAGGAGGTGCGGGCCGCCCTGGAGGTGGCCCAGGCGACCTTCGCCTACGACCTGCCCTGGGGGCTGGAGACCAGGATCGGCGAGCAGGGCATGTCCCTGTCCGGCGGCCAGCGGCAGCGGCTGGCGCTGGCCCGCGCGGTGCTCGGCCACCCCAAGATCCTGGTGCTGGACGACACGCTCTCCGCGCTGGACGTGGAGACCGAGGCGCTGGTGGAGGAGGCGCTGCGCCGGGTGCTGGCCGACGCGACCGGCATCGTGGTGGCGCACCGGGCCTCCACGGTGCTGCTGGCCGACCGGGTGGCGCTGCTCCGCGACGGCACCATCGCCCACGTCGGCACCCACCACCAGCTGCTCAACGAGGTGCCCGAGTACCGCTCGCTGCTGGCCGCGGAGGAGGTGGTGTGATGACGGTGTCGACCGACAGACAGTGGCAAGGGGTCGCCGCCGAGAACCAGGACGACGTGCCGCAGAAGGTCTCACTGCTGCTCAGGGAACGTTCCCGGCGGCTGCTCGGCGAGCTGCTCCGCCCGCACCGGCGCGCGATCGCCCGGCTGGTCGTGGTGGTGCTGCTCAGCAACGTGGCGGGGCTGAGCATTCCGTACCTGGTGGCGCTGGGGATCGACACCGGCATCCCGGCCCTGGCCCGCGGCGAGGGCATGGGGATCACCTTGATGATCGTCGGGAGCATCCTGGGCGCCGCGCTGGCGCAGGCGCTGACCCGGCAGGCGTTCCTCCGCATCTCCGGGCGGATCGGGCAGGACGTGCTGCTGGAACTGCGCCGCCGGGTCTTCACGCACTTCCAGCGGCTGTCGCTGTCCTTCCACGAGAAGTACACCTCGGGGCGGGTCATCTCCCGGCTCACCTCCGACGTGGAGGCGCTGGCCGAGCTGCTCCAGGCGGGCTTCGACGGGCTGGTCACCGCGGTGCTCACGCTGGTCGGCACGGCGGTCATGCTGCTGATCCTGGACGTGCACCTCGGCCTGGTCGCGCTGGCCCCGCTGCCGCTGCTGTTCCTGGCCACCCGCTGGTTCCGGCGGCAGAGCGCGCTGGCCTACCGGCGTACCAGGGAGACGGTGGCGCTGGTGATCGTGCACTTCGTGGAGTCGATGACCGGCATCAGGGCCGCCCAGACCTTCCGCCGCGAGCCGCGCAACCAGGAGATCTTCGAGCAGCTGAACGAGGACTACCGGGCGGCCAACGCGCGCAGCATGCACCTGGTGGCCATCTTCATGCCGGGGATCAAGCTGATCGGCAACGTGACCATCGCGCTGGTCCTGGTGTACGGCGGCTGGCTGGCCTTCCGCCAGGAGGTCACCGTGGGCGTGCTGGCCGCCTTCCTGCTCTATTTGCGCCAGTTCTACGAGCCCATGCAAGAAATTTCGCAGTTCTACAACACCCTCCAGTCGGCGGGGGCCGCGCTGGAGAAGCTCTCCGGGGTGCTGGAGGAGCCCCCAGGGGTGGCCGAGCCGGAGCACCCGGTGCCGCTGCCGGCGGCGCGCGGGGCGGTCACGTTCGCCGGCGTACGGTTCTCGTACACGCCGGACATCCCGATCCTGCCCGAGCTGGACCTGGAGATCCCGGCCGGGCAGACGGTGGCCGTGGTCGGCGCGACGGGCGCGGGCAAGACCACGGTGGTCAAGCTGATCTCCCGGTTCTACGATCCCGTCGCCGGGCGGGTGCTGCTGGACGGCGTCGACCTGCGGGACCTGGACGAGGCCACGCTGCGCCGGGCCGTGGTCATGGTCACCCAGGAGAACTTCCTGTTCAGCGGCACGGTGGCGGACAACATCCGGTTCGGCAGGCCGGACGCCCCGATGGCCGACGTGGTCGCCGCGGCCACCGCCGTCGGCGCGCACCCGTTCATCTCCGGGCTGCCCGGCGGGTACGAGGCGGAGGTCGGCAAGCGCGGCGGGCGCATGTCGGCGGGGCAGCGGCAGCTGGTCGCCTTCGCCCGGGCCTTCCTGGCCGATCCGGCCGTGCTCATCCTGGACGAGGCCACCTCCAGCCTGGACGTGCCGAGCGAGCGCCTGGTCCAGCGGGCGCTGCGGACCATCCTGGCCGGGCGGACCGCGGTGATCATCGCGCACCGGCTCTCCACCGTGGAGATCGCCGACCGGGTGCTGGTGATGGCGGACGGCCGGGTGGTCGAGGACGGACCACCCGACCGGCTCATCGCCGCCTCCGGCCGTTTCGCGGGGCTGCACACCGCCTGGCTGGAGAGCCTGTCGGCTTCGGGTTAGATCGTCTTCAGGTAGGCCAGCGAGGGCATGAAGAAGTACTCACCGCCGCGCATGGTCACGGTCTGCGGCACCTGGGCCACCGGGGTGGACCGGCTGGTGGAGCCCCAGCTGTCCGGGTGGGTGACCTTGATCTCCCGGGTGCCCTGGCCGATCACCGGATCGTGGCCGGCGCCCTCCTCCGGGAAGCCCGGATTGTCGGCCCAGGTCTGCTGGGTGAACTCGAACTGGCCCTCCAGACTGGAGTTGAACGCCATGAACAGCAGACCCACCCCTCCGGTCGGGCGGGTCTCCGGTGGCGCGTCGTCCCACGGCTGGTCGGTCCGTACGCCGTAGGTCTGGCCGCGCCGGGCCATCATCACGCCGCGCTCCAGGCCGTCCCGGGGGTTGGTCTTGCGGATGTGCGCGGAGACGGGGCACTTGCCGCCGGGGTCGCGGTTGTAGTTGAAGTTGTTCTGCACCGCCCAGCCGTCCGAGCTCGGCTGGCCGTGCATGAGCAGGGGCGTGCCGTTGCGGAAGCGGCCCACCAGCAGCGCGCCGGCCCGCGCCCGCGCCGGGCCGGTCAGGCCGAGCGCGTCGGCCAGGTCGTGTTCGGCCTGGTGGAAGGCGCGCACGTTCTGTTCGAGCTTGCGGAAGACGAAGTAGCTGCCGAAGTGCCGGTCCGGGTCGGGGGCCAGCGGGTCGGGCACCAGGACCTGGGAGAGCGGGAAGAACGGGTTCCAGTTGCGGCCCGGCTCCTTGCTCACCTGGTCGGCCAGGAAGAGCGGCTGGCTGCGGCCGTCCACGTAGCCGAAGTGCTCGATGCCGTCCCCGGTGGGGTTGCGCTGGGCGATTCCGGTCTCCTCGCCGAGCACCCGGGCCCCCGGCGGGACCAGGGCCCGGACCTTCGCCAGGGTCTCCTGGTACGCCGTGTGGTCGCCGTCCCCGACCAGGACGACGGCGTGAATGTCCCGCTGGTATGGGGTATCCCATTCCTCCGCAGGCGGATCGTCCAGGATCGCGGTTCGCTTCTTCATGCCGTCCAGAAACGCCAGATCCCCAAATTTCCGCAGATCCGAAATTTCGTGACCTAGGTGGCGATATCCTGATCGGCTCAATCCGAATCCGACATATGGCGTGCCCTTTGTGCCGGATTGATCGAAGCGCCGTACCTCCTGCAGATGCCGGCGCGCCGACTTCATCAGCGGCAGCAGACCGCGGATGAACTGCCGCCCGTCCGCCGGTACGGCGAAGCGCAGGAACAGCACGGACAGGTGTTCCCGTATGTGTGCCCGGAGGATGTTCGGCTGGAGCGTGGCCAGCATCTCCTTGGTGTCGGCATCCAGCCCGGCCGAATCCCAGGCCAGGGGTTTCTCGTTGAACAGCTCCACTGGCATGACGCCTATCCCCGTTTCGTTAGATTTGACGGACCCCACTGTTTTGAGTGCAAAGCAGGGGAAAATGTTTCGTTTGGCAGGCATCGGATTTGCCACGAAGCTGGGTAAACCCCCATGCATGACCCAGAAGCTGGCACTTGGCGTCGAAGAGGAGTTCCACGTCGTCGATCTGGTGAGCCGGCGGCTGAGCCCGCGGGCCCACACCCTCCTGGACCGACTGCCCACCTCCGGGTTCTCCGCCGAACTGCAGCAGGCCGTGGTGGAGACCAACAGCGAGCCCACCGCCGACCTGTCCGCCCTCCGGGCCAACCTGGTCGACCTGCGGCGGCAGTTGATCGCGGCGGGCGAGCCGCAGGGCCTGGGGGTGGCGGCCGCGGGGACCTCACCCCTGCACAGTGAGTCCGGATTCGAACTGACCGAAAATGATCGGTACCAGTATCTGCACGACACCTACCAGTTCATCGCCAGGGAACAGCTGGTCTGCGGGGCCCAGGTACACGTGGACGTGCTTGATCGTGATCTGGCGGTGCTGGTGGCGCAGCGGGTGGAACCCTGGCTGCCCGCGCTGCTCGCGTTGAGCGCCAGCTCGCCGTACTGGTTCGAGGCGGACAGCGGGTACGCCAGCAGCCGGGCGGTGGCCTGGCAGCGGTGGCCCACGGCGGGCATGCTCGGGCCGTTCTCCGGGGCCGCCGAGTACGACCAGGCGGTGGCCGACCTGGTGACCTCCGGAGTGATCGACGACCCGGGCATGGTCTACTTCGACATCCGGCTCTCCACCCACGTGCCGACCATGGAACTGCGGATCTGTGACGCCTGTCCGCTGGTGGACGACGTGATACTGCTCGCCGGACTGTTCCGGGCCCTGGTGACCCGGGAGACGGCCGCGATCGAGGCGGGGGCTCCCCCTCGAGGGGACATCAGGCCCACGCTGCTGCGCGCCGGGCACTGGCGGGCGGCCAGATCCGGCCTGGAAGGCGACCTCATCTCCCCGCTGGACGGCAAACCCCTGCCCGCCCGGGTCATCATCGACGGCATGCTCCATGATCTCCGCCCGACCCTGGAAGATCTGGACGACTGGGACACCGTCGCCGCCCTGACCGCGAACGCCCTGTCCCGGGGCACCTCCGCCGCCCGGCAACGCCGCGCCTTCAACCAGCGTCGCCAGGCGGCCGACGTGGTGGACCTCGTCCTGCGGGAGACCGCGATCGACTAGCGGATCCGTCAGGACAGGCGGGTGGCTCTCCTCCGGGTGGAGGAGGCTTCTGTCGGTGGCGGCGTCTACGCTGCGGGGCGTGGCGTGGATCGAGCGCATCTTCGAGCCGGACTACATCCTGGTCCGGCTGGGCATCCTGCTCGCCGCCCTGGTGGGCGATCTGGTGTGGCTCGTGCCGGGCGTGACGGGCCGCGACTGGGCGCTCGGCCTGGCCGCCCTGGTGCTCGCCGCCCTCTGCCGCTGGTCGCCGCCGGCCGCGCTGCTCGTCCAGTCGGGGTTGCTTCTCTACGCCGACTGGTCCGGCTTCGCGGTGGCTCCGGTGCTGAAAGTGCTGGCCTGCGTGCTGCTCTTCGAACTCGCGGTGCGTTCCACCGGCCGGCAGGTGCTCGCCGGGGCGGTGGTGCTCGGCGTGGTGGTCTGCTTCAACCTGCTCGACAAGCTGCCCGCGACCATCGGGGCCGCGGGGTTCCGCATGGTCATCGTGGTCGGGGTTCCGCTGCTCCTGGGTGGTTACGTGCGGCTCGCGCGGGAGGCCGCCCGGCGGGAGCGGGACAGCGCGGCCGAACGCATCGCCGCCGCCCGCGCCGCCGAGCGCACCGCCATCGCCAGGGAACTCCACGACCTGGTCGCCCACCACGTCTCCTCGATGGTGCTCCGGGTGGGGGTGGCCCGGCACGTGCTCGCCGGCGGCGCCGACCCGCGAGTGACCGACGTCCTCGACGACCTGCACTCCTCGGGCACCGCAGCCCTGGCCGACCTGCGGAAACTCGTCGGCATCCTGCGGGATCCGGCGGCCGTTCCCGGGGCGTCCTTCGTCGAGACCGGCGGGCTGCCCGACGCCCTGAGCGTGGTGATCGACCGGGCCCGCGCGACCGGCCTCCGGATCGAGGCCACCATCGATTCCGGCGCGGCCCAGGTGGACGCGGTGCGGGGCATCACGGTCCTCCGCCTCACTCAGGAGGCCCTGGCCAACACCGCCCAGCACGCGGGGCCGTCCGCCCACGTCAAGCTCGGTGTCACCCTCCGTGACGACAAATCCGTCTTTGTCGAGGTCGAGGATGACGGCGCACCCACGACGGCCACCACTCTCTCCGGGACTGATACCGGCAGGCGAAGTACGTCCGTGGCACTGGCGTCCTCCGTCGCGGCGGGTGCTTCCAGCCCGGCGGCCGGAGTGAGTCTGGCCGGCGGGCATGGGCTGGTGGGGATGCGGGAGCGGGTCGAACTGCTCGGCGGGGCGTTGTCCGCCGGGCCGGTCGGGAGAGGCTGGCGGCTGAGCGCGGTTCTGCCGCCTGGCCGCGAGGAGGCCAGAGTCGGATGGGGGACGGCGTGATCAGGGTTCTTCTGGTGGATGACCAGCAGCTGGTGCGGATGGGGCTGCGGATGTTGTTCGATTCGGCGCCGGACATCGAGGTCGTGGGCGAGGCGGCCACCGGGTCAGAGGCCGTCCGTCTGGTCGAGGACACGGTTCCCGATGTCGTGCTCATGGATCTGCGCATGCCCGGCCTGGACGGTGTGGCCGCGACCCGGAGGATCGTCGCCTCCCACGCCGCGGTCCGGGTGCTGGCGCTCACCACCTTCGACGACGACGATCACCTCTACCCGGCGCTGGCCGCGGGGGCCTGTGGCTTCCTGGTCAAGGACACCCCGCCCGCCGACCTGGTCGCCGCCGTACGCCGGGCCGCCGAGGGAGACCGCACGTTCAGCTCCGGCGCGCTTTCCCGACTGGTCGACCAGGCCGTGACGACCCACGCCACGGCCACCCCCGCGTCCCTTCCATTGACCCGTCGAGAACGCGAGGTGCTGGCCCTGGTGGGTGAAGGGCTGTCCAACCCCGAGATCGCCACCCGCCTGAGCGTCGGCGTGACCACCGTCAAGACCCACGTCGCCAGCGTCATGACCAAGACCGGCTGCACCAACCGGATCCGCCTGGCCGTCCTGGCCACCCAGCACGGTTTGGCCTAGCCCGTCGGCTCCGGTTTCGTACCGGGATCGGGGGCGAGCGAGGTGGGCGGTAGCCTACTCGCCATGTCGTGGAGGTTGGGGTGACCGGGGGATTCGCAGGGTGGATCATCGGGGGCGGGCTGTTGCTCGCGCTGTTCTGCGTGATCTCCGCGGTTCGTGATCGGCCGATGGGCGTGGGGCTGCTGGCCGGTCTGGTGGTGCTGGAGGTCGCGCTGATCGTGCAGGCCGTGCTGGCGTTCGGCCAGCTCGGCAAGGTCGGCGAGCGGGCCACCTTCATCGGCTACCTGGTCGGCACGCTGGTGATTCCGCTGGCCGCGTTGTGGTGGGGCCGGGCGGAGCGGACCCGATGGGGACCGGGCGTCATCGCGGTCGGCGCCTTCACCGTGGCGGTCATGACCGGCCGGCTGCTGCAGATCTGGAACGGCACGGGATGAGCGGGCAGGACGACGCCGTGCCGGTCGCCGCAGGGGTGAAGGCGGGCCCCGGGCGGGTGCTGGTCGCGGTCTACGCGGTGTTCGCGATCGCGGCCACCTCGCGCGCCGGCGTGCAACTGGCGACGCGGTTCGAGGAGGCGCCGGTGGCGTACCTGCTGTCGGCGGTCGCGGCGGCGGTCTACATCCTGCTGACGGTCGCGCTGGGCCGGGGATACCGGAAACTCGCGCTGGTGGCCTGCGGCATCGAGCTGGCCGGGGTGCTGATCGTCGGCACACTGAGCCTGGTGGACCAGGCGGCGTTCCCGAAGGCCACCGTCTGGTCGGGGTTCGGGAGCGGATACCTCTTCATCCCCTTGCTGCTGCCGATCATTGGTTTCATCTGGCTTTCGCGGGGGCGCCGGGCGTAGGCCGCCACCGTTCACCAGATCGAGGGACCCGGGATTATCCCAGGGTCCCTTCCTGTTGGGCCCCGTTAGTGAGGTTCATGTAACATCATAGATTCATCCTATGATTCGATAAGTGGAGGTTTGAGCCAGGTATGGCCGCCGTACTCGTGCACCGGAACACCCGCCAACGCCGGGAGCGGAGTTCCGGATCGCTGGCCTGGCTGATCGTGCTCGGCGTGGTCCTGGCCGCGCTCAACCTCCGCACCGCCGTCACCAGCGTCGGCACCGTACTCGACCAGATCAGCGCCGGCCTGGGCATGTCCGGCATCGCCACCGGCGTACTGACCACCCTCCCGGTGCTCTGCTTCGCCGCGTTCGGCGCGGTCACGCCCGCGCTGTCCCGCCGCATCGGCGAGCATCGCCTGCTGATCACCGCCCTGGTCCTGCTGGGCGCCGGTCTGCTGATCCGCGCCATGGTCGGCTCCGCCACGGTGTTCCTGCTGGCCAGCGTGGTCGCGCTGGCCGGTGGCGCGATCGGCAACGTGCTCATCCCGACCCTGATCAAGCGCCACTTTCCGGCCCGTTCCGGCGCGATGATGACGCTCTACGCGACGGCCCTGGCCGTCGGCACCATGCTCGCCGCCGCCGGCACGGTCCCGCTGATGCGTGCCGCGGACGGCAACTGGCACGTGGCCCTCGGGGTGTGGGCCGCGCTGGCCGCCGTCGCCGCCATTCCGTGGCTCGCGCTCCCGCGCGATGAGCCGGAGCGGCGTAACGCGGCCGCGTACACCAGGCCGGGGGAGCTGGTGCGGAGCCGGTTGGCCTGGGCGATGGCCGGATATTTCGGCACGCAGAGCCTCATCGCGTACGTGATGTTCGGCTGGTTGCCGCAGCTGCTGCGGGATGGCGGCTACACCGCCGACCAGGCGGGTCTGGTGCTCGGGATCTTCACCGGCCTCGGCATCCCGACCTCGCTGGTGGTGCCCGCGCTGGCCGCCCGCATGCGCGACCAGCGCGGCCTGGTGGTCGGATTCGCCCTGGTGTACGTCGTGGGCTTCGCCGGCCTGCTCACCGGGCAGGCGCTCTGGCTCTGGGCGACCGTGGTGTCCCTGGGCATGGGCAGCTTCCCGATGGCCCTGTCCATGCTGGCCCTGCGTACCCGGACCGCTGAGGCCACCGCCGCGCTGTCGGCGTTCGCGCAGAGCGCCGGATATCTCTTCGCGGGGGTGGGTCCGCTGGTGGTGGGGGTGCTCTACCAGGTGAGCGGTGGCTGGGCGCTGCCCTTCGCGCTGCTCTTCCTGGTGCTCGGCGCCCAGGTGGTCACCGGGCGGTACGCGGGCGCCGACCGTTTCCTGGAGGACGAAACACAGGTGGCCGCCCGAGGCGACCTGACCTCGCCTCGGGCGACCACAGATCAAGAATAGGCCATCCTGTCCCAAACCGGTGAAGGACCCCCACCACAGGAAGGTAAAAGATCGGAGCGTATCCGGCCGGGCACGCGCGCCACAACAGATCCGCGACTTTCGCCGACTACCGGACGCGGAGGGTGGGGAGGGCGGTCAGGGCGTGCCGGGCGGCCACCAGGGCGCTGTTCATGGAGACCTCGCTGAGCAGACCGGGCGCGGCCACCTGGTCGCCGGCCAGCCAGAGGCCGTCGCCCCGGACGATCGCCGGGCGGTCGCGCCAGGTCTGCCCCGGCCGGTCCAGGGCGCCGGTTCTGCCGGTCGCGGTGGCGTCCCGCCGCCAGGTGAGCCGGTCCCGCCAGCCCGGGAGGCCGAGGTCGGCCAGGAGCTCCAGCCGGGTGAGGGTGTCGGCTTTGGACTCCCCGGGGCGTACGGGCATCTGGAGTTGGATGAGGCTTTCGCCCGGTGGGGCGAGGGTGGGGTCGGGGGAGGAGTAGCGTTCGAGGAAGCCGCCCTCGTCCAGGTCGGAGATGACGAAGAGGTCGCCGGGGGCCTGCCGTACGGCCAGGTCGAGGAGGACGGCGCGTCCGCTCTCCCAGCGCAGCGAGTCGTCGGCGAGGAGCTGGCGAGCCGCGTCCAGTGAGGTCGCGACGATGGTCGGGCCGGTGGGCAGGTCGGTGACCCGTGTGCCGGCTTCTATGTGTATGCCCAGGTCGCGGGCGTGTGTCGCGAGACGTTCGACGACCTTGGACCAGCCGCCGACGATGTAGCGCGGCGCGGGGAACCGCGGCTTGGTCACCCGGCGGAAGCGTTCCCAGACGAAGGCGGCGGAGAGGCGTCCGGGATCGTGGTCGTAGGTGACGACTCCCAGCACCTTGCCGACCACGTGGGCCGCATCGGCGCCGAGCCGGCGGGTCGCCCACGACGCGAAGTCCTCGTCGACGGGCGCGACCAGCCTCCGGTTCGCGATCGCCTTGATCAGTGGGCGGGGAATGGCCGCCTTCAGCGTCCCTCCGTACCGCACCCGCGCCTTGCGGCCTTCCTTCAGGCCCAACTTCCGATACGGCTGCACCAGCCCGCGCCGGGCAAGCCACCGGAACGGTTCCCCGTCCGAGTAGAAGACGCGTGTGCCGTCATTGGCGACATAGGGCTGTTCGGACGAACGTGCCCGTCCGCCCAGCGTGCGGTGCGCTTCGAAGAGCGTGACCCGCGCACCACCTTCAGCACAGGCGATGGCCGCCGTGAGTCCGGCGAGCCCGCCACCGATCACCGTGATTCCATCCATGCACCCCAGGACGCAGCCGCCCGCGCGAACGTGACATCAGGCGTGGAGCTTGCCGATCGACGTGGTCGGGACGGCGATCCATCCCTCGGCCCGGGCGAGGACGGCCTGGTCCGGGGTGGGGACGGTGACCAGGTGAAGGGCGGCCGCCCTGGCGGTCAGGGCGGCGACCACGGCATCGGTGGCGTCGTCCGACCTGCGGCAGAGATCTTCGTACGGGCCGAGGTCCAGCCAGGGGGCCGCCGTTTGCAGGGCGTCGACGAGGAGGGTGAGGTTGGGGAGGTTCGCGCTGCGTTTGTAGCTCTTCCAGGAGAGTCCCCACTGTTTGAGGGAGGCTGCGGGATAGACCTCGACGATGGCTCCTTGGCCGGTTCTGTCGACGTTCTGGCCCCGGCGGGCGAGTTCCGCCATGAGGCCCGCGCAGCGCATGGCGACGTGGGCGATCCGGTCCGCCGCGACGCTCAGCGGCTGGCGGCCGGTCAGCTCGTGGACGATCAGGTCGGTGCGGCGGTAGGCGAGGTCCCTCCGCCAGACCCGTCCCATGGTGCTCAGCGGCACATCCAGCCGGTTCTCCCGGTGCTTTGCTACGAACTCCAGGAACGTCTCCGGCCACCCCAGCGGACAATCAATTCCGGATTTATCAGCATCCGTGATGGCTTCGACGATCAGCTGATCGTCCGCCTGCGTCTCGATCCGGGTCACCCGGGCGCCCTCCGGCGACCAGGAAATCCACGCCACCGCCGTCCGTACGGCCTCCGCCGCCAGATCCACTCCACACGTGATCACTAAAGGTGTGCAATCTTTTCCGGATTTGCCATGAGATAGATGGTCTCCACCCTGCCATCGGCCACCACCAGCGACAGTACGGAGACCGCGTTCCCGTCGGCGCTGACCACCAACGCGGGTGCTCCGTTCATCTCCCGGACCGCCAGCTCGAACGAGGTTCCCCTCGCCAGCCCGGCGCTGCGCAGGAAATGATCGATCCCCTCATCGGACGAGACCGCCAGCAGGAACCGCGCCACCTTCTCCGGCCCCGCGATGACCCGCCGAGGCGCCCTGATCCGCCCGCCGCTGTCGGTCACCAGCGTGACATCCTTTGCCAGCAGCTCCATCAGCCCCTTCAGATCCCCGCCAGCACAGGCTCCGATGAACCGCTCCGTCACGGCCCGCCGCTCCACCGGATCCACATCGAACCTCGGCCGCCGTTCCTGCACATGACCCCGGGCCCGCCGCGCCAACTGCCGCACCGCAGGCTCCGCCCGCCCGATCGCCTCCCCGATCTCCGCGTGCGAGAACCCGAACACCTCCCGCAGCACGAACACCGCCCGCTCCAACGGCGACAACGTCTCCAACACCACCAACATGGCCAACTCGACACTGTCCGCCAACTCGGCCCGCTCCACCCCACCCCCCTCGGTACTGACCGGCTCCGGCAACCACGGCCCCACGTACGTCTCCCGCCGCGCCTTCAACCGCCGCAACCGATCAATCGCCAGATTCGTGGTCACCCGAACCAGAAACGCCCGGACGTTCTCCACCACCCCCGCATCCACCTCGGCCCACCGCAACCAGGCCTCCTGCACCACATCCTCGGCCTCGACGACACTCCCCAGAATCCGGTAGGCCACCCCCACCAGAATCTCCCGATGCTCCGCGAACGTCTCCTCACCCATAGACCTCCAGACGTACCACCCCCCGCCCGACGTGACACGCGCTCGGTTACCCCTCCACGCCCCACTTCCGATACACTCACACACGTCGCAAGGGGCTATAGCGCAGCTGGTAGCGCACCTCCATGGCATGGAGGGGGTCTGGGGTTCGAGTCCCCATAGCTCCACCCAAGGGTTGTTACTCGAACACCGCCCATCCAGGGCGGTGGCGAGGAGCATCGTTGCACCATGAGCGGCGCTGTCGGTGACAGCGCCGCTTTCGTGTTGTACGCCCCTGGAGACGTGCAGGAAGGGCGCGATGGGGGCGGTAGGCGCATCGGATAGGACACCGGGCACGTCGTCTGCGACGTCGATGTACAGGACGTGGAAGAACGCCTGATTGAGTGCGCGTCGGCTGTGCTCGCCGGCCGCTTGGTAGAGCTTGCCCGGTTGGCTGAGCAGATCCAGGACGGTCGTGATCGCGGCGCGGCCCGTGTCGAGATCAGGGCGGTCGGCCTTCTCAAGTTGTGCTTGCAGGCGTGTGCGCTTGTCGCGGATGTCGCGCATTCTTTTGGCTATCTTCTCCCGTGGCCAGTCGGGGTCTCCCACCAGGTCGAGGAACCGGTCTTCGTGCTTGTCGAGTTCGGTCAGTTGTTGGGAGACCCGTTCGCGTAGCGCTTGAGCGGTCGCGTTGTCGGTCTGGAGGGCGGTGTCCATTCCCGCCGTGACTCGGTCGCGAAGATCCTGCGGTATCGAGATGGTGGCGTAATGCGCTTCGATGGCTTTTTCCACGTCTGCGACAGGGATGTACGGTAGGTCGCATTCGTGTGTTTGGCGGCCACGGCAAATAAAATAGAAGTACTGTTGTCCGGTTTTACTCTTTCCGGGCATGAGGATGATGCGGTGCTTGGACCTATGGCATCGCATGCTGCCTTTGAGATAGTGATGGTGGACCCTCGCTCGGGTTCCCGCGCCGCGTAGCTCGAACAGAACATCCTGTACACGGTCGAAGAGGTCGGGGCTGATGATGGGCTTGTGTCGCCCCTTGTATTCGACCCCTTTGTGAGTCACGTATCCGAGGTAATAGCGGTCGCGTAGCATCTTGCCGATTTTGTTGATGGACACTCGTGCGCCTGCCGGGTGGTTCTTGTCCGGTCTGGCGCGTAGTCCCGCGTCGAATAGCGCGTCGGCGAGATCCTCGTATCCATAGTCGCCGGTGGCGTACAACTCGAATGCCATTTGGACGAAGGGTGCGCGTACCGGGTCGATGGCGACGGTACGGACTTCTCTTCCCTCGTAACGGTCACGGACGTTGAGATAGCCGATGGGGGCGCGCCCGATGCTTCCCCCACGGATGACCTTCTGTTCCATCTTGTAAGCGATGTCGGCTCCGGACGCCCGCGACTGGTATTCGTTGATGCCGTCGATGATGTGGCTGACGAGATCACCGACTGGGGTGTCTTCGGTGTAGTCCATGATCGAAATCAGCTGGACACCTAACGTGCGAAGGTCGTGCTTGATGAGTGCGGCATCCGTTGAGTTGCGGAACATACGCGCCCGGTTGTAGACGATGATGTAGTCAACGTCTTTTTCCGCCTTGATCCTGGCCATCATCTTCTGGAATTCGCGACGGCCTTCGATCGTGGTAGCCGAGCGTCCGGGTTCGACGTACTCGGCGACGATTTCGGCCCCGAGTTCGGCGACGCGTAGCTGACATGCGGCCCGTTGCGCTGGCAGTGATATGCCTTCGGGGTCGTAGTCGGTGTTGACCTGAGCGCGAGTAGACACGCGCAGGTAGGTGACAGCCCGTTTGGTCCCTGTGGAAGACCCTGATGGAATCGTCATGATGCGTCCCCCTTCCGTGCGTGCCTGCTGATGATGGCGTTTATCTGGTTGATGGCGTTGTCGGGTAGTCCGTATTCGGAGCGGAGAAAGGTTTCCAGGTCTGCCCTGGTCTCCAGGGCATCCGCCCCCGCGAGGCGGAACACATCAATAGGGGGGAGGTTCAGCGCGCGGGCAATCCGGAATAGATTCTCGGCGGACGGGCCGATTACTGCGTCTTTGAGAATACGGTTCACCACCGACATGGGTATTCCGGTTGCCCGTGCGAGCTGACGGAGACTGTAGTTCTGGCTCATGCGCGCAGCGTCGAGGTATTCACCGAGCGTGGGCGGTGACGGCGGTTGCTGGTCCATCTTGGCTGCCTTCGTGCGGGTCTTCCACGCTACGCCGTCTGTTCCGATTCGGGAACACTCCGGCCGGTACTGGTCGATGTCCTCGGACGTTCCAGATGTTCCCGAGCGATCATCACTAGGGCGTCGATCAACCGCGCCGAACTGACATGCTGGCGGGATTTGGCGTGGATCACTACACGCGCTGGCAAGCAGGCATCACCTCCTCTCGCTACGTTGCGTGATCGTGCATCGTGCACGTGCACGGACGAGCGCGCCGCCTATGTGTGCAGACGCGCGCGGAACGTGCACGTGCACAACGTGGGTTTTGGTTACGTAATGTGGTGGGCGCGCCAGCGTCCACGGGACATCTGAACGGCGCGGCCGTCTCGCGTGAGCTCTCCGAGCCGGTAGTAGATCCACCGTCGTCCCATTCCGGTCACAGTGATCAACTCGGCGACGCTCGCCCCGTCCGGGGGTGCCTGACACAGGGCATCCCACAGCGCCGTGTCGGCATCCCCGGTCTTGTCTCCGCTCGCGTCCGGGCCGTCTGAGTCGTCTGGGCCGTCCGGCTCGTCCTCGGGGTGTGGGTCGGGCGTGCGGGCCGTGCCGAGCGCGGTCCGCGAGATCTCATCCAGGCGGGGGCGATAGGGGCCGTAGTGGGTGGCGGTGCGCTGCACCGTGGCGTCGGTGAGCAGCGCGCCCCGGGCGCGCCGGGGGATGTCATGCCCGGGAGCGCTGACCAGGAACTTTCCCGGCTGGTCAAGGGTGTGCGCGTGCCAGCCTGCGGCCAGCATGCCTTGACCCAAGATCAGGTCCACATCACGGCGTTCCCGCACGCGGAAGGACACCCGGATGTCCATCTGCGAGCGGACCGCCCCGTGTCCCATCGCGCGCTGGCTCGGCCGTTGGGTCGCTGCGATCAGGGTCACGGCGACGGCACGGCCGCGCCGTGCGAGGGAATCGGCTTGTCCGAGCGCTTCGGGGGACTCTTCTGCCAGTTCGGCGTACTCGTCGATGACGATCACCAGGGCGGGGAACTCCGGTGAGGGTTCCCAGACCCGCTTGCCGCGTGAGGCCAGCCAGTCGGCACGGGCTTCCAGGATCGCCGCCGCATCGGCCAGCAGCGCGTCAGCCTCGCCCGGGGTGGTGGCCAGCCGATCCAGGCAGGACGCCCATGGCCCCAGCTCCATCCCGCGTTTGAGGTCCACGCCCCAGACGACGGTGTCGGGGCAGGCCGCGAGGTTGCCCATGATGACGTTGACCCCACCGCTCTTGCCGGATCCGGCGATTCCGGCCAGCAGCGCGTGACGGCGCAGGAAGGACACCCGTACCGGGGTGCCGTCCTCGAACACCCCCAGCTCAAGCGGTTCCGTCATGCTGGCGATGGACGGTCCCCGCCATGGAATAGCGTCGGCGTGCGGGTCGGTGGCGATCACTCTCAGCTCAGCGCGGTTGGCCTTTGCCGCGATGGGCAGGATGCGGACCGCACCGCGTCGCGTCCCCAGCGCCGATTCCAGGGCGGGGAGCTTGGCGATGACATCCTCTGGGGTCTGCCCGCGTGCCAGCGCCAGGCGGGCGCGCCACCCCCAGGCGTCCACGACAGCCGATTGCACCCGTGATCCGGTCAGGCCGACCGCGCGGGAGATCTCCGGCCACGCGGCGAGGGTGCGTTCCACCCGGACGCGGGCGCGTCGTCGGCGGTGCGCCCACCACGGCACGGCTCCCAGCAGGCCGCACACCGCCAGCAGCACGGGCAGCGGCTCGGCCAGCGGGCCGCGTACGGTCGCCACCGCCAGCCACAGCCCCGTGAGCAGCAGCATGACGGCCGCGTAGACGCGTTCGGGCATGCTGGCGAGTCCGGCTCGGCTCCCCAACAGGAGGACCGCCACCGTGGCAGCGGTCGTGACGACGAGCACGTGCGGCCACCAGCGCGGGTCATGGCGGTGCAGGACCCAGTCGGCGACGACCACCAGGGCGGTCGTGGTGATCGGGGCAAGCTCGCTGCGGTAGCGCCACCCCGCACGGGCAAGGAACTCCACGACCAGGGACACAAGGTCGCGGTCCAGGTCATCGAGCAGGATCATCGGCTCGACCCCGTAGCGTCGGCGCGCTCGGCGTATCTGACGCCGGGACAGGCGACGGCCTGTCATCGGCCCTCGGTGATGTCGGGGACAGTGGCGGTGGCGGCCTGAGCGGTCAGTTCGTCGCGCAGGTACCACAGGGGGTCGCTCTCGCCGTCGTCGGCACCGGCGAGGGTGGCGTGTGCTGCGGCGCGCAGGTTGGCCAGCGTCAAACGGGTCTGGCCGATCTCGGTGCGCAGGGCGGTGACCTCGGCCGTCAACGGGCCGACATCGGCCAGGCTAGCGGTGATGATCGCCCACACGGTCTCGGGGCCAGGGGTCACCGAGCGGTATCCCGCTACGGCACCTTCGGCCTGGATCATGCGACGGTGGACCTCATAGAGATCGATGGGGGAAACGGGCTGGTGGGAGGGGTTGGGCATCGCGTTTGGCATAGGGCATCTCCTCCTTGCGTCGATGTGGGCTCGTGGCGGTCTCCTTGGGTGTGCGTGGAAT
Source organism: Acrocarpospora catenulata (assembly GCF_018476525.1). GTDB lineage: Bacteria > Actinomycetota > Actinomycetes > Streptosporangiales > Streptosporangiaceae > Acrocarpospora > Acrocarpospora catenulata. The sequence continues at coordinate 49,671 of NZ_JAHCST010000067.1, forward strand.
GCCAGCTGTGGTTGTTGAGGTGCGCTGATGCGACTGTGGGGCCGTGTCGGTGCATGGTCAGGGGGACCCGGCAAGCCAGTTCAGCAGCGAGGCCAGAGCCTGGCTGATGTGCGGTCCGGCGTCGGTGCTGGCGATCAGGAACCCGCACAACAGGCACAGGATCGCTTGTGTCCGTGGCCGTGCAAAAGTAGCCGCAGGTGGCCAGATCGAGGTCACCACTGATGGCCAGTTTTAAGTCCCCACGTCTCGTGCGCTTGCCGGTGTGTCGTGGGAAGGGGCGTGCCCCTGAACGGT
>NZ_JAHCST010000068.1 GCF_018476525.1 Acrocarpospora catenulata
CCACCCGCCCACCCATTATGGCCTTCGGCCGGATTTGGCTGTCGCCTGTTGGTACGGGTTGAAGACGATGGCCCGAGGCCCGAGGCCCGGTGAAATCCAGCCCAGCCCAGGGCCGGTTGCCGCCTGCGGCCGGATACAAGGTCTACTGGCCGAGGCTCCAGGCCCGAAGCGTGCGGTCCTGGGTCGCGCCCACCACGACGGAGCGGCCGGTGAGTTCGGTCAGGGCCACGGTGGCGGTCGCGCCGCTGGGACGGGAGCCTAGTTCGCCAATGATTTCGCCGTTTTCGAGATTCCAGATTCGTACGGTGATGTCGCCACCGGCCGGGTTGTGGGCGACCACCGCGACGGGCACGTCGCCGCGTTGCCCGGTGGTGAGGGCGGCGGTGCCGCGGTCGTCGGGGCTCTGGTCGCTGAATGACCACTTCTTCCGGCGTTTGCCGGTGGCCAGGTCGTAGACGCGGAGGGTGGCGTCCAGGTGGGTGGAGACCAGGACGGGCCTGCCGTCCAACTTGCCGCAGGCGAGTAGTTCGATGCCGCCGATGTCGCCGGTGCGGAAGGAATGCTTCAGCCTTCCCGTCGAAAGGCTCCAGACACGGATCCGTTCCGCGCCGTCACCTGTGACGAGTACGTCCTCCTGGCCGAGCCTGCCGAACGCCAGGCCACTGATGCCCTGGAAGTGGTCGGTGATCGTGGCGCCGATCTGCTTGCCGGTGGCGATGTCCCAAAGGCGTACGACACTGCGGAGGTCACGCAGGCTGTCGTACTTCTGGGAGACGGCCAGTGCCCGGTCACCGGCCCAGACCGCGATTATGGGGTCACCGGCCCGGTGCGAGGCGAGTTCCGCGCCCGTCAGGCTCCACAGCCGCATCCTGCCGTCGCTGTGTCCGGCGGCCACGACGGGAGTGCCGCCGCTGGTGCCGGCCGCCACCGAGGTCACCGCGCGGCCTCCGCCGCCGAGCCGGGTGAGCGTGTCCGTGTTCGCGTCCCAGACGAACGCGATCCCCTTGGACGTGCCGCAGACGACGGTGGCCCCGGCGGCGGTGATGACCGTCGGATCGCCATCTCCCTCGGCCAGGGGGACCGGCCCCTTGACCTCCGAACCAAAGGGCTCGGCCGCGATCGGGGTCGGGGGTGGGGAAATCTCAGGGCTGGCGGATGAGGATGTGGTCAGGGAGGAGCCTTGGTCCTGCTTGCCGACGCTCGGTGCGAAGATTCCACCTTCCTCCCGGAAGATGGCGAAAGCAGAGATTGCCACTGCGCCCGCGCCGACTGCACCGCCTATCAGAACCCGGCGACTGATCTTCCTGGTCTGATGCGGCAGGGTCTCCGCGTCCCTCACCGGTACGGGCGAAGATTCGGACCTCGCCGAAGACGGGATCGGCCCCGCCTGCCTGATCAACTGCCGCAGCAGGTCGGCTGCGGATGGCCGGGCCGCGGGATCCTTGGCGAAGCACGCCCGGATGGAATCCACCAGGTGAGCGGGCACTCCGGAGAGATCGGAAGCCTCGTTGAGTACGGCGTTCACGATCGCGGGGACGGTCTGCCCCGGAAACGGCTGGCGGCCGGTCGCGGCGAACACCATCGTGCCCGCCCAGCTGAAGACGTCGGACGCGGGTCCGACGCGCTCGCCCTTGAACTGCTCGGGCGACATGTAGGTGGGCGTGCCGATCGGCCCCGACGCCATCGTGGTCGAATCCAACGCCTTCGCGATGCCGAAGTCGATCACGATCGGGCCCTCCGGCCCGACCAGCACGTTGCCCGGTTTGAAATCGCGATGCACGATCCCGGCTTCGTGGATGGCGGCGAGCGCCGTCAGGGTGGAGATCGCGAGCCGGTCCAGCGCGCCTCCCGTCCGCGGGCCGGTGGAGCGTACGAGTGCCTGAAGGGTGTCCCCGGCCACGTACTCGCTCACGATGTACGGCTGTTCGCCCAGCAGTCCGACGTCCAACACAGCCGCCGTGCAGAACGCGGCCACCCGCCGCGCCGCCTTCACCTCGCGCAGAAAACCTCGGGTGGCGTCGTTGTCGCGGCTCAGATGACTGTGCAGCAACTTGACGGCGACCTCGCGCCCGGCCTCGTCGACCCCCTGGTACACCACTCCTTGACCACCGGAACCGAGGACGCCGACCAGCCGGTAGACGCCGATCCGCTCTGGATCACCCACCCGGAGCGGGCGGATTTCCGGCATCCTGCTCCTTTCTCCGGATTCGCTCGGGCGACTTATACGATACGACTGGAAGGTCGTCGATGATCGGCCCAGGGCCGAGGAGCGGAGAAGAGCCGACGCAACTGGCGTGGGTCGCCGACGTCGGGCACCGCCGATACGACGTGGAGACCTGGGCGGCCCATCAGGTGTCAGCTCCCGGGTCGTTGTTTACCCCAGCAGTGGGCGTATGCGGGTGATGACGATGTCGATGGGTTTGGTGGAGCGGTTGAGGCGCGACAGGGTGATCGCTCCTTCGAGTATCCGAGGGGGGCTCGATGCGTGAGCTGACCTTCGTTCGGACCGGCCGGCTGGAGTGGCGGGACCGGCCTGACCCGGTGCTGGTCGATCCGACCGACGTGCTCGTGCGGCCGTTCGTGGCGGCCCGCTGCGATGGCGACACGCTGCCGCTGCACCGTCCGGTCTCCCGCCCGATGTGGCTGGGGCTGAAGGTGGGCGCGATCGACCCGGTCGTGGCCTCGATCGTCGGCTCCGTGCCGTTTCAGGGTCCGTTCGGGATCGGGCACGAGTGCGTCGCGCAGGTTACCGCCCTCGGCGGCGACGTCACCTCGTTCACCGTCGGTGACATCGTGGTGGTGCCGTGGGCGATCTCGTGCGGCAGTTGCCGGGAGTGTGCGCTCGGGCTGACCGCGAAATGCTCAACGATGACCGCGCGGAGCCCAGGCAGGACTCTGGCGGCGTTCGGGTTCGGCCCCTCTTCCGGTCCGTGGGGCGGCATGATCGCCGACTCGCTGCGCATTCCGTTCGCCGATCACATGCTCGCCAAGGTCCCTGCCGGTCTCGATCCGCTGCGGGTGGCCTCGGGCAGCGACAACCTCGCCGACGCCTGGCGCGCCGTCGTACCGCCTCTGCGTCTGCGGCCCGGGGGACGAGTGCTGGTGACGGGTGGCGGTGCACAGAGCATCGGTCTGTACGCCGCCGGCCTCGCCGTCGCCCACGGTGCCGCGGTCGTGGACTACATCGACGACCGCGACGCCCGTCTCGAGGTCGCCGCCGGGTTCGGCGCGAGGGTGCACAAGGTCGGGAAGTCGCGCCGCAAGTCCCGGCTGTCCAGCTTCCCGACCAGCTACGACGTCGCCGTCGAGGCGTCGTCGCACCCACAGGGTCTGCGCGACGCGTTGCGCGCGCTGCGACCCGGCGGGATCTGCACCGGCACCGGCTACTACCTGGGCACGGGCACAAGGCTCCCGGCGATGGACATGTACGCCACCAGCGCCACGCTCAGCATCGGGGTCTCACACGTGCGGCCGGTGCTGCCCGAACTCCTCGACTTCGTCGCCACCACCGGTTTCGAGGCCGAACGGGTCACCAGCGTGCTCGCCGACTGGGACGACGCCCCGCATGCCTACCTGGAGCGCACCACCAAGGTCGTCCTCCACCGAGCCCCGCTCGCCCTCTGATCAGGCACCAGCCCGCCGGTCAGCGCGGCACGAGTGCGATCGCCCGGCCGGGGCCTCCCGACGAGCGGGCGACCTTCACCGGAAGGAAGACGAACAAGGCGCCCTGTGGGGGCAGTTCGCGCAGGTTGGCCAGGCACTCGATGAAGACCATGCCGCCGGACAGTCCGACGACGTGGGTCGCCGCGCCGTCTTCGGCCGGGCCCATGCTCGCGCCGTCAGTGCCGACGCACCGTACGCCACGGGACAGCAGCAGTTTCATCGTGTCCGGGGACGGTGCGGGCCAGGCGGCGCCGCGCCGGTGGGTGATCGCGTCCGACACGTACCGGCCACCGCCCTGGGCCGCCGGCACGTTCGGGCGGGCCGGGGAATCAGACATGGGCACCCCGCAGGCGGTCGACGAGTTCGGCCAGCGTCTCTTCGCTGCCGATGTTGCCGGCGAAGACGATGAGTGTGCGGCGTCCGTGCGCTCCGTCGATGGTCCACTGCGCGAGGCCCGTCATGACGGGGTCGGCCGCCTAGGCGGTCGCGGCTCCGAGCCCGACACGGGCGACGACGGCGGAGGTGATGCCGCCCTTGGCGACGACGGTGCGTGGGAGCCGGGTCATCTCATGCAGCACGCGTGCCAGGCGGTCGGCGATGCGTCGGTTCGACGCGAGGCCGCTGTGTCTGGCCGAGAGCGTTCGTGGGGTGGCCACGACGGCGAGGCCGTGGGCTGCTATGGAGCGGTCGGCCGCGCGGGCGAGGGAGCGGATCTCCTCGTCGGGGGCGGCGGAGTCGAGCGCGTCGAGATCGGCCGTGATCAGCGGCCCGGGTGGCGGCGTTCCAGCTCGGTCAGTTGACGGGTGGTCGTGGGCACGTGCGAACCGCACACGACGACGACCCCGTCGTCGGCTGCGGGCAGGGCGGCCAGGACTGGCGCACGGGCTGAGCCGAGATCGTTGAATCGTGCCTCCAGAGGGGATCTCCGGCCGAGGTGCTCATCTCGCTGGGGCTGGGCTTGTGGGATGGCTGGGGGTGAAACCTGATCACCTCGCACACCGTCGACTCAGGCAAGTGCGCATTAGCGCGTGTGGATCCAGGCTAGGCAGGATGCGAGGTGCCGGATGAGATCAACAAGCTACTCGACAGTAATTCCGTTGATCAAACCTCGTAGACCTGGATGACCTCGTCTCCATAGTGGTTGATGACTTTCACTGCGATCCTGCCCGACTCCGGTGTGGGGAATGGGCGTGAACGGGTTGAGTACAGTGACGCCCAGGTGCCGGCGTCGATCTCGGCACGGAGCGAATGCTTCAGCCTCCTGTACGGATCCTGGCCACCGGTGAAATAACAATGCCGAACGAAGAACGCCTCGCCGGTATAGTCGGTGTCGATCATCCATAGCGCGATGTCGTCCGTGCCGCTGGCCTTCACCTCGCCTGTCGATGGGTTGTAGATGTCCATGCCGCGGATCTCAACGACGAGTTCGTCGCCTCCGATTTTGTTGACCTCGATGTCCGGCTCGCCGAAGACCATGAAGAGGTTGGCGTTCTTGGTCTTCTTAAGCAGCACATCACCCATGACCAAGTCGGAGTTCATCCGTACGAACAGGATTGGCAGCTTGCCGAGCTTGCGCTCGGCAGCAACAGATGCGAAGTCATTTGGGTCACTTGGCGCGAACTCCTTGGCTGCCGGAACAGCCTGCGGATCGAACGCGAAAGCACACACAAGCAGGATCTGTGCACCGGTGCCTCTCAACGCCTCGCGGGCCGCCTCCTTCACCCATTCCGCGTCCACGGTTCCGTATTGTGGACCGATGCTCACCGCGATCCGCTCAGGTCCGGTCTTCTCACTCTCCTTCGGCTCGCCAAACGCCTGGATGTACCGACCCGCATGCGATTCCAGTGAAGCGAACAGGAGTCGTTCCTTCTTGAGGCCGTTCTGCACGCCCGAGGATCGCAGGTTGTCGATGATCGTTTGCTCGAACGAAGGGTTATCGATGGACGCATCTCCCGCCTTCTCGCTGGAGCTCTGGGTGTCTGTCGCGATCTTTCGATGTGGTGACAGACTTTCTACTGTGAAGCGGCCTGCGACACGGACCTTACTCTTGTCCTCGTAGGGCTTGTCGTAGAGAAGTTCAAACTCGGCGTTTCGGCCTATGATTGCGTCTATTTCTTCCCTAGACATCCCTTCCCTTAGGTCGACATTATTTGCGATGGACTTCAATGTGATGTGAGGAATTCGCCGATAGACGAAACCTTTGCGCACATCTCGATTTGTTGAATTGCCGCCTAGCTCTGCTTTGCCGGTAAGCTCCTGCTCCTTTTTGCGTCCCTCTGGAGAGTCTGCCAGGAAGTATGACGGATATTGGGAGCTCATGACTCGCTGGCGTGCCAGAGTGAGCGCAACACGTGAAGTGTCGATCGTGATCCAACGACGTCCCCACTGTTCTGCTACGCATGCAGTCGTTCCCGAGCCACAGGTTGGATCTAGAACGAGATCACCTGGGTCGCTGGTCATGAGCATGCATCGCTCGACCACCTTGGTATTCGTCTGGACGACATAGATTTTCGGGTCGGCGAAACCTGACGTTACCGTGTCGTCCCATAGGTTGTTGTAGGGGAAGGCGGGAAAATCGTCTAGATAGCGAACGTAAGTTAGCGTGTTGCCGATGGGCAGTAAGCGGCGAGCGTTGGCCAAACGTAACATTCCGGCGCGATTGGTCTTCCATCCGCCGGTGTTGGGGAGGTATTTTCGTCCGCCTACTTCTACCGGGAAAACGGTGGTCTGGCCGACGCGGGTCGTCTGTGAGGTGAGCTGATCGGGGCGCAGGAGGCGGTCTCCTGGTTCCGGGGACGCGCCTGATAGCCGTGCGCGAGAACCGTCAGGACGCTCCACCCACGTGTACTGGCCCCCTCCCTGTCCTCCTGCCTCTTTCGTTCGGAACATCTGTCGGTACTTGATGTTGGGCAGGTCCTTCGCGTACCACACGAGGTAACTGTTCACCGCTGCCAGCACGTTGGTTCCGCCCGCGAAGCTCCCGGCTCCGGAGGTGGTCTTGAAGGTGATGAGGGAGACGAAATTCTCCGAACCGAACACCTCATCCAACAGGCCGCGCACGAGGTGGACGTTCTCGTCGCCAATCTGAACAAAGACCGAACCCGACTCCGTCAGTAGGTCGCGTGAGACCGTGAGACGATCCCGCAAGTAAGAAAGGTATGAGTGGATGCCCAGCTCCCACGTATCGCGGAACGCTTTGATCTGTTCGACTTCGCGGGTGGTGTCCTCAAGTTTGCCATCGGAAACCTTGTTGCTGCGTGTGGAGACCTGCCAGTTGGAGCCGAACTTGATCCCGTACGGCGGATCGAAGTAGATCATCTGAACCCTGCCGCGCAGATCCTCTTTCTCCGCTAGTGAGCCCATAACCTGGAGCGAGTCTCCCAGGATCATGCGGTTGGACCAGTTGGCGCCGTGCAGGTAGTACTCGACTGAGTCCCAGCCACTGAGCCCGTCAAACTCTTCGGTGTTGAAGATTGTTAGTTCCGAGGCACGACGGAGGTTGTCAACCAGAACCCTCGGGTCGATCTTCTCCTGGATGTAGATGGGCGGCGCATCGACGATCAGGTCCTGCACGTCGGTTTCGTCCTTGCCCCGCCATACGAGCTGCGGGTCCAGGGATGGGTCGCGAGGCCAGCACATTGATGTGGTTCGCGCCTTTTCCTGGTCAACCAGTTCGGCGGCCTCGGCTGGAGGGATGTTGAGCCGTTTGTCGTCGTGTTTGATCGCCTCGACGGGCTTTGACCCGGTGCTCTTGTTGTGCGCCATCGCCTAAGGTCCTTCCTCTCCGTCGGAACGATCAATGGTCATGCGGCCGGTCCGGGTGCTTGGCGTTCCTCAGGGGATACGCGTGCAGGCGGGCTGAGGAGGCGTTGTCCGGTTTCGCGATCGTGAAGTGCCGTGAGTACGGAGGTGAGCCGGGTCTCCACCGTGTTCGGGTCACGGAGCTCGCAGTAGTCCCATAGGCCATGTGTGCCGTGGTTGTTGATGGCAGGCACCCAGAGGTTGGCTGCGGTCGACGCTTTCGCAAGGCTTTCCCCTGCGTTCTTGCGTCCGCCTGACATCTCGACGATCAGGGTTCGTGGTACACCGTCGTCACGGTCTGTCAGGCGCACCAGGAAATCGGGTAGGTACTGTCGGTTCATTCCATGGAAGGAGTAGGGGATCGAGAAGCCGAGGTGATCGTTCTTCACATAGGCCGCGACCTGGGGCAGCCGCTCGAGGGCCTCGGCGACGGTTTGCTCCCAGGTGTTTCCGTCTGGGCCATCGAGAACGACGAAGTTGACATGGCACTTGTCCTCGGCGGTAGCCCAGATGTGCTTAGTGGTGAAGAAGTCGACTTCCACAGTCGAGCCCACAGGGTCGAACGGTCGGAAGATTGGCACCACCCACGGTTCCGGTCGGCCGGAGAGCCCTTGCTGGCGCATGATTGCATTCCAGATGCGCTCGACTGCATCCTCGGCGTTCTGCGCCAGAGTCAGCAGCCCCGGAAACGTCTCGTCTCGATATGTGACGCACTCCTTCAGCCACTCCTTGGCGCAACGCAGTGCCTGTGGAAAGTACCAAGGCTTGGGGTTGTCGGTGTCGGAGAGCTTGGTCTCCACCACTCGCTTGGCCAGTCGGAAGGCGACCTGCTGGAGACGCATACGCTCCAAGTTCTCCAGCGTGTGCTCGTCGATCTCACCTACCACACCCGCTGTCTCGGTGTGGGTAGGCACGTGTCTCTTGTCCACCACGTAACGAGTCTCCGGCCCAAAGGACCAGCCCAGCGGTGCGTCGGGAAGTTCCATGCGATAGCCGATCAGCCTCGGATAGGTGATCTTGGCATTCGATCGCTCCCGGTCGGCGTGGACACGGGTTGACGGTTTGCGTGTGAGGTCCTTGGTCGGAGCGACCGTGGGGATGAACTGAAACGGCACCCCGTACACGTCGGCGTACTCGGGCGTGAAGTAGCCGCGTTCCTCGGTGGCGTACGAACGGCGGCGTAATCCGCGGCCGACTACCTGCTCACACAACAGCTGCGTGCCGAAGGCGCGCACCCCCAGGATGTGAGTGACGGTGTTGGCATCCCAACCCTCGCTGAGCATGGAGACACTGACCACACACCGGATGTGCTCCCCCAACTTGCCCTTCTTACCGACGGTGTTCATGACCTCACGCAGAACAGTCGCATCATCGATCTCGTCGACGGCACGGCCGGGATAGCGCGCACGGTATTCGGCCTTGAAGTCCTCGATCTCGTGCTGGGCGGCCTTCTTGAACTCTGGGGGTAGCGGCTCGCCGGACTCCAGTACCTCCGAGTCAACCAGGATTGAGTACGGTCGGTCATGCCACTTACCGTTCTCGACATTGGAGAAGAGCTCCAGCTTGCCGGGCACTAAGACCGACGTGTCATTGATCTGCTTCTCCCAGCCCGAGATCCAGTCGTAGACCATCTTGGAAGTGGTCGTGTTGTTGCATACGACGATGAAGACCGGCGGGGGCTCTCCATGCGTAGCTGCCTCAGAGTTGCTCCACTTGGTAAACGCTCTGTTGTAAGAGTCGTACAGACTATGCAGTGCCCCTTCCAAGGCTATCGGCATGTGGTCTGGAGACATTCCGCCCTGTGCCTTGCGTCCGCGTTTGCTCAGTCCCTCCTTGATCTCCGACCAGAGGTTGAGGTAGGTGACATCGGGCGAACGGCGGTCGTCGTCCACCGGTAGCCGCGGAATCTTGACGATGCCTGCTTCGATCGCGTCGATGAGCGAGAAGTCGCTGACTACCCAGGGGAATAGGGTGCCCTCTCGATAGCCGGAACCCGCGAGGAAGAATGGGGTGGCAGACAAGTCATACACCGTCTTGACGCCGAGCTTGATTTGTATGGCGCGCAACCCCCGGAACCAGATCCGCGCCTGCCGGTTGCGGTTTTCTGCTTCCTTCTTGGCTTCGCCTTTTAGGCTCCCTGCGTCGTGTTCGGAGGCGTACTGCTTGCCTCGATACTGATCTTTAATTCGTGATGTCGACTCCTGTCGTGAGAGTCAGGCCGGTCTCGGTGAGGCACCCGTCGACGAGGTGTGGTCGGTACTGGATCTTCTTCAGGCCACGCTTGATGACGCGGATGAGATGGGATAGATCGGCGGCGGCGAGGTTGGCCAAGACGCCGCGTTTGAGCAGGGACCAGATGCCCTCGACAGGATTGAGATCGGGGGCGTAGACGGGTAACTGGATGACGGTGAGCCAATCGGCGTGGTCGGCGGCGAACGTCTTCATGCCGGGCACCAGATGCCGGTTGAGGTTGTCCCAGACCAGCACGATCGGGCCGCCCAGCTGGAGGTGGGCGGTGAGGATCAGGTCCCGGTAGTCCATCCAGCCGAAGGTCTTGGGCTCGCCCTTGCGGCCCCGGTAGACGTGCAAGCGGTAGATGAGCCGTGAACGCTCACCGCTCTTGTAGCAGGCCAGGGCGGCGATGTTCACCCGTCCGCTCCCGCCGGCGCGGACGTGCACCACCGGGGTCCGGCCGCGCCGGCCCCAGGTACGAGCGCGAGGCGGCCTCAGCCCTTGACCGGCTTCGTCCTCGAAGCAGATCCAGGCGCCGTCGGCCGCCGCGGATCTTCCACCCGCGGCCACACCTGCTGCTTCCACACCTCGATCGCGGCCTCGTCGCGTTCGATCGCCCGCCGTGCCGGCCGCTGGACCGACCAGCCGTTGCGGCGCAGCAGCAGCCAGACGCCCGGCACCGTGTAGCCGATGTGGAACATCCGGCCGATCAGCGTCTTGATCCGCATCAGCGTCCACCGCTGGTCGGCGAACCCGTGTGCCAGAGGACCGCGTTCCAGTTCGGCCTCCAGGCGGGTGAACTGCACCGCGCTCAGTCTGGGCAGCGAGGGCGGGCCCTTGGAGGCCAGCGCCGGGGCGCCGCCCTCTCGCCAGGCATGCCGCCACCGCTCGACCGAACGTTCGGTGACGCGCAGCGTGCGGGCCACTGCCGCGTTGGTTTCCCCCTGCTGGAACATCTCGGCTGCTCGCAGCCGTACCGCTTCGCGACGCTGTTGCTCCTGGGGGGTGAAGCCGCCGCCTTGCGCATACCGCACACACCGGTCGTACCTGGCGGGTCAGCCCTCGTCAGCTACCCGACAAGACGCATTTAAGTTCGGTAGCAATGGTGAGCCTCATCGTTCAGTACCACGATGCCGGATGTGCCGCCGAGTTCTCGGCAGACCCGGCTGACCACCTGGCTCCAGCTCTCCTGGAAGGGACTGGGGCGTCCGGCACCGCCGGCCGCTACTTCCTTGGTGATCTTTGACGCTCCTTGTCCCTGCCTGGTCTCGCGTGGGTGGAAAGCGTGGAAATTGGTGATGACGATCCTCGCCTGCCGTAGTGCGTTCCACAGACCGGCAGGAACCAGGTCACGCTGCTTGTAGTAGTTTTCGGCGCTCTCCGGGAGCAGCACACGCAGGCGATCTCTAATCGTGATGCCCGGCGTCACCACCAGGAACCGGCGAGCATACTGTCCACGTTTTTCTCCGGCCGCGTAGTTCAGCGTCTGCCAGGCGATCAGCATCGCCATCACCACAGTCTTGCCCGAGCCGGTCGCCATCTTCAGCGCGACCCGGGGGAGCCCGTCATTGTGCTCAAGGTTCTGGTCATTAAGGTAGTTGCGAATCCAGGTCTGGCCATCCTTGACGGCCGCCTCGGCGATGTAGATCGCGGTCTCGGCAGCCTCCCGCTGACAGAACAGGATTGGATTGTCCCGACCCGGGTCCGCCCAGTACTCCAGCAGCTTGCGAGTGGTCGCGGTGACATTGGGGTAACCGCGTCTCCGCCACACCTCTACCCGGGTGCGGATCTCGTTGACCTGGGTATTTGGCTCGATCCGGTCGGCGGACAGTTCCGGGATCTCCATCTGCTGTCCATTCTTGCGAGATCTGGGGACAGGCATGAAGTACGAACTGGGGCGTCGACGCTCGATGATCTCGTTGGTAATGCCGTCTTTGCCGAACCGGAAGTGTCGCGTGGGCTCATCGTAGGGAGAGTTGAGGATCGGGTCGTCAAGGATCACATCACTCATGCGAGAACTCCCTTTCGTCCCTACGTTCACCGGGAATCTGTTCGACGAACCAGATGAGCGCGTCCCGCAGGCAGGCCGCTCCCTGTCCACGCAGCGCGGGAAACCGGCCCGACATTCCAATCCGTCCTCGGGTAACGCCACCCCTGGAATCCGGTTCAATCGGTCGAGTAGCGCTGTGCGTAGGTCTCTGTCGTCGAACGGAGGGCGCTGAGCGAGGCGGTCGAAGGTCACGAAGACCTTGCCGGTGACTGGGTAGATCGCGATGGCCCAATGATCGGTGTCCGCACTGCTGAAGATGGGGACACAGGAGGTCTCCTCATGGGAACCGTAGGTGATCCAGCCGCCGAGTCTGGTCCAGTCTCTGAGTAGCAACAGCACTGAGTGGGCCTCAGCCTGGTGTTGGGAGAGCAGACTCTCAAAGCGGTGCGCGCGATCCTGTTGCTCGATCTTGACGAAGGTGCTGCGCCGACCTCCCTGTGGCAGTACGGAGCGATCGATATCACCGATCGCCAGCAGCATTGCTCTCACCAGCTGTTCGACGCGTTCGATCACTCGTTCAACCTGTTCGGCGGAGATCGGCGTCTTGTCTCCGGGATTTTCAGGATCACGATCGGCCTCATGGGAGATCCGATTGCGACGACGGACAATTTTGGTGAGTTCGTCCGTCACGTCCTGAGAAGTGACCCGCGCACCGTTCGAATTCTCGCTGGTGAGGATGCGGGCTACCGTCTCCCAGAGCTTGACATCACTGATCAGCGCCAGCGCCGATTTGATCTTGTCGGGATTCTGGAACGACTGCCACCCCAGCTTGTTCTTGAGATGTTCCCGGAAGATTTTCTCAGCGGGATCAGCGCCCAGGCTGAGTGCGTCGTGCACCGTCATGGGGATCTCGAAGTCGCGAAATCTGCTCGGCATGGCTGCTTCGTGAACCTGAACGAAGTAGACAGCTCGGTCGTAGATCTCCTCGTGCGCCCAGTGATCCATGGCAGACACCGCCTGGACCCAGGCAGCCCGATAAAGGTCGTCGACGTCGAAGGAGCCAACCTTCAGCCCGACCATGCACTGGGCGCTGTCCACCATCTGTCGGGCGAACTTGAGGTTCCGTAGGAACTCGGCGAAGGTGTCTGTCGGGGGGACGGAGAGCACCAACTGCCCTTTCGGAGTGAATGGTGATACTTGCGAGCATAATTGTGAGCTCGGTTCTTCATTGTGTAAAGATTTGACGCCGTCCATGCATTTCGTTTAGGTAACGCAACTACGGCTATGATGTACCCGTTTCAGTCAGTCAGGCACATAAGCTGACAGAGACTCTGAAGTGGGCATGTTTGTGGCAAGGTGGAGAAGTCGGACTTCTCGAAAAAGTAATCGAGTACCAGAGAGCTTAATTGCTGAGGTTGGAGGCTGGAGTTCCAGGCCGGTCTTGGCGAGAACCCGCTCAGCAGCCAGCGGCGGTACTGCATCAATTTCAGCCGGTTCTTGACCAGCCCGAACTGATCCGAGGTGCGGGCTGCCGGGTTGGCCAGAAACTTCTTCACGTGCGCCCAGACCGCCTTGACCGGGTTGAGTTCCGGCGCGTAGGCGGGCAGTAGAAACAGTCAGTACGGGCCGGTGGTGATCAGCTCGCGCTTCCGGGCTGGCCGAGTGATGGGTTGTTCAGGTTGTCCTACACCATCAGCGGCGCCCCGGGCTGCTGATGCGCCGCATCGAACAAGGCCGCGTATCAGCAGGTGCCAAAACCCTTCGGCTCGCCCTTGCGTCCGCGATGGGCGCGTATGCGGTAGATCAACCGGGCCCCAGCGGTCGGATCAGCCGGCCTGACCCGCCACCAGAACGGCGATAGAGATCCGGCCGCCCTCGGCAGTCACTTCCATAGATCAACCGGGCCCCAGCGGTCGGATCAGCCGGCCTGACCCGCCACCAGAACGGCGATAGAGATCCGGCCGCCCTCGGCAGTCACTTCCATAGATCAACCGGGCCCCAGCGGTCGGATCAGCCGGCCTGACCCGCCACCAGAACGGCGATAGAGATCCGGCCGCCCTCGGCAGTCACTTCCATCACCGGGGTGATCCCGCTCCCCGCGCTCTCCCGGCGCTTCAGCCTCTAGGAGAACTGCCGCGCGGCCGTCTTCATCGGAAGCGTCTACCGCTCGATGCCGCGCATGTCCGCCGACTGGAAGACCATCGTGAAGCTGATAGGCAAGGAGTCGAACGACTTCGCCGGCACGGCCAAGAGCATCGCTTACAGGATGAACCGCGGCTTCACCACCCGTCACCCCAAGCCCTGTGAGACCTGATCGGCGCCTGACCAGCCGCAGGAGCCACTATGACCGGGTCCTGGACCGCGCGACCTTACCGCGCGACCTTGTCGAGGCTGCGCTGGCTGTTCTTATCGCTGTGATGGATCACACCGGTGATGTCAGCGGCCCAGATCCGGCTCGGCCCGATCGCGGGTGAATTTTTCGTTGCACCAGGTTGGAGAAGCCAGAGGCGACCGGCCTGTCGATCTCTCGTAGGCCGGCGTGGACTCGTGGCACCCCGTAGATTTCACCCGAGGCTCGATGATTTGTCGCGGATCCTGGCGGTCAGGCAGTTCACGTGGCGAATGGCGAGGTAACGCCTCAAAACCAGGGGCCGAGATCACCGACGAGCAGATCGGCTGAGGTGAGCTTCACACGCATCCGGTTATGAGCGCGCAGAGTGTCGAGGTAGTCGTCGACGATCTCGGGGGAGGCGATGCCACGGGCGAGTAACTCGCTGAGGACGCCGACTGTGGACGCGGCACGCACGCTGTAACGGCGGTCGCGGGCAATCGCTCGGGCACCGTGGTCGTCGCTGATAAGGCGGCCGGTGCCGGCCTTCGTCAGCAGGTGGATGCTGGCGGCCTCCCCGAGGTGATCGAGGCTGTCGTCATCACAGCCGACAGCGATCGCGGCGCGAATGCCCTCGATCGCGACATGGTCGGCTTCGTCAGTGATCTCGATGGGGTGCCCGAGCCAACTTGTCGCCCAGTTGCAGGCTCGCCCTGCTTGTGGGTGGGGAGGCTTTCGTGTGCGCTGCCGGGTCAGTTCCGTCTGTACTGCGCGCGTCCATCCGGCGCGGCCGGTGTACCGATTCTTGAACAGAGCGGCGACCGGCGAGTACGACAGATTGATGATCGAGCAGGTGTCGAAAAGGAAAGCCGGAGTCTCGGTCATAGATCAGCCAGGTCGTCCTGAACGGCGGGAGGCTGTATGCTGGCGTCGGCGAGGCGCGCGTACAGGATGTCCGGGTCCTCGTCGAGCAATGAACTGAGCACTCCGAGCCCCACGTGGCCGTTCTGGTAGCCCTGCTGAGCGGCCATCCAAAGGCGCGGCGGAAGGCGTCGGGTCTCGTCGGGCGCGGTCAGATCGTGTGGGGTGAGGTCGCCTGCGGCTCGAAGCACATTTGTTGGGGTCTGTGCCAGCCAGGCATCGCGCTGGGCGTCGCTGAGCAGGCGAACTGAGCGGTCGGCGAGCCGGTAGACCAGCGCACGGTAGCTGACATCGAACTCCCGCATGAGCTCGCCGAGAACGCCCTCGTCGAGTGGGTGCCCGGCGATCACCTCGTGGAGCCCGTCGACCGGCATGAGCAGGGCGGCAGCGAAAGCGTTCGCTCGCTGTTCAGCGGGTGTCCTGACCATGAACACGTCAGTTTCGACGATTACCTCGCGGGGGTCACCGAGGATGTGGTGAGCGAGTTCGTGCGCGCCGGTGAAACGCTGATGCCCTCGCGGGTACGAAGAGCTCACGAGTATGACTGCGACATCCGCGCCGTGGGCGCAGAGGCCGCTGACCGCCTTGCCTATCGGCCAAACCAGTGCATTCAGCCCGAAATGCCGCTCACAGAGGGCGGGCAGATCCGCAATCGGCGCGCGACCCAGGCCGAGTTCTTCACGAACGATCGCAGCCAGGCGGGCTCCCGCGCTCACCGGGGAGCCCTCCGTCAGACGCTCGGCTTCGGCCCGTCGCATAACGGTGGTGCCAGCCGTTGACAGCGGTGCCGGCCGCAACCCGACGGCGTCGCTCAGGGCCGCTTCGGACTCAAGGAGTTGCCTGACGCGGCGCCGGGCCGGGCGGGTCTCGTCCTGGCCCGGCTCGCTCATCACGCGTGCGGCCAGCGCCAAGGTGCTCTTACGACTCACGCCGAGCACCTCCGCCAGTGTGACGCCGAGAGCCTCGGCGACCAATGCGACCTCGCTGACGTCGAGCTTCCGAGTGCCGTTCTCGATCTTCGAGACTTGGGACTTCGTCAGACCGAGCGCCTGGCCCAGCTCTGCTCCGGTGATGCCTCGCACCGCCCGCAGCGCAGCGATTCGCGCACCTACCGACTGCTCGTTCATGGCACTAACGTTGTCAGATGGTTTCCAATATAGCAACTCTGATCATATGAAGTTTCCACCTTTGCCGTTCCTGCGCGCAGAGGGTGCGCGGTGAGGTTCTGATCCCGGACGATGGCATGGGCGTCGGGGTCACGGGCCGGCTCCTCGCGACTGCGACAGCCCGCCTCTCGTCGCCAGGCGCCTGACGAGGCGGGCTGTGGCGGGCTGGCCCAGCAGGATGCCGGTGAGGACGAGGATGAGTCCGCACATCTGTTGCGCGGTGAGTCTCTCGTTGGCGAGTGCGGTGCCGAGCAGGACCCCGGTCACCGGGTTGAGGAGTCCGATGAGGCCTACCGTCGCGGCGGTCAGATGGCGCAGCCCGGCGAACCAGGCGGCGAAGGCGAGTGCTGTCGCGACGACCGTGATGTAGGCGAAGCCGAGGGTCGCCGGGCCGTCCAGGGACGGCGGGGCGCCTTCCACTATGAAGGCGACGGGCAGCAGGGCGATTCCGCCGGCGATGAGTTGCCACGAGGTGAGCGAGATGACGTCGACCTGCGCGCTCCACCGTTTGGCCAGCACGAAGCCGAACGACGACATGACCATGGCCAGGACGGAGGCCAGTACGCCGGACGCGTCGACCGACGCCGTGCCGTCGAGGAGCAGGAGGCAGACGCCCGCGATCCCGATGCAGGCCCCGGTCACGTGCGCCGCCCGGGGACGTTCGGCGAGCGCCGCCCAGGCGAACAGCATCATCATCACCGGGGAGGTCGCCATGACCGTCGATGCGATGCTCGTCGGCAACGTCTGCGCCGCCAGGTAGACCAGCGCGAAGAAGGCGCCCATGTTCAGCGTGCCGAGAACCAGGGAGCGCCACCACCATTGACCCCGGGGCAGCCGCCGCGCCACGAGCAGCAGGAGCAGGCCGGCCGGCAGGGCGCGGATCACGGCCCCGTACAGGGGGTGGTCCGGCGGTAGGTATCGGTGAGTGACGAGATAGGTGGAGCCCCAGGCGATCGGTGCAAATGCGGTCACCGCCGACCATCGGAAAATACCTTCCATGGAAGGAATATAGCTTCCCGGGAAGTTATATTGGCATTGTGACTGAGCACCTTGACCACGTCGCCCGCATCCAGCAGGCCTGGGCCCGCGAGCGACCGGATCTCGATGTGAGCCCCCAGGGCGTGATCGGCCGGCTTCACCGGCTCGCCGGCCACCTGACCGATCGGCTCTGCGCGGTCTACCGTCGCTACGGGCTGGGCGAAGGAGAGTTCGATGTGCTGGCCACGCTCCGGCGCGCTGGAGAGCCGTACGAGCGGGCGCCCGGGGAACTGGCCGCGCACACCATGGTGACCACGGGTGCGATGACCAAGCGCATCGACCGGCTGGAACGCGCGGGGCTGGTCGCCCGCCGGCGCAGCGTCACCGACGGCCGTGGCCGGGTCGTGGCGCTCACCCGGGCGGGCCGGGAGCTGATCGACCAGGCGTTCACCGAGCACATGGCGAACGAGCACCGTCTGCTCGACTGCCTGACGCCGGAGCAGGCCGCCCAGTTGGAGGCACTGCTGGCCGCCTGGCTGGCCTGCTTCGAGACACCTCGACCCGAGGGCGGCGACGGAAGGTCAGCCGAGTAAGGGCGAGCCGAGAATCGTTGGTGTACGCAGTGAAGGTCACCCAGGAACATGTTTTTCGAGCCGTGCGATCTCGTTGTCGATGAAGTGTTGTGCACGTTCCAGGGTGTGTGAGCTGTAGGTGCCTGCGGCGCGTGCGTCCAGGAGCGCGGTCTGTTCCGCGTCGAACAGGAGGCGTTGCAGTTCGCGTTTCTGCTGGAGCGGCCCGTCGGCGTCGGTCGAGTTCAGCATGGCGTCGATCGCTTCAGCGGTGGCGAGGCGGCGCGTGCGCAGCTGGTCGATCACGGCTGCGTCGAACGGCTGGCCGTTCTCTCTCCGAAGCATCGTGTTGTCGAGAACCGCGTGGGTGGCGGTGGTGATCTCGGTGGCCAGGCGCCCGAGCTCGCGGCGTTGGTGGTCGGCGTCGGTGCCTTGGATGCCGAGCGTCTTGATGAGGAGCGGAAGGGTGCCGCCCTGGGCGATGAGGGTGACGATCGCGACGGTGAAGGCGATGAGTATCAGCTCGGCGCGGTGGGGCACGTCGGCGGGGAGCGATTGGGCGGCGGCGAGCGTGACGACGCCGCGCATGCCGGACCAGGCGATGACGGCGCCGCCACGCCAGCCGAGCCCTTCCCTGGTGAGGAAGACCGCGTCCGCGTGGCGTCGGCGCAGGAAGCGGGTGGCTTTCGCACGGTCCAGCGCGGCCAGGCTGTCGAGCGCGGTGTCGATCCGCCGGGTGAGCCGGGCGGCGTTGCGCTGCCGGCGCCGCAGGGCGCCGATGAGCGGGACGACGAACACGACCCGGAGGATGATCAGTGCGAGGGTGGCGAGCAGGCCGATGCCGATCGCCCTCCATACTTCCTGTCCCGTGTTCTGAACCTCGGCGACGATGACGGTGATCTCGAAGCCCATGAGGAGGAACACGCCGTTCTCCAGCAGCAGCTGGATGGTGCGCCAGTTGGTCCGCTCCGAGATGCGATCCTGCGCGGCGAACCGGCGGGCGCTCTGATTGCCGGTGATGAGGCCCGCCACGACAACGGCGAGCACTCCGGAGGCATGCAGCTCCTCGGCCGGGATGAACGCGAGGAACGGTACGACGAGCGAGATCGCCGTCGTGAGGACCGGCTGCTGGCGGATCTTGGCGCGTGCCCACACGGAGACGATCCCGACGACCGCGCCGACGGCGACGCCGATGACGACGGCGAAGCCGAAGTCGCCGACAGCGCTCCCGAAGGAGACCGAGCCCGCGATCGCGGCGACAGCCGTACGGAGCATCACCAGTGCGGTCGCGTCGTTGACCAGGCCCTCGCCTTCGAGGATGGTCACGAGCCGGGGAGGCAGCCCGAGACGTTTGCCGATGGTGGTCGCGGCGACCGCGTCCGGTGGACTGATGACCGCGCCCAGGGCGACGGCGGCGGCCAGGCCGATGGTCGGCAGCAACCACCAGATCAGCAGGCCGGTGCCGAACGCGGAGACCACGACGAGCAGCACCGACAGGGCGCCGATCGCGCCGAAGTCGCGGCGGAAGTCGACGACGGGCATGTTGACCGCCGCGGCGTACAGGATCGGCGGCAGCACGACCATCAGGATCCACTCCGGGTCGACCAGGAGTTCGGGCGCTCCGGGGATCAGGCTGCACCCGATGCCGACGAGCACCAGAAGCACCGGTGCCGCGATGCCCAGCTTGGGGGCGAAGTAGGACACCACGACGATGATCAGTACCGCCGCTACGGCGAGAAGTGCGACTTGCTCCATGGGCTCAGAGGTCGGCTGTCTTCCGGGGGGAATCCTGGCCGAGCGATCCGTCCCGATCGACCGGCGAGGTGCCGGCCAGCTGCCCTTCGGCGGCGACGTCCCGTTCGATGCTGGTCGCCAGGGGCTTCTCCTTGATGAACAGCAGGGTGATGAAGGCGATCGCCGCGAGGGGGACGATGAACAGGAAGATCGGCAGGAGCGCCTCGTTGTAGGACTCGATGATCGGGGTGCGAATCGCGTCCGGGAACTCGTTGACCACGGCTGGGGTGAGCGAGTTCAGGCCCGTGTCGCTGCCGCCGCCATTGGCTCCGAGCGTGGCGAGCTTCTCCGTCAGCAGGCCGGTCAGCCGGGAGGCGAAGATCGAGCCGACGACCGCGGAGCCGAGGGTGGCGCCGACCTGCCGGAAGTAGTTGTTCGCCGCGGTCGCGGTGCCGACGATGCGAGCCGGGAAGGAGTTCTGCACGATCAGCGTGAGGATCTGCAGGCCCAGGCCGATGCCGACGCCGATGATCGCGAGGTACGCGCACATCAACGGCGTGGGGCTGTCGACCCGCAGGGTGGACAGGAGCGCGAGGCCGATGCCCATGATGACCGAGCCCGCCACCGGGAACAGCTTGTACTTCCCGGTACGCGAGACGATCTGCCCCGAGATGACCGACGCGATGAGCAGGCCGCCCATCATGGGGATCATCAGCAGGCCGGCCTTGGTGGCGTCCACGCCCGTGACCATCTGGATGTAGGTGGGCATGTAGCCGATCGCGCCGAACATGGCCACGCCGGTCAACAGTGCGGCGATCGTGGTCAGGGTGAAGTTGCGGTCCCTGAACAGCGCCAGCGGGATGATCGGGCTGGACGCGCGGGACTCGGCGAGCACGAACAACGAGGACAGGATCACGGCGGCGACGATCAGCCAGATGATCTGCGGTGAGTTCCACGCGTAGGTGTGGCCGCCCCAGGTGCAGACCAGCACGATCGCGGTGGTCGCCGCGGCAACCAGGATCATGCCCAGGTAGTCGATCCGGTGCCCTGCGGAGTGGTGGTTCCTGGGCAGGCGGAGGAAGAACACCGTGGCGAGCACCGCGACGATGCCGAGGGGGAGGTTGATCCAGAACGCCCACCGCCAGCCGGGCCCCTCGGTGAGCCAGCCGCCCAGCAGCGGGCCGGCCACCGAGGCGACGGCGAACACGGCGCCCATGACGCCCATGTACTTTCCGCGATCACGAGCGGGCACGACATCCGCGATCGCGGCCTGCGAGAGGATCATCAATCCGCCGCCGCCGAGACCCTGGACCACCCGGCCCACGATGAGCCACTCGATGTCGCCGGCCAGCGCACCGACGACCGAGCCGCCGACGAACAGCAGGATCGCGGTGATCAGAACGGGCTTGCGGCCCAGCAGGTCGCTGATGCGGCCGTAGACCGGCATCATGATCGTCGAGGCGAGGATGTAGCCCGTGATCACCCAGGTCATGTGATCCACGCCGTCCAGCTCGCCGATGATCGTCGGCAGCGCCGTGGAAAGCACGGTCTGGTTCAGCGCCGCCAGCAGCATCGTCACCATCAGGCCCGCGAACAGCAGGCCGATGTTCTTGGAACTGGTGCCCTTGTCGGGTACGGCCTCCGATTCGATGGTGGTTGTCACAGAATCTCCTTGAGAGCAGCGCGGAAGACGGAGATCGCCGACTCGATCGCGTCCGGGCTCGCGGCGTCCACCGCGCCCGGATCACGGGTGTAGGCGAAACGCAGCACCGCACTCGCGATCATCAACAGGGCGCGCGACGACTCCGCGGAACGGGACTGCGCGGGACCGGACCCGGAGAGGCGCTCGGCAAGCACTGCCTCGATAAGCCCCTCAGCCGTCGATACGTGCTGAGACAGCCGATCCCGCAACTCGGGAAACCGGGCCACCAACTCACGGCGCTCCCCTGGGGCGCCACCCGCCTGCATCGTCGTACGTATGATCGCGACGATTAAACGGATGGTCCGCGTGAACTGGTCCGCATCCGACTCCTCATCGAGGAAGCGTGACAGCTCCTCCTCGGGGACGGACGGCGGCGTGGTGCCCAGAACCGCGTCCTCCTTCGAGGCGAAGTAGTTGAAGAACGTCCGCCGCGACACCCCGGCGCGATCGGTGATCGCCTCCACTGTCGCCGCCGACAGACCGCCCTCCCGCACGAGCGCCACCGCAGCCTCGTGCAACTGGCGGAGGGTCTGAACGCGATGGCGCTCCCGGAGACCAACTTGATGTTCTTGCATAGATGCATACTATGCACGAGTGCAAACTTGCACAAGTGCAGCTATTGGGAGATCAGCCTCCAGGAGCCGGGTTGGCCCGTCGGCGTCGGGCCAGTAGGTCAGGGCGCCGTACTCGAAGTGCTGCCGGGAGGTGCCCGCCGCGTAGCCCGGGAGGTTGACCCCGGTCACGCCGACCGGGCAGCCCTTGACGGACGTGCTGCGCTTGAGCTCGTTCCGCCAGTACGCCCCGACCGTGCCAATGGGAACGGCTTTGCAGTCGCGGGGCTGTTGGGCGCCGATCGCGATCGGGGGCGCGAGCCGCCGCCGGGGGCCGCCAACATCGTGGTAGCGGTGACAAGCCCGACAAGAGCGGCTGTGAATCTCCTCATGCCGCCCGACGGTAGGAACCACCGGACCGGCCGATTGAGTACCACCCTGCTCAATTTCCGCCTCGGGCACCTCACGTACGTCTCGGCGACAGGGCAAGTCCACGACCACGCCACCCCGGGGCGGCGCGACGGCACCGACCGAGTGACCCGATTCCAGCACCGATAAACGGGTTTGCGTCATCTGAGTCAGGCCGGAACCATGTGAGGCTTGTGAAACGAATCCTGATTCCTGGTCTGCTCTTAGCGGTCGCCCTTCCGGTTCTCGCCACCCCCGCTCATGCCGACCCGAAGGACGACACGACCCTTACCGACAACGCCCTGTACCGCAGCGGTGTGATCCCCCGTTCCGTCTGCGCCGAGAAGCCGATCCGCAAGCGGAACAATCCCGCGGTGGCCAAGATCTACGTGAACTCCGTGTTGCGCTGCCTGGACCGGGTGTGGTCCAAGCAGCTCGCCAAGTCGGGCCAGAAGTTCAAGAAGCCCAAGGTGTCGCTGCTGACCAAGAACCCCCGCCGTTTCTGCGGCGAGGAATGGCTCAAGGACTGGTTCTCCGAGTACTGCCACAAGGACCAGTCGCTCGTCATCGTGCTCGACCGGCGGCTGCTCAACCTGGACCCCCACGACCTGTACATCTTCAACCTCACCGCCAACCTGTACGCCGACCACGTACTCAACCTCACCGGCATCGACGCGGCGATGCGCGAGCACATCCCGGACTCCGACGACGAGGACTTCGTGGAAGCTCTCCCGGCGCTCTCGCGGCGCATGAGACTCCAGGAGAACTGCCTCGCGGCCGCCTTCATCGGAAGCGTCTACCGCTCGATGCCGCGCCCGTCCGCTGATTGGAAGACCGTCGTGAAGCTGATGGGCAAGGAGGCAAACGACTTCGTCGGCACGGCCAAGAGCATGGCCTACTGGATGAACCGCGGCTTCACCACCCGCGACCCCAAGGCCTGCAACACCTGGTCGGCGCCCGATTCCCGAGTCGCCTGACCGGCCGCGATATAGGACCACAGTTAATGTAACTGTGGTCCTATATCCACGGGGTGCTATCCGCTGATGTCTGATCGTTTCCTGAGCCTGCGGACGATGTCCGCCGGTCTGGCCGTCAGGAGTACGGCCGTCGTGGACGTCACGATCGCCAGGGTGACCGACAGCGTGGTGGCCTGAGAGTAGTTTCCAAGGCCGCCGGCGCTCCACACGTAGTACGGCGCCATGACCGCGAAATGGACGACGGGCATGGTGGCCAGGCCGATCACCCACACCCGCGGCCGCGTCCGGCTGCGGTGTCCGATTGCGATCATGCCGCCCACGCCGGCGAGCGTCAGGCAGAAGCCCACGAGCGCGTAGACCGGGCGGAAGAGCGACTCCAGGCTGACCAGCCAAAATCCCGCCCACGCCGTCAGCGCGAGGGCGGCGAAGTCGAACCGGCGCACCCCCGCGGCCATGGCCGCCAACCCTGCCGCGAAGGCCGCGAGCAGGGCCGCCGTGGAGACGGAGTCGTCGTATCGGCCTGGCGCGGTGAGGGACACCGCGGCCGCGGCGTCGAACCCTTGCGCGGTCCAGCCCAGGCGGCGCCAGGTGCCCGAGACGTCCCGCAGGGCGATCCCGTCCGCGCCGTTGGCGACGACCACCACGTGCCCGCCGGGCACCGGCTGGACCGCGATCCCCAGCGACGCGACGACCTCGGCGTCCTCGGGCAGGTCGGGCGGGTAGGCCCGCCACAGCCGATCCTGGTCGTCGGGGGAGATCTCCCACGCCGTCACCCACCGGCCGTTGGCAGACTCCTCGACCTTGAGCCTGCCGGGCACGATCCGGTAGCAGCGGTCCGGCTGGGCGGGCGGGCAGGCGAGTGAACGCGCGGGCGGAGGGATTTCGACGTCGCGGCGGAACCAGGACTTCCCCGCGTCGGTGGAGGCGTATCCGGTCGGGTTGCGCGCAAACGACGGGCCGCCGCGGACCGCCACGAGGATCACCTCCTCATGCACCTCGACCGCGAAGGCGCTGTACGGCTGGTAGACCTCGGCCGCGCTGGTGGCCGCCACGGCCAGCACGGCGACCGGAATCACCACCAGGGCCCGGGCCAGGCGGACCGCGCCCGGGTCGGGGTGGTTCCAGATCCACCACGCGGCGTACAGGGCGGGCAGGGCGACCAGGTCGGTGGGGTCGGCCAGGACCTGGGAGGGGCCCCAGACGAGGGTCCAGGCCTGGGAGGCGAGAGCGGCGCCGGTGGCGGTGGTCTTGACCAGGGCGAAGCCGGCACCGGTCAGCAGGATCGCCACTCTTGGGCGGCCGATGAGCAGGTTGAGCAGCGGCGGGGCGACGAGCAGCCCGGCGAAGTCACTGAGCTTGCCGGTCACCACGCCCGGCCAGAGCGCCTTGAACACGTGGTCGTTGAGCAACAGGACCACCACGGCGGCGACGTTCAGCGGATGACCGGCCCAGGCCACGTTCCTCATGCCTGGAAAGATGACCCGTGGCCGGCCGTGGTTCGCGCCGACCCGCATTCGTGACCGATCAGCCGCCGACCGGTGACCGGCCGGGCGGAGCAAACCGCGGGCTATGGCATCAGCAACTCGCGCAGGACGTAGGGCATGATGCCGCCGTGCCGGTAGTAGTCCGCTTCGCGTGGGGTGTCGAGGCGGAGGCGGGCCGGGAAGGTGATCTCGTTGGCGGTGACGGTCAGGGTTGGCGGAATTCGGCTGGAGGTGAGTGAGGCGAGGCCGTGGATGGTGATGACTTCGCGGCCGGTGAGGCCGAGTTCTTCGGGGCCCTGGCCGGGGAGGAACTGCAGCGGGAGGATGCCCATGCCGACCAGGTTCGAGCGATGGATGCGTTCGAAGGACTTGGCGATGACGGCCTTCACGCCCAGCAGCGCGGGCCCTTTGGCGGCCCAGTCGCGGGAGGAACCGGCGCCGTAGCCTTCTCCGGCGATCACCACGGCGGGGACCGAGGCCGCGTGATAGGCACGAGCGGCGTCGTAGACGCTGGTGAGCACGCCGTCGGAGAGGAAGTTCGGGGTGCGGCCACCCTCGGTCCCGGGGGCGAGCCGGTTACGCAGGCGGACGTTGGCGAAGGTTCCGCGCATCATGACCTCGTGGTTGCCGCGCCGGGAGGCGTAGGTGTTCAGTTGGGGGCGTGGCACGCCGAGTTCGGTGAGGTAGCGGCCGGCGGGGCTGGTCGGCAGGATGGCCCCGGCCGGTGAGATGTGGTCGGTGGTGATGAAGTCGTCCAGCATGACCAGCACGCGGGCGCCGGTGATGTCGGCCGGAGGCGGAGGTTCCGGCGGCATGCCGTCGAGGTAGGGGGGCCGGCGCACGTAGGTGGAAGCGGGGTCCCAGGGGAAGGTGGCCGAGCCGGAGACGTCCAGACGCTGCCATCGAAGGTCTCCTTCGAGGACGTCGGCGTAGGCGCGGGTGAACATCCGCGGGCGGATCACCTGCTCGATGACGTCGCGAATTTCCTCCGGCGTGGGCCACAGCTCGTGCAGGTAGACGGGCCGGCCGGTGTCGTCGCAGCCGAGGGGCTCGGTGGTGAGGTCGAGGTCCACCGTGCCGGCGATCGCGTACGCGACGACGAGCGGGGGAGAGGCCAGGTAGTTGGAGCGGACCTCGGGCTGGATGCGGCCCTCGAAGTTGCGGTTGCCGGACAGGACGGCGGCGACGTCGAGGTCGTGCTCGGCCACCGCCCGCGACACCTCGTCGACGAGCGGCCCGGAGGCGCCGATGCAGGTCATGCAGCCGAAGCCGGCCAGGGTGAAGCCGAGCCGCTCCAGGTACGGGGTCAGCCCCGCTTCGGCGTAGTAGTCCATGACGACCCGCGAGCCGGGCGACAGGGTGGTCTTCACCCATGGCTTGGCCCGCAGCCCGCGTTCGGCCGCCTTCTTGGCGAGCAGCCCGGCGGCCACCATGACGGAGGGGTTGGAGGTGTTGGTGCACGAGGTGATGGCGGCGATGGCGACGGCGCCGTGCCCGATCTCCTGGCCGCTGTCCGCCAGCCGCGCCCGTACGGGTGGGTGGGCCTGGGCGCGAAAGGCGGCCTTGGCCGCGTCGAGCGGGATGCGGTCCTGCGGCCTGCGCGGACCGGCGATGGACGGGACGACACCGGCCAGGTCGAGGTCGAGGTCGGCGGTGTAGGCGGGCGGACGGTCGGGGTCGTGCCACAGCCCCTGCGCCTTGGCGTAGGCCTCGACCAGTTCGGCGTGGTGCGCGTCGCGGCCGGTGAAGCGCAGGTAGCGGATGGTTTCCGCGTCGATGGGGAACAGCGCGGCGGTGGAGCCGAACTCGGGGCTCATGTTGGAGATGGTGACCCGGTCGGTGACCGGCAGCGCGGTGACGCCTGGCCCGTGGAACTCCACGATCTTGCCGACCACGCCGTGCCGCCGCAGCAATTCGGTGAGCGTCAGCACGAGGTCGGTCGCGGTCGTGGCGGGCGGCATGTCGCCGTGCAGGCGCACCCCCACCACGTCGGGCACCAGGATGGAGACCGACTGGCCGAGCATCGCCGCCTCGGCCTCGATGCCGCCGATGCCCCAGCCGAGCGTGCCGAGGCCGTTGACCATCGTGGTGTGCGAGTCGGTGCCCAGGCACAGGTCCGGGTACGCCTCCTCGCCGTCCCGCATGACCACGCGGGCCAGATGCTCGACGTTGATCTGGTGCATGATGCCCTTGCCCGGGGGCACCACGGTGAAGTCGCGCAGTGAGGCCTGCCCCCAGCGCAGGAATCGGTAGCGTTCGGCGTTGCGCTCGTGCTCGAGTTCGGCGTTGCGCGCCAGGGCGTCAGGCCGGCCGAAGACGTCGGCGATGATCGAGTGGTCGACGACCAGCTCGGCGGGGACGGCCGGGTTGACGCGGCCGGGGTCGCCGCCGAGCGCGGCCATCGCGTCCCGCATGGCGGCCAGGTCGGCGAGCGCGGGCACGCCGTTGGTGTCGTGCAGGAACACCCGCGCGGGGTGCAGGTCGACGGCCGCGGTCCGTTCGGCGTTCGGCTCCCAGCCGGCCACGGCCCGCACCTGCTCGGCGGGCGCGCCGTGGCGCAGCAGGTTCTCCAGCATGATGCGCAGGCTGTAGGGCAGCCGGGCGGCGGCGTTGACGGGGTGGATGCGGTAGCGGCGGGACCCCACCGTGAGGAAACCGGTCACGAGTCCTGCCCTTGCAAGGAGACGGGATGGCAGAAGGTGTTGCGGTGATCTTCGACGCACTCCTCGGCCACCCGGCGCCAGACGGCGTAGTGCGGCGCGGCGCGGTGCTCGGTGTAGAAGGCCGCTTCGTCGCGGTAGATCTCGTACAGCAGGAACCGGTGCGGGTCCTCGTCGCTGCGGAGCACGTCGAAGCGGAGGCAGCCGGGCTCCTGGCGGCTGGCCAGCGCGTTGGCCTGGATGCCGTCGAGGAACGCCGCCAGCCGGTCGGGCCGCACCTGGAGGTTGACGATCACGACGAACATGCGGCCACCATCCACTCGGGCAGCGGGATCCCGCACGCGCCGGCCAGCCGTTCCAGGGCGCGCAGGGTCCGGTCGGGCAGTCGAACCCCGGCGGTGGCCGCTGTGGCGGCGTTGCGGTCCTCGATCTCGCCGGGGTAGAAGATCTCGTCGAAGCCGGGCGCGAGTGGCACGGCCTTGACGCGGTCGATGAGGTCGTCGAGCCGCCGGGCGTAGTCGCCGGGGTCGGCCACGGCGTCGAGGCGGAGGGCCAGCAGCAGATGGCCGCAGCCGCTGCGGCGGTCGGGCACGTACGGACCGGTCACGTCGGTGGCGTAGGAGCTCCCGGTGAGCACCCCGGAGAGCATGTCCATCATGAGGGAGATGCCGTACCCCTTGTGCCCGGCCATGGGCAGGATGAGCCCGTCGATGGCCGACCGCGGGTCGGTGGTGGGGGTGCCGTCCGCCGCCTGCGCCCAGCCTTGCGGGATCGGCTGTTCCCGTTCCAGCGCGGCGTAGATCTTGCCGCGGGCCACCGTGGTGTTGGCGATGTCCAGCACGACCGGACCGCGTCGGCCGCCGGGGACCGCGATGGACCACGGGTTGGCGCCCACGGCCTTCTCCCGGCCACCCCAGGGCGCCATGGCGGGACTGCCGTTGGTGGTTAGGACGGCGACGCAACCCGCTTCGGCGATCATGCGGGTGAAGTAGGCGGCGGTGCCGAAGTGGTTGCTGTTGCGGACCGCCACCACGCCGACGCCGTGCGCGCCCGCGCGGCGTACGGCGTCGCGGGCCGCGTGGGCGGTCACGACCTGGCCGACGCCGTCCTGGCCGTCAAGTACGGCGACGGCGCCGCCGTCGATCACGGTCGCCACCTCGGTCGCCGCACGCATGGCGCCGGAGCGCAGCCGGGCGGCGTACCACTCCAGGCGCAGCATGCCATGTGAGGGGTGTCCCCACATGTCGGAGGTGACCAGGCTGTCGGCCACGAGGGCCGCGTCCTGTTCCGGGACGCCGAGTGAGGCCAGGACCGCGGTCCCGAAAGCGATCAGCTCTGGCGGATGGATCATGTGAGGCTCCTGGCCTGGTCGGGCGTGAGTGGGCGGATGGGGCGGTCGCGCAGCAGCAGCCACAGCCGTGCCGTCTCCTCCAGTTCCTCCACCGCGTCGGCGGCGGAGCCCAGGTCGCCGCCCGCGACGATGGGTCCGTGGTTGGCCAGCAGCAGGGCGTGTGCCGTACGGGCGGCTCGTTCGGCGATCGGTCCCAGCGCCGGGTCGCCCGGCGCGTGGTAGGGCAGGAGCGGCAGCCGCCCGACGCGCATCACGTAGTAGGCGGTCAGCGGCGGCAGCGCGTCGTCCGGGTCCAGGCCGTCGTGGCAGGACACGGCGACCGAGTAGGTGCTGTGCAGGTGGACCACCGCGCCGGCGTCCGGGCGGGCCCGGTAGACGGCCGCGTGCAGGAACGCCTCCTTGGAGGGGCGGGGCCCGGTCAGGTGCTCTCCCGTCAGGCTGACGAGCGACAGGCCATCGGGCGACAGGTCACCGAGCGAACCGCCGGTGGGTGTGATCAGGAAGCCGTCCCCGGTGCGGGCGCTGATGTTGCCGGTACGGCCGTGCGTCAGGCGCCGGTGGAACAGGGATGCGCCCAGCTGCGCGATCTGGAGGGATATTTCGGTCATGGTGCTTCCACGGCTTGGACGAGCAGGTCGGGCCGGCCGAAGTTGCCGGACTTCAGCAGCAGCGCCAGGGGTGGGTGGCCGGTGGTGAGCAGCCACGGCACGCCCGGGTCCGCCTCGCCGCCCACCACCGCCCCGGTCACCCCGAGCGCGTTGACCACGGCCCCGGAGGTCTCACCACCGGCGACGACGATGCGGCGGGCGCCGAGCTGGGCGGCGCGGGCCGCGACAGCCGCCAGCGCCTGCTCCAGGATCTCGGCCGAGCCGGGCGAGCGCTCCTCGGGCGGGGCCGAGGAGTAGACCATGACCTGGCCACTCCCGCCGAAGTGGGTCTCCAGCCAGTGGATGGCCTTTCCTGCCAGGTCACCTCCGGCCGGGTCGAGCCGGTGGGAGGGCATGTGTTCCCTGGCGCGCGCCACCTGCTCCAGGGTGGCCGCCGAGCAACTGCCCGCCAGCACCACACCCGGCCCCGACGGAAGAACGGGCAGGTCGTCCCGGACGGGCGTGCGGCTCGCCGCCAGGGCTCCTGCCGCGCGGGCCAGCCCAGCCGCTCCGGTGAGGACGGGAAGGTGCGCGGCGGCGCGGGCGACGACGTCGAGATCACGGTCATCGACGGCGTCGGTCACGGCGTAGCGGACGCCGCGCGCCTCCAGCTCGTCCAGCGCGGCCCGCACCGCGTCCTGGCCACGGGCGATTGTCTGGTGCGCGACCAGCGCGACACCGTACTGGGTCTGCGCGCCGAGCACGCGGACCAGGTCGGGATCGGTCATGGGGGTGAGCGGGTGGTGCCGCATCGGCGACTCGGACAGCAGCCGGTCGCCGACGAACAGGTGGCCCTGGTAGACCGTGCGGCCGTGTTCCGGCGCGGCAGGGCAGACGACGGTCAGCCGCTCCCCGGCCGCCTCGGTCAGCGCGTCGGCGACCGGGCCGATGTTGCCCTCGTCGGTGGAGTCGAAGGTGGAACAGTACTTGAAGTACACCCGCCGAGCGCCCAGCCCGGTGAGCCGGTCCCGCGCGGCCAGCGACGCGGCCACGGCCTCCCGCGCCGGTGCCGAGCGGGTCTTGAGCGCGACGACGACGGCGTCGCAGTCCGGTATGTCCACGCCAGGCGGTGGCGTGCCGAACAGCAGGACCGTGCGCAGTCCCGAACGGCGCAGGGCGGCTGCCACGTCGGTGCCGCCGGTGTAGTCGTCGGCGACGCAGCCGAGCACGGTCATGCCGGCTCCTCGCGGGAGGCCGGCGGCAGCCACGCCGCGCGCAACGTCCGCGCCGCCGTGAGCGGCGGGCTGAGGACCGGGACCCCGAGGCGATCGGCCAGCTCGGCGTGGACCGGGCTGATGGAGTACTGCCCGAGCAGCACCAGCTCCACGCCGTCGAGACGGGGCTCGGCGGCCCGCGCCAGCGCGCCGACCAGGTCGGGCCAGTCGCGGGCGGACGCCGCCGCGGCGGCTCCCGGCGCCGCGACCGCGCTCACCTCGACCCCGCCGGCCGCTTCCGTCAGCCGCCGCGCCGAGTCGGCCGCGGCCGACTCGAGCGAGCCGAGCAGCAGGACCCTGCCCGGACGACGCCGCGCCACCTCGGCGAACATCGCCTCGTCCGATCCCGTGACCGGCACGTCGCAGGTCCGCCGGGCGAGTTCGGCGACCGGGCCGTACATCGAGCACGACAGGAGCACGGCGTCGGCGCCGCCGCGTACCGCGTAGTCGATGAGGGCGAGCATCCGGCGCGTCAGCGCGGGTGTCATGCCCCCGGCCGCATCCGCCTCGGTCACCAGCCGGTCGTCCAGCAGGTGCCACGCGGTGGCCTCGGGGAACCCTTCGCCGAGCCCGTCGGCTGCCGGTTCCATGGAGGCGGGGGTGGCGTTGACGACCGCGACCGTGGGCCTCATCGCGTCCTCTTGAGGTCGGCCGCCACGGCCTCGGCGAACTCACGGGTGCCCGCCGTGCCGCCCATGTCCCTGGTGCGGGTGCCGGCGCGGACCGTGCCGGCGACCGCCGCTTCGATCAGCGCCGCGGCCTGGGTCAGGGCGGCGTCCTGGTGGCGGGCGCCGAGCCAGTCGAGCAGCATGGCGCTGGAGAGGATCATCGCGATCGGGTTGGCCACGTCCTGCCCGGCGATGTCGGGGGCGGAGCCGTGGGCGGCCTGGGCCATGGCGCGCTCGTGGGAGGCGTTGATGGAGGGGGCGATGCCGAGTGATCCGGCGATCTCGCCCGCCAGGTCGGACAGGATGTCGCCGAACATGTTCTCGGTGACGATCACGTCGAAGTCGTTCGCCCGCCGTACCAGGTGGACGGTCATGGCGTCGATGTGGAAGTCGTCCACCTCGACGTCCGGGTAGCGGGCGGCGACCTCGCGGCAGACGTCGCGGAACATGCCGGTGGTCAGCTTCAGCACGTTCGCCTTGTGCACGATGGTGAGCTTTCCGCGCCTGCGGGCGGCCAGCTCGAACGCCGCCACGGCGATCCGCTCGACCGCTGGCCGAGTGATGATGCCCATGGCGATGGCCACGTCGGGGCTGGGCATGAACTCGCCGCTGCCCTTGTAGGTGCTGCGGTCGGCGTAGAAGCCCTGGGTGTTCTCCCGGACGATGACCAGGTCGGTATGGGGGACGATCGCGTAGGCGCCCTCGAAGGCCTTGGCCGGCCGGATGTTGGCGAACAGGTCGAAGTGCTTGCGGATGGTGCCACTGGGGTTGAGCCTGGAGCGGTGCGGTTCCGGGTACGCGGCGCTGTCGTGCGGGCCGAGCAGCCAGGCGTCCAACTCGGCGAGCGCGGCCAGCGTCGACTCCGGCACCGCGTCGCCGTGGGCGTCGATGGCCGAGGCGCCCAGCGGCAGCCGCACCCACTCCACCGGCGGCGCGCCCACCGCGGCGAGTGCGGCGTCCAGCACCAGTACGGACGCGGGGACGATCTCGGGGCCGATGCCGTCACCTTCGAGTACGCCAAGACGGTAGGAAGTCACGGGGGATACGTCCTTCAGTGGGAGACGGTGAGGAGTGCTTCGGCGTCCTCGGGCAGGACGTCGGTGGTGGGGTAGACGAGGCAGGCGGACGGGTCGGCGAGCAGGGTGACCTCCCCCGTCAGGCCGGCGCGGTTGCTCTCCACCTGGATGACGTGGTCGCCCAGGCGCAGGTCGTACTCGTAGCGGGAGCCGATGTAGGAGCCGGTGAGCACCTGGGCGGTCAGCACGTTCACGCCGGCGGGGGCGGTGCGGCCCTCGGGCAGGATTTCCAGCCGTTCCGGGCGGATGGCGACGCTGACCCGCCGGCCGTCGCCGGCCGCTCCGGGCAGGACGGCCAGGGTCTGCCCGGTGCAGTCGAGCCGCACCTCCGCCTGGCCGGTCACGGTGCCGGTGAGGAAGTTGCACCGGCCGACGAAGGCGGCCACCCGCGCGGTCGCGGGCGTCTCGTAGATCTCCTTGGGGGTGCCGATCTGCACCATGTCGCCCTCGGACATCACCGCGATGCGGTCGCTCAGGGCCAGCGCCTCCTCCTGGTCGTGGGTGACGTACACGGTGGTGATGCCGAGTTCCGCCTGCAGCCGCTTGAGCCAGGCGCGGGCCTGCTCGCGCAGCTGCGCGTCCAGGTTGGACAGCGGCTCGTCCAGCAGGAGCACGCTGGGGGAGTAGACCAGCGCGCGGGCGAGCGCGACGCGCTGCTGCTGGCCGCCGGAGAGCTGGTGGGGGTAGCGGTTCTTCAGTTCGGCCAGGCCCACCTTGGCCAGGGACTCGGTGATCAGCTCGTCCTGCCTGCGCCGGTCGACCTTGCGGATCCTGAGCGGCATGGCGAGGTTCTGGGCGACGGTCAGGTGCGGCCACAGCGCGTACGACTGGAACACCATGCCGAGGTTGCGGCCCTCCGGCGGAACGAACGTGCCGGAGTCGACGAAGGTGGCCGGGCCGACCGCGATGCTTCCGCTGGTCGGCCGCTCCAGCCCGGCGATGCACGCCAGCGTGGTGGACTTGCCGCAGCCGCTGGGGCCCAGGAGGGTGAAGAACTCCCCGTCGGCGATGGTGAAGGTGATGTCGCGCAGTACCGCGTTGTCCCCGAACTGCTTGGACAGGCGGGAAACCTTGACCTCAGGCATCGTTGCGTCCCTTGAGAAGTAGTCCGGCGAGCCCGACGAAGGTGGCCGTGATGGCGATCTGCAGGCTGGCCAGCGCGGCCACCGAGCCGGTGTTGCCCTGGACCCAGAGTTCGAGCATCGTGGTGCCGATGATGTTGGAGTCGGCCGAGCCCAGGAACACCGCCGGTGAGTACTCCTTGAGCAGCGTCACGAAGGTCAGGATCAGCGCTCCGGCGAAGGCCGGCCGCAGCAGCGCGGCCAGGATCCGGGTGAAGGTACGGACCCAGTCCGCGCCGGAGACCCGGGCCGCGTTGTCGAGCTCCCGGCCGATCTGCATGATCGACGGTGAGATGGAGCCGAACCCGCTGGGGAGCGCCCGCAGGCCGAAGCCGATGATCAACGCCCAGAGTGTGCCCTGAACCAGGGTGCCGAGGCCGAAGGGGGCGAAGGCCAGCGCCCAGAACAGGCCGATGCCGACGATGATGCCGGGCATCGCCTGCGGGGCGAGCGCCAGGTACTCCACCGCGCGGGCGAAGCGGAAGTCCGACCGCCTGGCCACCATCACCGCCAGCAGCGACAGCCCGCTGACCAGGACGGCGCCGATGG
Source organism: Acrocarpospora catenulata (assembly GCF_018476525.1). GTDB lineage: Bacteria > Actinomycetota > Actinomycetes > Streptosporangiales > Streptosporangiaceae > Acrocarpospora > Acrocarpospora catenulata. The sequence goes on from NZ_JAHCST010000068.1 coordinate 33,792, forward strand.
CGGCCACCAGGAGGCTGTTGACGATGGACTGCACGTAGACCGGATAGGTGAAGATCCGCTCGTAGTTCGCGCCGGTGAGGGTCCTGAACGGCGACTGCAGGGGGGTGAACACCAGCGTGAAGGAGCGGAACACGAGCCCGCCGATGGGCACCAGGGCGCCCAGCACCACGTAGCAGGCGATGGCGGCCACGCTCACCCACTTCAGCCAGCCCAGGTCCAGGCGGCGTGGCCGGGTGGCCTTGCCCCGTACGGACACGAACCGCTGGGCGTTCTTCAGCAGCTTGGCCTGCAGCGCGACCAGGCTGACCGTGACCAGCAGGATGATCGCCGAGGCCGCGCCCAGCACCCCGTAGTCCGGGCTGATCGACTGCAGGCCGTTGCGGTACAGGAACGTGGAGAAGACGTCGATGCCGACCGGCTGGCCGAACAGCAGCGGCACGCTCAGCGTCTCCACCGACATGCTGATCACCAGGATCGAGCTGTAGACGATGGGCGGCCGGAGCATCGGCAGGATCACCGAGCGCAGGATGCGCAGCGGGCCCGCCCCGCACACCTGGGCGGCCGCCTCCAGCGAGGCGTCGCTCTGGCGCAGCGCGTTGGCGCAGAAGGTGTAGACGATCGGGGCCAGCGCCACGGCCTCGGTGACCGCCATGCCGGGAATGGAGTACAGGTTCCACGGCAGGAAGCCGAGCATCCGCCGCACCTCGACGCTGACGAACCCGGCCGGGCCGTAGATGGTGATCCAGCCGAAGCCCAGGATGAGCGAGGAGATGAAGAAGGGCCACTGCATGGCGGCCGCGAAGAGGCGGCCGCCCGGCAGCTTGGTGCGGACCACGACCACGGCCATCGGCACCGCGATGAGCAGGCTGAGCAGGGTGGTGAGCCCGGCGAACAGCGCGGTGTTGAGCACGACGCGGCCGAATCCCGCCTCGGTGAACAACCGCACGTAGTTGTCCACGCTCAGGATGCCGCCCGCCTCGTACAACGGGCGGTCGAGGAAGGACTGGTACAACGTCGGGACGACCGGCGCCAGCACCAGCACGGCCAGCAGGAGCAGTACGCCGTAGTGCAGCCAGCTCTCCCGGGCCAGCCCGAGGGGGCGGCGGTAGCGCGGCGGGGGATGCACCGCCGGACGAGGTGGGGACAGGGTGGTCATCTCGATCCTTTCGGCCTCAGGTCAGCGACCCAGCAGGCCGTTCCACTTGTCGGTGAAGGACTTGACCGCGGCGTCGTCGACCTTCGTGTACTCGGCGAGGATGACGTTGGCCTCACCCACGGACTTGACGAGCTCCTGGTAGGTGTGCAGCCCGCCCTCGGCCGGGATTCCCTCGCGGTAGGAGGTGAGCCCGCCCTCGGCCACCGCTCGCTGGCCCTCCTGCGACAGGACGAAGTCGACGAACAGCTTCGAGGTGGCGGGATGCGGCGCCTTGGCGGCCACGCCGATGCCGCGCGGCAGCGCGACGGTGCCGTCGTCGAGGAAGGAGATCGCCAGCAGGCCACCGCTCTTGGCCACCGCCGGGTACGCCGGAGCGGCGCTGACGAAGAACCCGGCCACGTACTCCCCGGAGGTGATCTTCTCCAGCTGGGTGCCGGACGAGGTCTCCGGCCTGGCCAGGGGGAGCACCGACTGCAGCGACGTCCAGGAGTCCGGGCGGGCCTCGGCGAAGGCGTGGGAGACGGTGAAGCCGAACGCGCCGCTGACGTCCCGTGCGGTGATCTTGCTCTGGTACTGGGCGGGGTCCTTGGCCAGGATCGCCGCCAGGCTCTTCAGCCCGGTCGGCTTCTCCGGCAGCAGCGAGGTGTTGTACGCGATCGACATCGGGTCGACCGACATCGCGTACACGTTCGGCAGCAGCTCGGCGAAGTCCGGCAGCCGGCCCTTCTCCGGGGAGGCGTACGCCAGGAGGGTGCCCGGCCTGGCGGCGAAGTCGGCCCACGCCTGGGCGGCGTTCGACACGACCAGGTCGGCCGGTGAGTTGCCCGTGGCCTGCTCGCTCAGCACGCGCTGGAACACCTCGTCGCTGTCGAGGTTGTTCGCCGCGATCTTCGTCACCCAGGGGTACTTCTTCTGGAAGTCGCGGAAGATCGGCGCCCAGTTCTCCTGGTCGGTGTTGGAGTAGATGGTGAGGGTGCCGCCCTCCTGCCTGGAGGTCTCGATCAGCTGGGCGTAGTCGCTCGGGTAGTACGACGGGGCCTGGCCGGTGGCGATCGAGTTCGCCGGCGGTTCCGCCGCCGTCCCGCCCCCGCCACAGGCCGTGAGCAGGCCGAGCGCGAGTACGGCGACGCCGACGGCCCGGAATGTGGAGTGGAAGGTCGTCATGTGCTGTCCTCCTAGACCAGGCGAGGCTGTCCGCCGTCGCCTGCGATGGCGCACACTCTGCTTCGTTATAACCTATGACGTCAACCCCTCGTTTCCGGAATGTAACGCGATGAACATCCTTGATGCCTTATAGAGGTGGAAGGCAGCCCTGGTGGATATCTACCGGTAATGGTGGACACTTGCCGACAGGGCGGGGAGGCGGTGTAGGTTATAACCGCTACCGACGAGACGGGACTGCGATGAGTGAACCAGCGGCCGACCTCTACACGACCAAGGCGGACTACGCCTACGTCCGTGTCAAGGAGCTGATCCTTTCCGGGGAGCTGCTTCCCGGCTCGGTCATCGCCCAGGCCCAACTGGCTCGCGGGATCGGCATCAGCACCACCCCCCTGCGCGAGGCCCTGCGCCGGCTCAAGAGCGAAGGACTGGTCGAACTCGACGCCCACCGCGACGCCCGCGTCGCACCTCTGGCCGCCGAGGAAGCCCGCGACCTGCTCGAACTGCGCCGCTCGCTGGACCCGCTGGCCGTCGCGCTGGCCGCGGAACGCCGTACCAAGGCCGACATCGCGGCGATACGCGCCGCGGTCGAGGGCCTCAAGCCGCTCCCCGGCAACCCCGCCTACGAGCAGCTCGTCGCCCACCGCAAGTTCCACGCCGCACTCTACGGCGCCGCACACAACGACCTGCTCATCCAGACCCTCGACAGCCTGTGGGACAAGGCCGACCGCTACCGCCGCTTCGCCCTGGAGATCGAGCGCGGTCAGGAGGAGCGCGACCGCAAGGCCGCCGAACACGAGGCCCTGGTGGAGTACGTGATCGCGGGCGACGCCGAATCCGCCGCCGCCGTCATGCGCGAGCACATCGACACCAGCCTCGGCGCCCAGGCCGCCTGGCGCCTGCGCAAGCTCCACCCCGGCCTGGACACAGGGGATGTCTGAACGCCGTCATCTTCTGATGGCGCACACGGTCGGCACCCAGGTGATCACCTTCGTGCTGCGCCCCAGCCTGTCCTACCGCGCGCTCGAACTCGACGTGCCGACGGCCTGGCTCGGCGTGCTCGGCGCCACCTTCGCCATCGCGCCGCTGCTGCTCGCCCTGCCCGCCGGCCACGCCACCGACCGCTACGGCGAACGCCGGATCGCGGTGGCGGGCGCACTCCTGCTCACCGCGTCCGCGGTCGCCTTCGTTGTATTCGGCCACACGATCGCCGGGCTGGTCCTGGCGGGTGTCCTGCTCGGCACCGGCCATCTGGGCAGCGTCATCGCCCAGCAGGCCCTGGTCGCCAACACCACCGACCGCGGCCGCCACGACACCGCCTTCGGCTACTACACCTTCGCCGCCTCCCTCGGCCAGGCCGTGGGTCCGCTGCTGATCGCCGCAGTAGGTGGCGACGGCGCCATCCCCGACACCGACCGCATCTTTCTCTGGTCGTGCGTCCTGGGCCTGGTCCTCCTCGTGCTGGCCGCCCTGCTGCCGCCGAGACGCTCCGTTGCCCGTGGCCAGGTGGAGAGCGGCGAAGTGAGGACACTGCTGCGCCTGCCCGGCCTGGCCCACGCCCTGCTGACCAGCTGCGTGGTGCTGGCGGCGGTCGACATCACCCTGGTGTACCTGCCCGCGCTCGGCACCGAGCACGGCCTGACCGCGAGCGCCGTGGGTCTCCTGCTGACCGTCCGGGGTCTGGCCTCCATGGCCTCGCGCTTCTTCCTCGGCCGCCTCTCGCGCGCCGTCGGCCGACGCCGGCTGCTGGTCGTCAGCACCCTGGCCGCGGCCGCCGCCATGCTGCTCATCTCCGTGCCCATGCCGCTGTGGCTGCTGGCGGCACTGCTCCTGGTGGTCGGCTTCGGTCTCGGCGTCGGCCAGCCGCTGACCATGTCCTGGCTCGCCGAGTCCGCGCCGCCGGGAATGCGCGGCAGGGCCATGTCGCTGCGCCTGCTCGGCAACCGCACCGGCCAGCTCCTCATCCCCGGCGCGGCCGGCCTCATGGCGGCCGGACTCGGCACCGGCGGCGTCCTGTTCGCGACCGGCCTCAGCCTAGGCTGGGCCGGCGTGGCCGCCCGGCGGCTTCCCGTCGACCCCTGAAAGGTGCCACCATGACCGTCGTCACCGCTGATCTGTACGACGAACACGGCGACCGGCTCGACTCCTGCGACCTGCAGCTGAACCAGTACGGCGGCCGCCGCTCCTTCGCCGGCCCGATCGTGACCGTCCGCTGCCACCAGGACAACGCCCTGCTGAAGTCGGTGCTGTCCGAACCCGGCCAGGGCCGCGTGCTCGTGGTGGACGGCGGCGGTTCCCTGCACACCGCCCTGATGGGCGACATCATCGCCGGCCTGGCGGTGGCCAACGGCTGGGCCGGTGTGGTGGTCAACGGCGCGGTACGAGATGTCGCCGCTCTGCGCGAGCTGGACCTGGGCATCAAGGCGTTGGGCTCCAACCCGCGCAAGAGCGGCAAGCAGGGCACCGGCGAGCGCGATGTCCCGGTCAGCTTCGGCGGTGTCACCTTCCATCCCGGCGCGGAGCTGTACAGCGACGATGACGGCATCCTGGTCACCTTGTTGGATTGAGTGAAAGAGAGGCCCTCGTGGTGGAGCCCCTGCGTCTGGCGCTGGTCGGATGTGGCCGGATCGCCCAGGTCGCGCACCTGCCGGCGCTGGAGAAGGCAGCCGGCGTCGAGCTCGTCGCCGTCGTTGATCCGAGTCAGGAGGTCGCTCGGGCCGTCGCGCGGCGCTACGGTGTGCCGGCCGCGTACACGGCCCAGGAGCAGGTGCTCGCCGACCCGGCGGTGGAGGCGGTGCTCGTCGCGGCGCCGGACCGGTTCCACTACCCGATCGCGGCGGAGGCGTTGACCGCCGGCAAACATGTCCTGGTCGAAAAGCCGCTGGCCGCCACGTCCGCGGAGGCCGAAGCGCTGGTCGAACTGGTGGACCGGACCGGGTTGGTGCTGCAGGTCGGCGCGATGAAGCGGCACGACCAGGGCCTGCAGTACGCGCGGGGGTTCGTCGCGGAGCGGCTCGGTGAGGTCCGGTCCTTCAACGCCTGGTACCGCATCGGCGACCTGCGGCCTGGTATCGAGGCGACGCTGTTCCCGTACGTCTACGCCGACCAGGCAGCCCGTGAGAGCGAGACGGCGTTCAAGGCGGATCGGCAGCGGTATCTGCTGGCCACCCACGGTGCGCACATCTTCGACACGGTCCGGTTCCTGCTCGGCGATGTCGGGTCGGTCATCGCGCGGCATCGGCAGCACGGCCGGGACCAGGTCTGGCAGGTGCTGCTGACCATGGCGTCGGGCGCGATCGGCACCGTGAGCATCACCGTCGACGTGCCGGGCGTGCCGTCGGAGGGAATCGAGGTTTTCGGAGCGTCCGGCTCGATCCGGGTCGACACGCCGTTCCCCTTCTACCGGCAGGCGTCGAGCGTCCGGGCGTACGCCGACGGTGAGACCGTCATGCCGGAGCTGACCGACGGCGACGCCTACGAGCGGCAGGCCGAGGCGTTCGCACGAGCGGTCCGGGAGGGCAGCCGCCCGGTCCCGGACGTCCGCGACGGGCTGCACGCCATCCGCCTGATCGAAGCCACAGCGGCAGCCGACGGCGAGGAGATCACGCTGTGAGCGGCGACCTGGCCAGCCGCCTCGGCATCTTCGCGCGTACCTTCGTCCGTGCCACCCCCACCGAGGTAGCCGCCGCGGTGGCGGGCGCCGGCTATGCGCTGGCGCACTGGAACTTCGCCGCGATCGGCCTGCCCACCCTCGCCGAGGGCGTGGACAGCGACTGTTTCGCCAGGGTGCGCGACGCCTTCGACGAGGTCGGCCTCGCCATCCCGAGCGTGTCGGCCACCTACAACGTGATTCACCCGGACGCCGCGCTTCGCGCACATCAGACCAGCCACGCGGTACGCCTGATCGGTCTGGCGCCCGAGCTGGGCGCCGATGTGGTCACGCTGTGCACCGGCACGCGAGACCCGGAGAACATGTGGCGTGCCCACCCCGGCAACACCGCTCCTGACGCGTGGGCTGACCTGCGCCGAACCCTGGAGCCCCTGCTTGAGGCGGCCAGTGCGGCAGGCGTAAGCCTGGGGGTGGAACCCGAACCCGGCAACCTCGTCCGCGACGCGCCCACCGCCGCGCGGCTGCTCACCGAACTGGGTACGGACGCACCGATCGGCATCGTGCTAGACCCGGCCAACCTGCTCACCCCGGCGACCGTCGCCCGTCAAGACGAGATCATCGGCGAAGCGATCGACCTGCTCGGTGACCGCATCGTCGGCGCCCAGGCCAAGGACGTCGTCGTCTCCGGCTACGCCGCCGCCGGAACCGGAATGATGGACTACCCCGCGGTGTTCGCGCAGCTGGCCCGCATCGCCCCGGTGCCGCTGATCGTCCAGGACGCCGCTGAGGCGGACGCGGCACGGGTGCGGGCCGATCTGGTGCGCTGGCACGCTGCCGGTCCTGTTTAGGCCATGATCAGCACATGAATCTTGCGCATGGCGACGTGGGCGATGAGCTGTTCGCGCGGGTGGCCGCCAAGGCGGCCGGGGACCGGTTACCCCGCACCGTGACCGCTGCCGAGGTCGCCGAGGCGGAGCGTTCGCTGGGTTTCTCGCTTCCGCCGAAGCTGGTCCGGCTGTACACGGAAGTGGCCAACGGAGGTTTCGGACCCGCCTACGAGGTACTGCCCCTGGTGGGAGACGGCCGGACAGCGGTGAGTTCGTACCACGACGAACGCCGGACCTCCTGGCCGGCGGAGGTTCTTCCCCTGCTGGACTGGGGCTGCGGCATGTACGCCGCCGCCGACTGCCGCGACCCCGACGTGCCCATCCTGCTGTTCGAACCGAACGGCATCGAGGACGACTGGCACAACGCCTGGTACGTGGACGCCGACAGCCTGACCGCCTGGCTGGAAACCTGGCTGGCCGAGACCGGATGGTACGGGGAGGAGCCTTCCGAGGACATCGAGATGGCGCAGTGGGCGGCGGCCCGGGAACGCCTGGCGGAATGACGGTGCCTCACGCGTGCTCCGCGCAGAAGCAGCCGACGCCCTTCTCGATCCAGTCCCGGCCGGCCCACTCCGGGTGCCGCTCGATCATCAGTGCCCTGACCTCCGCGACGATCGTCTCCTCACTCATGGCCGAGTCGCGGCGCGTCCAGGTTTCGTCCCGCAGTAGTTCGAGATAGTCGCGGACATCGGCGAGCAGTTGGGGGCCGGAGATGTCGCCGTGACCGGGCACCACGATGTCCGGCTCGGTGGCGACCAGCCGGTGCATCATCTCGATCCAGCGCAGCCCTGACACGTCGGTGTCGTACGGCGGGAACCAAGGGAAGATCGAGAACTGCCCGGCCTCCACCAGGTCGCCGGTGAACAGCACGCCCGCGTCGGGGACGGTCACCACCTGGTCGCCCTTGCTGTGGGCGCGTCCGGTGGCACGCAGTCGCACGACCCGGCCGCCCAGGTCGAGGTCGTACACGTCGTCGTAGACCTTGTCGGGCGTGACCAGCTTGACGCCCTCCAGCTCCCGCGCGATCGGCGCGCCGAGGCCGCGGAACATTTCGAGGTAACTCGACCCCTTGGCGGCGAGGTCCGCGGCCTGCGCGCTGTTGACGAGATACGTCGCCTCGCCTGCGAAGGCTTGTGCGCCGAATGCGTGCTCGGGGTGGAAGTGCGTCGTGGTCAGGGTGGACGATCCGCTCGCCGACCGCGGCCCCCTGAAGCTGAGCGACCTCGCCGACCGGCCGTGGTTCCAACTGCCGGGAGGCACCGATCCCGTCTGGCGCGCCTACTGGAACGGGATGACACCCGCCGGCGAGTTCCGCGCCGGCCCAGTCGTACGTACCGTCCACGAATGCGTGCAAGCGGCCCTCTGGAACGGCAACGGCACGGTCGGCCTGGCGCCCCTCGCTCACCCCCTGCCCGATGGCCTGATCGCGGTGCCTCTGACCGACATGCCCCCAAGCCGCCTCGTGGTCGCCTGGGTCACCGACCGCCCCAGCCCGCTGATCCGCTCGTTCGCCCACATCGCCGCGAGCACCTACCGATCGGCCCACACCTGATGGACCTTGCCGACGGGTGTGGTCTAGAACGGGAAGATGCGTCTGGGTGTTTTCCTGATTGCCCCGTGTCGTCCGGAGCGCTCTCCGGGAGAGGTCCTTTCGCAGACCGTCGAGGCCGTGGCGGCGGCTGAGGCTGCCGGATTCGATGATGCGTGGATCGCTGAGCACCATTTCATGACCTACGGGGTGTGTCCCTCTGCCACCACGCTGGCGGGTGTCGCGCTGGGGCGGACTACGAAGATCGCGGTTGGTACGGCGGTGGCCACCTTGTCGACCCGGCATCCGGTCGCGCTTGCCGAGGAGGCGGCGGTTCTCCACCACGCTTCCGGCGGCAGGTTTCTGCTCGGGGTCGGTCGTGGTGGCCCGTGGCGGGACCTGGAGGTGTTCGGTACCGGATTGGCCCGGTTCGAGCGCGGGTTCGCCGAAGGTCTCGATCTGCTGTGCGCGGCTCTCTCACAGGACGAGGTGGGCGCGGACGGCGAGTTCTTCAGGTTTGGCCGGGTGCCGATGATGCCGCCCGCCCGGTTGCGGCCGCTGGTGGCCTGTACGTCGGAGAGCACCGTGCGGCTGGCCGCGGCGCGCAGGCTGCCCATGCTGCTGGGAATGCACATCGACGACGAGGAGAAGGCCGCCATGATCGCGCACTATGAGCGGTCGGCCAAGGCGGGACCTCTGTCCGGGGATGAAACCGGCCATGGAGTGAACGGCCACGTGGCCGCCGTGCTGGCCCATGTGGCCGACTCCACGGCGGCGGCCGTGCGGGAGGTGCGTACCGAAATGCCCCGGTGGCTGGAGCCGGGACTGGCCGGTTACGTACGGGTCGACGGCCAAGGCGGCTCCCGCACCGACGCGAACGGTTATGTCGAGCGGCTCTGCGCGATCCACCCGGTCGGCTCGCCGGAGCACTGTGTCGAGGTGATCCAGGCCACGGCGGCGGCGACCGGTCTGCGGCATCTGATCCTCATGGTGGAGGGCACGGGCTGTCCGGCCCGGACCCGGGAGAACATCGCCCGGTTGGGCGCCGAGGTGCTGCCCCGCCTTCAGGCCTGCTGACCCCGTTACTCGCCGGTCTGCCCGTCCACCGATTCCCGGAGGAGGTCGGCGTGGCCGTTGTGGCGGGCGTACTCCTCGATCATGTGGACCACGATCCAGCGCAGGCTCGGCGTCTGGCCGGTGGACCACGACCGCCGGGCCGGTCGATCCAGGCCGCCGTCGGCCAGTGCCTCCGCCACCAGGGTGCGCGCACGAGCGACCTCGGCCTCCCAGAGTTGACGGAGCTGGTCCGGCGAGTCCTCGGCGGCCGAGTTCCACTCCCAGTCGGGGTCGGACTTCCAGTCCACCGTGTCCCAGGGGGGCTGGAACTTGTGCCCGTGCAACTCGCGGGAGAACCAGTGGTGCTCGACGAAGGCCATGTGCTTGAGCATCCCGCCCAGGGTCATCGGCGAGGGGGCGACGGTCGCCCGCAGCCCCTCCGCGTCCAGGCCCGAGCACTTCCACGCCAGCGTCGCGCGGTGGTAGTCGAGGAAGCCCAGGAGGGTCGCGACCTCGTCGCCCGCGATCGGCGGCTCCGGACGGCCGTGCTCATCAATGTTGATCACGTGCGATGAGTCTAGGATCGGCGGCCCCGCCAGGGAAGCCGTCCGGAGCGCGCACCCGCTCAGCTCGGATTCATCCGGCCGGTGGCGGAGGGAAGTCCACGCAGTGCGCCAGTAGCGCCAGCCGTACCGGGAAAGTCGCCGGGTTGTGCACCACGACCTCATATGAGGTGGGGTAGGGCACGCCCATGTTCTGGGCCGCCATGCTGAATTGCAGGCCCTTGTAGTACGCGCCGCTGACAGCGTCTCGCGCGTCCCAGCCGGCGGTGAGGAGCTCCCTGCCCGCGGGGCACGTCGCGGCCACCGCGGCGCCCTCGTTGGGGAGGAGGATCTTCGTTTCCAGCACCATTCTGGGCTTCCAATCCCAGGCCGGCCCGGCGGGGCCCGGGTCGCCCTTCGGACCCGCGGGCCCTGGGTCGCCCTTCGGACCTATGGGGCCCGTGTTGCCCTGCGGACCTGCGGGGCCTCTTTCTCCGGGGTAGCCCGTGGAACCCCTTTCTCCCGTGTCACCCTTGGGGCCGGTTGCGCCGGCGGGCCCGGTTTGGCCCACGGGACCTTGTGCTCCCGTCAGGCCTTGCAGCCCCCTGGGCCCCGTCGGGCCTACCTGGTTCCAGCTGATCTCCGTCTCGTCGAGCTCGCACGTCAAGGGGGGCAAGCGGGTCGGCAACGGGGATGGGGTCGCGATCAGGGACTCGGGCGCGCTCGGGGTGGGATCCGGTGTGGACTGGGGGATTCGCACGGTTCCGTCCGGGCGTACGCAGGCGGTGATCACCCCGCTTCCACCGGTCGGGGCGGCGATGGCCACGCCCATCACTCCCAGGGCGGCCCCCGCCGCCAGACCGGCCACAAGTCCGTGTACGAGCCTGCTCATGTCTCTCCCGACCTGTACGTGATCCGACGGAGATGAATCGTGGCGGCCGGCACTTGGATCCGCCCTGGAGGTGACTGCAATTCCAGGGGCGGATTAATCGCGTTCCCGGAACTCCGGGTGGAGGTTGAGGAAGGCGCGGAAGTCCGAGGCGGGTTTTCCGGTGAGCAGGGTGTAGTCGCCGGTTTGGCGGTCGTAGCGGTTTTCGGCGTGGAGGCGGGCCATGGTGGCGAGGTGGTCGAAGAGGTGGGGCGGGAGGTTCTGGGGGCGGAGATACTGATCGATCCATTGGCCGAGGGGAATGTCGAGGTACGTCACCGGGCGGTCGAGCAGTTGCGTCAATTCGCCGGCCATGGTCGCCAAATCGCGGGATTGGGGGCCGGTCAGCTCGTAGGTCTTTCCGATGTGGCCTTCCGGGGAGCGGAGGAGAGAGGCGGCGGCCTCGGCCACGTCGTGGGCGGCGATGGGGGAGGTGCGGGCGGAGCCGAAGGGAAGGCGGATGGTGCCGTCCTTTTGGATTGAGGCGAACATGAAAACGGTGAAGAGGGGATTCTCCAGAAAGGCGGTGGGGCGGAGGTGGATCACGGGGAGGCCGGACCAGTTGAGGGCTTGTTCGGTCAGCCAGTGGTGGCGTTGCTGGGTTGATTCCGCCGTGCTGGAGAAGGTCATCTGCGAGACGGTCATCTGGGAGATGTTGACGAAGGCGTCCAGGCCGCCGTAATGGCGGGCGACCGCGGCGGTGGTCAGCGCGCCTTCCAGGTACTGCGCTGAGACGCTCATGCCGAAATACATGCGGCGGCAGCCGTCGACGGCGCGCAGTACATCCGGAGCGCGGGTCAGGTCTCCGACTACGACCTCCGCTCCGGTGGCTCGCAGCCTTTCGGCACGGGAGTCCTCACGGTGGACCAACGCCCGTACGGGAAGCGAGTCCTGGCGGAGCAGTTCGACCACGGCCCGGCCGACCGCGCCGACTCCCCCCGCGGCACCGGTGACCAGGATCGGCCTGAGATCCCCCACAAGGTTCGGCCCTGCCCCCGATGGTCACACCGCAATCAATGATCAGCGCAAAGAACCTTTGGCGGCGGTCACAAAGGCCCGGATGAGGCCGGCGTCCTTGGCGCCGTCGCGTTCCACGCCGCTGGAGACGTCCACTCCCCACGGTTCGGCCTCCGCGATGGCCCGCCCCACGTTCGCCGGGTCCAGCCCACCGGCCAGCATCCAGTTCCCCGATGGACGGCCACGGATCGCCGACCAGTCCCACGGTTCGCCGGAACCCGGTTTCGGGGCGTCCACGATGAGCAGGTCCTCGCCGAAGACACCGCAACGAAGGTCGGCGTCGGCCGCCACCGCCCGTACCAGCGGAATGTCCTTGAGAGCCAGGAAGTCGCCGTGCGGATGATCACCGTGCAACTGCACCGCGCGTACGCCGGACTCCACCGCCATGGCCCGGACGACCTCGGGCGACTCGCCCATGAGGACGCCCACGGTCAGCACCCGCTCCGGCACGGCCGCCGCCAGTTCCCGCGCCCGTGCCGGGGTCACCTGCCGCTTGCTCCTGGTCAGTACGAAACCGATGGCGTCGGCGCCCGCCTCGACCGCGGCGGCGACATGCTCGGGCTCACGAAGGCCACAGATCTTGACGTACACATGCAGCACCCTAAGGCCAAGGTAGGGTCGCCAGACGTGACGAGGGAGCTGGACGAGCTGGCGAACAGGCTGCGGGAGTTCGTACGGGCCAGGGAGTGGGAGCGGTTTCACACGCCGAAGAACCTGGCGATGGCGCTGGCGGGGGAGGCGGGGGAGTTGCTCGCCGAGTTCCAGTGGCTGACGCCGGAGGAGTCCGGGGAGCTCGACCAGGAAGCCCTCGGCCGGGTGCGGGCCGAGCTGGGGGACGTGATGCTGTACCTGGTCAGGCTGGCCGACGCGGTCGGCGTGGACCTGGTGGAGGCCGCGCACGCGAAACTCGGCGAGAACGAGCGGCGCTACGACGTGCCGACCTATCGGGGTTCGGCACGGAAGGCGCCCCCGTTCCAGGACGGGCTACCGCACTCGTGACAGCACGGGCAGACTGAGCAGGGTGCTCATCAAGACACTGCGCCCGCAGAACTACAACGAGGTCATCTACGTCGGGCACTACTTCCGCACCGGCAACCCCGTGGTGATGGACCTGACCGAGCTCCCGGACAGCGAGGCCAAGCAGCTCATCGACTTCGCCGCCGGGCTGGTGTTCGGCCGGGGCGGCGACATGGACCGCCTCACGCACAAGGTCTTCCTGCTGCTTCCCGCCGGTCTCGCCGGGCCCTCGGAAAGCCGCGAGTGATCACATCAGCGGATAGACCGGAATACGCCGCAAGGTCACCTCTAGCACGGTGGCCGTGGCCTTCGGCTCCTCCGTGAAGTAGAAGTCCGCCGCCACGTCGCAGCTGTAGGGCGCGCCGGGCACCTCCACCCGGTAGACCAGGGTGTGCGGGCTGTCCCAGTGCAACCGGGGCGGGATGTATCCGGCACCGAGCCGCGCGTCCAGGTCCGCCCGGATGATGGTGGTCGTCGCGAGCATGATCTTGACGTACCGGAACCGCCCGTCCCGGCTCCCGATCACCAGCTCGGCCGCCCCGGGCGGCGCCGGACGCAACGCGACCTCGCCCCGGCGGGGGAGCAGTTCCCCGGGCAACCCGAGCGCCGGGGCCACCAGCGTGGGATCGTCCGAGCCGAACCGGCAGAGCATCTCGGCCCACTCCAGCAGCAGCCCGGCGTCCAGCGGCACCGGACGCCGCCGCGCCTGCGCCCCCTCCGCCAGGGGCAGCGGGATCTCGGGACGGACCCAGCCCGGCGGCCAGTCCTCCAGGTCCAGGTGCGCCCGCCCGTTCACGATCAGCGTGTACGGCGGCTCGGCCGGGAAGTCGTTCACCCGGATGGTCAGCTCGTCGCCCGCCGCCTCCGCCCGGTACGGGAACTCCCCGTCGCCGGTGTGCGACCAGACGACGGCGATGGCCGGGAAGTCCCGCGCGGACGGCGGCAGGCCCTGGATCAGCGTGGTCAGCAGCCGGATCATCTCCTCCGGCGGGCACCACGCCTCCACGTCGTGGTTGGTGACCCGGAGCCGGTTGCCCAGCCGGTCGAAGGAGAGCCCCTGGAACCCGATGTCGTGCCCGGCCCGCAGCCGGGTGATCACTTCGTAGACGTCCTCGGTGCTCAGCCAGCCTCGTTCGATGCCACTGACCACGTTCTCCCAGCACGCGCTAAGCCCGGGCTCGCCGGGCCGGACCCACTGGGACGCGGCCAGCAGCGGGTTCTCGGGGTCGGTCATCGGGGGATCCTTTCGAGGGTCCGGCCGTACACCTGGAACTGGTGGGGTGGGCCGTGCCCTTGAGGGCCACGGTAGACGACTTACCGGAAGAAATGGGGGTTTGTCGCCCCCAAATCCCCTTACGCATGACACGGCTCCCCAAAACCGACGATCAGGTACGGCAGGCCCGTGCCGCCCCGACACCGGCACGTCGATCCGCACCCCGCCGTGCCGCGCTCGGCGACGTCTGGCCTGTATGTCCGCCCATGGCCACCGTCGAGCGGAGGCTCGTCCTCCAGCTTGGGGTGCCGTCACATACCGATGTGATTGTCTACCTTGGCACCCTGTTGTCTGGGGATTGCTGGGCTGTTATAACGGCCGGATTCCCGTGATCCCCATTGAGGAGGAGATCGATGTTCCCGGCCCCCGTCCTGGACGCGTTGCGGATCGAGCCCGGCCGTACCGCCCTGGAATTCGGCGAGCGCGCGGTGACCCGCGGCGAGCTGCGGGCAACCGTCGCCAGAATGGTGACGGGCCTACGCGCGGCCGGGCTGGGACCAGGCTCGGGCGTCGTGCTGACGACCGCCATCTCCCCCGAGGCATACGCCGCGGAACTGGCCGCCCACACCCTCGGCTGCCGAGTCACCCTCCTCCGCCCCGGCTGGACACCCTCCCAGATCACCACCGCCCTCAACCACCCAATCGACGCCTTCATCACCACCCCCGACGCCCCCGGCGTCACCCTTCATGCCGCCCCAGGCGCCACCTCTGGCACCACCTCTGGCACCGTCCCAAGCACCACTTCTGGCACCGTCCCAGGCACCACCTCTGGCACCGCCCCCGGGGCCACCGCCCAGACTCTCGACCTCACCACCCTCGCCGCTCACCCCGCGGCACCCCTCGTCCCCGCCGCCCACCCGGACGACACCGCCCGCCTCACCCTCCACACCGACGCGACCGGCCGCCCCGCCGCCCGCCCCCTCTCCTACCGCCGGTACGGCCTGGCCTTCCAACCGGAGGACTGGCCCCCCACCCTGGCCACCGCGATGACCGCCTTCCAGCGCTACCTCATCTCCGGCCACCTCGCCGCCCCCTTAACCACCACCTACCTGGGCCGCTGCCTGATCGCCGGCGGCACCGCCATCCTCACCCCCGCCCCCCTCACCCCCACCTTGATCGACCACCACCACGCCACCGTCACCCTCTTATCCCCCCACCGCCTGCAAGCCCTCCTAACCGCCCACCACCACACCCCCAACACCCTCACCACCCTCCAAACCGTCATCCTCACGACACCCCCACCCACCGACCTCACCACCCCCTTCACCCTCCTCCACCACACCCCCG
>NZ_JAHCST010000069.1 GCF_018476525.1 Acrocarpospora catenulata
TGAGCTTCAGCGGCTGCATGATCGACACCGGCGGGGTGGCGGCGTCGGCCAGGCCGTACAGGGTGCCGGAGCCGACCCTGGTCACCGGGCGGATGACCGAGCCCACGTTCACGACCAGGGTGCCGCCACTCGCGGGGGTGCCGCTCCACCGCTGGTTGGCCTGCCCGTTGCAGGTCCACAGGATGACCGAGGTGCCGTTGGCCGTGCCCGCCAGGTTCACATCCAGGCACAGATTGGACTGCAGGCCGGTGATGGAGCCGTCGGCGTTCTGCCGCCACTTCTGGTTGTTCTGCCCGTTACAGGTCCAGATGATCACCTGGGTGCCGGGTGAGGTCTGGTTGTTGTAGGCGTCCAGGCAGCGCGTACCGTTGAACGTCCGCAGCTCGCCTGCCGCCGTGAACTCGAACGCCTGGTTGGCCTGGCCGTTGCAGTCCCAGATGTTCAGCGGCGTGCCCTGGGCGTTGTTGTTGCCCGCGACGTCCAGGCAGCGTCCGGAGGAGGCGCTGACCAGTGGCGCGGGCGCGGCCCAGGCCGGCGTGGCCCAGGTGATCGCGGAGGCCAGGAGGGTCACGAGCGCCGTCGCCACGCTCGTGACCACGGCCCCCGGCGATCGTCGCCGAACCGGTAAACGGACGGATGAATCGTGCATGGTGATGTCTCCTCGGGTGGAGAGGGGGCGGTCGCGCCCTGCGGGCCTCGATGGTCGGGAGAGGCCGGGTGTGTTATCGGTAACATCAGGATTTAGAACCTCTGTGGCACCCTGTCAATCCTCGCCACCGGCAACCGCAGGTCCGATCCGTCACTCCCAGGCGTTAGCGCTGTTCACAGCTGCCAGGAAGGAATGAAAGATGCATCAGCTGCCGACGACGGCGGGTGTTATCGCAAACACTCAAGAAACCTGATCGGAACAGCGGCGCTTGACACACCCGCGCCGTCTCGCCGAATCTCGCAGGAACAGGTGTCGCGACCTCGGCGGCCAACAGGGGCTGTGCGGGCTGAAACGTCGACTCTTCACGAAGGGATGACGTGGATGCACCCCATGCTGCGACGGCTGGACGACCTCGCCGCCCACCTGGCCACCCGCGGTGACGCTCTCGCCGTCCTCGGCCTCGGCTCGGCCGGGCTGGAGCACGACCGCCTCGACGAACACTCCGACCTGGACTTCTTCGTCATCGTCGAGGACGACGCGAAACCCCGCTACCTGGAGTCCATCGACTGGTTACAGGCGCCCTGCCCGGTGGCCTACAGCTTCGTCAACGACCGCAACGGCCGCAAGGCGCTCTACGCCGACGGAATCTTCGTCGAATACGCCGTCTTCACCCTCGCGGAACTGCCCCGGATCCCCTTCCAGGGCGCCCGCGTCGTCTGGCGCCGCGACGACGCCCCCGCCACCCTCGCGGCCTCCGGCACCCCACCCACCGCCCCGTCCGACGACACGATCGAGTTCCACCTCAACGAGGCCCTCACCAACCTCTACGTCGGCCTCCACCGCGACCTCCGCGGCGAACGCCTGACCGCCTCCCGCTTCATCCAGTCCTTCGCCATCGACCGAATAATCGCCCTCCTCCGCCTCACCTCCCCCCAGACACACCACCGCCGCGACCCATTCGAGCCAACCCGCCGCGTGGAACAGGCGTACACCCCAGCCGAACTCCCGCTGGCCGAGATGATCCCCGGCTACGAACACAACAGACAGGCCGCCACAACCACCCTCACCTGGCTGGAAAAACACTTCCCCGTCGACCCCGTGATCGCCGCCGCCATCCGCCAACTTCTGTAGCGGTCACCCGGCCGAAGCGGCGGCTGCTCGTTCCATGAGGAGGGTGCGTTCGCGGGTTGTGGGGGCCAGGGCGGCCGCGCGTTCCAGTTCCTCGGCTGCCTCGGTGTGGCGGCCCAGGCGGAGGAGGATGTCGCCGCGCACCGCGCCGAGGAGGTGGTAGCGGGCCATCCGGGGGTCGTTGCGGATGGTGTCGATTGCCTGGAGGGCGGTTTGGGGGCCGTCCGCATGGAGGAGGGCGACCGCGCGGTTGAGGTCGACGATGGGCGAGGGGGCGAGCTGGGCGAGGGCGTCGTAGAGGGCGACGATGGCCTCCCAGTCGGTGTCCTCGAAGCGACGGGCGCGGGCGTGGCAGGCGGCGATGGCCGCCTGCACCGTGTACGGCCCGAGCGGCTTGCCCATGCGCCTGGCCCGGGCGAGGGCGGCCAGGCCATGGGCGCTCAGCGTACGGTCCCAGCGCGAACGGTCCTGGTCCTGGAGCAGGACGGGCTCGCCGTCCGGGCCGGTCCGGGCACGGAACCGGGACGCCTGGATCTCCATCAGCGCCACCAGCCCGTGCACCTCGGGCTCACGCGGCATCAGACCGGCGAGGATACGGCCGAAGCGCATGGCGTCCTGCGCCAGATCCCAGCGGACCCACTCCTCGCTGGACGTGCCCGCGTACCCCTCGTTGAAGATGAGGTAGACGACCTCCAGCACAGCGGACAGGCGGGCGGGCAGTTCCTCGTCCCTGGGCACCTCGAAGGGCACCTGCGCCTCGGCCAGGGTGCGTTTGGCCCGGCTGATGCGCTGGCCCATGGTGGCGGAGGGCACCAGGAACGCGCGGGCGATCTCCTCGGTGGTGAGCCCGCAGACCAGGCGCAGCGCCAGGGCCGCGCGTGACTCCCGGGACAGGACCGGGTGGCAGGCGACGAAGACCAGGGACAGCAGTTCCGCGTCGCCGGCCTCCGGACCAGGGGCCCGGAGGTCGGCGGCCACCTCGGCGTACTTCTCGTCCCGCATGCGCTCGCGGCGGATCAGGTCGATCGCGCGGCGTTTGGCCGTGGTGGTCAGCCAGGCGCCGGGATTGTCGGGGATGCCTTGTCGCGGCCACTGTTCCAGCGCGCTCGCGAACGCCTCCTGCGCGATCTCCTCGGCCAGTCCGACGTCCTGGATCACCCGGGCCAGGAAGGCCACCAGGCGCGCGGACTCCATCCGCCACACCGCTTCGACCGTACGCCGCGCGTCCATCGCAGCCTCAGCCCTGCGCGCTCAGGTGCGCGAAGTCCGCCTCCTCGTAGTACGGGCGAATCTCCAGGATCTCCCGCGTCCCGGCCGGGTCGTGGGGGCACTGCCGGGCCCACTCGACGGCCTCTTCCATCGAGCTGACCTGCCAGATCCAGTAGCCGGCGATGATCTCCTTGGACTCGGTGAACGGGCCGTCCACGACCGAGGTGGTGCCGCCCTCGAAGACGACCTGGGCGCCCGCGGAGCTCGGCTTGAGGCCCTCGCCGTCGAGCATGATGCCCGCTTTGAGCAACTTCTCGTTGTAGGCCCCCATGATCGCCATCATCTCCGGATTCGGGGCGACCTTGTCCTCGCTCGCGCCGTCGACCTTGATCGTGACCATGACCTTCATGTTGTCTCCTTCTTCGGCGGGCCCGCCCGGCCATTCTGTCCGAGCGGGCGTTGTCATCTGGACGTCGAACGGGGGAGCGGCGTTTTCTACATGCCTTGGTCGGAGAAAATGGAACGCAGGTCAGGCCAGTGCCGGGCCGCGCAGAGCACCGGTGGCCGGTCCAGCGGCGCGGGGAGGGTGAGGGTCCTGCCTCCTTCCAGGGTGGTTTCCGTCCATACGTCGACCCACTGCCCGGCGGGCAGATAAGCCTCGATCTGGCTGGCGCCGGGCTCGGTGACGGGGATGACGAGCAACGCGTCGCCGAGTTTGTACTGCAGGGGGTGCGCCCAGATGTTCGGATCGTCGGGATAGTCGAAGAACAGTCCGCGCATCAGGGGCGCTCCGCCGCGCACGGCCTTCGCCGCCTCTCCCTCCAGGTACGGCACGAGCCGCTCCCGCACCCGCACGAAGCGCCGGAACACCGGCACGACGGCGGCGTCGCCGGTCCGCTCGGAGATGTTCCAGGGCGTGCGGTCGCGCAGCGGCCTGCGGTGGTGGTTGAACTCCGAGTGGTACTGCATGATCGGCATGAACGCCGAGGTGCCCGCGGCGCGCAGGTAGAGCTCGGCGGTGGGGATCTCGCCGGAGAATCCGGCCAGGTCCCACCCCCAGTAGACGATCCCGCAGGCCGAGGCGGTGATCCCGGCCCGGATCGAGGAGCGGAACGCATCCCAGGTGGAGTCCTCGTCGCCCGCCCAGAAGGCGCCGTGCGGCTGCGATCCGGCGAACCCCGCCCGGCTGAAGGTGACGGGCGCCTTCCCGCAGGAGCGCAGCAGGTCGCCGAAGGCCCGCGCGTAGTGGACCGGGAACCGGTTGTTGCCGTCGGCGCCCCGGGTGCCGTCGGCGTAGCGCAGGTCGTGGCCCCAGGCGTGCTCGCCGCCGTCGGTCTTGAACCCGTCGATCCCGATCTCCTCGACCAGGTAACGCCGCTTGGCCGTCCACCAGTCGCGTACCTCGGTCGAGGACAGGTCGGGCATCAGCGCGAGCGGGAACCACCACCCCCGGTTCCGGTACGGCCTGCCGTCGGCTTCCCGCACGCCGTACCCGTGCTCGACCAGTTGGCGGGCGTCCACGGCGGCCTGGTGGCGCGGGTGGGGGCGCATCTTCTGGAGCGGAATCTGCCACAGCAGCACCTTGACGCCGCGCTCGTGCAGTTCGTCGACCATGCCTTTGGGGTCAGGCCAGGGGCCGTCGGCCGGGAAGGTGTAGTCGCCCAGCCGGTGTGGCTCCTCCGACGGCGTGTACTCGGCGCCGCGGAAGGCGGTGAAGGTGGTCTCGTCGCTCCAGGCCTCGATGACCAGGGCGCCGACCGGGATGTCGAGGTCGCGGTGCCGGTCCAGCTCGGCCATCACCCGCTGCTGGGTGTTCCACTCGTTGCCGCTGGCCCACAGCCGGAACACCCAGCCCGGCAGCTCGACGGGCCTGCCGACCTCGTCGAGGAAGGCGTTGAGGATCTCGGCGGGGGTCCCGTCGTACAGGCGGAGGTCGAGTTCCGCCTCCGGCCCGACCTCGGCCTCGATTCGCAGGCGGTCCCCGAGGCGGTACCAGGTGCGCCGCGAGGTGGCCAGGTGCAGCCCCCAGGCCCGTGGCCCGCCGACGACCAGGGCGAACGGCATGGGCAGGTAGGTGCGGCCGTGTTCGCCCTGCGCCTTGTACTGCTCGAAGACCACCGCGTCGAGTTCGCGCCCACGCTGGTCGACCGCGTCGAACCGCTCCCCGAACCCGACCACGTGCTCCTCGGGCAGCAGCGCGAGCTCGAACCGGACGCGCAGGACCCCCTCCCCGTCGGCGAGCCAGCGAACGCTTCCTGGCACCACCCGGTCCACGCCCGACACGGTGAACTTCCCGCCGGTCTCGCCCCAGGTGGCCGCCGTCACCTTGAACCACCTGCCGGCACGGCCTCCGCCGGCGAAACGGTAGGCGTAACGGTGGCCGGCGCGTAGAACCGGGCTGCGCACCTGCCAGGATCCCGCGGCCGCGCGGGCGGCCTTGGCCTGGGCGGCGGCGAGGTGCCCGCCGTCGGCCGGCCCCGCCTCGGCCTCATCACGGGCGGGGACAAGAGGCAGCAGGATCGGCGGATCGTCGTCCTCGACCCACTCGCAGACCACCGATTCGACGGCAGTCGAAGCGCGGACCCGCAGTTCCACGCTCTCCCCATCGAGCGGCAGCGCCGGTACGCGCTGGTCCTCGGTGGTGGCGTAGGGATGCCCGCTGCCGAACGGCCGGTGGCGGATCATGACATGACTCCAAGTTCGTCGGCGAGGATCAGATACATGCCGTGGGACCACAGCAGCGGAGTCGCGACCGGTCCCCAGCGTTCCAGCCATTCGCCCAGCCGGTCGGGTGCGAGCAGCACGTCGGACACCTGTTCCGGCAGTTCCCCCGCCGGGGTCGCCTGCGCGGCCATCCAGTCCAGGTGCCGCAGCGCCTCCTCGCGCCGCCCCGCCGCCGCGTGGTTCAGGCCCAGCAGGCCGGCGAGCAGGATCCACCTGCCCCCGCCGTAGAAGGTGTCGGCCAGGTAGCGGTGCACGCCGTACCCGCGGGCGAGCTGGTCCTGGACGGCGGCCACGGTCGCGGTCGCCACCGGGTGCCCGGGCGGGTACAGGCCGAACGGGTACACGCAGGCCAGCAGGCTCGCGTCCACGGCATCGCCGGGCACCTCGGCGGTGTGGAAGACGGCGGGAGCGGTGGCCGGATCCGCTGTGGGACGGCCGTCGTCCAGCCATTTGCGCAGATGTCCGGCGGGGGCCACGCCGTAGCCGGCGACCAGGGCCGTGACCCCGGCCACCGCCACCTGCGCGGCGTGCGCGTCCGCCCGGTCGAGCACGCCGAGCGCGAGCGCGGCACGCAGCCCGGCGTGGATCGCGCCGAGCGTCGAGACGTGCCGCCGGTCGACGTGCTCCTCCCACCAGTCGTAGCAGGGCCGGTCCCAGAACCGGGACAGATACCGCACCGCCACCGCCACGGCGGGGCCGGGAACGGGAGCGCCGTGGCGGACGGCGTGCCGCTCCAGCGCCCACAGCCAGATGCCGTAGCCGTCCAGCTGGTGGTCCCACCACTGGTCGGCCCCGTCCGCACCGTCGAGGGTGAAGCGGGTCGGCAGCATGTCGGCCAGGGCGAGCTCCTGCCCGGCGTCCGCGCGGGCGATCAGGGCGTCCACCTGCGCGGCGCGAACGCCGATCACCTCCGCGCACCAGGCGTGGAAGGCGGTCGCGCTGTCCGCCTGGCCCGCGCGGCTCATGCCTTCGGCGATGAAGGCGCCGTCGCGCAGCCAGGCGTAGCCGCGGTAGGCGGAGAAGGTGGGCGAAGCCGGGTAGGCCCCCGAGGGCGACTGATGCGTGCTGATCAGCTCGATGCTGCGCGAGACGAGCAGGGCCCGCGTCAGCTCGCTTCCTACGGTCACTTCGTCAGATCTCCTGTTGCTCTCAGCCGAGCAGCGCGTCGACCTTGGCGGCGGCGTCCGCCAGGGCCTGCTCGACTGTCTTGCGGCCCGCGGCGGCGCTGGTCAGCTCCTGGGTCACCGCGTCCTGCATCTCCTGCTGCCGCTTGATGACCGGGGGCAGCGCGATCGCGTTCAGCGAGTCGAAGACCGCCTGCCGGTTGGCGGGCTTGGGGTCCTTGAGGTACCCGGCGAGGACCGCCTGGTCGGAGACGGGCGGGAGCTCCCAGGAAGACTGGATGCGCGTGGTGGCCGCCACCGGGGAGGAGCTCAGGAACTTGGCCCAGGCGTAGGCCTGCTTGCCGACCTTGGTGGTGGCCGACGCGGCGACCGCGTTGTGGAAGACGGCGCTGGCCTTCGAGGTGTCGCCGGGCTCGACCACGATGTCCCAGTTGAACGGCACGTCCTTGAGCCCGGCGAACTGCCAGATGCCGTTGTGCCACATGGCGAGCTTGCCGGACTTGAAGAGGTTGGTGTCGTAGTCGGCGGTGCCGCCGATCTCCGCCTCGGTCGGCATGGTCTTGCCGACCTTGGAGACCAGCCAGGTGGTGGCCTTGATCCCGGCGGGGCTGTTGAACGCGGTCTTGGTGCCGTCGGCGGTCAGGAACTCCCCGCCCGCCTGCTTGAGCGTCTTGTAGAACTCGAAGAACTGCACCGGCTGGAAGTCGCCGTACACCCCGGCCTTCTTGTCGGTGAGCTTCTCGGCGGCGGCCTGCTCCTCGGCCCAGGTCCAGTCGGCGGTCGGGGCGGGGATGCCCGCCTTGTCGAACAGGTCCTTGTTGTACAGGAGCACCACGGTGGAGAAGGAGGCCGGCAGGGCGAACTGCTTGCCGTCGTGCTTGAAGGCGTTCAGCGACTCGGCGGCCAGGCCCGCGGCGGGCTCGTCACCGGCGACCGAACCCAGGTCCAGCAGCGAACCGGCGGAGGCGTAGGTGACGAAGTTCTCGTAGTTCAGCTCGAAGGTGTCCGGGGCGGTGCCCCCGGCGAGGCTGGTCTGCAGCTTGGTGAAGTACTGGTCGTAGGGGGCCGTCTCGACGACCACGTCGACGTCCGGGTTCTCCTTCTCGAACGCCGCGACGATCGTGTCGAGATCCTTCACGTGGTCGGGGGCGGCGGAGAAGGTGAAGTAGCGGACCGTCACCTTGCCGCTCTCGGCGGACGGGGCCTTGGTGGCCGAGCCCTGGGCGCAGGCCGTGGCGAGCAACGCGGTGGCCAGGACGGCGGCGGCGAACCTCTTGGCCGGGAGTTCTTTGGGCATGGGGGTGTTCCTTTTGCTGGTTACTTGAGCCCGGACTGGGCGACGGAGGCGATGACCTGCTTCTGGGCGATGAGGTAGAGGACGATGATCGGCAGCACGCTGACCACCGACCCGGCCATCACGACGTTCCACTCGGTGGTGAAGCGGCCGTGCAGTTCGGCCAGGCCCAGCGGGAGCGTCATGAACTCGGGCGACTTGATGATCACCAGCGGCCACAGGTAGCTGTTCCAACTGGCCATGAAGGCGAAGATGGCGAACGTGGCGAGGGCGGGCCGAATCAACGGCACCACAATGAAGACAAAAATCCGGAAATGTCCGGCACCGTCGAGTACGGCGGCCTCGTCGAACTCCTTCGGCACCTGGGCGATGGCCTGCCGCAGCAGGAACACCCCGAACGCGGAGGCGACCGTGGGCGCCAGCACCGCGAAGTAGGTGTCGATCAGGTTGACGGTGCGCATCTCGATGAACAGCGGCACGATCAGCACCTGGAGCGGCACCATCAGCGTGGCCAGGTAGACCGCGAACAGCGCGCCCCGCCCGGGGAAGGGCAGCCGGGCGAAGGCGTAGGCGGCCATCGCGCTGGTGACCAGCTGCAGGATCGTGGACGCCACGCCGATCCACAGGCTGTTGAGCAGGATCCGCCAGAACGGCATCGTGTCCAGCAGCCGGCGGTACGCATCCAGGTTGGCGCCGTCGGGCGTGAAGTCCGGCGGGGTGGCCAGCACCGAACCGGCGGGCGTGATCGAGGTGATCACCATCCAGGCGAACGGGAACAGCATCACCAGCGCGCCCAGGACCAGCAGAACCCGTCTAGCCATAGTTCACCCACCGGCGCTGCGCGCGGATCTGGACCAGGGTCACCAGCAGGACGACCGCGAACAGCAGCCAGGACAGCGCCGAGGCGGCGCCCGCCCTGCCGTACCTGAAGGTGAGGTTGTAGATCTGCTCGACGACCACCTGCGTGCTCCCGGCGGGGCCGCCGCCGGTCATCACGTGCACCTGGTCGAAGACCTGGAAGCCGTTGATCAGGGAGATCACGATGACGAAGAACGTCGAGGGGGACAGCAGCGGCAGCGTGATCGACCGGAACCGCTGCCAGGCCGAGGCGCCGTCCACGCGGGCCGCCTCGTGGTACTCCTTCGGGATGGCCTGCAGCCCGGCGAGCAGGATGATCATGACGAAGCCGAGATCCTTCCAGGCCGAGGCGAGGATGATCGACGGCATCGCCCACGACGGGTCGGTCCACCAGCCGGGACCCTCGACGCCGAGCAGGCCCAGCGTCCAGTTGACGATCCCGGCCGCCGGGTTGAGCAGCCACTTCCACATCAGCGCCACCACCACCCAGCTGGTGACCACGGGCAGGAAGTAGACCGCGCGCAGCACGTCGCGCCCGCGCATCGCCCGGTTGAGCGCCATCGCCAGGCCGAGTCCGCCCGCGTACACCAGGGGGAGGTATCCAGCGATGAAGTACAGGGTGTGCAGGAACGCCGCGTGCGTCTCGGGGTCGGCCAGCAGCGTCAGGTAGTTGTCCAGGCCCACCCAGCGCATGGGGGTGATCAGGTCCCACTCGTGCAGGCTGGTCCACAGCGAACCGGCCATCGGGACCAGCGTGAACAGCGTCAGCGGGATCGCGCTGGGCAGCAGGAACACCGCCACGGTCAGGGCGTGGCGCCATCGCCGGCCGCGGGGTCGCGGCACCGGCGAGCCCTGGGACCGCCGGCCCTGCCGGGTCGCGGTGAGCGTCATGGCGCCGTTCCGATCAGGCGGGCGCGGACCAGGCGGCCCTGCTCGCCCGCCGCGCCCGCCGCGTCGAACGGCGTGGCCAGCACCAGCGCCGCCGCGCCCTGCGCCCAGCCGGTCTCGTCCCAGGACTCCACCTCGATCGGGATGTCCTTGCGGCCCGGCATCAGCTGGGCGCGGACCGCCCGGTCGAATCCGGCCTGCCAGAACGGCCAGTGCGCCACGCCCTCGCCGAGCACCACCACGACCTCGGGGTCGATCACGTTGATCAGCCCGGCCGCGGCCCGGCCGAGGATGGCGCCGGCCTGGTGGAAGACGTCCAGCGCCCGCCGATCCCCGTTCCCCGCGGCCTCGCCGAGGGCGTTCACGTCGGGGCAGTCGAGCCCGGCGGCCCCGGCGGCGGCCACCAGACCGTCCGCGCCGACGAAGGCCTCCAGGCATCCCCGCGCGCCGCACCCGCAGGCCGGGCCGTCCGCGCCCACCGGGACATGGCCGAACTCGCCGGCCCCGCCCCGCGCTCCCCGGTAGACCCGGCCGTCGGAGACGATCGCCGCGCCGACGCCGCGCCCGATGGTCAGCACCAGGAAGTCCCGGTGCGTGCGCCCCCGGCCGTACAGGCGCTCGGCCGCCGCCAGCGCGTTGACGTCGTTCTCCACCAGCACCGGGAGCCGCAGGCGGCGGCGGAGCCGCTCGCCGACCGGCATGGCGGGCCACCGCAGGGTGGGCGCGTTGACCGTGCCGACCGCCTGGTCGTCCACGCTGCCCGGCACGCCGACCCCGACCCCGAGCAGCGGCGGGTGGTCCTGCTCGGCCCGGGAGGTGACCTGCTCCACCGCGTCGGCCAGCTCGTCGAGCGCGCTCAGGGAGGCCGGGTCGAAGGAGCGTTCCCAGCAGCCGAGCACCTCGCCGTCCAGCCGCACCTCGACGATGACCAGATGGTCGGCGGTCACCTTCACCCCGACCGCCCGGCCCGCGCTGCCCACCAGCCCGAGCCGCTGCGCCGGGCGCCCGCCCCTGGACGGCCGCAGGTCAAGCTCTTCGAGCATCCCCGCGGCGATCAGCGCGCGGGTCAGCTGGGTGACGGTGGCGGGGCTGAGGTCCAGCTCCCGCGCGATCTCGGTACGGCTGAGCGGGCCCACCGTACCCAGCAGGGCGAGGATGGCTGTCCTGGTCAGGTCGCCGCGATCTGTGGCTGGCATGAACCGACTTTCTTCATCAATAAAGTTAGTGATGAAGAATATGAGGACCACGGATCCCCGCTGTCAAGAGTCCGAAACCCATCCGTAACCCAGGAGCGCGGCGGAAGGTCCCCCTTTTGGGGGAGGAGGGGTTGGGTTCTGGGGGTTACTCTGCGGTTGTGGGGCTCAGGCGCCGGATGGCCGCTTCGTATGTGCTGGTTACGGCGGCGGCGGTGCTGGTGGTCGAAACCGTGCTGCTCGGTGTGTACGTGCCGACGATCATCAGCGACTCCGATCTGAGGAATCGCGTCCAGGAGCTGGCCAACCGGGACGCGAAGGTGCTCAGCCTCGCTGTCAGCACCGTCGACGACGCCGCTCCCGGCACCGGATCCTTACTCGACACGGCACAGCGGGCGGCACGGGATGACCTCTCACTCGGGGGCTCCGAAGGGGGGCAGCGCGAGGTGGTGCCGATCGCCTTCACCGAGGGCGAAGCTAAGAACCAGCCTGTCGAGGTTCTGACGGATGCCGGCGGGGTCGTCGTCACCAGTTCCGCCTTGGGGTCGTATCCGAGGGGCGGGCGGTTGGACGTGCGGCTGCTTCCGGGCGGCGGGGGGACCACGAAGACGCGGACGGGGGCGGTGTCGTGGTGGTCCAGTCCGGTTCTGGTCCAGCCGAGGGATCCACAGGACCGGTCCAAGACGATCGTCGGATATGTCTACGTCCAGGCGCCCGTCGGCTACGCGGGGGCGTCGCCGGACCATGTACGCAACCTGCTCACGTCCGGCGCCCTGATCCTGCTGCTGGTCATCCCGGTGGGCCTGGTGTTCGGGCTGCTGAGCACCCGACGCCTGATCGGCCGGGTCCGGCACCTGGCGAGCATCACCGGCCGGGTCGCCCGGGGCGACTTCCGGCCCAGGGTCCGGGTGACGGCGGGGGACGAGGTCGGGCAGCTGGAGGAGTCGTTCAACCGCATGACCGAGCGGCTGGAGTCGGCCTTGACCGCCGAGCGGATGGCGGGGCAGGTGGAGGCCCGGCAGGCGGAGCGGGTGCGAATCGCCCGCGAGCTGCATGACTCGATCTCCCAGGACCTGTTCTCGCTGAGCCTGCTGGCGGCGGGGATGCGGCGGGCCGCGCCGGACGGGCTCCAGCGGGAGGCGGAGGCGATGGAGCGGACGGCGACCCGGGCGATGCGGGAGATGCAGGCACTGCTGCTGGAGTTGCGGCCGGTCGCGCTGGAGGATGCCGGGCTGCTGCCCGCGATCGAGGAACTCTGCCGGGCGTACGAGGCCAGGCTGGGCCTGCGGGTGCAGGCCAGGCTGGAAGAGGTCCCGCTGGGCCCGGCCACCGAGCACGCGGTGCTGCGCCTGGTCCAGGAGGCGCTCGGCAACGCGGTCAAGCACGCCGATCCCAGCCTGGTGGAGGTGCGGCTCTGCCTGGCGGGGGAGGCCGCCCGGGTGGAGATCCGCGACGACGGCACGGGCTTCGACCCGTCGGCGGCGGCCGTCAACCACGGGATGGGGTTGCGGCTCATGCGGGAACGCGTCGAGGAACTGGGCGGCACCTTCGAACTCGACTCGGCGCCCGGCCGGGGGACGACGGTCGCCGCGCTGGTGCCCGCATGATCAGCGTGCTGATCGTGGACGACCACGACGTGGTGCGCCAGGGCCTGCGTTTCGTGCTCGGCCAGGAGGACGACATCGAGGTGGTCGGCGAGTGCGCGGACGGAGCCCGGGTGCTGGCCGCGATTGCGGCGCTCCGGCCGGACGTGGTGCTGCTCGACATGGTCATGCCGGGCAAGGACGGTCTGGCCGTACTCAGGGAACTGGGCGCGGAGCCCGAGGGGCCCGCCGTGATCGTGCTGGCCTCGCTGGTCGAGGACGAGCAGGTGATCGAGGCCATCCGGTTGGGCGCGCTGTCCTACCTGGCCAAGACCACGGCGGTGGACCGGGTGGTGGCGGCGGTGCGGGCCGCCGCCGTGGGGGACAGCGTGCTGGAGCCCGGCACGGCGGCTCTGCTCGTCCAGCGCGTACGGCGGAACCGCCGCAGGAACCCGATCGACCTGCTGACCCCGCGTGAGCTCCAGGTGCTCACCGAGATCACCCGGGGCCGCGCCAACGCCGAGATCGCCCGCGCGCTGGGCATGGGCCGGGAGACGGTCAAGACCCACGTGTCGAGCGTGCTGGCCAAGCTCGGCCTGGCGGATCGCACCCAGGCGGCCATCTTCGGGTTGCAGCAGGGCCTCGTCCGGCTGGACGAGGCCCTCGACACGTAGCTCAGCTTGAGCGCAGGGCCACGGTCGGCGCCAGGCGGGCGGCGCGCAACGCGGGGTACAGGCCCGCGATCCCCCCGACGACCACCGCGACCAGCGGCCCGCCCCAGAGGGTTTCCACCGGGATCAGGACGGCCCAGCCCTGCAGCCGCGCCACGCTCACCGTGGCCAGGCTGCCCGCCAGCACACCCGCGGCCCCGCCCAACGCGCCGAGCAGCAGGGATTCGGCCAGGAACTGCCCCGCCACCTGCCGCCGGGTCGCGCCGAGCGCCCGCCGCAGCCCGATCTCGCCGCGCCGTTCCAGCACCGAGACGACCATGATGTTGCCGATCCCGATACCGCCCACGAGCAGCGCGATCGCGCCCAGGCCGAGGAACAGCACGGCCGCCGACTCGGCCACCGCGATGCGCGCCGTGAGCGCGTCGGAGGGCCGGGTCACTTCCACCTGGTCGGGACTGGCCGGGTTCGCGGTCGCGCTGAGCAGCTCCGCCACCTCGCTCACGCGGTCCTGCTGGGCGCGTACGTACAGGAGGCTCGGCTGGCCTAGGTACCCGAACACGGACGAGGCGGCGGGAAAGCCGATCAGGGCTGAGCTGTCCATTTCCGGGGCGAACGGGAACGGGTCGAGAATGCCCGCGACGGTGAACCACCGCCCGCCGAGCCATACCCGGGTGCCGGGGTCGACGGCGGCGATGCCGAGCGCGACGGCGGCGTCGTGGCCGAGCACGGTGACCGGGTAGGCGGCGGTGGCCGCGTCCAGGAACCGGCCCTGCCTTATCCGGCCGTCGAGGGCGGCCGGCAGGGAGACGTCGACGGCGCGCACGGCCAGGCCGCCGGTCTGCCCGGCGGGCACCAGCTGGTTGCGGTACACGCTCTTGCCGGCCAGCATCGCGGTCGGCGCCACGGCGAGCACCCCGTCGACCCGCCGCAGCATGCCGGTCGCCGAGGCGGGCAACTCCCGTTCCGCGCCGGAGAAGCCGGCGCCGCCGGAGACGGTGAGCAGATTGGTGCCGAGCCGGTCGATCTGGGCGAGCAGGGCCGACTGGCTGGACCGGGTGACCCCGGCCACGGCGACGATCGCGGCGATGCCGATCGCGATGCCGAGGCCGGACAGCACCGCCCGGGCTCGGCGCGTGCGCAGGCCCAGGGCGCCGGTGGCCAGCAGGTCCACGGCCCGCACGCGGGAGGCGGGGGTCACGGGACCACCTTCCCGTCGCGGAGTTCGATCCGGCGCGTGCAGGCGGCCGCCACGTCCGGATCGTGGGTGACGATCACCAGCGTGGTTCCCCGGCCGTTGAGCTCACGCAGGAGTTCGATGATCTCCGCGCTGTTGCCGGAGTCCAGGTTGCCGGTCGGCTCGTCGGCGAAGACGATCGCGGGGTCGCCCACCAGGGCGCGGGCGATGGCGACCCGCTGGCGTTCCCCGCCGGACAGCCACCCGGCGCGGTGGCCCGCCCGGTGGGCCAGGCCGACCCTGTCCAGCGCGAGCGCCGCCCGTCGCCGCCGGATCCTGCCCGGCACCGCCCGGTAGAGCAGGCCGGCGGCGACGTTCTCCAGCGCCGTCAGGGCGTCCAGCAGGAAGAACTGCTGGAAGACCACGCCGACGTGGTGGGCGCGCAGGCCCGCCAGACCGGCGTCGCCCAACTCGTGCACGGCGTGCCCGGCCAGCCGTACCGAACCGGAGGTGGGCCGGTCGAGGGCGGCCATGAGGTGGAGCAGCGTGGACTTGCCCGATCCCGAGGGCCCGAGGATCGCCGTCATCTCGCCCGCTTCGACGGTCAGGCCGATGCCCCGCACCGATTCCACCGGCGGCCGTCCCGGGTAGATCTTCCACACGTCGCGCAGTTCCAGGACGCCGCTCATTGGGTGGGAACCTCCACGCGGGTGCCCTCGGCCACGCCGGTGACCTCGACCAGGCCCGTCGTCTCGTCGAACAGGCCGACCTCGACGGGGACCAGGCCCGCGGGGGTGGTGACGGCGAACTTCCCGCCGGGCCGGGCCAGCAGGGCGACGATGGGTACGGCGAGCACGTCCTTCCGCTCTTCCGTGGTGAGGGCGATCTGCACCAGCGCCTGGTCGAGCGTGCGCCGCGGTTTGCCGGAGAGCCGGATGGCGACGGGCACCGTGGACCGCGCGTCCGGGCCCGTGGTGGTGGTCGCCACCGGGCTGACCCTCGCGACCCGGCCGTTCTTCCGGCCGCCATCGGGCAGGGTGACGACCACCCGGTCGCCCGCCCGCACGCCGGGGGCCTGGGCGGGGTCGAGCTGTACCGAGACGATCGGGGTGGTGCCGGTGCCGTGCAGCACCGGTCCCGCGGTGGCGGCGCCGAGGGTCGTGTCGTAGCCGGTGACCCGGAGGGCTTCGGGGAGGAACACGACCTGGCCCAGGGGGACGCTGCCGGTGACGGGCAGGCGCGCGTCGCGCTGCCAAGCCCGTACGGCGTGGTACGTCGCGAGCGAGAAGTGCCGGTCCACCGTGATCCCGGTGTGGCCGAGCGCGCGCAGGTTGGCCTCCAGTTGCTGGACATCCGGGCCATCGGGCACCCCGAGCGCGAGCGTGCGCCAGGCCGGGCGGGAGCCGTACAGCAGGGGGACCCGTCGGCCGTCGGCCTCGTAGAGGGCCTGGCCCCGCTTGATCGTGGCGCCGATGGCGGGCAGCCGGGTGATCCGGGCGCCCGTGCCGAGCACCCGGTAGTCGCCCTCGTACGCGAGGGTGCCGTTGACCTGCTGCCGCTGGGCGATGTCGGTACGGATCACCTCGGCAGTGGATGTGGCCACCGGCGGGGCCGGCGCGGCCGGGGGATCGGTGCGCAGGACCGCCCAGGCCCCGCCCGCGACCGCCAGCACCAGGACCCCGGCCAGGGCCATGATCGTGCGGCTCATCCGCCGGCGCCAGACGCCGGCACGATCGCCAGGCCCCTGCCCACGAAGTACTGCCGGCACGCGGGCATCTGGTCACGCCACCCGCGCTTGCCCAGGTCCATCAGGCGTTTGGGCAACGGGAACTCGCCATCCGCGTTGGGGTCGGGCCAGTCGGGGATGCCGTTGTCCCGGAAGCATTGGGCGAGCTTTCTGAGCTGGGCCAGCTCGGCGGCGGTGTACTGGGCCCGTTCCTGCCCCGGCAGCCGGTCCGCGATGGCCTTGCAGGCCGTCAGGGCCGCCGCGGGAACCTCCTGGTCGGTGTTCACCTCGATCTTCCCGTCCGCCCCCACGACAGGGTCGGGGAAGTTGGGCGCGCCGTGCTGCCGGATGCACGCGGTGAGCTCCCGGTACACCGCGAGCTCCGACGAGGGACTCGGGCTGCCCGCCGTGCCGGGCGGCCCGGCGGCCCCGCACGCGGTCAGCAGCGGCAGGGCCAGCAACAGCCCCGCCCGGTGCATACTCCTCATTGAACGACCTCCGCGACAGTGGATTCCTTCACCTTCGCGGCGGCTCCCACCTGGCACATCGCGCCCGGGTGGGCCAGGTGATCCCCCGTTCGGGGGAGCCGGGAAAAACTTCTCGGCGGGGATGTAGAGGATCCGCTGACGGCTCCGACTCAGGGATGTACCAACCGCCCACGGCAAACGGAGAGCGTCATGCGGAAGATCATCTACTGGATTCACACCTCCATCGACGGCTTCATCACCGGCCCCGGCGGGGCCTTCGACTGGCCGGTCATGGGGCCGGAACTCTCCGCGTACTCCACGGAGCTCGACGACCGGGCCGACACGTTCCTGTACGGCAGGATCGTGTTCCAGGGCATGGCGAGCTACTGGCCCACCGCCGACCAGGTGTCGGACCACCCGCACGACCTCAAGTTCGCCGAGGTCTGGCGGCGCACCCCGAAGATCGTCGTCTCCAACACGCTGAAAGAGGCCGAGTGGGCCACGCGCGTGATCAACGGGACCGCGCTGGCCGAGGAGATCACCGCGCTCAAGCGCGAGCCCGGCAAGGACCTCCTGCTCACCGGCGGCAACGGCCTGGCGGTCAGCCTGACCGAACTCGGCCTGGTCGACGAGTACCACATCGCCGTCCACCCGGTCCTGCTCACCGGCGGCACCCCGCTCATGAGCACCCTCAAGGACCGGGTCACCTTCCGGCTCCTGGAGACCCGCACGCTGGACGGCGCGGTGGTCGTCCACCGCTACGAGCGGTCCGGTGGCTAGAGTCTCGAGACGGGTCAGAAGACGGGCAATGTCGTGATCAGGATCGAGCACCCGGCCGCGCCGGAGAGCCAGGGGTAGCCCTCACAGCGGCATACCGTCCATCGTTGGTAGGGTCTGCTACCAGGTGAGCCGGGAAGCCTGGTCGGCGACGTTATCAGCGATCTTCGAAGGCGGAGTCATGCGTGCTCGCGATCTTCTCGTCGACTTCCCCACCGTCAGCCTGGACACCCCCATCCTGGAGGCGGCGCGGCTGCTGGCCGCGCGGCACCTGCCGGGGCTGATCGTCCTGAACCTGGTGGGAGCGCCCCTCACCATACTGCCGGGCACCCAGGTGCTCCGCCTGGCCGTCCCCGGCTACTGCCAGGAGGATCCGGCCCTGGCCCGCGTCATCGACGAGGCGCATGCCGATCGGATCTTCAGCGATCTGGCGGGCAGGACCGTCCGTGACGCCCTGCCCGCCGAACGCCGCGAGCTGCCCATCACCGACCCGGGTGCGACGGTGCTGGAGATCGCGGCGCTGATGGCGCGGACGCGCAGCCCGCTGGTCGCGGTGGTGGAAGGCGGGCGGCTGCTGGGCGCGGTCACCCTGCAGGGGCTGCTGGAGAGGGTCACCGCCGCGTGAGCGTGCTTGCCTGGCTGACGGTCGCGATCTTCCTCGGCGCGTACGCGCTGATCGCCACCGAGCGCATCCACCGGGTGGCCGCCGCGCTGGGCGGCGCCGGGCTGATGCTCCTGATCCGCGCCACCGACGCCGGGTCGGCCTTCTTCTCCGAGGAGACCGGGGTCGACTGGAACGTCGTGCTGCTGCTGCTCGGCATGATGGTCATCGTCGGGGTGCTCAAGCGGACCGGTGTGTTCGAGTACCTGGCGATCTGGGCCGCCAAGCGGGCGCGGGGCAGGCCGTACCGGCTGATGGTGCTGCTGGTGGTGATTACGGCGGTCGCCTCGGCGATGCTCGACAACGTCACCACCGTGCTGCTCGTCGCGCCGGTCACCTTCCTGGTGTGCGAGCGGCTGGCGCTGCCCGTGGTGCCGTACCTGATCGCGGAGGCGATGGCCTCCAACATCGGCGGCACGGCCACCCTGGTCGGCGATCCGCCGAACATCATCATCGCCAGCCGGGGCGGGCTCACCTTCAACGACTTCCTGGTGCACATGGCGCCCATGGTGGTCGTGCTGGTGGTGGCCTTCCTCTGGCTCTGCCGGCTGCTGTTCCGCAAGGTGTTCGTCTACGATCCCGAGCGGGCGGCGGAGATCATGCGCCTGGACGAGCGGGAGGCCATTACCGACCGGCTCCTGCTCTGGCAGAGCATGGGCGTGCTGGTCCTGGTCATGGCCGCCTTCGTGCTGCATCCCGTGCTCCACTACGAGCCCTCGGTGGTGGCAATCCTGGGGGCGGGCATCCTGGTCGCGGCCACCAAGGTGACCACCGAGCAGGCCCTGCAGGAGGTGGAGTGGGAGACGCTGGCGTTCTTCATGGGCCTGTTCGTCATGGTCGGCTCGCTGGTCGAGACCGGCGTCATCGGGAAGGTCTCCCAGCTGGCCGTGGAGGCCACCGCCGGTCACCTGGGGCTGACCGTGGGGGTGCTGCTCTGGGCCTCGGCCGGGCTGTCGGCCATCGTGGACAACATCCCGTACGTGGCGACGATGAGCCCCATCGTGTCCGAGCTGGTCACCGCCAACGGGGGCGCAGAACACGGCCAGGTGCTCTGGTGGGCGCTGGCGTTCGGCGCCGACCTGGGCGGCAACGCCACCGCGGTGGGCGCGGCGGCCAACGTGGTGGTGCTGGGCATCGCCGCCCGCAACGGCCACCCGATCAGCTTCTGGCAGTTCACCAGGTACGGACTGGTCGTCACGCTGGTCACGGTCGCCCTGGTGACGCCGTACCTGTGGCTGCGCTACCTGATGTGAGGGGCCGTTCGCCCTTCCGGTAAAGGGCCTTTGGCGGTGTTTCCGGTTGCGCTCGGAGTCGTACCTTCGGGAGAGGGTATAACGCTGGTCGCCGGATATGTCCGGCTTCCCCCGACCTGCGGCAGAGGGGGATGCCATGGACACTGCGGTGGCGGATTCGCTGGATCCGCTGATCGCCGAGTTGCGCTCGCGCGGGTTCGCCGTGGTCGGGCCGACCGTCCGGGACAGGGCCATCCGGTTCGCCGAGATCACCGGCGCCGCCGAGCTGCCCGCGGGCCAGGGGGACGAGCAGGACCCCGGCCACTATCGCGTGGTCGAGCGGGACGACGAGCTGATGTTCGGGTTCGCCGCGAGCCCCGACTCGGCCAAGCGCTACACCCAGCCGCCCCGGCAGGCGCTGTTCCGGATGCGCGAGGGCACGGTGGAAGAGGCCGAGCAGGAGGCGCCGCGCGTGGCCCTGCTGGGGGTGCGAGCCTGCGACCTGGCGGCCATCGCCGTCCAGGACCGGGTCTTCCTGGGCAGGCATCCCGACCCGGCCTACCGGAAGCGGCGCGAGGCGCTGTTCCTGGTCGCGGTGAACTGCGCGGTGCCCGGCGGCACCTGCTTCTGCGTCTCCATGGGCACCGGGCCGAAGGCCACCGCCGGGTTCGACCTGGCGCTCACCGAGCTGACCGAGCCGCACCGGTTCCTGGTCGAGACCGGGAGCGAGCGGGGCGCGGACGTCCTCGCGGGGATCCCGCACCGCCCGGCGAGCGCGGCGGACGTCGCCGCCGCCGAGGAGGTCTCGCGGGTCGCCGCCACCCGGATGGGCCGCGAGGTCGACACCGAGAACATCCAGGAAAGCCTGGCCGCCGCGCACGACTCGCCCCGCTGGGCCGAGGTCGCCGGCCGCTGCCTGGCCTGCACCAACTGCACGATGGCCTGCCCCACCTGCTTCTGCACCACCGTCGAGGACGCCACCGACTTCACCGGGAGCCTCGCCGAGCGCACCGAGGTGTGGGACTCCTGCTTCACGCTCGCCTACTCCGAGGTCGGCGGCTCTCCCGTACGCGGCTCGGGGCCCGCCCGCTACCGGCAATGGCTCACCCACAAGTTCTCCACCTGGTACGACCAGTTCGGCGTGTCCGGCTGCGTGGGCTGCGGCCGGTGCATCACCTGGTGCCCGACCGGTATCGACGTCACCGAGGAACTGCGATGCATCCGATGACGCCGGCGCCGTACCGGGTGAG
Organism: Acrocarpospora catenulata; assembly: GCF_018476525.1. Taxonomy (GTDB): domain Bacteria; phylum Actinomycetota; class Actinomycetes; order Streptosporangiales; family Streptosporangiaceae; genus Acrocarpospora; species Acrocarpospora catenulata. The sequence goes on from NZ_JAHCST010000069.1 coordinate 20,609, forward strand.
CTCGCGCCGGGTGGACCGGGCCGACACCGTGACCCTGACCCTGAGGCCGATGGGCGGCCCGTGCCCGCCGTTCCGGCCTGGGCAGTTCACGATGATCTACGCTCCGGGCGTCGGCGAGATCCCGGTTTCGATCAGCGGCCGGGCTCGGGCCGGGGGATACGCCCAGACGATCCGCGCGGTGGGCGCGGTCAGCCGCGCGCTCTGCCAGACCCGCCGCGGCGACGTCGTGGGCGTTCGCGGACCCTACGGCACGGCCTGGGATGTGCAGGCGGCGGCCGGGCTGGACGTGGTGGTGGCCGCGGGTGGACTCGGCCTGGCGGCGCTGCGGCCGGTCATCCGCGAGCTGGCCGCGCACGGCTCCCGGTACGGGCGGATCAGCCTGATCGTCGGCACCCGCACCCCCGCCACCCTGATCTACCATCGCGAGCTGGCCCGCTGGCGCGACGTGCACGGCATCGACGTGCAGGTGACCGTGGACCACCCCGACCACGCCTGGAAAGGCCCCGTCGGGCTGGTGACCAGGCTGCTCGACCGCATCGTCTTCGAACCCCGGCGGACCTTCGCCTTCGTCTGCGGCCCCGAGGCCATGATGCGCGCGGTCGCCGACGACCTGGTCCGCCGGGGCGTCGCCGCCGGACGGGTGCTGCTCTCGGTGGAGCGCAACATGAAGTGCGGGGTCGGACGCTGCGGTCACTGCCAGCTCGGACCGCTGTTCACCTGCCTGGACGGCCCCGTGCTCAGCTACGCGCGGGCGGCCGGGCTGCTGGCCGTGCCGGAGCTGTGATGGCCGGCCCCGCCTCGCGCCGTCCGAAGCTGGCCGTGTGGAAGTTCGCGTCCTGCGACGGCTGCCAGCTGACCCTGCTGGACTGCGAGGACGAGCTGCCGGCCGTGGCGGGCGCGGTGGATATCGCGCACTTCACCGAGGCGTCCAGCGCCGACGGGCCGGGGCCGTACGATCTGTCGCTGGTGGAGGGTTCCATCACCACCCCGGACGACCTGCGCCGCATCCAGCACGTGCGGCGGGTGTCCAAACGCCTGGTGACGATCGGGGCCTGCGCCACCGCGGGCGGCATCCAGGCGCTGCGCGACTTCGCCGACGTGCGCGAGTACGCCTCCGTGGTCTACGCCCGGCCCGAGTACGTCGCCACGCTGGCGCGCTCCACTCCGATCTCGGCCCACGTGCCGGTGGACTTCGAGCTGCGCGGCTGCCCGATCGACAAGCGGCAGCTGCTGGAGGTCATCGCGGCCTTCCTGGCCGGGCGGCGGCCCTGCGTGCCCGCGCACAGCGTGTGCGTGGAGTGCAAGGCCAGGGGCAACGTCTGCGTCCTGGTCGCGCACGGCACCCCCTGCCTCGGACCGGTCACCCAGGCCGGGTGCGGGGCCCTGTGCCCGGCGTTCAACCGGGGCTGCTACGGCTGCTTCGGCCCGATGGAGAGCCCCAACGCGCGGGCGCTCAACGCGCGGCTGCGCGAGCTCGGGATGAGCACCCCCGAACTGGTCCGGATCTACCGGACCTTCAACGCGACCGAGGAGCCGTTCCGGCAGGCGGCCGAGCAGGCCGAACAGTCCGAGGAGGCCGATGGATGACCCACAAGTCGATCAGGATCGGTGGTCTGGCCCGCGTCGAGGGCCAGGGTTCCCTGCTGGTACGGGCCAGGGCCGGCCAGATCACCGGTCTGGAGCTGAACATCTACGAGCCGCCCCGGTTCTTCGAGGCGCTGCTGCGCGGCAGGGCCCACACCGAACCGCCCGACATCACCGCGCGCATCTGCGGGATCTGCCCGGTGGCGTACCAGATGAGCGCCTGCCAGGCGATCGAGGCGGCCTGCGGGGTGGAGGTCACCGGGCCGCTGCGGGACCTGCGGCTGCTCATGTACTACGGGGAGTGGATCGAGTCGCACGCCCTGCACATCTACCTGCTGCACGCCCCCGACTTCCTCGGCTACGACAGCGGTGTGGCCATGGCGGCCGACCACCGCCCCCACCTGGAGCGCGGCCTGGCGCTGAAGAAGGCGGGCAACGAGGTGGTGGCCACTCTCGGCGGCCGGGCCATCCACCCGGTGAACGTGCGGGTGGGCGGCTTCCACCGGGTGCCCGCCCGGGCCGAGCTGGCCCCGCTCGCGGAGCGGCTGCGCCGGGCGCTGGACCAGGCGCTGGCCACGGTGGAATGGGTGGCCGGCTTCGAGGCGCCCGAAGTGGAGCACGGCTACCGGTTCCTGGCGCTGCGCCATCCGCAGGAGTACGCGATCCTGTCCGGCTCGGTCGCGGTCAGCGATGGCACCGAGTTTTCGGCGGCCGACTGGCCCGTCCACGTGGTGGAGGAGCAGGTGCCGCACTCCACGGCCCTGCACGCGCGGCTCGACGGAGCCACCGGTTACCTGGTGGGCGCGCTGGCGCGCTACGCGCTCAACGGGGCGCTGCTCAATCCCGTGGCGCGTTCGGCGGCCGAGGCGGCCGGGCTCCCGCCGGTGTGCCGCAATCCCTTTCGCAGCATCGTGGTCCGGGCCGTGGAGATCGTGCACGCCTGCGCCGAGGCGCTGCGCGTCATCGAGGGGTACGCCGAGCCGGACGTCCCGTATGTACCGGTCGAGCCCCGCGCGGGGGTGGGGCACGGGATCTCGGAGGCCCCGCGCGGCACGCTCTACCACCGCTACCGCCTGGACGGGGCGGGGCTGGTCGCGGAGGCCGCCATCGTGCCGCCCACCTCGCAGAACCAGGCCCGCATCGAGATGGACCTGCGCGATCTCATCCAGCCCCGCCTGGGCCTGCCGGAGGCGGAGCTGGCGGCGCTCTGCGAGCGCGCGGTGCGCAACCACGACCCCTGCATCTCCTGCGCCGCCCACTTCCTCGACCTTCACCTGGACCGGTGAGCGTGTCCAGTGTGGTCATCGGGATCGGCAACGACCTGCGCGGGGACGACGCGGCCGGGCTGGCGGCGGCCCGCCGGCTGCGCGGCGCGCTCCCGGACGGGGTGCGGCTGATCGAGAGCGGGGGCGACCTGGCCGGGCTGATCGAGGCGTGGTCGGGCGCGGACCTCGCGGTCGTGATCGACACGGTGGTCTCCGGCGCGCCGGCGGGCACCGTGCGCCGGCACACCCCACTGGCGACCCCGGCGGAGATCCCGTGGCCCTCCCTGACCGCCCGGCATGGCAGCTCCCACGCGCTGGGCGTGGCCGACGCGATCGCGCTCGGCCGGGCACTCGGCCGACTGCCGCGGGAACTCGTGCTGTACACCGTCGAGGCCGCCGACCTCGGCCTCGGCGCGCCGCTCACCCCCGCGGTACGGCGGGGCGTGGCCCGGATCGCCGTAGCCGTGGCCCAACTCCTGCGCGACCAGAAAAATCACCCATTCGGGTGAAAAATCCCCAAGTTTGCAGGGAATGGAACCGGGAGAACGAACTCGGAGGCGGTGTCGATGAGACCGTGGGCGCAGATCAAGGAAACGCACACCGCTGCTGTGATCTTTCTCGGTGACCGCGTTTTCAAGATCAAGAAGCCGGTGGATCTCGGCTTCCTGGACTTCACCACGCTCCAGGCCCGGCGTACCGGCTGCCAGGAGGAGGTGGCGCTCAACCGGCGGCTCGCCCCCGACGTCTACGAGGGCGTCGCCGACGTGGTCGGCCCGGACGGCCAGGTCTGCGACCACCTGGTGGTGATGCGGCGCATGCCGGACGACCGCCGCCTCGCCGAACTGGTCCACTCAGGAAAACCGGTCGAGGAACACCTGCGCCGCATCGCCCGCCTGCTCGCCAACATGCACGCCCACTCCCCGCACCGTCCGGAGATCGACGAACAGGGCGGACGGCAGGCGCTGCGCGCCCGGTGGACGGCGAGCTTCGACCAGGTACGCGCGCTCCCCGGCGCGCTGGACAAGGACGTCCTCGACGAGATCGAACGCCTGGTGCTCCGATTCCTGGACGGCCGCGAGTCCCTGTTCGAGCTCCGCGTCGAGGAGGGCCGCATCGTGGACGGCCACGGCGACCTGCTGGCCGAGGACGTCTTCTGCCTGGAGGACGGCCCCCGGATCCTGGACTGCCTGGAGTTCGACGAGCGGCTGCGCTTCGTGGACGGCCTGGACGACGCGGCCTTCCTGGCCATGGACCTGGAGCGGCTGGGCGCGCCCCGGCTGTCGGAGCTGTTCCTCGGCTGGTACGCCGAGTTCTCCGGCGACTTCGCCCCGCCCGCGCTCTGGCACCACTACCTCGCCTACCGGGCCTTCGTCCGCGCCAAGGTCGCCTGCCTGCGGCAGCGGCAGGGGGACCCCGGCGCCGGCGGGCAGGCCCGTGAGCTCGCCGACCTCACCCTGCGCCACCTGCGGGCCGGCGCGGTCACGCTGGTCCTGGTCGGTGGCCCGCCCGGCACCGGCAAGTCGACGCTGGCCGCCGAACTCGCCGACCGGCTGGGCTACGTGCTGCTGAGCAGCGACCGGACCAGGAAGGAGCTGGCCGGCCTCGCCCCGGAGGAGTCCGCGGCCGCGCCCTTCGAGGAGGGCGTGTACAGCAGGGAGTGGACCGAGCGCACCTACGCCGAGCTGCTGGCCAGGGCCGAGCTGCTGTGCGGGCACGGCGAGCCGGTCATCCTCGACGCGTCCTGGACCGACCCCGCCCACCGGGCGGCCGCCGAACGGCTCGCCGAGCGCGCCCGCGCCGACCTGGTGGCCCTGCGGTGCACCGCGCCGCCGCAGGTCGTGGCCGAGCGCCTGGCCCGCCGTACGGGCGGGGTCTCCGACGCCGACCAGGCGGTCGCCACGGCCATGGCGGCGCGGACGGCGCCCTGGCAGGGCGGGGTCGAGATCGACACCGGCGCGTGCCCGCCGCGGCCGGTGGAACGGGCGCTGGCGGCGGTCCACGCCCGCTGGGCCACGGCTCCCCGGCGGTTCCGGCGCCCTCAGATGGAGCCGGGCTGATTCAGCGTTGGGAGGGGCTGATGCATACCACTGTCGAACAGGTGATGAGCCGGCAGGTGATCGCGGTGACCGAGGACACCTGCTTCAAGGACATCGCCGCCACACTCATCACCCACGGGGTCAGCGCCGTGCCGGTGCTGGCGAAGGACGGCCGGGTGGTCGGCATCGTCTCCGAGGCCGACCTGACCCGTGCCGAGGAGTGCCGGGAGCTGTTCCGCGGCGAGGGCTACCAGGCGCCGGTGCACGGCGACGGCCGGGACCGGGCAGGCAGCACGGTGGCCGGCGAGCTGATGACCACCCCAGCGGTCACCGTCACGCCGGAGACCCCCGTGACGGTCGCCAGCCGCATGATGGACGAGCACGGCGTCAAACGCCTGCCGGTGGTGACCGGTGACGGTCGCCTCGCGGGCATCGTCAGCCGCCGCGACGTGCTGAAGGTGTTCGTCCGCTCCGACCAGGACCTCGAACACGAGATCAAGGTGGACATCCTGAGCCGCTCCCTCTGGATGGACACCGCGCGGGTGCACGTCGCGGTCGCCGACGGCGTGGTGACCATCACCGGCCGGATGGGGCTGCGCCGCGACACCGAAGTCACGGTGTGGATGGTCCGGCAGGTCGACGGGGTGGTCGAGGTACGCGACCAGCTGGGCTGGGACCGCGACGACACACCGGTCGGCGGCTGATCAGTGGTGGGCGTGGGTGTACTCGTCCCGCCGCCGCAGCATGACCGCCAGCATGAGCGGGAACATCGCCACGTGCGCCACCATCATCAGGGCCATCCCGTCGATCACGTCCAGCCACAGGAGCGGGAACAGCGGCACGATCGGGGCGAACATGGCGCCGCACATCTCCAGCGTCGGGGCCCAGGCGTGGCCGCGCACGCGCATCCAGGCGGCCATGCCCACGGACATGTCGAAGGCCATCAGCAGGTAGGCGAGCTCCGGGTCGCGGGCGTAGGAGAGGTCGATCCCGAAGGCGGACCAGAGCAGGTCGAGCGCGAACATCCCGGCGAACATGGCGATGATCATCTCGACGTAGTGCAGCGCGAACCGTCCCCAGCGCCGCGCCTGGGACCGGGTGCCGGCCATGGTCTGAGTCATGGTCCAACTGTCCGGGTGGCCGCGGGCGGTGCCAAGGACGGCGGCCGAGACAGGTCAGAAAACTTGGGGTCCCCGTCCTTCTGACATAGCCTCGAGCCATGACCGGGCGGAGGGTGGTCGTGGTCGGGTACCACGCGGCGGAACTGCTCGACATCGCCTGCGTGACGTCGACCCTGATCGCGGCGAACGTACAGGGCGGCGCCCCGCTCTACGACGCGTGCCTGGCCACGCCGTCGGGCCGGCCCATCACCTGTGCCAGCGGGCTGACCCTCCAGGGGCAGCGGTCCCTCCAGCGTGTCACAGGACCGCTGGACACGCTGATCGTGTCGGGGGGAATCGGGCACGAGGACGCGGCCGAGGACCGGCTGATCGTCGCCCACGTCCGCCGCCTGGCCCGGGAGAGCCGCCGCGTCGCCTCGGTGTGCACCGGCGCGGCGGTGCTGGCCGCCGCGGGCCTGCTCGACGGCCGGCGCGCCACCACCCACTGGCAGTACGCGCCCGTGCTCGCCGCCCGCCATCCGGAGATCGTCGTCGACGCCGACCCGATCTTCATCCGGGAGGGCAAGGTCGCCACGGCCGCCGGCGTCACCAGCGCCCTGGACCTGACCCTCGCCTTCATCGAGGAGGACCACGGCCCCGCCCTCGCCCGGAAGGTGGCCCGCAACCTGGTGACCTACCTGCAACGGCCCGGCAACCAGGCGCAGATGAGCATGTTCACCGAGGGCCCGCCACCCGGCAACCACCTGGTCAGGCAGGTGGTCGACCACATCACCTGCCACCTGGAGGCCGACCTGTCCACGGCCGCCCTGGCGGCCGGCGCGGGCGTCAGCGAGCGCCACCTGACCCGGCTGTTCCTCCGGCACCTGGGCCAGACCCCGGGCCGTTTCGTCCGCCGGGCCCGTACCGAGGCCGCCGCCCACCTGCTGGCCGCCACCTCCCTGCCCATGGCCGCGATCGCGACCCAGTGCGGCTTCGGCACGGCCGAGACCCTCCGCCAGGCCTTCGTCGACCGTTACGGCATCCCGCCCTCGCGCTACCGCCTGACCCAGGGCGGTAACGGGTCCTTCGTCACCTGATTCCAGGCCCGACGTCCCTCCGGCGAGCGCCCAGGGCAGGCGTAGCGTCGCAAGAGGTGAACCCCTGGAAGCTTGTCTACGACGGATTCGACCCGGCAGGGGAAGGCGTGCGCGAAGCCCTCTGCACGCTGGGCAACGGCTACTTCGCCACCCGGGGGGCCGCGCCGGACGCCGTCGCCGACGAGGTGCACTACCCCGGCACCTATTTCGCGGGCTGCTACGACCGTCTCACCTCGGCCGTCGCCGGGCGGACGGTGACCGACGAGTCGATGGTCAACGCGCCCAACTGGCTGCCGCTGACCTTCGCCACCCCGGACTCCGACTGGTTCGCCACCAGCAGGGCCGACCTGCTCGGTTACCGCCAGGAGCTGGATCTGCGGCACGGGCTGCTCGACCGGAGCCTGCTCGTCCGCGACGCCTACGGCCGCCGCACCGCCGTCCGGCAGCGCCGCCTGGTCTCCATGGCCGATCCGCACCTGGCCGCCCTGGAGACGACCTTCACCGCCGAGAACTGGTCGGGGACCGTACGGGTGCGCTCGGCACTCGACGGCCGGGTGCGCAACGGCGGCGTGCCACGCTACCGCGACCTGCGCGGCGACCACCTGGTCGACCACGCCGTCGGCCAGGCCGCGGACGCCACCTGGCTACGCGCCCGCACCCGGTCCTCGGAGATCACGATCGCCCTGGCCGCCCGGGTGGAGCCCGGCGACGGCGCGGGTGCGGCGCTTCAGGAGCCGGGCTGGATCGAGGAGCACCGCGACCTCCACCTGGAACCGGGCGTGCCCCGGACGATCGTCAAGACGGTGGCGCTCGCCACCTCCCGCGACCACGCCACCGCCGACGCCCGCTCCACCGCCCTCCGCCTGGTACGGCTGGCACCGCGGTTCCCCGTCCTGCTGGCCCGCCACCGCCTGGCCTGGGACCGCCTGTGGACGCGGGCCCGCCTCGACCTGGGCGACCCGGCGGACGCGCACCACCTCCACCTGCACACCTTCCATCTCCTGCAGACCCTCTCCCCGCACAGCGCCGACCTCGACGCAGGGGTCCCGGCGCGCGGGCTGCACGGCGAGGCCTACCGGGGGCACGTGTTCTGGGATGAACTGTTCGTCCTGCCCTGGCTGAACGTGCGGTTCCCCGAGATCAGCCGCGCCGTGCTCCGCTACCGCCACCGCCGCCTGCCCGAAGCCCGGGCCGCCGCGCGCGACCTCGGCCTGCCCGGCGCCCTGTTCCCCTGGCAGAGCGGCAGCGACGGGCGGGAGGAGACGCCGCTGCTCCACCTGAACCCCCGCTCGGGCCACTGGCTGCCGGACAACTCCCGCCTCCAGCGGCACGTCGGTCTGGCCGTCGGCTACAACGTCTGGCAGCACTACGCGGCCACCGGAGACCTGGAGTTCCTCACCGGGTTCGGCGGGGAGCTCCTGATCGAGACCGCCAGGTTCGCCGCCGCGCTGGCCCGGCTGGAACCCGCCTCAGGACGGTACGAGATCCGCGGCGTCATGGGCCCGGACGAGTACCACGACGCCTACCCCGGCGCGGACCGCCCCGGGCTGGACAACAACGCCTACACCAACGTCATGACCGTCTGGCTGCTGCGGCGCGCCCGCGAGACCCTCCGCCTGCTGCCCCGGCGGGAACGCGAGGAGCTGACGGCGCGGCTCGCGCTCACCGGCGAGGAGCTGGCCCGCTGGGAGAAGATCGTCCGCCGGATGCGGGTGGACTTCCACGACGGGGTGATCAGCCAGTTCACCGGGTACGCCGACCTGCCGGAACTGGACTGGGACCGCCACCGGGGCGTGCGCAGGCTGGACCGCGCGCTGGAGTCGCGGGGCGACAGCCCCAACCGGTACCGGGCCGCCAAGCAGGCCGACGTGCTCATGCTGTTCTACCTGCTCACCGCGGAGGAACTGCGGGAGATCCTGGAAGGGCTCGGATACGCGCTCCCACCCGAGATGGTCCGCGAGACCGTCCGCTACTACCTCGCGCGAACCTGCCACGGGTCCACGCTGAGCGCCATCGTGCACGCCTGGGTGCTGTCCCGGTCGGACCGCTCCCGGTCGTGGCGCTTCTTCACCGAGGCGCTGGGCGGCGACCTCACCGACGTCCAGCGCGGCACCACCGCCGAGGGCATCCACCTGGGCGCGATGGCCGGCACCCTGGACCTGGTCCAGCGCTGCTACCTCGGCCTGGAGGTCCGGCACGGCGAACTCCACCTGAACCCGCTCCTGCCCGACCGGTTCGCCCTGCTCTCCCTGCCGATCCGGGTGCGCGGCGCCACCGTGTCCATCGACATCGACCACGACAAGGCCAGGATCGCCCGCGCCGACGACGGCCCCGCGTACCTGCGGGTGACCGTGCAGGGCCGGCCCGTCGAACTCCGCCGCGACGCCGAGCACACCTTCTCCCTCCGGCCCCGCCCCGGATAACGGCCCAATGGCCGCCCCGCCAGGGACCTATGGCCCGCGTCGGTTCACGCTCTCCGGGGCAGGGTGAGCGTGTCAGGAGGTGACGGAGTGTCGACACGAGAAGAACTTCAGACTGTGGTGGAGGCGGCGGTCTGGGCGCCGTCGGTGCACAACAGCCAGCCGTGGTCGTTCGCCATCGCCGGGGAGGAGATCAGCCTCCGCGCCGACACCGACCGGCGGCTCCGCGTGGGCGACCCGGAGGGACGGCAACTGCTGCTCAGCTGTGGGGCGGCGCTGTTCAACATGCGTACGGCGGTGCGCGCCATGGGCCACGTGCCGGTGGTGCGCGTGCTGCCCGACCCGGACCGCCCCGCCCTGCTGGCCACGGTACGGATCGGCGCCGCGGAGCCGGTCGAGGAGCGCGTCGAGGCGATCCGCGCGGAGATCCCCCGGCGTCGGACCCACCGGGCGGGCTTCACCGACCGCCCGATCCCCGAACGGGTGCTGGAGGCGCTGGTGAAGGAGGCCAACCGGGAGGGCGCCCTGCTCACCCCGGTCAGATCACCGGCCGCGGTGCGCATCCTGTCGGCGCTCACCACGGCGGCCCAGCATGTGGAGGCGGAAGACCAGGCGTTCGGCCTGGAGATGATCCGCTGGGGCCGCCGGCCGGGAAACAGCCGCAGGGACGGCGTGCCCGCGGAGTCCTACCCCCGGCAGACCGGGCAGACCTCCCCGGACTTCCCCCAGCGCGACTACGCGCACGGCCAGGGCTGGGGCAGCCCCGACGACCAGTCGATGGCGACGGAAACCGGCGTGGTCGCCCTGCTCACCACCCGGACCGACACCCGCATGGACTGGCTCCACGCCGGACAGGCCCTGCAGGCCGTACTGCTGCACGCCGCCACCCACGGGATCGGCGCCGCCTTCCACACCCAGTTGCTGGAATACGAGCACCTGCGCGCCTTCGTCGCCGAGGAACTCTGCTCGGGCCAGTTCCCGCAGATGGTGATGCGTCTCGGCTACCCACCCGACCGGGGCGAGGGCGTACGCCGCCCCCTGGGCGAGGTCGTCACCGAGGGGCAGTCCCCTATCGGGCACACAATGGGTTTGACATGATTTGACAGACGATGTTGAAATGTCCTGTTTCGTGGGCAGGGTCGTGATATGCGATCTTCTTCGAACCCGGAGAACCCGGAACGGGCGGAGGAAGTTCAGGTGCCTGCGGACATGGTGCGGCTGCCGGGGACGCTGGTGCGGCCCGGGGAGACGGGCGGGATCGTGGTGTTCGTGCACGGCAGCGGCAGCAGCCGGCACAGCCCGCGCAACCGCTACGTGGCCCGGGAACTCCAGCGGGCCGGTCTTGGCACGCTCCTGTTCGACCTGCTGACCGCCGTCGAGGAGACCGACCGCCGCAAGGTGTTCGACATCGCACTGCTCGCCGGGCGGCTGCGCCAGGTCACCGAATGGCTGCGCGGGCGCATGCCCACGGCCAGGATCGGCTACTTCGGCGCCAGCACCGGCGCGGCGGCCGCCCTCTGGGCCGCGGCCCTGGAGAAGGACATCGGCGCGGTGGTCTCCAGGGGTGGTAGGCCTGATCTGGCCGGACCCTGGCTGGCCGCCGTCACCGCCCCCACCCTGCTCATCGTGGGGGAACGCGACCCGCAGGTCCTGGCGCTCAACCTTGACGCGCAGCGGAGGCTGCACGGGGAGAGCCACCTGGAGGTCGTGCCCGGCGCCACCCACCTCTTCGAGGAGGCGGGCGCCCTGGAACGCGTGGCCGACCTGGCCCGCGACTGGTTCACCCGCCACCTCACCGCCGTGACCGCCACCTGATACCGATGGTTGCGCTCCACGCTTGGTGAATTACCCTCTGTTACGATCATGGCGGTCGTGCACGAGGAGGTACCGGTGAGGCCGTGGACGCGGGCGATTGTGGTTTGCGCCGTCGCCTGGGGGGCGGCGCTGGGGAGCGCCGTCGCCTGGGCTGAGGAGGCGCCGCCGGAGACCCCGGACAACTCCGAGCTTTCCCGGCTGGTCGGGGCCGATCTCGGGAGCGTGGTCCGCATGTTGCCGGGGGTGTTGTGCGGCTACCGGCTGGTCAGTTACAACTCGCCGGTCACCAACTCACCGGTGATCTGCGTCAACGGGCCGATCGCCAGCGGCAACTCGACCCACAGCGGGAACTACGTCAGCCACGGTAACCCGGTGAACAGCGGGAACTTCTCGAACACCAACGGGTCGACCGGGAGCGCCAACGCGTCGAACAGCGGCAACGCCGCCAACGGGCGCCAGGAGAACAGGGTCAAGGAGATCGCGCGATGATGATTGTGACGTCGGTCGCCGCGCTTGCCATCGCGCCGATCATCGCCACCGGGGTTGACCCGAAGGACAGCTCCAACACCAACACCAGCGGTGACACCTACAACACCGGCAACAGCGAAAACAGCGGCAACTTCCGCAGCGAAAGCACCGCGATCAACAGCGGCAACTTCGGCAACGCCAACGGCGGGACCAACAGCAACAACGCCGCGATCAGCACGAACCTGGCCGACGGCCGGCAGAAGATCATCGTGATCAAGCGTCTCATCAAGCGGAAGTGCTGACCGAGGACGCGCGTTCCCCGGCCGGCACTCACCCCGCGGGCGGGACGTTCTGGTTCAGGTGGAAGAGGTTGGCCGGATCCCACTTCCGCTTGAGCTCGGCCAGACGGGCGTAGTTGCCGCCGTACGCGCGGCGGATCCCGTCCCGTCCCTCGTCGGCGAGATGGTTGATCTCGGCGCCGGTGGACCAGGGGAGGGTGGCCGACCAGAGAGTGTCGGCCCAGTCGATATGGCGCCGGGGGTCCTCGTCGGTCTCCGGCCAGGAGGCCGCGATCTCCAGGCAGTAGGCCGCGTCGCGGTGGTGGAAGGCGGTCGCGTCCGGGGCGACGGCGGCGGTGGCGCCACCCATGGGGAGGAGCAGGATCAGGTTGCCGGGGGAACTGGGCCTGGCGCCGTGGTCCAGGATGGTGTCGATCAGCTCGTCGGTGATCGGGCCGCCCAGGTGCGCCCGCATCCGGTACGGCGTGGGCGCGGCCTGCGCGTCGAAGAAGTGCTGGAGCACCTCGAACGTGGTGGGCCCGACCAGGTCGGCGAGCGGCTTGCGGAACTCCCGGAGCGGAGCCAGTTCGGGTACGCCGCCGGCCCCGACGTAGCAGACGGCCAGCGCCAGCACCGGCTTGCCGTGGAGTTCCTCGGGAACGAAGGGCGCGGGCGGGGCGGCGAGGATCGCGGGAGCGACGTTGACCTCGTCGGGGGCCTTCTGTCCGTAGTCGGCGACGTGGCGGAGCACGTCGCGGGCGTCCTCAAGGCGGTACATGAGCATGCCGCCGAGGAGGTCCGCCACGGGGTGCAGCCGGAGAGTGAACTCCAGGACGATGCCGAGGTTGCCGCCGCCGCCCCGCAGCCCCCAGTAGAGGTCCGGGTTCTCCGCGGCACTGGCCCTGACGATCTCGCCGGACGCGGTGAGCACGTCGGCGGCGACCAGGTTGTCGCAGGCCAGGCCGTACATACGGGCCAGCCAGCCGTTGCCGCCGCCGAGGGTGAGGCCGGCGACGCCGACGTCGGCGACATGCCCGCCGACCGGGGCGAGGCCGTAGCCGGCGGCGGCCGCGGTGAGCTCGCCCCACCGTACGCCGGGGCCGACCTTGGCGGTGCGCTCCAGCAGGTCGATGACGATCCGCTTCATCGGCCCGAGGTCGAGGACGAGGCCGCCGTCGGTGGTGGAGAAGCCGGGGAAGCTGTGGCCGCCGCCGCGTACCGCCACCTCCAGGCCGGCGTCCCGGGCGACGGCGAGCGCGGCGACGGCGTCCGCCCGGGTATGACATCGGGCGATCGCGGCGGGTTTGCGGTCGACACGCCGGTTCCACACCCGGCGGGCGGACTCGTAGGCGGCGTCCTCGGGCAGGATCACCTCCCCGTCGAAGCTCTCCAGCAGCTTCCGCAGGGCGCTATCGGGATACACGTGTTTCCTCCGAAGTCGATTTGGTGGCGACGATCAGTTCCACGGGCCCCGGAAGCACCGTGATGTCGGCGAAGCCGCTCCCCTGAAGCAGCCGCTCATAGTGCGAAATGGCGTACAACCTGCTGACACAGGCGTCCACGCCCATCAGGAAGTACGACCAGAAGAACTGCGCGGCCAGCCGCTCGGGTGTACGGAACTCCTCGCAGATCAGGACCCGCCCGCCGACCGGCAGGGCCTGGTACGCCTTCCGCAGCAACATCCGCGCGGTGGGAATCGGCCAGTCATGCAGAACCCGTACGAACGACATCGCGTCGTACCCGCCCGGCAACGGCTCACCGAGGAAGTCACCCCCGACAAACCCCAGCCGATCGCCATGCGGCCGCTCCGCGCGGGTGCGCGCGACCAGCGGCTCCGCCTCGGGAAGGTTGTAGACGTCCACCACCAGCGACGGCGCGTGCCCGAGCAACTCGGCCGCGAGGGTGCCGTTCCCGCCGCCCACATCAAGGAGCCGCAGGCCCGGTGCACCCCAGAGCGTCGGCGCGTGGTCGGCGAACGTCGTGACGAAGGGCGCCAGCCCCGCGGCCATGCTGCTCTCGAACCCCTCCAGCTGCGCCGCGCTCGGCGGCCAGGCGAACGCGCTCTCCGGCATCGACACCGTGCCCCGCAACACCTCCGGCAGGTTGCCGTGCAGCGACCGCCACGGATACCGGTCGCGATCGAGCTCCAGCGACCCCGGCCCGGCGACCGCCACGGCCGCGTCCCGCAGCCCGGGGACCGCCAGGTACCGGGTCAGCGTGAAGTCATCCCCGATCGCCTCACCGCGTACCAGACCCAGGCTTTCCAGGCAGTCCAGCAGCTTGTACAACCGCCCGGGCACCACCTCGAACTTGGCGCTCAGCGTGGCCACGTCGGCGGCCTCGGCCTCCAGGGCGTCGAGCAGGCCCAGGTCCAGCGCGGTGCGGACGACGTCCATGGCCTTGGTGCCGTTGGCGAGCAGGCTCAGCAGCGCTCGGGGAGTCATGTGGTGGCCGGCTTCCGTTCGATTTCGAGGGCGTCCATGAAGGCGTCCACCTCGCCGAGGGTGTTGTAGATGTGCGGGGCCACCCGCAGCGCGCCGCGCCAGCTGCAGACCACGCCCCGGGCGGCCAGCGCCTTCTTCACCCGCTCCGCGCCGGGGAAGCGCAGGCTGACGACCCCGCCGCGCCGGTCAGGATCGCGCGGCGTGAGCACCTCTAGGCCGAGCTCGTCGGCGCGTTCCAGGATGCGGCCGGTGCAGGCCAGCGAGTGCCGCCGGATCTCCTCGATGCCCACCAGGGTGAGCAGGTCGAGACCGACCCGGGAGATCATCGGGCCGAGCGGCAGGGGAGTGCCCCCGGCCAGGCGGCGGGCGTCGGACGCCAGGGTGGTGGCCGGGCCGAAACTGGTCGGGTCCTCGCCGGCCAGCCAGCCGGTCGCCGCCGGGCGCAACTCCGGCAACAGATCGGGGCGCACGTAGAGGAAGGCCGTGGCGGCACCGCACATCCACTTGTGCGCGCCGCCGAGCAGGAAGTCGACGCCGAGCGCGGTGACGTCGATGGGCACCGCGCCGACGGTCTGGTAGGCGTCCACGATCACGTACGCGCCGACCTCGTGCGCCCGGGCGATGACGGGTGCCAGGTCGAGCACGGCCCCGGTGGCGTACGCGCCGTGCGAGAGGCAGACGCACCGGGTGCGCTCGTCGATGGCGTCCACCAGCGCGGACACGTCGTGGTTCGTCAGGCGCACGACGTCCAGGACCGCGCCGTACCGGGTGAACCCCCGCCAGAGGAGCGGAACCGTGGGGAACTCCAGATCGCTGGTGATCACCTTGTCCCGGCGGTCGTCGAAGTCGAGGCAGGTCGCGACCCGGGCGAGCAGCGTGCTCAGGTTGAGGTCGGTGACGATCGAGCCGGGCGGCGCGCCGATGAACCGGCCCAGCGCGTGGGTGTAGGCCCGGGTCTGGTCGAGCCAGCCGTCCCAGACCTCGTCCCGCCAGGCGGTCAGCGTCTGCCAGTACCGGTTCAGCACGGTTTCCACCCCTCGGGGGATCGCCCCGGTGGAGTTGCTGTTCAGGTACAGACAGGTGTCGAGCAGCGGGAACTCGGCCCGGAGGGTCGCGTGGTCCATCACGTCTCCGGTCTGCCGGTTCTGGCCGCGCCCGGCGCGTAGCCGCCGCTGCCGTTCCAGGTCGCGGTCATCTGCTCGCGGACCTTCCAGAGCTGCCGGAACAGCGGCTGGGTCATGCGCCCGGTGAGCACCTGGGTGGACACCCCGTCCAGCGCCGCCGTGCCCCGGCTGACGCCGATCGTCCGGCGTACCAGCATGAAGTGGGTGAACAGCCAGGTCTGGTACGCCTCGTCGACGTCGACCAGGCACTCCAGCACCCGGCGCAGGTCGGCGGTGCCCGGGCCGGGCACGGCGTACACGTCGTAGACCGTGGTGCCGCGCCGGTCGACCAGCCGGTCCAGAGTGCCGGAGACGTACTCGGCGGCGACCCGGACCCGGTTGTAGCCAGGGGACTCCTGGCCGCTGCCCTTGCCGAGGTGGCGGCGGATCGTCTGGTACGTCTCGGGGGTGAGCGTTTCGAGCACCCGGATCTCGCCGGACAGGCAGTGGCCGATCCTGACGATGCGCTCCAGGCGGGCGGACGCCTCCCAGAGCGCGTCGTCGTCCAGTTCCCCGACCAGCTCGGTCAGCTCGTGGGTGAGCAGTTTGAGCCACAGCTCCTGGACCTGGTGCACGATCTGGAACATCAGCTCCTCGGAGCAGATGAGTTCCTCGGTGGGCGATTGCAGGGTGAAGAGTTCCGAGGTGCTCAGGTACCGCTCGTAGTCGAGCTTTCCTTCGCCGACGAAAGTCTTCAGCACCGGATTGAAAATCGGCCTCGATACCGCGTGTCTGAGTTCGTCCACGGCGAGGCTCGCGGTCTTCGTGTTCACTGTCTCTCATCTCGTGTATGGGAGGGAGGACGCCGGAGGCGATCTGGGTGGGCCTCCGGGGTTTGACCAGGCAAGCGTTGGGTCCGGTCGGGGCACTCGCGGAGGAAATGGCGCCGCTTTGCTCCCTCTATTTCTTCCATCGGACGGTGCTCGGCGGACAGGGCCAGTAGTCAATAAGAAACTCCGGCAAGTGGTCCGCACGGGTCCATCTGAAAATTAATGTCTGACATAAATGTCAAATTCTGATTTTTCCGGTTGCCCGCAGTGGCGGCCGGGCCCTTCGCCGAACTGTCGGTGCGGGTGCGTACGGTGGGGGCTGTGGCGAAACGAGGGCACGGCGGGATCCCGCCGGAGACGCACAGGTCCGTACGGTCGGCCGACTGGGACGGGGAGGACCTGTCCGGTCAGGAGCACCACCAGGTCGAGTTCGTCGACGTGGACCTGACCGAGGCCACCAGCACCCGCGCGCTCTTCTCCGAATGCGTCTTCCGCGGCGTGCGCTTCAACGTCTCCACGCACACCGAGACCGCTTTCCTCAACTGCGTCTTCGTGCGCTGTTCCTTCTTCGACGCCACCTTCACCGGCTGCAAACTGGTCGGCAGCGTCTTCAACGACTGCGAGTTCCCCCTGCTCAAGGTGGCGGGCGGTGACTGGTCCTACGTCTCGCTCCGCACCGCCGACCTCGGCGGCGCCTCCTTCGAGGGAGTGCGCCTCCGCGAGGCCGACCTCACCGCGGCCCGCTGCCAGCGGGCCGTCCTCCGGCAGGTGGACCTGTCCGGCGCCACCCTGGACCGCGCCGACCTCACCGGCTGCGACCTACGCGGCAGCGACCTGTCCGCCCTGGACCCCCGCCAGGTCACCCTGAAAGCCGCCAAAATCGACTACATGCAGGCGGTAACCCTCGCCACCGCCCTCGGCCTGGAGGTGTCCCCCTGATCGAGCCGGACCGGCGGGGGACATGGCGGGCGATACTCTGAGTCGTGATGTACCGACTGCTTTTTTCCCGAGTGCTGAGCCGCACTGACGCGGAGGCGATCCATCACCTGACCGTCCGGCTGCTTCGGATTCTGGCGATCCTGCCGATCGTCCGGCGGATCCTCCACGGCTGGCTGGCCCCGCGTGACGAGGCGCTTCAGGTGACCGCGTTCGGCCTGCGGTTCCCTTCCCCGTTCGGTCTCGCGGCCGGGTTCGACAAGGACGCGGCCTGCGCGCCGGCGCTGTCCGCGCTCGGCTTCGGTCATGTCGAGGTCGGCACCATCACCGCGCACGCCCAGCCCGGCAACGCCCGCCCCCGGCTGTTCCGGCTGCCGGCCGAGCGGGCGATCATCAACCGGATGGGCTTCAACAACGCCGGGGCCGCCCGCGCGGCGCGACGCCTGAGCGGGCCCCGTCAGGGCGTGGTCGGGGTGAACATCGGCAAGACCAAGGTGGTGCCGGAGGAGGAGGCCACCCGCGACTACGTGGCCAGCGCCCGGCAGCTGGCGCCGCTCGCCGACTACCTGGTGGTCAACGTGAGCTCACCCAACACTCCGGGCCTGCGCGACCTGCAGGCGGTGGATCGCCTGCGGCCGCTGCTGGCCGCCGTCCAGGAGGCGGCGGGCAGCACGCCGCTGCTGGTCAAGATCGCCCCCGACCTGGCGGACGAGGACGTGGACGGCGTGGCCCAGCTGGCCGTGGACCTCGGGCTGGCCGGGATCATCGCCACCAACACCACGATCAGCCGGGAGGGCGTGTCCAGCACGGAGGCCGGCGGCCTGTCCGGGCGCCCGCTGAAGGCGCGCTCGCTGGAGGTGCTCCGGCGGCTGCACGCCAAGGTCGGCGGGCGGCTGGCGCTGGTCTCGGTGGGCGGGGTCGAGGACGTGGACGACGTCTGGGAGCGGCTGCTGGCCGGTGCAACCCTGGTCCAGGGTTACACCGGCCTGATCTACGGCGGGCCACTGTGGCCGTACCGTATCCACCGGCAGTTGTCCCGCCGGCTCCGCCGCCATGGCTACGCGTCGGTGGCCGAGGTCGTCGGCCGCGCCGCCTAGCCCTTCTCGGAGCCCTCGTTGGCCCCCCGGACGAAGTACCGTTGGAAAACCAGGAAGATGATCGCCACCGGGATGGTGGCCAGCACCGCCGCGCCCAGCTTCAGCGGGTACTGCGTACCCACCCCCAGTGACCCGGAGACCAGGTCGGCCAGGCCCCTGGGCAGGGTGAACAGGGCTGGGTCCTGCACCGCGACGAGGCTGTGCGGGAACTCGTTCCAGGTGCCCTGGAAGGCGATGATGGTGAGCGTGAGCAGGGCCGGTCTGGCCATCGGCAGCACCACCGACCAGTAGGTGCGGAACACCCCGGCCCCGTCGATCCTGGCGGCCTCCTCCACGCTCACCGGGATCGACTCGAAGAACTGTTTCATGATGAACACGCCGGCCGCGTCCACGATCACGGGCAGGATCAGCGCGGTGTAGCTGTTGTAGATCCCGAGCTGGTTGAGCACCAGGAACTTCGGGATGAACAGCACCACGCCGGGCACCGCCATGACCGCGATGAGAGCCGAGAAGATCGCCTTGCGGCCGCCGAACCTCAGACGGGCGAGAGCGTAGCCCGCCATCGAGTTGAGCAGCACCCGGGCCACCGTGACGACGATCGTCACCAGCACCGAGTTCCCCAGCCAGATGGGCAGGTCGGTGCCGAGGAACACCCGCTCGTACGCGCTGGTGGAGAACACCTCGGGAACCGGCGAGAGCGGGTTGGCCGCCGCGTCCGGCTCGGTCTTGAAGGAGTTGCCGATCTGGATGACGAACGGGTACAGGAACACCAGCGCGAAGAAGACCAGCACGAAGTAGCCGAGGAAAGTCGACGCCAGCGTGCGGGCCTGGCTGCGGTCACGGGCCATCTCACACCTCCCGCTGCGCCGCGGCGGCCCGGCTGCGGCCCGGTGCGCCGCGGTCGCGCATGATCCAGCGCTGCGCCAGCGTCATGATCACGATGATGGCGAACAGTACGAACGAGATCGCCGTCCCCGGGCCGTACTCGAAGTTCCGGAACGCCGTCCGGTACGACAGGTACGCCGGGGTCAGCGTGGTCTTGGCAGGGTTGCCCTGGCTCATCACGTACACCTGGTCGAAGACCATCCAGGTGGCGATCATGCCGAGGGTCAGCACCAGGAACAGGGTGGGCTTCAGCATCGGCAGCGTGACGTGCCGGAAGACCCGCTTCCGGTCGGCGCCGTCGATCATCGCCGCCTCCGAGAGGCTGGCCGGGATGTCCTGGAGCGCAGCCAGGAACATCAGCATGAAGGTGCCCGAGGAGGTCCAGATGACCAGGATGATGATGGTCATCATGCCCACGCTCGGCCCCGACAGCCATTCCCACCAGGACAGGCCGAACGGACCGCCGGACAGCAGCGCCGCGGGCGGGTTGTCGATGTCCCACAGGCCGACCGCGCTGAGCAGCAGGTGGAGCGTGCCGCGCGCGTCGGAGAACCACTGCGGTCCCTCGATGCCGAACAGCCCGAGCAGCCCGTTCACCGCGCCGGAGTTGGCGAAGATGAACAGGAAGACCACGCTGATCGCCACCGAGCTGGTGACCGAGGGGAAGAAGAACGCCCCCCGGAAGAACGTCTTGCCCTTCAGCACCCGGCTGTTGACCACGATGGCCAGCCCCAGCGCCAGCACCGTCTGGGCCGGGACCACGATGACCACGTAGTAGAAGTTGTTCCTGAGGCTGGTCATGAAGTCCTGGCGGGCCAGGCCTTCATCGGTGAACAGCTTGGTGTAGTTGTCCAGACCGGCCATCGGCACGGTCGACTTGAACGGGCTGCCCTGGCCGTTCCAGTCGGTGAAGCTCACCCAGAGCGCCATCAGGATGGGCAGCAGCATGAACAGGCCGAGGATGATGACCACGGGTGCCACGAACAGCCAGCCGGCGATGTTCTCCTTGGCCCGGGCGGACAGCCCCCGGCGGGACGGCGGATGAGCCGCCGGGTGGGTTGTCGCGGCCATGACCGGCCTCCTTTCTGCCGGGTACGGCACCCGCCCCCGATGCGTTCCGAGCGGGTGCCGTACCGCGGTCAGGTCAGTTGCCGAGCGCCGCCTGGACGTTCTTCTGCACCCGCGCCAGCAGGGCCTTGGTGTCGGTGCTGGCCAGCTGCTGGATACCGGTGTCGAAGTCGGCCAGCACGCTGTCCATCTTCGGAGCGTTGACCGGGCCGTGCGCGTACTCGGCGCCGTTCACGAAGGGGGCGTCGTCGGGGAAGGCCGCGGTGTAGGCGTCCTTGGCCGACTGGCGGGAGGGCATGACGCCGAACGCCTGGGCGAAGGCCATCTGCTGCTCGGCCGTGGTCATCGCCTCCACGAAGCTGATGGCCTGGTCCTTGAACTTGCTCTTGGCGGCGATGCCCCAGCAGTTGGTGAAGGAGAGGGTGCCCTTGCCCTTGGGGCCGGCCGGCATCTCGTGCACCGTGTACTTCACGTCGGGGAAGTCGTTCTTCAGGGCGCCCTTGATCCAGTTGCCCTCCACGGTCATCGCGGCCTTGCCCTTGCCGAAGGCCTCACCGGCCCAGCCGGCGTCCAGTTGCTTGGGCGTCTGGGCGTACTTGTCCTTCATCAGGCCCTTGACGTAGTCCAGCGCGGTCAGGTTCTCCGGGCTGTCGGCGGTGGCGGTCTTGCCGTCCGGGCTGATCAGCCAGCCGCCGGCCTCGACCATGAACGCGCCCACCCGGTCCCGGGTGTCGCCGAGCGCCAGCGGGGTGATGTCCTTGGCCTTGAGCTTCTCGCTCACCGCGGTGAGCTGGTCCCAGGTGGTGGGCACGTCGGCGTCGGTGAGCCCGGCCTTGGACCACAGGTCGGAGTTGATCACCAGGGCGAGGGTGGAGAAGTCCTTGGGGGCGCAGTAGTACTGGCCGTTGTAGGTGAAGGTGTCCCGCAGGCTCTGGTAGAAGTCGGTCGAGTTGGAGATCTTGTCCCCGTACGGCTCCAGCGCGCCCACGCTCGCGTAGTCGGCGAACCGGGAGGCGTCCACGTAGAACACGTCGGGCGGGCTGTCCCCGGCGAAGGCCTGGCCGAGCTGCTGGCCGAGGTCCTGGGCGGGCGTCACGGTGGCGGTGTTGCCGGTCTTGGACGCCCAGGCGTCGGCGGCGGCCTTGACCGCGTTGGTCTCGGCGTCCCCCGAGGAGCCGATCATGATCTGCAGGTCCGCCTTGGTGGCGGGGGCCTGGCTGGCCGACTCGCTGGACTGGGCGTTGGGCTCTTCGAAGCCGCTGCCGCAGGCGGCCGTGGAGAGCAGGGCCGCGGAAGTGGCGGCCCCCAGGGCTGCTTTCCAGAGGTTGCTGCGCTTCATCGGATATTTCCTAACTTTCCGGGGGGGTTGTGCGATCACTGGGGTCAGGCCGACTGCCGGACCACCAGCGAGGGTTGGAGCAGGGCGTGGCCGGGCGGCTGTCCCTCGAACAGGCGGGCAAGCAGGGCGACGCAGTTCACCGCGGCCTCGGCCAGCGGCTGGTGCACGCTGGTCAGGCCGATGGCCTTGGCCACGGCGGTGTCGTCGAAGCCGGTGACCGCGACGAAGCCGCCGGCGTCGGCGCGCCAGGCGGGGCTGGGCTCGCGGGCCACGTGCAGCGCGCCGAGGGCGAGCGAGTCGCTGGCGCAGACCAGGGCGGTGATGGCGGGGTCGGCGGCCAGCAGGTCGCGGGCGGCGGCCTCCCCGTCGGCGATGCCGTCGGTGGTGGCCCGGCTGAGGCCGGTGGCGTCCAGACCGGCCCGGTCCAGCGCCCGCAGCCAGCCCTGCCTGCGGTCGTCGCCGACGCCGGACCCGTCCGGCCAGCCGATGAAGCCGATGCGGCGGTGGCCCTTGGCGATCAGGTGGCTGGTGGCCGCGTCGGTCCCGGCGGCGCCGTCCACGTCCACCCAGGGGTGGGGGAGCGCCGGTAATTCGCTCCACGGGCGGCCGAAGGTGACGAACGGCAGGCCCTGCTCCAGCAGCCAGGAGGTGCGCCGGTCCTTGTGGTGGGTGCTGGTGAGCACGAAGGCGTCCGGCTCGTACGCGCCGAGCAGGTCCTCGAAGGCGGCGATCTCGCGGTCGTCCCCGTCGGCCGTGTAGACCAGCAGCCGGTACCCGGCCTGCACGGCGGACTCGGTGAGCGCGTGCAGGAACCGGTCCAGTACCGACCCGTTGATGCCGTCGTGCTCCGGGTCCACCCGGATCGCGATCAGACCGGACCGTCCGGTCCGCATCCGCCGCGCCGCCTGGTTGACCCGGTAGCCGAGCTCCTCCACCGCGTCGAGCACCCGCTGCCGGGTCTCCTCGCGGACGACCTCGGGAGTGTTGAGGACGTTGGACACGGTCTGACGGGAAACGCCCGCGGCACGGGCGACGTCGGCGATCGTCACCTTATCCGCCATAAAGGCACCTTTCGGACATTTCGCGAGGTCTGGGGGCTTGAACGTTCAAACCGAGGTAAGGCATGATTTGATCGTTCAAGTGAAGGAATTGTTACGAAATCTGCACCCCATGGAGCCGTCTGTCAAGGCGGGGCCAGGTAACGAAAGGGGCAACTGTGTTCGCCGCGGTCACGCCCGAACCGCAGAGCGGCCGGGACGACTATCGCCTGCAACCGTTGCTGCATGATCTGATCAGCACTGTGCTGGCGCCCACCAGCGCGCTCAGCGGCGCCGACGGGCAGATCCGCCCGCACGGCGTGCAGGGTCTCTTCCACGCCGACAGCCGGGCCCTGTCCCAGGCCCTGCTCCTGGTCGACGGGGCCGAACCCGAGGCCGTCGGGTACGCCCCGGCCGGCACCGGCCGTAGCCGCTTCACCTCGCTCGCCCGCCATCTCGGCGACCGCCATCCGGACCCGACCGTCCGGCTGGACCGCTGGCGCGAGGTCAGCCCGTACGGCATGAGCGAGCGGGTGGAGGTCGCCTCCACCGCCACGATGCCCGTGACCACCACCGTGAGCATCGAGTTGGGCTGCGACTTCGCCCCCATCGAGGTGGTCAAGTCGGGCGGCGACACCGCCGCCGCCGAACCGGTCAGGACCGGTCCCGGGCAGCTCTCCTGGCGCTCGGGCGACATCCGGGTGACCGCCACCGGCGAGGGGGCCACGATCACCGGCGGCAACCGGCTGGAGTGGACAGTCACGCTGCTCCCGCGCAGCCGGGTCACGCTGTCCTGGGACGTCACCGTGGCGGACCCCGACGCGGTGGTGGCCGCGCCGCCCGGGCCGCTGGAGTGGAGCATCCCGCAGGTCACCGCCGACGACCGGCGACTCATCCGGCTCTTCGACCAGGCCATGGACGACCTACGCGGACTCCGGCTGACCGAGTCCACCCGACCGGAAGCCTCATCGACCTCGGGGGCGTCGGGCTCGGGTTTGTCGAGTTCTGGTACGTCGAGTTCTGGTTTGTCGGGCTCTGGTTTGTCGGGCTCTGGGCTGTCGGGCTCTGGGCTGTCGGGCTCTGGGCTGTCTGGCTCGTTGGGCTCCGGCTCGTTGGGCTCGTCTGGTTTGTCGGGCTCGGGGGACACCTTCCTGGGCGCTGGTGTGCCCTGGTTCCTCACCCTGTTCGGCCGGGACAGCCTGTGGGCGGCGAGCATGATGCTCCCGCTCGGCACCACGCTGGCCGCGGGCACCCTGCGCACCCTCGCCCGCCGCCAGGGAACCAAACTGGACCCCGCCACCGGCGAGGCCCCCGGAAAGATCATGCACGAGCTCCGCAGGAACGAGTTCGTGGACGCGCTCAGCAACGTGTACCTGCCCGCCGCCTACTACGGCACCATCGACGCCACCCCGCTCTGGATCACCCTGCTCCACGACGCCTGGCGCTGGGGCCTGCCGGAGGCCGAGGTGGCCGCGCTGCTGCCCAGCCTGGAGGCGGCCCTCGGCTGGCTGGGCGACCACGCCGACCCCGACGGGGACGGCTTCGTCGAGTACATCGACGCCAGCGGGCGCGGCCTGGCCAACCAGGGCTGGAAGGACTCCGGGGACTCCGTCCGGTTCCACCACGGCGGCCAGGCCGAACCCCCCATCGCGCTGGTCGAGGTCCAGGGGTACGCCCACGAGGCGGCCCTGGCCGGAGCCGCGCTGCTGGAGGCGTTCGGCCGTCCCGGCGCGGAGTCCTGGCGGGAGTACGCCGCCGCGCTGGCCGAACGCTTCCGCGCCCAGTTCTGGGTGGACGGGCCACTCGGGCGGTATCCGGCCCTCGCCCTGGACCGGGACAAGCGGCCGGTGGACGCGCTGACCAGCAACATCGGGCATCTGCTCGGCACCGGGCTGCTCTCGCCCGAGGAGTCGGCACAGGTGGCGGGACTGCTCGGGGGTCCCGCACTGGCCGGCGGCTTCGGGCTGCGGACTATGTCGGCGCTGGACGGCGGGTTCAGCCCGCTCTCCTACCACTGCGGCTCCATCTGGCCGCACGACACCGCCATCGTGATCGCCCGGCTGGCCCGCGAAGGCTTCGGCGCGCAGGCCGCGACCCTGGCCGAAGGGCTGCTCGGCGCGGGGGAGAGCTTCGGGTACCGGCTGCCCGAACTGTTCGCCGGGGACGACCGCGAGGCCGTGTTCCGGCCCGTGCCCTACCCGGCGGCCTGCCGGCCCCAGGCATGGTCGGCCGCGGCGGCCGTGACCATCGCCCACGCCGCCGTCGGGCTCTACCCGGACGTGCCGGAGGGCCGGGTCACCCTGCTGCCAATGGCAGGCGCCCCGCTCGGCGCCGTCGCGGCACGCGGCCTCCGGGTGGGATCCGCCTCGGTGGACGTCCACGTCGACCACACCGGCAAGGCCACAGTGACCGGCTTGCCTTCCGGCATGTCACTCAGCCCAGGCGGCTGACCCTCTAACGGTCAGCCGCCGGCCGGTATACCTGACGCGAGTGGCCGCGCTGGGCGGTGCAGTTCCTGACACGGGCGGCGCTGGGTGGTGGGGCTTGCTCTGCGGTCATGCTGGGCGGTGGGCTTGCTCTGCGGCTCGCGCTGGGTGGTGGGGCTTGCTCTGCGGTCATGCTGGGCGGTGGGCTTGCTCTGCGGCTCGCGCTGGTGGTGGGGCTTGCTCTGCGGTCATGCTGGGCGGTGGGCTTGCTCTGCGGCTCGCGCTGGGTGGTGGGGCTTGCTCCGCGGCCATGCTGGCCGGTGGGACTTGCTCTGCGGCTCGCGCACTGAGGCCGGGGCGAGCCGTGACGTGGTCAGACGCTTGGACGCGTGGAGTCCGCCGCGTGGGTCAGCTCGTCCAGGTGGGCCGTCACGTCGCGGACCGAGAGCATGCCGGGGCGGTGGGCCCGCCAGCCGCCCCCGCGCTGCCACGGGCGCGGGCCGTTCAGCGGGCGGTACTCGACGCCGAGCGCGTCCAGCCGTGGCAGGTGCGCGGCCAGCCGGGCGGCGAAGCCCTGGGTGGGGATGTCCTGAGTGAGACTGTCCTGGGCGGGGGTGTCCTGAGTTGGATTGTCCTGGGCGGGGGGGTTCTGGGCGGGGGCGCCGGTCCAGGCGATTTCGGCGACCGCGCAGCCGCGGGGCCAGGCGCGGTAGTCGAGGGTTCGGGCGTCGGGGATGCGCTCGCTCCAGAGCTGGAACTGCACGCCCGCGACCCGCTCCCGCTCCGCCGCGTCCCACCCCTCGGGAACGGGCGCGAACCCGGCCACGTCGGACACGGTGATCGCCTCGCCGATGGCCAGCGGCTCCTCCGCCGAGCCCGCCTCCGCATAGTCGAAGTAGAGCGGGAACACCGGCGTCAGCACCACCTGGTGCCCCGCGGCGACCGCCCGCCGGGCCACGTTCATGCCCCGCCACGGCATGACCACGGTGTCCTCCCGGAGCCTGCCGCTGACGAACGCCTCGTCCCAGACCACCGCGCGCACGCCCCGGTCGGCGAGCACGTCGGCCAGCCGGCGCAGGAACCACGCGTGCAGGTCACCGGGCGTCGCCAGCCCAAGGTCGTTCTGGTGGGCCGCGATGTCCTCGGACGCCGCCCAGTCGTCGAGCACGCACTCGTCCCCGCCGATGTGGAAGAACGGCACCACCCCCAGGGCGTCGATGATCTCGTCGAAGACCGTGGTCAGGAAGTTCACCGTAGCGGGGAGGGGCGACAGAATCGCGGAGGAGATGCCCCAGCGGTCGAGCACCTCGTACCGTTCGCCGGGCTTGGCGCCGAGCTCCGGATAGGCGGCCAGGATCGCGGAGGCATGGCCGGGAACATCGATCTCGGGAACCACGGTGACCGCACGCTCCCTCGCGTACGCCGAAATTTCCGACAAATCATCCAGCGTGTAGTGGCCCCCATGCGGGATGCCGTCGTAGGCCAGATCCTCACGGTAGTAGCTGGTGGTGGTCCGGGACCGGTGGGATCCGATCTCGTGCAGCCTCGGGTACGCACGGCTCTCCACCCGCCAGCCCTGGTCGTCCACCAGGTGCAGATGCAGCATGTTCAGCTTGTGCACGCCCATCAGATCGATCATCCGCAATACTTCCCGCTTCGGCAGGAAATGCCGTGACACATCCAGATGCACCCCACGCCAGGGCACCGCCGGACCGTCCTCCACCCGCCCGCAGGGCACCACCCATGCCGCCCGCGGAAGACGCACCGACCGGTAGGCATCGACCGGAAGCAACTGCCGTATCGTCTGCGCCGCGTAGAAGGCACCCGCCACCCCTCCGGCGACGATCCGGATCCCGTCCTCAGCGATCTCCAACGTGTAGGCCTCCGACCCGAGCGCCGGATCCTCAACAACCTGAACCACGGCGTTCCCGGCCGCCTCGCGAAGGTCAAGAACGGCCAGCGCCAGCCGTACCGCCCGGGTCAGCGGTTCAGGCCCGGCGATCAGATCGCCCGGCGAGAAGGTGAAATATCCAGATGCGGGAACGGCCACTCGGGGGCTCGGCAGCAGATGCTCCATGCCCTAGAGCATGCCAAACGCATCCAAAACTTCGTCCCGATCCCCCCATTTCCCCCGATGGCGAGTGCGGCCGGGCCCAGGCCCGGACCTGGAGGCTCATTCTCCTCCGGGCCGTCCGACATCCCAGGATGGATGAGACAGGACAGCCCTGCTGCGGGATGGTGGCGCCGACGCCTGACCTCGAGCTCGTGACGGTCGGCGTGGGGGCGCGGGATTTTCAGCGAGATCTGGCGTGGAACCCTGGGCGTTTGCGCCCGGGAGGAAACGACAGCGCGGGAGGGCCTCCAGGCCGAGCGGTGCCGTGACAGGTGGTCCGCCTGAGTAGCTCAGCCGGGCCGTTTCTGGTTCTCGATGTACTCCTTGATGATCGAGAGTGGGGCTCCGCCGCAGGAGGCGGCGAAGTAGGACGGGGACCA
>NZ_JAHCST010000007.1:0-219085 GCF_018476525.1 Acrocarpospora catenulata
CTTCGGCCGGACGGGCGTAGATGCTCAGGTTGCGGCGGCCGGACTCGGCCGCCGAGGCCACCCACACCTGCACCGCGACGGCGTCCCGCTCGCCGAGCACCAGGGGCGTGGTCAGGGTCAGCTCCTCGACCAGGTCGCAGCCGACCTGGTCACCCGCCCTGATCGCCAGTTCGAGGAACCCGGTGCCCGGGAAGATGACCGTGCCGGCGACCGCGTGGTCGGCCAGCCACGGATGCGACCGCAGCGACAACCGCCCGGTCAGCAGCACTCCCGCCGAGTCGGCCAACCCGACCGCCGCGCTCAGCAGCGGGTGCCCGGCGGCGGCCAGCCCCGCGGCCGCCACGTTTCCCTGCTGGGTGGCGCTGCCGTCGGACCAGAAATGCTGCCGCTGGAACGCGTACGTCGGCATGTCGATCCGGCGCCCGCCCCGGAGCACCGCCTGCCAGTCCACCGGCACCCCGCCCACGTGCAGCTGGGCCAGAGCCGCTGTGATCGCGGTCTGCTCGTCCCGATCCTTGCGCAGGACCGGCGCCAGTACCGGATCGGCGTCGGAGAGGTGGGCCGGTGAGTCGGAAGCGATGGGTTCGGCCAGGATGTCCTTGGCCATCGCGGTCAGTACGCCGTCCGGCCCGAGCTCCAGGTAGGCGGTCACTCCCTCCCGGTGCAGCACCCGTACGGCGTCGGCGAAGCGCACCGCGTTCCGTACCTGCTCCACCCAGTAGCCGGGTGAGCACAGCTGCTCGGCCGTGGCCTGCTCTCCGGTCAGGGTGGACACGATCGGGATGCGTGGGGGGTTGTAGGTCAGCGTCCCGGCCAGGGCGCGGAAGTCCGCCAGCATCGGGTCCATCAACGGCGAGTGGAACGCGTGCGACACCCGCAGCCGCCGGGTCTTGTGCCCCCGCTCCGCCAGCGTGTCCGCGAGTTCGAGTACGGCCTGCTCAGCCCCGGAGATCACCACCGCGGCCGGACCGTTGACGGCGGCGATCGCCACCTCGTTCGCACGATCGGCCAGCAGGCCGGCGACCTCCTCCTCGGAGGTCTGCACCGCCACCATCGCCCCACCGGCGGGAAGCGCCTGCATCAGCCGTGCCCGGGCCGCGACCAGAGCGGACGCGTCCCGGAGCGACAGCACCCCGGCCACATGCGCCGCGGTGATCTCTCCGATCGAGTGCCCGGCCAGCACCTCCGGCCGCACACCCCACGACTCGACCAGCCGGAACAGCGCGGTCTCCACCGCGAACAGCGCCGGCTGCGCCCACCCGGTCTGATCCAGCGCCTCCGCCTCGGCCGTACCCGGCTCGGCGAACAGCACCTCCCGCAACGACCCATCGAGCAGCGGGTCCAGCTCCGCGATCACCGCGTCCAAAGCCTCGGCGAACACCGGGAACCGGTCGTACAGCTCCCGGCCCATGCCCGCCCGCTGGCTCCCCTGACCGGTGAACAACACCGCCGGCTTCGGCTCGGCCGCGGCCAGCCCGTGCAGCACACCCGCGCTCGGGCGGTCTTCGGCCAGTGCCCGCAGGCCGGCGACCGCGCCCGCGAGGTCGGCGGTCACCACGGCCGCCCGGTACTCGAACGCCGAGCGCGTGGTGGCCTGCGAGAACGCCACATCGCCGAGCCGCAGATCAGGCTCACCGTCCAGGTACGACGCCAGCCGCCCGGCCTGTGCGCGCAACGCCTCCGCCGACCGGCCGGAAACCAGGACCGGCACGGCTCCGTCCGACGCGGGCGGAGCGCCCTCGGATTCCTGGTCCTCGGCGTCCGGTGCTTCGACCCGCTCGATGATCACGTGTGCGTTGGTGCCGCTGATCCCGAAGGACGACACCGCCGCGCGGCGCGGGTGACCGGTCTCCGGCCACTCGGCCGGCTCGGTCAGCAGCTCCACCGCACCGGAGGCCCAGTCCACGTGCGAGGACGGCTCGCCCACGTGCAGCGTCTTGGGCAGCATCCCGTGCCGCATGGCCATGACCATCTTGATCACACCGGCGACACCCGCCGCGGCCTGGGTGTGACCGATGTTCGACTTGATCGACCCCAGCAGCAGCGGACGGTCCTCCGGCCGCCCCTGCCCGTAGGTCGCCAGCAGCGCCTGCGCCTCGATCGGGTCACCCAGCGCCGTGCCCGTACCGTGGCCCTCCACCACGTCCACATCGGCGGGAGCCAGCCCCGCGCCGGCCAGCGCCTGGCGGATCACCCGCTGCTGCGAGGGACCGTTCGGCGCGGTCAGACCGTTGGACGCGCCGTCCTGGTTGACCGCGGACCCGCGCATGACGGCCAGCACCTGATGCCCGTTGCGCCGCGCGTCCGACAGCCGCTCCAGCACCACCAAGCCCACGCCTTCGGCCCAGCTGGTGCCGTCGGCGGCGTCCGAGTAGGACTTGCACCGCCCATCGGCGGCCAGCCCGCCCTGGGCGCTGAACTCCATGATCCCCATCGGCGTGGCCACCACGGTCACACCGCCCGCCAGCGCCAGCGAGCACTCACCCGAGCGCAGCGCCTGCGCCGCCAGGTGCATGGCCACCAGGGAGGACGAGCACGCGGTGTCCACGGTCACCGCCGGGCCCTCAAGCCCCAAGGTGTAGGACAGCCGGCCCGAGAGCACGCTCCCGGACTGGCCCACCACCATGAAGCCGCGGGCCTCCTCTGACGGGATGTAGCCGGAACCGCCGGCGCCGACGTACACACCGGTAGAGCTGCCGCGCAGCGACAGCGGGTCGATCCCGGCGCGCTCGACCGCCTCCCAGGTGGTCTCCAGCAGCACCCGCTGCTGCGGGTCCATGGCGAGCGCCTCACGCGGCGAGATCCCGAAGAACCCGGCGTCGAACTCCGCGACGTCGGGCATGAACCCGCCCTGGAAGTCCAGCTCGCCGGTCACCTGCCAGCCCCGGTCGACCGGCAGCGAGGAGACGGCGTCGCGCCCCTCGGTGACGAGCTGCCACAGATCCTCCGGAGAGTGCACCCCGCCGGGGTAGCGGCAGGCCATGCCCACGATCACGATCGGATCGTCGGCCACCGACGCGATCGGCGTCGCGGCGATGACATCGCCGTGCTCACCCAGCAGCTCGGCCAGCAGGAACTCCGCCAGCACCACGGGGGTCGGGTAGTCGAACACCAGGGTGGCGGGCAGCCGCAGCCCGGTGGCGGCGTTCAGCCTGTTGCGCAGTTCCACCGCGGTGAGCGAGTCGAAGCCCAGTTCGCGGAACTCCCGGCGCACCTCCACCATCTGCGGCGAGGTGTGCCCGAGCACCGTGGCCGCCTGGGCCCGGACCAGTTCGATCACCAGGCGGCTCCGGTCGGCGTGGGCCAGCCCGGCCAGTTGCCGCAGCAACGCCTGGTCGGCGCCCGACACCGGGGCCGCCGCCGTACGGCGGGTGCTCCGTACCAGCGCGCGGAGCAGTGGCGGGACCTCACCGAGCGCCTGCAACGCCGGCAGGTTGAGCCGGGCCGGCGCGACCACCGGCGTGTCGCAGCCCAGGGCCGCGTCGAAGAGCGCCAAGCCCTCGGCGAAGGAGAACAGGTGGAACCCCGCGGCCGACAGCCGGCGGAGGTCGGTCTCGCTGAGCTCGCCGGCCATGCCGGCGTCCGCCGCCCATGGACCCCACACCAGGGACAGGCCCGGCAGGCCTTGGGCCTGGCGGTGCTGAGCCAGCGCGTCCAGGTAGGCGTTGGCCGCCGCGTAGGCGCCCAGGCCCGGGCCGCCGACCAGCCCGGCCATCGAGGAGTACATGACGAAGGCGGCCAGGTCGAGGTCCCGCGTCAGCTCGTGGAGGTGCCAGGCGCCATCGGCCTTGGGCCCGAACACGGTGGCCAGCCGGCGCTCGTCCAGCGACGGGATCATGCCGTCGTCGCGTACGCCCGCGGTGTGCACGACCGCGGTGAGCGGGTGCCCCGCGGGCACGCCGGCGAGCAGTTCCGCCACCTGATCCCGATCGGCCAGGTCGCAGGCGGCGATGGTGACCTCGGCGCCGTGGGCGATCAGCTCGGCCGCCAGTTCCACCGCGCCTGGGGCGTCCGTGCCCCTGCGGCCGGCCAGCAGCAGGTGCCGGACCCCGTGCTCGGCCACGAGATGCCGGGCCAGGTGGCTGCCCAGGCCGCCGGTGCCACCCGTGATCAGGACGGTGCCGTCGAGATCCAGCCGCGGCGTGGCGCCTCCCCCTGGCGTCAGGCGGACCAGCCGGGGCACGCGGGCCACGTGGCCGCGAATCGCCACCTGGGGCTCGCCGCAGGCCAGCGCCTCGGGCAGCGCCGACAGCGCGGTCTCCCGCTCGTCCACATCGACCAGCAGGAAGCGGTCGGGGTTCTCGCCCTGCGCGACGCGGACCAGGCCCCAGACGGCCGCCGCCGCCGGATCCGTGACCGCCTCGTCCTCCGTGCCGGCGACCGCGCCCCTGGTGACCAGCACCAGTCTGGATTCGGTGAACCGCTCATCCGCCAGCCACTGCCGCAGGAGTTCCAGGACCCGGCCGGTCACCTCCTGTGCCGCCGCGGCGCCGACCGCCGCCGTGGGCGAGGCGATCTCGACGGCCACGACGTCCGGCACCCGGTCCGGCGAGGCGAGGCCGGACCCGGCCCAGCGCAGATCGTCCAGTCCGGACCGGTTCAGTTCGGACCAGTCCAGCTCGACGCAGTCCAGCCCGGCCATCGCGTCCGTCGGGGAGACGACCGTCGGCGCGACCGTCCACTCCAGCGTGAACAGCGCGTCCCGCTCCAGCCCTTGCGCACCGGACAGGAGCATCTGGTCGGCGGACACCGGGCGGAACACCAGCGACTCCGCCGTCAGCACCGGCGCGCCCTCGGCGTCCACCGCCGCCAGCGACACCGAACCGCCTCCGGTCCTGACCAGCCGGACCCGCAGCGCCGACGCCCCGCCCGCGTGCAGGCACACGCCGGCCCAGGAGAACAGCAGCCGCCCCTGGCCCGGCTCCACCAGGTCCATGAACGAGGCGGGCTGCAACGCCGCGTCGAGCAGGGCGGGATGCAGGCCGAACGAGCCGGCGTCGCCGACCTCCTCGGGCACCGCGACCTCGGCGAAGATCTCCCCGTCACGCTGCCAGGCCGCCCGCAGTCCCTTGAAGGTCGGCCCGTAGCTCACGCCGCCCTCGGCCAGGTCGTCGTACAGCCCGTCCAGTGCGATCGGCGCCGCGCCCGCGGGCGGCCACACGCTCGTGTCGAACCGCGCCGTACGCGCGCCGACCGCCAGCACGCCGGCCGCGTGCCGCACCCAGGGCCGGTCCGGCGCGTCGGCCGGGCGGGCGTAGATGGCCAGGTTCCTGCGGCCTGTTTCGTCGGATGCGCTCACCACCACCTGGACGGCGACTGCGTCGTCCAGGCCGAGCACCAGCGGGGCGGCCAGGGTGAGCTCTTCCACCCGGTCGCAGCCGACCTGGTCACCGGCCCGGATCGCCAGTTCGAGGAACCCGGTGCCGGCGAACAGGGCCGTGCCGGCCACCGCGTGATCGGCCAGCCACGGGTGCGTGCGTACCGACATCAGGCCGGTGAGCAGCGCGCCATCGGAGTCGGCGAGCCCGACGGCGGCGCCCAGCAGCGGATGCCCCGCCGCGGCGAGGCCGAGCCCTCGGGCATCGGCGATCCGCATCCCGCTCGGCCAGAACCTGTGGTGCTGGAAGGCGTAGGTGGGCAGGTCGATCCGGCGTCCGCCGGACAGCACCGGCAGCCAGTCCACCGCCACCCCGCGGACGAACAGCTCGGCCGCCGAGACCAGGACCCGGTCCATCCCGTCCTCGTCACGGCGCAGGGTCCCGGCGACCACCGCGGTCACGCCCGCCTGGTCCACCGCCTGCTCGATCCCCAGCGTCAGCAACGGATGCGGGCCGACCTCGAGGAACGCCCGGTACCGCTCCTCCAGCAGCCGCTCGATCGCCGGCGCGAACTCCACGGTCCGGCGCACGTTCTCGTACCAGTAGCCGGTGTCCAGTTCGGTGCCGTCCAGCCACTGGCCGGTCGCCGTCGACAGCATCGGGATCCGCGCGGTACGGGGCGACACTTCCGCCAGGTCCGCCAGCAGTTCGTCCCGGAGTGCGTCGACCTGCGGCGAGTGCGCTGCGAAGTCGGCTCCGGCCAGCTGCCAGCGCATCACCCCGTCGGCCGACAGGCGGCGCTCCAGCACCCGCATGGCCTCCGGGTCACCGGCCACGGTCACCACCCGGGGCCCGTTGACCGCCGCGATCGAGATCCGGTCCAGCAGATCAGCGGCGGCCAGGGCCTCGCGAACCTGCTCCGCCGGAGCCATCACCGACAGCATCACCCCGCGCCCGCCCAGCCGGTCGGCGATCAGGCGGCTGCGCAGCGCCACCACGCGGGCGCCGTCCTGCAGCGACAGACCACCCGCGACCACCGCGGCGGCGATCTCGCCCTGAGAGTGGCCGACCACGGCGTCGGGGCGGACCCCCAGCGACTCCCACACCGCGGCCAGCGACACCATCACCGCGAACGACACCGGCTGGACCACATCGGCCCCATCCAGCGACGGAGCACCCTCGGTCTGGCGGATCACATCCAGCAGTGACCAGTCCACGAACGGCTCCAGCGCAGCCGCGCACTCGGCCATCCGGCCCGCGAAGACCGGCGACTCCTCAAGGAGCTGCCTGCCCATGCCCGCCCACTGGGCTCCCTGGCCCGGGAACACCCAGACCGACTTCCCATCGACGTCGGCCACACCCGCGACCACGCGAGCGGCCGATTCACCGGCCTCGACCGCGGACAGGCCCGCCAGCAGTTCCTCGCGGTCACGGCCGACCACCACGGCACGGTGCTCGAACACCGACCGCGACACCACCAGCGAGAAGGCCGGGTCCAGATCACTGTGTACGTCGAGGTGGGCGCGCAGACGACGCGCCTGCGCCGACAATGCCTCAC
The DNA here is from genome assembly GCF_018476525.1 of Acrocarpospora catenulata. Classification (GTDB taxonomy): domain Bacteria; phylum Actinomycetota; class Actinomycetes; order Streptosporangiales; family Streptosporangiaceae; genus Acrocarpospora; species Acrocarpospora catenulata. Next base: position 6,877 of record NZ_JAHCST010000007.1, read on the forward strand.
CCGTACGGCCCGAGATCACCCAGGGCACCACCCCGGCAGGCTCGGCGACCGCCGGTTCGGCGACCTCCGCCGGCCCCTGCTCAAGGATCATGTGGGCGTTGGTGCCGCTGATGCCGAACGACGACACGGCGGCCCTGCGCGGGTGGTCGGTCTGCGGCCACTCCCGCTGATCGGTCAGCACTTCGATCGCGCCGGAGTCCCAGTCCACGTGCGAGGACAGCGCGTCCACGTGCAGCGTCTTGGGCAGCACGCCGTGGCGCATGGCCATGACCATCTTGATCACACCGGCGACACCGGCGGCGGCCTGGGTGTGGCCGATGTTCGACTTGATCGACCCCAGCAGGAGCGGCCGATCGCGATCCTGACCATAGGTGGCCAGCAGGGCCTGCGCCTCGATCGGGTCACCCAGCACCGTACCCGTGCCGTGTGCCTCGACCGCGTCCACCTCGGACGGCGACAGACCCGCGACGGCCAGCGCCTTCCGGATCACCCGGCGCTGGGACGGGCCGTTCGGCGCCGTCAGGCCGTTGGACGCACCGTCCTGGTTGATCGCCGACCCACGCACGATCGCCAGCACCTGATGCCCGTTGCGCTGAGCATCCGACAACCGCTCCAGCATCACCAGGCCGACGCCCTCGGACCAGCCGATGCCGTCCGCCGAGTCGGAGAACGCCTTGCACCGGGCGTCCGGCGCCAGCCCGCCCTGCTCTCCGAGCTCGCCGTACCCCGCGAGAGTCGAGATGACCGTGACGCCGCCCGCCACCGCGAGCGAGCATTCCCCGTTCCGCAGAGCCTGGGCCGCCATGTGGATGGTCACCAGCGACGACGAGCAGGCGGTGTCCACCGTCACCGCCGGGCCCTCAAGACCGAAGGTGTAGGAGATCCGGCCGGAGGCCACACTGGCCAGCATGCCGGTCATGATGTGGCCGCGGGACTCCTCCCCCGGCAGGTAACCCGAGCCGACGGAACCGATGAAGACGCCGGTGTCGCTGCCCCGCAACGAGTCCGGATCGATGCCCGCCTGCTCGAAGACCTCCCAGGACGTCTCCAGCAGCAGGCGCTGCTGCGGATCCATCGCCAGCGCCTCACGCGGCGAGATCCGGAAGAACTCCGCGTCGAACTCGGGCGCGTCGAAGACGAACCCGCCCTTCAGGTCGCCGTGGCTCTGCCAGCCACGGTCGGTCGGGATCGGGGTGATGGCATCCTGGCCCTCCGCGACCAGCCGCCACAGATCGTCCGGAGAGTTCACCCCGCCAGGGAAGCGGCAGGCCATCGAGACGACGACGATGGGGTCGTCCGTCGTCGAGGCCGTGGCCACTGGCAGCATGGCGTCGCCGTGCGCGCCGAGCACCTCGCTCAACAGGTACTCGCCGAGCACGGTGGGGGTGGGGTAGTCGAAGACGGCCGTGGAGGGCAGGCGCAGGCCGGTGGCGGCGTTGAGCCGGTTGCGCAGCTCGATCGCGGTCAGCGAGTCGAAGCCCAGCTCGCGGAACTCACGGCGCCCCTGCACCGCCTCCAGCGAAGGATGCCCGAGGACGGCGGCGGCCTGCGCCCGGACCAGATCGACGACGAACCGGACGCGGTCGGCCTGCGCCAGACCGGCCAGCTGCCGCAGCAGCACCCCTTCTCCGGCGGCGGGCGCCGACGCCGCCGTACGGCGGGTGCTCCGCACGAGCCCGCGCAGCAGCGGCGGCACCAGATGAGCGGGTATCGCCGGCATGTTCAGCCGTACGGGGACCACGAGCGGTGAATCCGAGCCGATGGCCGTGTCGAACAGGGCCAGTCCGTGCTCGGTGGTGATGGGCGGCAGTCCGGCGGCGGTCATCCGCTGTACGTCGGCCTGCGTCATGCCCCCGGTCATCCCGGTGGCCTGTGCCCACAATCCCCAGGGAAGTGACAGGCCCGGCAGCCCCTGCGCCTGGCGGTGGGCCATCAGCGCGTCCAGCCAGGCGTTGGCCGCCGCGTAGTTGCCCTGACCGCCGCCGCCCAGCAGCCCGGCCAGCGAGGAGAACACCACGAACCCGGCCAGGTCTAGGCCCTGGGTGAGCTCGTGCAGGTGCCAGGCGGCGTCCACCTTCGGCCGCAGCACCGACTCCAGCCGCTCAGGTGTCAGTGAGGCGATGGTTCCGTCATCGAGGATTCCGGCCGCGTGGATCACCGCGGTCAGCGGATGCTCGGTGTCGATCCCGGCCAGCAAGCCGGCCACCGCATCCCGGTCGGCCATGTCGCAGGCGGCGATGGTCACGTGCGCGCCCCGCGCGGCCAGTTCCTGCTCCAGCTCACGTGCGCCGGCCGCATCCAGGCCCCTTCGGCTGACCAGCAGCAGGTGCCGTACGTCGTGCTCGGTCACCAGATGCCGCGCGAACAGGGCGCCCAGACCGCCCGTACCACCGGTGATCAGCACGGTGCCTTCCGGGTTCCAACGACGGGGCATCGTCAGAACGATCTTTCCGGTGTGGCGGGCCTGGCTCATGAACCGGAACGCCTCGCGGCCCCGCCGCACATCCCACGCCGTGACCGGTAGCGGCCGCAATTCACCAGCCGCGAAGAGTTCCATGAGCTCGGCCAGGATCTGGCGCAGCCGCTCGGGTCCGGCATCCAGGATGTCGAACCAGTGGTACGTCAGCCCAGGGAACTGCTCTTGGTCTCGGATGTCCAGCTTGCCCATCTCGATGAACCGGCCGCCTGGGCGCAGCAGTCGCGCGGAGGCGTCGATGAAGTCGCCGGTGAGCGAGTTGAGGACGACATCGATCTCCCGCCCGCTGAACTTCTCCTCGAACTCCAGGGTGCGGGAGGAGGCGATGTGATCGTCCGGGATGCCCAGCGAGCGGAGGACGTCCCACTTGGCCGGGCTGGCTGTGGCGAACACCTCCACCCCCAGGCGCTGGGCCAGCTGGATGGCGGCCATACCGGTCCCCCCGGTGCCCGCGTGTACCAGCAGCGACTCGCCCGGCTGCAATCCGGCCAGATCCATCAGCCCGTAATAGGACGTCAGGAACGACACCGGGAACGTCGCCGCCTGCTCGAAGGAGACTCCATCGGGGATCTTGGTCACCCCGCCGGCACCGGTGACCACCACCGGGCCGAAGCCGCCCTCGGTTATGCCGACCACCCGGTCCCCCGGGCGCAGGTCGTCCACCCCCGGGCCGACCTCCAGCACCACGCCGGCGGCCTCGCCGCCCATCAGGCCGACCTTGTCCTGGAACCAGCCCAGCGCGTTGAGTCCGTCCAGCAGGTCACGGAAGTTGACTCCTGCGGCGTGCACCTCCACGCGCACCTGCCCGGCCTCCAACGGCCCGGCCGCCTGCGGGAAGGGGAGCAGCTCCAGCGCGTCCAGGCTGCCCTTGGCCTGGCTTCCCAGCCGCCACGGCACCCCACCGGCCGGAGGCACCAAGCCCGCCCCCGACACCAGCGACGCCAGCCGCGGCACCCGCACCTCACCCGCACGCACCGCCGCCTGCGGCTCGTCCGAGGCCATGAGCGCGGCCAGTAACGCAGGCAGGGAGGACTCCTGGTCGTCCACATCCACCAGGACAAACCGGCCCGGATTCTCCGACTGCGCCGACCGCACCAGACCCCACACCGCCGCCGCAGCCAGATCGGTGATCTCCTCACCCTCACCGGCCGCCACCGCGCCCCGCGTCACGAACACCAAACGCGAATCGCCGAACCGCTCCTCGGCCAGCCAGCCCTGCAACAGTCCCAGCACCTCACGGGCCACCTGATGCGCCGAGTCCACCGCGTCCGCGGCCGGATCGGTCGCGATCCCGGCCAGCACCACTCCCGGAACCGGACCCACCTCGGCCAACGCCGACAGATCCGGATGAACCTCGACCGACTCCCCGGCAAGACCCAGCGTGTCCAGACCGACCACCGCCACCGGCACCGGCTCGGCCACCGGAACATCGGAAAGGGCGGCCCATTCCAGCCGGAACAGCCCGTCCCCCAGCGTCGCCTGGCCACCACTCGCAGCGGCGAGCTGATCCGGCGAGAACGGCCGCAACACCAGCGACCGCGCCGACAGCACCGGATCTCCTGCGGCGTCCACCGCCGTCAGCGTGACCGAGTCGGTGGCGGTCCTGACCAGCCGCACGCGCAGCATCGCCGCGCCCGCGGCCTGGAGGCTCACCCCGCCCCAGGAGAACGGCAGCCTGCCGCCCTCGGAATCATCCAGCCCGGCGAAAGCCACCGCATGCAACGCCGCATCCAGCAACGCCGGGTGCAACCCGAACGCGCCGGCGCTTGACTGCGTCCGCTCGGGAAGCGCGACCTCGGCGAACACCTCACCGCCGGCACCGCGCCAGGCCGCCCGCAGCCCCTGGAACACCGGGCCGTATTCGAACCCGCCCGTGGAGAGCTCTTCGTACAGCCCGTCCAGGTCGATCGCGGTCGCCCCCTGCGGGGGCCACACCGCCGCATCGAACGGCGCAGCGGGCGACGCGGCAGCCGTGGTGGGAGTGCCGGCAGCCAGCGTGCCGGTGGCATGCCGTACCCACGGCACATCGGCGGCGGCCTCCGCCGACCGGGCGTACACGTTCACGCTCCGGTGGCCCGTCTCCTGTGCGGCGCCCACCCACACCTGCACCGCAACCGCGTCGTCCACGCCCAGCACCAGCGGAGCGGTCAGGGTCAGCTCCTCGACCAGGTCACAGCCGACCTGGTCACCGGCCCGGATCGCCAGCTCCAGCAACCCGGTACCCGGGAAGATCACCGTGCCGGCCACCGCGTGATCGGCCAGCCACGGATGCGACGACAGCGACAACCTGCCTGTCAGCAGCACCCCATCGGAGTCGGCCAGGCCCACCGCCGCGCCCAGCAGCGGATGACCCGCTGTCGCCAAACCCGCCGCCGCCACGTTCCCTATCTGGGAGCCTGCCCTCGCGGGCCAGTACCACTGGTGCTTGAAGGCGTAGGTCGGCAGGTCGACCCGGCGGCCGCCCGGCAGCAGTGCCCGCCAGTCCACCGTCACGCCGCGTACGAACAGTTCAGCCGCCGAAACCAGGACACGGTCCAGCCCGCCCTCGTCCCGACGCAACGTACCGGCGATCACCGCATCTACTGCGGCCTCATCCACGCACTCCCCGATGCCGATCGTCAGCACCGGATGCGAGCTCACCTCGACAAACGCCCGGTACCGCTGCTCCAGCAGCTGCCCGATCGCTGGGGCGAAGTTGACCGTGTTGCGCAGGTTGTCACACCAGTACCCCGCGTCGAGTTCCGGCCCCTCCACCCACTGGCCGGTCACCGTCGACAGCATCGGCACCCGCACCGCGCGCGGAGCCACTTCCGCCAGGACCTGGGCCAGTTCCTCACCGATCAGATCGACCTGAGCCGAATGCGAGGCATAGTCCACCGCGATACGGCGAACCCGCACCCCATCCTCGGTCAGACGCTCCACCAGCTCATCGACGGCTTGCAGTTCACCGGCCACCACCGCTGAGCGAGGGCCGTTAATGGCCGCGACCGACACCCGTCCGTCCCAGGACGACAGCCGCTCACGGACCTGCTCGACCGGCAAGGCCACCGACGCCATCGCGCCAAGCCCAGCCAGCCGGTCGGCGATCAGGCGGCTGCGCAACGCCACCACCCGCGCGCCGTCCTGCAACGACAGACCACCCGCGACCACCGCAGCCGCGATCTCACCCTGAGAGTGACCGACCACGGCGTCGGGGCGAACACCCAGCGACTCCCAGACCGCCGCCAAGGAGACCATCACCGCGAACGACACCGGCTGGACCACATCCACCCGATCCAGCGACGGAGCACCCTCGGACTGCCGGATCACATCCAGCAGCGACCAGTCCACGAACGGCTCCAGGGCCGCCGCACACTCGGCCATCCGACCGGCGAAGACCGGCGACTCCTCAAGCAGGGCGGCACCCATGCCCGCCCACTGGGCTCCCTGACCCGGGAACACCCAGACCGACTTCCCGACGACGTCGGCCACACCCGCGACCACGCGAGCCGCCGGCTCACCGGACTCGACGGCCGACAGGCCCGCCAGCAGCTCGCCGCGATCCTCGCCGACCACCACCGCACGGTGCTCGAACACCGACCGCGACACCACCAGCGAGAACGCCGTGTCGACCGGGTCCAGATCGCCGGCCTCCACATGCGCCGCCAGACGACGCGCCTGACCACGCAACGACTCCTCGGTCTTCGCGGACAGCACCCACGGCACCACACCACCGGCAGGCTCGCCCGGCTCCGCCGGTTCCACAACCTGTGGCCCCTGCTCCAGGATCACGTGGGCGTTGGTGCCGCTGATTCCGAACGACGACACAGCCGCCCGGCGCGGATGACCGTTCTTCTGCCACTCCACCGGCTCGGTCAGCAGTTCCACCGCGCCAGAGGCCCAGTCCACGTGCGAGGACGGCGCATCGACATGCAGCGTCTTGGGCAGCAGCCCGTGCCGCATGGCCAGCACCATCTTGATCACACCTGCGACGCCCGCGGCGGCCTGCGTGTGACCGATGTTCGACTTGATCGAACCCAGCAGCAGCGGACGGTCCTCGTCCCGCTCCTGCCCGTAGGTCGCCAGCAGGGCCTGCGCCTCGATCGGGTCACCCAGCGTCGTACCCGTACCGTGCCCCTCGACCGCGTCCACTTCGGACGGCGAGAGCCCGGCACCGGCCAGCGCCTGCCGGATCACCCGCTGCTGCGAAGGACCGTTCGGCGCGGTCAGACCGTTCGACGCGCCGTCCTGGTTGACCGCCGAGCCACGGACGATCGCCAGCACCTGGTGACCGTTGCGCTGAGCGTCAGACAGCCGCTCCAGCACCAGAATGCCGACACCCTCGGACCAGCTCACCCCGTCGGCCGCGTCGGAGTAGGACTTGCACCGGCCGTCGGCGGCCAGCCCGCCCTGGGCGCTGAAATCGATGAACGGCCCGGGGTGGGCCATCACGGTCACGCCACCGGCCAGCGCCAGCGAGCAGTCACCGCCACGCAGCGCCTGCGCCGCAAGGTGCATCGCCACCAGCGACGACGAACACGCGGTGTCCACCGTCACCGCCGGGCCCTCAAGACCCAGGGTGTAGGAAACCCGGCCGGTCGCGACGCTGCCCGTGCTACCGGTACCGACGAACCCCATCACTTCCGGCGGGAACGACACGCTGTTCGCGTAGTCGTGATACATCAGTCCGGCGAACACCCCGGTACGGCTGCCGCGCAGCGAAACCGGCTCGATCCCGGCTCGCTCGATCGCCTCCCACGACACCTCCAGCAGCAACCGCTGCTGCGGATCCATCGCCAGCGCCTCATGGGGCGAGATCCCGAAGAACCCGGGGTCGAACTCCCCCGCCTCGTGCAGGAAGCCGGCTTCGCGGACATAGCTCGTGCCCCGGCGTTCCCGATCCGAGCTGTAGAAGGCACCCAGATCCCAGTCGCGCGTGGTCGGGAAGGGCGAGATCCCGTCTCCGCCCTCGGTCACCAACCGCCACAGATCCTCCGGAGAGGCGACCCCGCCCGGATAGCGGCAGGCCATGCCCACGATCGCGATCGGGTCGTCGGCCACCGGCCGGGCCTCGGTGGGAACCACCATGTCGGCGTGCTCGCCGAGCAGCTCGGCCAGCAGGAATTCGGCCAGCAGCATCGGCGTGGGATAGTCGAACACCAGCGTGGCCGGTAACCGCAGCCCGGTCGTACCGTTCAGCCGGTTGCGGAGGTCCACCGAGGTCAGCGAGTCGAAGCCCAGCTCGCGGAACTCCCGACGCACCTCCACCGTCTCCGGCGAGAGGTGCCCCAGCACCATGGCCACCTCGGTCCGTACCAGGTCCACCAGGACCTCGGCGCGCTCGGCCGCGCCCAGCCGAGCCAGCCGCTGCAGCAGCGTGCTGGCCGTCGCCGACTTTCCGATGGCGGACCGGCGCCTTCCCCGCACCAGCTTGCGCAGCAGCGGCGGGATATCGCCCAGCGTGCGCAGCGCCGGCAGATCCAGCCGGACCGGTGCCACGACCGGTTCGCCGGAACGGACCGCCGACTCGAACAAGGCGAGGCCCTGTTCCGGTGAGAGTGGCGGGGTACCGGCACGGGCCAGCCTCGCCATCTCGCCCTCGCTCAAGGTGCCGGTCATCCCGCTGTCCTGAGCCCACGCACCCCAGGCGAGCGACAGCCCGGGCAGTCCGGCAGCCTGGCGGTGCTGGGTCAGCGCGTCGAGGAAGGAGTTGGCCGCGGCGTAGTTGCCCTGGCCGGGAGCTCCGATCATGCCCGCCGCCGACGAGAACACGATGAACTCGGCCAGATCGAGATCCGCGGTGAGCTCGTGCAGGTGCCAGGCGGCGTCCACCTTCGGCCGCAGCACCGACTCCAGCCGCTCCGGCGTCAGCGAGGCGATGGTCCCGTCGTCCAGCACACCCGCGGTGTGGATCACCGCGGTCAGCGGATGCTCTGCGTCCACCTCGGACAGCAGGGCCGCCACCTGGTCCCGGTCGGTCACGTCACACGCCACGACCGTGACCTCGGCACCGTGCGCGATCAGCTCGGCCCGCAACTCCACCGCGCCCGGAGCATCCAGGCCTCTCCGGCTGACCAGCAGCAGGTGCCGTACGTCGCGCTCGGCCACCAGATGCCGCGCGAACAGCGCGCCCAGACCACCGGTTCCGCCGGTGATCAGCACCGTGCCGTCCGGATCCCACGGCCGTTCGACCTCGGAGCCGGGCACGACCCGTACCAGCCGGGCCGCCCGCACCCCACCATCGCGCACCGCCACCTGCGGCTCACCCGAGGCGAGCACCCCGGCCAGAACCGACTCGGACAGCTCCCCATCGACATCCACCAGGACAAACCGCCCCGGATTCTCCGACTGCGCCGACCGCACCAACCCGGATGCGGCAGCCGCCGCCAGATCGGTAACCGCCTCGCCCTCACCCGCGGCCACCGCACCCCGCGTCACGAACACCAGCCGCGAATCGCGATACCGCTCGTCGGCCAGCCATCCCTGCAACACGGTCAGAACGCGCGCGGTCAGCTCGTGCGTGGCCTGCACCGCCGCGCCGTCGGAGATCACTTCGGTCACCACAACACCCGGCGCCTGATCCGCGTCCACGAACCCCGACGCGAGGTCGAACGTGTGAAGGTCAACCGTCAGCGGAGCGGGCTCTGTCACCGGTGCCAGCGGCAACGCCGTCCACTCCACCCGGAACAGGGGGTCCCGCTCGCTTCTCCGGCCACCTTCACCGGTGTCCGCCGTGATCGGGCGCAGAATGAGCGACCGCGCCGTAAGTACCGGTTCGCCCGCCGCATCGGCCACCGCCAGCGAGACGGCATCGCCGTCGGTCCTGGCCAGCCGTACCCGCAGAGCAGACGCGCCACCGGCGTGCAGGCACACCTCACCCCAGGAGAACGGCAACCGGCCGCCCTCGGAATCGTCCAGCCCGGCGAAGGTCACCACGTGCAACGCCGCGTCCAGCAGAGCCGGATGTACGCCGAAGGAGCCGGCGTCCGACTCGAGCCGGCTCGGCAGGCTCACCTCGGCGAAGATCTCATCATCACGCCGCCAGGCCGCCCGCAGGCCCTGGAACAGCGGCCCGTAACTCATCCCGCCCTCGGCGAGCAGGTCGTACAGCCCGTCCAGCTCGATCGCGGACGCGCCCTGCGGCGGCCAGACTTCGGTGTCGAGTCGCTCCGCGGTCTGGCCGCCCGCGGCGAGGACGCCTACGGCGTGCCGTACCCATGGCTCGTCGTCGGCGGCCTCGGCCGACCGGGTGTGGATACTCAGGTCGCGTCTGCCGGACTCCTCCGCGCCCACCCACACCTGCACGGCCACGGTGTCGGTTTCGCCCAGGACGAGCGGCGCCGCCAGGGTGAGCTCCTCCACCAGGTCGCAGCCGACCTGGTCACCGGCCCGGATGGCCAGCTCCAGGAACGCGGTGCCGGGGAACAGCACCCGCCCGCCCACGACGTGATCGGCGAGCCAGGCCTGCGACCGCAACGACAGCTGGCCGGTCAGCAGAACGCCGTCCGAAGCGGCCAGCGCCACGGCGGCACCCAGCAAAGGATGCCCTGCCGCGGTCAGCCCCAGGTTCCGGGCGTCGCCCATGCGCTGGGTGCGGGGCCAGTACAACTCGTGCTGGAACGGGTAGGTGGGCAGGTCAACCCGGCGACCCTGCGGGAGCACCACCTGCCAGTCGACCGGCACCCCGTGCACGTGCAGTTCTGCCAGCGCCATCATGGACGCCGCCGACTCCTCGCGGTCCTTGCGCAACACCGGGACGAGCACGGCGTCCGCGTCGGCGGGAAGCGTCTCGCCGGCCATGGCGGTCAGGACGCCGTCGGGGCCCAGCTCCAGATATGCCTGTACGCCCTGTGCGTGCAGCGTACGGATTCCGTCGGCGAAGCGGACCGCCCCACGGACCTGGTCCACCCAGTAGTCCGGCGAGCACAACTGCTCGTCCGTGGCCAGTTCGCCGGTCACGTTCGAGACCACGGGAATTTCCGGCGGACTGTAGGTCAGCGTCCGGGCCAGGGCGCGGAAGTCCGCCAGCATCGGGTCCATCAACGGCGAATGGAACGCATGCGACACCCGCAACCGCTTGGTTCGCACCCCACGCTCTTCCAGGACCGCCGCGACGCTGAGGACCGGGCCCTCAACTCCGGAGATCACCACGGCGTTCGGGCCGTTCACCGCCGCGATCGACACCTCGCCCGCGTGCCCGGCCAGCAGCGCGATGACCTCCTCCTCCGAGGCCTGGACCGCGACCATCGCCCCGCCCGCGGGCAGCGCCTGCATCAACCGCGCCCGGCCCGCGACCAGCGCACAAGCATCGCTCAGTGAGAGCACCCCGGCCACGTGCGCCGCCGTGATCTCCCCGATCGAATGGCCGGCCAGCACATCCGGCACCACGCCCCACGATTCGACCAGCCGGAACAGGGCGGTCTCCAGCGCGAACAGCGCCGGCTGCGCCCAGCCCGTCTGGTCCAGCAGCTCCGTCTCGGCGAACATGACGTCGCGCAGCGGCCTGTCGAGCAGCGGGTCCAGCTCCGCGATCACCGCGTCCAAAGCCTTGGCGAACACCGGGAACCGCTCATACAGCTCGCGGCCCATTCCTGCCCGCTGACTGCCCTGACCGGTGAACAGCACCGCCAACTGGGGCTCGGCATCGGCCACCCCACGCACCGCACCCGGCAGATCCTCAGCCAGCGCGCCCAAACCGGCCAGCACACTCTCGCGGTCGCTCGCCAGCAGCACCGCGCGATGCTCGAACGCCGACCGCGTCGTAGCCAGCGAGAACGCGGTGTCGGCCAGCGCCACCTCGGGGTGGTCCGCCACATGCGCGGCCAGCTGTCCGGCCTGCGCCCGCAGCGCCTCTGCCGTACGGCCCGACACCAGCACCGGCACCACACCGGCAGCCGGCTCCTGCACAACCGGTTCGGCCGGAACCTCCGGTCCTTCCTCCAGGATCACGTGGGCGTTGGTGCCGCTGATCCCGAACGACGACACAGCCGCCCGGCGCGGACGGCCGTTCCGCGGCCACTCCACCGGCTCGGTCAGCAGTTCCACCGCGCCCGTCGACCAGTCCACATGCGAGGACGGCGCATCGACGTGCAGCGTCTTGGGCAGCACCTCATGCCGCATGGCCATGACCATCTTGATCACACCGGCGACACCCGCCGCGGCCTGGGTGTGACCGATGTTCGACTTGATCGACCCCAGCAGCAGCGGGCGGCCCTCCGGCCGATCCTGCCCGTACGTCGCCAGCAGCGCCTGCGCCTCGATCGGGTCACCCAGCGTCGTACCCGTACCGTGGCCTTCGACCACATCCACGTTGGCGGGAGTGAGCCCGGCGCCGGCCAGTGCCTGCCGGATCACCCGCTGCTGAGAAGGACCGTTCGGCGCGGTCAGACCATTGGACGCGCCATCCTGGTTCACCGCGGAACCACGGACGACCGCCAGCACCTGATGCCCGTTGCGGCGGGCGTCCGACAGCCGCTCCAGCACCAGCATGCCGATGCCCTCGGCCCAGCCCGTGCCGTCCGCCGCGTCGGCGAACGGCTTACACCGCCCGTCGGCCGCGAGCCCGCCCTGGGCGCTGAAGTCAATGAACATGCCCGGCGTGGCCATCACGGTCACACCACCGGCCAGCGCCAGGCTGCACTCGCCCGAGCGCAGTGCCTGCGCCGCCAGATGCAACGCCACCAGGGAGGAGGAACACGCGGTGTCCACCGTCACCGCCGGGCCTTCCAGCCCCAGCGTGTACGAAATACGGCCGGTCGCGACGCTCCCCGCGGTGCCGGTGCTGGCGAAGCTCCGCACTTCCGGCGGGAATTCAACACTCGGGCCGTAGTCGTGATACATCACACCGGCGAACACACCGGTACGGCTGCCCCTCAGCGAACCCGGCTCGATCCCCGCCCGCTCGATCGCCTCCCACGACACCTCCAGCAGCAACCGCTGCTGGGGATCCATCGCCAAAGCCTCACGCGGCGAAATACCGAAGAACCCCGGATCGAACTCCCCGGCCTCGTGCAGGAACCCGCCCTCACGCACATAACTGCTGGTCCCCCGGCGCTCCCGATCCGGGTTGTAGAGCACCCCGAGATCCCAGCCACGGGAGGTCGGGAACTCACCGATCCCGTCCCCGCCCTCGGCCACCAGACGCCACAAATCCTCCGGAGAGCCGACGTCACCCGGGAAGCGGCACGCCATCGACACAATCGCGATCGGATCGTGCCTGCCCGACTCGACCTCCTGGAGCCGTCGACGGGTCTCGCGCAAATCAGCGGCGACCGACTTGAGGTAGTCAACGAGCTTCCGGTCTTCCGACATCGGGGCTGACCTCCGAAGTGTTCCGAGGCCAGCCCAGGATCACAGGTCTCTGAGTTGGCCCAGTTCGCTCTCGATGATGCCGAGGATGTCCTCGGTACTCGCCGATTCGAGCATGTCGGCAACCGCCATTTCACTAGTCTCTGAACCGCTCGCGGTCACCTTCGCCAACAGCTGCCGCAGCCGTGTCTCGATACCGTTCCGGGTGATTTCGTCGAGCCCGTCCTCGGAAAGCATGTCCTCGAATCGGTCGAGGTCGGCCAGCAACGACGGCTTCTCGGCTGCGGTTTCCCCGGGAGCGATTTCCGCGAGGAGATGTTCGGCGAGGACAGTGGGTGTGGGGTAGTCGAAGATGAGGGTGGACGGCAGGCGCAGGCCTGTGGCGGCGTTGAGCCGGTTGCGCAGTTCGATCGCGGTCAGCGAGTCGAAGCCAAGTTCGCGGAACTCACGACGGACTTCCACCGCCGCGGGGTCGGAGTGTCCGAGGACGGCGGCGGCCTGAGTGCGTACCAGGTCGGCCAGCAGGCGGACCCGCTTGGGGTGGCTCAGACCGGCCAGCTGCCGGGACAGGGCCTCGCCCGCGCCACCACCCCCGGCCGCCGACGCGGCCGTACGGCGGGTGCCGCGTACCAGCCCGCGGAACAGCGGCGGCACCTGCCCTTGCGGCAGGGCGGACGGGTTCACCCGTACCGGGACGACGAGCGGGGAGTCCGAGCCGATGGCCGTGTCGAACAGGGCCAGCCCCTGCTCGGTGGTGATGGGCGGCAGAGCGGCAGCGGTCATCCGCTTCACGTCCGCCTGCGACAAGCCCCCGGTCATCCCGGTGGCCTGCGCCCACATCCCCCACGCCAAGGACAAGCCCGGCAGTCCCTGAGCCCGACGGTGGGCCATCAACGCGTCCAGCCACACATTGGCCGCCGCGTAGTTGCCCTGACCGGCGTTGCCCATCAGCCCGGAGAGCGAGGAGAACACCACGAAACCGGCCAGATCCAGGTCCTGAGTCAGCTCGTGCAGGTGCCAGGCGGCGTCCACCTTCGGCCGCAGCACCGACTCCAGGCCCTCCGGCGTCAGCGAGGCGATGGTCCCGTCCGCGAGCACACCCGCGGTGTGGATCACCGCGGTCAGCGGATGCTCGGCGCCGATTCCGGCCAGCAGCGCCGCCACCTGGTCCCGGTCGGCCACATCGCAGGCGGCGATGGTCACCTGCGCGCCCAGTTCCTGCGCCAACTCGCGTGCGCCGGCCGCTTCCAGGCCCCTTCGGCTGACCAGCAGCAGATGCCGCACCCCATGCTCGGCCACCAGATGCCGGGCCACCTCCGCACCCAGACCACCCGTACCACCGGTGATCAGCACGGTGCCTTCCGGGTTCCAGCGCTGGGGCATCGTCAGGACGATCTTGCCGGTGTGCCGGGCCTGGCTCATGAACCGGAACGCCTCACGGCCTCGTCGCACATCCCAGGCGTTGACCGGTAGCGGCCGCAACTCGCCAGCCGCGAACCACTCTGCCAGCTCGATCAGGATCTCCCGCAACCGCTCCGGTCCGGCGTCCATCATGTCGAACCAGTGGTACGTCAGCCCCGGGAACTGGTCCTGGTTGCGGATGTCCAGCTTGCCCATCTCGATGAACCGGCCGCCCGGGCGCAGCAGACGCACCGAGGCATCGATGAATTCTCCGGTCAGCGAGTTGAGGACGACGTCGATCTCCCGGTCGCGGAATCGTTCCTCGAACTCCAGGGTTCGTGAGGAGGCGATGTGATCATCTGGGATGCCCAGTGAGCGCAGCACGTCCCACTTGGCCGGGCTCGCCGTGGCGAACACCTCCACCCCCAGGCGCTGAGCCAGCTGGATCGCCGCCATGCCCACACCGCCTGTCCCGGCGTGTACCAGCAGCGACTCGCCCGGCTTCAACCCGGCCAGATCCATCAGCCCGTAATAGGACGTCAGGAACGTCACCGGAATCGTCGCCGCCTGCTCGAAGGAGATCTGGGCGGGGACCTTCACCAAGGCCCTGGCCTCCATGACGACCACCGGCCCGAACGCGGCCTCGGCCAGACCCATCACCCGGTCCCCGGGACACAGGTCGTCGACCTCGGAGCCGACCTCCAGCACCACGCCGGCGGCCTCGCTGCCCATCAGGCCGACCTTGTCCTGGTACCAGCCCAGGGCGTTGAGTCCGTCCAGCAGGTCACGGAAGTTGAGTCCTGCGGCGTGCACCGCGACGCGCACCTGCCTGGCCCCCAGCGGTTCCGCCGCTCTCGGGAAGGGGAGTAGCTCCAGGGCGTCCAGGCTGCCCTTGGCCTGGCTGCCCAGCCGCCACGGCACCCCTGTCGGAGGCACCAGACCCGCCCCCGACACCAGCGACGCCAATCGTGGCACCCGCACCTCATCGCGCCGGACCGCCGCCTGCGATTCGCCCGAGACCATGAGCGCGGCCAGTACCGCAGGCAGGGAGGACTCCTGGTCGTCCACATCCACCAGGACGAACCGGCCCGGATTCTCCGACTGCGCCGACCGCACCAGACCCCACACCGCAGCAGCCGCCAGATCGGTGATCTCCTCACCCTCACCCGCGGCCACCGCGCCCCGCGTCACGAACACCAGCCGCGAGCCCTCCAAGCGCTCGTCGGCGAGCCACCCCTGCAGCAGACCCAGCACCCCGGCGGTCACCCCATGCGCCGCGCCCACCGCATCCGCCATCGGCTCGGTGACGACCTCGACCAGCACCACATCCGGCACCGGACCAGCCTCGGCCAACGCCGACAGATCTGGATGAACCTCGACCCGCTCCCCACTCTTGGCAAGACCCAGCATGTCCCGCTCGAACCCCGCCAGACCGACCACCGCCATCGGCACCGGGTCGGCCTCCGGAATATCGGAAAGCGCGGTCCATTCCAGTCGGAACAGCCCTTCTGCTTCCGCTCCGCGACCGCCACCGCCCGCGAGCTGATCCGGCGAGAACGGCCGCAGCACCAGCGACCGCGCCGACACCACCGGCTCCCCAGCGGTATCCACCGCCGCCAGCGACACCGCGTCTTCGCCCACCTTGGCCAGCCGCACCCGCAACACCGACGCACCAACAGCGCGCAGGCACACGCCATCCCACGAGAACGGCAACCGGCCGCCCTCCACCGGCTCCAGCCCAACAAAAGTCACCGCGTGCAAGGCCGCGTCCAGCAACGCCGGATGCAACCCGAACGCACCCGCCTCCGAATGCGCCTGCTCCGGCAACGCGACCTCGGCGAAGATCTCACCATCGCGCTGCCAGGCCGCCCGCAGACCCTGGAACACCGGACCGTAGCCGAATCCGCCCGCGGCCAGGTCCTCGTACAAGCCGTCCAGCTCGATCGCAGTCGCGCCACGCGGCGGCCAGACCTCGGCATCGAACGACACGGCTTCCGGAGAACCGGTCGCGAGCGTGCCGGTGGCGTGCCGCACCCACTGCACATCGTCGCCGGCCTCCGCCGAGCGGGCGTAGATGTTCACGCTCCGGTGGCCCGACTCTTCCGGCGCGCCCACCGACACCTGCACCGCGACCGCGTCGTCCGCGCCCAGCACCAGCGGTGCGACCAGCATCAGCTCCTCGACCTGGTCGCAGCCGACCTGGTCACCGGCCCGGATCGCCAGCTCCAGGAACCCGGTTCCTGGGAAGATCACCGTGCCGGACACCATGTGATCGGCCAGCCACGGATGCGACCGCACCGACAGGCGCCCGGTCAGCAGCACACCGTCGGAGTCGGCCAGGCCCACCGCCGCACCCAGCAGCGGATGACCGGCCACCGCCAGCCCCGCCGCCGCCACATTACCCACCCGAGATGCCAGCCCCTTGGGCCAGAACCACTGACGCTGGAAGGCGTACGTCGGCAGGTCCACCCGGCGCCCGCGCGGCAGCAGCGCCCGCCAGTCCACCGGCACCCCGTGCACATGCAATTCGGCCAGCGCCGTCAGCACCGCCGTGTGCTCATCACGGTCCTTACGCAGCGCCGACACCAGCGCCACATCCGCGCCGAACGCATCCGCGGCAGAGCCGTCATCGAGAGTGTTCTGCGCCATGGCGGTCAGGACGCCGTCGGGGCCCAGCTCCAGATAGGCCCGTACGCCCTGAGTCTGTAGCGTGCGGACGCCGTCGGCGAAGCGGACCGCGCCGCGTACCTGGTCCACCCAGTAGCCCGGCGAGCACAACTGCTCGGCCGTAGCCGCCTCTCCGGTCAGGGTGGAGACGATCGGAATCTGCGGCGGGTTGTAGCTGAGCGTCCCGGCTAGGGCGCGGAAGTCCGCCAGCATTGGGTCCATCAACGGCGAGTGGAACGCGTGCGAGACCCGCAGGCGCCGCGTTCTGATCCCCTGAGATTCCAGCGCGGCGGCGACCTCAAGGACCGCCTCCTCGACGCCGGAGAGCACCAGCGAGGCCGGGCCGTTGACCGCCGCGACCGACACCTCAGCCTCACGCCCCGCCAGCAGGCCGGCGACCTGCTCCTCGGACGCCTGGACCGCGACCATCGCCCCGCCCGCGGGCAGCGCCTGCATCAACCGCGCCCGGGCCGCCACCAGCGCACACGCATCGGCCAGGGACAGCACCCCGGCCACGTGAGCCGCCGCGATCTCCCCGATCGAATGCCCGGCCAGCACATCCGGACGCACACCCCAGGACTCCACCAGCCGGAACAGGGCGGTCTCCACCGCGAACAGCGCCGGCTGCGCCCACCCCGTCTGATCCAGCGCCTCCGCTTCGGGCGTACCCAGCTCGGCGAACAGGACCTCACGCAGCGAACCATCGAGCAGCGGATCCAGCTCGCCGATCACCTCATCCAACGCCCGCGCGAACACCGGGAACCGGTCGTACAACTCCCGGCCCATGCCCGCCCGCTGACTGCCCTGACCGGTGAACAACACCGCCAGCTGCGGCTCCGCCCCGGCCACCGCACGCACCACACCCGCACCCGGCCGGTCCTCCGCCAGCGCGCCCAGCCCGGCCAGCAGACCATCACGGTCACCGGCCAGCACCACCGCACGATGCGCGAACGCCGACCGCGTCGTGGCCAGCGAGAACGCCACATCGCTGGGCCGCAGGTCAGACTCGCCGTCCAGATACGACGCCAGACGTCCGGCCTGCGCCCGCAACGCCTGATCCGTCTTGGCCGAAACCAGCACCGGCACCACACCAGCGGTCGGCGCCTGCTCCTCCGGCTCGGACTGCGGAACCTCCGGCCCTTCCTCCAAGATCACGTGGGCGTTGGTGCCGCTGAGTCCGAACGAGGAAACACCGGCCCGGCGCGGGTGACCGTTCCGCGGCCATTCCACCGGCTCGGTGAGCAGTTTGACCGCCCCCGAGTCCCAGTCCACGTGCGACGACGGCGCGTCCACATGCAGGGTCTTGGGCAGCATGCCGTGCCGCATGGCCAGCACCATCTTGATCACGCCCGCCACACCGGCTGCGGCCTGCGCGTGACCGATGTTCGACTTGATCGACCCAAGAAGCAGCGGACGGTCCTCCGGCCGATCCTGCCCATAGGTCGCCAAAAGCGCCTGTGCCTCGATCGGGTCACCCAGCGTTGTGCCGGTGCCGTGCGCCTCCATCGCGTCCACCTCGGACGGCGACAAACCGGCACCAGCCAGCGCCTGACGGATAACCCGCTGCTGCGAAGGACCGTTCGGTGCGGTCAGCCCGTTGGACGCGCCGTCCTGGTTGATCGCCGAACCACGGACGATCGCCAGCACCTGGTGCCCGTTGCGCTGAGCGTCCGACAACCGCTCCAGCACCACCACACCCACACCCTCGGACCAGCTCACCCCGTCAGCCGCGTCAGCGAAGGACTTGCACCGCCCATCAGGAGCCAGTCCGCCCTGCGCGCTGAAATCGATGAAGGCTCCCGGGGTGGCCAACACGGTCACGCCACCGGCCAGCGCCAGCGAGCAGTCACCACCACGCAGTGACTGCGCCGCCAGATGCACAGCCACCAAGGAGGCCGAGCAGGCGGTGTCCACCGTCACCGCCGGGCCCTCAAGACCCAGCGTGTAAGAGATCCGGCCGGACAGCACACTTCCGGCGGTCCCGGTCCCCAAGAAGGCCATCACCTCCAGAGGGAACTCCAGATGGCCCGAGGTGTAGTCATGGTTGATCACTCCGGCGAACACACCGGTACGGCTGCCGCGCAGCGAACCCGGCTCGATCCCCGCCCGCTCGATCGCCTCCCAGGACGTCTCCAGCAGCAACCGCTGCTGCGGATCCATCGCCAAAGCCTCACGCGGCGAAATCCCGAAGAACCCCGGATCGAACTCCCCCGCCTCGTGCAGGAAGCCGCCCTCACGCACATAACTGGTCCCGCGATTGTCCCGATCCGGGTTGAACAACCCGCCCAGATCCCAACCACGGGTCGTCGGGAACCCGCTGATCCCGTCCTCACCCTCGGCCACCAGCCGCCACAGGTCCTCCGGCGAGGCGACCCCACCCGGATACCGGCACGCCATCCCCACGATCACGATCGGGTCATCGGCCACCGGCGGCACCACCCGCGGCACCACGTCCAGGGCTTCCGCCTGCGTACCCATCAGCTCGTCGAGCAGATATTCGGCGAGGACAGTGGGCGTGGGGTAGTCGAAGATGAGGGTGGACGGCAGGCGCAGCCCGGTGGCGGCGTTGAGCCGGTTGCGCAGCTCAATCGCGGTCAGCGAGTCGAAGCCCAGCTCGCGGAACTCACGACGGACTTCCACCGCCGCGGGGTCGGAGTGTCCGAGGACGGCGGCGGCCTGAGTGCGTACCAGGTCGGCCAGCAGGCGGACCCGCTTGGGATTGTCCAGACCCGCCAGCTGCCGGGACAGCGCCCCGCTCGCGCCACCACCCGCCGCCGCCGACGCGGCCGTGCGGCGAGTGCCGCGTACCAGCCCGCGGAACAGCGGCGGGACCAGCTGAGCGGGCATCGCCGGCATGTTCACCCGTACCGGGACGACGAACGGTGAATCCGAACCGATGGCCGTGTCGAACAGTGCCAGCCCCTGGTCGGTGGTGATGGGCGGCAGCCCGGCGGCGGTCATCCGCTCTATGTCGGCCTGCGACATGCCCCCGGTCATTCCGGTGGCCTGCGCCCACAACCCCCACGCCAGGGACAGGCCCGGCAATCCCTGAGCCCGGCGGGCAGCCATCAACGCGTCCAGCCAGGCGTTGGCCGCCGCGTAGTTGCCCTGACCACGGGCACCCATCAGCCCGGACAGCGAGGAGAACACCACAAACCCGGCCAAATCCAGGTCCTGAGTCAGCTCGTGCAGGTGCCAGGCGGCGTCCACCTTCGGCCGCAACACCACATCCAGCCGCTCCGGCGTCAGCGACGCGACGGTCCCGTCGTCCAGCACACCTGCGGTGTGGATCACGGCGGTCAGCGGATGCTCGGCACCGATCCCCGCCAGCAGCGCCGCCACCTGGTCCCGATCGGCCACATCGCAGGCGGCGATGGTCACGTGCGCACCCAGTTCCTGCTCCAGCTCGCGTGCGCCGGCCGCTTCCAGGCCCCTTCGGCTGACCAGCAGCAGATGCCGCACGCCATGTTCGGCCACCAGATGCCGGGCCACCTCCGCACCCAGACCACCCGTACCACCGGTGATCAACACGGTGCCTTCCGGGTTCCAGCGGCGCGGCATCGTCAGGACGATCTTGCCGGTGTGCCGGGCCTGGCTCATGAACCGGAACGCCTCACGGCCCCGGCGCACATCCCACGCCGTCAACGGCAACGGCCGCAGTTCGCCAGCCGCGACCAACCCCGCCAGCTCGACCAGGATCTCGTGCAACCGCTCCGGTCCGGCGTCCATCACATCGAACCAGTGATACACCAGCCCCGGGAACTGCTCCTGGTCACGGATGTCCAGCTTGCCCATCTCGATGAACCGACCACCCGGACGCAGCAACCGCGCAGTGGCGTCGATGAACTCCCCGGTCAGCGAGTTGAGGACCACATCGATCCCCCGATCGCCACACACCTCCCGGAAGCGCTCCTCGAACTCCAGACTCCGCGACGAGGCGATGTGATCGTCCGGGATGCCCAGCGAGCGCAGCACATCCCACTTGGCCGGGCTCGCCGTGGCGAACACCTCGACCCCCAGCCGCTGGGCCAGCTGAATCGTCGCCATGCCCACGCCGCCCGTCCCGGCGTGCACCAGCAGCGACTCGCCCGGCTTCAACCCGGCCAGATCCATCAGCCCGTAATAGGACGTCAGGAACGTCACCGGAATCGTCGCCGCCTGCTCGAAGGTGAGCCCATCGGGCATCTTGGTCAGGTAATGGGCCCAGGCCACCGCCACCGGGCCGAACGAACCGGAGGCCAGACCCATCACCCGGTCCCCCGGGCGCAGGTCCTCCACCCCCGGGCCGACCTCCAGCACCACCCCGGCCGCCTCACCACCCATCAGACTGACCGTGTCCTGGAAGTCCTGGAACCAGCCCAGCGCGTTCAACCCGTCCAGCAGGTCACGGAAGTTCACCCCCGCCGCATGCACCTCCAGGCGCACCTGACCGGCTTCCAACGGCCCGGCCGCCTGCGGGAAGGGAAGCAGTTCCAGAGCGTCCAGGCTGCCCTTGGCCTGGCTGCCCAGCCGCCACGCCGTACCGGACGGAGGCAGCAGACCCGCCCCCGACACCAGCGACGCCAACCGCGGCACCCGCACCGCACCGGCACGTAGCGCCACCTGCGGCTCATCGCAGGCCAGCACCTCGGCCAGAACCGACTCGGACAGCTCCCCATCAACGTCCACCAGGACAAACCGCCCCGGATTCTCCGACTGCGCCGACCGCACCAGCCCGCACGCGGCAGCCGCAGCCAGATCAGTGACCACCTCGCCCTCACCCGCGGTCACCGCACCCCGCGTCACGAACACCAGACGCGAATCGCCGAACCGCTCCTCGGCCAGCCAGCCCTGCAGCAGGCTCAACACTCCAGCGGTCACCCCGTGCGCCGCGCCCACCGCATCCGCCATCGGCTCGGTGACGACCTCGACCAGCACCACATCCGGCACCGGACCCGCCTCAGCCAGCGCCGGGAGGTCACGATGAACCGCGACCGACTCCCTTATCCTCACAAGCCCCAGTAGCTCGGACCCGGCGAAACCAACCACCGCCATCGACACCGGATCGGCCGGAGAGACTTCAGAAAGCTCCGACCACTCCAGCCGGAACAGCCCCTCCCCTTCCGCTCCGCGACCGCCCACGGGCCGATCGGACGAGATCTGCCGCAACACCAGCGACC
The DNA here is from genome assembly GCF_018476525.1 of Acrocarpospora catenulata. GTDB lineage: Bacteria > Actinomycetota > Actinomycetes > Streptosporangiales > Streptosporangiaceae > Acrocarpospora > Acrocarpospora catenulata. The sequence goes on from NZ_JAHCST010000007.1 coordinate 28,867, forward strand.
GCGCCGACGCCACCGGCTCTCCAGCGGTGTCCACCGCCGCCAGCGACACCGAATCCGGACCCGTCCGAGCCAGCCGCACCCGCAACATCGACGCACCAACGGCGTGCAGGCACACCTCACCCCACGAGAACGGCAACCGGCCGCCCTCGGAATCGTCCAGCCCAACGAAAGTCACCGCGTGCAAGGCCGCGTCCAGCAACGCCGGATGCAACCCGAACGCAGCCGCCTCCGAATGCGCCTGCTCGGGCAACGCGACCTCGGCGAAGATCTCACCGTCAGATCCACGCCAGACCGCCCGCAGCCCCTGGAACATCGGGCCGTAGCCCAGCCCCCCGGAGGCCAGCGCGTCATACAGCCCGTCCAGCTCGATCGCGGTCGCGCCGGCCGGAGGCCACACCGCCGCATCGAACGGCACCTCGGCCCTGCCCCCCGTGGCGAGCGTCCCGGTGGCGTGCCGCACCCACTGCGCATCGCCGCCCGCCTCCGCCGGGCGGGCATAGATGTTCACGCTCCGGTGGCCCGACTCTTCCGGCGCACCCACCGCGATCTGGATCGCGACCGCCTCGCCCTCGCCCAGTACCAGGGGCGTGGCCAGCGTCAGCTCCTCGACCACATCGCAGCCGACCTGGTCACCCGCCTGGATCGCCAGCTCAAGGAATCCGGTGCCGGGGAAGAAGACCATCCCGGCCACCAGGTGATCGGCCAGCCACGGATGCGAAGCGATCGACAGGCGCCCGGTCAGCACCACCCCGTCGGAATCGGCCAGGCCCACGGCCGCCCCCAGCAGAGGATGCCTGGTCGCGGACAGGCCCAGAACACGGGCATCACCGCCCTGCCTGGCGTTCGGCCAGAACCGCTGGTGCTGGAAGGCATAGGTCGGCAGATCGACCTGACGCCCGCCCGGCAGTACGGCCTGCCAGTCCACGGCCACACCGCGCACGAACAGCTCAGCCGCCGAGACCAGCAGCCGGTCCAGCCCGCCCTCATCCCGACGCAACGTACCGGAGATCACCGCATCCACCGCGGCCTCGTCCACGCACTCGCCGATGCCGACCGTCAGCACCGGATGCGGACTCACCTCCGCGAACGCCCGATACCACTGCTCCAGCAACTGCCCGATCGCCGGGGCGAAGGCCACCGTGTTGCGCAGATTGTCACACCAGTACCTCGCGTCGAGTTCCGGCCCTTCCACCCACTGGCCGGTCACGGTCGACAGCATCGGCACCCGGACCGGCTGCGCCACTACCCCTGCCAGGACCTGGGCCAGTTCCTCACCGATCAGATCAACCTGAGCCGAATGCGAGGCATAGTCCACCGCGATCCGCCGGACCCGCACCTCCTCAGCAGCAAGCCGCTCGACCAGTTCCTCCACGGCCGCGACCTCACCGGCCACCACCACCGAGCGAGGACCGTTGACCGCCGCCACCGAAAGCCGCCCGTCCCATACGGCCAGCCGCTCACGGACCTGCTCGACCGGCAACGCCACCGAGGCCATCGCGCCGAGCCCGGCCAGCCGGTCGGCGATCAAGCGGCTGCGCAACGCCACCACGCGCGCGCCGTCCTGCAACGACAGACCACCCGCGACCACCGCAGCCGCGATCTCGCCCTGCGAGTGACCGACCACGGCGTCGGGGCGGACCCCCAAGGACTCCCAGACCGCAGCCAAAGAGACCATCACCGCGAACGACACCGGCTGGACCACATCCACCCGGTCCAGCGACGGGGCGTCCTCGGTCTGGCGGATCACGTCCAGCAGCGACCAGTCCACGAACGGCTCCAGCGCCGCCGCGCACTCCGCCATCCGGCCCGCGAAGACCGGCGACTCCTCAAGGAGCTGCCTGCCCATACCCGCCCACTGGGCTCCCTGACCCGGGAACACCCACACCGACTTCCCGACGACATCGGCCACGCCCTGGACCACGCCACCGGCCGCGGGCTCGCCCGAGGCAACCGCGCCCAAGCCCGCGAGCAGTTCCTGATGGTCACGTCCGACCACCACCGCACGGTGTTCAAACACCGACCGCGACACCACCAGCGACGACCCCACATCAACCGGGTCCAGCTCGCCGGCCTCCACATGCGCCGCCAGACGACGCGCCTGACCACGCAACGACTCAGGGGTCTTCGCCGACACCACCCACGGCACGACACCCGGCGCCCGGTCCTGCGGAGTGTCCTCCCCTTCCGGTGTTTCCGGTCCCTGTTCGAGGATGATGTGCGCGTTGGTGCCGCTGATCCCGAACGACGACACACCCGCCCGGCGCGGATGACCATTCCGCGGCCACTCCACCGGCTCGGTCAGCAGTTCCACCGCACCGGCCGACCAGTCCACGTGCGAGGACGGTTCCGTCACGTGAAGCGTCTTGGGTAGCACGCCATGCCGCATGGCCATGACCATCTTGATCACACCAGCGACCCCGGCGGCGGCCTGGGTGTGGCCGAGGTTCGACTTGATCGACCCAAGAAGCAGCGGCCGGTCCTCCGGCCGGTCCTGCCCATAGGTCGCCAAAAGCGCCTGTGCCTCGATCGGGTCACCCAGCGTCGTACCGGTGCCGTGCCCTTCCATCGCGTCCACCTCGGACGCCGACAAACCGGCACCGGCCAGCGCCTGCCGGATCACCCGCTGCTGCGAAGGACCGTTCGGCGCGGTCAACCCGTTCGACGCGCCGTCCTGGTTGACCGCCGAACCACGGACGATCGCCAGCACCTGATGCCCGTTGCGCTGAGCGTCCGACAGCCGCTCCAGCACCACCACACCCACACCCTCGGACCAGCTCACCCCGTCAGCCGCGTCAGAGTAGGACTTGCACCGGCCGTCGCCGGCCAGCCCGCCCTGCTCGCTGAAGCCGATGAACGGCGTCGGGGTGGCCATCACGGTCACGCCACCGGCCAGCGCCAGCGAGCAGTCACCACCACGCAGCGCCTGCGCCGCCAGATGCAGCGCCACCAGCGACGACGAACACGCGGTGTCCACCGTCACCGCCGGACCCTCCAACCCCAGCGTGTACGAGAGACGGCCGGACAACACACTTCCGGCGGTCCCGGTCCCCACGAAGCTCATCACCTCCAGCGGGAAGTCCAGACGGCCCGGGTTGTAGTCGTGATACATCACTCCGGCGAACACACCGGTACGGCTGCCGCGCAGCGAACCCGGCTCGATCCCCGCCCGCTCGACCGCTTCCCAGGACGTCTCCAGCAGCAGCCGCTGCTGCGGATCCATCGCCAAAGCCTCACGCGGCGAAATGCCGAAGAACCCCGGATCGAACTCCCCGGCCTCGTGGAGGAAGCCGCCCTCACGCACATAACTGGTCCCGCGATTGTCCCGATCCGGGTTGAACAGCGCGGCCAGATCCCAACCACGGGTCGTCGGGAACGCGCTGATCCCGTCCCCGCCCTCGGCCACCAGACGCCACAGGTCCTCCGGCGAGGCGACCCCACCCGGATACCGGCACGCCATCCCCACGATCACGATCGGGTCATCGGCCACCGGCGGCACCACCCGCGGCGCCGCGTCCAGGGCTTCCGCCTGCGTACCCATCAGCTCGTCGAGCAGATGTCTGGCGAGCACGGTCGGGGTCGGGTAGTCGAACACCAGCGTGGCCGACAGACGCAGACCCGTCGCGGCGTTCATCCGGTTGCGCAACTCGACCGCCGTCAGCGAGTCGAAACCCAGCTCCCGGAACTCCCGCCGCACCTCCACCGTGTCGCGCGTGGCGTGGCCCAGCACGAGCGCCACCTCGGTCCGCACCACGTCCAGCAGGACCTCGATGCGTTCCGCGGCGCCCAGGGGAGCGAGTTGCCGCAGGAGTTTGCTCTGGCCTTGTGGTGCGACCGCCTTCGTGCGGCGTACGGCGGGGACCAGCCCGCTCAGCATCGGCGGTAGCTCCTCGTACGCCCGCAGGGCCGACATGTTCAGCCGTACCGGGGCCACCGCCGATTCGCCGGAGGCGACGGCCGCGTCGAACAACGCCATGCCCTGCGAGAGTGAGATCAGCCGCAGCGCGCTCATGGTCAACCGGTTGACGTCCACCTGGGACAACCGGCTGGTCATCCCGGCCTCCGTCGACCACGGCCCCCAGGCCAGCGACAGCGCCGGCAGGCCCGCTCCTCTCCGGTGCTGGACCAGCGCGTCCAGGAACGCGTTACCCGCCGCGTAGTTGCCCTGCCCGGACCCGCCGAACGTGCCGGACACCGACGAGAACACGATGAAGGCGGCCAGGTCCATGTCCCGCGTGAGCTCGTGCAGGTGCCAGGCGGCGTCCACCTTGGGACGCAACACCCCGGCGACGCGCTCAGGCGTCAGCAGGGGAATCGTCCCGTCGTCCAGGACACCGGCCGTGTGAATCACCGCGGTCAGCGGCCGGTCGGCATTCGCCAGCAGCTCCGCCAGCGCGTCCCGGTCCGAGACGTCGCACGCCACCACGCTCACCTGGGCACCGCCGGCGACCAGGTCCGCCTGTAGCTCCTCCGCTCCCGGGGCGTCCAGGCCCCGGCGGCTCACCAGCAGCAGGTGCCGTACCTCGTGTTCGGCCACCAGGTGCCGGGCCACGCGCGCGCCCAGGCCTCCGGTCCCACCGGTGATCAACACCGTGCCTTCGGGGTTCCAGGCTCGGACGTCGTGTTCGTCCGGTGACAGGCGGGCGAGGCGGGGAACCCGCGCCTCGAAGTCGCGCACCGCCGCCTGTTGCTCACCGCTGGCCAGCAGGACGGGCAGCGCCGACAGGGCGGTCTCCTGCTCCTCCGCATCGGCCAGCAGGAAGCGGCCAGGATTCTCCGCCTCCGCGCTACGGACCAGCCCCCACACGGTGGCCGCAGCCGGGTTCGAGACGGTCTCGCCCGGACCGGTCGCGACCGCGCCCCGGGTGACGAACACCAGGCGCGAGTCGGCGAATCGCTCATCGGCGAGCCACTGCTGCAGCAGGCTCAGAACACGTGTGGTCAGTTCGTGCGCCGATTCCGCCATGTTCGCGGAGTCGGCGACGTCGATCTCGACGGTCACCAGGTCGGGCACCCTGCCGGCCGGCAGGTCCAGGGAATCGAGGTCGCCGGTGAGTTCGGCCACCTCCAACCCGATCACGGCGTCCACCGGGGAGACCGTCATCGGTACGGTGACCCAGTCCAGCCGGAACAGCGAGTCGCGTTCCACGCCGTGATCGTGGGCGGCCAGCTGATCGGCCGAAACCGGCCGCAGTATCAGCGAGCGCGCCGACAGCACCGGCTCTCCGGCCGCGTCCACCGCGATCAGCGACACCGAATCGTCACCGGCCTGGGCCAGCCGTACGCGCAACGCCGACGCGCCCGCGGCCCGGAGGCTCACCTCGCTCCACGAGAACGGCAGCCTGCCGCCGGCCGTCTCCATCCCGACGAACGGCACCGAGTGCAGGGCCGCGTCGAGCAGCGCCGGATGCAGGGCGAACAGACCGCCGTCGGCGACCTGCTCGGGCAGGGCGACCTCGGCGAACACCTCGCCGCCCGCGCCCTTCCAAGCCGCCTGCAGGCCCTGGAACACCGGCCCGTAGGCGAGCCCGTCCTCGGCCAGCCGCTCGTACAGGCCGTCGAGCTCGATCTCGGTCGCGCCCTGCGGCGGCCAGGCTTCGGTGTCGAGCCGCTCGGCGCGCCGGTCGCCGGGGATGAGGGCGCCGACCGCGTGCCGTACCCACGGCAGGTGGTCCTCGGCCTCCGCCGGTCGGGCGTAGATGTTCACGGCACGACGACCCGACTCCTCCGGGGCACCCACCGACACCTGCACCGCGACCGCGTCCTCCGCGCCCAGCACCAGCGGGGCGGCCAGGGTCAGCTCCTCGACCAGGTCGCAGCCGACCTGGTCACCGGCCCGGATCGCCAGCTCAAGGAACCCGGTGCCCGGGAAGAACACCATCCCGCCGACCACGTGGTCAGCCAGCCAGGGGTGCGACTGTACGGACAGCCGCCCGGTCAGCAACACGCCGTCGGAGTCGGCCAGGCGAACGGCGGCGCCCAGGAGCGGATGCTCCGCCGCGGCCAGGCCCAGACCGCGGGCATCCCCGATCTTCTTGCCGTTCGGCCAGTAGTGCTCCCGCTGGAAGGCATAGGTGGGCAGTTCCACCCTGCCGGCGCCGGGGAAGACCGCCCGCCAGTCGAGCGGTACGCCGTGCACGTGCAGCTCCGCCAGCGCGGTCATGGCCGCCAACTGCTCGTCGCGGTCTCGCCGCAGCACCGGCACCAGCACCGGGTCCGATTCGGCGGCCGCGGAGTCGGCCAGCGCGGCGAGGGTGTCGTCGGCCATCGCGGTCAGCACCCCGTCGGGGCCCAGTTCCAGATAGGCCCGTACGCCTCGGGCGTGCAGGGCGTGGATGGCGTCCGCGAACCTGACCGCACCGCGAACCTGGTCCACCCAGTAACCCGGCGAGCACAGCTCCTCGGCCACCGGCTGTCCGGTCAGCGTCGACACGATCGGGATCTCCTGGGCACGGTAGGTCAGCGTCTCGGCGACCGCCCGGAAGTTCTCCAGCATCGGGTCCATCAGCGGCGAGTGGAACGCGTGCGACACTCGCAGCCGCCGCGTTCTGACGCCCTGGGATTCCAGCGCGGCGGCGACCTCAAGGACCGCCTCCTCGACCCCGGAGAGCACCAGCGAGGCAGGACCGTTGACCGCCGCGATCGACACCTGGTTTTCGCGTCCGGCCAGCAGGTCGGCGACCTGGTCCTCCGACGCCTGGACCGCGACCATCGCCCCACCCACGGGCAGCGCCTGCATCAACCGCGCCCGGGCCGCCACCAGCGCACACGCATCACTCAGCGAGAGCACCCCGGCCACATGCGCCGCCGTGATCTCACCGATCGAATGACCGGCCAACACATCCGGCCGCACACCCCAGGACTCGATCAGCCGGAACAGGGCGGTCTCCAGCGCGAACAGCGCCGGCTGCGCCCACCCCGTCTGGTCCAGCAACTCCGTCTCGGCGAACATGACGTCGCGCAGCGGCCTGTCGAGCAGCGGGTCCAGCTCCGCGACCACCGCGTCCAACGCCTTGGCGAACACCGGGAACCGCTCATACAGCTCGCGGCCCATTCCTGCCCGCTGGCTGCCCTGACCGGTGAACAGCACCGCCAACTGGGGCTCGGCATCGGCCACCCCACGCACCGCACCCGGCAGATCCTCAGCCAGCGCGCCCAAACCGGCCAGCACACTCTCGCGGTCGCTCGCCAGCAGCACCGCGCGATGCTCGAACGCCGACCGCGTCGTAGCCAGCGAGAACGCGGTGTCGGCCAGCGCCACCTCGGGATGGTCCTCCACATGCGCGGCCAGCTGTCCGGCCTGCGCTTGCAGGGCCCCTGCCGTACGGCCCGACACCAGCACCGGCAGCAACACCCCCGGCTCCGCCGCGGTCCGCGGAGCCTCCTGGGGGTCGCCCTGCTCGATGATCACGTGGGCGTTGGTGCCGCTGATCCCGAAGGACGACACGCCGGCCCGCCACGGCCGCTCCACCTGCGGCCAGGCCCGCTGCTCGGTCAGCAGCTCCACCGCGCCAGCGGCCCAGTCCACGTGCGAGGACGGCGCATCCACATACAACGTCTTGGGCAGCACGCCATGGTCCATGGCCAGGATCATCTTGATCACGCCTGCCACGCCCGCCGCCGCCTGGGTGTGGCCGATGTTCGACTTGATCGACCCAAGAAGCAGCGGACGATCCCCCGGCCGATCCTGCCCATAGGTCGCCAGAAGCGCCTGCGCCTCGATCGGGTCACCCAGCGTCGTACCGGTGCCGTGCGCCTCGACCACGTCCACCTCGGACGGCGACAGACCGGCGTCGGCCAGTGCCTGCCGGATGACCCGCTGCTGCGACGGGCCGTTCGGCGCGGTCAACCCGTTCGACGCGCCGTCCTGGTTGACCGCCGACCCGCGCAGCACGGCCAGGACCCGGTGGCCGTTTCGCCGCGCGTCCGACAGGCGCTCCAGCACCACCACACCCACGCCCTCGGCCCAGCTCGTGCCGTCGGCCGCGTCGGCGAAGGACTTGCACCGCCCGTCAGGCGCCAGCCCGCCCTGCTCACTGAAGTCGATGAAAGCACCCGGCGTGGCCATCACGGTCACACCACCGGCCAGCGCCAGACCGCACTCGCCCAGGCGCAGCGCCTGCGCGGCCAGATGGATGGTGACCAGGGACGACGAACAGGCGGTGTCCACCGTCATCGCCGGACCCTCCAGGCCCAGCGTGTAGGAGATCCGGCCCGACAGGACGCTTCCGGCGTTGCCGGTGCCGAAGAAGCTCATCACGTCCGGCGGGAATTCCGCGCTGGACGCGTAGTCGTGATACGTGACGCCGGCGAACACGCCGGTACGGCTGCCGCGCAGTGAGACCGGGTCTATCCCGGCCCGCTCGAAAGCCTCCCACGACGTCTCCAGCAGCAACCGCTGCTGCGGATCCATCGCCAACGCCTCACGCGGCGAAATACCGAAGAACCCCGGATCGAACTCCCCCGCCTCGTGCAGGAACCCGCCCTCACGCACATAGCTGGTCCCCCGGCGCGTCCGATCGGGGTTGTACAACTCCCCCAGATCCCAGCCACGCGAGGTCGGGAACCCGCTGATCCCGTCCCCGCCCTCGGCGACCAGCCGCCACATGTCTTCCGGAGAGCTCACGCCGCCCGGATAGCGGCACGCCATCGACACGATGGCGATCGGATCGTCCGCGACCGATGCGAGGGTGGGCGGGCTGATCACGTCGGCGTGCCGGCCGAGCAGTTCGCCCAGCAGGAACTCCGCCAGCACGGTCGGTGTCGGATAGTCGAACACCAGCGTGGACGGCAACCGCAGCCCCGTCGCGCTGTTCAGCCGGTTACGCAACTCCACCGCGGTCAGCGAGTCGAAACCCAGCTCGCGGAACTCCCGTCTCATCTCCAGCGTGCCGGGCGAAACGTGGCCCAGGACCATGGCCACCTCGGTGCGTACCAGCTCAACCAGCAGCCGCGTCCGATCGGCCTGGCCCAGGCCGGCCAGTCGCCGAAGGAGCGCCCCGTCAGCCCCCGCCGACGCCGCCGACCGGCGCACGCCTCGCACCAGCCCCTGCAGCAGATGCGGCACCCACCCCTGCGCGCGCACCGCCGACACGTCAAACCGCGCCGCCACAACCGCCGCGCGACCCACCGCACCCGCCGCGTCGAACAACGCCAACCCCTGCGCCGCCGACAAAGGCAACATCCCGGCCCGCGCGATCCGCCGCATATCGGCCTCGCCCAGCGCGCCGGTCATCCCGCTGTCCTGCGCCCACGGACCCCACGCCAGCGACAGCCCTGCCTGTCCCTCGGCTCGCCGGTACTCGGCCAGCGCGTCCAGGAACGCGTTCGCCGCCGCGTAATTGGCCTGGCCCGCACCGCCGAACGTCCCCGCCACCGACGAGAACATGACGAACGCGGCCAAGTCGCCATCACGGGTGAGCTCGTGCAAGTGCCAGGCCGCGTCCACCTTCGGGCGAAACACGCTCTCCAGCCGCTCCGCCGACAGCGACCCGATCGTCCCGTCGTCCAGCACACCCGCCGTGTGAATCACCGCGGTCAACGGATGCTCAGCCGGTACCAGAGCCAGCAACGCCGCCACCTGATCCCGATCGGCCACGTCGCAGGCCGCGATCGTGACCTCGACGCCGTGCGCGATCAGCTCGGCCTGCAACTCCACCGCGCCCGGAGCGTCCGCCCCTCGGCGGCTGACCAGCAGCAGGTGCCGTATGTTGCGTTCGGCCACCACATGCCGGGCGAACAGCGCGCCCAGACCACCGGTACCGCCGGTGATCAGCACCGTCCCGTCCGGGTCCCACGGCCGTTCGACCTCGGGGCCGGGCACCACCCGTGCCAGCCGGGCCACCCGCACCTCACTACCGCGCACCGCCACCTGCGGCTCGCCCGACGCCAGCACCCCGGCCAGCACCGATGCGGAGATCTCCTGATCGTCCGTATCGACCAGCACGAACCGGCCGGGATTCTCCGACTGCGCAGTGCGGACCAACCCCCACACCGCGGAAGCCGGCAGGTCCGCGACCACCTCGCCGCCGTCCGCGGCGATCGCACCCCGGGTGAGGAACACCAGCCGTGAATCGGCGAACCGCTCGTCCGCCAGCCACTGCTGCACGACCTCCAGTACCCGGGCGGTCAGCTCATGCGCCGACTCCACCACCCCGGCCGCCGGATCCGAGACCGCCTCCATCACCACCACAGGCGGCACAACCTCGGCCACACCCAGAAAGTCCAGGTCCAGTGCCATCACCGGCACGGGATCGGCCGCAGGGAGCTCCTTCAGTGGCGTCCACTCCACCTCGAACAGCGCATTCCGTTCCACCCCGCGGCTGCCACCGGCAGCGGCGAACCAGTCGTACGAGATCGCGCGCAGCACCAGCGACCGCACCGACAGCACCGGTTCCCCGGCGGCATCCAGCGCGAGCACCGACACCGAATCCGCGCCCGTCCTGGCCAGCCGCACCCGCAACAGCGACGCACCACCCGCGTGCAGGCACACGCCGCCCCAGGAGAACGGCGTCCGCGCACCCTCGGAATCACCCAGACCGGCGAACGGCAGCGCGTGCAGGGCAGCGTCAAGCAGCGCCGGATGCACCCCGAACGAACCCGCGCTCGACTCCACCTGCCCCGGTAACACGACCTCGGCGAACACGTCACCATCGGCGCCACGCCAAGCCGCCTTCAGTCCCTGGAACACCGGACCGTAACTCAACCCGCTCGCGTCCAGCCGCTCATACAGCCCATCGAGCTCGATCACGGACGCGCCCTCCGGCGGCCACACCGTCGCGTCGAACGCCTCGGCCACCCGGCCGCCGTCCGTCAGCACACCGGTGGCGTGCCGGATCCACGGCTCCTCATCGGCAGCCTCGGCCGGCCGGGCATAGACGCCCAGCTCACGCCGGCCCGACTCGTCGGGCGCCCCCACCCACACCTGAACCGCGACCGCGTCCCGCTCACTCAGCACCAGCGGCGCGTTGAGCGTGAGCTCCTCCACCACATCGCAGCCGACCTGATCGGCCGCCCGCACAGCCAGTTCCACGAACGCCGAGCCCGGCACCACCGCCGAACCCAGCACCGCGTAATCCGCCAGCCACGGATGCGACCGGAGCGACAACCTGCCGGTCAGCAACACCCCGTCCGCACCGGCCAGCCCCACCGCCGCGCCCAGCAGCGGGTGTCCCGCGGCAGCGAGGCCCGCCGCCGCCACATTCCCCAGCCGTGAACCTGCCCCATCAGGCCAGAACCGCTGACGCTGGAAGGCATAGGTCGGCAGATCGACAGGGCGCCCGCCCGGCAGCAGCGCCCGCCAATCCACCGCCACGCCGTGCACATACAGCTGAGCCAGCGCCGCCATGACCGCGGACTCCTCGTCGCGGTCCCTGCGCAGCGCCGACACCAGCGCCACATCCGCGCCGAACACATCCACGGCAGAGCCGTCATCGAGAGTGTCCTGCGCCATGGCTGTCAGGACGCCGTCGGGGCCCAGCTCCAGATACACCCGTACGCCCTGAGTCTGGAGCGTGCGGACGCCGTCGGCGAAGCGGACCGCGCCGCGTACCTGGTCCACCCAGTAGTCCGGCGAGCACAACTGCTCGGCCGTGGCCGCCTGGCCGGTCAGAGTGGAGACGATCGGAATCTGCGGCGGGTTGTAGCTGAGCGTCCCGGCCAGGGCGCGGAAGTCCGCCAGCATCGGGTCCATCAACGGCGAGTGGAACGCGTGCGAGACCCGCAGCCGCCGCGCTCTGACCCCCTGGGATTCCAGCGCGGCGGCGACCTCAAGCACCGCCTCCTCGACACCGGAGAGCACCAGCGAGGCAGGACCGTTGACCGCCGCGACCGACACCTGGTTTTCGCGTCCGGCCAGCAGATCGGCGACCTGGTCCTCCGACGCCTGGACCGCGACCATCGCCCCACCCACGGGCAGCGCCTGCATCAACCGCGCCCGGGCCGCCACCAGCGCACACGCATCACTCAGCGAGAGCACCCCGGCCACATGCGCCGCCGTGATCTCCCCGATCGAATGACCGGCCAACACATCCGGCCGCACACCCCACGACTCGATCAGCCGGAACAGGGCCGTCTCCACCGCGAACAACGCCGGCTGCGCCCACCCCGTCTGATCCAGCAGCCCGGCCTGCTCGTCGAACAGCACCTCACGCAACGACCCATCCAGCAAGGGGTCGAACTCGCTGATCACCTCATCCAGCGCCCGCGCGAAAACCGGGAACAGGTCGTACAACTCCCGGCCCATCCCCGCCCGCTGACTCCCCTGACCGGTGAACAGGAATGCGAGCTTGCCCCGCTGCCCGCTCTGCCCCACCACGACGCCCGCGCCCGGCCGCCCCTCGGCCAGGGCCCGAAGCCCGGCCACGACATCCTCGCGATCACCGGCCAGCACGGCGGCCCGGTGCTCGAAGACCGATCGCGTCGTGACAAGAGAAAGAGCCATGTCGGCAAGCGCCAGATCAGGCTCATCTTCGACGAAGGACGCCAGCCGCTCGGCCTGCGCCCGCAGCGCCTCCTCCGTACGGCCTGACACCAGCACGGGCGTCACACCGGCAGCCGCAGGATCCTCCGCGCCCGCCGCGATTCCCGCGTTCTCCGGCGCCTGCTCGATGATCACATGGGCGTTGGTGCCGGTAAGCCCGAATGAGGACACCCCGGCCCGCCACGGCCGATCCACCTGAGGCCAGGGCCTGGCTTCGGCCAGCAGTTCCACCGCGCCCGCCGACCAGTCCACATGCGACGACGGCCCGTCCACGTGCAACGTCTTGGGCAGCACCCCGTGCCGGAGCGCCATGACCATCTTGATCACACCCGCCACGCCGGCGGCGGCCTGGGTGTGGCCGATGTTCGACTTCACCGAACCCAGGAGGAGCGGCCGGTCCTGCGGCCGATCCTGCCCGTACGTCGCCAGCAGCGCCTGCGCCTCGATCGGATCACCCAGCGTGGTCCCCGTACCGTGCCCCTCCACCACGTCCACGTCGGCGGGAGTCAGCCCGGCGCTGCCCAGCGCCTGCCGGAGCACCCGCTGCTGCGACGGACCGTTCGGCGCGGTGAAGCCGTTGGAGGCGCCGTCCTGGTTCACCGCCGACCCGCGCAGGACCGCGAGGACCTGACGCCCGTTACGCTGGGCGTCCGACAGCCGCTCCAGCACCAGCATGCCCACACCCTCGGACCAGCCCGTGCCGTCGGCCGCGTCGGCGAAGGCCTTGCACCGGCCGTCCGGGGCCAGCCCGCCCTGGCGGGAGAACTCCACGAACGCGCCTGGGGTGGCCATCACGGTCGCTCCGCCCGCCAGCGCCAGCGAACACTCCCCAGCCCGCAGCGCCTGCACCGCCAGGTGCATCGCCACCAGCGACGACGAACACGCCGTGTCCACCGTCACCGCCGGGCCCTCCAACCCGAGGGTGTAGGAAAGCCGTCCGGAGGCCGCGCCCGCGCCCAGGCCGGTCCCGACGTTGCCCTCGAGGTCGGCCAGCGAGTTCACCATCAGGTAGGAGTAGTCCTGCCCACTCATCCCCACGAAGACCCCGGTACGGCTGCCGCGCAGCCGGGCGGCGTCGATCCCGGCCCGCTCGACGGCCTCCCACGACACCTCGAGCAGCAGCCGCTGCTGCGGATCCATCCCCAGCGCCTCACGCGGCGAAATACCGAAGAACCCGGGGTCGAAGCCCGCGACGTCGTGGATGAAACCGCCCTCGCGCGTGTCGGTTCGCGCCCGGCCATCGGCATCACGATCGGACAGCTGGTCGAGATCCCAGTCGCGGTCGGTCGGGAAGCCCGAAATGGCGTCCCGGCCTTCGGCGACGAGCCGCCACAGATCCTCAGGCGAAGCAAGACCGCCCGGGAACCGGCAGCTCATCGCCACGATGGCGATCGGCTCGGTGGTGACCGCGACCAGCTTCTGGTACTGGCGCCGCAGCCGTTCCGCCTCCTTCATGGACGTCCGGAGCGCCTGTACCACCTGCTCACTGGGCGTATCCATCACAACCTCCGTGCATCGAGCGAGGCGGCCAAGGGGAGGGGGACCCCGGCCGGACCTCGCAGGAAGAAGTCGCCGAGCATGCCATCCGTTGGAGAAGTGAACCCGGTGGAGACCCGGCAAACGCCTAGTCTTTGCGCGGCCCGCCCAGCCGGCGGCGCCCACGAGGCCAGGTCCCCGGAACACTAGTGATCCCCCTAATTTCGCCGCGGTACCTTGCGGGCACGCCGACGTCCGGCCACGAAAGACGTTTGCGGCGATGACGGATCCGCCACCGGAGCAGACCCCGGCGTGTCACCGACTTTCGGCGGTCCGACTCCCGCCATGGAGGTGTGCACGATGAACGAGAGCCGCAAGCGGGTGCTGTTCCTCAGCTCCACGGGGCACGGAATTATCAATCCGTTGCGTGTCGTCGCCGCCGAACTGGCCCGGCGTGGCACGGAGGATCTGTGGTTCGCGGCGGAGGCGGAGCACAAGGCGGACATCGAGAAGATCGACGAGGGAAGCGGCATCACCTTCGTCTCCCTCGGTGACCCCATCCCGGAAATCACCCCCGACTGTTGGGACGCCGAGGTGTACCGCAAGGTCACCCAGCGGTCCCGGTGGAAGGCGCACCACGCGGTGGTGCGCCAGGTGTTCAGTCCGGTGCCGACGCAGCAGAGGTACCCGGTGGTCGAGGCCCTGGTCAAGGAGATCAAGCCTGCCCTCATGGTCTTCGACACCGTGAACCCCATCGCGATCACCGTGGCCGTCAAGCTGAAGATCCCGTTCATCCTCATCTCGCCGTTCCTGCCGAGCAATCTGCTCGCGGCGGCGGCGCCGCGCGGGTATCCGATGATGCACTCCGGGCTGCCCCTGAACATGTCGTTCCAGCAGCGGGTCTACAACTCCTATTTCAAGACCCGGGCCAAGCTGATGTTCCTGCACCCGAAGATGCTGAAGATCGTTCGCCACGTCCTGACCACCGTGAAGGAACTGCAGCTTCCGGCGGAGGTGCTCCGTCCGACGGCCAAAACCGATTTCGCCGAGGCCGTCGTGTGCTGCACGGTGCCCGGACTGGACTATCCGATCCCCATGCCCGAGAACGTCCACCTGGTTGGCGCGGTCATCCCGCCGCTACCGGAGGCGCCGGGCGACCATGACCTGACGCAGTGGCTGGACGCCAACCCCTCCGTCGTCTTCATGGCATTCGGCACGATCACCCGGCTGACCCGCCCCGAAGTCCACGCCATGACGGAGATCGCCCGCCGGTTGGACGGCCGGCACTCCGTGCTGTGGAAACTCCCGAAGGAGCAGCAACACCTGCTGCCGCCGAGCGACGAGCTGCCTGCGAACCTCAGGATCGAGAGCTGGGTCCCCTCGCAGCTCGATGTGCTGGCCCATCCCAACGTCAAGCTCTTCGTCAACCACGCGGGCGGGAACGCGTTCCACGAGGGACTGTACTTCGGCAAGCCGCAGGTCATCCGGCCGCTCTGGGTCGACTGCTACGACCAGGCGATACGCGGCGTGGACAGCGGGGTCAGCCTCACCGTGGACGACCCGCAGACCATTGATGTCGAAGACTGGCTGAGCAAGATCACCCGAGTCCTCGACACCCCCACCTTCCGTGAACGCGCCGAGCATTTCGCCAAGGCGATGCGAGAGGCGGGGGGCGTCCACGCCGCCGCCGATCTGATCCTGGGCAGTCCGGCGCTGAAATGACAGGACGTGGCGACAGCATGCCAACTAGCGATCCGATCTCCATCGAGTTCCCGACGCGACGGCGCGGGCAAATATCTCCCCCGGACGCGTACGCCGAACTGCGGGCGCGCCCGGGCCTGGTCAAGTCGGCGCTGCCCAACGGCAGCACCGTGTGGCTGGTCACCCGCCACGAGGACGTGCGCACCGTGCTCACCGACCCGCGGATCAGTGCCAGCCCCACGCACCCGGGGTTTCCGACCATCGGGCGCAACGGGACGGTGCCGCACCCCGACCAGATCCCCGGTTGGTTCGTCGCCTACGACCCACCGGACCACACGCGGTTCCGCAAGGCGCTGATCCCGGAGTTCACCGTACGGCGGGTGGGTGAGCTGCGCCCGGCGGTCCAGCGGATCGTCGACGGCTGCATCGACGCCATGCTCGCCGGTGGCACCACCGCCGACCTGGTGGCCTCGTTCGCGCTGCCGGTGCCGTCGCTGGTCATCTGCGAACTGCTCGGCGTGCCGCGCACGGACCGCGAGCTCTTCGAGTCCAGGACGCAGATCCTGGTGACCTTCACCTCGACCGACGACGAGCGCGACGCCGCGGCCCAGGACCTGCTGCTCTACATCAACAAGCTGATCGCCATGAAGCAGCGCTTCCCCGGCCGGGATCTGACCAGCCGGTTGCTGCGTGCCGGGGTGCTGACCCCCAAGGAGATCTCCGGCGTCGCCCTGCTGCTGCTGATCGCCGGGCACGAGACGACGGCGAACAACATCGCGCTCGGCGTGGTCATGCTGCTGCTGAACCGGCAGTGGATCAACGCGCCCGGGGTGGTCGAGGAGGTGCTGCGCTACCTGTCGGTGGCCGACCGGGTGGCGCTGCGGGTGGCGGTGGAGGACGTCGAGATCGGCGGGCAGCTCATCAGGGCCGGCGAGGGCATCGTGCCGCTCGGCGCCGCGGCCAACCACGACGACGCCACGTTCGGGCACGCCGACCAGTTCGATCCGAGCCGCTCGGCCCGCCACCATGTCGCGTTCGGGTACGGCGTGCACCAGTGTCTCGGGCAGAACCTCGTCAGGATCGAGATGGACACCGTCTTCGGGTCCCTGTTCCGGCGGATTCCGACCCTTGAGCTCGACCAGGCGGTCGAGGACCTGCCGTTCAAGTACGACGGCGTGCTGTTCGGGCTGCACGCGCTCCCCGTCCGCTGGTAACGGACCTGCACGTCCCCGACAGGATAAGGAAGGTCATGCGGGTCAACGTGAACGCCCAGCGCTGCATCGGCGCCGGCCAGTGCGTGCTCATCGCGCCGGAGGTCTTCGACCAGAGCGACGACGGCACCGCCATGGTCCTGGTCGACACCCTGGACGACTCGGCCCAGACGGTGGTGCGGGAGGCCGTCCGCGCCTGCCCGTCCAGGTCCGTCTCACTGGCGGAAAGCTGAGGGCCGTACCGCGCGGGTACCCGCCGGCCGGGGACCTCGACGCTGCGCGAAGTTTCCTCGCCTGGAGCACTATGGACGGGTGACGGAAATCGAGCCGCACGACGCGCGGACCCTCGCCGAGAGCCTGCGCCAGGTGTACGACGCGGTCGCCCAGCGCATCACCGAGGACAACGCCCGCTCGCCGTTGGTGGCCAAAGTGACCGAGCACCTGGGCTGCCCACTGAGCGACGTGGTCGTGGTCGAGGAGAAATACCGCCTCTACGAGCACGTCGCCCTGCAGATCGGCGCCGACCACTACCTACGCGCGCACACGCCGGACGCGCGCTGGTTCGGTGTCGTCGGCGGGGAACGGCGCTGGGAGAGCATGATCAACATGCTGCTCGGCGCCATGCGGGACGGCAGCCGCCTGCTCGGCCTACCCGACTACGGCACCGCGCCGGTGGACCATGACGAGACCATCGAAGTCCTCCAACTCGGCCTGGTCGCCACCTACGCCCCCGACGGCACGCCGGTGATCCTCGGCATCAGCGACCGCGAGGACTACAGCAAACAACTCTGCCTGATGACGGTGATCTCGGCCGACCGAGCGGCAGCGGGAGCCGTACGGGACGAGGTGGACCGGCTCAAGCGCGAGAACGACCCGTTCCGGGGAAAGGTGCTCAGCTTCGGCTTCAGCGAACACCGCGAGAACGAGCTGCTGACATTCCTGCCGCGCCCCCAGCTCACCCGGGACGAGGTGATCCTGCCCGCCGGGCGCCTGGAGGCGATCGAGCAGCACGTCGTCGGCATCGCCCGGGAGGCCGGGCACTTGCTGGAAGCAGGCCAGCACCTGCGGCGCGGCCTGCTCCTGTACGGCCCGCCCGGCACCGGCAAAACCCACACCACGCGCTACCTGATCGGCGCGCTCAAGGATCACACCAGTACGCCCGCGGCCGCGCGGTCGAGGCCGACGTCGCGAAGGTCGTCGCAGCCACCGACGACGTAACGGCGTCCTTCATCAAGGAACTGCTGCGCCAGACGGTCCTGATCGCGCTGCGCGCGCAGGAGCGGACTTTGACCGACGACCATTTCGACACTGCCCTGCAGGGCATGTCGAGCGACACCCAGGCCCTTACCCGCGCCCTCCTCGGCGGCACCCCCACCCGACAGGAGCGCACCCCGACACGTCTGGAGCCCCCCTGCTGATGGACGAGTCGAAGCCGCGCTTGACCAGCCAGCGGACCGCCAGCAGGCTTCGCAACGACCACCACGCGCGGATCACGTCGAGGTTGACGTCGAGGTCGAAGTCGGTGCCGTAGCCGACGACGACGTGCAGCGGCACCCACGGCGGCCCATGCCGACGACGCGGTTGACCGCGTCCTCTTCTCCCCTCGTGTTCGCTTCAGCTCAAAAAGCCAGGTTGAAAAACCTCCACCAGGGTGAACAGATCAAACCCTACTCTCGCAGTACAGCATGTATGCAGACAGGTATTACCCGTATCCTTCCGTCTATGCCAGGACTCGATCACGAGATGACCATAGAGTTCATCCACACCCGCCCCGCGATGGCGGTGGAGCTGTTACGGGATGCCGCAGGAGTTCAGCCGCCCCCGTTCGCCACCGCCACGGTCGAGGCGGTGGACTGCACCCAACTGGCCCCGGTGGAGTTCCGCGCCGACTCCGTAGTGGTCCTACGCGACGCGAAAGGCACGGCCCTGCTGGCCCTCATCGTGGAGGTGCAGAACCGACACGACGCACGCAAGCGATTCAGCTGGCCCGTCTACGCGACAACGCTGCGGGCACGGTTGCAGTGCGCCACCGCCCTCATGGTCATCTGCCCCGACCCCGCGGTGGCCCGCTGGTGCGAACAGGCCATCGGCCTGGGCCCCAGCGGAACCATCACCCCACTGGCCGTGCACCCCGACCGCATCCCCCTCATCACCGATCCGAACCGGGCGCGCGCCTGTCCTGAACTGGCCATGCTGTCCGCCCTGGCCCATGCGGAGCGGCCCGAGTGCCGACCGGCGCTGGAGGCCATGGTCTCGGCCATGGACACCCTGGACGAGGACCGAGTCAAGCTATATTTGAATTATGTGTTCGACGCGCTACCAAGCGTGGCGCGCAAGCACCTGGAGGAGATCGTGACAATAGCGGGCGACAAAAGCGACAAATACGAGGCCGCCGCCCGGCAGTACCTGTCCCACTGGGTCGAGCAAGGCCGCAAAGAGGGACTCGCAGAAGGGCTCGCAGAAGGACTCGCGAAGGGCGAGGCGGAATCCATCCTTGCCGTGCTCGACGCCCGGGGCTTGGAGATCTCCCCCGATGCGCATGATCGAATCACGCGCTGCGAGGACCCGGCCCTACTGAAGACCTGGGTCCGCCGCGCCGCGATCGTGAACTCCACCGACGAAATCTTCACCTGAACGCCGAAACGCGCATGATTGTGCGGCCCCGTGCCAGCCGCACAATCGATCACCTACATAGCAGCCAACCTGGGCAAATCGGGTCAAAGGTGGTGGGGTGCCAGGGATTTGGACCCTGAAGCTACGGATTAGAAGTCGTAAGAATTCATACCAGATCTACCTATCGGTCGCCCTCGAGGGCCGCGCGTACCAGTTCCTCAAGTCCCATCGAGTCGAGTGCGTCGTCGGTGGTCGCCGTCGCAGGGCCGTCGGTCAGGTGCAGCAGCGCGTCCAGCACGCCGATCTCCCGCAGCCGGGCCATGGACAGCGACGCGAACAGCGCCCGGACCCGCGCCTCCTCCTCGTCCACGCCCGAGATCCCGGCCGTCTCCGGCACAAGCTGGGCGATCAGGTGACCGGCCAGGGCCTCTGGAGTCGGGTAGTCGAAGACGAGCGTGGGCGGCAGCTTCAGCGCCGTCGCCGCCGTGAGCCGGTTGCGCAGTTCGATCGCGCTGAGCGAGTCGAACCCGAGGTCCCGGAACGCCTGGTCGGCGCCGATCGCCCTGCGGGAAGAATGCCCGAGGACCATCGCGATCTGGTCGCGCAGCAGGTCGAGCAGCACGCCAGGCCGTTCGGCGTCGGGAAGACCGGTCAGCCTGTCCCGCAGCGCGGCCACCGGCTGCTCGTTCGCCGAGCCGTTCAGCTCGGTCAGCTCCCGGTAGCGCGGCAGCTCACGCAGCAACCGGCTGGGCCGGCCAGCCGTGTACGACCGGACGAACCTCTCGTGATCGATGTCGGCGACCACGCCGACCGGTTCGCCGCCCGCGACCAGGCCGCTCAGGGCGGAGACCGCCAGCGCGGGGTCCATCGGCCGCACACCCAGGCGCCGGGACGCCTCCTGCGCCGCGGCCACGTCCGCCATGCCGCCGCCGGCCCAGGCGCCCCACGCCACCGAGGTGGCCGCGAGCCCGCGCTCGCGCCGCCGCTCGGCCAGCGCGTCCAGCACCGCGTTGGCGGCGGCGTAGTTGCCCTGGCCCATACTGCCGAGCGTTCCGGAAGCGGACGAGAACAGCACGAACACCGGCAGATCCAGATCCTGGGTCAGCTCGTCCAGCACGACCGCCGAACCCACCTTGGCGCGGAACACCGTCTCGAACCGCTCGGGGGTCAGACCGTCCACCACGCCGTCGTCGACCACGCCCGCGGCGTGCACCACCGCGGTGAGCGGGAACTCCGCCGGAATGCCGTCCAGCACGGCGGCCAGCGCGCCCCGGTCGGCCGCGTCACAGGCGGCCACGGTCACCTGGGCTCCCAGCCCTGCCAGCTCGTCCCGCAACTCGGCGGCGCCGTCGGCGTCCATCCCCCGGCGGCTGACCAGCAGCAGGTGCTCGGCGCCGTTCCTGGCCAGCCAGCGGGCCAGGTGCCCGCCGAGCGCGCCGGTGCCACCGGTGATCAGTACAGTTCCCCGCGGCTCCCACTCGCCGGTCTGACCGGGCAGCGCCTGCACGAGCCGCCGGACGTAGGCGCCGGAAGGCCGGAGGGCGACCTGATCCTCCCCTGCCTCCCCGGACAGCACGCTCGCCAGCCGTCGCGCCGCGCCCCGCTCGACGCTGTCGGGCAGGTCGATCAGGCCGCCCCACCGCTGCGGCTGCTCCAGCGCGGCGACCCGGCCGAGGCCCCAGACGGCGGCCTGTGCGGGGCTGCGCAGAACATCGCCGGGACCGGCCGCGACCGCGCCCTGGGTGAGGCACCACAGCGGCGCGTCCACCCCGGCGTCGCCCAGTGCCTGGAGGAGGAGGGTCGTCAGGACGAGCCCCGTGGGCACTCCCGCGTCAGAAGAGGATTCCCGCAGAGCCAGCAGCGACACCACTCCGCTGTAGGCCGCGGCGTGTGCGCGCAGGCGCTCGGCCAGAGCGGCCCGGTCTTCGGGTGTGCCGGTGAGGGCGGGCAGCTCCAGGCGTACGACGTCCGCGCCCAGGGCGCCGATCGCGTCGACCGCCGCGTCCGTCCAGGCGTCCGCCGCCTGTTCCTCGGGAAGCACGACCAGCCAGGGGCCGCTCGCCGCGGTCCGGCCAGGCGTTTCCGCGCCGTCGCCGGCGAGGGGCTGCCAGGCGATCCGGTACCGCCAGCCGTCGGTGGCGGACCTCGGGCCCCCCTCGCCGTGCCGCGACGACAGCGCCGGCGCCGGCCAGAACCGCTCGTGCTGGAACGCGTACGTCGGCAGGTCCACGGGCCTGGCGCCGGTGCCGGCGAAGACGGCGGTCCAGTCCGGGCTCATCCCGTGCACGTGCAGCCGGGCGAGCGCGGTGACGACCGCCTCGTGCTCGTCGCGGTGCCTGCGCAGCAGGGGGGCCAGCTCGACCTCGGCCTCCGGGGGGAGGGTGTCGCCGGCCATCGCGGTCAGCGTGCCGTCGGGGCCGATCTCGACGTAGCGGGTCACCCCGGCCTCGTGCGCCGAGCGGATCCCGTCGGCGAACCGGATGGTCCTGCGCACGTGCTCCACCCAGTAGTCCGGCGAGCACAGCTCGTCCGTGGCGGGTGCGCCGGTCACGTTCGAGATCACGGGGATGCGCGGCGGCGCGTAGGCGAGCCGTTCGGCGACCGCCCGGAAGTCCGCCAGCATCGGGTCCATGAGCGGTGAATGGAACGCGTGCGAGACCCGCAGCCGCCGCGTCTTGCGTCCGCGCTCCTCCAGCGTGCCCGCCAGGTCGAGCACCGCGGACTCGACTCCCGCGATCACCACCGACTCCGGGCCGTTGACCGCGGCCAGGGAGACCTCGTGCTCGCGCCCGGCCAGGAGTTCCGCGACCTCGTCCTCGGCTGCCTGGACGGCGACCATCGCGCCACCGGCGGGGAGCCGCTGCATGAGCGTGGCCCGGGCCGCCACCAGCGCGCAGGCGTCTTCGAGTGACAGCACGCCCGCGAGGTGCGCCGCGGCCAGCTCGCCAACCGAGTGCCCGATCAGCACGTCCGGGGTGAGACGCCACGACTCGAGCAGGCGGAACAGGGCCACCTCGACCGCGAACAGCGCCGGCTGGGTCCAGCCGGTCTGGTCGAGCAGCCCGGCTTCGGGCGTGTCCGCCGAGGCGAACATGATCTCCCGCAGCGGCCGGTCCAGCCGCACGTCCAGATGTGCCAGCACGGCGTCGAGCGCGTCGGCGAAGACCGGGAACCGGTCGTAGAGTTCGCGGCCCATCCCGGCCCGCTGGGCGCCCTGGCCGGTGAACAGGAACGCCGTCTTGCCCGGTCGTCCTGCCCGGCCCTCGATCACGTGGGGCGCCGGGCTGCCGTCCGCGGCCGCGGTCAGGCCGTCCACCAGCTCCTCGCGGCTCCCGGCCAGTACGGCGAGCCGCTGCCGGAAGCTCGACCGGGTGGTGGCCAGGGAGAACGCGAGATCGGCCAGGCCGAGCTCGGGGTGCTCGGCGAGGTGGTCGAGCAGGCGTCGCGCCTGCGCCCGCACCGCGTCCGGGTTAGTGGCCGACAGCGGGACCGGCAGGAGGCCAGGGTCCGACGCCTCCGGTACGGCGGCCGGATCGGTGGGACCCGCCTCCTCGATGATCACATGGGAGTTCGTGCCGGTGGCTCCGAAGGACGAGATCCCGGCACGGCGCGGGCGTCCGGCGTCCGGCCACGGCCTGGCCTCGGTCAGCAGTTCCACCGCGCCGGCCGACCAGTCCACATGCGAGGACGGTTCGTCCACGTGCAGCGTCTTCGGCGCGACGCCGTGCCTGATCGCCATGACCATCTTGATCACTCCGGCGACGCCCGCCGCCGCCTGCGTGTGACCGATGTTGGACTTGACCGACCCGAGCAGCGCCGGCCGCTCGCGGTTCTGACCGTAGGTCTCCAGCAGGGCCTGGGCCTCGATCGGGTCGCCCAGCTTCGTACCCGTGCCGTGGGCCTCCAGCACGTCCACGTCCGAGGGGGCGAGACCGGCGGCGGCGAGGGCACGGTGGATCACCCTGCGCTGCGAGGGGCCGCTCGGCGCGGTGAACCCGTTGGACGCGCCGTCCTGGTTGACGGCGGAACCGCGCAGGATCGCGAGCACGCGATGGCCGTTGCGCCGGGCGTCCGACAGCCGTTCGACCACGAGCATGCCGACGCCCTCCGCCCAGCCCGTGCCGTCGGCGGCGTCGGAGAACGCCTTGCACCGGCCGTCCGGGGACAGCGCCCCCATCTCGCCGAACTCGACGAATCCCACCGGGGTGGACATCACGGTGACCCCGCCCGCCAGAGCCAGCGAGCACTCACCGGACCGCAGCGCCTGGGCGGCCAGATGCAACGCCACCAGCGAGGAGGAGCAGGCGGTGTCCACGGTCACCGCGGGCCCCACCAGGCCGAGGGCGTAGGACAGCCGGCCGGAGATCACGCTGGCCGCCTGAGCGGTCTGCGCGTGGCCCTGATGGTCGCGGGGCGGTTGGTAGTCGCCGCTGGTGGCGCCGACGTAGACGCCCACCTCGCCGCCCCGCAGGCCGGCCGGGTCGACACCGGCGCGTTCGAACGCCTCCCAGGCCGCCTCCAGGACCAGCCGCTGCTGGGGGTCCATCACCATCGCCTCACGGGGCGGGATGCCGAAGAAGCCCGGGTCGAAGTCGGCGACGTTGTAGAGGAACCCACCACCGGCGGCCGCGCTGCGGCCACGTCCGCCGGAGTCGCCGCCGGACAGGACGGCGAGATCCCAGTGCCGGTCCACGGGGAACGGGCCGATCGCGTCCACCCCGTCGCCGACCAGCCGCCACAGGTCCTCCGGCGAGCGGACGCCGCCCGGATACCGGCAGCTCATGCCGACGATGACGATCGGGTCGTCGGAGAGCACGGCCGGAACGGGCGCCCGCGTGCCCGCCCCGGTCTCCTCGCGCGGGCCCTGCTCCCCGAGCAGCTGTCCCACCAGGTGCTCGGCGAGTTCCTCCGGTGTCGGATGGTCGAAGACGAGCGTGGCCGGCAGGGTGAGCCCGGTCTCGGCCTTGAGCTGGTTGCGCAGGTCGACCGCGGTGAGCGAGTCGAACCCGAAGTCGCGGAAGGCCCGGTCGGCCTCGATCGCGCCGCCGTCCGCGTGCCCGAGAACGGCGGCCGCCTTGGTCGTCACCAGGTCGAGGACGAGCCCGGTTCGCTCGGCCGCCGGCAGCCCGAGCAGACGTTCCCGGAGCGCGGGTTCGCCGTCGCGGGCCTCGCCGTTCGCCGCCGCCCTCGCCTGCCGGGCCTGCGGCAGCTCGTCCAGCAGCGGTGTCGGCCGCAGCGCGAGGAAGGCCGGGGTGAACAGGTCCCATGCCACCTCGGCGACCGTCACCGCGCTCTCTCCGCTCGCGACGACCCGGCCCAGGGCGCTGAGCGCGAGCTCCGGCGCCAGGGCGGGCAGCCCGTTCAGCCGCAGGTGCAGGTCCATTCCGTTGGCGGTGATCACGCCGCTGTCCGCCCAGGCCGACCAGAACACGGCCGTCCCCGCCGCACCTCGCGCCCGGCGCGCCTCGACCAGCGCGTTCCTGACCTCCTCCGCGGCGGCCGCGACCGCACGGCCGGCGAGGCCCCAGACACCGGACAGCGAGCAGAACACGACGAACGCGTCCAGGTCCCAGTCCGTCAGCAGGCAGTTCAGGTTCGCCGCGCCCGCGACGTGCGCCGCGGCGGCCGCGGCCAGGTCCGCGGGCTCGGCTCCGTCCAGGAGGGCGGCGGCCGGCGGTTCGTCGGCGTACACGACCGCGTCCGGCGGGTACTCCACGAGCAGGGCGGACAGCGCCTCCCGATCCGCCAGGTCGCAGTGCCAGATCGTCACGCGGGGATCCGGGTCCGCGGACTCCGCCGGGCCGGGGCGCCCGGCCAGCACCACCCGCTCGGCGCCCGCGTCGGCCAGCCATCGGGCGATGCGCTCGCCGGAGATTCCCGTGTCCCCGGCGACCAGCACCGTGCCGCGTGGCCGCCACGACCGTCCGGCATCCTCTGCCGGGGCCTGGACGACCCGGCGACCGAACACTCCGGAGGCGCGCAGGGCGATCTCGCTCTCGCCGTCAGGTCCGCCGGCCAGCATCGCGGCCAGCCGGGCGACGGCCCGCCGGTCGATCGTCTCAGGCAGGTCGATCATGCCGCCCCAGCGCTGCGGATGCTCCAGCGCGGCCACCCGGCCAAGGCCCCAGACTGCGGCCTGACCCGGGTTCGGCGGCGAATCGGAGCGGCCCACGGACACCGCGCCTTGGGTGAGGCACCACAGCGGCGCGTGGACACCGGCGTCGCCCAGTGCCTGCACGAGGGCGGTCGTCAACGCCACCCCGGGCAGATCGGCTGTGTCCGTTCCCGCGAGCGCCAGCAGGGAGATCACGCCGGCCGGTGCCTGTCCGTCCGCTTCCGGCCCGAGCAGTTCGGCGAGCTGTGCGGCCAGCCTCGTGCGGTCGGCATGCGTGACCTCGAAACGCACCAGCGCATCGGGGCCCGGAAGGGCGTCGAGCACCTCAGCCCACTGCCCGTCCTCGAACCGACCGGCCGGGACGGCTACCAGCCACCTCCCGGACGGGCTGCCGGAGGGCAGGGCGGCCAGGGGCTTCCACGCCACCTGGTACCGCCAGGAGTCCACGAGCGTGCGCTCCCGGCGCGAGCGGCGCCAAGTCGACAGGGCGGGCACCACTGTCGAGAGCGAGTCCGCCTCCAGTTCCAGCGTGGCCGCCACAGACGCCAGGTCGGCACGCTCGATCGCGGCCCAGAACTCGGCGTCCACCGGGTCCTGCGCCAGGCCGGCCGGGGCGACGGCCTCCGGCCAGAACCGACGCCGCTGGAACGCGTACGTGGGCAGGTCGACCCGGCGTGCGCCGTATCCGGTGAAGAGGGATCCCCAGTCCACCGGCAGCCCGTGGACATGGAGCCGGGCCAGCGCGTCCACGACCGACTCCTCCTCGCCCCGGTCCTTCCGCAGCACCGGCACCACCAGCGTCCCGGCCTCGGAGCCGTCACCCGCGAGGCAGTACTGCGTCATCGCGGACAGCACGCCGTCCGGGCCGAGCTCGATGAACGTGCTCACTCCCTTACCGCGCAGGGTGCGTACGCAGTCGGCGAAGCGGACCGCCTCCCGGACGTGGTCGACCCAGTAGTCGGGTGAGCAGATCCGCTCGACGGCGGCCGGCTCGCCCGTCAGGTTGGAGACGATCGGGATGGCCGGCGGCGAGAACCGTAGCCCTCGGACGGCTTGCCGGAATTCCTCCAGCATGGGGTCCATCAGGGGGGAGTGGAATGCGTGGCTGACGGTCAGCCGGGTGGTCTTACGCTCGAGTGCCGCGAACCGGGTTGCGATCTCGGTGACCGCCCCCTCCGCGCCCGCGATCACGACGGCCGACGGCCCGTTGATCGCGGCGATCGACACCTCGTGCTCGCGCCCGGCGAGCGTCGGGCGTACCTCGTCCTCGGTGGCCTGGACGGAGAACATCGCGCCCCCGGCCGGTAGCGCCTGCATCAGGCGGCCCCGGGCGGCGACCAGGGTGCACGCGTCCGCCAGCGTCAGCACACCGGCGACGTGCGCCGCGGCGATCTCGCCGATCGAGTGCCCGGCCACCAGGTCGGGCCGCAGCCCCCACGACTCCGCCAGGCGGAACAGGGCCACCTCGATCGCGAACAGCGCGGGCTGCGTCCACTGCGTCTGGTCGATCAGCTCCGCCTCGGGCGAGCCCGGTTCGGCGAACAGGATCGTCCGCAGCGGGCGGTCCAGCTCGACGTCGAGCTGCGCGAGCACCGCGTCGAGCGCCTGCGCGAACACCGGGAACCGGTCATACAGCTCCCGGCCCATGCCGGGGCGCTGGGAGCCCTGACCGGTGAACAGCATCGCCGACCCGCCCACGACGGCGGCGGCCTCGCCCCGCGCGATCTCCGTCACTCCGTCGGCGCCGGCCAGCAGCACCGCGCGGTGCCGGAACATCGACCTGCTCGTCAGCGAGTAGCCGACATCCACCGGGTCGAGGTCGCGCGTGGCGGCCAGAACCTGCTCGACCTGGGCTCGCAGCGCCTCCTGGGTGCGGCCGGAGACGACCCACGGCACGACCCCGGACGGCTTGCGATGGCCATGCTCGTCGGACCGCTCTTCCGGGAGCGCCTGCTCGATGATGACGTGGGCGTTGGTGCCGCTGATCCCGAAGGCGGAGACGCCGGCCCGCAGCGGTCGGCCGTTCCGCGACCACTCCCGGGCCTCGGTCAGCGGCTCGACGGCCCCGGACGTCCAGTCCACATGCGAGGACGGCACCTCGACGTGCAACGTCCTGGGCAGCAGGCCGTGCCGCATGGCGAGCACCATCTTGATCACACCGGCGGCGCCCGCCGCCGCCTGCGTGTGGCCGAGGTTGGACTTGATCGACCCCAGCCACAGCGGGTGATCCCGCTCCTGGCCGTAGGTCGCGAGCAGGGCCTGGGCCTCGATCGGGTCGCCGAGCGCCGTACCGGTGCCGTGCGCCTCGACCGCGTCGACCTCGGCCGGTGACAGCCCCGCCGCGGCCAGGGCCTGACGGATCACCCGCTGCTGCGACGGGCCGTTCGGCGCGGTGAGGCCGTTGGACGCGCCGTCCTGGTTGATCGCCGACCCGCGTACGACGGCGAGGATCGGATGGCCGTTGTTCCTGGCGTCCGAGAGGCGTTCGAGCACGAGCATGCCGACCCCTTCGGACCAGCCCGTGCCGTCCGCCGTGTCGGAGAACGCCTTGCACCGCCCGTCGGGAGCCAGACCCCCCTGGACGCTGAACTCGACGAGCGAGTCCGGGCTCGACATCACCGACACGCCGCCCGCGAGCGCCAGCGAGCATTCGCCGCCGCGCAGGGCCAGGGTGGCCCAGTGCAGGGCGACCAGGGAGGACGAGCACGCGGTGTCGACGGTGATGGCGGGACCCTCAAGACCCAGCGTGTAGGACAGCCGCCCGGAGATGACACTCGCGGTGGTACCCGTGGCCACGTGGCCCCGCACATCCGCGTCCGATCCCTTGAGCACGGCGACGTAGTCCTGGCCGTTGGTGCCCACGAAGACTCCGGCGTCGCCGCCGCGCAGACCCGCGGGGTCGATGCCGGCCCGTTCGAGCGCCTCCCAGGACGCTTCGAGGACCAGACGCTGCTGCGGGTCCATCGCCAGCGCCTCGCGTGGTGAGATCCCGAAGAACTCGGCGTCGAACTCGGTCGCGTCGCTGAGGAACCCGCCCATGTTCGTGGACGACATCCCCCCGGCGAGCGCCTCCAGGTCCCATCCCCGGTCGTCGGGGAAGGAGGAGATGGCGTCCCCGCCGTCCGCCAGCAGCCGCCACAGATCCTCGGGGGAGCTCACCCCGCCGGGGAACCGGCAGCTCATGCCGACGATCACGATGGGATCGCCGTCGTCGGCCTGGGCCCGTACAACCGGGACCTGGGCGGCCGACCTCGTGCCGGACAGCTCGCCCAGCAGGAAGTCCGCCAGCACGCTCGGGGCGGGATAGTCGAACAGCAGCGTCGCGGGCAGGGTCAGCCCCGTCGCCGCCGCCAGCGCGTTGCGCAGCTCGACGGTGGTCAGCGAGTCGAAGCCCAGATCCCTGAACGGGCGGTCCGGCGCTACGCCGTCGGCGCCGGCGTGTCCAAGCACCTTGGCCACCATGCCGCGCAGCAGGTCCAGGACGGCCCGGCCCTGCTCGGCGGGGGACAGATCGGCCAGCCGCCGCCGGAACGCCGGCTCCGCCGTGCCGACGGGGTCCGCCCCGGTGCCCATGACCCCGGCGACCTCCGGCAGGTCGCTCACCAGCGGGTTGTTCCGGACCGCCGCGAAGGCGCCGACGAATCGGGACCAGTCGACGTCCGCGACGGTCAGCGTCGTGTCGCCGTGCTTCATCGCCCGCTTCAACGCGCGGATCGCCAGGTCCGGGGCCAGCATCCGCAGGCCGGCCCGGCGCAGCCGGTTCGCCACGACGTCGTCCACCGCCATGCCGGACCCGGCCCACGGCCCCCAGGCGATCGACGTCGCCGCGAGCCCTTTCGCCCGCCGGTGCTCCGCCAGCGCGTCGAGCATGGCGTTCGCGGCCGCGTAGTTGGCCTGCCCCGGTGAGCCGAAGGTGGCGGACGAGGACGAGAAAAGCACGAACGCCGACAGGTCCAGATGCTCGGTCAGCTCGTGCAGGTTGAGCGCGCCGACCGCCTTGGACCGCAGGACCGTGGAGAGGCGTTCCAGCGTCATGCCGTCCAGCACCCCGTCGTCGACCACGCCCGCCGCGTGGAAGACCGCGGTCAGGGGCAGATCCCCCGGGATCCCGGCGAGCATCGCGGCCACGGCGTCGCGGTCCGCGACGTCGCAGGCCACGACGCTGACCTGGGTGCCGAGGGTGGTCAGCTCGTCCCGCAGCTCGGCCGCGCCCGGCGCGTCCAGTCCGCGTCGGCCGACCAGCAGGACGTGCGCGGCACCGGCGCCGGCCGCCCAGCGGGCGACCTGCGCCCCTAGACCACCGGTGCCGCCCGTGATCAGTACGGTGCCTTCGCCGAACAGCTCGGCGTCTCCCTCGGCGAGGTCTCCGCCGAGCGGAGCGTGCACCAGGCGGCGGCCGAAGACCCCCGAGGGGCGTACGGCGAGCTGGTCCTCGCCCTTCAGGCCGGACAGCACGTCGACCAGGCGGGAGATCGTGACGGAGTCGAGGTCCTCGGGCAGGTCGACGAGCCCGCCCCACAGCCGCGGCTGCTCCAGCGCCACGGACCGGCCGAGACCCCACACGGCGGACTGCACCGGCCGGGACACCTGTTCCGAGCGCCCCACCGACACCGCGCCGCGGGTCACGCACCACAAGGGCGCTTCGATCTCGGCGTCGCCGAGTGCCTGCGCCAGCGTGACCGTCAGCGCCAGACCGCTGGGAACCCCTGGATGTTCTGCCAGGTCCCGCTCGTCCAGGGCCAGCAGCGACAGGATCCCGAGGGGCCGGGGTCCTGCGGAGCACAGCTCCCCCAGCCGCGCGGCCAGCGCCGCCCGATCGGGTTCGCCGACCTCGATCCGGTCGGCCTCCGCGCCCAGCGAGGTCAGCCACTCCTCACCCGCCAGCTCCGCCGGCACCACCACGAGCAACCGGGCATGCGGCGACGACGCGGTGTACGCGGGCCAGGGCAACGGCTTCCAGACGGACCGGTACCGCCAGCCGTCCACGGCATCGGAAGTCGCGGGTGTAGCAACCACCCTGGCGTCCGGCCAGAACCGCCGACGCTGGAAGGCGTACGTCGGCAGGTCGACCGCCTCGGCGCCGGTTCCGCCGAAGAACGCTCGCCAGTCCACCTCGACGCCACGGACGTGCAGCCGGGCCACCGCCGCCGTGACGGCCTGCTCCTCGGCCTGTTTCCGGCGCGCCACGGGGACCGTCTGGACGCCGGGGCGGTCGGTGAGACAGTCGGCGGCCATGGCCGTGAGCACGGCGTCGGGGCCCAGTTCGAGGAACGTGACGACGCCCTGCTCGGCCAGGCAGCGCACGCCGTCGCCGAAGCGGACCGGCCGCCGGATGTGCTCCACCCAGTAGTCCGGCGAGCAGAGCCGCTCCGCGGTCGCCGGCTCGCCGGTCACGTTCGACACGATCGGGATCTCCGGCGGCGCGTACGACAGGCCGCGCGCGACCCGGCGGAAGTCGTCGAGCATGGCGTCCATCCGCGGGGAATGGAAGGCATGGGAGACCTGCAGCCGTTTGGTCATGCGCCCTTCGGCCGTGAAGTGCGCGGCGATCTCCAGGACGGCGTCCTCCTCGCCGGACACGACCAGCGAGGCCGGGCTGTTGACCGCCGCGATCGACACCTGATCCTCGCGCCCGGCCAGCAGCGGGAGCACCTCCGCCTCGCCGGCCTGGACGGCGGCCATCGCCCCGCCCGTGGGCAGCGCCTGCATCAGCCGGGCGCGGGCGGCCACCAGGACGCAGGCGTCCGGCAGGGACAGCACGCCCGCGACATGCGCCGCGGCGATCTCCCCGACCGAATGCCCCATGAGGTGGCCGGGCCTGATGCCCCAGGACTCCAGCAGGCGGAACACGGCCACCTGGAAGGCGAACAGCGCCGGTTGGGTGTAGCCCGTCTCGTCCAGCAGGGCGGCGTCAGCCGTACCGGCCGGGGCGAACAGCACCTCCCGCAGCGGGCGGTCCAGGTGCGCGTCCAGGTGGGACAGCACCTCGTCGAGCGCGTCGGCGAAGGCCGGGAAGCGGCCGTACAGGTCGCGGCCCATCTCCGCGCGCTGGCCGCCCTGGCCGGTGAACATGTAGGCCAGGGAACCGCGGACGACGGCTCCCTGAACGCCGGTGCCTTCGGCCAGCGCCCGCAGGCCGTCGACGATCTCCTCGCGGTCCCGTCCGACCAGCGCCGCGCGTTCGTCGAGGTGCGACCGCGTGGTCGCCAGGGAGAACGCGACGTCCGTGAGGTGGAGCTCGGCGGACTCCGCGAGCAGGGACAGCAGCTGTTCCGCCTGGGCGCTCAGGGCCTGCGCGTCCTTGCCCGACACCAGCACGGGGACGACGACCGGCTCAGCCGACCGCACCCGTGCGGCCGCGGGCGGCGCCTCCTCCAGCACCGCGTGGGCGTTGGTGCCGCTGAGCCCGAACGAGGACACCGCGGCCCGGCGCGGGTGTCCGGCGCGCACCCATTCCCTCGACTCCGTGAGCAGCTCGATGGCGCCGGTGGACCAGTCCACGTGCGACGACGGCGTGTCCACGTGCAGCGTCTTGGGCAGCAGGCCGTGCCGCATGGCCATGACCATCTTGATCACTCCGGCCACGCCGGAGGCCATCTGGGCGTGCCCGATGTTGGACTTGACCGACCCCAGCAGCAGCGGGCGATGCCGCTCCTGGCCGTAGGTCGCGAGCAGCGCCCGCGCCTCGATCGGGTCCCCCAGCGCCGTGCCGGTCCCGTGTCCCTCCACGGCGTCGACCTCCGCCGGTGAGACCCCGGCGTTGGCCAGCGCCTGCCTGATCACTCGCTGCTGCGCCAGCCCGCTCGGCGCGGTCAGCCCGTTGGAGGCGCCGTCCTGGTTGATCGCCGACCCGCGGATGACCGCGAGGATCGGGTGCCCGTTGCGCTCGGCGTCGGACAGCCGCTCCACCAGCAGCAGGCCGACCCCCTCGGCCAGGCTCATCCCGTCCGCCGAATCGGAGTACGCCTTGCAGCGGCCGTCGGGGGCCATGGCCCGCTGCCGGCTGAACCCGATGAAGGCGTCGGGGGTGGACATCACGGTCACCCCACCGGCCAGCGCCAGCGAGCTCTCACCGTCGCGCAGCGACTGGCAGGCCAGGTGCAGCGCCACCAGCGACGACGAGCACGCCGTGTCCATCGTGACGGCCGGGCCCTCCAGCCCGAACAGGTACGACACCCGGCCGGACAGCACGCTCGGGACGGTGCCGGTGACCAGGTGGCCTTCCAGGCCGTCCCCCTGGCCGGCCATCGCCTGACCGTAGTCCTGGTAACTGGAGCCGATGAAGGTGCCGGTCACGCTGCCGCGCAGCGACGACGGGGCGATCCCGGCCCGCTCGACGGCTTCCCACGCCGTCTCCAGCACCAGCCGGTGCTGCGGATCCATCGCCAGCGCCTCGCGGGGCGAGATCCCGAAGAAGTCCGCGTCGAACTCCGCCGTGTCGTAGAGGAAGCCGCCCCGCGTGGAGTACGTCTTCCCGGTCCGGCTCGGGTCGGGGTCGTAGAGTCCTTCGGCATCCCAGCCGCGGTCGCCGGGGAACTCGGAGATCGCGTCCACTCCGTCGACCACGATCTGCCACAGCTGCTCCGGCGAGCGGACCCCGCCCGGGTAGCGGCAGGCCATCCCGATGATCGCGATCGGCTCGTCCGAGCCGGCCCGCGCCGGGCCGGCCACAGACGCCGGTTCGGCCCCGGCGATCTCAGCGCGCAGGAACTCCGCCAACGCCGCCAGGTTCGGGTGGTCGAACACCAGCGTGCTCGGCAGGGTCAGGCCCGTGGCGGCGACCAGCCGGTTGCGCAGGTCGACCGCGGTCACCGAGTCGAAACCCAGGTCACGGAAGGCACGCCGCTCGGCGAGGGCGTCGGCTGAGGCGTGCCCGAGCACGGTCGCCGCCTGGGCGCGCACCAGCTCCAGCAGCAGGCGGTCCCGCTCGGCCGCGGGCAGCCCGCGCAGCCGGGTGGCGAACTCCCCCGCGCCCGGGGCGCCGACCGACCGCTCGGCGGTCTCGGCCAGCCGCCGTACGGCGGGCACCTCGCTGAACAGCCGGCTCGGCCGTACGGAGGTGAAGACCGGGAAGTACCGCTCCCAGTCGATGTCGGCGATCGCCAGCACGGACTCCTGGCCGGTCAGCGCGTGCCGGAACCCTTCGAGTGCCAGGTCCGGCTCCATGAACACGAGACCGCTGCGCCGGATCTGCTCGGGATCGACCCGCCCGAGCTCGCGGTCGTCCGACCAGATGCCCCACGAGATCGAGGTGGCCGGCAGCCCGCGGGCGCGCCGGTTCTCCGCCAGCGCGCCGAGGAAGGCGTTGCCCGCGACGTACGCCGCGTGTCGCCCGCTGCCCCACATCCCCGCCGTCGAGGAGAACAGCACGAAGGCGTCGAGCTCGTCGTCCAGCAGTTCGTCCAGGTGGCGGGCGCCCATGACCTTGGCCCGCACCACCTCGGCGAACGCCTCGATGCCCGTGTCCTGCAGGGTGTGCAGCTGGATGGAGGCGGCGGCGTGCACCACCGTACGGACGGTGTGGCCCTCCGCCCGCAACCGGGCGAGCAGGGCGGCGAGCGAGTCGCGGTCGGACACGTCGCACGCCGCCACCGTGGCGGTCGTGCCGAGCTCGTTCAGCTCAGCCACCAGCTCGGCCGCGCCGGGGGCGTCCATGCCGCTGCGGCTGACCAGCACCAGGTGCTCGGCTCCCTGGGCCGCGATCCAGCGGGCCACGTGCGGGGCGAGCGTTCCGGTGCCTCCGGTCACCAGGGTGGTCCCGCGTGGCGTCCACCCGGCCATCGGCTCCCGGTCCGCCGGCGACGGCACCACCCGCCGGGTGAACACGCCGGAGGGCCGGATCGCCAGTTGATCCTCGCCACCGGCCCCGAGGACGCTCGCCAGGCGCCGCGCCGCGCGCTGGTCGAGCGTCCCGGGGAGGTCGATCAGGCCGCCCCACCGTCGAGGGTGCTCCAGTGCGGCCGTCCAGCCCACGCCGTGGACCTGTGCCTGGACGGGGTTGGTCACCTGATCGGACCGGCCGGTGGAGACCGCGCCGCGGGTGAGGCACCACAGCGGCGCGTCGATGTCCGCGTCGCCCAGGGCCTGGACGAGCGCGACGGTCAGCGCCAGGCCGGTGGCCAGCTCCGGGTGGCGTTCGGTGGGCTGTTCGGCCAGGGCCAGCAGGGACACCACACCGGAGACGTGCTCCTGCCGGCGCAGCACGCCGGTCAGCACAGCGCGATCCAGGCACGCCTCGTCGAGCACGACCCTGCGGACCTGTCCGCCGTGCGCGGTGAGCGCGTCGGCGACGTCCTCGTCCGCGACGCCCTCCGTGGTGACGAGCAGCCAGGTGCCCGACAGGGAGGCGGCGGCGAGATCGGTCACCGGTCGCCACACGACGCGGTAGCGCCAGGAGTCGACGGTGGACCGTGCCCGTTGCCTGCGACGCCAGGCGGACAGCGCGGGCACCACCTCGGCCAGCGTCGGTGTGTCCACGTCCAGTTCCGCGGCCAGCGAGTCCAGGTCCTCCTGTCCCACCGCCGCCCAGAACCGCTCGTCCGCCGGGTCCGTCGCGCCCGTCGGCGCCTCCGCGCGCTTTATCCAGAGCCGCTCACGCTGGAAGGCGTACGTCGGCAGCTCCACCGGGCGGGCGCCCGTGCCGTCGAAGGCGGCTCGCCAGTCGACCGGCACGCCGCGCACGAACACCTCCGCCAGGGAGGTCAGGAAGCGCTCCGCGCCGCCCTGGTCGCGGCGCAGCGTCCCGGCGATGACCGTGCTCCCACCGGCGTCCTCGGCCGTCTCCTGGATCGCGCCCGTCAGCACCGGGTGCGGGCTGACCTCGATGAACGCCCGGTGCCCCGTGTCCAGCAGGCGGCGCACGGCGGGTTCGAAGCGGACGGTCCGCCGCAGGTTGCGGTACCAGTAGTCCGCGTCCAGTTCCGTCCCGTCCAGCCAGTCCTCGGTCACCGTGGACAGGAACGGCACCTCGGCCCGCTGCGGCCGGATCGCCGACAGGGCCTGTGGCAGCTCGTTCTGGAGCGGCTCGACGTGGGCCGAGTGCGACGCGTAGTCGACCGCGACCCGCCGGGACCGCACGCCCTCCTCGGTCAGCCGCCGCGCCAGTTCGTCGAGCGCGCCGGGATCGCCGCCCACCACGACCGTACGCGGTCCGTTCACCGCCGCGATCGAGATCCGCTCGTCCCAGGGGCGCAGCCGCTCCTCGACGTCCGACACCGGCAGCGAGATCGACATCATCCCGCCGGCGCCGGCCAGCCGCCGCGCGATGGCCTGGCTGCGCACCGCCACCACTCGGGCGGCGTCGTCCAGCGACAGCGCGCCCGCCACGCAGGCGGCGGCGATCTCGCCCTGGGAATGCCCGATCACCGCGTCGGGCTCGACCCCGTGCGCACGCCACATCGCCGCCAGCGAGACCATCACCGCGAACGACACCGGCTGCACGACGTCCACCCGGTCCAGCGACGGCGCGCCCTCCGCCTGGCGCAGCACGTCCAGCAGCGACCACTCGACGTACCGGCTCAGGGCCAGTCCGCACTCGGCGACGCACTCGGCGAACACCGGGGACTGCTCAAGCAGCCGGGCGCCCATACCCGCCCACTGCGCGCCCTGCCCAGGGAACACGAAGACCGTTCTGCCCTCGACATCCGCCGTGCCCTGGACCACGCCCGGCGCCGGCTCGCCTGCGGCCACGGCCTGGACGGCGGCGCGGAGCGCGTCGCCGTCATCGCCCACCGCGACCGCGCGGTGCTCGAACACCGATCTCGACGTCACCAGTGAGAAGCCCACATCGACCGGGTTCAGCACGCCGTGGTCGGCCAGCCGCCGCGCCTGCGCGCGCAGCGCCTCCGCCGTCCGGGCCGACACCACCCACGGCACCGTCCCGGGAGTGGCGGCATCGGCGTCGGCCGGTTCCGCCGTGGCCGGCGCCTGTTCCAGGATCGTGTGGGCGTTGGTGCCGCTGATCCCGAAGGAGGACACGGCGGCCCGGCGCGGCCGTCCGGTCTCCGGCCACGGCGTGGCCTCGGTGAGCAGTTCGACCGCGCCCGCCGTCCAGTCCACGTGCGCCGACGGCGTGCCCACCCCCAACGTCTTCGGCAGCAGGCCGTGCCGCAGGGCCATGACCATCTTGATGACGCTCGCCACGCCCGCCGCGGACTGGGTGTGGCCGATGTTCGACTTGATCGACCCGAGCAGGAGCGGGTGCTCCCGGCCCTGCCCGTACGTGGCGAGTAGGGCCTGGGCCTCGATGGGGTCGCCCAGGGCCGTACCCGTGCCGTGCGCGTCGATCGCGTCGACCTCGGACGGGGACAGCCGCGCGCTTGCCAGGGCGTGCTGGATCACCCGCTGCTGGGAGGGGCCGTTGGGCGCGGTCAGCCCGTTGGACGCGCCGTCCTGGTTCATCGCGGAACCGCGCACCACCGCGAGGATCGGGTGGCCGTTGCGCCGCGCGTCGGACAGCCGCTCCACCAGGAGCAGGCCGACGCCTTCCGCCAGGCTCATCCCGTCGGCGGCGTCGGAGAACGCCTTGCACCGGCCGTCGGCGGCCAGCGCCCGCTGGCGGCTGAAAGCCACGAAGGCGGCCGGGGTGGTCATCACCGTCGCACCGCCCGCCAGGGCGAGGGAGCTCTCACCGTTGCGCAGCGACTGGCAGGCCAGGTGCAGCGCCACCAGCGACGACGAGCACGCCGTGTCGACCGTGACCGCGGGCCCTTCCAGGCCGAGTACGTACGACAACCGGCCGGACAGGATGCTCGGGCTGGAGCCGGTGACCTGGTGTCCCTCGGCGTCGGCGGCGGCCGAGCCGTACTCCTGGTAGCTGGAGCCGATGAACGTGCCGGTCGTGCTGCCGTGCAGCGACGAGGGGGCGATCCCGGCCCGCTCGATGGCCTCCCACGCGGTCTCCAGCAGCAGCCGCTGCTGCGGGTCCATGGTCAGCGCCTCGCGTGGTGAGATCCCGAAGAATCCGGGGTCGAAGTCGCCGGCGTCGTGCAGGAACCCCCCTTCGACGGAGTACGTCGTGCCGGAGTGATCGGGGTCGGGGTCGTAGAGCCCTGCCGTGTCCCAGCCCCGGTCGGCGGGGAATCCGGAGATCGCGTCGACCTCGCCGGTCACCAGTTCCCACAGCTGTTCGGGGGAGCCGACGCCGCCGGGGAAACGGCAGGCCATCCCGATGATCGCGATCGGTTCGTCGGTGTGGGCGGCTGCCGGGACCCCGGTGACGTCCGCGTCCGCCGGGCCCACGACCTGCGACCGGAGGAACTCCACCAGCGCGGCCGGGTTCGGGTGATCGAACACCAGCGTGCTCGGCAAGGCCAGGCCGGTCGCCCCCACCAGCCGCTTTCTCAGTTCCACCGCGGTCAGCGAGTCGAACCCCATCTCGCGGAAGGCGCGCCGCTCGGAGACCGCCTCGGCTGAGGCGTGCCGCAGCACGGCCGCCACCTCGGCGCGTACCAGCTCCAGCAGACTGCGCCGCTGCTCCTTCTCGGTGAGCTGCCGCAGCCGCGTGACGAACTCGGGGTCGCCGGAGGTCGCTGTCCTGTTCGTGCTCGCGAGCTGTGCCCGGACCTCCGGGAGGTCGCTGAACAGGTGGCTGGGCCGGGCCGAGGTGAAGATGGGATAGAACCGGTCCCAGTCGACGTCCGCGACCGTCACCACCGCGTCCGCGCCGCTGACGGCCCGGCTCAGCTCTCTGATGGCGAGGCCGGGCGGCAGCAGGGCCAGCCCGCGTCTGACCAGGTAGTCGGCCATGGTGTCCGCCGTGGTGTCGGTGTCGCCCACGGCCAGGCCGGCTTCGGCCCACGCACCCCAGGCCACCGACGTGGCGGCGAGACCTCGCGCACGCCGGTGCTCGGCCAGCGCGTCGAGGTAGGCGTTGGCGGCCGCGTAAGCGCCCTGCCCCGCGCTGCCCCACATCCCGGCTATCGAAGAGAACAGTACGAAGAAGTCGAGTTCTCCGAGCAGGGCGTCCAGGTTGGCGGCACCGGCCACCTTCGCCGTCATCACTTCGGCGAACTCGGCGGCGTCCGCCTGCTCAAGGGGCGCGACGGCCTGGCCCACGCCGGCCACGTGAACGACCCCGGTGAGCGGGTGCTCGGCCGGGATCGCGGCCAGCACGCCGGCCAGCGCCTCGCGATCGGCCACGTCGCAGGCGACGATGCTCGCCTGGGCGCCCAGTGCGAGCAGTTCGTCCCGCAGCTCGGCCGCGCCCGGGGCGTCCATGCCGCGCCGGCTGGTCAGCACGAGATGCGCGGCGCCACCACGCGCCAGCCACCGCGCGGTGGCCGCGCCGAGGGCGCCCGTCCCACCGGTGACAAGCACGGTCCCGCCGGTCGCGCCTGCCGAGCCGACCGGATCGGGAGTGACCGGACGACGCCGCAGCCGCCGGCCGAACACACCCGACGCCCGCACCGCCACCTGGTCCTCGCCGTCCAGGCCCGCCAGCACGCTCGCCAGGCCCGCCGCGGTACGCCCGGCGACGATTTCGGGCAGGTCGACCAGGCCGCCCCACCGCTTCGGGTGCTCCAAGGCGGCCACGCGGCCCATGCCCCACACCTGCGCCTGGACCGGGCTCGCCACCCTGTCCCCGGGAGCGGCGGACACGGCGCCGCGGGTGAGACACCACAGCGGCGCGTCGATCTCCGCGTCACCGAGCGCCTGCAGGAGCGCGACCGTGAGCGCGAAACCGCCCGGCACCGCGCCACCGTCCGCGACCGGCGCTTCCGCCGACGCGAGCATCGACACCACGCCGGAGATCTCGCCCAGCTCACGGAGCCGGGCGGCGAGCGACGCGCGGTCGTCCGTCCCTTCCAGCAGGAGCCGCTCCACCTGTGCCCCGTGGCCGTCCAGCGCGGCGACCACGTCGCCGTCCACGATCCCGGCCGCGGTCACCACCAGCCAGGTGCCCGCCAGTACGGCGAGCGGAGGCGTACGGCGGGGCTTCCACTCGACCAGGTAGCGCCAGGAGTCGAGCGTCGACGCCTCCCCCCGGCTCCGCCGCCACGACGACAAGGCCGGGAGCAGGGTGTCCAGCGAGGAGGAGTGCTCGTTACCCAGGCCAAGGATCGCGGCCACGTCTCCGGCGTCGCCGCGCTCGACCGCGTCCCAGAGCCGCGCGTCCGCCGGATCGGCGACGGCGTCGTTCGCGGCGGGCACCGGCTCCGGCCAGAACAACTCATGCTGGAACGGGTACGTCGGCAGGTCCACCCGACGGGCCTCGGGAAGCAGGGCCGGCCAGTCGACGTGCACGCCGTTCACGTGCAGTTCGGCCAGCGCGGTCATGAGGGCGGTGCTCTCGTCGCGGTCGCCGCGCAGCACGGGAAGCAGCAGCGCGTCCGCCTCGTCGGGCAGGGAGTCCAGGGCCATCGCGGTCAGCACGCCGTCGGGGCCGAGCTCCAGGAACGCGGTCATGCCCGCCCGATGCAGCTCCCGTACGCCGTCGCGGAACCGGACCGCCTCCCGCACGTGCCGCACCCAGTAGGCCGGTGAGCACAGTTCGTCGGTGGCGAATTCGCCGGTCACGTTGGAGATGACCGGGATCCGCGGGGGTTGGTAGGCGACCGTCTCGGCGACCGCCTGGAACTCCGCGAGCATCGGCTCCATCAGCGGTGAATGGAACGCGTGCGACACCCGCAGCCGCTTGGTCCTGCGCTCCCGGGCGGCCCACTCCGCGGCGACCTCCAGCACCGCGGGCTCGGCTCCGGCGATCACCACCGACGCCGGGCCGTTGACCGCCGCGATGGACACCTCGTCCTCGCGCCCGGCCAGCGACTCCAGGACCTCCTCCTCGGCGGCCTGGATCGCGACCATCGCGCCGCCGGCCGGGAGCGCCTGCATCAACCGGCCCCGCGCGGCCACCAGCGCGCAGGCGTCCTCCAGCGTCAACACGCCTGCGACGTGCGCCGCGACGAGTTCCCCGATCGAGTGCCCCGCCAGCGCGTCCGGGCGCACGCCCCACGACTCCACCAGCCGGTACAGCGCGACTTCCAGGGCGAACAGCGCCGGCTGCGTGTACGCCGTACGGTCGAGCAGCTCGGCGTCGGAGAACAACGCCTCCCGCAGCGGACGGTCCAGATGGGGGTCCAGCGCCGCGAGCACACCGTCTAGGGCCTCGGCGAACACCGGGAACCGCTCGTAGGTCTCCAGGCCCATGCCCACTCGCTGAGCGCCCTGGCCGGTGAAGAGGAACGCCGTCTTCTGGTCGTCCTTGGCCCGGCCGCGTACGACTCCCGGTGCCGTCTGGCCGGTGGCCAGTGCCCGC
The DNA here is from genome assembly GCF_018476525.1 of Acrocarpospora catenulata. Classification (GTDB taxonomy): domain Bacteria; phylum Actinomycetota; class Actinomycetes; order Streptosporangiales; family Streptosporangiaceae; genus Acrocarpospora; species Acrocarpospora catenulata. The sequence continues at coordinate 69,717 of NZ_JAHCST010000007.1, forward strand.
AACCCGGCCAATACCCCGGCACGGTCCTCGGCCGGCACCGCGGCCCGGTGCTCGAACGGGGAACGGGTGGTCGCCAGCGAGAACGCCACGTCGGCCAGATCCGCCTCGGGACGGTCTTCCAGGTGGGCCAGCAGCCGCGCGGCCTGCTCCCGGACCGCCTGCTCGGTCCTGCCCGAGACCGGCAGCGGCAGGCCCGCCATCGGCGGCGTCCGCTCGACGGTGTCCTGCTCGGTGTCCTGCTCGATGATCAGGTGGGCGTTAGTGCCGCTGAAGCCGAACGACGACACGGCGGCCCGGCGGGGGTGCCCGGTCTCCGGCCACTCCCGCGCCTGGGTCAGCAGTTCCACCGCGCCCGAGGACCAGTCCACGTGCGTGGACGGCGTGTCAACGTGCAGGGTCTTGGGCACGATGCCGTACCGCATGGCCATGATCATCTTGATCACGCCCGCGACACCCGCCGCCGCCTGCGTGTGGCCGATGTTCGACTTGATCGACCCGAGCAGCAGCGGCCCTTCCGGCCGGTCCCGGCCGTAGGTGGCCAGCAGCGCCTGCGCCTCGATCGGATCCCCCAGGGTGGTCCCGGTCCCGTGCCCCTCCACCACGTCCACCTCGGACGGGGAAAGCCGCGCTCCGGCCAGGGCCTGGCGGATCACCCGCCGCTGGGAGGGGCCGTTCGGCGCGGTCAGCCCGTTGGAGGCGCCGTCCTGGTTGATCGCCGATCCGCGCACCACGGCGAGCACCTGGTGACCGTTGCGCCGGGCGTCCGACAGGCGCTCCAGCACCAGCACCCCGACGCCTTCGGCCCAGCTCACCCCGTCCGCGCGGTCCGCGAACGATTTGCACCGCCCGTCCGGGGACAGCCCCCGCTGCCGGGAGAACTCCACGAACGCCCCGGGCGTGGCCATCACGGTCACACCGCCGGCCAGCGCGAGCGTACATTCACCCGAGAGCAGCGCCTGCGTCGCCAGATGCACCGCGACCAGCGAGGACGAGCAGGCGGTGTCGACCGTCACGGCCGGGCCCTCCAGGCCCAGGGTGTAGGACACCCGTCCGGAGACGACGCTCGCGGCGGTTCCGGTGCCCCGGTAGCCCTCGAACTCCTCCGCGCCGAGCATGCCGCTGTAGTCGGTGTACATCACCCCGGCGAACACGCCCGTCCGGCTGCCCCGCAGCGTGACCGGGTCGATTCCGGCCCGCTCGACCGCTTCCCACGAGGTCTCCAGCAGCAGTCGCTGCTGCGGGTCCGTCGCCATGGCCTCCCGCGGGCTCATCCCGAAGAAGTCCGCGTCGAACTCCGCCGCGTCGTGCAGGAAACCGCCCTGTCTGGTGTACGAGCCGCCCGGGTGGTCGGCGTCCGGATGGTAGAGCCCGGCCAGGTCCCAGCCACGATTGGCCGGGAATTCCGTGATCGCGTCACGACCCTCGGCCACCAGCCGCCACAGGTCCTCCGGCGAGGCGACGCCGCCCGGGTAGCGGCAGCTCATCCCGACGATCACGATCGGGTCGTCGGCGACCGGCGTGACGGCGGCGGGCACGGCCACGTCGTGCTGCTCGCCCAGCACCTCGTCCAGCAGGAACTCCGCCAGTACGGCGGGCGTGGGATGGTCGAACACCAGGGTGGCCGGCAGGCGCAACCCGGTCGTCGTGCTCAGCCGGTTGCGCAGTTCGACCGCGGTGAGGCTGTCGAAGCCCAGTTCGCGGAACTCCCGCCGGATGTCCACCAGGCCCGGCGAGGTGTGCCCCAGCACCAGCGCCACCTCGGCCCGTACCAGGTCCACCAGGACCCTGACCCGATCGGCGCGCTCCATTCCCGCCAGGCGGCGGACCAGTGCGCTGCCGGACACCGACGCCGCCGACCGGCGTGGTGCTCGTACCAGCCCGCGGAGCAGGTGCGGCACCTCGCCCTGGGTCCGCAGCGCGGCCAGGTCGATCCGGACCGGGGCCACGACCGGCTCCCCTGCGCGGAGGGCCGCGTCGAACAGCGCGACGCCCTCTTCCGGAGTGAGCGCGGACACCCCGGCGCGGGTCATCCGCCGTGCGTGGACGTCGTCCAGTGCGCCGGTCATCCCGGTGTCCTGGGCCCAGGGACCCCACGCGAGCGACAGCGCGGGCAGTCCCTCGGCCCGCCGGTGCTGGGTCAGCGCGTCGAGGAACGCGTTGGCCGCCGCGTAGTTGCCCTGGCCGGAAGCTCCCATGGTGCCGGCCACCGACGAGAACAGCACGAACGCGGCCAGGTCCAGATCGCGGGTGAGCTCGTGCAGGTGCCAGGCCGCGTCCACCTTGGGCCGCAGCACCGCGTCCAGACGCTCCGGAGACAACGACGGGATCGTCCCGTCGTCCAGCACACCGGCAGTGTGGATGATCCCGGTCAGCGGGTGCTCGGGGTCCACCCGCGCCAGCAGCGCCGCCGCCTGGTCGCGGTCGGCCACGTCGCAGGCGGCGATCGTGACGTCGGCGCCCTGGGCGATCAGGTCGGCCCGCAACTCGGCCGCGCCGGGTGCGTCCAGGCCCCGGCGGCCGGCCAGCAGCAGATGCCGTACCCCGCGCTCGGCCACCAGATGCCGCGCGAACAACGCCCCCAGGCCACCGGTGCCGCCGGTGATCAACACCGTCCCTTCCGGGTCCCAGCCACCGCCGTCCTGGGCATCGTCGGCCGTCACCCGCGTCAGGCGGGGCACCCGCACCTCGCCGTGGCGTATCGCCACCTGCGGTTCCCCCGACGCCAGCACCCCGGCCACCGTCCCGGCCAGGACCCCGGGCAACGCCGACATCGCGGACGCCTCGTCCACGTCTACCAGCACGAAGCGGCCGGGATTCTCCGACTGCGCGGCACGGACCAGACCCCACACCGTCGCAGCCGCCAGGTCGGTGAGCGAGTCCTCTTCGCGCGCCACCACCGCACCCCGGGTGAGCATCACCAGGCGGGAGTCGCCGCATCGCTCATCGGCCAGCCACCTCTGCAGCAGATTCAGGACGTGGGCGCCCAACTCGTGCGCCGACTCCACCACCCCGGACGCCGGATCCGAGACCACCTCGGTCAGCACCGCGCCCGGGAGCGGACCCGCCTCCACCAGCGACGCCAGGTCTGTGTGAATCCGCACGAGATCCCCGCCGGGCCGCCAGGCCGCGAGCGTGCCCAAAGCTCCCACGCCCAGCACCACCACCGCGCCGGTCTCGGCGTCGGCACGCTGCGGCGACACCGTCCACTCCAGGGCGAACAGCGGGTCCCGCCCACTCCCGTCGGGCAGGTCATCGGCTGAGAACGGGCGCAGCACCAGTGACCTCGCCGACAGCACCGGCTCCCCGGCGGCGTCCACCGCGCTCACCGAGACCGCGTCGTCGCCCGCCTTGGCCAGCCGCACGCGCAGCACCGACGCGCCGGCCGCGTGCAGGCACACTCCGCCCCAGGAGAACGGCAACCGGGCAGGCTGCGCGTCCGCCAGCCCGGCGAACGACATGGCGTGCAACGCCGCGTCCAGCAGCGCCGGATGGACCCCGAACAGGCCCGCGTTCGACGCCGCCTGCTCGTCCAGGGCGACCTCGGCGAACACCTCACCGCTCGCACCCCGCCAGGCCGCCCGCAAGCCCTGGAACACCGGTCCGTAATGGAACCCGCTCTCGGCCAGCCGCTCGTAGGCCCCCTCGACGTCGATCGCCGACGCCCCCGGGGGCGGCCACACCGCCATGTCCGCGATGCCGGGCTCCTCTTGAGCGGTACTGGCCAGCACGCCAACCGCGTGCCGTACCCAGCCGTCGTGATCGTCGCCCTCGTCCTGCCTGGCGTGAATGCTCAGGTCACGTCGGCCCTGCCCGTCCGCGGGCCCCACCCGCACCTGAACCGCGACCGCGTCCCGCTCACCCAGCACCAGCGGCGCGGTCAAGGTCAGCTCCTGCACCAGATCGCAGCCGACCTGGTCACCCGCCCGCATGGCCAGCTCCAGGAATCCGGTGCCGGGGAACACCACCGTCCCGCCCACCGCGTGGTCGGCCAGCCACGAATGCGACCCCAGTGACAACCTTCCGGTCAGCAGCGCCTCATCGGAGTCCGCCAACCCCACAGAGGCCCCCAGCAGGGGATGCCGGGCGGCTGTCAGGCCAAGCCCGCGGGCATCCCCGGCCCCGGTGGGGCTCGCCCAGTACCGCTGCCGCTGGAAGGCATACGTCGGCAGGTCGACCCGGAGCCCGCCCGAAATCACCGCCTGCCAGTCCACCGCCACCCCACGCACATGCAGGGCGGCCAGGGCCGACATGACCGCGAGCTCCTCGTCGCGGTCCCTGCGGAGCACCGACGCCGCCACCGCATCCGGGTCGGCGTCGGCGGCCATGGTGCTCAGGACCGCGTCGGGGCCGAGCTCCAGATAGGCCCGCACACCCTGCGCGTGCAGCGTGCGGACGCCGTCGTCGAAGCGGACCGTGCCACGCACCTGGTCCACCCAGTAATCCGGCGAGCACAACTGCTCGGCCGTGGCCTGGTCTCCGGTCAGGGTGGACACGATCGGGATTCGCGGCGGGTTGTAGGTGAGCGTCCCGGCCAGGGCGCGGAAGTCCGCCAGCATCGGGTCCATCAACGGCGAATGGAACGCGTGCGACACCCGCAGCCGCCGCGTCCTGATCCCCTGGGATTCCAGCGCGGCGGCCACCTCAAGCACCGCCTCCTCGACACCGGAGAGCACCAGCGAGGCAGGACCGTTCACCGCCGCGACCGACACCTGGTCTTCGCGCCCGGCCAGCAGGCCGGCGACCGCATCCTCGGACGCCTGCACCGCCACCATCGCCCCGCCGGACGGCAACGCCTGCATCAACCGCGCCCGGGCCGCCACCAACGCACACGCATCCCGAAGCGACAACACCCCGGCCACATGCGCCGCCGTGATCTCCCCGATCGAATGCCCGGCCAGCACATCCGGCCGCACACCCCACGAGAACACCAGCCGGAACAACGCCATCTCCAGCGCGAACAGCGCCGGCTGCGCCCACCCGGTCTGATCCAACAGCCCAGTTTGGTCGTCGAACAAAACCTCACGCAGCGACCCATCGAGCAGCGGATCCAGCTCGGCGATCACCTCATCCAGTGCCTGCGCGAACACCGGGAACCGGTCGTACAACTCCCGGCCCATCCCCGCCCGCTGGCTCCCCTGGCCGGTGAACAACATCGCGAGCTTGGCCTGCCTGCCATGGCCCTTGATCACTCCGGCGGCGGCACCGCCATCCGCCAGCGCCGTCAGACCCGCGCGCAACCCGGCACGATCGGCGGCCACAACGGCCGCCCGATGCTCGAAGGCCGACCGCGTCGTCGCCAGCGAAAAGGCCACATCGACGAGAGACATCTCGGGCGCACCGTCCAGGTACGCCAGCAGCCGGGCCGCCTGAGCGGACAGCGCTTCCCCCGTCCGACCCGACACCAGCACCGGCAGCACACGCATATCCGCCGTGGGCGCCGCCACCTCAGCCTGCGGCGCCTCCTCCACCACCACGTGCGCGTTGGTGCCGCTGACTCCGAACGAGGACACACCCGCCCGGCGCGGACGGCCGGTCTCCGGCCAGTCCCGTTGCCGGGTCAGCAGTTCGAGCACACCTGAGGCCCAGTCCACCCGTGACGACGGCGCGTCCGCGTGCAACGTCCTGGGGAGCACCCCATGCCGCATCGCCAGGACCATCTTGATGATCCCCGCCACACCGGCGGCCGCCTGCGTGTGACCGATGTTCGACTTGATCGACCCCAGCAACAACGGACGATCACGGTCCGTACCGAACGTGGAGATCAACGCCTCGGCTTCGATCGGGTCGCCCAGCGTCGTGCCCGTCCCGTGCGCCTCCACCACGTCGATGTCCGCCGTCGACAGCCGCCCGTTGGCCAGGGCGTCGCGAATCACCCGTTGCTGCGACGGCCCGTTCGGCGCGGTCAGACCGTTGGACGCCCCGTCCTGGTTCACGGCCGACCCGCGCACCACCGCGAGCACCTTGTGCCCGTTGCGCTGTGCGTCCGACAGGCGCTCCAGCACCAGCATGCCCACGCCCTCGGACCAGCCCGTGCCGTCGGCGCCGTCGCCGAACGCCTTGCATCGCCCATCGGGCGAGAGGCCGCCCTGGCGGTTGAACTCGACGAAGGTGCTGGGACTCGTCATGACGGTCACCCCGCCGACGAGCGCCAGGGTGCACTCGCCCGTACGCAGCGACTGAACGGCCCAGTGCAACGCGACCAGGGACGACGAGCAGGCCGTGTCCACCGTCACGGCCGGGCCGACCAGGCCGAGCGTGTACGAAACCCGGCCGGACAACACGCTGTTGGCCGTACCGGTGAGCCCGAAGGCGTCGATGTCGCGCGGCAGGCTCTCGCGGTAGTCGGACGACATCGCCCCGACGAACACCCCGGTCAGACTGCCTCGTAGCGCGATCGGGTCGATTCCGGCCCCCTCGACGGCCTCCCATGACGCTTCGAGCAGCAGCCGCTGCTGCGGATCCATGCCCAGCGCCTCGCGCGGCGAGATGCCGAAGAAGCCGGCGTCGAAGTCCGCCGCGTCATGGAGGAAACCACCGGACAACGACCCCGGCACGGCGTCGCCGTGCTGATCCCGGAGCCGGTCGAGGTCCCAGCCGCGATCGGCGGGCGGCTCGGATATCGGGTCACCGCCCTCGGCGAGCAGCCGCCACAGGTCCTCCGGCGAGGACACGCCTCCGGGGTACCGGCAGCTCATACCAACGATCGCGATCGGCTGCAGGTTCTGTTCTTCGAGGTCGTGGACGCGTTGCCGGGTGCGCCGGAGGTCGGCCGTCGCCCGCTTGAGGTATTCCCGGAGTTTCGCCTCATTGTCCATTTCAGCTCAACCCTTTTTCGACGGCCGGATCGCGGAGCCCAGTCTCAAACCCGGGCTCCCTGAAAATCACTAGAACCACACGGCCGGGGAGTCTGGGGAAAAGACCAGCGCGCGGACCATACGCTCGCGCAATGGCCGGTCAGCTCAACATCACAGCAGAACTGTCTGACTACGTTCGTACGGTGTCGCTACGGGAGGACGAGATCCTGCGCGCCCTGCGCGAGGAGACCGCCGCCCTGCCCGCGGGGAAGGCGATGCAGATCATGGCCGAGGAGGGGCAACTCCTGGAGCTGCTCGTCCGGCTCACCTCTGCCCGCACCGTGCTGGAGGTGGGCACCTTCACGGGCTACAGCACGCTCTGCCTGGCCCGCGCGGTCGCCCCCGGAGGCCGCGTCATCACCTGCGACATCACCGAGCGGTGGCCCCGCGTCGGAGTGCCCTACTGGCGCAGGGCCGGAGTGCTCGACCGGATCGACTCGCGGATCGGCGACGCGTCGGACACCCTTGCCACGCTGTTGTACGAGGAGGGGCCGGGCTCGGTCGACTTCGTGTTCATCGACGCCGACAAGCCCGGCTACCCCAAGTACTACGAGGCCGCTCTCGCGCTGGTGCGGGAGAACGGCCTGATCGTGGTGGACAACACGCTGTTCTTCGGCAAGGTCGCCGACCCGGCGGCGCAGGACGCGGACACCGAGGCGATTCGCGCGTTCAACGCCCTGCTGCTGGAGGACCGCCGGGTGGACGTCTCGCTGCTGCCGATGGCGGACGGCATCACCTTGGTGCGTAAGAGGGCGGAACTCCAGGGCCTTCTAGGGCCTGAGCACGTCGGAGAGCCGGTTCCCCGGCACTGACGTGAGGTTCGGCGCGATGAGGTTCATCGTGGTGGGCGGGGCCTGCGGCACGGGGACGAGATGCAGCCGTTGCAGGCCGCTGACGTCATCGGCGGGCAGGCTCGCCAGACACGGGCAGGTCTCGCCAGTGAACCCGCTGAACCGGTAGGCGATCTCCATCATCCGGTTGCGCTCGGTCCTGCGGAAGTCGGCCACCAGGTGCGCGCCGGCCTGCGCGGCCTGATCGGTCAGCCAGCGCAGGATCACCGAGCCCGCGCCGAAGGACACGACCCGGCAGGAGGTGGCCAGCAGCTTCAGGTGCCACACGTCGGCCCCCGTCTCCACCAGCACGACCCCGACCGCGCCGTGCGGCCCGAACCGGTCGCTCATCGAGGTGACCAGGACTCGGTTCCTGTGATCGTCGAGCAGCCCGGCCAGCGTCTCCCGCGAATAGTGCACGCCGGTCGCGTTCATCTGGCTGGTGCGCAGGGTCAGCTCCTCGACGCGGTCGAGGTGCTCCACGGTCGCGTGCTCGATGCGCATCTCCAGGTCGAGGGAGCGGATGAACTCTTCGTCCGGACCGGTGAAGTCGGCCTGCGCGGCCTCCCGCCGGAAACCGGCCTGGTACATCTCTCTGCGGCGCCGGGCATCCTGGGTCACCGTTTCCGGGTTGAACTCCGGCAGCTCGGCCAGCCCGGCGACCTCGTCGGCGGAGTAGCACCGTACGGCGGGAAGGTGGAATGCCACCTCGGCCTGCTCGGCGGCCTGGTCGTCCACGAACGCCATCGTGCCGTGGGCGAACCGTAGTTCCTCGGCGATGCTCCGGATCGAGCCGGACTTGGGCGACCAGCCGATGTGCGGCAGCACGAAATACTCCGCGACGCCCAGCTCCTCAAGCTTCGCCCAGGCATGGTCGTGGTCGTTCTTGCTCGCGATGGACTGCAGGATGCCGCGGGAATCCAGGAGCTGGATGAGCTCGCGTACGCCGGGGTATAGGCGTACCTCGCCGTCCTCCAGCAACGTGCCCTGCCACAGCGTGTTGTCCAGATCCCATACCAGGCATTTCACCGTCACGGTCGTGTCGGCCACGTGTTTCTCCTCGTCTCCTTCAGGTCGTCTGCTTCAGATCGCCTGGGCGACAGCGTGCTGGGCGAGAATGATCTGACAGATCTCGGTGCTGCCCTCGATGAGCTCCATGAGCTTGGCGTCCCGGTAGGCCCGCGCCACGACGTGGCCGTCCTGCGCCCCCGCCGAGGCCAGCACCTGCACGGCCGCCGCCGCACCGCGTGCGGCCTCGGTCGAGCTGACGTACTTGGCCAGGACCGTGGCGATCACCATCTCCGGCGATCTCGCGTCCCAGCACCGGCTCGCGTGCTCGCAGACCCGCGTCGCCACCTGTTCCGCCGCCACGAGCTCGGCCAGGTGCCGGGCCACGAGCTGGTGCTCGGCCAGCGGCCGGCCGAACTGCCGGCGGCCGCCCGCGTGCGCGCCCGCGGCGGAAAGGCACGCACGCAGGATCCCGGCACAACCCCAGGCGACCGAGATCCGGCCGTACGCCAGAGCCGTGGTGACCAGCAGCGGGAGCGACTGCCCGCCGCCGCCCAGCACGGCGCTCGCGGGCAGCCGTACCGCGTCGAGGACGACCTCGGCGTGCCCGGCGGCTCGGCAGCCGCTCGGGTTGGGCACCGGCCGTATGGTGACCCCCGGTGCGCCGGCGGGCACCAGGACGACGCCGCCGCCGTCCCCGTACCGTCCGAAGACGGCGATCAGGTCGGCGTAGCGGGCCACCGTGATCCACGACTTGCGTCCTTCGACCACCACCGTGTCGCCGTCGGAGCGGATCTCGGTCGCCATCGCGGTCACGTCACTGCCGGCATCGGGCTCGCTGAACGCGACCGCGGCCAGCTCGCCGCCGGTCAGCCTGGGCAGGTACTCCTGCCGCTGGCGGGCGTCGCCGAGCCGCTGGATCGTCCACGCCGCCATTCCCTGTGACGTCATCACGCTCCGCAGCGAACTGCAGAGGCTGCCCACATGGGCGGTGAAGGCGCCGTTGTCCAGGCTGCCCGCGCCGATGCCGCCGTGTTCGACCGGCACCTCGGCGCAGAGCAGACCCTGCTTGCCGAGGGTTCTGAGCGTCTCCACGGGGAGGACGCCTGCCAGGTCCCAGGCCGCGGCCTGGTCGCCGACCAGCCGCGTGACCCGTTCTTCGGCGTCGGCGCGCCAGTCAGGCATGGTCGGTCACCGGCGCGTCACGCAGCCGGCACACCAGCGAGGTCATCCGCTCGACGGTGCGGAAGTTGTCGAGCTTCAGGTCCTCCCCGACGATGGCGACGCCGAACTCCTGCTCCAGGTGGACGACCAGCTCCATGGCGAACATGGAGTTGACGAGCCCGGAGGCGAACAGATCCTTGTCGACGACGATGTTGGTCTTGATCCGCTCTTCGAGGAACTCCCGGATCCGCTGCTGGATCGTCTCTTCTGATCCCGTGGTCACGACAGCACCTTCTCGTAATCGTAGAAACCCTTGCCGGACTTGCGTCCGAGGTGTCCTGCGGCCACCTTCTCCCGCAGCAGTTCGCAGGGCTGGTGGCTCGTTTCGCCCGTTCGCTCCCACAGGGTCGACAGCGCGTCGACCAGGTTGTCCAGTCCGATGAGGTCGGCCGTGCGCAGTGGCCCGGTGGGATGCCCGAGGCAGCCTCGCATGAGGTCGTCGACCGACTCGGCGGTGGCCACGCCGGCCTCGACTATCCGTGCGGCCTCGTTGATCATGGGGTGGAGCAGCCTGCTCGTGACGAACCCCGGGGCGTCCCGGACGACGATCCCGCGGCGTCCCATCCGCGCCAGCAGCCCGGTGACCGCGGCCATGGTCTCGTCGCTGGTCCGCGCGCTCCTGATCACCTCCACCATCGTGATCAGGTAGGCCGGATTCATGAAATGGATGCCGACCAGTTCGTCGGGGCGGCTGACGAACCTCTCCAGCTCCCCTATCGGGATGCCCGAGGTGTTGGAGACGATCGGGGTGCCGGCCGCGACCAGGCTCGACGCCTCTCCCAGCACCTTCGCCTTGATCTCGGTGTCCTCGGTGACCGCCTCGACGACCGCGGTGGCCCTGGCGACGGCCGGGAGTTCCACGGTCGTCGTCAGAGCGGCCGGGCCCTGCGCCGGCACCGCGCCCATCAGCCGCGCGTGCCGGAGCTGGGCGTCGACGCGACGCCGGGCGGCGTCGAGCCTGTCCTCCGACACGTCGACGAGCACCACGGGTATGCCGTGGCCGATCGCCAGGGCCGTGATCCCGGTGCCCATCACGCCTGCGCCCAGCACTCCCAGCGGGGCTCCTGCCGCGTCACTCATCTCGGTTCACTCATCTCGGCTCACCAGCTCGAGGCGAGGATGAGATCTCCCAACTCCCGCTCACGCGAGACGTTCAGGAGATCGGCCTCCACCATCATGTGGATGAGCTGCTCGAAGGAGACGGTCGGCTCCCAGCCGAGTTCGTCCCTGGCCCGGCTGGGGTCGGCGCAGAGGGTCTCCACCTCGGCGGGACGTACGAGCCCCGGGTCGATGACGACGTGGTCCCGCCAGTTCAGCCCGACGTACTCGAAAGCCATCCGTACGGCGTCGTACACCGAGTGCGTGCGACCGGTGCCCACGACGTAGTCGGTCGGCTCGTCCTGCTGCAGCATGAGGTGCATCGCGCGGACATAGTCACCGGCGAATCCCCAGTCACGGACCGCATCGAGGTTTCCGAGGTACAGCTTGTCCTGGAAGCCGAGTTTGATCTGGGCGACGGCCAGCGAAATCTTCCGCGTCACGAATTCCGCGCCGCGGCGGGGCGACTCGTGGTTGAACAGAATGCCGGAGACGCCGTACATGTTGAACGACTCACGGTAGTTGCGGGTGATGAAATGGCCGTAGGTCTTCGCCACCCCGTAGGGGCTACGCGGGTGGAAGTTCGTCATCTCGTGTTGCGGACTCTCCACGACCTTGCCGAACATCTCCGAAGACGACGCCTGGTAGAAGCGGATCTGACCGGTGCTGCTGCGGGACTTGTCCAGCCCGCACACCAGGCGGATCGCCTCCAGCGTCCGGAGCACGCCCATGCCGTTGACGTCGGTGGTCAACTCGGCCTGCTGCCACGACATGGGGACGAAGGAGATGGCCGCGAGGTTGTACACCTCGTCGGGCTGCACCTTGTCCACCGCCGCGACCAGGCTCCCCTGGTCCAGCAGGTCGCCGTTGACGAACGACACATCGCTGACGAGGCGGCTGATGCGGGACTTGCGGGGGTTGGCCTGCCCTCTGATCAGTCCCCAGACCTGGTATCCCAGGGACAGCAGATGCTCAGCCAGATAGGAGCCGTCCTGACCGGTGATACCGGTGATCAGCGCGCGCCTGGACATGCACTTTCCTTTCGCCCGGAGCCGGCGGGAAGCCGTGACGGCTACCCGTCGACCCAGCTGTGTGTCTGCGCGAGGCCGACGAGACATTCGCGGACGCCCAGAATCTGCTGCGCGGTCATCGTCGGTACGGCCGCGAGCACGGCTTCCGTGATTTCGCGCGTGAACTCCTTGACGGACAGCACGTCGCAGAAACCGGCGTCGTTCGCCTGACGATCGGGGGTGGCGACGACCGGTCCTGGTGACACCATCGCCGCGATCGTCGCAGGTGTCGGTGTGGGCGTCGGCGCCGGTGTGAGTTTCGGTGTGGGGCTCGGCAGCGGGGGCGGGACCAGGGTGACTTTCGGTGCGCTGGGCCGGTCCAGGACGCGGACATGTGAGGCCTTCAGACCTTTTCCACCGCTCTCGACCATGAATTCAACCTGCGCGTCGACCGAGATGAGACGCTTGTCGCTGTCCAGGTCGTTGACGTGCATGAAAACGTCTTCACCGCCTTCGTCCGGGGCGATGAAACCGAAACCGCGGAATTCGTCGAAGCTGATTACCTTGCCCCTTGCCATGACCACACCTCACGAGAACCACGCCCCCCGGAATGGGGAGCCCTGCCAGGAGAACCACCCGTCACGACCACCCGGGATCGGACCGCCGATGATATGACCACATTGGCTCCCGCTCGTTTCGGGAACCGACCACGCCTACTCGGCTATTTTGGTCCGCTGGGACCACTGGAACACCGGGAGATTCTCCCCGTCGATCTCCACGAACTCGCCGTTGTGCACGAAGTGCTCATACCCCGAGCCGAGGAGAATCTTCACCTTCTCGTAACCATCGTCCGACGGTCGAACGTGGCCGTATTTGAACTCCGGTCCACCGTCGAGCACGATTCTTGTACTGGTCACGATGACACCTCCCTAACATGGCAGGCCGATGGAGAGAATGTGATCGGGATCGGCGCCTTTCCCCATGGAAATCGGCCCGATCCATCCGGTCGGGTGCCGCCGGAATCGCCGCACCAGAATGATGAATACCGCGAGGAGATCCGATCAAGCCATCGGATCTATGGCCTGGCCGCCTGGACCTATTTCACGAACTCGGGCAGCACCCGGGGCGGCCAGGAGCCGAGCCGGAAAATGCCCATGGAGTAGGCCTTGGAGACCAGGGCCGGGCGGTTGCTGGCCTTCAACTTCCGCAGCAGCGTCGTCACGTGGTATTCCACACCGCCGCGGCTGAGGTAGAGCATCGACGCGAGCTGCACGGTCGACACTCCCGCCGCCACCCCTTCGATGACGCGTGCTTCCATGTTGCTCAGCAGCTTCTTCCGGCCGATCAGCAGGTCGTCCCGCTGCTCCCGGTCGGGCCGCACCAGCACCATGACACTCTCGACGTAGCCGGCCTCTCCGTGCAGCGCGAGGCCGGTCAGCTCACCGCCAAGCACCGTGTGGTCCGGCCGTACGGCGAGTACGCGCTCTTCGAATCGGGCGCGGTGGTGATCTGTCAGACGGGTGAACTGCTGCCCCATCTTGTCGCGGACGCTCGGATGCAGCAGTTCGCAGAACGCCCGTCCGCGGATGTCCGCCAGGGAACGCCCGAACTGCCGAGTGAATTCGAGATTGGCCTCGATTACTCTGGTCGCGTGGTCGAGACTCGCCACGCATATCCCGGGCTGGTCGAGGAATGAACGATACTGGCCTAGACTGTCATTGACTTCTTGACCAACCGGGAGGAAACCCGGTTCCTCATCAATGAGGGCGGCTCCGATATCAATGCTCATCTGATGACCACTCTCCTCTGGTGACAGACGATGCTCTGTTAAGCTTCGGAGCAACGATCGAATGATCTATTAGCATGATATTAACCCACCCGAAACCAAGTCAACGCAGATGCGGCATAAACGGTAAAAGACTGTGGTATGCAGGACGGTAGGTTCGGAGCTTGCGGTTCGGTCGTTCGGTCGTGTTCGGTACCGAACTCCCGCTGGTCATGAGGGTTCGCGTCCGCACCACGAAGAAGCGAAGCCGGAGCAGGCCGGCAGGCATTAAGAAATGAAGTATCGCGTCGGCGAACGGCGACGCCCGTCAGCACCGGGGCGGTTCCGCGGCAGCCCCGCCGCGGCAAAAAAGATAAAGGCGCGCGACCTTTGCGCGGCCTATTCGCCGGTGTTCCGCGCGCTCAACTCTTCGATGAGCGCCGCCCGGCCACTCACCCCGAGCTTGCGATAGGTGCTCGTCAGACTTTTTTCGACGGCGCGGCGGGTCACGCCGAGAGAATCGGCGATCTGCTGGTTCGTCCAACCCTGCAGCACGAAGGCGACGACCGTTTCCTCGGTCCTGGTGAGATCACCGCGTTCCGGCGCGCCCAGTCGCAGCGCCGGGCCGTTCAGTTCCGAGTCCTCATCGCCCTCGGCCCAGGAAACGCCCCGTTCCTGGGCGACCCGCCTGCCCTCGGAGATGAACTCCTCCGCGCTGCCGGAACCGGTTTCGGCAAGCCTTCTGCCGAGGAGCGTGAGCGTTCGGGACAGTTCGATCCGATCCTCCGAACCGCGAAGCGTGTCGACGGCCCGGCGAAGGAGATCGATCCCCTCCGCACCGGGGGTGATCATGCCGCGCAGCCGCAGCGCGCGGCCGTATGTGGCGGGTGCGCCCCAGGCCCGGGCCAAGGCATGCTCCTCGTCGGCCAACTCGGCCGCGACCCGCGTGTACCCGAGCCGGTGACTCACCGCCGCGGCCCACACCCGCCAGGGGTACAGCGCCGTGTTCGTCCATCCGCAGCGCGACAGCTGCTTGCCACTGTCGAGGAACCTGTCCAGCGCGGCAGGCAGATCACCGCGCACCGCGTCCAGCATCCCCCGCACCATGCGGTGCGCGACGAGCACGCGCAGGTCGCCGCTCTCCGGACTCGTCAGGATCACTCGCTCGCCCAGCTCGACGTCCCGTGTCTCGAGCGCGACCATGGCGAGCGTCCAGAGGGACAGCGTCGTCGCCTCCGGCCAGGCCGGGTCGGCGTTGTCGAGCACGCTCAGCGCGGCGGTCTTCGCCTGGGCCGGCTGTCCTGACGCGCGCAGGACCGCGCTCCGCTCCGCGTTGACCAGCGCGGTGACTCCATCGAGTGCCTGGCACTGAGCCTGGTCCCGCACCGCGTCCAGCCACTGGGCCACCGGTGCCGCCGCGTCGGCGAGGACAAGGGCCGGGACCAGCAGGGGGAAGGCGGTGTAGGCGTGCCCGGCGCGCGGCGGCTCGCGCTCCAGGATCCGGGTGACCAGGGCGGAGATCTCACCGGCCGTGACCCCGCCGGTCACGGCCGCCGCGTACGCGAGCACGGCCAGCAGTTCGCGCCCCGCACCGGTGGAGACCGGCACATCCGCGCCGAACCCCCGCAACCGGTCGGCCGCCGCGCCGAGCTGCGCGGGGTCCTGGAGGCGGAGGTAGCGGGTACGGGCTTCCAGCCGCAGGCCGAGATCGCCCCGGGCGTACGCCGATCCGAAGTCGTGGAGCCGGCCGGCCGTGTCCTGGACGAGCGCGTCCAGCGACGGGTTGACCGCGCCGAGCGCGGGCGGGATCCACAGCGCCGCCGCCGCGCGTTCCGTCGCCGAGGTGAGCATCGGCACGGCCTGCGCGATGTGGGTGACCGAGGACGCGAGGTCGAATCCCCGCTCGGCGGCGGCCAGGTCGACCAGGCGCCGGCCCCGGATCTCGCTGTCGGGCGGGCTGTGCAGCAGCGCGTGCCGGAGATAACGGACCGCCTCCCGCGCGCAGCCGCGTTCGAGCGCGGTACCGGCGGCCGCGCGCAGCGTGTCGATCTCCCACGGCTCGTACCCGGAGGTGACCAGCAGGAGCTGGTCGGCGACCTGCTCGGCCGGGTGCCCGGCGTTGTGCAGCAGGGCCGCCGCCCGGCGGTGCATCAGGGTTCGCGTGTTGACGCTCATCGCCGATTCGATGCCGTGCCGCACGCTCTGGTGGACGAACTGCGGGGAGTCACCGGGAGCGAGCAGGCCGAGGCGATCCAGGGTCTGCATCGCGGACTTGTAGTCGATGCTGTCCAGGCCGGCGAGCTCGCTGATGAGCTCCGGCTCGGCCAGGTCGCCGAACACCACCATCGCCTGGGCGAGATCCCGGACGATCTCGGGCTGGATGCTGAGGCAGAACATGCGCCGGTCGTGCAGGTAGGGCTGGCCGGCGGCGGGCAGCTCGCCGGCCTGCGACGCGACCGGGTGGACGCCGGCCGTGCGCAACCCGCGAAGCATCGCGACCAGTAACGCGGGATTGCCACCGGACACCTGGTGACAGGCTCGGGCGAAGTCGGGGTCGCACGGCTCCCCGAGCTCCTCGCCGATCAACTGGCGCACTCCCCCGGTGGACAGCGGCATCGGGTACAGCGTGCGCGCCGCCGAGGCGGCGATGTCCCTGAGCAGCATCTGGTCGGAGGCCGCGCATTCCTCCGACCACGCTCCGGCGACCAGAACCCGCGCGCCGCCCAGACGTTTGGCGAGGTAGGCCAGCCAGCGCAGGGACGGCGGGTCCGCCCACTGGAGGTCGTCGACCATGATCAGCAGGGCTTGGTCCTTGCTCAGATTGACCAGGAGCGAGTTCAGACCCTGCAGGATCGCCTCCTGCCCGAGCGAGCGGTAGGAGCCGGCGGACCACGACCCGCCGAAGAACATCTCCCGCACCATGCCCGCCGCGCCCCCGAAGCAGGCTGCCCAGAGGGCCTCCGGCGCGCCGGCCACGAGCGGCTCGAACAACTGCTGGGCGATGCCGAAGGTGAAGTCCTGTTCGACGAGCGTGCCGCTGGCGCGTAGGACCCGCGCGTGCGGGGCGGCCGCGTCGGCGACGGAGCGCAGCAGCGCCGACTTGCCGACGCCGGGCGAACCGATGATCGCCATCATGGATCCGTCACCCGCCACGGCAAGGCGGAGCGCCTGTTCCGCCCGCGCCAACTCCTTTCCGCGTTCCAGCAGCATGGAATCAGTCACCCACGTTCCGCGTCGCCGGGATCGGGGCCAGTCGCGAGGCGAGCTCGTTACGGCTGGTGATGGCGAGCTTGCGGTAGATCCCGGTCAGCCGCAGCTCCACGGTTCGCACGCTCACCGACAGGATGCTCGCGATGTTGGCGTTGGAGCGGCCAGTGGCGGCAAGGACGGCGACTCGTTCCTCCTGGGCGGTCAGCAGGTGCTGCGGCGTCTGTTTCGGTGTCGGCGATCTTTCCGCGACAGCCGTCTCGGCCCGGTCCCGGCTCGCCATGGTGAGTCCGCCGAGCGGCGTGGGGATCTTCCTCGCGGCCTCCAGCAGGCTCAGTGCCCGCGCGTAGGAGCCGCGCGACACCGAGTCCCGCAGCACCCGTACGGCGTGTTCGAGTTCGCTCATGGCCTCGGCACCGCTCAGCACGCGCGACGCGCACAGATGCGCCAACCCCAGCGCGCTGGGGGCGCCCCATTCCCGCGCCCGCTCGACGGCCTCCACCGCCAGCCGCCTGGCGGCCTCGCCGTTCCCGCAGGCGCTGTGCGCCGCGGCGGCCACCGATCGCCAGGACAGCACCGCGGGATTGGTCCAGCCCCTGGACAACAGGACCCGCCCGCACTCGTTGATGTCGCGCAGCGCGGCCTCCGGATCGGCCAGCTCCATGTGCACACTGGCCCGCGCGTACAGCAGCATCGCCCAGGCCGCGCCCTGGTCCGCCCCCGCGGGCAGCTCCTGAGCGAGCGCTTGCTTTGCTTCCTCGACCGACTGACCCGCCAGGTGCAAGCGTGCCTCCATCGAGACGAAGTACGGAACCACTCGCGGGTGCCACGAGGTGAGCGGCAGTTCCGCCCGCGCCGCCGCCAGGTCCGACCACGCCTGCCCGAGGTTGCCCCGCCGCATCTCGCATCGGCTGCGCTGGATCAGCGCCAGCGCGGCCGGTGCCCGCGCGCCACAGCGCCGGGCGTCGGCCAGCACCTCGTCCAGCCCGATCACCGCCTCGGCCACCTCGTCGGCCAGGCACAGCGCCTTGGCGGCGTGAATCCTCGGCCCGAACGGCTGGTCCTCGCCCTTGAGCCGGAAGGCCGCCCTGGCCAGTTCCCGCGCCCGGGACATGTGCCGGCCGCGGGCGGCCAGCATCCAGGCCGCGACGCCCGCCGGCACGGGGTCTCCCGACCGGTCAAGCGGGTCGGGGAAGGACCGCACGGGCAGCACCGGGTCGGTGGCGCACTCGTTCTCCGCCAGCCAGCCGATGGCCGCCAGCGACCCGGCGTCCGCCCCACCGGCCTCCTGCCGCGCGTAAGCCGTCGCGACAGCGCGGTACGCGGCGGACGCGTCGCCCCTGGAGTTGAGCAGATCGGCCGCCTGCAGGAGCACCGAGACCGGCACCTCGGGCCCGCTGTTCAGCAGCACCTGCTGTAATCGCCGGTCACTCGTCGCCGGGCTGCGGCCCACCTCCGTCATGGCGAGCTCGATGAGCAGCCGCTGCCGCTGCTCACCCTCCACCGGCTCCCGCAGCGCGCGGCCGAGCAGGACGGCGGCACTCTCGTGATCATCATCGAGACGATACCGCCTGGCCACCCGGCGCAACAGGTTCGTTACCCATCCGGCACCTACCGGCGGAGCGTTGAGCAGCAACCGGGCCAGCAGGTCCTCCGCAATCACCGCCCGGTACCCGAGCTCGACGGAGCGCGTCGCCAGCGCCTGCCGCTCCCCGGCGTCCATCCCCGCCAGCGCCAGGTCGGCGATGAGGGGGCTGACCGGCCGCGGGTGCTCTCCGCCGGTCACCAGACCCAGGCGCAGGAGGAAGGACAGCGCCTGCTCAGGAGACATCGTCCGCGGTTCCGCCAGGGAGGTGAGCAGGTCGAAGCCGAGGCCGCCCTCGCAGACCGCTATCACGCGCAGCAGCGCGAGAGCGTCCGCGGGCAGGCGGGAGAGGGACCCCGCCACCCGGTCGCCGCTCACCTCGGCGGCCCGCTCCAACAGAACCTGGACATGTCGCGCGACGGGCGACAGGGAGGCCAGCGCGAAATGGTCGAGTACGGCGAGCAGGACCGCCGGGCTGCCCGCCGTGGCCTCGGTGGCGGCGGTCACGAATGCTCCGTCGACGGGCCCGGCGTACCGGGAGGCGATCACCTGCCGGACCCCGCGCTCGGACAGCGGCGGCACCTGGATGACGCTGTGGGGCACCGGTCCTGGCTCGGTGGCCGATCCGGCTGCGCCGCCTTCCGCGGGCGTGCCGGCCTGCACCAGGAGGATCGGAACGTAGCGCAGCCGTTGTGCCATGGCGGCCAGCCACGCCTTCGATTCCTCGTCCGCCCACTGGGCGTCGTCCAGGGCGATCAGCAGCGGATGCTTCCTGGCGAGCGCCGCGAACGCCCCGCACAGCGCCGGGATCAAGGTCGCGGTCGTCTGGTCTTCCGCCCATAATCGCCGCGAGACGGCCGGATATCCGGCGCCGGCCAGCCCAGCGGTGATCTGCGAGACCACGCCGAAGCGAAGATCGGTCTCAGCGGGCGAGCAGCGGGCGAGGACGGCCGGCAATCCCGCTTCCCTGGCGCGTGCGACAGCGGCCCTGAGCAGGGCGCTCCTTCCCGTACCCGGCTCGCCGAGCACGGTCACCAGGCTGGACTGTCCGAGCTGGAGCTCGGACAGCTGCCTGTCCAGCCGATGGATCTGGCCTTCCCGCTCGGCCAGGAACTCCGGTGCGGTGTCGGAAAGTTCGGTTACGACCGCGCCGCCGCCGCGGACAGGCAGAAACATCGTGCCCCACGGCTCGGCCGGTCCGGTTGTGACCCCGATTCGGACTGTATGTCCACTTCCGCTGGGCATTTCCGCACCTCAAATCGACGATGCATGCGCCTGAGCTCAAGCACCCCAATCGCCTAATGAGCAAACTTTAATCATCTCCTGTTTTGTTTGCAAGCATTTGGGCGTTGGTTTGTATGTGGTCTCCTTTGTTTGCCTGTGATCTCCCCTGCTCAGAGCGGGATATTGGTGTGGCGGCCTCGGCGCGCCGGAGCCGCGGCCAGCGCCTCGCCGAGCCGCAGTCGGGTCCACTCCGGATCGATCACGTCATCGACGACCCCTTCGCTCACCGCCCTGGCCACGCCCCCCGCGTTCCTTTCGTGCTCGACGGCCAGGCGGTTCAGCAGTTCCTCGCGCTCGTGCGGCGCCACGGCGGCGAGCTGCTTGCGGTGCAGGATCTCCACCGCCGCCTTCGCCCCCATGATCGCCACCTCGGCCTCCGGCCACGCGAACACGGCGGTGGCGCCGAGAGAGCGGGAGTTCATCGCGATGTAGGCGCCGCCGTAGGACTTGCGCGTCACCAGCGTGACCCGCGGAACGCTGGCCTCGGCGAAGGCGTGCAACAGCTTCGCGCCCCGGCGGACCACGCCCTCCCATTCCTGGCCGACGCCGGGCAGGTAGCCGGGAACGTCGACCAGCACGAGCAAGGGCACGCCGAACGAGTCGCACATCCGGACGAATCTGGACGCCTTATCCGAAGACAGCGAGTCGAGGCAGCCGCCCTTGCGCAGCGGATTGTTGGCGATCACCCCTACCGTGCGCCCGGCGAGCCTGCCGAACCCGATCACCACGTTCGGCGCCCATTTGGGCTGTAACTCGATGAATCCGTGCTCCTCATCGAGAATCGCCTTGACCAGCGGGCGCACGTCATAGGCGCGCCTGGGCGAGTCGGGGAGCAGGTGGCGCAGCGGCTTCTCCTCCCGGACCGAGTCCACGTCCACGAATCCCGGCTTGGCCAGCAGCGTGACGAGCTGGCGGGCGCGGGCGAAGGCGGCCTCCTCGGAACCCGCGGCGATGTGGGCCACTCCGGACTTCCGGCCGTGCGCGTCCGGCCCGCCCAGGCTTTCCATGTCGATCTGCTCGCCGGTCACCGACCGGACGACGTCCGGTCCGGTGACGAACATGCGGGCGGCATCAGACATGATCACAATGTCGGTCAGCGCCGGACCGTAGGCAGCGCCACCCGCCGCGGGCCCGAGTACGACGGACAGTTGCGGGATCTCGCCCGAGGCACGGACCATCGCGGCGAACATCACCCCGATCCCGTGCATCGCCGCGACGCCTTCACCGAGCTTGGCGCCACCGGAGTGCCACACGCCGATCACCGGGCAGCGTTCGTGCACCGCGAGATCGATGGCGTTGGCGATCACCGGGCACTCGTCGATCCCGATCGCGCCGCCCTTCAGCGTGGCGTCGGTGCAGTAGACCACCACTCTGGCACCGTTGACCCGCCCATAGGCGACCACCACCCCGACGCCTTCACGCTGGTGGATGATCTCCAGTGAGTCGGGATCCACCAACCGTGCCATCCGGACCGCAGGCACGCGGTGATCAAGGCTCGACTCGTCTCGGTGCACCACGGCCAGTGTGGGAAGTGTCATCGCTCACCTCTGCGAATCGCCCGTTGTCCGAGCCGCAAGTGAAGCAGGAGCGATGTCGAGAAAACCCTAGTTTTGGCCGTGCGCACACTCCTCGTCAGGGCAGCCGACGCAGTCCTTCGTACACCCGGAGGATCAACTCAAGCGGGGGCTGACCGTCGATCTCCGGTGGCGGCGGCACCTTGAGCAGGTTCCAGCCGATCGCATCGCTGATCAGGACGAGGGCCGCCCCGAGCGGCACCCTGAGGCGAGCCGCGATCTCGACTATGGGCGTGGGCCGCTGGCAGATGTCGAAGATCTGGCGGTACTCCGCGGACAGCGTGGAACTGTGGGCGGTCATGGCGCCCTCGGGCGTCAGCGAGATCAGCGAGTCGATGCGGAGCAGATCGTCACGGGGGGTGCCGCCCGCGGCGAGAGCGTACGGCCGCACTTCGACCGGCTGCTGGGCCGGCATGAGTTGCGCGGGGGCGTCACCCTCCCGAGGGTCCTCGTCCAGCGCCTTGTCGTCCAGCACCTCGCCCTGCACCACTTCGCCGTGCAGCACCTCGTCGTCTGACGCGTCTTCGACGGGCTTGGGCAGGAACTGGTGCTCGGCCCAGGTCTTGTAGTCACCCCAGCCGCCGAAGGCTAGTGGGTGAAACTTCGGTCCGTCGGCGCGCCGTCGTCGCCTCCTGTGGGCGGACATCGGGGGGATTTCACCTGCTCTCGAAATATCGTCCGATATCAGCTTGCTACCGATATCGAACTCGCGCGACGGTGGGAGGTGAACATGCTGCTGCGATCACCTCCCACCGTCACCCCCGCGATTCCGTCGCGCGGTTGTCGCCTAATGCCAAGGTCTGCTGATTGTCTCCGCCAATTCCTAGGCATTTGCGCAGTCTTCAGGGAATCCACGTCACCTGGCTGTCGGCGTGTTACGGCCCGCCTTCCCGAGTAGTTCCAGCGCCCGGCCCAGGTCCGTGCGGCCACTCACGTCCAGCTTCCGGAAAACGCTGGTCAGGTGCATCTCGACGGTGCGCACCGCGATGCGCAGGGCGTGGGCGATCTCCCGGTTGGTGGCGCCGGCCGCCGCGAGTTCCGCGACGCGCCGCTCGCCCGTGGTCAGCACCTCCTCGACGCCGCCGACTCCCTGGTTCATCCAGCCGCCCGCGGCGACCAGCCCCTCGCGCGCCTTCGCGGCCAGTGCGCGAAACCCGCACCGTACCGACAGATACACGGCCTGGCGGAAATGCCTGCGGGCGCCCTCGCGATCGTCCCTTCGCAGCAGCGCCTCGCCGAGCAGAGTTTCGGCCCGAACCCGATACCAGCGCGCCGAGGTGCCCGCCAGCGTCTCCGCCGACTCGGTGAGCAGCTCCACCCCAGCGCTTCCTTCGGTGATGACCCCCCTCGCCAGCAGCGCGAATCCCCGGCCGGAGGCGTCCCCCCAGTCCGCGGCGAGCCGCTCACCATGCTGGACGAACTCCTCCGCCTCCTTAGGCCGGCCCAGGTCGGCGAGCACACAGGCCGCTTCCAGCCACCACGGCATGAATTTCGGATTCCTGACGCCGGCCTCGGCCAGCAGCGTGCCGCAGGCGGTCAGCGACGACAGCGCACCTTCGAGGTCACCTCGCGACGCCGCCAGGTGCGACCTGGTCATCAGCACCCATGGGTAGTCGGGGAAGGACTCCGCCGCGTCCAGCGCGGGCAGCCGCGCCAGCGCGGAAGCGGCCTCGTCGATGTCGCCGCGCTGGGCGAGCACCGCCGCCAGGGCCGCCCGTGACGCCGCGGCGCCTTTCGACCACGACCGCTCATCCGCCAGCTCGACGGCACGGGTCGCGTCCGCCAGGGCCGCGTCGAGGTCGCCCGCATCGCCCAGGATCCGCGCCCGCGTGGACAAGGCCATCATCCAGACCCAATCGTCGCCGTGCTCGGTGGCACGCGCGATTATCGGGTCCATGGCCTGAACCGCTTCCTCGACCTTGTCAGCGAGCGAGAGTACGCAGGCGGCAGGGCCCAAGGCCCAGATACCGTCCGCACCGCTGAGTGCCTGGCGGGCCAGCGCGACGCAAACCTCGGCCGAGGAACCGGACATCGCCCAGATCATCGATCGCATGGCGAGCGATTCGCGCTCGCCCGCGGCGGGCGCCTCCGGCATCCCCATCGCCAGCACGCGCTCGGAGATCACCTTGCCGGACCGGCGTCTGCCGCCGACCATCGACAGCGCCGACCAGACCATCGTCCGCAGCTCGGGATTGTCGGCGACCACGCCGTCGAGTTCCGGCAGGTTGTCGTTGGGATCGTCGTGCCCGATCAGCCGGGCGAAGTCGGCCTGCGCGTCGATGTCGGCGGGATCGGCCACCACCATCCGGCCCAGGTAGCGCGCCGCCGTCCCCAGTGACCCGTCCCGCTCGGCACTGCGCGCCGCCGCACGGAGCACGTCCCGCATCCAGGGTTCGGGAAGCCTGGGCAGCAGCACCAGCTGCGCGCCGACCTCCTCGACCGGCCGGCCGCTGTCGTTGAGCAGGCGGGCGGCCTGGCTCCGCCACCGGTCGAGCGTGCCGGTCGGCATGGCTTTCAGCACCCTGGTACGTACCTGATCGTCGTTCAGCTCCGTCAGGCCGGCGTCGATGATCCCCTCGTCGCGAAGGATGTCGATCGCGGCGGTCACCAGCGGCTCCGAGACCCCGCACAGCATGCCCGCCAGTTCCTCGTCGGCCTGCCCCAGCACGGCGAGGGCCTCCACGACCTTGCGTACGTACTCGGGCTGCCGGTCGAGCGTCGCCAGCAGATGCCCGGCGAAGAGTTCGGCGCCGAGCTCATGGGCCCTGAGCTCGCCCCGGGCATCGGCCGGTACGCCCTCCTCGCTCAGGCGTGCGAACAGCTGAACGAGAAGTGAGGGGTTGCCACGGCAGACGCTGTGGCACACCCGGACGAACGGCTTCTCCGGTACGGCGTCCCACCACTGCCTGGCCAGCTCTCCCGCGTCCTCCCCGAGCAGTGCCCCGAGGTCGATGGTGCGGTGTCCGCGCGCGGCGACGCCGGGCACCGCCTGCCGCCAGTTCGTCAGGCCGGAGCGGTGCTGAGCGAGCAGGACGAGCAGCGGCAGATGGTGCCCGCGGTTCATCAGGAAGTCCAGCCAGGCCAGCGACTCTTCGTCACACCACTGCGTGTCGTCGAGCATGATGGCCACCGGTCCCGACGCGGTCGCCTTGGTGACCCGCCGGAGCAACCGGTGTGACAGCGGCACGGCGGTGCTCTCGGTTTGCAGCGGCGCCCCGCCGAACAGGCTTTCCGCGGCGTGCCAGGGCAGGCGGGCCCCGGCCGGCGAGCAGGCGCCGCGCAGAATCGTCACTCCCGCGCACCGGGCGTGCCGCTCCAGGGCGTCCAGCAGGGCGGTCTTGCCGGACCCCGCGGGACCCCGCATCAGGATCATGCGCGCCGGCCCTTGTGGGGCCAGGTCCAATCCGGACACCAGCGCGCGGAACTCCGCTTCCCTGCCCACCAGCCTGGCGCTCACCAGGCCTCCCGCACTGCCCTTCGTGCTCCGTCGGGGTCACGGGCCGCCAGTGCGAGTTCGGCGTTGTGCCGGCACTGGGCGATGGAGTGACGGGCGAGAGCATCCCGTACAGCGGGCACGCTACGGGCCGACATGGACAGGCTCGTGACGCCGAGCCCCACCAGGACGGTGGCCAGCAGCGGGTCGGCGGCGGCCTCGCCGCAGACTCCCACCGGCTTGCCCACGGCACGCCCCGCCTCGGCGCACTCCGCGATCAGGTGGAGGAGCGCCGGCTGCCAGGGGTCGAGCAGGTCGGCGAGGTCGCCGTGCTGGCGGTCCGCGGCGAAGGTGTACTGGCTGAGATCGTTGGTGCCGATGCTCAGAAAGTCCACCTCGTCGAGGAGACGACGGGCGTGCAGAGCCGCGGCCGGAACCTCCACCATGGCGCCGACGTGCGCGATTCCCCGGGAACGGGCCGCTCGCGCGAAGTCGGCCGCCTCCCCTGGCGTAGTGACCATGGGCGCCATCACCCACGGCGAGGTGTCACTCGCGCGGGCGGCCTCGGCGATGGCGTCGAGCTGGGCGTCGAGCACGTCCGGCTGGCGGCGTGACACACGCAGCCCCCGGACGCCCAGCGCGGGGTTGATCTCGTCGGCCAGACCCAGGAAGGGCAGCGGCTTGTCCGTGCCGGCGTCCAGGGTGCGGATGACGACCTGCCCGCCGGGGAAGGCCCGCAGGACCGCCTCGTACGCGCTGGTCTGCTCCTCATGGGTGGGAGCCGTGCGACGGTCGAGGAAGAGGAACTCGCTGCGGAAGAGACCGACGCCCTCCGCGTCCACCCCGGCCTGGAGATCCGCCACGGATCCGATGTTCAGCAGCAACTTGACCGGATGCCCGTCGGCGGTCCGGCCCGGCCCGCTCGCCTTGCCCAGCCGGTCGCGCTCGGCGAGCGCGCGCCGCTGGATCTCAGCGGCCGCCTCCTCACCGATGCCGGTGCCGACCTCGCCGGTGTCGCCGTCGACGGACACCCACGTCCCGTCGGCGATGCCGGTCGCGCCATGGCACGCCACCACCGCGGGCAGCCCGAGGGCCCGCGCGAGGATGGCGGTGTGGCTGGTCGGCCCGCCCTTCTCGGTGACCAGGGCGAGCACCGTGTCGGGGTCGAGGTTCACGGTGTCGGCGGGCGCGAGATCCTCGGCCGTCAGGATGAACGGGTAGCCCGGCGAAGGGACGCCCGGCATCGGCAGGCCGAGAACGGCCGCGACGGCGCGGTTCCTGATGTCGTCGAGATCGCTCGCGCGTTCCGCGAAGTAGCCGCCCGCCGACAGCAGCATCTGGCGGCTCTGGGCGCACGCGGTGTCGATCGCGTGCGCGGCGTCCATCCCCGCTCTGACGTGCTCGTCGACCGACTCGCGCAGCATGGGGTCACCCGCGATCGCGGCCTGTGCCTCCAGGATGTCGCGTGCGGCCGGATCGGCCGCTTTTTCTGCCCGTAGGGCCAGCTCGTCCGCGACCTCCTCCAGCCCCCGCACGGCCCGGGCGATCTCCGCGACCGTGTCCGTGACCGGGACGGGGTTCGGCAGCAGCGGGGGGCCCGCCATCCGGTACACCCGGCCCGCGGCGCGGCCGGGGCTGATGCCCAGGCCGCGCAGCGTCTCGGCGCCCGGCACGGCCGCCACCGGCTCAGGCATCCGGCACCGCCTCGGCGTCCAGGTCCTGGGCGAGCAGCTCGGCGAGGGACGCCAGCACCTCGTCCGCGCCCGGCCCTTCCGCGGCCAGGGTGACCTCGGTGCCGTGCCCGGCGCCGAGTGACAGTACGGCCAGCATGCTGTTGGCGGGGACCGGCTTGCCGTCACCGACCCGAATGCGCACGGCCATCCCCTGGCGCGCCACCGCCTCCACGAAGATCTTGGCGGGGCGTGCGTGCAGACCGGACCGCGAGGCGACGGCCACTGTCCTTTCCGGCATCTGCGGGCTCCTTTCAGGGTTCGATGGTCACCTTGATCGCGGCGCCACGGCTCACGATGTCGATGGCGTCCAGGACCTCCGCGAGGGGAAGGTGATGTGTGATCAGGTCGGACACCTGCACCGCGCCCTCGGCGATGAGCTGGAGCGCGCGCGCGTTGTGTGCCGGGCTGGAGCCGTTGGCGCCGACGATCGTCAGCTCCCGGTAGTGCACCAGGTTGGAGTCGACCGAGATGATCGGGTCGTCCTTGGGCAGGCCGCCGAAGAAGCTGATGCGCCCCTGGCGTGCGGTCATCTGCAGCGCCTGCTGCTGGGCGGCTCCGGAGGCGGCGGCGGTGATGACGACGTCCGCTCCCCTGCCTCCGGTGAGCTTCAGTACCTCGTCCACGACGTCCGTCTCACCGGCGCAGATCGTGGCGTCCGGCCGTACCAGATCGGCCGCCATCGCGAGCCGTTCGGCGTTGAGATCGGCGAGGAACACCCGGCCCGCGCCGCGGGAGCGGGCCAGCCGTACGTGCAGGCAGCCGATGGGGCCCGCCCCCATGACGACCACGTCGTCGCCCTCGCCGACCCGGGCCAGCTCCTGGCCGTTCAGCACGCAGGCGAGCGGCTCGGCCACCGAGGCCTCGGCGAAGCCGAGCTGGTCGGGGATGCGGTTGAGACCTCCCACGGCGAGCACCTTAGCCGGAACGATCATGTACTGGGCGAAACCGCCGTCGTAGTGGTAGCCCATCGACTCCTGGTTCGGGCACACCGTCATGTGGCCGCGGCGGCACTCCTCGCACCGGCCGCACGGGATCGCGGCGATCACCTGCACCCGGTCGCCCGGTGCCCACCCGGCCACGCCGTCGCCGACGCCGACGATCTCGCCGGCGATCTCGTGGCCCATGACCCTGGGCGGCCTGATGTGGTGGTGGCCGTGCTTGTAGATCTTGACGTCCGTGCCGCAGGTCGAGCAGTTGCGGACACGGATCTTCACCTCACCGGCGCCCTCGACGGGCTCCGCAACGTCCTCGATGCGGATGTCGCCGGGAGCGTGGAAACGGGCGACCTTCACTAGGAAGCTTCCTCTCTTGAGGGTTGAAGCAGGTCGACGACCTCGGAGATCTCCGTCGCGTCCCGCAGGGCGCGGGCGCTGTCCGGATCGAGCAGGATCTGGGCGAGCTCTGCCAGCAGCCGCACGTGGCCGTCACCCCGCGCCGCGATGCCGACGCAGACGGTGACCTGCTCGCCGTTCCAGTCGACGCCGTCGGGGAAGCGCAGCACGCAGATCGCGTCATGGTGGACGGCGTCCTTGGCCGCGAGGGTGCCGTGCGGGATGGCCACACCCTCACCGACGTACGTGGAGATCGAGCGCTCTCGCTCGAGCATGGCGCCGATGTAGCTCTCGTCCACGGCGCCCACGTCGACGAGGGCCTGTCCGCACTGGCGGATCGCGTCATCGCGGCTGTCCGCGACGGCGGTGAGGCGGACGGCCCGCGGATCGAGCGGGAGCGGGGCCGTGTCGGGCAGGTCAGCCATCGATGGTGCCGCCGTTCTTGAGCGTGGTGACCAGCCTGGTCACCGCCGGGTCACCGATGAAGATCTGGAACGGTACGAGCACCACCCCCGGAGCGCTCGCCCGGGCCCGGTCCGCCAGCCCGACGTGACTGACGATCACGTCGGCGTCCTGCGGGATCGAGTTCACCGGGGTGTGCACCACCTCGACCGGTGTGCCTTTGAGCTGCTTGCGGAGTTGGCTGGCCAGCATCACGCTGCTGCCCATCCCCGCGTCACAGGCCACGACGAGCTTGCGGACATCTTTGCTGTCGATGCTGGCCATCGCCTTACGCCTCCTGCGCTGCGGTCTCGGTGCTGGGCGTCTCCTCGTCCTTGGCGCCCCGGCCGAAGCCCAGCAGCGCCGAAGCGACGATGAACGACACCCCGGTCGCGACGATGATCCCCAGGATGACGCCGAACCAGCCACCCTTCGGGGTCACCGCCAGGTAGGCGAAGATACTGCCCGGCGACGGCGTGGCGACCAGACCGGCACCGGTGACCAGGAAGGTCAGGATGCCCGAGGCGCCACCGGCGATCACGGCCAGGATCAGACGCGGCTTCATCAGCACGTACGGGAAGTAGATCTCGTGGATACCGCCCAGGAAGTGGATGATCATCGCGGGCGGGGTGCTCGGACGCAGCGAGCGCGGGCCGAACAGCATGTAGGCGATCAGCAGGCCCAGGCCGGGGCCGGGGTTGGACTCCAGCATGAACAGGACCGACTGGCCGTGCTTGACCGCCTCGGCCACACCCAGCGGGCCGAGCACGCCGTGGTTGATCGCGTTGTTGAGGAACAGCACCTTGGCCGGCTCGATCAGCACCGAGGCCAGCGGCAGCAGGCTGTGGCTGACCAGGTATTCCACCGCTTCGCCCGCGGCGTCGGTGATGACCTTGACGACCGGGCCGATGCCCCAGACGCCGACGATGGCCATGCCACCGCCGATGATGCCGGCGGTGAAGTTGTCCACCAGCATTTCGAAGCCGGCGCGGGTACGCTGCTGGGTGAACTTGTCCACCAGCTTGATCACGTACGCGGCGAGCGGGCCGATGATCATGGCGCCGAGGAACATCGGGATGTCCACGCCGACGACCACACCCATGGTGGCCACGGCGCCGACGACGGCGCCGCGCTGGCCGTGGACCATCCGCCCACCGGTGTAGCCGATCAGGACGGGGAGCAGAACGGTGATGATCGGGCCCACGAGGGCGGCGAGCGTCTCGTTGGGCAGCCAGCCGGTGGGGATGAACAGAGCGGTGATCAGACCCCAGGCGATGAAGGCGCCGATGTTCGGCATGATCATGCCGGCGAGGTGACCGCCGAAGCGCTGGATGGTGGCCCGGATTCCGGTTCCCTGAACCGTTGGGGTATATGGGGTGGCCAACTGATGTACTCCTTCGGGGTGGGCGGCCTCACCGGCCGCCTAGTGGGGGGAGAGTGCCGCTCATCCCCCGGGCATGAGCGGCATAGCCGGATCGGCGGTGCAGATCCGGACAGCTGTGCGATCGATGTCGGCCGGGCTCGGCATGCGGCTGCCCGGCAGTCCCACGGCGGCGCTCGCCCACGCGAGGCCCTCGGCCAGCGCCGATTCGCCGCGTGCGCCCGCCGCCAGGAATCCCGCGAGCATGGCGTCGCCGGCGCCGACGCTGCTGCGCGGCTCCTCGACGGGGCACTGGCCGTACCAGACCTGGTCGCCCTCGATTAGGAGCGCTCCATCGGCGCCGAGGCTGGTCAGCACCGAGCGTGCGCCCATCGCCCGAAGCTTGCCCGCGGCGTCGATGACGTCGCCGAGGCAGGTGATCGGTGTGCCGGTGGCCTCCGCGAGTTCCTCGCGGTTGGGCTTGATCAGCGTGGGGCCCGCCGCCAGCGCGGAGACCAGGGCCGGGCCGCTCGAGTCGACCGCGACCTGGATGCCGGCGCTGCCGAACCTCTCGCACAGAACGGCGTACACCTCGGTCGGCACACCGGGCGGCAGACTGCCCGAGGCGACGACCCAGTCGGCCGATCCGGCGGCGTCGAGGACGGCGCTCGCCAGCGTGTCGAGCTCGGCCGCCGTGAGGGGGGTGCCAGGCTCATTGATCTTGGTGACGGTTCCGTCGGGTTCCGCCAGGGTGACGTTGGAACGGGTCGCCCCCGCCACCGGAACGGAGATCATGTCGATCCCCTCGGCGGCGAGCAGGGCCACGAGCTGCTGCCCTTCGGCCCCGCCGAACGGGATGACCGCGCGCGACCGCACCCGGTTGGCCAGCAGCGCGCGCGACACGTTGACCCCCTTGCCGCCGGGGTCGAGGTGAGCGGCCGCCGCCCGGTGGACGGCTCCCCGAGTCAGTGAGCCGACCTCGATGGTGCGGTCCAAACTTGGGTTCAGCGTCAGCGTGAGGATCATACGCGCACAACCTCGGGTCCGGCTGCCGCCACATCTCCAGCGAGTTGGAGATCCAGCCGCGTGTCAGTGATGATCACGTCGATCTCGGACAACGTCGCGAAGCGCGTCAGGTAGTTGTCGGAGAACTTGGTGTGGTCCGCCAGCAGTACGGCCCGCTGCGAGCAGGCGATCATCGCCCGCTTGATCGCTGCCTCTGCCGGGTCGGGCGTTGTCAGGCCTTTGGCTACCGAACAACCGTTGGTCGCCATGAAGGCCACGTCGATGTGCAACTGGGAGAGCTGCTGGAGTGCCCAGTCTTCGACCGTCGCGAGCGTACGCCCCCGTACCCGGCCCCCCAGCATGAACACCGTCACATTGGCGCGTGCGGCCAGCGTCGTGGCCAGGGGCGGCGAATTGACGATGACGGTGAGCTCGCGATCGGCCGGTATGGCCTGAACCAGGCGGCCCGTCGTCGTGCCCGCATCGATGATGATGGCTCCGTCCTGCGGTAACTCGCCCAGCGCCGCCTTGGCGATGCGCTCCTTCTCCGCTGTCATGACCTCGTCCCTCGCCGCGAGAGCGGGCTCGAAGCCAAGCCGCTCGACCGGGATCGCCCCCCCGTGCACGCGCCGCAGCACCCCCGCGCGCTCGAGAACCGTCAGGTCCCGGCGGATCGTCTCCGTCGTGACGCCGAACTGTTCCGCCAGGCTCACCACGTTGACCCGCCCCGCGGCCCGGGCTTCACGCAGGATCTCCTGCTGCCGTTCCTCGGCGTACATTGCTGTTGATTCACCGCCGTTTCGATGTTGTTCCGTTTGTTTTTATACCCGACCATGTTGCCAGTCAAGAGTCAGTTAGTAAGGAAGCTGTCGTGGGTTCTCGGGCCGCCCACCCGCGGCCGGCAGCTGATCGATTCCTGCGGCAAGCGGCGTCTGCCCTGGTCACCACATACGCCGTTCCGCTGACAAGGAGGCGGCGCGAACCCCTCCGAACTTTGATCAGCTTTGGATAGTGGCACTACCGAACAGCTGAATAGTAGGCAATTCACTACTAGGCAATCCCTAGTCTCCGGCCACGCGGATCTCCCGGCTCAGCGCCGACTCCGACTCATCCGGGCACTCCCGAAGATCGGACAACGATCCACACGATCGTGGAGATGGGAAGATACCCGGCATGACGAGTACCAGAAAGGCCAATGCCGCGTAGACGGCCCGGCCGCGTCCGCGCCGAACTTCCACGCCGGCCCCGGACGCGCGACGACATCACGGTCATCCCTGGCCTGTCCTCAGCAGCCCTCGCCGAGGTTCGACTCGACGGAAGGCGCGCGAACTACGAAGCCTGGTCGAAGTCCTGGATGGACAGTACTGATTCGGCCTCGTCAGCCTTCGGTGGCGGCGAGGTAGCCGGCCAGCATCGCCAGGGCCACGTCGGTGACGGTCTCGTCCGGTGGCAGGAAGTCGGCTCCGTGCAGGCGGACCCGATCGGCGGTGTCGACCCCGACGAACATCATCAGGCCGGGCAGTGCCGTCGACAGGTAGGAGAAGTCGTCGGCGCCGAAGGAGAGCATCGGCCGGGAGGTGGTCAGCCCCAGCCCGGCCAGTTCGGCGCCCGCCCGCGCGGCCAGCCGGGAGTCGTTGTGCAGCACGGGCTCACCCCGGGTGATGGTCACCTCGGCGGTGCAGCCGTGCGCGCGGGCGAGCAGGTCGGCGACCTCGGCCAGCTGGGTGTGCACCTGCTTCCTGGTGGTCTCGTTCATCGCCCGTACGGTCCCGGCCGCCACCGCCTGGTCCGGCACCACGTTGGACGCGCTGCCCGCGCGCAGCGTGGAGACGCCCAGCACGGCCGAGCTGGTCGGGTCTACGTTCCGGCTGACGATGTGCTGGAGCCCGATGATGACGTGCGCGAGCGCGAGCACGGGATCGCTGGTCAGATGCGGGTAGGCGGCGTGGCCACCGTGCCCGCGGACGGTGAGGATGAACTCGTCCGCGGCGGCGTTCACGGTGCCGGGGGTGGCGGCCACCTCCCCCCTCGGGAGGGTGGGCTGCACGTGCGCGCCGATGATCGCGGTCAGCTGGTGCTCGCGCAGCAGCGACGAGGCGGCGATGTCGCGAGCGCCGGAGGGGTAGGTCTCCTCGCGCGGCTGGAGCACCGCCACCAGCGGTTGCGCGCCCGGAGTGGCGGCGACCGCCCGGCACAGGGCGACCAGCGCGGCCAGGTGCACGTCGTGGCCGCAGGCGTGCATGCACCCCACCCGGGTGGAGGCCCACGGGACACCGGTCCGCTCGGTCACGGCCAGCGCGTCCAGCTCGGCGCGTACGCCGACGGCCGGGCCGGGACCGCCGATCCGGACCAGCGCGCCGGTCCCCGCCACCAGGTCGGCCGGATGGCCGGAGAGTTCGGCCAGGATCAGGTCCCGGGTCGGGCCCTCGGCTCCCGAGGGGTCGGGCGCGGCGTGCAGGCGGCGGCGCAGCTCAACCGCCGCGGGCAGCTCGTCCTGCAACGCGCTTTTCAGGCGGTCGGCGAGACCCGTGGCGATGGGGGGAATGGTGGGGATCGACTCGGTCACGGGGCGGGCTCCAGGCCGTAGACGCGCAGCGCGTTGGTGACTCCGATCATGGTAGCGACCCGGATCGCGTCCGATTCGGTCCACTCGCCGGCGTCCACCCAGCCGCGCAGCGCCCGGGCCAGACCGCGCCGGAACAGGTGCGCGCCGAGGTGGTGCAGCTCGGCGGGCCCCCACGCGTCGGAAGAGAAGAGGATCTTCGCGAAGGGGGCCAGCTCCAGCGACTCCGCGATCACGGCGTCGGAACGGCTGCCGGTGTAGTTCACGCCGAGCCCGACGTCGAAATAGACGTGCGGGAACACCTGGGCGAGGTAGCCCGCGTTGCGCTGGTAGGGGTAGCAGTGCAGGAGCAGCACGTCCACGCCGAACGGTTCCACCAGCTTCAGCCAGCGGGTCAGCAGCAGCGGGTCGCACAGGTGCAGCTCCACGTCCGGATCACCGTAGCCGGTGTGCAACTGGATCGGGAGACCCTGGGCCACCCCGGTCCACAGGCCGAAACGGAGCAGGACGGGGTCCTCCACCCGCTGGGTGCCTTCGGCGAGCCAGCGCCCGGCGGCGGCCACCACCTCACGTTCGGCCGGCGGCTCGGGGGTGAAGGCGAAACCGTACCGGTAGGCGACGATGCTCTTCAGCCCGACCGCGCCCGCGCACCGGGCGGCCAGCTCCGCGCGGAACCGATCAGGCAGCTCGGCGGCGCTCACCCCGCCGGCGGCGACCTCCTCCAGGACGCGCTCGATCCGGACGATCTCGTGGGCCGGACGGCCCGAGGCGGCGGCCATGCCCGCCACGCCCAGGACCTCATCGCCCCGATAGCCGGTCTCGACCAGGAACCGCCCGATGCCGCTGGCCGCCAGCAGCCGCCGGTTGACCTCGTCCGCGCCCAGCTCGCCGCGGCGCGCCAGGTAGCCGGCGGGCGAGGCGTGCGCGGGCAGCCCGAGTACGGGGGCGCACCAGCGGCGGATCGCGAAGCCGAGCTGGGAGTCGAACTGCGTCATGAACGCCGGGATCGGCCGGTCGGACTCGGTGATCAGCGTCTCGAAGGCGGTCCGGTCCAGGGGGACGGTGGCGGCGCCGTGCACGTGGTGGTCCACCAGCGGCAGGGCGCCCAGGACCGCTTCCAGGTCAGTAGACATCGACGACCTTACGGCAGAGTTCGGCGGCGGACAGGCCGACCGTCCCGGCCAGCTCGGCCCGGCGTACGGCGAGGAAAGCGTCCAGCAGCGTGGGCGGCAGCCAGCCGCGGGCGACCGGGTCGCGCTCCAGCGCGGCCAGCGCCGTCTCCAGCGTGTCGGGCAGCGCGGGTTCGCCCGCCAGGTCGGCCTCGGTGGCGCTCTCCGGCCAGACGTGAGCGCGTTCGCCGCCGGCCAACCCGGCCAGCCCGGCGCGGACCAGCGTGCCGAGCACCAGCCAGGGATTGGCGGTGGCGTCGGCCGCGCGGTACTCCAGGTGCAGCTGGGCAGCCGGGTCGGCGCCGCCGATGTGCACCGTGGGCGCGATCCGGAGCAGCGCCTCCCGGTTGCGCTCGGCCAGGAAGACGCCGCCCGCGCTCCACCGGTGCGGGGTGAGCCGCAGGTAGGACACGGGGTTGGGCGCGGTGACCGCCACCACGGCGGCGGCGTGGCGCAGGATCCCGGCCGCGAACCGCGCCGCGAGGGCGGACAGGCGGCCGGGCGCCCCGGCGTCGTACATGACCGGGCCGCCGTCGACGGCATGCAGCGAGAAGTGCACATGGACGCCGTTGCCGACGGCCCCGGGGTCGGTGATGGGGGCGAAGGTGGCGCGTCGCCCACGCCGCCTGGCGAGGTCGCGCACCAGTTCGCGGAGCAGGACCGCGCGGTCGGCGGCGACCAGGGCCGGGGCCGGGCGGAGAGTGATCTCGAACTGGCCGGGGCCGTACTCGGGCAGCCAGCACTCCGGTTCCAGGCCCGCGTGTTCCAGCAGGGCGACCAGGTCGGTGCCGAACGGCTCGGCCGCGCGCAGCCGCTGGAAGGAGAACGGGGCTTCGCCGTCCGGCCCGTCGAGCATGAACTCGTGCTCGAAGGACGCGCGCACCTCCAGTCCGGCGCTCTCCCGCAGCTCCCGCAGGGCCGCCGCCAGGAACGTACGCGGGCAGCCCGGCCATGGCGCGCCGTCCAGGCCGGTCTGGTCGGCCAGGTAGAGCCGGGTGCCGGGCGTCTCGCCGTCGGCGGGCAGCTCGATCGCGCTGGCCGGATCGGGCAGCAGCCGCAGGTCACCGACGGAGCCGAACGGGCTGCCTCCGGCGAGGTGCCCGAAGCCGGTCAGCGCCAGGTTGGCGGGCACCCAGCCCACCCCTGTCGCCAGGGTCCGCTCCAGTCGTGCCGCCGGGATCGCCCGGCCGCGTACCTGGGCCGCGAGGTCACAGGTCGCCACGAAGACGGTCCCGGTCATCATCGGCTTTCCTCCCGTGCCGGCTCGACGTCCGCGTGCCAGCCGACCTAGTGAAACATACGGTTCATAACTCCGGTCAAGGTATTGATATGAAATCAATCCTGCGTGTAGCCTGCCAGACCTGGCGAAATAACCCCAGGTCAGACGGTTGGCGTCAAATCCGACTTAGGCAGGGAGGTAATTCATGGCGAACGCCGACGGCCGGTTGGCCGGCGCGGTGACCCTGGTCACCGGTGGCGCCCAGGGCATCGGCCGAGGCGTCGCCGCGGCCTTCCGGGACGCCGGCTCCACGGTGGTGGTCGCGGACCTCGACGAGGCCCGCGCCGACCTGCCCGGGGTGGACCGGGTGCGCATGGACGTGCGCGATCCGGCGTCGGTGGCGGGCGCGACCGAACAGGTCGTGGCACGGCACGGCGGCCTGGACATCCTGGTCGCCAGTGCGGGCGTCTACCCGAACACGCCCGTGCTGGAGATGGACCCGGCCGAGTGGGACGAGGTGTTCGCGGTGAACACCCGCGGGGTCATGCTGGCCGCGCGGGCGTTCGCCCGGGCCCCGGGCGCCTCCGGGGCCGAGCGCCGGATCATCGCGATCTCCTCCGGGGCGGGCCGGTCGGCGCGGGTGGGGGCCGCGCACTACTGCGCCTCGAAAGCGGCCCTGGACATGCTGGTGAAGGTGCTGGCCCTGGAGCTGGCGCCGGCGCGGACCACGGTCAACGCGGTCGCGCCCGGCCTGATCGAGGTCCCGGCCACCGCCGCGCTGGCCCCGGAATACGTCACAGCCCTGGTCGCCGGGCAGCCGGTGCAGCGGATGGGCACGCCCGCCGAGGTCGCGCGGGCCTGCCTGTTCCTGGCCGATCCGGATTCCTCGTTCATCACGGGGAGCGTGCTCGACGTGGACGGAGGCTTCCTGGCCGGCACACCGCTACCGCCGAGCTGAGCCGCCTCATCGTTAGTAACAAATACTTAATGCGTCTGTTCTTCCACATCAGATGCAACGTACATTTCAATTTGCTCGGAGTAGTGGAATGGTGCAAATCGGACAGTTGATCGTTCCGTGCGCGGCCTGGCCCCTCCTCGATCCGACCGGCCTCCGATCAACCCAGCCCTGATCACGCAGAGAGGTTCCCCCATGGACCGTCCTTCCTTCCTTCGCTCCCGGCCACCCGTCGTCGCCGCCCTGCTGGCCGCCGTCACCACGCTGGCCGCCTGTTCCTCCGGCGCCACCACCGAGGCGGGCGACGGCCAGGTCGCCGCGGACCCCGCCGGCAAGGAGATCCAGATCGGCCTGCTGGCCCCGCTGACCGGCGGCTCCGCCTCCGACGGCAAGGGCATGCTGCAGGGCGCCGAACTGGCCATCAAGCAGCTCAACGAGCGCGGCGGCGTCGCCGGCCACACCTTCAAGCTGAAGAGCGTGGACGTCCAGGGCCAGTCCAACGACGCGGTCACCAAGGGCGTGCAGACCCTGATCGACGACCCGGAGATCAAGGCCGTGATCACCGGCTACGCCTCCACCTCCAACTTCGAGATCGACGAGTTCGCCGCGGCCGAGAAGGTCTACCTGATCGGCGGCAACACCGCGCAGACCCAGGCGATCATCGAGAAGGACCCCGCCAAGTACCCCACCGTCTGGTCGATCACCCCCAACTACGACGCGTACGGGGTGGAACCGGTCACCCTGGCCCTGAAATGGGCCGACCAGGGGCTGTGGAAGCCGCGCTCCAAGAGCGTCTTCCTGGTCCGCTCCGACAACCCCTACAGCGAGGGCATCGCCGACGGCCTGGCCAAGGAGTTCCAGAGCAAGGGGTGGAAGGTCGCCGGGCAGGAGAAGGTACCGTTCGGCGCGGTCAACGACTGGGGCACCGTGATCAGCAAGATCCGCTCCGCCGACCCCGACTTCATCGTCAACACCGACTACCAGGTCGCCAATGAGGCGAGCTTCATGCAGCAGTTCCTGCAGAACCCCACCAAGTCGCTGGTCTTCATGCAGTACGGCCCCAACCAGCCGCAGTTCTTCGAGCTGACCAAGCAGAAGGCCGAAGGGGTGCTGTTCAACAACCTGGCGGGCCTGGTGCCCTCGGCCGGCTACGCGCCCGCCGCCCAGCTCCAGAAGGACTGGCAGGCCGCGTACGGCACCAGCGAGGTGGACCCGCAGGGCGTGCTCACCTACGTCGAGATGATGATCTACGCCGAGGCGCTGCGCCAGGTCGGCGACCCCGACGACGCCAAGGCGATCGGCACCGCGATCGGCGCCAGTGACACCGAGCAGGCCTCCGGCCGGATCGCCTTCGACCCGGCCACCCACCTGGCCAGGCAGGGCGACGACTACGTACCGCTCCAGTCCTTCCAGTTCCAGGACGAGAAGAAGGTCCTGATCGCTCCGGAGAAGTACGCCTCCGGCACCTTCCGGCTGCCGCCCTGGATGAGCTGAGAGGAACACCGTGCCGGACAACCTTCTGACGCTGCCGCCCGGCAAGCGCATGGCGGTCGCGCTGACCTTCGACTTCGACGCGCACTCCCCGTGGATGGGCACGGTGGGCCGTACCTCGCCCACCTACCTGTCCCGGGGGGACTTCGGCGCCGAGCAGGGCGTGCCGCGCCTGCTGGAGTTGCTGGGCCGCAACAACCTGCCGGCCACCTGGGCCACCCCCGGCCACGACCTGGTGACCTTTCCGCACCGGATCGAGCAGATCCTGAACGCAGGCCACGAGATCGCCGCGCACGGCTGCTACCACGAGGTGGTGCCGAGCCTCGGTCCTGCGGAGGAGCGGCGGCTGATGGAGGTGGCGCTCGGCCAGCACGAGCGCGTCGTCGGCCGCCGCCCGCGCGGCTACCGCTCCCCCGCCTGGGACTTCTCCGAGACCACGCTGGACCTGCTGGAGGAGTACGGCTTCGACTGGGACAGCTCGCTGATGGGCCGGGAGTTCGAGCTGTACCGGCCGCGCCGGGTCACCGTCAACTACGAGTCGGCCAACGAGTTCGGCCCGGAAAGCCGGATCATCGAGATCCCGGTCTCCTGGTACCTGGACGACTGGCCCTCGGTGGAGTACGTCGCGGGCATCTCGGCGCTCGGGCCGCACCGCGACATGGAGGACCGCTGGCACACGATCTTCGAGTACGCCCACGAACGGGTGCCGGGCGCGGTCTACGTGCTCACCATGCATCCGCAGACCATCGGCCGCTCCCACCACCTGCTGGTGCTGGAGAAGCTGATCGAGCGCATGCTGGAGACGGGCACCGTCTGGTTCGCGACCCTCAGCGAGATCGCCGATGCCTGGCGTGGGTGAAGCCACCGGCGGGATGGTCACGGCGCCCGATCCACGGGCGGCGCACGCCGGAGCGCTGATGTTGCGCGCGGGCGGCAG
Organism: Acrocarpospora catenulata; assembly: GCF_018476525.1. Taxonomy (GTDB): domain Bacteria; phylum Actinomycetota; class Actinomycetes; order Streptosporangiales; family Streptosporangiaceae; genus Acrocarpospora; species Acrocarpospora catenulata. Next base: position 108,793 of record NZ_JAHCST010000007.1, read on the forward strand.
CGCCGTGGACGCCGCCGTGGCCACCGCCTTCGCGATCGGCGTGGTCGAGCCGTACATGAGCGGCCTCGGCGGCGGCGCCTGGCTGGTGATCCGCCGGCCGGGGGCCAGGAGCGCGACCACCGTGTCCGGGCCGATCCGGGCCCCCGGCCTGGCCAGGCCGGACATGTTCCGGCTCGCGCCCGGCGCGGACCCGACCGGCCTGTACGGCTGGCCCGCGGTGGCCGGCGACGCCAACATCCTCGGCCCACTGTCGGTCGGGACGCCCGGCGCGGTCGCCGCGCTCTGCCGGGCCCACGCCCGCTTCGGCCTGCTCCCGCTGGCCGAGGTGCTGGCCCCGGCGATCGAACTGGCCGAGGAAGGCCACCAGACCAACTGGTTCGCCTCGTCGGCGATCTGCGGCGAAGCCCGGAACCTCCGCAGATTCCCAGAAAGCGCGGCCCTGTTCCTCCCCGGCGGGCTGCCCTTGCGCGGCCCGTCGCAGGGACCGGGCGACCGGCTGGTGCAACCCCGCCTGGCCGCCGTCCTGCGTGAGATCGCCGACGGCGGCGCCGAGCGGTTCTACCGGGGCCGGGCCGGTCGGGCCGTCGCCGCCTTCGTCGAAGCGCGGGGCGGCACCCTGCGCGCCGACGACCTGGCCACCTGCGAGGCCACCGAGACCGAGATCGATCCGGTCGAGATCGGCCCGCTGAGCCTGTACGGCCCGCCGGCCACCGGCGTGGTGACGGCCGCCGAGGCGTTGCAGATCGTCGAGGCCGCCGGACGACGCGGCCTGGACCCGGGCCCCCGGCTGTGGGCCCGCGCCCTGGCCCGCGCCTTCGACGACCGGCTGCGCGAGGTCAGCACGGAGAACTCCGGCTGGGAGCGGCTGGCCGGGGCCGAACACGCCGAGCGGGTCGTCGCGGAGTGGGACCGTCCCCTGCCGGTGACCGGGGGACCGGCCAGGGCCGGGTGCACCTCCCACCTGTCGGCCGTGGACGGGCGCGGCATGACGGTCGCGCTCACCCAGACGGTGCTCGACCTGTTCGGCTCGCGTCTGGTCGAACCGGAGACCGGCATCGTGCTCAACGACGGGATGATGTACTTCGACCCGCGCCCCGGCCAGGTGACCAGCATCTCCCCCGGCGCGGCGGGGCTCAGCGCGGTCTGCCCCGTCATCGTCGGCGGCCCCGGCGGCGAGGCCGTGCTCGGCGCGTCCGGCGGCCGGCGGATCATCTCCGCCGTCGCCCAGATCATCGCCCGCTGGCGGGACGGCGCCACCCTCCAGGCCGCCGTCGAGGCCCCCCGGCTGCACGCCGAGGGACGCACGGTCTGGCTGGACCGCCGCCGGGAGAGCGCCGCCGCGGACCTGACCGCGGCGGGACACGACGTCCAGGTGGTCGAGGAGGAGCCGACCACCTGGCACTTCGCCCGCCCGGGCGGCGTCGAACGCCGCCCGGGGCGTGGCTGGGCGCCCGGGGTGGACCGGATGAAGCCCCACGGCGTGGGCGTCCAGGACAGCACACCGTCACTCGCAGCGCACTGAGGAGAGATCGCGATGGCGAGCAGCATTCTTGCGGGCCGACGAGCCCTGGTGACCGGCGCGGCCGGCGGGATCGGCGCGGCCATCGCGCGCGCCCTGCTCGGCCAGGGCGCCCAGGTCGTGATCGTGGATGTGGACGCCGCCCGCGGCGAGCGCACCGCGGCCGAGTTGACCGTCCCCGGCGGGCCGGTCTGCCGATTCCGGCCGGCCGACATCTCCGCGGAACAGGAGGTGACCGACCTGTTCGACTGGGCCGCGCGAGAGCTGGGCGGCCTGGACATCCTGGTCAACAACGCCGGGGTGGCCGAGAGCGGCGGCGGTGTGACCGGCGTGCCGGTGACCGAGTGGCGGCGGGTGATGGAGGTCAACGTGACCGGCACCTTCCTGTGCAGCCGGGCCGCCTTCCCGCTGCTGGCCCGTGCCGGGGACGGCGCGGTAGTAAACCTTTCGTCCATCTTCGGGGTGACCGGCCTGCCCGCCTACCCCGCCTACTCCGCCGCCAAGGGCGCTATCGCCAACCTCACCCGGCAACTCGCCATCGAGGGCGGCCCGAAGGGCATCCGGGTCAACGCGGTGCTCCCCGGCTACGTGGCCAACGACATGGGCGACTCGCGCAGCCGGCTCACCCCCGAGGACGCCGCCGAGGCGCTGCGCCAGCGGGAGGCCGCCGCCGCCCGCCAGCCCATCGCCCGCCAGTGCTCCCCGGACGAGATCGCCTCCGTGGTGGCCTTCCTCACCTCGCCCGCCGCCTCCTTCGTCACCGGCGTGCTGCTGCCGGTGGACGGCGGTTTCCTCGCCCAGGGCGACTGGCGCGGACCGGAGGCGTCATGACCGTACTGCTGGCCGCCGAGCAGGTCACCAAGTCCTTCGGCAGCCTCCGCGCCGTGGACGGGGTGTCCATCGAGGTACGGCAGGGCGAGGTCTTCGGCCTGGCCGGTCCCAACGGCGCGGGCAAGAGCACGCTGTTCAACCTGTTGACCGGCATCCCGATCCGGCCCGACTCCGGCCGGGTGCTCCTGCGCGGCCGGGAGGTCCAGCACCGCTCCCCCCGCTGGATCGCCAAGGCCGGGCTGAAGCGCACCTTCCAGACCGAGGCCGTCTTCGAGTCCCTCACCGTCCTGGAGAACGTCCGGATCGGCTCCGCGTACGGCGGGGCGGGCCGGGCCGCCCGGTGGAACCGGGCCAGCTGCGCCGAGGCGCTGGAGCAGGTGGAGCTGGGCGGCGACCCCGGCCGCCCGGCCGACGAGCTGTCGCTGATCGACCGCAAGCGCCTGATGATCGCCTGCGCCCTGGTCAGCCGCCCGTCCGTGCTCCTGCTGGACGAGCCGGCCGCCGGGCTGGACCCCGCCGACCAGGACGCCCTGATCCGCCTGCTGACCCGGATCCACGCCACCGGCACGACGATGGTGATCATCGAACACGTGCTGTCCGTGCTGGAGGCGCTCGCCGACCGGATGTCCGTACTGGACAGCGGCCGGGTGATCGTCACCGGCGCCCCCGCCGACGTGCTCACCGACGCCCGCGTGGTCGAGGCCTACCTGGGACCGGGAGCGGCACGATGAACGACCTGCTGACAGTAGACGGTCTCACCGCGGGCTACGGCCATACAAAGGTGCTGCGCGGGATCTCGCTGCGCGTCGGCGCGGCCGAGGCGATCGGGCTGCTCGGCCCCAACGGGCACGGCAAGACCACACTGCTGCGCTGCGTGTCCAACCTGCACCGGGCCACCTCCGGCTCCATCACCTACGCGGGCAGTGACACCCGGGGCCGCTCCCCGCGCGACCTGGTCCGCCGCGGCCTCATCCACGTCCCCCAGGGCTCCCGGCTGTTCCCGCAGCTCACCGTGGAGGAGGCGCTGCGCATGTCGGCCGCCTCCAGCGGCCACACCGCGACCTGGCGGGACGGCCTGGACCACGTCTTCACCGTCTTCCCCCGCCTGGGCGAACGCCGAGGCCAGCTCACCGGCACGCTGAGCGGCGGCGAACGCCAGATGGTCAGCCTCGGGATGGGCCTGATGGCCCGGCCCACCCTGCTCATCCTCGATGAGCCCACCCTCGGCCTGTCGCCCAAGGTCAAGCACGAGCTGAGCGAGTGCATCCTGCGGATCCGCACCGAGGTCTCCTCGATCATCCTGGTGGACGGTGACATGGACCTGGTGCTCAGCCTCACCGACCGCTACCACGTCGTGCTGCACGGCGACATCGTGCACAGCGGCGCCTCCGACACGACCGTCGGCCGCGACGCGATGATGTCGCTCTTCCTGGGAGGGTCCACCGATGAGCGGCATTAGCGCCATCCTGACCAGCGCCCTCGTCCTGGGCGGGCTCTACCTGCTCATGGCGGCCGGGCTCACCCTGATCTGGTCCACCCTGCGGGTGTTCAACTTCGGGCACGGCGCGCTGCTGATGTTCGGGGCGTACCTGTCCTGGACGCTCCTGGACCGCGCCGGGCTGCCGCTGCTCCCCGCCCTGGTCGGCGGCGTGCTGGCGCTGGCCCTGCTCGGCGTGGTCTACGAGTTCCTGCTGGTCAGCCCGTTCATCCGGCGGCCCAACGGGGACATGCTGGTGATGGTGGCCACGCTGGCCGCCACCATGCTGTTGCAGTCCGGCGCGCTGCTGCTGTGGGGGCCGGAGATCAAGCAGCTCCCGCCGCTCGGCTCGGCCAGGATCGAGCTGGGCGGCTCGGTCGTCCAGGGCACCCAGCTGGTCACCATCATCCTGGCGCCGGTGCTGGTCGGCCTGCTGGCCCTGGCACTCAAACGCACCGGCATCGGGCTGACCGTGCGGGCGCTGGAACAGAACCGCGAGCACGCCCAGCTCCTGGGCATCTCGCCGCGCCGGGTCTACCTGTTCGTGGTGACCGTCGCGATCGCGCTGGCGGCGGTGGCCGGGGTGCTGCTGGGCAGCATGCGGTTCATCTCGCCGACGATGGGCGACGATCCGCTGCTGCGCGCCTTCGTCGTGCTCGCCTTCGGCGGCGCCGGCAGCCTCGGCGGCACCATCGCCGGCGCGTACGCCATCGGCCTGCTCGAAGCGGTGACCACGTACTACTTCGGGCTGTCGTGGAGCCCGGTCCTGGTCTTCCTGGCCATGATCGTCATCATGCTGGCCCGCCCCGAGGGTCTGCTGCGCAGCCAGGTGAGGAGCGCGTGATGGCGAACCTGCGCACCTGGGCCGGGTGGCCCGCATACGCGATCGTGCTGGCCGTGCTCCCGCTGGTCCTCACCGACCCGCACAGCCGCCTGCTGCTGATCCTGATCACCATGTACGGCATGCTCGCGCTGAGCTGGAACCTCACCCTCGGCTTCGCGGGCATCTTCAACTTCGCCCAGATCGGCTTCTTCGGGATCGGCGCCTACACGGCCGGCATCCTGGCCACCCAGACCGGGATCGACCCGTGGCTGACCCTGCCGATCTCCGCGGTGTCGGCGGTACTGGCCTCGCTGGTGGCCTTCCTGCCGGTGCTGCGGCTGCGCGGCATCTACGTCGGCCTGGCCACCTACGTCTTCTCCCAGCTCTGCATCTACCTGGTGCTCGGCCAGGCGGGCCTGACCGGCGGCGCAGGCGGCATCGTCGGCATTCCCCGGCTGACCCTCGGGGAGACCAGCCTGCGGGCCGACGGCCGGATCGGCTACTACTTCCTGGGCGCGGCGCTGCTGTTCGCCACCACCCTGCTGGTCCGCCTGATCAGCCGTTCCACGCTCGGCCTGTCCCTGCTGGCGATCCGCGACAACGAGGCCCTGGCCACCAGCCGGGGCGTCTCCCGGGTACGGCAGCACCTGATCATCTTCATGATCGGCGCGGCGCTGGCCGGAGTGGCGGGCGCCTTCAACACCTACCTCAACGGCGTGGTCAGCACCGACGTGTTCGGCTTCGGCTACCTGACCCTGCTGCTCAGCATGATCTTCCTGGGCGGCAGCGGCAGCGTGTACGGCCCGATCGCGGGCGCCGTCGTGGTCACCCTGGTCACCGACGCGCTCCAGGACGCCGGGGCGTGGCGCGACGTGACGGTCGCGCTGCTCATCCTGGTGGTCCTCTGGATCGCCCCGAAAGGCCTGGCCGGGCTCGCCCGCCGAGCCATCGCCCCTCGTGTAAAGGAGAACGCATGACCAGCCAGGACGCCCTGACGACCAGGATCCTCGACGAGGTGGACGGCCTGGCGGCCAGGATGGTGCACACCCTCGCCGAGGCCATCGCCGTGCCCAGCATCAACCCCCGCTACCCCGGCCAGGAGTACGACAAGGTCGTCGGCGCCGAGGGCGAGATGAGCGCACTCCTCGCCGACCTGTACGCCGAGGCGGGCGCCGACCTCACCACGGTGACCGTGGAACGCGGCCGGGACAATGTGGTCGGCGTCCTGCCCGGCGCGGGCGGCGGGCGCTCACTGCTGTTGAACGGGCACGTGGACGTGGTGCCGCCCGGGCGGCTGGACCGCTGGCACGGCGACCCCTTCCGGGCGGTGGTCACCGACGACACGGTCACCGGCCGCGGCGCCACCGACATGAAGGCCGGTCTGGTCGCCGCCGCGTACGCCGCCGTCGCGCTGCGCCGCGCGGGCCTGCGCCTGGCGGGTGACCTGGTGCTGCAGGCGGTCGTCGGCGAAGAGGTGGGCGACCACGAGGCCGGCACCACGGCAGTGCTGGAGGCCGGTTTCGGCGCGGACGCGGCCATCGTGTGCGAACCGTCCGGTCAGCGTGGCACGCTGCCCGCGGTGGTGCCGGTCACGCCCGGCCTGTTGTGGTTCTCCATCACCATGGAGGGCAAGACCGCACATTCCGGGCTGCGAGGCATGACCGTGCACCCGACCCTGGAGGGGGACGCCCTGGGCGTCAACACGGTGGACAAGTTCTGGATCGTCTACCAGGCCCTGCGCGCGCTGGAGGAGGAGTGGGCCGGGCACGACCGGCACCCGCTCTTCCCGCCCGGCTACTTCAACCTGCTGCCCGGCGTGCTGCGCGCCAATCCGTCCGGGATCCTGGTGCCGTTCTTCCTGGCCGACGAGCTGACCGTGGAGTACTGCGTCTACCATCACCCCGGCCGTACCAACGAGGAGGTGATGGCCGAGATCGAGACCCGGGTCGCCGACGCCTGCCGCCGCGACCCGTGGCTGCGCGCGCATCCCCCGGTGTTCGAGTGGAAACTGCTCTGGCCGCCGTACGCGCTGCCCGACGACGCGCCGATCGCCGCCACCGTCGCGCACGCACACGCCACCGCCGCCGGACAGGTCCCGCTGACCAGCGGCTTCATGGGCGTGTGCGATCTGACCTGGATGGACCGCAAGGACATCGGCGGCCTGGTGTACGGCCCGGGAGTGGGCTACACCGCGCACGCCGAGAACGAGTACGTCGAGATCGCCCAGCTCGTCCAGTCGGCCAAGACCTACGCGCTGACCGCGGTCAGCTGGTGCGGCCTGGCGGAGGCCGGATGACCACGACCTGTCCCCCCGGGCTGAATCAGGCCCCGGAGGTTTTCCGCACCGGCCTTCCGCGGGAGGTTCGCGCCGTCCACCCATCCGTGCGAGTATCCCTGATGCGACCGGCCGGAGCCGGCTCCCCCCGAGCTGGTCTGCCGCGATGACCGGTCACGCTGAAGGAGACGGCATGCCCGGCACGACCGAGCCGCGTACGGTGGCGGCCCAGCTGCGCGACGTGCTTCCCAGCCTTCCCCGGGCCGAGCAGCGGGTGGCCCGCGCACTGCTGGCCGGCTACCCCACGGCGGGGCTGGAGCCACTGGCCACCGTGGCCACCCTGGCCCAGTCCAGCCCGGCCACCGTGCTCCGGCTGGCCTACCGCCTGGGTTTCCAGGGCTACCCGGAACTCCAGCAGGCGCTCAAACGCGAAACCCAGCAGCGCTACTCCTCCCCGCTCATCCAGTACGCCGAACCCACCGCCGAAGAGGGCACGGGTCAAGACGACGACGGGGTACTCGGCCGCTCCCGGCGCGTCCTGCTGGAAGCCACCGCGATGACCTTCGACCAGCTCCCCGAAGGCGAACTCGTCAAAGCGGCCGGGCTGCTGGCCGATTCCGCCCGGCGCGTGTCGGCCGCAGGCGGCCGATTCAGCACAATCCTGGCGCACTACCTCATCGCCCACCTCCACCAGCTCCGCCCGAACGCCACCTACATCGCGGGCTCCACCGCCGACCACGCCGCCCACCTGCTCGACATGGGCCGCCGCGACGTCCTGGTCCTCTTCGACTACCGCCGCTACCAACGCGAAACCATCGCCTTCGCCCGCGCGGCAGCCGCCCGCAACGTAAAGATCGTCCTCTTCACCGACCCCTGGCTCTCCCCTGCCGCGGCAGTAGCCGACGTCGTCCTCCCCGGCCAGGTCCGTTCCCCCTCCCCCTTCGACTCCCTCACCCCCGCCGTAGCACTCATCGAAACCCTGGTCGCCGCCGTAGTCGAACAACTCGGCGAAACCGGCCGTGCCCGCGTCGCCAAGTACGACCAAATGGCCGACGACGTACTCCGCGAGGAAGACACCACCTCCCAACCCGCCACCCCGTAACCTCCCCCGAAGCCCCGGCAACGGCCACCAGGCCCCGCGGGTGCCTGATGGACCCCCGCCCGGCAACTGCCACCCGGCCCCGCAGGTGCCTGATGGCCCCTCCCCCGCTCGGCCGAGGGGCCGACAACGCCGCTGACGTTGGGGGATATCGTGTCTGGCGTGTCGAGATCTCAGATCGCTTCCCCCGTCGATCTTGCTAAAACGGTGGTCTTCGCGGCTTTCATCGCGGTGCTGGGGATCTTCCCCGGGATCTACGTCGGCAGTTCCGGCGTACCCATCGTGCTCCAGAACATCGGGCCGCTGCTGGCCGGCGGCATCCTGGGCCCCCGCCGCGGCACGGCGTCCGTCGTGCTCTTCCTGGGACTGACCGCGATCGGCCTGCCACTGCTGTCCGGCGGACGGGGCGGGATCGCGCCGTTCATCGGCCCAAGCGGCGGGTTCTTGCTGGGCTGGATCCTGTCGGCACTGGTCACCGGCCTGATCGTGACACGTGCGCGGCGCGTCGGCCTGCCGGTGCTGCTGCTGGCCAGCGCGGCCGGGCTGGTCGTCGACTACCTGATCGGTGTTCCGTTCCTCGGCCTGTACACCGGCGACCTGCCGGCGGCGGCCGTGCAGTCGCTGGTGTTCCTGCCGGGCGACGCGGCCAAGGTGGTGGCGGCGTCCTTGATCGCCTCGGTGGTTCACCGCGCCCTGCCCAGCCAGCTCCCGGGATCGCGCAACAGCCCCGATGCCGGGCCCGGGCCCGGCGAAGCGGATGAGACCGGCGAGATCGCCGCGAACACCTGACGTGGCAGCGATCACGCCACCGATTGTCGGCGCGGGCACCGTTCCGGCCGGTCTGCTGGCTCGGGCGCACGGAGCCGCCCGATGGCTGGCCGCTCGGGGGATCACCGAGGGATCGCGGATCGCCGTGGACTCGGCGGACGTGCTGCCGTGGTTCCTCGGCGCGGACCTGCTGGGCGCCGCCGCCCTGGTCGTCGAGCCGTCGTGGACACCGCGGGAGCGTGACGCGGTGCTCGCCGACGCCAGGCCCGATCTCGTGGTCCATCCCAGAGTCGCGGACGTCGTCGCCGCCGACGGCGTCTTTCCCGCCGGAGACGAGGACACCTTCTTCTATCTGCCGACCACCTCGGGCAGCAGCGGACGTCCGAAGGTGCTCCTGCGTACCCGCGGCTCGTGGCTGCGCAGCTTCGCCGCCCTCGGGCGCCTCCACGGACCGGTACTGATCCCCGGACCACTGAGCTCGTCGCTGTTCCTGTTCGGCGCCCTGCACGCGCTCTGGTGCGACCAGGAGGTACGGCTGCTGCCGCGATGGGAGCCGAACGCAGCGGCCGAGGCCACGCGACGGGCCGGCGCGATCCATGTGGTTCCCGCGATGCTGGCGGCGCTGCTCGACGTGCTGGACCGGCGGTCCGAGCTGCGGGAGAACTGCGCCCTGCGGACGGTGGTGTGCGGGGGAGCCCATCTGCCCGAGGAAGTGCGGGCACGGGTGGCGCGGCTGTTGCCGGAGGCTGATCTGGTCGAGTACTACGGCTCGGCCGAGCACTCCCTGATCGCGATCCGGCGCGGCGCGGACGGGCTGCGCCCCGTCCCCGGCGTGCGGCTCGACATCCGCGACGGCATCCTGTGGGTCCGCTCCCCTCTCGCGTTCAGCGGCTACCTGCGCAGCGGCGTGCTTCACCCGCCTGAGACCGAGTGGTCCACAGTGGGCGATCGGGTCGAGCTGGACGGCACCGGCGCCCTGGTGGTGCGGGGCCGGACGGGTGCGGTCGTGTCCAGCGGCGGCAGGCTCGTGTCCGCCGAGGAGGTCGAGGCGGTGCTGCGCAGTGTGCGGCACGTGGAAGACGTGGTCGTCGCCGGCACTCCGCATCCGACCCTCGGCGCGATCGTAACCGCCGTCGTCGAGGCCGCCCCGGATCGGTGGCCCGCGCTGCGAGAGCTGCGGGAGGCCGCGCGGGCGAGCCTCGAACCCGGCAAGAGACCCCGCCGATGGCTGGTGACCAAGGCGCTGCCCCGAACGGCGGCCGGCAAGCCCGCCCGCGCCGCCATCGCGCGGCAGTTGCGGGACGGCACCCTGGCCGCGGAGCCGCTGCGATGAGCGAGGACCGGACGCCCGTGGTGGTGGCGGCGCGCCGCACTCCGATCGGCAACACCGGCGGCGCGCTGCGCGCGTTCACCGTCGACGAGCTCGCCGCGCCGGTGCTGCGCGCCGTCCTCGACGACGCCGGGCTGGAACGTGTGGACGGGCTGGGCGGGGTGGACGACGTCGTCCTGGGCAACGTCTTCGGCCCCGGAGGCAACCCCGCCCGCGTCGCCGCGCTGCGCGCGGGACTACACAACCGCTGGGCCAACGGGCTGGGCAACGGACCGTGCGAAGCCGTACCCGGCGTGACGATCGACCGGCAGTGCGCGAGCGGTCTGGCCGCGATCACCCTCGCGGCGGCGATGATCCGTGCCGGGGAGGGTGAGGCCTATCTTGCGGGGGGCGTGGAGAGCGCCTCCACCGCGCCCTACCGCGCGTGGCGTCCGCAGTCCGCGGCCGAAACCCCCCGGTGCTACACCCGGGCGCCGTTCGCACCCGCCGAGATCGGCGACCCCGACATGGGACCGGCCGCCGACCTGGTGGCCGCCGAGGCCGGCATCACCCGGGAGCGGCAGGACGCCTTCGCCGTACGCAGCCACGCCAGGGCGGTCGCGGCCCAGCGAGCCGGCCGGTTCGACGGCGAACTCGTCCCCCTCGGCGGCGTCGGGCGGGACGAGCGCCCCCGCGCCGGATTCACGGTCGAACGGCTGGCCAGGTTCCGGCCCGCTTTCACCCCGGACGGCACCGCCACCGCGGCCAACTCCTGCGGGATAAACGACGGGGCCGCCGCCGTACTGCTGGTGAGCGAGGCGCTGCGCCGCAGGCTCGGCCTGCCCGGTCTGCGGCTCGTCGCCTCGGCGACCTCCGCAGTCGACCCCAACCGGCTCGGCCTGGGCGCGGTCCCGGCGATGAAGGCCGTGCTCGACCGCACACCCGACGTGGTGGAGTTCAACGAGGCCTTCGCCGGACAGGCACTGGCCTGCCTGGACGCGGTGGGCATCGACGAGCACACGGTCAGCCCGGACGGCGGCGCGATCGCGCTGGGCCACCCCTGGGGCGCGTCGGGCGCCGTACTGGTCGTACGGCTGTTCGCGACACTTGTGCGAGCCCGCGGCACCGGTCGCGGGCTGGCCGCCCTGTCGGCGGGGGGCGGCCTCGGCGTAGCGACGATGTGGGAAGTGGTGCAGTGATCGAGTTCGAGGGCGTCGGGCACCGCTACGGCGAGCGGATGGTCCTGTCCGGCGTGGACCTCCGCCTGCCCGAGCGGCGGGTGGCGTTCGTCGGCGCGAACGGCTCCGGCAAATCCACCCTGGCCCGCATGATCAACGGCCTGGTGCGGCCGACCACGGGACGAGTGCTGGTCGACGGGCTCGACCCGAGCCATGACGGCCCGGCGGTGCGACGACGGGTCGGATTCGTCTTCACCAATCCCGACAGCCAGATCGTGATGCCGACGGCGGGCGAGGACGTCGCGTTCTCACTGCGCCGCAGCGGGCTGTCCAGAAGAGAGCGCGCGCAGCGGGCGGCCGAGGTCCTCGCCGAACACGGTCTCGACGGCTACGCCGACCACCCAGCGCACCAGCTCTCCGGCGGTCAGAAGCAGCTGCTCGCGCTGTGCGCGATGCTCGTACTGGAACCCGAGGTGCTCGTCTGCGACGAGCCGACCACCCTGCTCGACCTACGCAACAAGCGACGGTTCGTCGACCTGCTCGGGACGCTGAAACAGCAGGTCGTGCTGGTGACGCACGACCTCGACCTGCTCGGCGGCTTCGACCGCGTCCTGGTGCTCCACGCGGGCCGCGTCGTCGCCGACGACGAGCCGGAGCCCGCGCTGCGCCGTTACCGGGAACTCGCCGGATGACGGCGGGTGGCTGGTACGAGCCGGGCTCGACCCCGCTGCACCGCATGCCGGCCGGGTGGAAGTTCCTCGCCCTGCTCGGGCTCGCGGCGGCGGTGTTCGTGCTGCGCGCCCCGGCCTGGCTCGCCGGCGTCTGCGCCGCGGTCGTCCTGGGGTACGTCGTGGCACGAGTCTCCCCCCGGCGCTGCCGACAACTCCTCGGCACACTCGGAGTGATCGTGGCCTCGGTGTTCGCGATTCAATGGTGGCTGCTCGGCCCCGGCCCGGCCCTGGTCGTATGCCTGCGGATGGTCGCGGCGCTGGCCGCCGCGAACCTGTTCACGATCACCACCCGGGTGGACGACGTGGTGTCGGCGGTCGAGCGCGGGCTGCGCCCGCTTCGGCGCCTAGGGGCGCGGCCCGACCGGATCGGCCTGCTCGTCGGACTCACACTCCAGTCGGTGGCCGTACTGTCCACGATCGCAACCGACGTACGCGAGGCCGCCAAGGCACGCGACGCACACCGTTCGATCACGGCCTTCGTGGTGCCCTTCCTCGTCCGCACCCTACGCCACGCCGACGAACTCGGCGAGGCCCTCGCCGCACGCGGCGAGGGCGATCGGTAACGCTGGCCAACGTAGGTGGTCTTCAGCCTTCGGCATTGCTAGAGAGGGGTCCTGGAGTTAACTCTGTCGACGGAGCAACGCCGGGGTGTGAGTGACAACCGACACGACAGCCCTGGACGTGGACGGACCCACCAGCGCGGCTAATGGTGCAGGCAATCCGGGCGTCAGTGTGGTCAGATGGGCGTTCGATCTGCCTGGGGTCAGTAGTCCCGGCTTTGCTAGCCGGCGTCCGGGTTGTCCAGGTAAAGGTTCGCGCCACCCTGGGTCGTGCCGGACGACTACGAGCGCAGCCCCAGGGAAGAGTCGCTATCGCGCCGATGCGGGGAAGACGACAATCAGCACTTCCCTGACCGCCTCCGCCTCGGCCAAATCCGGGGCGCGCTCGACCCCCCGGACATAGGCGCGGATCCAGTAGGAGCCCGCTCCTGCGACGGTCACATCGCCTAGCGCGTTGCCGCCGTCACCGAAGAACTCCAGCACACCGGTTGGGCTGTGAAATCTCATCTCTCCCGACCGCTGCCAGCCCTTCGCTTGCGGCGGACGCTTCCTGTAGGCCTCTCCCGTGACGCAAACCGGCCCCTCTTCATTTCCTCCCCAGGTGAGGTGCACCGTGCCCTTGCCCTTGGCAAGGAACCTGTTCGTGTAGTCGAGGCCGTTGTAGCCCTCTTCCCACGCCTGGATGCCGCCCGTTTGCACCCACATGGCGGCCCGAACCTGCCGTACCGGCTTGCCGATCGGCTTTCTGCGTGGACACCGAGCGTTCGCCACCGCCAGTCGCCGCTTGTCCTCGACCTCTTGGGCGTTCCGCTCGGCCAGGTAGATCTGTTGATTGCGCTCGTACAGGCCGGGACAGCGCAGTTCGAGCAGCCTTATCAACTCCTCGTCACGGACCTCGGAGCCGCACAGGGCACCGCCGCGCGCGAGCAGTTCCTCGTCCGGCAGGTCACCGAACTGCCGATGAGCGAAGCACAGGTACATCCACTGCCAGTCCTTGGGTTCGACCGCTGCGGCTCCTGGCGGAACACCAAGTCCCAGGCCCATGGGGCAGTCATGCTGCTTCGCGGGCTCCGCCAACGGCACGGTGGCGCTCAACTGCGGTATGGCTAGGGCGAGCAAGAGCACTGCCATCCCTGCGGCGACCCACCAACGCAAACGGTGCATTCGTAACACGATGTATCAGTGTAGATAATGCGTGTCATGCTTGCCGACAGCGTCGCCTGTTCCGGTACACGTATATCTACTGACGCCAGAGCAGCAGGCCTAACTGTGCTGGCACAAACGCTAACCTCCGGCATCCCGACACCTCGTCACTGAACCGCGTGATGAAATTCGTTGTGTCGAGGCCGCCGACCGGGCGGCTGGTGAAGAAGAGTGATATCAGAACGCTGGCAAGCCTTATGAAGCTACATGAAGCCACCGACAACGCCGAGCTTGCCTCCTAAACGTATGCAGCCGAAAAGGAATGCGACTGCAATTTGGACTTGATCCGGTTTGACGGACGCCTAAGATCAGGGGTTCGTCCCCGGAAAGGTGTCCATGATGGACAGCATGGGCAAGAAGAGGGCGTCCTCGCCGCTCGTTCACGCCGGAGTTCGAAGCCGAGATCGTCGAGCTGTGCCGGCGGGGCGATCGTTCGGTCGGCCAGGTGGCCAACTGCTGGGAGTCTCCCGTGCCGCCTTCTACGCCCGCCGCGGCGACACCCCGGGCCCCGCGCTGCGCGCGACGCCGTGCTCGGTGATTCTCGGTGCGTCGAGGATCTCGCGGCCAAACGCCGGGAGGACGCGCGGTGGCTCCGTGAACATTTCAGGCCGTGGCTCGGACGGCGCCTGTGCGGAACCCCCTGCGGCGACAACGTCACCGCGAAAAGACCGGAGCTCATCCCGTTCGAGACCGGCGACATCTAGACAGCTGGCCTCCGGACGGTGAGCTCGGGTAGATGCCAACCAATCGTGAAAGCGCTCTCTCAGACGTATCGTATCGGGATGGAGCTAGCTGAGATCCGGAAATATCCGGTTAAGTCAGTTTCAGGGTGGGTGGTGGATTCAGCGGTCGTCGAGCCTTGGGGGCTGGCAGGAGACCGCCGCTGGGCCGTCGTGGACGAGCAGGGGGAATTGCATTGGGTCGGGGAGAATCCCCGACTGCTGTCCGTCGTAGCCAGTGCCACGGCCGAAGACGGGCTGCTGCTCGACGCGCCGGGACTACCCCAGCTGAAGATCCCCCCAGCCACCGGAGAGAGCGTTCCCGTGGGCTTCGTCGAACTGGACACCGCCGTGCTAGCGGCCCCCGACGCGCACGCCTGGTTCACCAGGCTGCTCGGCAAACCGGCCCACCTGGTCTGGCTCGACGACCCCAACCGCTGCGCCGTCCCGGCCTCCCACGGCGGCCTGCCCGGCGAGGTCGTCAACTTCGCCGGGGACGCCCCCATCCTGCTCACCTCCCGCTCCTCGCTGCGGCAACTGGACGACTGGATCATCGAAGGCGCCCTGGAACGCCAGGAGGCCCCGCCCGGCCCACTGGACATGGCCCGCTTCCGCCCCAACCTCGTGATCGACGGCGCACCGCCGTACGCGGAGGACGAGTGGCGCGAGATCCGCATCGGCCCGCTCACCTTCCGCATCTCAGAACGCTGCGACCGCTGCGCCACCACCACCTACGACCCGGTCACCTTGGACAAGGGCAAGGAACCCCTGCGCACCCTCGCCCGCCACCGCCGCTGGAACGGCAAGACCTGGTTCGGCATCCGCCTGATCCCCCGAGCCCGCGGCGAACTACGACTCGGCGACCCAGTCACCGTCCTGGCCTGAACCACCCACCGACAGCCACGTGCGCCCCGGTCTCCGTACCCGCCTGACCGCCCGGCGACAGCCGCGCTTTAACCGGCCGACAGCCGCCGCAGGGCTTACCGGACCTTCTGGGGGACCGAGGTCCGCCAGTACGGAGTGAGCTGCGGCACAATTTCGCACCTATTCTGAGCGCGCACGACGTCCCGCTAGAGGACGTCAGTGGTGAGGGGTCGTGCGGCACGGTTGCTGTACTTCGCTGCTGTACAGCAGTTGCGTCGTCAAGCCTCGGCGCGCTGGGCAGCCATCGAAGCTTCATAGAGGTACCACCCATCGACTTCCCTGGTGCCGGGCTCCGTGGGCAACTCTCCACACGCTGCTGCAATCTGAATCAGGCGGCGGACCGTCTTCGGCTCGTACAGGTTCAACCAGTCCCCTTCGGGGCCGGCAACCACGGTGCCAGCCTCGAAGTAGGTGTTGGAAATGAACCTGCCGGGGCCGGGCCGGAAGACGATCGACAAGCGAGAACGTGAGTCGTCTCGACGGAGCGACAGGGTTAGACGACAGTTCTCATACCGGTCCCTGTCGAGCTTCCGACGCACCGACCAGAGCCAGACGGCGTCACCATCGACCAGGCGACGCAGCCTACGATCGTTCTTCATGCCTTCGCCCTGGTGTTGGAAACGAGCGGACTCCCTAGCGGGCGCAACACGTTGACGATAGACGCTTGTGCGGCTCCGCGCGAGAGAAGGCCCAACTCGGGCGGGATGGGACGCAACCAGTCGGCCTGTAGGCCGGATACAAATTGCGCACGCTCCCTACCTGCACGGATTCGCCCTACACCATAGACGACCTGCGATAACGCTTTCATTCGTTGTCATCGCTTGCCAACGCTTTTCGGAGTCATGTGCCCCCAAAGTGCCCCGGCCCGTCAGGCATTCGCGAACCCTCAGACCGCATATTGCGTGGCCGAGGTTACCTGCACTGAGCGATGCTGTACCGGTGTCATCGCCCCTGACCACGCTGGAGTATGAGCGTACGGTTGCTCTGTTGCGGGGCAGGCGTATCCAGAGGGTCATCTACTACCCCCTGATGGTCGGGGAGGACGGTTGCGAAGTCGAAGACTGGGATTTCGGGCCGTGGCACCAGCCGACCATGGGCGTCGAGTTGTTCACCGACGACCGCGCTCGGTTCTCGGCCGTGTGGGGAAGCAGCTTCGAACACTACGGGCTTGAACTCTTCCCTGAGCCGATGACCGCTCACCTGCTAAGAATCGGAGAACCAGGAGGCTCGGCGCAGGTGGATGTGACCGATCATGTGCGCTGGTCAACCCTGGTCGGCAGAAAGCTGACCTCCGTTGACATCGCCTGGGCCGAAGGCCCTAAGCCCGGCATCCGGGTGCCGGACGCCATCCGGTTGTGCTCGCGAGAGAGGGCAGTGTGGATCGCCGTCGGCCGGCCAGCGGACTATCCACCGAGCGGGGCCTACTACCTGGGCACCGACGATGTCATGGTGGTCTTCACCACCGAGTTCGCGGCCAAGGTGGGCATTCCCAACACCCGCTGATCGGAATGGCCGAGCCAGCAGCCGTCCATCTTCTAGCGGTTTCGCTGCTACCTGAACTTGATTGGGTGATGTCGGGGGCATCGCCCTGACAGTAGTGCCGGTTCCTGTAGTTCTGGCTGGTTCAGAGATGCGCAGGGCGGGGGCTGACCGACGCCGGGAGGCCGGGCGGGAGCGCAGTCGGCTTCAGACCACCGTGGAGCCACCTCGGACATAAGACCGAACAGTGGTGACCCCGTCTTTGGTCCTCCTCTGGTGCGAGGTCGGGTCGCTGATCACGACGCAGCGTTACCTTCACCCCGATGCCCGGGCCTGTAAGCCGGCTTCTTCTCGCGATGGTCGGCGCGTCCCCTATCGCCCGGTGTCCATGCCATTGACGGGCATGAGGCCTGCGGACCTGGAGATCTCGTCGAGGTGGCCAACGGCCTCGGCGGGCAGGTCCAGGGCGAACCCGGTGAGGTTGCCATGAAACTGGTTGAGGGTGCGAGGGCCGATGATGACGGAGGTGACACCCGGCCGCCACCGCACCCAGGCCAGGGCTACGGCAGTCGGAGTGGTGTCCAGGTCGGCGGCGATCCTGACGACCTGGTCGGCGACCTCAAGGTTTGGCTCGTTGAGCAGGCCGTCGGCCCAGGCACGGGCCATCGGTAGCGTGGAGGCCCGCAGCCGCCCCATCCGCGTGTCGGCACCCGGGGCGGCCCCACGACGGTACCGGCCCGTCAACACTCCACCTCCAAGCGGAGACCAGACCAGCGTGCCCAAGCCGTGACGTTGGCAGGTCGGCAGAACCTCAGCTTCGATGCCGCGGGCCAGCAGGGAGTACTGCGACTGGAGGCTGACGAAAGGTACGGCGCCGAGGCGTTGAGCCGCCCACTGGGACTCCACGATCTGGGCCGCGGTGAAGTTCGAGCAGCCGAGGTAGCGAACCTTGCCGGAGCGGACGAAGCCGTCCAGGGTCACCATCGTCTCTTCGATGGGGGTCGAGTCGTCCCATTGGTGGCACTGGTAGATGTCGACGTAGTCGGTGCCGAGCCGTCGCAGACTCGCCTCCAGCGCTCTCGTCAGGTGGGCCCTCGACAGTCCCCTGTCGTTCGGGCCCGGACCCTGTGGGAGGAACGCCTTAGTAGCCAGAACGACCGACTGGCGCCTGCCTTTGACGGCCCGGCCGACAATGCTTTCGGACTGGCCGCCGGTGTAACCGTCTGCGGTGTCGATGACGTTGCCGCCGGCGTCGAGGAAAGCGTCAATGATGCGGGCGGCCTCGGTCTCGTCGCAGTCGGCCACCGCGTCGGAGGTCCCGAAGTTCATGGTTCCCAGGCACACAGAGGAGATCTTGAGACCTGAACGGCCCAGCGTCGTGTACTCCATAGCGAAGCCCTTCCAATGCCAGAACGGGGAATCAGCTAGGATCGGAACAACTGTTCCGGTAACTTTGGATCGAGAACATACGGAACATTCGTTCCGGTTGTCAACGTGTGAGCAGGGCGATGACCAACGAGGGCAGGCAGTTACGCGCCGACGCGCGGCACAACCGGACGCGTGTACTGGAGGCGGCTGAAACGGTCCTAGCCCGTGACGGCCTGTCGGCCTCGATGCGGACCATCGCCCAGCACGCTGGGGTGGGGTTGGGCACGATCTACCGGCACTTCCCCACGCAGGAGGCGCTCTACCAGGCCGTCATCATCGATCGCGCGCAGCGCCTGATCGCCGAGACGGACGCCTTGACGGACGCGGACGACCCCGGCGGGGCATTTTTCGAGTTCTTCACCCGGATCGTGGAGAACGCCACTCGGAACAAAACCCTCTCCGACGTGCTCACCAAGGCCGGTCTCGATCCCAAGGCCGACACGGCGGACGTCAGCCGGGACATGAGAGACGTCGTCGAGAGGCTACTGGTCCGTGCCCAGAAGGCCGGCGCCGTCCGCGAGGACCTGCGCATGCCGGAGTTGCTGGCACTGCTCGGGGCCGCATGCCTGGCGGCGGAACGCAACCAGTGGGGCGATGAACTCCGAGCCCGGACGCTGGCAATCGTCTTCGACGGTCTGCGCCCCCGCTGACCGCCACTCCAAGAGCGGCACAGGCACTCGGGTGCCACCGCTGCTTGACCACCGGTCATGCAGCGCCACCAGGCCGGACACAAGATGATCGTGGTCCCTGTGACGCCGAAAGGGCCGACCCGATGTCTCGGATCAGCCCTCTGAGCTACGTCGGGACGACAGGATTTGAACCTGCGACCCCTTGCCCCCAGGCAACCGCGACAGGTCATCGAACTGGCCGCACAGGCGGTCTACCTGCCGGAATCGTCCAGCAACAGCCACAAGTGTCGCTGGTCGTTCATGGGCGTCGTCACGCAGTTGGTCACCCAGATGTTCGCAGATGCCAGAAATCTAGCAAATCACCCTGAACTGTCAGTGGCGTTGCGTACGCTCCCAAACGTGGACGATCTCTTAAGGGAAGCTCTGGAGTTACAGGCATGGTGGTCTTCACAGAACACCCCCCAGATGCAGCGTCGCGGCCGCATCATCCGCACTGAGCTTGCAACCCTGCTCCGGGAGCACTCCAGTCAGATGGCCGCCGCCATGCGCATCCCCTTGCAGGACCTGGGCGTGCAAGGGAAGGACGGTACAGGACTGAAAACCGAGATCCCCTGGACAAGAGTCCACTCCCGCGAGCGCTCGCCGAGTGCCACCATCGGTTGGTACGTGGTCTATCTCTTCAGCGCCAAGGGCGATCGGGTCTATCTATCGCTCAACCAGGGGACCACCGTTTGGAACGGCGGAGAGTTCGTTCCAAGAGCCCCGGAGGAGCTGAGGGCGCGGGTAGAGTGGGCGCGGCCTCTTATCCATCAAGAGATTGCTGGACGCGATGACTTGAAAGACCAGATTAACCTTGACGCCCTCAAAAGCCACCTAGGGCGGGGCTATGAGGCTGGAAATGTGCTGGCCATCGAGTACGAGCGTTCCAACATTCCGAGCCCAGACTTGCTTATCCGAGACCTCGTCTTTATGGCCGGTCTTCTTGGCGTTCTGTATCGAACCGAAGAATCAGTACCACATGTTCCAGGAAACTTGGCACCCGAGATCATCGAGATTCAGGAAGTCGCAGCCTTAACGGCTGGCCGGCGGAGTTCGATGCCTATGGGACAGGGGTTCCGGCTAACCACCGACGAAAAGCGCGCCGTAGAACGGCATAGCGTACGGATGGCCAGTGACTATTTCGCCGCGCAAGGATGGTCGGTAAAGGACGTAGGGGATAAAGAATCTTACGACCTACTCCTGACTAAGGGCGCACAGCAACTACACGCCGAAGTAAAAGGTACGACCTCAAGTGGCACACAGGTTGTGCTGACTCGTTCTGAAGTCGAGACGCAACGGCGACTTGCTCCCCATAACGCGTTGGTCGTCGTGCATTCCATCGATCTGGACCGCAAGGCAGATCCTCCGTGTGCAAGTGGTGGAGTCCTGCAATGTGTTTCTCCATGGGATATAGCCGACGATGATCTACTCGTCGTCTCGTACTTTTACCAGACAGGCTTGTAAGCGAATCAAGCCCACGCTTGCCGATTCCCTGAGCCGCACTCTTCCCCTGTCCTGATCTTCCCGGCCGCTGTCGACCCGGCCCAGAGGGGCAGTAGGCTAGCGACGGAAGATCAAGCCTGGCTTCGTATGTACATGTTCCCGGTGGAGTTCAGCCGCGTCGTGCCCGCCTCAGGCAACCTGGCCGTCTGCGGGCAGCAGTTCTGGCTCGGCACCCACCGGGCCGGTCTGACGCTCACGCTGCGGGCCGATACTGGCACCGTCGAACTGCTGGCCGCCGGGGCCCGAATCAAGAAGGTGCCGTCTCGACTCACCATCCAGCATCTGCGGCAGTTGATCGCCGGGGGCGGCACCCGTATCCAGCCCGCGCCCGGACCGGCCCGTCCCGGCGCTGACGGGGCGGTCGAGGTGGAGCGGACCGTCAACGCCTCCGATCTGGTCTCCCTCGGTGGCCGGCAATATCCGGTCGGCTCCCCTTTCGCCGGACGCCGGCTGACCGTCCGCCTCGATGGCGCCGTGCTGCACCTGAGTGACGGTTCCACGCTGCTGCGCACCCTGCCCAACCCGCTCACCGGTGATGAGGCGGCCCGCCTGCGCGATGCGCGCCCCGGCCAGCCGCCGAACCGGTGCGGGTGCAGCGGCGGGTCAGCAGCCGCGGCTGGATCGCCATCGCCGGGCAGCGCATCGGCGTCGGGGATCGGTCATGCTGGAGCGACCGTGACCGTCGAGGAGGCCGACGGGATCTTCCGCATCACCTGCGCCGGCCAGGTCATCGCCGAGGTAGCTCGCACCACCACCCAAACGATCGCCCGGTTCAAAGTCCGCAAACCCCAGCGCTAACCGGAAGATCGCATCAGCGGGTAGAACTGCGTGCATGGATCCGGTGAAGCTGCAGCAGGCTCTGGACGATGTCTTCGACCAGGCCCTGCTCCGCCACGGCTTCACGGACTACATGCGCGACTACCAGCTCGTGATCCACGCGACCGCCGACCCTCGAAGCGGGATCGCGCCGGCGACGCTGCGCTACCTGTTCCGCTACTGCGTGCAGGCCGACTGCACAACAACCGTGTCGGCCGACATATGGCGCGAGTCCATCGATGATCGGCTCATCACCTACCAAACCGGCGTCGACCTCGACGGATACGTCTGGGGCGTCAACTGGCAGCTGCTTTATCCCGGGGCCACGCTCGTCACCGACTCGCCGACCGCCGAGAACTGGGCCGCAGCTGTCGGCATCGAGTTCCACGAGGTCCGGATCCAGACCAACGCCCACGATCTGACCCTGGTCTTCTCCGACCTGCAGATCGAAGAACTCCCGTCCGAATGGCAGGGACCGGACCACAAGTTTCCGATTCAATAGGCGTCGGAGAACGACAGATCATCTAGCCGGAGTGTCACCCGCCTCCCGAGCCGAATCTGTCGCACGGGTCCTGAGGCCTGACACAGATGAGATGCACGCCGTCATGGTCCCTGACAGCGGGCAGCCCTCCATGCAGTGCATCGAGTACTCGGACAGCGACGTGGCCATCTTCGCGGCCTGCACCGCAGCACGGATCGGCGAGGTCTCCGGAGTGCGGGTCCGCGACATCAACCCCGACACCTGGATCTGGACAGTGCGCTGGCAGACCACACCCGGCCCTGGCGAGCTCATGGACAAAGGCACCAGAGGCAAGCCTGCCCGGAAGGTGCCGCTGATCGTCGAGGTTCGCGACCTGGTCGCCCGGCGCCTGGAACTGCTCGGCTCCAACCCGGATGCCCGTCTGTTCACCGGTCCTCAAGGCGGACGCATCAGCACCGCGGTGCTGCGCGATGCCACCCATTGGGATGGGGTGGTGACCAAGCTGGGGTACGAGCACCTGCGGGGTCACGATCTCCGTCACACCGGGCTGACCTGGATGGCCGATGCTGGTGTACCGGTGCACGTGTTACGCAAGATCGCGGATCACGGGTCGCTGACCACGACACAGCGTTACCTTCACCTCGATGTCCGATCGCTGACCGATTCCGGACTGCGCTGAGCGCTCACCTGGCAGCCGGCGTTCGCCAGCTGGTCCCCGCGTGGTCCCCAAATGGGATCCGCACAGTGAGTCAATGATCGTGGTCGAAAATGACAAACGACCCACCTCCCAGGGCTTTCGCCCTGGCCGACAGGTCGTGATGATCTGTCGGGACGACAGGATTTGAACCTGCGACCCCTTGACCCCCAGTCAAGTGCGCTACCAAGCTGCGCTACGTCCCGTTGCCCTTGCGGGCGTGATTAACCTTAGCGCAGATTCGGGGCTGGTGCGCACGGGGTTATGGCTGCGGGCCTAGGGTGGCGATCATGGGACGGAAGGCTCGGGTCGATCATGAGGAGCTTGCGCGGCTGGTGGGGCGGGGGTGGTCCAATGCGGAGTTGGCGGGGCATTTTGGGGTGACTGAGTCGGGGATTCTGCAGGCCAAGCGGGCTGCGGGGTTGTCGAAGCCAATGAGCGATCATCGTTCGGCGTTGCCGTGGAAGTTGAGGCGGGAGCACAGTCAGACGGGGCCGGCTACCAATTTGAGGAATCTGTCGGCGGTGGCGCAGGGGCGGGCGATTCCTAAGGAGAAGCTGAACACGGCGTTGCGGTGGGCGTCTCGGCTGGCGGAGCGGGGGCTGGACATCGCGTACGAGCCCGAGAAGGGGTTCTACGAGGTGACGGCTGGGGAGTCGTCGCATGTCGAGAAGATGTTGGCGGCCGCCCAAGAAGTTCTCGACAGGGAGGAGTGACGGGGGCGAGCGTGGCTGTTGTGTGGACGAGTTCATTCTCTTAACGTTGAGTGCATGCTTATTCATCCGTGGGATGCCGGGAACGAGGCCGAGTCGCTGGCGTTCGTGCGGGAGCAGGGGTTTGGGCAGTTGATTGCGGGTGGGCGGGGGCGGGATGTTCCGGTTGTGGTGCCCACGCAGTTTCTGATGGTTGGGGATCGGCGGGTGGTGTTGCATCTGGCCCGGCCGAATCCGGTGTGGAAGGCCATCGAGGAGAATTCGGTCGTTCTGTTGTCGGTGGCGGGTGATTGGGCGTACGTGCCGGGGGCGTGGAAGGTGCTGCCGGGCGAGGGAGATCCGGCGGCCGGGATCCCCACGACGTACTACGCGGCGGTTCAGCTTGTCTGCCGGGCGCGGGTGGTGACCGAGGCTGACGAGAAGGCGGAGATCCTGCGGTTGCAGGTTGGCGCGGTGGACGCGGGACTGGTGGATCCGGGTGAGCATGCGCGGCGGTTCTCCAGCATTCTGGGGCTGGAGTTGACCGTGCTCGAAGTCAACGGCAAGTTCAAGTACGGCGGCAATGTGGACGCCGCGCATCGGGCGTACGTGGCAGAGCGGCTGGCGGAACGCGACGGACCTGGTGACACCGCCGCGATCAGTCACCTCCAGCGCCGCCCTTAGCCCGACGATCTCGTCTCCGATGCCGCTGTCAGCGCAATCCCGTCTCCAGCGGCCACCCCTAGCCCAACCCCGTCTCCAGCGCTGCTCCTGGCCGAACCTCGTTCTACCTGGTCCTCGGGAGCGGCCGGAGGGTCAGCTTGGTGGGTCGCGTCGGATGATCGGATGGGTGTGCGTGCGGACGTCATCCTCGTGTACGTGCCGATGCGCCTCCGCCGGGTCGACCGTGTACATGAGGTCGGGTTCGACCGTTTCCACGGACTCCTCCAGCGGAGTACGGCGCGTGTAGAGCCAGGTGAGGAACGCCCCGACGGCTCCCACGCCCATCAGTATCCAGCCGATCATCTGCAGGTCGATGCCCGGCACATCCCATTTCACGGCGAACGCCAGCACCGCGCCGACCGCGATGAAGGCGAGACTGGCTCCGAAGCCCATGGCGTACCTCCTTTGACTGGTGGTCTGCCGCTCTACCCCGGAGAACGTGGATTACGCCCGGATTTCGAGGGCAGTGCGGAGGGACAACTCGCCAGATAACCCCCGGAGGCAGACATGAGTGCCATCGCTTGGGTGGCGGTCGTCGTGGTCGCGGTGGTGGCGCTGGGCGCAGTCGGCTACTTCGTCGTGACCCAGAATCGCCGCCGTCATCTTCAGGACCGGTTCGGCCCGGAGTAC
The DNA here is from genome assembly GCF_018476525.1 of Acrocarpospora catenulata. GTDB lineage: Bacteria > Actinomycetota > Actinomycetes > Streptosporangiales > Streptosporangiaceae > Acrocarpospora > Acrocarpospora catenulata. Next base: position 133,323 of record NZ_JAHCST010000007.1, read on the forward strand.
GACCGTGCCCTCCAGCAGAACGACACCCGCCGTGAGGCCGAGCAGGACCTGCTCGCCCGTGAGGCCCGGGTGGCGGAACTGGACATCCGTCCGCTTGAGGCCGAGGCGCGGGAGACGTACGCCAAGAAGTGGAGAGAGGTCCAGGAGCGGTTCGTGGACGCGCCCGGGTACACGGTCACCGAGGCGGACGCGCTGGTCACGGCGGTCATGGCGGATCGCGGCTACCCGACGGAGGAGTTCGAGGAGCGGGTGAGCGTGCTCTCGGTGGGCCATGCGGCCACCCTCGACCGGTACCGCGAGGCGCACGGGATCAGCGCCCGGGCCGCCCGCCAAGAGGCCGGTACGGAGGAACTCCGCCAGGCGATGGTCCACTACCGCGCGCTCTTCGAGGAACTGCTCACGGATTCCCCGCGCCCGACACCACGCCCGACACCGCACCCGAAGGAGGCCGATCGCTGATGGAGCGCAACCCGTACACCTCGCCCTACGACACCAGAACCGAGTACGACCCCGACCAGCAGGTGGAACAGCCGGTGCCCGAATCGCCGGAGCCGCTGGCGGAGGAGGCCCGCCGCGAGGACGCCCTCGTCGCCGGCCGCGCCGAGACTCCAGGAAGCCCCGAGGCGGAAACCGACCCCGACAATGAACCCCTCGACAACCGGGACGCGTTGGCGGACCCCCACCCGGATCCGGCGCACGACATCCTCGCGGCCGAAGCCGACACGATCATCCCGGAACAGCGCACCCCGGAGCAGGGCTATCCCCCGGCGGACGCCGTACCGGTGGAGGATTTCGAGGCCCGGTGGCGGGACATCAAGGCCGGTTTCGTGGACGATCCGCGCGACTCGGTGGCCAAGGCCGACACGATGCTCGACGAGGCGGTCAGCGCGCTGGCCGCGCGGCGTCAGGCGTTGCTGGACGGCTGGAAGAACAACGACGAGAACGACACCGAGCAGCTCCGGCTCGCGCTGCGCGAGTACCACGAGCTGTTCGCCCGGCTGAAGGGATAACTGACATGCTCGCGATCGCGGCGGCCGTCGTATTCGGCATCGCCTTCCTGCTCGACCTGCTCGACGCCAGCATCGGCATCGGCATCACCGCACTGGTCGCGCTCGGCCTCTGCCTGCTCGCCCTGCACCAGGGCGGGATCGGTACGGCCGGCATGAACAGCTGGCGGGGCTACCGCGGCCGCGTCCGGAGGTGAGCCCGGTGCAGACGGTACGGGACGTGATGACCGCCCGCCCGACCACGCTGCCGGTGGACGCGCCGATTATCAAGGCCGCCCGGCTCATGCGCGACCAGGGGATCGGCGACGTGCTGGTCACCAAGGAGGGCCGCCTCTGCGGCCTGGTCACCGACCGGGACATCGTGGTCCGGGCGGTGGCCGAGGGCCGCGACATCGGGATCACCCCGGTGGGCGCGCTCTGCAGCGCCCACCTGGTGACGGTACGGCCGGACCAGAACGCCGACGAGGTGGTCCGGCTGATGCGGGAACGGGCGATCCGCCGGATCCCGGTGGTCGAGGACGACCGGCCGGTCGGCATCGTCAGCCTGGGCGACATGGCGCTGGAGCGGGACCCGGACTCGGCCCTCTCGGACATCAGCTCCGCTCCCCCAAACGGCTAAGCCAAAATGCAAACAGTGCCGCGTGACCCGCCGAGGCCACGCGGCACCACCATGTCCGGAAATATCCGGAAGAAGGAATGCCCCCGGAAGAAGAAACGTCCCCGAAGAAGGTGTCCCCGAAGAAGAAACGTCCCCGAAGAAGGTGTCCCGGAAGAAGAAACGTCCCGGAAGAGGGAATGCCCCGGAAGAGGGAATCACGGGCCGCGATCGACTCCAGGTCGACCTGGTCGACCACCTTCTCGTAGTCGCCGATCACCCCTTCCGGCACCGTCAGGCCCTGGTCGGCCTGTGCCTTCAGGACCGCTGAATGTCAGAGCGGGAAACGCATGACCACAGTGGTTCCCCCGGACCCCGCCGACACCTGAAGGGACTCGCTGAGCCGCCGCGCCACCCACAACCCCATGCCGCTGGTCGCGTTCTCCCGCGGCGGACGCTGCCCGGGCACCCCGTCCGGCACCCAGTGCCGCCCCTCGTCGTGCACGTCCACCATCAGCGCCCCCGAGTCGTACCAGACCCGCAACCGCGCCTTGGCCGCGCCGTGCGTCACCGCGTTCGTGGTGACCTCGTTCAACGCGACCAGGAAATCCCCCAGGCGCTCCTCGGACATTCCCCCGCGACGAGCCAGGGCAGCGGCGAACTCCCGCACGTCCGGAAGGTCGGCCAAGGAGAACGTGATCTCCCTGCCGCCCCCTCGCGCGGCCGGCGCGGCGCCGTCCTCGTTCACCCGCTAACGCCTCCCAGTCCTGGCGACCCACCGATGAAGATACCCCGGGATATCGCCCAAAGCGGGCCGATGCCCCGGGGATCACCGCAGATCACGCTCAACTCAGCTCCGCCCTGAGCTGGTCGAGCACCTTGCGCAGGATGCGTGAGACGTGCATCTGCGAGATGTCGAACTCGGCGGCTATCTCGGCCTGCGTCATGTTCCCATAGAACCTCAGGAGCAGGATGGTCTTCTCCCGCTCGGGCAGTTCGTCGATCAGCGGTTTCACCGCCTCCCGGTCCACCAGCACGGAGAGGCTGTCGTCGCTGTCGGGGATCACGTCCCCGAGCGCGGCCGCGTCGTCGTCCGCGCCGAGCGGCGCGTCCAGCGAGAGGGTGCTGTAGGCGGCGGAGGCGTCCAGCGTCAGGATCATGTCCTCCTCGGACAGGCCCATGCGCTCGGCGAGCTCCGGCACCTTGGGCGAACGCCCCAGCTCCTGGGTCATGTCGGCGACCAGCCGGTTCAGCTCCGACCGCCGCTCCTGGTAGAGCCGGGGCACCCGGACCGCCCAGGTACGGTCCCGGAAGTGCCGCTTGACCTCCCCGGTCATGGTGACCATGGCGTAGCCGCGGAAGCTGTGCCCGAGGTCGGGGTCGAAGCCGTTGATGGCCTTCATCAGGCCGACGTACGCGGCCTGGAGCAGGTCCTCCATGGGTTCGCCGCGGTGCAGGTAGCGACGGGCGATGTCGCGGGCCATCGGGCGGTGCATCTCGACGACGAGTTCCCGGAGGCGGGTGCGCCGCTCGGTGCTGATGGCGGGGTCGGCCAGTTCGGCGAGCAGGTCCTCGGCGGTCGGTTCGCAGACGGTTTCCATCTACGCAATCCCCTCATGTACGTTGCGGGGTCGCGCCGGGGAACCTGGCTGATGCCATGCAGAAGGCGCGCCTCGCTCACGATTCGAGACGAAGCCCTCTGCTGGACCTCTCGCGCCATGATGCCCCACATTCGGGAGTTTCACCACCCTCGCTATAACAGTAAGGTTGCGGCGAAGGAGGAACACGGTGGCCAACCTCACCATGCACTCGACCGCTGCCGAGGGCATCGTGGTGATCCATATTGACGGGATCCTCGACGCCACCACCCGGGAGCAGTTCTCCGAGTACCTGGACACCGCGGCCGAGGATCACGGGCCCGACATGGTGCTCGACCTGGGCGGGGTCTCGTTCATGGACTCCCGGGCGCTCGGCCTGATCGTGCACCACTGGCAGCGCTCGATCGAGGCCGGCGGGCACTTCGCGCTGATCTCGGTGCAGTACCCGAACTCGAAGGTGATGTGGGTGACCGGCCTGTCCCAGCGGCTCCCGCTCTACGACACCCTGGAGGAGGCGCTGGCCGCCTTCGCCACCAGTTGAGCGGCTACTTCGCGTTCTTCTGCTGGTGTTCGGTGACCAGAAGTTTGGCCAGGTCGGCCACTTTGACCTGGTGGTGCTGGGAGATCCGGCGCAGCTCGTCGAAGGCCTCCTCGGCCGAGCAGCCGCTGGCCTGCATGATGATGCCCTTGGCCTGGTCGATCAGGGCCCGCCCCGCCATCGCCTCCTGGAGCTGCGCGGCCCCGGTGAGCACGTCGTCGAACTCCCAGATGTTGGCCAGCGCCACCGTGACGTGCTCGCGCAGCAGCTCGGTCAGGGCGGTGTGGCCGGCGAAGGCGCCGGGGCGCACGCCGTACAGGCCGATGATAGCGACGGCGCCGTCGGCCTGGACGGGGAGGACCAGCACGGACCGCACGCCGTGCCGCACGGCGGCCGCCGCGTACCGGGGCCAGCGCCGGTCGCGCATCACGTCGGCGACCAGGACAGGGCGGCCGGTGGCGTACGCCTCCCGGGAGGGGCCTTCGCGCAGTTCGCGCTCGCGGTCGATGATCGCGATGAGCTCGCTGTGTGAGGCGGCCGAGAGCACCCGTTCCTCCAGCCAGAGCTGTGCGGTGCCGCCCGCGCAGCCGGGAACCCCGCGGGCGATGGCCTCGGTAACTCCGCGCAGTACGCTCTCGCAGGACGCCCCTTCACGCACCCGGCCGAGGGCGGCGAGATCCCGGGCCAGAATGGATGTCACAGGGGTGCCCATGCCCCTAGTGTGCCGGTTAATCCCCGAAGGAGTACATGTCCGTGACCGATCCGCCGGCGCTTGAGCAACGGCTCGCCGAGTTCGCCGACCGGGTCGCCGCGCTGCCGGACAGCCCGGAGTTGGCGGCGGCCGAGGACCTGGTCAGGGAGGCGCTGGCCGAGCTGGGCCGGGCCCGGCGGCGGCGGGACGGCGGGCCGCAGCGCGAGCAGAAGCTGCTCCGCCAGCTCTTCCGCACGCTCCCGGTGCCGGTGATCGTCATGGACCCCGGTGGCACCGTCCGGCGCATCAACAACGAGACCTCCCGGCTGCTCGGCAGCCCGGCCGGGTATCTGATCGGCCGCGCCTTCCCGCTGCTCATCGAGTCCTCCCGGCGGGCGGCGTTCCGGTCCCGGCTGAACGCGGCGCTGCGCAGCGAGGAAAGCGCCGTCTTCGAGACCCGGCTGGCCCACCAGGGGCGCACCCACACGGTGCGGCTGGTGCTCAGCCGGTTGCGCATGCCGGGCGAGCCGCAGGAGATGGTGGCGGCGGTGGCGCTGCCCACAGAGGTGCAGCTGCCCGAGACGCGTGACCAGGCGGGCCCGCAGGACGAGTCGCTGTTCCTGGCCGCCGCGCAGCGGCACGAGCTGCTGTCCCGGCTGACCCGGCTGCTGCTGGACGAGGAGAGCCTGCGCGAGCCGGTGGCGCTGATCCGGGCGGCCCGGCTGCTGGCCGCCGAGACCGCGGACTGGGTGATCGCCGACGTGGTCCGGGCGGGGGTGCCGAGCCGGGCGGCGGTGATCGCGCCGAGCAGCCACCCGGTGGCGAGGCTGCACCGGGAGATCGAGGGGCTGCCCCCGTCGGCCGCGCCGATCGTGGCGCACGTGCTGGCCACCCGGAGCGGGATCATCCACGAGATGCTGACCGACGAGACCCTGCTCGGCGGGGACCTGCTCACCCGGATGGGGGCCGGTTCGCTGGTGTCGGTCCCGATCCGCACCGACGACGAGATGAGCGGCGTGCTCACCCTGGTACGGCACCGCGACCGTGCCCCGTTCGGGCTGGCCGACCTGGGCCTGCTGGAGGAGATCGGCGGCCACCTGGGCCTGGCCCTGCGCGCCCAGCGCACCTTCCAGCGCAGTTCCAACGCGGCCGACGCGCTGCGCAGCGGGGTGCTCCCCCGCACCCTCCCGGACGTCCAGGGCTTCGAGACCGCGGCGGTCTACCACCCGGGCTCGGGCATGCGGGCCATCGGCGGAGAGTTCTACGACGTCTTCCCGATGCCGGGCGGCTGGGGTTTCGTGATCGGCAGCGCGGCAGGCCGAGGCGAGGAGGCTGCCTCGGTCACCTCGCTGGTGCGCGGCGGCGTCCGGGTGCTGAGCGCCATGGAGCGCGACCCCGGCATGGTCCTGCGCAAGGTCAACGACGCCCTCCTGGCCCAGCACACGGGCCTGTTCGTGATGGCCGCGGCGGGTTTCGTCCGCGGCAGGAAGATCCGGCTGGCCTCCGCGGGACACCACCCGGCCGCCCTGCTCACCCCGGACGGCGGGGTGCGGTTCACCGACGGCGGCGGGGTGCCGCTGGGCTTCGAGGAGGGCGCGGAACCGGCCACCGAGGAGCTGGTGCCGGCGGTCGGGGAGACGCTGGTGCTCTACTCGGACGGCCTGGTCGGCTCGCGGAGCGCGGCAGGGGTCAGCTATGGCGAGGGCCGGTTGACCGAGGTGCTGGCCCGGTGCGCGAGCCAGGCCCCGGCGGCGGTGGTGAAGGCGATCGAGGAGGACCACCGGGCGTTCACCGGGGACCGGGTGATCGACGAGATCACGGTGCTCACCCTGCGCCGGTCCCGATGATCTGGGAAGTTTTTCCGCGGATTGTGTTTAGATCTCCCGGCTGTACGGTAGACAGGGTTCTGTAGCTCGTGCCTAAGACGCAGGCACACCTTTTTCATCGCGCTTTCCGCCATGAGGTGTGCCATGCATATCGCCATTGTCTCCACGCACGTGCTGTCCAGTGACACCCCCGCCATCGCCCGTGAGCTGGGCCGGGGTCACAGCGTCACCGTCTACACCCGTACCAACTCCGCCATCAAGGCCAGCTCCGCCATCAAGGGCGTGACCGTGGAGCAGGTGCCCGCCGGGCCCGCCGAGGAGCTCTCGGAGAACGACCTGTTGCCGTACATCTCGGACTTCAGTGACGGGCTCAAGCGGTGCTGGCGGAAGGACCGGCCGGATGTGATCCACGCGCACTCCTGGACCAGCGGGCTGGCCGCGATCGCCGGTTCCGACGGGCTCGGCGTGCCGGTCACCCAGACCTTCCACCATGGGGACGCCCCGTCGGCGCCGGTGCAGCGGTTGGAGCGGGCGATCGGGCGGCGGGCCCGGGCGGTGATCGCGGCCTGCGCCGGGGAGGAGTCGGAGCTGATCCGGATGGGCGTGCCGCGCCGGAACATCGCGGTGGTGCCGAGCGGGGTGGACGTGGCGCGGTTCCGCCGCCAGGGGCCGGCGTTCCCGCGCGGCGAGCAGGCCCGGCTGCTGCACATCGGCCACCAGGGGGCGGGCCTCGCGATCATGGCGCTGGCCGGGGTCCCCGGCGCCGAGCTGGTGGTGGCGGGCGGCGACGAGCCCGCCGTGGCCCGGCTGCGCATGCTGGCCGGGGACAAGGGGGTGGCGGACCGGGTGGACCTGCTCGGGCCGGTGCCGCACGAGTCGATGCCGAAGCTGATCCGCAGCGCCGACGTGGCGCTCTCGCTGGCGCCGTCCGCGCCGACCGGGATGGCCGCGCTGGAGGCGATGGCCTGCGGCGTGCCGGTGATCGTGTCGGCCACCGGCGCCCACCTGGACTCGGTGGTGCACGGCGTCACCGGCTTCCACGTGCGGCGGCCCGGCGAGGTGGCGGTGCGGGTGCGCCAGCTGCTTGGCGACCAGACGCTCCGCACCGCGCTCGGCTTCGCCGGCGCCGACCGGGCCCGGTCCCGCTACTCACTGGAGCGGATCAGCCAGGAGCTGATCCGGGTGTACGAGAACGTCTGTGCGTGACCCTTTACAGGTGGGCCGCCTTCAGCGACAGATGGAGCAGAAGGCGGCTCTCGCCTTTTCCGAGGTCGAGGCCGGTCAGCTCGGCGGCCCGGCCGAGGCGGTAGTAGAGGGTCTGGCGGTGCACGCCGAGCTCGGCGGCGGCCTCCTGGACGTGGCCGCCGTGGTCCAGGTAGCACTCCACGGTGGCGGCCAGCTCGCCCAGCGGGGCCGACTCGGCCGCCAGCTCGGCCAGCTCGCTGTGCGGGAGGCGGACCAGGTAGCGGTAGACGCCGAGTTCGGTCCAGTACGCGACCGGCAGGCGGCGGGCCTCGGCGACCCGGAGCGCGCCCAGCGCCTCCCGCCAGCTCTCCCAGGCGTCCTCGGCATCCTGGCGGGGGGCGCCGACGCCGATGGCGGTGCCGTACAGGCCGTGCAGGCGGGTGGCCAGGTCGCGGGTCAGGGCGGCGGGGGCCAGGAAGGCGGGGTGGGCCAGGGACAGGTCGGTGCGGACCTCGTGCGGGAGGGTCCAGAGGGCGGCGACCTGGCCGGGTGCGGCCTTGACCGCGAGCGCGACCAGCGGGCCCGCCAGGGCGGAGACGTCGGCGGCGGCGCGGGTTTCCGGGTTGGCGGAGAACAGGTCGCCCAGCGGGGTCTGGCGGGTGCGGGTCTGTCTGGCCAGTTCGGCGGCGGCCCGGGCGACCAGCGGGGCGACCGCGGCCAGGCGGTCGTCGGTGAGGTCGCCGGAGTCGAGCAGCCAGAGGTAGCCGTAGGTGACGCCCCCGTGCCGGAGTGGCACGCAGACCCGGCCCAGCAGGTCGCCCAGCGGGGGGATGCGCACGGGTCCCTCGGCGGTGGCGATGCCGTACGCCTCGAAGTGGGCGCGGGTGGCCGGGGTGGCGCGGCGGCGGAGGATGACCTCCTCGCGGACCGCGTCGATGTGGCCGCTCTGCGCGCCGTACGCGATCAGCTGGAAGGACCGGTCCTCCAGGGTCACCGAGGCGTCCAGCAGCCGGGCGATCTCATCGACGAGCTCCTGCACGTGACCCATTATTGAGCATCTGTCTGAATACCCTTGGCCGGATGTCCGTGGAACGCCGCTGAAGTGCCGTTTTACGCTGAATTCATGGTCGGTGGCGTGTTTTTGGCGGCTTCTCGGAACCGGGTGGCCCGGCGCGTGGTCTCTCGTTCTCCGCTCACCCGGCGGGTGGTGGACCGGTTCGTCGCGGGCGAGCAGCCCATCGACGCCGTCACTGCGACCCGGCGGCTCGCCGACGCGGGGCTCATGGTCACCATCGACCACCTGGGCGAGGAGGTCAGGGACACCGCGGCGGCCGTGCAGACGGTCAAGGCGTACGTGGGACTGCTGGAGGCCCTGCGCCCGCTGGAGTTCGGAGACCGGGCCGAGGTGTCGGTGAAGCTGTCGGCGGTCGGGCAGCGGCTGGACGGCGCGATGGCGCTGGACCACGCGCGGCGGATCTGCGAGGCGGCGCGGGAGAACGGGTCCACGGTCACGTTGGACATGGAGGACCACACCACGGTCGACGCCACGCTGGAGGTGTTGCGCGCGCTCCGGACCGACTTTCCGGACACCGGGGTGGCGTTGCAGTCCTACCTGTTCCGCACCGAGGCCGACTGCGTCGACCTGCGCGACTCCCGGGTGCGGCTGGTGAAAGGCGCCTACCGCGAACCCGCCTCGGTGGCGTACCGGCGCAAGAGCGAGGTGGACCTGGCGTACGTGCGGTGCCTGCGACTGCTGATGGCCGGGGACGGCTACCCGATGGTGGCCACCCACGACGACCGGATGATCGCGATCGCCGAACTCCTGGCCGACCGGCACGAACGGAGCCGGGACAGCTACGAGTTCCAGATGCTGTACGGCATCCGCGCCGACAAACAGCGGGCGCTGGCCGCCTCCGGCGCCAACGTGCGCGTCTACGTGCCCTACGGCGACGACTGGTACGGCTACTTCATGCGCCGCCTGGCCGAGCGCCCGGCCAATGTCGCCTTTTTCCTGCGTTCCCTTGGGAGTAAGTGATGGATTCCGTGTCGAACGTGCCCGTACCCGCCAACGAGCCGGTGCAGGGCTACGCCCCCGGCAGCGCCGAGCGGGCCGCGCTGGAGTCGCGGATCAAGGAATTGGTGGCGGCGGGCCCCGAGCTCACCATGACCATCGGCGGGCAGCGCCGGATGGGTGGCGGGGCTCTCATCGACGTGGTCCAGCCGCACAACCACCAGGCCGTACTCGGTCGTACGGCTGACGCCACCGCCGCCGACGTGTCCGCGGCCGTCGAGGCGGCGCTGGCGGCGGCCCCGGCCTGGCGGGCGCTGTCCTTCGACGACCGGGCGGCCGTCTTCCTGAAGGCGGCCGACCTGCTCTCGGGCCCCTGGCGGACGACCCTGAACGGCGCCACCATCCTCGGGCAGTCCAAGTCGGCCCAGCAGGCGGAGATCGACGCGGCCTGCGAGCTGATCGACTTCCTGCGGTTCAACGTGGCGTTCGCGCGGCAGCTCCTCACCGAGCAGCCGACCTCCTCGCCCGGGGTGTGGAACCGGATGGAGTACCGGCCGCTGGAAGGGTTCGTACTGGCCATCACGCCGTTCAACTTCACGGCGATCGCCGGGAACCTGCCCGCCTCGGCGGCGCTGATGGGGAACGTGGTGGTCTGGAAGCCGTCACCCACGCAGCAGTTCGCGGCGCACTTCACTATGCGGTTGCTGGAGGCGGCGGGGCTGCCGCCCGGGGTGATCAACATGGTCACCGGTAACGGGCAGGCCGTCTCCGAGGTCGCGCTCCGCCACCCCGAGCTGGCGGGCGTCCACTTCACCGGGTCGACCGCGACCTTCCAGCACCTGTGGTCGACGGTGGGATCCAACATCGCCGGCTACCGGAGCTACCCGCGCCTGGTCGGCGAGACCGGCGGCAAGGACTTCGTGGTCGCCCATCCCTCCGCCGACCCGGCCGCGCTGCTGACGGCGCTGGTCCGCGGCGCCTTCGAGTACCAGGGTCAGAAGTGCTCCGCGGCGTCCCGCGCCTACATTCCCCGCTCGCTCTGGGGAACCTTCCGCGACCAACTGGTCGGCACGGCCGAATCCCTCACCGTGGGCGACGTCTCCGCGGACCTGTCCACCTTCCTCGGCGCCGTCATCGACGCCCGCGCCTTCGCCAAGCACCAGGCCGCCATCAACCGCGCCCGCGCCACCTCCGGCATCGACGTGCTCACCGGCTCCTACGATGATTCGACCGGCTACTTCGTCCGACCGACCGTCCTGGTCTCCGACGACCCCACCGACGAGATCTTCACCAAGGAGTACTTCGGCCCCATCCTGGCCGTCCACGTCTACGACGACCCCGCCTACGACACCGTCCTGGACCAGTTGGATGCCGCCACCCCCTACGCCCTGACCGGCTCCATCATCGCCCAGGACCGCCACGCCATCACCGCCGCCACCGACCGCCTCCGCTTCACGGCCGGCAACTTCTACATCAACGACAAACCCACCGGCGCCGTGGTCGGCCAGCAGCCTTTCGGCGGCGCCCGCTCCTCCGGCACCAACGACAAGGCCGGCTCCATCTTCAACCTCATCCGCTGGACCAGCCCCCGAACCATCAAGGAAACCTTCACCCCACCGGTGGTCCAGGCCCCCTACCGCGGCGACATCCCCCAGTCCGGCTGGCTCGCCCCTGATTTGGACGACCTCACTCGTACAGATCACTGAGCCCGACCAGGTCGACCTCCCCGCGGTCGCGGGCCGCGAGGAGGTCCGGGGTGAACCCGGCGGCGGAGAAACACACCAACCGGGTGGCGGAGGTGTCGTAACGGTCGTTCGCCGTGACGAGCTGGGAGATGTGCCGGAGCCGGTCGAGGTGGCCCTGGCCCATGGTGTCACCCCACTTGACCTCGCCGATGGCCAGCAGCGGGGCTCTGCCGCCGTCGGCGGCGCCGACCGCCACGACGTCGAGCTCGTGGGTGCCGCGCTGGGCGGGGTCGTTGACGGTTCCGGCGGTGACCTGGGCGGGCCACCCGCCGAACCGGTCCTCGGCGAAGTGCAGCGTCCAGTCCCGGCAGACGCGCTCGAAGTGCGGGCCGACCACGTTGCCGGTGAACCGCTGTTCGGCGCGCTGCCAGATCCGGGCGGTGGCGGTGGCGCGCATGAGCTGGGGCCAGAACGGCCGCATGATCGCGTGGTAGAAGGTGACCAGCGGCTCCTTGATCCGGAAGTCGGTGCGGTTGCCGCGGAAGGCGTCGTTCTCGCGGATGATCAGTCCGGCGTCCTCCAGGACGGTCAGCGGGTGATGCAGGTCGTTGCTCTTCCGCCCGACATATCCGGCTATGCCGCCTCGTCCGGTGTTGCCGTCGGCGATCGCACCGAGCACCGAATGGTAGAGAGCGCCGTCCCGGAGATCCGGCTCCTCGGCGAGCAGATACCTGGCCTCCAGGAACATCGGGCTGCCCGGTGACAACACCGCACGCACCACCCAGTCGTCGAAGTCGGCCAGATCGCGTGGGGTGTCGTACCTGATCATCTCGGTCCGGTACGCGGGAGTGCCGCCCACGATGGCGTGCACGAGCAGCGCCAGCCGTGGGTCCTCGATCTCCCAGAACCGCCGGGCCAGCCGGAAGTCCAGCGTGTCCACAGGCAGATCCAGCGAGGCCCGGCCGCGCAGCGGCGCGTTCCCCGACAGCAACCGCCCCATGAACGACATGGCGGAACCGCAGAGCAGCAGGCGGGTCCTGGAGGTGGTCCGCTCCTCCCGGCGGGGCGCGTACGCCGCCTGGATGATGGACGGCAGTGCGGGATGCGCCCGGACCAGGTAGGGAAACTCATCGATCACCACCGGAACCGGCCGATCCCGGCCGAGGGAGAGCAGTGCGTCGATCGCCGCCGCCCAGTTGGGCAGGGTGATCGGCACCACCGGATCGAGGAAGCGGGTGAGCGCCTCCCCCAGCGACGCTAGCGACTCGGCATCCGTAGCCTCCTGCGCCGAGAAATAGAACCCGCCGGCCTCCTGGCAGAGCGACTCCAGCAGAAAACTCTTCCCCTGCCGCCGCCGCCCGGACACCACACCAAGCGTCGCCCCAGGCTGCGCATCCTCCGCGAATCTAGCCAGGGCCGCCCATTCTCGATCCCGGTCGAACATGTCGGACGGCTTCCGCACCCAGCCTCCTGTGAGAAGTGTAGTTCTCATAACTGTACTTCTCACAGGAGCGCCCGGTCGTCAGGAGGGTGCGAGGCGGTTCAAGGCGCTCAGTTCTGCGGTGCGAGTTTGGGCGATGGCAGCGGCGAGGGTGTGGGTGGCGGGGTCGGTGCCGGCCTTTGTTTCGGAGTTGGCGAGGAGGAGGACCTGTTTGAGGTGGTCGCGGAGGTGGGTGATGAGGAGGCGTTCGAAGGGGCGGCCTTTGATGGGTTTTATGAGGGTTAGGTCGGCCTTGGTGACCATGCCGGGCATGTCGTGGCCCTCGTGGGGGTTGAGGTGGGCGACGCCGGCGCGGGTGAGGATTTCCTGGAGGGCAGGGAGTTCGTCGCGGTGGGCCGCCCCGACCTGGGCGGCCAGGCGGGCCAGGTCGGGGTCGGTGACTCGGTCGGGGGCCCAGTCCAGGAGGGTGAGCAGGCCCTCGCTCATCGGGACCATGAGCTGGGCCCAGGCGATGTCGGTGGCGTTGAGGGTGCCGACGGACAGGTCGGCGTTGAGGGCGGCGGCGGTCGCCACGGTCGACGGTGTGGCGGCGCCGGGCGGGGCGGGGGCGGCGCAGGCGGTCGCGAGGAAGGACAGGGTGAGCAGGGTGGTGCGGAGGCTCATTGGTGGGTTGTCCTTCCTCGCGGGTGTGCCGTCAGGGGATCACGGGGTGCCGTTGGCGCCGCACTTGATGATCGGGCGGATGCAGTCGCGGACCCGCCGTTCCATCTCGGCGACCGGCCAGGCGTTGAAGAAGTCGCCGTGCATCGTGTAGCCGGGCCCGGAGGCGAGGCGGAAGGTGGCCGGGCTGCCGTTCACCGGGTAGCGGAGCACCTGGCGGAGCTTGGGCACCGGTACGGGGTGGGTGGCGGGGCAGTCGCCGTTGACCGGGTAGGCCATGTGGCTCTTGTGGTCGGGCGAGTCCAGCGACGTCCCGTTCCAGCACTGCGGGAAGTCCAGGTACGACTCCAGCATGGTCCCCGCCGGGCAGGTCACGAAGTCCTTGCTGGGCGCCACCTGCCCGGCGTGCAGGCAGGACCAGCGGGCGGTGGAACTGGCGTCGGGCCCGGTCGCCTTGGCGTTGCCCGCCACGATGCGCAGCCCCAGCGGGATCGGCTGGGTCCGGGCGATCACGTCGTCCCGTACGCCTTCGCCCAGGTAGTAGAAGGTGGTTCCGGTCGGTTCGACGGGCACGTTGTTGACGTACAGGGTGGGCACCCAGTACGAGGACAGGTCGACCGACGGGTTGCAGTTGCTGGGCGCGTTCTGCAGGTCGGTCAGGGTGGTGTAGGCGTTGGTGATCGTGCTGCCGAAGAAGCTGTGCATGTGCGAGCCACCGGGCAGGTTGGGCGCGACGATCGGGTCGTCGGGCAGCCGGTGACTGAACGGGCAGTCGGCCAGGAACTCGGCGACCCGGACGATCGGGCCGCCGCCTCCGCCGTTGTCCGGCCCGTAGACCTGGAACTCCCAGAGCGACACGCCGTACGCGGTGGCCTTGGCGGTGGCGTTGATCCGGACGTACCGGCCGTTGCCGGTGACGTTGTAGGTCTGGTTGCCGCCGGTGCCGTTGGTCACCGTCTGGATGGTGGTCCAGGTGTTGCCGTCGTTGGAGGTCTGGATGGTGAAGGCGGTGGCGTACGCGGCCTCCCAGTTGAGCTGGACCTGGCCGATGGCCTGGGCGGAGCCGAGGTCGACCCGGAGCCACTGGGGCACCGAGAAGGCGCTGGACCAGCGGGTGCCGAGGTTGCCGTCGACGGCGGCGCCGGCGGGGAATCCGGCGTTCTCCACCGAGGAGGCCAGGGTGGGACGGCCCTGGGAGAGCAGCGCCCCGGCCGCCGCCGCGGGCTGGGCGGTGGTGACCAGCGAGCTGACGAGCAGGGCGACGAGGGCGGCGAACAGGGCGGCCAGGCGTAAGCGGGTCCTGCCCCATACGCGGGCGCGGGAGGACATGGTCATGCGGGACTCCAGGCGTGAGCGGACGGCCACGGGGACACACGCGGGTCGCCGCCGCGTGCCGGACCCGAGGACATCCTCGGGAAAGGCGGTGTGCGTGCTTCGGGGAGCGCTCCCTGCACGCAGAATGTCACCTGAGGCGATAGGGCATGTCAAGGGTCCGGTTAACCGGCATGTAACGTAAGAGACCGGTTGGCACGCTCCAAGCGAAGGTTCGGAGAGCGCTCTCCCAAGCCGGTCAATCCCCTACTGAACTGCGCAAATGCCGCATCTGGGCATCCTGATTTTTCCTACTTCAATCAAGCTCTTAAAAATCTTGACCACCAGCTCCCAGGGCAGCCTGTCGCAAGCCTTACCCAGGGAGCGTTTTCTTCTTGATCACTTACTGGCGCGGGCCTCGCGTTCCGCGGCGTCGAGGGCCTCGGCCTCCTCGGGGGTGGGCGCGGTGCCGCCCAGATGCGCGGGCTGCCACCAGACGCCCTCGGGAATCTCCGGATAGCTCCGCTGCGCCTTGTCCACCATCTCGCTCAGGCGGCGGCGCAACTCGACCGTGTGCGCCTCCATGTCCTCGCCCCGCTTGGGGTACATCGGCTCCCCGACCAGGATCGAGACCGGGATGTTCCGCTGGGTCAGCCGGCGCTTGCGCCCCTTGGTCCAGAGCCGCTGGGTGCCCCAGAGCGCGATCGGGATCATCGGCGCGTTGGTGGCCGCCGCCATCCGCACCGCGCCGTTCTTGATCTCCTTGACCGTGAACGAGCGGCTGATCGTGGCCTCCGCGAAGACCCCGACCACCTCGCCCGCCTTCAACGCCCGCAGCGCCGCCACGTACGCCCCCGCACCCTCCGCGCGGTCCACCGGGATGTGGTGCATGCCCCGCATCAGCGGCCCGGAGATCCGGTTGTCGAAGACCTCCTTCTTCGCCATGAACCGGACCAGCCGCCGCGACGGGTTGGCAGCCAGGCCGGCGAAGATGAAGTCGAGGTAGCTGATGTGGTTGCTCACCAGCACGGCCCCCCCGCTCGCCGGGACATGCTCGGACCCCTCGATGTGGATCCGCGTGCCAAGCACCTTGAAAAGGGTCTTGAGGGCCCCGATGACCGGGGGGTACACGATCTCAGCCATGCTGGAAACCGTAACAGTTCACTGCCCCCGGAACGCCTCCTCCAGCCACCACGAACCGCGGTCGGCGGCGACTTTCGCGTCGACCACCAGGGGAAGCTCCCGCGGCCCGGCCAGCCACTCCGCCACCCCGGCGAGATCCTCCCCGGACCGTACGGTCACCGCCGCGCACCCGAAACCCCGCGCGATGGCCGCCAGGTCGGCGGGCGGGAAGGTGACGGTGTCCAACGGGTACCCGTCGGGCCCGAAGTGGTGCACCTCGGCGCCGTACGCCTCGTCGTCGTAGACCACGACGACCAGGGGCAGACCGAGCCGTACGGCGGTCTCCAGCTCGGCCACGCCCATCAGCAGCCCGCCGTCGCCGACGGCCGCCACCGGGAGGCGGTCGGGACGGGCCAGCGCGGCGCCGATCGCGGTGGCCAGGCCGAGCCCGATCGACTGGAACGCCTGGGTGAACACGAACCCCTGCTCGTCGGGGACATCCATAAACATCGCCGGATATCCCATGAAATTTCCGGAATCGGTGGCGATGAGGCGGTCGGCGGGGAGCAGGTCGTCGAGGGCGATGGAGAGGGTACGGGGGTCGATTCGCCCGTCCTTTCCCCAGTCGTCGTAGGGGACGTCCCGCCACCGGCGCTCTCGGTCGATGCGGGCGGCGAGCTCGGGCGAACGGTAGCCCGCCGCGGCCGCCACCCCTGCGAGCGCGAGTCGCGCGACCTCGGCCACGTCGCCGACTACCCCCTGCGCGGGCCGGTGGGCGCCGATCGCGTCCGCGTCCAGGTCCACCTGGAGCACGGTGGCGTCCGGCCCGATCAGGGTGCCGTGCCGCATCGTCCACATGTTGAGCGCGCACCCCCACCCCACGATCAGATCCGCGCCCCGGATCAGCTCGGCCGCCAGCGGTGTCGCGAATCCCCCGCTCACGTCCAGATCCCAGGCGTTCCCCCGGAACAGCCCTTTCGCCACGGCCGAGGTGGCCAGCAGCGCCCCGGTACGCTCCGCCAGCGCCTCCAGCTCCCGCCGCGCCGCCCGCGCCCCCCGTCCGGCCACGAACACCGGCCGCCGCGCGACCTCCAGCGCCGACACCAGCACATCGAGCCCGGCCACGGGCACTCGTTCCGGCGCGCCGAGATCAAGTCCGGATATTTCCGGAGCGGCTTCCCCATGCACGTCGAGCGGCAGGTTGAGCAGCACCGTCCGGCGTTCGTGCAAGGCCGTCCGGTACGCCCTGAGGGTGTCCGCCACCGCGTCCGCCCCCGAGGAGACCCGCATCGGCACCGCCCCCACGGCCGCCGCCAGCCCCGCCTGGTCCACGTAGAAGTTCGAGCGCGGCGAGGTCACCTCCCCCGCCAGCAGCACCAGCGGCGTACGGCTCTTGGCCGCCTCGGCCAGCCCGGTCATCGCGTTGGTCAGCCCAGGCCCCTGGTGCACGCTCACCACCCCGACCTCGCCGCCCACCCGGGCGTACCCGTCGGCCATGGTCACCGCGCCCGCTTCGTGCCGGGCCGCGACGAACCGCGCCCCGCCCGCCACCAGCGCGTTGGTCACATGGAAGTTGCCGCTTCCCACCACCCCGAACGCGGTACGCACGCCGAGCCGGGCCAGCGTGCGGCCGACGGCCTCGGCTGCGTTCACCGTTCGACCAGGGCCAGCACTCGCAGCGGGCTGCCCGAGCCCCCGGCGATGGGCAGCGGCGGCGCGACCACCACCGACCCGGTGACCGGCAGCCGGTCGAGGTTGCGCAGCTGGGTCAGGCCGTACTTGCCGGCCCCGAGCAGGAAGGTGTGGCAGGGGAAGGCGGGGTCGAAGGAGTGCGCGGCGCCCGCGTCGGTGCCCACGGTCTCCACGCCGACCCCGGCGATGGAGGTCTGCTCGGCCAGGTAGCGCGCGCACTCCACGGAGATGCCGGGGGTGTGCGGGCCCGTCTCGTTGGCGTTGAGGAAGGCGCCCTGGTCATGGGCGTAGGCGTCCCAGCCGGTGCGGTAGAGCAGCCAGCCGCCCTCGGGGAGCGGGCCGTGCTCCTTCTCCCAGGCGGTGACGTGGTCGATCTCCAGGAGGAAGTCGGGGTCGGCGGCCGCCTCGGCGGCGAAGTCCAGCACCACGGCCGGGGCCAGGAATTTCGACGGCGGCACCTGGGAGACGTCCTCGCCGTCCCTGGCGGTGATCCAGTGGATGGGGGCGTCGAAGTGGGTGCCGGTGTGCTCGCCGGTGGCGATGTTGTTCCAGTACCAGCCGGGGCCGCGCTCGTCGTACTTGCTGATCTCCTGGAGGCTGAACGGGACGGTGTTTCCGAACGGCTCGGGCAGCTTCAGGATCGGCGTCGACTCCGCCAGCGGCGCGGTCAGGTCGATCACCTCGATGGTTCCGCCCCGGATGCCCGCCACCAGCTCCCGCAGCACCGACATGGTCCTACCTCCTGCTCATCGACTGGCACCGATCTTCCTACAGGCCGTACGGCCCGGTATAGCCCGACGCCTTGACGGCACGGTCCCCCCGATTTAACGTCAATGAAATCTGATTCGACAATGTCGAACAACGTTCAAGCTGGACGGTGCCATGAACGACTCCCCCACCACCCCCCAGAAGCTCCTCGCCGAGTTCCTGGGCACCGCCTTCCTCGTCTACGTCGGAGCAGGCTCGGCCGCCGCCACCGGCGTCATCGGCGCGGGCTCGGGCGTGCCCTTCTCGATGGCCCAGCTGGGCGTCATCAGCTTCGCGTTCATGCTGGTCATCGTGGGCACGGTGTACGCCATCGGCCACATCTCCGGCGGCCACATCAACCCGGCCGTGACCCTCGCCCTGGCCGCCACCGGCCGCTTCCCCTGGCGCGAGGTGCCCGGCTACATCGTGGCCCAGGTCGCCGGGGCGGTCACCGGCGCGCTGGCCATCTTCGTCACCCTCGGCGCCGACGCCGCCAAGGCGGCCGGCGGCGGCGTCACCTCGTACGCGGCGGAGACCGGTTTCCTGCGCGGCAGCCTGATCGAGGCCATCGGCACCTTCATGCTGGTCTTCGTGATCTTCGGGGTGATCGACCGGCGGGCCACCCCCGGCTGGGCGCCCATGGCGATCGGCTCCATCGTCTTCGCGATCATCATCATCGTCGGCCCGGCCACCGGCGCGGCCATCAACCCCGCCCGGTACGTCGGCCCCTTCCTGATCACCGCCGCGTTCGGCGGCACGGTCGGCTGGGACCAGCTGCCCGCCTATCTGATCGGGGATTTCGCCGGTGGGCTGCTGGGCGCGCTGGCCTATCTTGGGCTTGCCGTCACCCGGAACAGGGCAGAGGTTCAGAGCACCACTCCAGTGAGGACGGCACCGTGAAGAAGCTCATCAACAACGTCGACTCCGTGGTCACCGACGCGCTCACCGGGCTGGCCGCCGCGCACCCGGCGCTCCGCGTGGACGTCGAGAACAAGATCGTGTTCCGCGCGGCGGGCCCCCGGCCAGGGAAGGTCGGCCTGGTCTCCGGCGGCGGCTCCGGCCACGAGCCCCTGCACGGCGGCTTCGTCGGGTACGGCATGCTCGACGCCGCCTGCCCCGGCGAGGTCTTCACCTCCCCCGTGCCCGACCAGATGATCGAGGCCACCAAGGGTGTGGACGGCGGCGCCGGGGTGCTGCACATCGTGAAGAACTACACCGGGGACGTGCTCAACTTCGAGATGGCCGCCGAGCTCTGCGGGGACGAGGGGGTCGAGGTCGTCAGCGTGCTGGTCAACGACGACGTGGCGGTGCGCGACTCGCTCTACACGGCCGGTCGCCGGGGCACCGGCGCGACCCTGTTCGTGGAGAAGATCGCCGGGGCGCTGGCCGAGACGGGCGCGCCGCTGGGCGAGGTGGCCCGGGTGGCCCGCGAGGTCAACGAGCGCAGCCGCTCCTTCGGCGTGGCACTGTCGGCCTGTACGGTCCCGGCGGCCGGCAAGCCCACCTTCGAGCTGGGCGAATCCGAGATCGAGCTGGGCATCGGCATCCACGGTGAGCCGGGGCGGACCCGGGCGGCGCACGGGCCGGCGCGGGAGCTCGTCCGGGTGGCGATGGACGCCATCCATGAGGACCTGCCGCTCTCCGGGGAGGTGCTGGTGCTGGTCAACGGCATGGGCGGGACGCCGTTGCTGGAGCTGTACATCGCGTTCGCCGAGGTGGCGGCCTATCTTCGGGAGAAGGGGGCCAGTCCGGCGCGGGTGCTGGTGGGTAACTACGTGACCAGCCTGGACATGCAGGGCTTCTCGGTCACCACATGCGCGCTGACCGAGGAGCTCACGCGGCTGTGGGACGCGCCGGTGGAGACCCCCGCGCTGCGCTGGGGCCGCTGACGACCGCTGACGACCGCTCGGGCTGCCGGGTACCCCCACCCGGCAGCCCCTTTGTCCCGAAATATCGGTATTTAGTGGGAGAGATCTGTTGGACGTACAGTTCTTCGTCACCTGGCTGGAGGAGGTCGCCTCGGTCGTGCAGACTCAGCGTGACCACCTCACCCAGCTGGACGCCGCCATCGGCGACGCCGACCACGGCGCCAACCTGGACCGCGGCTTCACCGCCGTCCGGCAGGCCCTGGCCGACACCCCGCCGGACACCCCCGGCGCCGCGCTGGTGCTCGCCGGCTCCACCCTGATCCGCCGCGTCGGCGGCGCCTCCGGCCCGCTGTACGGCACCGCGTTCCGCCAGATGGGCAAGACGCTGGGCGACGCGCCGGAGGTCTCCCTGGCGGAGCTGTCCACCGCGCTGGACGCGGCCCTGGCCGGGGTGCAGAAGCTCGGGGCCGCCGTCGAAGGGGACAAGACCATGGTGGACGCGCTGGCGCCGGCGGTGCGGGCGCTGGCCGGGGCCGTACAGGACGGGGCCAAACCGGCGGACGCGATCGCCGCGGCGGCCGAGGCGGCGGCCGAAGGGGCGCGGGCCACCATCCCGCTCCAGGCCCGCAAGGGCCGGGCCAGCTATCTCGGCTCGCGCAGCGCCGGGCACGAGGACCCCGGGGCCGCCTCCACCGCGCTCATCCTGGGCGCCCTCCGGACGGCGGGGTCCCGCTGATGGTCGGGATCGTGCTCATCTCCCACAGCGCGCCACTCGCCGAGGAGGTCGCCGAACTCGCGTGCCAGATCGGCGGGCGGGAGGCCCCCATCGCGGCCGCCGGAGGCACCGACGACGGCGGGCTCGGCACCAGCATCACCAAGGTCGCCGACGCCGTCGCGGCCGTCGACCGCGGCCAGGGCGTGGTTCTGCTCTTCGACCTCGGCAGCGCCGTCCTGACCGCCAAGACCTACCTGGACGAACACCCCCACGCCGGAGTGCACCTGGCCGACGCCCCCTTCGTCGAGGGCGCCATCGCCGCCCTGGTCGCCTCCGCCGCCGGTGCCAACGCCAAGGCCGTCACCGCGGCCGCCGAGGAGGCCCGTGTTGTCGGCAAGCTCTGACTCCCCCGCCCAGACAGTCCAGACACAGGCCGCCGGGCCGGACGAGCCTGGGAGCCCACCGGTTCAGGCGACGGCCACCGTCACCCTCACCGAAGACCTGCACGCCCGCCCCGCCGCCACCCTGGTCCGCGCCGCCGCCCGCTTCACCGCCACCGTCACCATCGCCACCCCCACCCGCCAGGCCGACGCCCGGAGCATGCTCGCGGTGATCGCCCTGACCGCCGTGAAGGGCCAGACCATCACCTTCCACGCCGACGGCCCGGACGCCGAGCCCGCCCTGGCGGCCCTCACCGCCGCCCTGACCACACCTCAGGAATAGAGGGAGTTGCTCCGCGGGGCCCCCAGGTCGCGGGAGAGCGCACGCGCGGACTCCCGCACCGCCAACAGAAGATCGTTGCGCCGGGTGCCCAGCAGGCGCTCCGACGGGCCGACCACCCCGATCGCCCCCGCGACCGCCCCGCCCCGGGTGAACACCGGCGCCGCGATCCCCGCATCCCCCAGCGCCGCCTCCTGGTCCTCCACCGCCATCCCCGTCCGCCGCACCGCGGTCAGCGCCTCCTCCAGGTCAGCCCGGCTGGTCCGGGTCTGCCCGGTCAACGGCTCCAGCTCCTCGGCCAGCAACTCCTCCAGCCGGGGATGGTAGGCCGCGATCGCGTGCCCCAGCGCACACGCGTGCCACGGAATCGCCGCCCCCACCTCAAGGATCTGCACCATGTCGTCCGGCCGGAACACATGGTGCAACACGATCACCCGCGACCCCGACAAGGTCGCCACCCACACCGACTCATTGGCCCGCTGCGCCAGCGAATCCGCCCACAACAGACTCCGCGCCCGCAACTCCGACCCGTCCAGATACGCGTTCCCGAGTTGCAGCACCGCCGCCCCCAGCGCGTACTTCCCGGTCTCCGCGTCCTGCACCACCAGCTCGTGCCGCTCCAGCGTCCGCAACAGCCCGTGCACCGTAGGCTTCGCCAACCCCACCCGCTCCGCGATCTCGGTAACCCCCAGCCGCGGCGCCCCCGCCCCCAGCACCCGAAGTATCAACGCCGCCCGCTCAACAGACTGGATCACAATTCGATTATGCCGAACAAGGTTCGCCTGATCGAAACGTCGGCTCAGCCGTGCACGCCCAGCGTGAATCCGCCGTCGATGAGCAGGTCGGTGCCGGTCACCCAGGACGCCTCCGGCGAGGCCAGGTAGAGGTAGGCGTCCGCGATGTCCTGCCCCTCCCCCAGCCTGCCCACCGCCGCCGCCTTCGCCGCCGCCGCGTACGCGGCGTCCGGGTCGTCCTGGCTGTCGAAGAAGGCGCGGAGCGCGGGGGTCAGCACGTTCCCCGGCACCACGCAGTTCACCCTGATGCCGTACGGCGCGCCCTCCAGGGCGAGCGACTTGGTGAGCATCACGATGCCCGCCTTGGCCACGGAGTAGGCGGTCAGGCCCGGCATCGCCCACCGGCCCGCCACCGACGAGGCGTTCAGGATCACTCCGCCGCCGTTCTCCCGCATCACCGGCCAGACGGCCTTGGCGACCAGGTAGGCCGACTTGAGATTGAGGTCGAGCTGCCGGTCCCACTCCTGCTCGGGGGAGTCCATGGTGAACCCGGCTCCGCCACCCGCGTTGTTGACCAGCACGGAGACCGGCCCGAGTAGCCGCACGGCCTCCGCCACGAAGGCGGTGACGGACGCCGACGACAGCACGTCGCCGGCGAGGCCGACCGCCTCGCCGCCGTCGGCGCGGATCGCCCCGGCCGTCTCCTCGGCGGTGGCCTGGTCGAGGTCCACCGCCGCGACCTTGGCCCCCGCCGCCGCGAAACGGAACGCGGTCTCCTGGCCGATGCCACGCCCCGCGCCGGTGACCAGCGCCACCTGACCGGCGAATCGCGGGCCACCGCTTCCCGCGCGGCCGGTCTGTTCCACCGATGCCATAACGGTTTCCTCCTGGTACGTACGACGCGTTGGCTAGAATCCAACCGATCGGTAGGTAGAGTCAAGATTGCGGGGCAGGCCCGCCGTCCGCGTCAGGAGTCCGGCCATCAGAGCCCGACACCCCGGACGAGCTCCCGCAGGGTCAGCACATGCCGCAGAAAGAAGTGGATGCCCATCTCCCAGGTGAACCCCATCCCGCCGTGCACCTGGATGGCGGTCTGCAGCACGCCGATCGAGGAGTCGACGGCGAAGCGCACCGGCCGCGCGGTGTCGGCCGGTGCCGCGACCGCCCAGAGCAGCGCGCTCTCGGCCAGTTCCACCTGCTCGTGCGCCCGGGCCAACCGGTGCTTGACGGCCTGGAAGCTGCCGATCGGACGGTCGAACTGGTGCCGGTCCCGCGCGTACCCGACCGAGTCGCGGAGAGTCCGCCGCGCGCAGCCGACCGCCTCGGCCGCCCACACGACCGCCTGCTCGCGGGCCGCCTCGGCGGAGAACGCGCTGCGCAGGTCGGTCTCGGCGAGCCGGAGGGTGGGCGCGAAGCCGTCCCGGGCCGCGACGGCGGGCGGTGCCACCCGATCCTCGCCCGCACCCAGTCCGAGCGCCAGGACCACCTCCGGTTCGCCCAGGTACGGGGCGAGGAACCGGCCGGGGGGTCGCCCGGGGGCGGCCACGGACACGGTCACCGGACCGGTACGCTCCCGAGCGGCCGCCGACCAGCGCTTGGCCAGGATGGTCGGCAGCAGCGGCAGCGGCACACAGAACTCGCCCCAGGTCTGCGCGATCTCGACGAGATCGCGCAGCGAGGCCGCGCCGTCCCCGGGCACCCCGACCAGGTCCCAGCCGCCGTCGCCGACCACCGACCACGGCAGGGGGGCGCCGTCGGCGTACTCGGCGACGGGCAGCACCCCCACCGCTCTGGCCGCCAGCTCGCGCAGCGCCGTCGCGGCGACGACGCCGACCTCTCCGGCCAGGATGTTCACGCTCATCGCGGCAGCCCCAGAATCCGATCGCCGATGACGTTCCGCTGGATCTCGTTGGATCCCGAGTAGATGCTCGTCGCCCTGGTCTCCAGATACTGGTTGCGCCAGTGCGCGTGGTGGTCCGGGCAGGCGGCGCCCAGGCCGTACTCGGCGATCTCCTGCCAGAGTTCGCTCCAGGTGACCTTGAGCACCGACGCGGCGGCCGCGGACCTGGCCTGGTCCTCCTGGTAGGCCACGGTCTTGGAGATCTGCCAGCGCACCAGCTCCAGGCGGGTGTCGAAGTCGGCGACGGGCGAGCAGGTCCCGGCGCGCCCGGCACAGCAGGCGATGAGCCGGTCCAGGTCGCCGCGCATCTCGACGTACCTGGTGACGCCCTCGACGGCGCCCCGCTCGTGGTTGAGCACGCCCATCGCGACGCGCCACCCCTCGCCCTCGGGGCCGAGCCGGTCCTCCTCGGCGACGAAGGCGTTCTCGAAGAAGACCTCGGAGAAGTGCGAGGCGCCGGAGATCTGCCGGATAGGGCTGGCGGTGACCCCGGGCTGGTCCATGTCGACCAGGAACATGGTCAGGTTCCGGTAGCGCGGGGCCTCGGGGTCCGACTTCGCCAGCAGCAGGCACTTGCGTGCCTTGTCCGCGAAGCTGGTCCACACCTTCTGGCCGCGGACGAGGTAGCCGCCGGGGACGGCTCGGGCCACCGTGGACACGCTGGCCAGGTCCGACCCGGCGCCGGGCTCGGAGAAGCCCTGGCACCACACGTGGTCGCCACGGAGGATCGGCGGCAGGTACCTGGCCCGCTGCGCCTGCGTACCGTCGGCGATGAGCGCAGGGGCGACGAGGATCTTGCCGATCCGCCCGAAGCCCTCGGGGGCGTGCGCCCGGGCGGCCAGTTCGTGGAAGGCGACCTCCTCGCGCAGCCCGAGTCCCTGACCGCCGTACTCGGCCGGGAGGGAGATCCCGGCGAAGCCGCCGCGGAAGAGCCGGCGGTCCCATTCCAGCCGGATCTCGTCGATCTCCGCCTCGCTCAGGGCGCCGCGCTCCGCCTTCCAGCGCTCCGGGACGCTCCGGCCGAGCCACTGCTCGGCCCTGAGCCGGAACGCGTCCGCCGCGCCTGTCGCCGCTGTGGTGGTCACCGCTCGGTCACCCCGACCCTGTTCTGTGCGCATCGCGGACCTACCGGCTGCCGGAGCGGACGAGACGGCGGCCGCGCCGGCGCAGGCCCTCGGAGAGGGCCACGGCCGCGGCGAGGACGAAGCCGTTGAAGATCGGCTTGACCCCGGCGGAGAGCCCGAGGACGTCGATCCCGTTCTGGGCGAAGGCGACCAGGAAGGTGGCGATGATCGTGCCGACCACGGTGAACTTTCCGTCGGAGAGGATCGAGGAGCCCAGGAACGCGGCGGCGTAGGCCGGTAGCAGCAGCCCCGGGCCGGTGGTCGGGTCCGCCGAGCCGAACCGGGCGGTCATGATCACGCCGCCGATCGCCGCGACGGTGCCCGCGGTCACCAGGGCCCACATGGTCATCCGGCCCACGTTGACCCCGGCCAGCCTGGCCGCCTCCGGATTGGCGCCGACCGCGTACCAGAAGCGTCCGAGCACGGTGTGGCGGGTCAGCCCCCAGCCGAGGAAGAGCAGTGCGCCCGCGTAGAAGACCGGTAGCGGGACGTGCAGGATCTCGAACTTGCCCGGGGTGGTGAGGGCCTCGGGGATGCCGTTGTAGATGATCTGGTTGTTCGCGTAGATCAGCGCGACGCCGCCGATCGCGCTCGCGCTGGCCAGCGTGGCGATGAACGCGTTGATGTTGAGCTTCGTCACGAGCAGGCCGTTCACCAGACCGGCCAGGGCGCCGATCACCACGGTCAGCAGGATCGCCGGGATCACCGGGAGCTGCTGGATCGAGGTGAACCCGGCCACCAGGGTCGCGGCGAGACCCGCGACCGCCCCGACGGACAGGTCGAACTGACCCGCGATCAGCGTGATCGTCGCGGCCGCCGCCACGAACGCCAGGTGCGCGTTCTGACCCAGGGTGAGGATGACATTGTCGACCGAGAGGAACACGCTTCCCTTGATCGCGGCGACCACGAGGAAGAAGACCAGAAAGAAGCCCAGCGTGGCGAAGCGCTGGATGTCCACGCCGCGCCCGGCGGCTCTCCGGGCGGGCGCGCCACCCGGGGAGCCCGCGGGAGCGCCGGACTCCGCCGCGGACGCGGTCGCCACGAAGGAGGAGCCGTTGTCGTTCGCCATCAGTCGACCTCTTCCAGGATCTGCTCGGCCGTGATCTCGGTGCGGTGCCGCAGCCGCGTCACCCGCGCGCCGTCCTCCACCACGCCGACGCGGTCGGAGACGGCGAGCACGTCGTCGACGTCGATCGTGATGACCACCACGGCGGCACCAGCTTCACGGACGTCCTGAATGAATCGGTAGATCGTGTGGCGGGTTCTGATGTCGACGCCACGGGTCGGCTCGCAGAGCACGTAGCAGTCGGGCCGGGTGAGCGCCGCGCGGGCCATCAGCACCTTCTGCTGGTTGCCGCCGCTGAGCCCGGTCACCCCGGCCGAGGGATCGGGCGGCTGTACGTCGAGGACCGCCATCTGCCCGTCGACCAGGTCCCGTTCCCGGCGCCTGCTGACGAAACCGGCCCGGGAGATCCCCCTGAGCTGCGTCAGGATCATGTTCTGCGCCACGGTCAGCCCGGGGAAGACGCCCTGCTGCTGACAGTTCTCGGGGACGAAGGCCACCCGGCCGGGGCCGCCGCCGGCCGCGACGATCTCCAGGCGACCCGCCTCGACCGCCGTCCGCCCGGCGATCACGTGGCCGAGCGCGTACGGGTTGGCGGACAGCGGGCCGATCAGGCCGACCACCTCGCCGTGGCGGACCTCCAGGTTCACCGGTCCGACGCCGGCGGCGCGGACGTCGGTGAGGCGGATCGCCGGAGGGCCGTCCCGGTGACGGCCGCCGGCGACCGCGGCATCGGGCCGGTCGGTGGCCGCCATGAGGGTGTGCAGTTCGGTCAGCGAGGGGGTGGCGCCCTCGAAGACCACCCGGCCGTCCCGCATTACGGTCACCTCGTCGCAGTACTCCACGACCTCGTGGAGCCGGTGGGTCACCACCAGGACGGCGCCGCCGCCCTCGGCGAAACGCCGTACCTCCTGGTAGAGCCAGGCGCTCTCGCGGCGGGTCAGCGCCGCGGACGACTCGTCGAGGACCATGACGTCGGCCTCGGTGCCGAACAGGCGCGCCACCGCCACCATGGTCTTCTCGCCGAGGCTGAGCTCGCTGAGTGGACGGTCGGGGTCGACGTCGAGGTTCACCCGGCTCAGACTCGCGCGGGCCGCGGCGCGCTCGGCCCGGTGGTTGATCAGGCCACCGCGCCGGGTGAGGCCGCCGCGGCCCATGTTCAGGTTGTCCCGCACGGTGAGCGCGTCGACCAGGCCGAGGTTCTGGTGGATGAACCCGATCCGCCCCGGCGCGCCCGGCCGCCTGCCCCGGGTGCGCACCGAGCCGCTGTCGGCCCGGTACACCCCCGAGAGAATCTTGATGACTGTGGACTTGCCGGCGCCGTTGGGCCCCAGCAGGGCGTGCAGGCGGCCGGCCCTGAGCCGGAAGTCCAGCCCGCGCACCACCTCGGTGCCGCCGAAGGACTTGGTGACCTTCGACATGTCGACCAGCACGTCGGACATGGCCTTCCACCTCCTGGTCAGTGATCGGAAGGGCTAGAACTTGCCCCAGAGCTTCCCGTAGAAGCCGGCGAAGTCGAAGGTGCCCGGCTCGGTGCCCTCGGCGGGCGCGTTGTCCTTGGTGATGGACTGGACCTGGAGCTGAACGTTCTGGCCCGGCTGGCCGGCCAGCACCCTGACCATCTGGTCGACGGCGGCCCAGCCGGCCCAGGAGAGCGGGGTGACCACGCACAGCGTCTCGCTCTGACCCTTGCGGATGAGCGCCAGGTTCTCGGCGTTGCAGTCGAAGCTGGTGATCTGGACCTCGGACCGCCCGGTGGCGGAGAGCGCCTGGTCCACACCGGAGACCTGCGAGTCGGACGGCGGGACGAGGTAGCCGACCTCGCCCTTGGGGAGCCGCTGCAGGATGCTGGTGGCCATGGTCCGCGCGGAGGCGATGATGTCGCCGCTCTGGCCGAGCTGTTCGGCGAACACGACCGAGCAGCCGGAGCAGGTCTTGAGTTCCTGCTTGAGCGCGTCATGCCGGAGCACCACCGGCGGCGCGGTCTGGTTCTCCATGATCGCGACCTTGCCGGCGCCCTTGCTGTTCATGATGATGTAGTCGGCGACGAGCTTGCCCTGGAGCGCGTAGTCGGCGTCGACGTTGGCCACCGAGGGGTTAGGCACGGGGGCCTGGGCCGGGTTGGCGCAGATCATGCAGACCACCGGGATGTTGGCGGCCTTGGCCTTCTCCAGGGCGGCGGGGACGGTGGCGTCGGCCGCGACGATGTTGATGATCCCGTCGACCTTCTGGTTGATGAGCTGCAGGTCGCCGTTGGACCAGTCCTGCGGGTTGAGCTTGCCGTCGACCACGACCGGGGTCCAGCCGAGCAACTCGACGGCCTTCTTGGCCTGGTCGGCCATGAGCGCGCAGGCCGGCGCGGTCTGGCCGCACGACAGGACGCCGATCGTCTTGCCGCCCTGCGGCGGCGTGACCGGGGTGGCGTCCGTGGGCGGCGTCAGGGGCTCGAGCGACTTCTGGAAGGCCGCGGTCGCCTCCGCGACGCCGACGGCGTCGGCGCCGCCCGTGGTGGTGCTCACGGCTGACGTGTCGCCGCCTCCCGCGGAACAACCGGCGATCACCATCACCATCGCGGCCGCCGTGACGACGAGGAAGGTTCGTCTCATTCTGAACTTCCTTCCGATCACCCGCTTGGGCTGTGCCCGGCGGGAGTCTTGCTGGGGGTACGGCTCCGCCTGGAGCCGATAGGTCGGATTTCTACCAAACGAATGGTTGATTTCACAAGAGAGCAGATGGAAACCCGGCCGTCACCGATTGATAACGGGACACATGGTGATGGATCGTTCCAAAACCAGCGGAGAACATACGGCGGCGGCCCGGGCTCGGCGGGCGCGGGCCTGCCGAGCCCGGGGCATATCCCCCGACACCCCTACAGCTTGATGTGGTTGCCCGCGTCCACCGGCAGGACCGTGCCGGTCACGTAGCGGGCGGCGGGGCTGGAGATCCACACCACCGCGTTGGCCACGTCCTCGGCCTCGATGACCGAGATCGGCAGCAGGTGCAGGCCGCGCAGCGCCTCCAGCATCGCCTCCCGGGACTCGGACTGCCCGCCGGTGAACAGGCTGGTGTAGAAGGAGTTCCTGGTCATCGGGGTGTCGACGGCGGTCGGGCAGACGGCGTTCGAGCGGATGTTCGCCGGGCCGTACTCGGCGGCGACGGCGCGCATCAGGCCGACGATCCCGTGCTTGGCCGTGACGTAGTGGGAGAAGTTGGCGATGCCGCCCAGCGCGGCCCCCGACGCCACGAACGTCACCGCGCCCGAGCCGCGGTCGAGCAGCGCCGGCACGGCGGCGCGCACGGTGTTCCAGGCCCCGGTGAGGTTCACCGCGATGAGGTCGGACCACTGCTGCTCGGACAGCTCGTGGGTGGGCACCCCGCCGGACAGGATCCCGGCGTTCGGCACGACCACGTCCAGTCCGCCCAGATGCTCCACCGCCGCGGCCACGCCTCGCCTGAGCTGGTCGATGTCACGGACGTCGGCGGCCACCGCGTGGCACCGCACCCCGTGCTTCTCCACCAGGGCCCGGGTCTCCTCCAGGTCGTCGCCGGTGGCCCCGGCGTACGGGACGCCGTCCACCGACCGGGCGATGTCGGCGATCAGCACGTCGGCTCCGGCCGCCCCGAAGGCCGCCGCGATGGCGCGCCCGTTGCCGCGGGCCGCACCGGTGACGAGGGCTACCTTGCCCGCCAACGATGGGGTTGTCATATGGTTCTCCTCCAGATGAGTGCCTGGGAGCTTCAGCCGCCGTACCGGTCGAGCAGCGCGAGGCGGCGGCGTTCCCGCACGTCCGCACGGATCATGCTGGGATCCCAGGTCATCCCGGTGTCGTGCGTCACGGTGACCGTGCGCACACCCTCCACGGGGGCCACGAACCGTTCGATCTCGGTGGCCAGGAACCCGATCATGAGGCAGGACGGCGAGGTGAGGCGGAGCCGTACCACGACGTCGCCGTCCTGGCCGATCTCGATGTCCTCCAGCAGCCCCATCTCGTCCAGGTTCATCGGGAAGACGGAGGCGAGGCTGCAGGGGTCCTTCACGCGCGCGAGCCCGTCCCTGATCGCGCGCTCCAGCGAGCCCGCGTCCACCGCGCCCATCGCTCAGCCCACCACCAGGTCGGCCACCGAGGTGGTCGAGTACGGCGAGGCGTCCCGGGCCGAGGCCCCGGTGTCGAACTCGTCGCCCTTGATCCCGGCTTTGAGCGCCTCGACGTCCAGCCCGTGCGCCCGCGCGTAGTTGAGCCCGAGCATGTTGGCCTTGTCCCGGTCGGTGATCTGCGGGATCGGGCCGAACAGCCCGTAGTTCTCCAGCAGGTCCTCGGGGAAGGTGAAATCCTCGAACATGTCCAGGCAGGGACGGGGGTGGTACTGCATGGTGCCGGTCGCCCAGTAGAGCTTCTCCATCACCGGGGCGCCGCCCACGTGCAGCAGCCCGAGCAGGATCTTGGCGAAGGTGCGCGGCTGGTTGGCCAGGATGATGTTCAGGCTCTCCATGGTCACCGTGACGTTGGTGTGCCGGGCGAGCAGCCAGGAGGTCTCCTCGGTGAAGGCCGCGCCGCCGTGCACGATCTGGAATTCCAGCTCGGGGAACGCGTCCGCCGCGCCGTCCACGTCGACCGGGTCGAAGGAGTGCTGGGTCGGGGCGGGCCCGAGCGGGATCGCCTTGTGCACCGCGACGACCTTGATGCCGAGTTCGGCGGCCCGCTCGTAGAGCGGGAAGGCGATCTTGGGGTCGTCCATCCGCCATGAGCCCGCGCGGTCGCCCACCCAGCTGGTCGGGTAGAGCTTGAGGCCGATGGGGTTGAGCAGTTCCGCCTGCCGTTCCAGGTCCTCGAACGCCTTCTTGCCCATGAGCGGGTCCACCGCCGCGTAGGACGCGATGAACCGCTGCGGATACCGCCGGAGCGCGTCCACGCCCTTCTCCACGCCGGAGAGGCCGTCCTTGTACGCGAAGATCGGTGTCGGGTGGAAGACCGCGACGTCGGTGTCGCTCTCCCGGAAGAACATGGCCGCGGTGTCGGCCATGTCCCAGTCGCGGAACGTGGCCTCGGGCGCCAGCCGGTAGCCCTCGGGAGCGGCGCTGATGACCCCGTAGATCATGTCCGTTATCGGACGGGCGTGTTTGGGGAAGGCGAAGTTGTCCTCGGTGAGGTTGAATGCGTGGGCGACCGCGTCGATTACGAATTTGCCGTTGAGCATGACCGGTCCTCTCAGGGCGGAGACTGGCGATTTGCCTACCAATCGATTGGTGAGGCTAGACGTCGTGTTACAGCATCGTCAACAGTTTTCGGGGCGGACACCAGGACGATCTGGGTGCCGCCGATGATCGCGACGCGTTCATTCCGCCGGTCTCACCATGACCCGGACATTATCAGCCGAACGTTTGGTAGACAATGGCACTTCACGAACGCCCTCCACGACCGGTGCGCTGTTGGAAACAACGCAGCTCAGGGCCGGTTTCCGGGCATGCGAAAGCCGTGGTCCCGCGCACTGCGCGCGACCACGGCGTGCGAACAGCTCAGGGCGCCAGGCCACACCCGCCGCAGATGGTCAGCACCTACGGCCACCCCGGGTGGTTACTTGTGGCGGAAGTAGACGAAGAGACGGCCGTGGTTCTTGGCGTCCTTGTCGATGCGGTGGTACAGGGCCTTGATGTGCTTCTGGTCGAGGAAGCGGAGGACGCGCTTCTTGAGCTGGCCGGAGCCCTTGCCGGGGATGATCTCTACCTCGGTGGCCTTCTTCTGGATGGCCTCCTGGATGATCGCGTTGAGCGCGCGGTCGATCTGGTCGCCCTTGTTGAAGACGTCATGGAGATCGAGCTTGAGCTTCATGGGCTTGAGTCTAGGAGCCAAGCCCGCCGTGCCGGAGGCGCGGTCATTGACACAGTCAAGTCCGCCGATCCGAAGGATTGGGCGATGGCACTGTCCAAAATAGGCACGGTGCCCGGCAATGCGGTATCTAGCGGCGGAAATTGTGGCTAGTTAGACTCCCTGTCAGATCGGGGGTCCCGCGTGGGACAACCGGTTGTCGTCAACCAAACCGGGGAGGGTTGAGTCTCTTCCGCGCGCCCTCATGGCGCCTCCCGGGGGTGGCGCGACGCCTCTTGCTGTGCGGTGACGAGTCCCGCAGCCCCAAATGGAGGTGTCGTGTCAAGGAAGCCACGCTTGAGGCACTTACGCCTGACCTCGACCATGGCCGTGCTCGGCCTGGTCGCGGCGGTGGTGCCGGCGGGATCGGCGATCGCCGATCCAACCCCGTCCCCCACTCCCTCGCTGACCGCCACCGCGCTCACCAACCCGGAGCGCATGGTCGGCGCCAAGTCCACCAGCGGCCAGCTCGCCAAGAGCGATGAGGCCCTGCTCCGGTCGCAGTCCTCGGCGCCGGTGAACGTGGTGGTCAAGCTGGACTATGACTCACTGGCCGCGTACAAAGGCGACGTGGCCGGACTGCCGGGCACCAGCCCCGACGTGACCGGCAAGGCGCTCGATCTGAAGAGCACCGCAGCCAAGAACTACCTGAAGCACATCGAAGGCATCGAGAACACCTTCCTGGGCGAGCTGTCCAAGCGCGTCTCCGGCGCCAAGGTGGGCCAGAAGCTGCGCACCGTGTACGGCGGCGTGGCGCTCACCGTGCCGGGCGACAAGGCGGCCGAACTGCTCCGGCTGCCGGGTGTGGCGGCCGTGCAGGCCGACCGCATGGAGAAGCCGCTCACCGACTCCAGCCCCGCCTTCATCGGCGCCCCGACCGTCTACAGCAAGCTGGGCGGCGCCGCCAACTCCGGCAAGGGCGTGATCGTCGGCATCCTGGACTCCGGCGCGTGGCCGGAGCACCCGTCGTTCGCCGCGGCCGGTTCCCTCCCGGCGCCTCCGGCGAAGGCCGACGGCACCCCCAGGACCTGTAACTTCGGTGACAACCCACTCACCCCGGCCACCGACGTGTTCGTCTGCAACAACAAGCTGATCTCCGGCCAGCCGTTCATCGACACCTACAACGCGCTGGTGGGCGGCGAGGTCTACGCCGGCAGCGCCCGCGACTCCAACGGTCACGGCACGCACACCGCGACCACCTCGGCCGGTGCTCCGGTGGCCGACGCCAACCCGCTGGGCATCTCCCGCGGCCCCATCCAGGGCATCTCCCCCGCGTCGCACGTGGCCGTCTACAAGGTCTGCGGCGCCGAGGGCTGCTTCCAGTCCGACTCGGTGGCGGCCGTGGCGCAGGCCATCCTGGACGGCGTGCGGGTGATCAACTTCTCCATCTCGGGCGGCTCCGACCCGTACAGCGACGCGGTCGAGCTGGCCTTCCTGGACGCGTACGCGGCGGGCATCTTCGTGTCCGCCTCCGCCGGCAACTCCGGCCCGGGCGCGAGCACCACCGACCACCGCAGCCCGTGGGTGACCACGGTGGCCGCCTCCACCCAGACCCGCACCTACCAGTCCACCATCACCCTCACCGGCGGGCCCACCCTCACCGGCTCGTCGATCACCCAGGGCATCGCCTCGCCGCTGCCGGTGGTGCTGGCCTCGGCGCCGCCGTACAGCAACGCGCTCTGCACGAACCCGGCGCCGCCCGGGCTGTTCACCGGGAAGATCGTCGCGTGTGAGCGCGGGCCCAACCGGGTGCTGAAGGGCTTCAACGTCCGGCAGGGCGGCGCGGCCGGGCTGATCCTGTACAACTCCACGTCGCTGGACATCATGACCGACAACCACTGGTTGCCGACGGTGCACATCGACAAGCCCCAGACCGACCAGTTGCTGGCACACCTGGCCGCCAACCCGGGGAGCACGGCCAAGTTCACCCAGGGCGCCAAGGCGACCTGGCAGGGTGACGCGATCACCACGTTCTCCTCGCGCGGCCCCGGCGGCGACTTCCTCAAGCCGGACGTGACGGCCCCCGGCCTGCACATCCTGGCCGGGCACACGCCGACGCCGGAATCCCCGCTGGAGGGCCCGCCGGGCAACCTCTACCAGGTCATCGCGGGCACCTCGATGTCCTCCCCGCATGTGGCGGGCGCGGCGGCCCTGCTGTTCGCGCTGCACCCGGACTGGACGCCGGGCCAGGTCAAGTCGGCCCTGGAGACCACGGCCACCACCAAGGTGACCAAGCAGGACCGGGTCACCCCGGCCGACCCGTTCGACTTCGGCGGCGGCCGCATCGACCTGACCAAGGCCGGGGACGCGGCGCTGGCCCTGGACGAGACGGCGGCGAAGTTCGCGGCCTCGGCCGGGGACCCGCTGAACCGGATCGACCTCAACATCCCGTCGGTGAACGCGCCCACCATGCCGGGCCTGATCACCGCCAAGCGCAAGGTCACCAACGTGACCAACAAGACGGTGACCTTCACCGCGACCGGCAAGACGGTGAGCGGGGCGACCATCGCGGTGCTGCCGCCGCTGTTCATCCTCCAGCCGGGCAAGTCGGCCAACCTGACCGTGGTCATCGCCGCGCCGGACGTGCCCGAGGGGCAGTACTTCGGCCAGGTGGACCTCAAGCAGGTCGGCGGGAAGACCGAGCAGCACCTGCCGGTGGCGTTCTACCGCAAGCAGGGCGCGGTCCCGATCGAGCAGACCTGCGCGCCGACCACCATCGCGCGCAACACCGGCGAGTCCACCTGTACGGTCACCGTGCAGAACAACACCCTGCAGACCACCGACGTCACCGCGCTGAGCACGCTGGACAGCAAGCTCCGCCTGAACAGCGTGACCGGCGCCACCAAGGTGGGCACCCAGATCGCCACCGTGAAGAAGACGCTGCAGGGCCGCCAGCCGGACGCCCCGGCCATCGCGCCGGGCGCGCTGTTCGGCTACATCCCGCTGGACGCCTTCGGCATCGCGACCAACCCGGTCGGCGACGAGGAGGCGCTGAACTTCAACGTGCCGCCGTTCCAGTACGCCGGGCGCACCTACAACCGGATCGGCTTCACCTCCAACGGATACGCGGTCGCGGGCGGCACCACCGGCCAGGCCGACATCCAGTTCACCCCGCAGTCGCTGCCCGACGTGGCCCCGCCGAACGGGGTGCTGGCCCCGTTCTGGACGGACCTGAACGGCACCGGCGCGCCGGGCATCCAGGTCGCCACCCTCACCGACGGCGTCGCCACCTGGATCGTCGCGGAGTGGAAGCTGAACCTGTACGGCACCACCGACCAGAAGGTGTTCCAGCTCTGGATCGGCATCAACGGCACCGAGGACGTCACCTTCGCCTACCCGGGCCCGATCGCCTACCCGGGTGACGCCTACGGCCTGACCGTGGGCGCGGAGAACTCCGAGGGCACGGCGGGCGGCCAGATCCCGGCCGGCACCGGGCCGTCGTCGGACTACCGGATCACCAGCACGCCGGGTGCCCCCGGCGGCTCCCTGACCTACACGATGAAGGTCAAGGGCGTCACCAAGGGCGTCGGCTCGATCACCACGGCGACCGACACCGATCAGGTGAAGGGCATCACCGTGGAAGTGGACAAGATCACCGTCCAGTAGCGGCACACGACGAACGGGCCCGGCGGATCTTCGCCGGGCCCGTTCCACGTCTGGTTTCCGCCGCCTGGTGCCGCCGGGGGATCAGCCCCGCAGGTATCCGACCAGGTGCTCCCGCTCGCTCTCCAGCTCCTCGATGGCGCTCTTCACCACATCGCCGATGCTGACGATGCCGATGAGCCGTCCGTCCCGCACCACGGGGACGTGCCTGATCCGATGGTTGGTCATGGTCTGGCGGAGGTCCTCGACGTTCGCGTCCGGCGCGACGGTGCGCACCTCGGACGTCATGATCGCGGAAACCGGCCCACCCAGGACATCCGCACCGCGCTGGTTCAGATGTCGTACGACGTCACGTTCCGAAACGATGCCCGCGATCGTGACTCCGTCCTCGGAGACCACCACCGCGCCGATGTTCCGCTCGGCCAGCACGCCGAGCAGTTCCGCGACCGTGGACTTCGGAGTCACGGTCACCACACCGGTTCCCTTGCCCTGCAAGATCGTACCGATGAGCAATCGACACCACCTTTCTCGCCCGGGGGTTCCCTCGGGAATCCCCACACGGCGCGACAGCTAACCCGACACCGGGGTAAAACCTGTCCCAACACGGAACATCCGCCGATCACACTCCGTCAAGGTGTGTGCGTGCCCTCTTCCCCACGATTCGGTAAAGTCACCGCGAATCCCCCGCCTTCCGGCTACCGCCCGTAGTTCACTTGATCGACATATACCTTCCCTAATCTGGGGTGATGCGCGCCCCTCTGGCCGTCGCCGGTTACACCGACGAGGTCCTTGACGCCGTCGGCGGCACGCTGACCGAGGTGGAGCACGAGCGTGCCGAGCGTTTCACCCGGAAACAGGACAAGCTCGACTTCATCGCGGCCCACCTCCTGGTCCGGTACTGCGCGGCCGAACTCCTTGGCGTACGGCCCTGCGTGCTGACCCTGGTGCAGCGGTGCGACCGGTGCGGGAAGGGCCACGGCCGCCCCGCCATCGCCGAGGCCCCGCAACTGTCGGTGAGCCTGGCGCACACCGCCGGGTACGTCTCGGCCGCCGCCGGGGCCGGCCGGGTCGGCGTGGACGCCGAGCACGCCACCGCCGGGCAGGCCGACGAGAACCTGGTCTCGCTGGCCCTGACCCCCACCGAGGCCGGGCTGGTCGGGCTGGACAACCGGAAGCTGATCCGCCAGTGGGTCCGCAAGGAGGCCCTGGTCAAGCGGGGTGAGCTGGCCCTGGACCGGCTGCGCGAGGTGGACCTGTCCAAGCTCCCTTTCGAGGGCCGCGCCCACCAGTGGGACGGGCGGCACCTGCTGGAGTGGACGGCCGGCACGGTGATGGCCACCGCAATCTTCGACGAGCCGGGTGAGCTGCGGTTACTCGGGGGCTGACCCCCGTGTGCGCGCGGCGGCCGTACCTGATCTTTATGCTGGAGGGGTGGCAGAACCCCGCTGGCTGAGCCCCCAAGAGCAGCGTGCCTGGCGCGCCCACCTGGCGGCGCACAGGCTCCTCACCCACCGGCTCGACCGCGACCTCCAGGAACACGGGCTCTCCTTCAACGACTACGAGATCCTGGTGAACCTGTCGGAGAGCCCGGAGCGGCGGATGCGGATGAGCGATCTGGCCGAGGCCACCATCCAGTCCCGCAGCCGCCTGTCCCACCAGATCTCCCGGATGGAGACGGCCGGCCTGGTCGTCAGGGAGAACTGCGAGGACGACCGGCGCGGCACGTTCGCGGTGCTCACCGAGCAAGGCTGGGACACCATCCAGCGGGTAGCGCCGGAGCACGTGGCCGGGGTGCGCCGCAACCTCATCGACCTGCTCAGCCCGGAGCAGGTGGCGGCGATGGAGGAGATCTACCGCCCGGTTATCGCGCTCCTGCAGGGCAAATAGCGGGCACTTAATGAAAAACCCGTCCCTTGACCAGCCACTTAGACGCCGACGAGAGTACTCACCGCTGTGGCTGTTCAGATCACGCCTTTTTCATTAATACCATCGCCGGGTGAGACGAATCCTCTGGCTGGTGATGGCCGGACTGCTGGCGGCGTGCTCCTCCAGCGCTGAGTTGCCGTCCGGGCCCGACCTGTTGAAGCGCTCGGCCGCCGCGATGGCCGCGGTCAAGACCGTCGCCTTCACGCTGGCCACCGAGGGCAGCCCGCCGGTGCCGGTGCGGCGGGCCGAGGGTGACCTGACCCGGGAGGGCGACGCCAAGGGCTCGCTGCAGATCATGATCGGCGTCCTCCAGGAGTTCGAGTTCGTGCTGGTCGGCGACGCGGTCTACCTGAAGGGCCCGACCGGGGGCTTCCAGAAGTCGATGAGCCGCGCCCAGCTGGCCGCCATCTACGACCCGGGCACCATCATCCCCGGCGTGCCCGAACTGCTGGCCGCCGCCCAGAACCCCACCGTGCAGTCGGAGGAGTCCGGCGCGTACAAGGTGAGCGTTACCCTCCCGCCGGACCAGCTGAAGAAGGTCGTGCCCGGCGTCACCGAGGGCGTGCCCGGCACGCTGCTGATCGACAAGGCCACCAGCCGCCTGAGCCGCATCGACCTGACGCTCACCGGCGGCAAGGTGACGGTCACGCTGGCCGGCTACGACGCCCCCGTCGACATCGCCCCGCCCCCGGCGTGACGTGAGCAGGGCCCGCGGGATCACCCTCGGCGTCGGCGGCGCGGCCGTGCTGCTGGCCGCGCTGGACGCGTACGTGGTGGTGACCGTCCTGATCGACATCGCCGCCGACGTGGACGTGCCGGTCGGCCACCTGGAGCGGGCCACCCCGATCGTGACCGGCTTCCTGCTCGGCTACGTGGCCGCGATGCCCTTGCTCGGCCGCCTCTCCGACCGATACGGCAGGCGCCCGCTGATCCAGGCCTGTCTGGCGGGCTTCGCGGCCGGATCCCTGATCACCGCGCTGGCCGAGTCCATCCCGGTCCTGGTGGCCGGGCGCACCCTCCAGGGCATCGCCGGCGGCGCCCTGCTGCCGATCACCATGGCCCTGATCGGCGACCTGTGGGACGCCCGCGCCCGCCCGGTCGCGCTCGGCGTGGTGGGCGCCGCCCAGGAGCTCGGCAGCGTGCTCGGCCCCCTGTACGGCGCCGGGCTCGCCGCGCTCCAGGTCTCCCTGTTCGGCTGGGAACTGCACGGCTGGCGCACCATCTTCTGGGTGAACCTGCCGCTGACCCTGCTGGCGGCGGTCGTCGTCCACTACGGGGTGCCCGCGCGGCGTGAGCCGCCCGTACGGGGCGGTCTCGACGTGACCGGCGGGCTGCTGCTGGCGGTGGCCCTGGGCCTGCTGGTGGCCGGGCTGTACAACCCGGAACCGGACAAGGCGGTGCTGCCGCCCTGGGGGCTGCCCTGCGTGGTGGCGGGGTTCGCGGTGTTCGCCGGGTTCGTCGCCTGGGAGTTGCGCGCCCCGGTCCGGCTGCTGGACCTGTCGGGGGTACCCAAGCGCCCGCTGCTGGCCACGCTCGGGGTGAGCTTCGTAACCGGCGCCGCGCTACTGGTGACCCTGGTGGACGTGCAACTGGTGGCGCAGACGCTGCTCGGCAAGGACCCGGTGGGCGGGGCGCTGGTGCTCACCCGGTTCCTGGTGGCGCTGGCGGTGGCCGCGCTGCTCGGCGGGCTGCTGGCCCGGCGGTTCGGGGAGCGGCCGGTGGCGGTCGCCGGGCTGGTGCTGGCCGCCGCCGGATATTTCAGGATCTGGCAGTGGCCGCTGGAGTTGGGGGCAGAGCTGACCCGGGTGGACGTGGACCTGGTCGTGGCCGGTCTCGGGCTCGGGCTGGTGATCGCGCCGGTCTCCTCGGCGGTGCTGCGCAGCCTGCCCGCGCAGCGGCACGGGGTGGCCTCCGCCGCCGTGGTGGTGGCCCGGATGATGGGCATGCTGCTCGGCCTGGCCGGGGTGTCGGCCTGGGGCTTCCACCGGTTCCAGTCGCTCACCGCCCACCTGGACACGCCGCTGCCGTTCGGGATCCCGGCCGAGGAGTTCACGCGGAAGCTCGCCGCGTACGAGGCGGCGGTGAAGGCGGCGCTGCACACCGAGTATTCGGAGATCTTCCTGCTCACCGCGGTGCTCTGCGCGGCCGGGGCGATTCTCGCGCTGGCCATGCCCGGAGATTGAGTAGAGGGGTGCTCAAGCCGGGCCGGCGCTGAACGGTCACCATCGGGACGTGCGGATTTCCCGGTCGATTAGGGACAGTCGTCCCAGGCGGCCGGGACGCGGGATACCGCACTCTTGCCCGGTATGCCCCCGTCCCGGGGCTGACCGAACATAAATCAGGAGCCCCCATGCGCAAGGTCTTCTTCGGGTTCGCCACCGTAATGCTCATCTCCGTGCTCGCCCAGTTCTACTTCGCCACCTTCGGGGCGTTCGAGCGCCCGGTTCCGGCTCCCGGCGCGGAGGACGCGGCGATCATGCCGCACATCATCAACGGCACCATGGTGCTCCCGGTGCTCTCCCTGCTGACCACGATCGTGGCCGCCGTCGCCAAGGCCGGCGCCCGGCTGATCTGGCTGTCCATCGCGCCACTCGGCCTGGTCATCGTGCAGCTGTTCGTGGTCTTCGAGATCGCCGGCCTGCTCGGCGCCGACGAGAACAAGACCACCCCGGCCAGCCTGTACGTGCTCGGCTTCCACGCCCTGGTCGGCGTGGCCCTGCTGGGGGTCACCGTGCACCTGTTCCGCAAGTCCCGCGCCCTGGTCAAGGAGGGCGCCGCGAACCCGGTGACCGTGTCGGCGTGAGCACCGCCCTGCTGGCCGGCCTCGACCAGCTCCTGCTCATCCTGGCCGCCGCCGTCTGGGCGGCGGCGGCCGGGGTGTCCATCGCCCGGCGCGCCGGGAACCCGCTCGCCGTGGCACTGGTCGCCGCGGCGTTGCTGGTGACGGCGCTCCGGGTGCTCACCACGGTCCTGCTGGCCGGGTCCGGCTGGTGGTTCGTGGCCGAGAAGGTCCTGCTGGCGCTGCCGCTGCTGGTGGCGCCCGCCGTGGCCTCGGCGGCGGTGAGCCTGCCCGCGCTGATCCGGGGCGGGCCGGTGCCGCCGCCGCGGCTGCTCCCCCTCGCGCTGGCCGCGATCGGCGCGGTGGCGGGGGTCGCCTGCGCGATCGTGATCGGCTACCCGGTCACGGTCGCGGCGGCGGTCGTGCTGCTGCTCGCCGTCGGGGGCGCGTCCGCGCTGGCCTACCGGATCCTGGCGGGCCGCA
Source organism: Acrocarpospora catenulata (assembly GCF_018476525.1). Classification (GTDB taxonomy): domain Bacteria; phylum Actinomycetota; class Actinomycetes; order Streptosporangiales; family Streptosporangiaceae; genus Acrocarpospora; species Acrocarpospora catenulata. The sequence goes on from NZ_JAHCST010000007.1 coordinate 174,211, forward strand.
CCGGCGACCGGTGGCGGCTGGCCGGGACGGCGGTGCTGCTGCTGGCCGTGGCCTGGACGGCCTCGGCCGCCTTCGCCGGCACGCCGCTGCACGCCGGACACGAGCAGACCGCCTCCGCCGGGCGGAGCGTCACCCAGTTCACCGGCGTGCGCGCGCCGGACGCCCGCAGGTTCACGCTCACCGCCCAGGCCCGCACGATCACCTTCCCGTCCGGCCGCGCCGTGGAGGCCTGGACCTTCAACGGCCAGTCCCCCGGCCCCACCCTCCGGGTCCGCCAGGGCGAGCACGTCGAGGTGACCCTCCGCAACGAACTGCCCGGCCAGCAGGCCGTCACCATTCACTGGCACGGGTACGACGTGCCCAGCGCCGAGGACGGGGTGCCCGGGGTGACCCAGGACGCCGTCCTGCCCGGCGGCAGCCACGTGTACCGGTTCCAGGCCACCGATCCCGGGACGTACTGGTACCACAGCCACCAGAACTCCAGCGTCGCCGTCGCCAAGGGCCTGTTCGGCCTGCTCATCGTGGAACCCGCCGACGGTGACCACACGGTGGCCCTGCACTCCTTCGGCGCGGGAATGACCATGGCCGTGGACGACCAGCCCCCGTCGGACGCCCTGGTCAAGACCACCATCCCGCCCGGCAGCCCGGTACGGCTCCGCGTGGTCGACACCAACAGCCTCCCGATCGAACTGGGCCTCACCGGGGTCGCCTACCGGCTGGCCGCCGTGGACGGAACCGACGTCCCCGGGGCCACCGAACTGAACGGCGGCCGGTTGCGCCTGGCGGCAGGGGGCAGGTACGACCTGACCTTCACCATGCCTTCCGGGCCGGTCTACCTGGACGTCCAGGGCCATCCCGGTCTGCTCGTCAACGGGGACACCCCGCCACCGGCGGCCACCGGGCCGACGCTGGACATCACCGCCTACGGCTCCCCCACCGCCACCCCCGGCCGGTACGACCAGGAGATCACCTGGGTGCTGGACCGCACCTTCGCCATGGTCGACGGCCTGCCCCGGCTGGCGTACACGGTCAACGGCAAGGGCTTCCCCAACATCCCCACCCCCCTCGTGCGGGAGGGCCAGCGGGTGCTGATCCGGGTGGTCAACCGGAGCGGCGACACCCATCCGATGCATCCGCACGGCCACCACGTCCAGGTCGTGTCCAAGAACGGCAGGCCCGCCAACGGGATCTGGATGGACACCTTCGACGTGCGCCCCGGCGAGGTCTGGGAGGTGGCCCTGACCGCCGACAACCCGGGGATGTGGATGTCGCACTGCCACGACCTGGCGCACGCCGTCCAGGGGATGGAGTTCCACCTCGCCTACGAGGGGGTCACCAGCCCGTACGACCTGGGCGGGCCCGCTGGGAACCACCCCGCCTAAGAACGGAGGTAGGCCAGCACCGCAAGGACCCGGCGGTGCTGGTCGGTGTCGTCGGCGTACAGGTTGAGTTTCACGAAGATGCCCCGGATGTGCTTCTCGACCGCGCCCTCGGTGACCACCAGTTCGCGGGAGATGGCCGGGTTGGAGCGGCCCTCCGCCATCAGCGCCAGCACCTGCCGCTCGCGCGGGGTCAGCGAGGCCAGCGGGTCGTCGCGGCGGCGGCGGACCATCAGCTGCGCCACCACCTGAGGGTCGAATACGGTCCCGCCCCCGGCCACCCGGCGCAGGCCGGACATGAACTCCTCCACGTCGACCACCCGGTCCTTCAGCAGGTAGCCGACGGCGCCCCTGGCGTCGGCCAGCAGGTCGTCGGCGTAGGAGACCTCGACGTACTGGGAGAGGATGAGCACCGGAGCGCCCGGCACCTTCTGCCGGGCCGCCACCGCCGCCCGCAGGCCCTCGTCGGTGAAGCTGGGCGGCATGCGCACGTCCACCACCGACACGTCGGGCCGGTGCTCGGCGACCGCGGCCACCAGCTCATCGCCGGTGCCCACCGCCGCCACCACCTGACAGCCGAACTCCTCAAGCAGGCGGACCAGGCCTTCGCGGATGAGCACCGCGTCGTCCGCCACCACTACCCGCACGGCACCTCCGCCACGATCATCGTCGGCCCGCCCGCCGGGGAGCGCACCGCCAGCTCGCCGTCCACCCCGCGCAGCCGGTCGGCCAGACCGGACAGGCCGTGTCCCTTGGCGACGTGCGCGCCGCCGACCCCATCATCGCCGATGGTGAGCAGCAGCGTGTCGTCCACCCGGACCAGGGTGACCGTACACAGGGTGGCCCGGCTGTGCTTGGCCACGTTGGTGAGCGCCTCAGCGGTGACGAAATAGACGGTGTTCTCCACCAGCGCCGGGAACCGCTCCTCGGTGCGCACGTCCAGCTCCACGGGGACGGTGCACCGCCCGGCCAGCGCGGCCAGCGCCGGGGCCAGGCCGCGGTCGGCCAGGATCGGCGGCGCGATGCCCCGGGAGAGGGCGCGCAGCTCGTCCAGGGTCTCCCTGGTCGCCTTGATGGCCTGGCCGATGGTGGCGCTGGCGGCGCCGGCGTCCCGCTCCAGCTCCCGCTGGGCCCGGGACAGCTCCATGGCCAGGTGCACCAGCCGCTGCTGCGGCCCGTCGTGGATGTCCCGCTCCAGCCGGCGCAGCGCGTTGGCCTCGGCGTGCGCGGCCGCCTGCCGGCCCTCGGTCAGGTCGTCGATGCGCTCGCGCAGCTCGGCCACCCCGGTCAGCAGGCTCCTGCCCAGGCCGGCCTGGAGTACGGCCATGCCCCGGATCACCGGGTAGAGGGTGATCAGGAAGAGCAGACCCATCGTCACGTACCAGACGGAGTTGATCCCGTAGCCGTCGCCCAGGCCGAGCAGTTCGGGCAGCTCGGTGTTGCCGGGGATGCGGCTGGTGAGCCAGCCGTACAGGGGGTAGGTGATGCCGGCCACCGCCGCCGCCCACCAGGTGATCGCCACACAGAAGGTGGCCGTCGCGACCGGGAAGTTGACCAGGCCGTGCAGCACGTCCAGCCAGCCCTGACCGCTCATCAGCGGCTGGACGGACCGGCGCAGCCAGCCGGACTCCGGCGGCGGCTCCGGGTAGCGCGGGCGGGCCGCCTCGCGGCCGAGCACCCCGGACAGCCGGGCACGCTCCAGGTCGGCCAGGCCGCGGGCGGTCAGCAGGGTCAGGGCCAGGATGGGCACGCCCACCCAGATGACCACCAGGCTGGCACCGACCGACAGGCCGGTGACGAGCAGCACGAAGGAGATGATCCCCAGGGGGAAGCCGAGCAGGAGGTAGCCGGTGTCGGTTACCAGGCGGCGAGTCAGGGTTCTCATGGCTCTCAAACTAGGATTTTCGTTCCTTGCCAACGAGCCGGTCCACCGCCCAGCCAAAGGTAGGGCAGACCCTACTTCTTCTTCCGCTTCTCCCGGATCTTCATGCTCACCTCGATCGGCGAACCGGCGAACCCGAACTCCTCCCGCAGCCGGCGCTCGATGAACCGCCGGTAGGTCTCCTCCAGGAAGCCCGAGGTGAAGAGCACGAACTTGGGCGGCTCCACGGACGCCTGGGTGGCGAACAGGATCTTGGGCTGCTTGCCGCCCCGAACCGGCGGCGGGGTGGCCTGCACCAGCTCGGTGAGGAACTGGTTGAGCCGCGCGGTCGGCACCCGGGTGCCCCACGACTCGATGGCCAGCTCCAGCGCCGGGACCAGCTTCTCCACGTGCCGCCCGGTGCGGGCGGAGATGTTCACCCGGAGCGCCCACGGCGTGCGCACCAGCTGCCGCTCGATCTCCTTCTCCAGGTAGTACCGGCGGTCCTCGTCCACCAGGTCCCACTTGTTGAAGGCCACCACCATGGCCCGGCCTGACTCGATGACCAGCGAGAGAATGCGCAGGTCCTGCTCGGTCAGCACCTCGGAGGCGTCGATCAGCACGATCGCCACCTCGGCCCGCTCCAGCGCGGCCCGGGTGCGCATGGCCGCGTAGAAGTCGGCGCCCTTCAGCTCCCGGTCCCGCCGCCGGATGCCGGCCGTGTCGATGAACCGCCAGGTCTTGCCGCCCAGCTCGACCAGCTCGTCCACCGGGTCCCTGGTGGTGCCCGCCATCGGGTCCACCAGCACCCGCTCCTCCCCGGCCACCCGGTTGAGCAGCGAGGACTTGCCCACGTTCGGCTTGCCGAGCAGGGCCACCCGGCGCGGGCCGCGCCGCTCGCCGAACGTCTGCGGCGGGGTCGCGGGCAGCGCGTCGAGCACCACGTCGAGCAGGTCGCCGCTGGCCCGGCCGTGCAGCGCGGAGACCGGGTACGGCTCGCCCAGGCCGAGCGACCAGAGCTCGCCCGCCTCCAGCTCCTGCATCTGGTTGTCCACCTTGTTGGCGGTCAGCACCACCGGCTTGCCGGAGCGGCGGAGCACCGCCCCGACCGCCTCGTCGGAGTCGGTGATGCCGACGCTGGCGTCCACCACGAACATGATCACATCGGCCAGCTCGGCCGCGATCTGCGCCTGCTCGGCGATCTTCAGCGCCATGCCGGTGGCATCCGGATCCCAGCCGCCGGTGTCCACCAGGGTGAACCGGCGGCCCCGCCAGTTGGCCTCGTAGGTCACCCGGTCCCTGGTCACGCCAGGCACGTCCTCCACGACCGCCTCCCGGCGGCCGATGATGCGGTTGACCAGAGTGGACTTGCCCACGTTCGGGCGGCCGACCACGGCCACCACCGGCAGCGGGCCAGAGTCCTGCTGTTCTGAGGTGGGCTCGCCTTCCAGTTCGTCGAGCTCGTCCTCGATCCAGCCGTCGTCGTCGTACTCCCCCGCGCTCATGATCGCGTGTTCCCTTTCACCGCGGCTGGAGTCAGCCGCGTTCCTTGACAAGTCTCAGCACCTCCGCGATGACCTCGTCGAGGGTCATCGGCGTGGTGTCCAGCTCCACCGCGTCGGCCGCCATGGCCAGCGGGTCGGTCTTCCTGGTCGAGTCGAGCGTGTCCCTGCGGGCCAGCTCGACCCGCTGGGCGGCCACCGTGGAGCCGGTCAGCTCGGCGTTGCGGCGCGTCGCGCGGGCCTCCTCGCTGGCCGTCAGATAGACCTTGACGGGCGCGTCCGGGGCCACCACGGTGCCGATGTCCCGGCCCTCCACCACGATGCCACCCGCGCCGATCAGCTCGCGCTGCAGGGCCACCAGGCGTTGCCGCACCTCGGGCACCGCGCTCACCGCCGACACCGCCCGGGTCACCTCCGCCGACCGGATCGGGCCGTCCGCCGGCTCGCCGTCCAGCCGCACGCCCGGCGCGTCGGGATCGGTGCTCATCTCCAGCCGGGGCTCGCCCGCGCGGGCGGCGATGGCGGCGGGGTCGGCCAGATCGACCTCGTGGGTCAGCATCCACCAGGTGACCGCCCGGTACATGGCCCCGGTGTCCAGGTACCGCAACCCCAGGGCACGGGCCACGCCGCGCGAGGCGCTCGACTTGCCCGACCCCGACGGCCCGTCCATCGCGACGACCAGACCCGACACCACGGCTCCCTTGCCCTTGAGTTTTCCGCTGCCCTTTGAGTTTTCCGCCACCCAAAGGTACCGGCAAACGCTAGGGAACCTGCCATCCGTGCTCGCGCAGCGCCGCCGCGAAGACCGCCGCCGCGGTCGGCTGCACCGACAGCTCCACGGCGCCAAGCGGCAGTCCCGGCACGTGCTCCAGGCGCACGTCCTCGATGCTCACCCCGACCTGCTCGGCCACCTGGAAGAGCCGGGCCAGCTCGCCCGGCCGGTCCCCGATGACCACCTGCACCACCTCGTACCTACGGGCCGGGCCGCCGTGCTTGCCCGGAATGCGGCCGGTCCCGGCGGCCCCCCGGTGCAGCAGCTCGGTCACCGGCTCGATGGCGGCGCCTCCGGCGGCGAACTCGCGCAGCGCGCGGGCCGCCTCGGCCAGATCGTCCGCCACCGCCTCCAGGATGGCCGCCACCGGGCCCGCGTTGCCGGACAGGATGCCGGTCCACAGGCGCGGGTCGCTGGCCGCGATCCGGGTCACGTCCCGCACCCCCTGCCCCGACAGGCCCAGCGCCGTCTCCGACGCCTCCGCCAGCCGGGCCGCCACCGCCGCCGAGGCCACGTGCGGCGCGTGCGAGATCACCGCCACCGCCTCGTCGTGCTCGGCCGCGTCCACGGTCACCGCGTTGGCCCCGCAGAGCGCCACCAGCTCCAGCACCGCCTGTACGGCCTCCGGCGCGCTCTCCGGGGCCGGGCAGAGCGCCCACGGCCGTCCCAGGAACAGGTCGGCCCTGGCCGCCCCCGGCCCCGAACGCTCCCGCCCGGCCAGCGGGTGCCCCGGCACGTACGTGGTCAGGTCGCAGCCGAGCTGCACGGCCTGGGCCAGCGGCAGCGCCTTGACGCTGGCCACGTCGGTGTACCAGCGGGCCGCGTCGTTCTTCTGCAGGCCGAGCAGCTCGTGTGCGACGAACTGCGGGGGCACCGCGATCACGGCCAGGTCCACCGGCCCGCGGTCCCCCGGGTGCCACTCCTCACCCGCGCCGAGCTCCCTGGCCAGCCGGAGCGCGCCGGGATCACGGTCGACGAGGTAGACCCGAACCCCGCGGCGGCGCAGGGCCAGGGCGGCGGAGGTGCCGATCAGTCCGGTTCCGACGATGACAACGCTGGTGATGCCGCCCTGGTTCGGGGTCATGGTCCGGGGTTCCTCGGGATTCTTACCGTGCTCGTTCGGGTGCGATTTCCACTATGCGCCCTTGGCCCCGTCACATACCGGGCGGGCGAATTACTGACTCGCTGACTGTTTTTTCCTTCGTTATTGCGCGATGTCCACCCGAAGGGCCACCGCGCCCCGGAGATAGACGTGCTGGATCTCCTGGCGCGGGCGGTCGGTGGCCACGTGGGCCATCAGCCGGACCACCCGCGGCAGCGCCCCCGGCACGTCGATCTCGCTGGCGCACAGCAACGGCACGTCGTGGAAGCCGAGCTTGCGCGCGGCCAGGGCGGGAAACTCGGCGGTCAGGTCGGGGGTGGCCGTGAAGATCACGCTGATGATCTCGTCGGTGGTGAGCCGGTTGCGCTCCATTACCTCGCTGACGAGTTCTGTCGTGCCAGAGATGATCGCGTCACGGTCGTTGCCGTCCACCTGGATGGCCCCACGGATCGCCCGAACCATTTTGTCCCCTTTAAGTGAATATCGTCGGGAAAGGCTACAGCTTTACCGCCGCGTAGAGCTCCCCCACTTCCTGAAGAGTCAGCGCCCGCACCGTACCGGGCTTCAACCGGCCCAGCTTCACCGGGCCGAACTCGATCCTGGCCAGATCGATCACGCGGTGCCCGGACTCCTCAAGCAGCCGGCGCACGATGTGCTTGCGGCCCTCGTGCAGGACCACCTCCACCAGCGCCTGCTGGCCGTGCTCCTGGACGATGTGGAACTCGTCCACCTTGGCCAGGCCGTCCTCCAGCTCGATGCCCTTGCGGAGCACCCGGTGCAGGTCCCGGGAGACCGGGCCCGGCACCTTCGCCCAGTACTTCTTCTTCACCCCGTAGCTGGGGTGGGTCAGCCGGTGCGCCAGCTCGCCGTCGTTGGTGAGCAGCAGCAGACCCTCGGTCTCGGTGTCCAGGCGGCCGACGTGGAACAGGCGCGGGGCCAGCTCCTGGACGAAGTCCCGCAGGCAGCGGCGGCCCTCCGGGTCCTCCATGGTGCTGACCACGCCGATCGGCTTGTTCAGGGCGTAGTAGACCAGGTCGGGGGCGGTCGGGATGCGCTTGCCGTCCACGTGGATGACCTGCTTGGCGGGGTCCACCCTGGCCCCGAACCGGCGCACCACCTGGCCGTCCACGGTGACCCGGCCGTCGCCGATCATGTCCTCGCAGGCGCGGCGGCTGGCCACGCCCGCCTGGGCGAGCACCTTCTGCAGCCGCTCGCCACCGGGGACCTCGGTGGTGTCACGCTCGTCGGTGTAGCCGGCGTCGTAGAAGTCCGGGTCGCGGCGCGGCTGGCGGGCGGACTTGAACGCTTCATCGGTCCCGCCAGGGCGCGCGGTACGGAAATCGCTGCGGGAGCTGTTACGTCCGAAACGGCCCCGGGAACCGCCGCCAAGGGTCTGGACGTCGCGGCGTGCGCCGCCCCGGTCGCCCCGGAAGCCGCCACGGTCATCGCCCGCCGGGCGGTCGTAGCGGGGACGGTCCTGACGGGGACGGTCCTGACGGGGACGGTCCTGGCCGGGACGGTCCTGGCGGGGGCGGTCCTGGCCGGGACGGCCGTAGTCGCGGTCACGGGAGCCCTCGCGGTTGCCCTCACGGTAGCCACGCGAGCCGCCGTCCCGGTCGTAGGAACGGTCGTTGGAGCGGCTGTCGCCGTAGCCACCGCGGCCGCCCTCCGGCCTGCCGTAGCGGGCGCGCGTCCCGCCGCCCTCGTTACGGCCCTCGCCGCGACCCTCACTGCGGCCCTCGTACCGCCGCTCGTTGCGGTCTTCGTACCGGCCCTCGTTCCGGTGCGGGCTGCGCTCCTCGCGCTCGGGGCGGGTGAACCGGCCCTGGGAACCGCGGCTGTCGTCGCCACGGCCGTAGCCGCGGTCCCGAGAGTCGGACCGGTTGTAGCCACGGTCCTGGGAGTCGGACCGGTTGTAACCGCGGTCCTGGGACTCGCCCCGGTTGTAGCCACGGTCTTGAGAGTCGCCCCGGTTGTAGCCGCGTGACTCGGAGCGGCCGTAGGAGCCCCGTACGTCCTCGCGGGAGCGGTCGCGCCCGTAACCGCCCCGGCCGCCGTCACGGGCGTCCCTGCGGCCGTAGGAGTCCCGGGAGGCGCCACGGTCGTCACGCGGGCCGTCGTAGGAGCGCTCGCGGGGGCCGTCGTAGGGGCGGCGGTCGGCGGAGCCTCGCTCGTCGCGTCGATCGCTCCGCTCGCGGGGGGCGGGCCGGCCGTACCCACCGCGGTTGCCACCGCTGTTACCGCCGCGGTTGCCGTCGCGGTCGGCGCGGAAGGAGGGACGGCCGTCGCGGCCGCCTCGGGGGGCGCCGCCGCTGCGGCCTCGACCGCGTCCATCACCGGACGGGGTGCTGTGCTTGTTCACTTCGGTTGCTCCTCTAGGGTTTCCACGTCATCGGGAAGGAAGGGGGCCAGGGCGGGCAGCTCGTCGAGGTCCCGCAGCCCCAGTCGTTCAAGGAAGTAGCTGGTCGTCCGGTAGAGCACGGCCTGGCTCTCCGGGTCGGTCCCGGCCTCCTCGACAAGGCCGCGCGCGGCCAGCGTGCGCATCACGCCGTCGCTGTTGACACCGCGAATGGCCGCCACCCGGGCCCGGCTGACGGGCTGCCGGTAGGCGACCACGGCGAGGGTCTCCAGCGCGGCCTGGGTCAGCCGGGCCTGCTGGCCGTCCCGCACGAAGCGCTCCACCACCGGGGCGCACTCGGCGCGGGTGTAGAACCGCCAGCCACCGGCGACCTCTCTGAGGTCAAAACCCCGCCCGGCGGAGGTGTATTCCGCGGCCAGCTCGCGCAGGGTGGCCGCCACCTCGCTGGTCGGGCGCTCCAGCACCTGCGCCAGCGAGACTTCCGCCACCGGCTCGTCCACGACGAGCAGGATGGCCTCAAGCGCGGCCCGCAGGGCGGGTTCCGCCGAGCGCACTTCTGCGTCCGGTTCGGTGTCCAGCAGGCTTTCCGGCGCGCTTCTGCCGTCGATGTCGCCCCGCTGATCACCCATCGCCCGGCTCCTCACTGGCCTCATCCGGCAACTGCCCCGTTTGCCCCGTCTGAGGCTCTTGCTCCGCCTGCCCCGGCTTGGCGGCGCCCGCGTCGTAGTCGTCACCCACGGAGACGTCGCCGTCGCTGCTGCCGGTCCAGGTCACGTACAGATCCCCGAGCGGTTCCAGCTGCTCGAAGGAGACCGCGGCCTCCCGGAAGAGCTCCAGGGCGGCCAGGAAACGCGCCACCACCTCGAAGGTGCCCGCGCAGTCGGCGGTCAGCGAGCGGAAGGTGGCCCGCCCGGCCCGCCGCAGCCGCTCCACCAGGATAGCGGCCTGTTCGCGCACGCTGGCGAGCGGTTGGTACATGTGGGTGACCGAAACCGACGGCGGCGCCTTGGGTGTGAACGCCTTCATCGCGATCTTCGCCAGCTGCTCGGGCCCGATGCCGAGCACCAGCTCCGGCAGCAGGTTGGCGAAGGCCGGCTCCATCGGCACCACCCGGGGAAACCGCAGCGCCTCCTCGGCCATCCGCCCCGAGAACACCTTGGCCACCTCCTTGTACGCCCGGTACTGCAGCAACCGGGCGAACAGCAGGTCCCGCGCCTCCAGCAGGGCCAGATCTTCCTCGTCCTCGACCTCGCCGGTGGGCAGCAGCCGGGCCGCCTTCAGATCGAGCAGCGTGGCCGCGACCAGCAGGAAATGGCTGGTCTGATCAAGATCCCACTCCGGCCCCCTGGACCGGATGTAGGAGATGAACTCGTCGGTCACCTTGTGCAGGGAGACCTCGGTGATGTCCAGCTTGTGCTTGGCGATCAGCCCGAGCAACAGATCGAACGGACCCTCGAAGACCTCCAGGTGCACATGGAAGCCCTCGCTCGTCTCCGGTTCGCTCACTCACCCATTGTGGCGCAGCCCACACACTCAGACGCGCGCGGGCCAGCGGGCCAGCAGTTCCCTGGCGAGTTCGCGGTAGGCGGTGGCGCCCATCGAGCTGGGGTCGAACTGGGTGATGGGCTCCCCGGCGAGGGTGGCGTCGGGGAAACGCACCGTGCGGTTGATGACGGTGTGGAAGACCTTGTCGCCGAAGCCCTGCATGATCGTTTGCAGGACCTCACGGGCGTGCAGGGTGCGGGGGTCGTACATGGTGGCCAGCAGGCCGTCGATCTCGAGGTTCTTGTTCAGCCGCTCCTGGACCTTGCCGATCGACTCCATCAGCAGGGCCACCCCGCGTAACGCGAAGAACTCGCACTCCAGCGGGATCATCACACTGTGCGCGCAGGTGAGCGCGTTCACGGTGAGCAGGCCCAGGGACGGCTGGCAGTCGATCAGGCAGATGTCGTAGTACGGCAGCAGCGGCTCCAGGGCGCGCTGCAGCGCGTACTCCCTGGCCACCTCGTTGACCAGCCGGATCTCCGCGCCGGAGAGGAAGATGTTGCTGGGCAGCAGGTCCATGCCCTCGACGCTGGTGCCGAGGAGCACGTCCTCGGTGGTGATGTCCGGCTCCTCCATCAACAGGTCGTAGATGGTGCTCTCCAGCGGGCGGGGGTCGATGCCCAGGCCGACCGAGAGCGCGCCCTGCGGGTCGAAGTCCACCAGCAGCACCCGCTGGCCCACCTCGGCCAGCGCGGCGCCCAGGTTGATGGTGGTGGTCGTCTTGCCGACGCCGCCCTTCTGGTTGACCATGGCGACGATCCGGGCCGGGCCGTGCTCCTCCGGCGGGATCGGGTCGGGAAAGACCGGACGGGGACGGCCAGTGGGGCCCAGCGAGCCGGAGGTCCCCGCGGTCCACGTCGCGTCTGTGGTCGCAGTCAATTGAAGAACCTCCCTGACGGTCCCGAACCGCACTGAATTTAGAGGGTGGACACGTATGCGGCAAGGCGACGCGCCACGGGCGGGCAGAATAAGGACAAGCAGGTTGATCTTATCGCTGGGCCCGGGGGTGAGCGGCCGCGTAGACCTCACGTAGCCGGTCGACCGTGACCAAGGTGTACACCTGGGTGGTGGTCACCGAGGCATGGCCCAGTAGTTCCTGCACAACCCTAACGTCCGCGCCGCCATCCAGTAGGTGGGTTGCGAACGAATGGCGCAACATGTGCGGGGACACCCCTGACAGACCCGCCCGTTCGGCCGCCGACTGGAGCACCTCCCAGGCCCCCTGCCGGGTCAGCCGGCCGCCCCGGGCGTTGAGGAACAGCGCGTGCGTGCCCCGGCCGTGGACGGCCAGGAACGGCCGGGCCCGGACCAGGTAGGCGTCCAGCGCCGACCGGGCGAACCGGCCCAGTGGCACGATCCTGGTCCTGCCCCCCTTGCCGCGCAGCCGCAGCTCGTCGGCGGGGCCGCCGCCGGTCACGTCGTCCACGGCCAGGCCGACGGCTTCGGAGATGCGCGCGCCGGTGCCGTACAGGACCTCGAGCAGGGCCCGGTTGCGCAGGGTCAGCGGCGCGTCGCCGGGCCCGGAGGCGGCGATCAGGCGCTCCACCTGCTCCACGGTGATCGCCTTGGGCAGCCGCCTGAGCTGGCGCGGGGGCCGTACCTCGTGGGCCGGGTCGTGGCCCGCCACCCCCTCGCGCAGCGCGAAACGGTGCAGGCCGCGGACGGCGGAGACGGCCCGCGCGGCCGAGCTGGCGACCAGCGCGGGATGCTCCTCGTCGCCCTCCCTGAGCGAGGTCAGGAAGGCCACCACGTCGGACTCGGCCACCTGGGCGATCGAGGCCAGCCCGCGCGCCGCCAGATGGTCGACGTAACGCCGCAGGTCACGGCGGTAGGACGCGAGCGTGTTCGCGGACAGCCCCCGCTCCACCGCCAGATGGGAGAGGTAGCTGGACAGCACGGCCTCGGGCTCGTTCAGCGTCCCTCCCTCCGGTCAGGCCTCCGGCGCGTCAGCGGGCCGAAGGCCCGTGTAGCCGTTGGCGGAGGCGGCGTACGCGGCGAGAATACCGGCGATGGCGGGGGAATTGTGGATCATTCCCGCCAGCGCGCCTTGGACCGCCTGGTCCAGGGGAACCCACTCCACCGGCATGTCGATCTCCTCGAACCGGTGCACGTAGTGGTTCTCCTCCGGCGGGATCTCGGTCACGTCCCGGGCCAGGAAGATCCGGATGCGCTCCTCGCTCATCCCGGGCGAGGTGTACAGGTCAAGCAGCGTGTGCCAGGTGGCCGCCCGGCACCCGGCCTCCTCGGCCAGTTCCCGGGCCGCGCACTCGGCCAGCGGCTCCCCCGGCACGTCCCGCAGCCCGGCCGGCAGCTCCCAGAGCTGGCGGCGCACCGGGTGGCGGTACTGGCGGATCATCAGCACCCGGCCGTCGCGGATCGCCACCACGGCCACCGAGCCGGGGTGGGCGACGTAGTCGCGGTCGGCCAGCTCGCCGTCCTTCATCCGGACGGTGTCGGTGACCACGGAGATGACCCGGGCCGAGAAGCGCTCCCTGGAGGCGGTCACGTCCCAGGCGTCGTGCAGGTCCTGGATGGTCACGAGGACTTCACCGCCTTGGCGTCGGCGCGGGCCTCGGCGAAATCCAGGGCGGCCGCGATGAGGCCCTTGAAGAGCGGGTGCGCCCTGGTCGGGCGGGAGCGGAACTCGGGGTGGGCCTGGGTGCCGACGAAGAACGGGTGGGCGTCCACGGCGAGCTCGGTGTACTCCACCAGGCGGCCGTCCGGGGAGAGGCCGGAGAAGACCACGCCGACCCGCTCCAGCCGCTCCCGGTAGGCGTTGTTCACCTCGTACCGGTGGCGGTGGCGCTCCTCGGCCCTGGGCTTGCCGTACAGCCTGCGGGCCAGGCTGCCGTCGGTGAGTTTGGCGGTGTACAGGCCCAGCCGCATGGTGCCGCCCATGTCGCGGTCGCCGTTCACCACGTCCTGCTGGTCGGCCATGGTGGAGATGACCGGGTGCTTGGCGTCGGAGTCGAACTCGGCGCTGTTGGCGCCGTCCAGACCCGCCAGGTTCCGGGCGGCCTCGATGACCATGCCCTGCATGCCGAGGCAGATGCCCAGCAGCGGAACCTTCTGCTCCCTGGCGTGCCGGATCGCCCCGATCTTGCCCTCGATGCCGCGCACCCCGAAGCCGCCGGGGATGAGCACCCCGTCCACGCCGTCCAGCTCGCGGGCGGCGCCCTCGGGGGTGGCGCAGTCGTCGCTGGTCACCCAGCGGATGTTGACCCGCGCGTCGTTGGCGAACCCGCCCGCGCGCAGCGCCTCGGTGACCGACAGGTACGCGTCGGGCAGGTCCACGTACTTGCCCACCAGGGCGACGGTGACCTCCTTGGCGGGCTCGTGCACCCGCAGCAGCAGCTGGTCCCACTCCTGCCACTCCACGTCGCGGAAGGGCAGGCCGAGGCGGCGCACCACGTACGCGTCCAGGCCCTCGCGGTGCAGGACCTTGGGGATGTCGTAGATGGAGGGGGCGTCGATCGCGGAGACCACCGCGTCCTCGTCCACGTCGCACATCAGGCTGATCTTGCGCTTGAGCGAGCCGGTGATCGGCCGGTCGGAGCGGCAGACGATCGCGTCCGGCTGGATGCCGATGCTGCGCAGCGCGGCCACCGAGTGCTGGGTCGGCTTGGTCTTCAGCTCGCCGCTGGGCCCGATGTACGGCAGCAGGGACACGTGCAGGAAGAACACGTTGTCGCGGCCCACCTCGTGCCGCACCTGCCGGACCGCCTCCAGGAAGGGCAGCGACTCGATGTCGCCCACGGTGCCGCCCACCTCGGTGATCACCACATCCACCTCGGGGCCGGCCATGCCCCGGATGCGCTCCTTGATCTCGTTGGTGATGTGCGGGATGACCTGGACCGTGTCGCCCAGGTACTCCCCGCGCCGCTCCTTGGCGATCACGTTGGAGTAGATCTGGCCGGTGGTCACGTTGGCCGAGCCGTGCAGCTCGGTGTCCAGGAACCGCTCGTAGTGGCCGACGTCCAGGTCGGTCTCCGCCCCGTCGTCGGTGACGAACACCTCACCGTGCTGGAACGGGTTCATCGTCCCGGGGTCCACGTTCAGGTACGGGTCGAGTTTCTGCATGGTGACCCGTAGTCCGCGGAGTTTCAGCAGCCGCCCCAGGCTGGAGGCGGTGAGCCCCTTGCCGAGGCTTGAGGCGACGCCGCCGGTGACGAACAGATGCTTGGTATGAACGGCGTTGCGCAAGGAGTCTCCCGTGGTCCGAAGTAAAGCCGACGCGTCGGTAGAGACGGCGGGCATGCCCACGGGCTCTCAGAATATCAAAGGCTTCCCTTGAACGGGTCACCACGTGCACGAACCCGCCATAGCCTGCGGTCGGACGGGCGGGTAACTTGTCCGGATATGTCGATTCTGAGGCGGGCCGCCGGGCGGCTGATCCACCGCGGCTGGGCCTACCTGAAAGAACTGGGGGCGGTCAGCCCGCACAACCCCGCGGGCTACCGGTTCCGGAACCTGGGCGAGGGCGCCTGCCTGTCCTTCCCGGTGGGGGCCATCTTCGGCGAGGAGTGGATCGAGATCGGGCCGTACACCCTGGTCGGCGAACGGGTCTCGATCTCGGCGGGCATGGGGCCGGGGGTGGACCTCGGGCCGGAGACGATCGTGCGGATCGGGCGCGGCTGCTCGATCGGGCGGGGGTCGCACATCGTGGGACACCAGTCGATCGTGATCGGATCGGACGTGTTCACCGGGCCGTACGTGTACATCACCGATCAGAACCACGTCTACGACGACCCCGAGCTGCCGATCGGGCGCCAGTGGCCGCGGAACAACCCGGTCGAGATCGGGGACGGGTGCTGGCTGGGAGCGGGGGCGATCATCCTGCCCGGAACCCGGATCGGACGGCAGTCGGTGGTGGCCGGGGGCGCCGTGGTACGCGGGGAGTTCCCCGACCACTGCGTGATCGCGGGGGTGCCCGGGCGGATCGTGCGCACCTTCACACCGGAGCGGGGCTGGCACGCGCCGGAGCGCAAGGAAACCGTGCTGGTGCCGGTAACCCCGGGGCGGGCTCGTCCGTTGGACGGTGCGACGGGCGAACCACGGGAGGCTGATTGTTCGCGACGCTGACGGGGCTGGGGCTGTCCACGGCGGCCGGGCTGAACGCCTACATCCCGCTGCTGGTGGTCGGGGTGCTGGCCAACGTCACCGACCGGGTGCGGCTGCCGGCGGAGTACGCCTGGCTGTCCAGCGGCTGGGTGCTGGCGATCATCGGAGTGCTGCTCCTGGCCGAGCTGGTGCTGGACAAGGTCCCGGTGGTGGACCACGTCAACGACATCATCCAGACCGCGGTACGGCCCGCCTCCGGCGGCGTGGTCTTCAGCGCCACCACGGCCGCCGCCGAGCTGGACAACTCCACCTGGATGGCCGAACATCCGGGGGTCGCCTGGGTGCTCGGCATCCTGACCGCCCTGATCGTGCACGTGGTCAAGTCCACCGCCCGCCCGGTGGTGAACGCCGGCACGGCCGGCCTGGGCGCCCCGGTGGTCAGCACGGCCGAGGACGCCAGCGCGCTGACCCTCAGCCTGGTGGCCGTCTTCCTCCCGGTCCTGGTGGTGCTGGCCCTGGTGGTCTTCGCCCTGGTGGGCTGGCTGGCCGTCCGGAGGATCCGCCGCTACCGCGCCAACCGCCGGGCACGCCTGGCCCAGCGAGGAACCGCCGGACCGGCCTGACGCTCGCTCAAGCCTGACGCTCGCTATTTCACCCCGCCGTGCTACTTCACCCCCGCTGTTCGCATGTCGCGGACCTCGCGCTTGAGTTCCTTGATCTCGTCGCGGAGGCGGGCGGCCACCTCGAACTGGAGGTCGGCGGCGGCGGCGTGCATCTGCTCGGTGAGTGACTCGACCAGCGACTCCAGCTGGGCGCGCGGCATCTCCCCGACGATCGCCTTGGCGTGCTGACCGGCCGCCGGACGGGAGGACAGCCCCGGCACCGGCGCCTTGCCCCGGGACTGCTGCCGCCCGCCGCCGCCGAGCAGCTCGGCGGTGTCGGCGTCCTCCCGGTTGAGCGAGTCGAGGATGTCGGCGATGCGCTTGCGCAGCGGCTGCGGGTCGATGCCGTTGGCCTGGTTGTAGGCGACCTGCTTGGCCCGGCGGCGGTTGGTCTCGTCGATCGCCGCCTCCATGCTGGGGGTCACCCGGTCGGCGTACATGTGCACCTGGCCGGAGACGTTACGGGCGGCGCGGCCGATCGTCTGGATGAGCGAGGTGCCCGAGCGCAGGAAGCCCTCCTTGTCGGCGTCCAGAATCGCCACCAGGGAGACCTCCGGCAGGTCCAGGCCCTCCCTGAGCAGGTTGATGCCGACCAGCACGTCGAACTCGCCGCTGCGCAGCTCCCGCAGCAGCTCGATGCGGCGGAGCGTGTCCACCTCGCTGTGCAGGTAGCGCACCCGGATGCCGTTCTCCAGCAGGTAGTCGGTGAGGTCCTCGGCCATCTTCTTGGTGAGCGTGGTGACCAGCACCCGCTCGTCCCGAGTGGCGCGGGCCCTGATCTCCTCCATCAGGTCGTCGATCTGGCCCTTGGTGGGCTTGATCACGATCTCCGGGTCGACCAGACCGGTCGGCCGGATGACCTGCTCGACCACCTCGCCCTGGGCGCGGCCCAGCTCGAACGGCCCCGGCGTGGCCGACAGGTAGACGGTCTGCCCGATGCGCTCCAGGAACTCCTCCCACTTCAGCGGGCGGTTGTCCAGCGCCGACGGCAGCCGGAACCCGTGTTCCACCAGGGTGCGCTTACGCGAGGCGTCCCCCTCGTACATGGCGCCGATCTGCGGCACGGTCTGGTGGGACTCGTCCAGCACCAGCAGGAAGTCCTCAGGGAAGTAGTCCAGCAGCGTGTTCGGCGCCGAACCGCGCTCCCGGCCGTCGATGTGCAGCGAGTAGTTCTCGATGCCCGCGCAGGTGCCGACCTGCCGCATCATCTCCACGTCGTAGGTGGTGCGCATGCGCAGCCGCTGCGCCTCCAGCAGCTTGCCCTGCCCCTCCAGGACCGCCAGGCGCTCGGCCAGCTCCGCCTCGATGCCGTTGATCGCCCGCTCCATGCGCTCCGGTCCTGCCACGTAGTGGGAGGCGGGGAAGATGTAGAGCTCGGTGTCCTCGGTGACCACCTCGCCGGTCAGCGGGTGCAGCGTGGCCAGCTTCTCGATCTCGTCGCCGAACATCTCGATCCGGACGGCGAGCTCCTCGTACATCGGGATGATCTCGATGGTGTCGCCGCGGACCCGGAAGGTGCCCCGGGTGAAGGCCAGGTCGTTACGCGCGTACTGCATGTCGACCAGGCGGCGGAGCAGCCGGTCGCGCTCCAGCTCCTGGCCGACCTTGAGGCGGAGCATGCGATCCACGTATTCCTGCGGGGTGCCCAGGCCGTAGATGCAGGAGACCGAGGCCACCACGACCGTGTCGCGCCGGGTGAGCAGCGAGTTGGTGGCCGAGTGGCGCAGCCGCTCGACCTCCTCGTTGATCGAGGAGTCCTTCTCGATGTAGGTGTCGCTCTGCGGAACGTACGCCTCCGGCTGGTAGTAGTCGTAGTAGGAGACGAAGTACTCCACCGCGTTGTTGGGCAGCATCTGGCGCAGCTCGTTGGCGAACTGGGCGGCCAGCGTCTTGTTGGGCTGCATGACCAGCGCCGGCCGCTGCAACCGCTCGATCAGCCAGGCGACCGTGGCCGTCTTGCCGGTGCCGGTGGCGCCGAGCAGGACGTTGTCCTTCATCTCCGCCTTGACCCGGCGCTCCAGCTCCGCGATCGCGGTGGGCTGGTCCCCGGACGGCGTCATCTCCGTGATCACCTCGAAAGGCGCCACCCTGCGCTGCAAATCTGTAACCGGCCTCACGCTTCCCTAACTTACGCGCCGGGTCCGACAATTCCGTGCCCCGGTTCTCCGCGCACTGCAAGCGATCATCAAGTCCGTACCGCTAACGTCCGTTCTCACCGGATTTCGGATGCATCGGATTCGGACGCCAGCGGATGATGACTGAGGAGCGTGATGTCGACTCCATATCAAGGCGCCGCCCAGCGTGTGCGCGCCGTCGCCCAGACGGTGGCCCAGGGCGGTGATCCCCGGCAGGCCGTGCTGACCGCGGTGGGCGACGCGTTCGGCGGCGTGGCGGGCGGCGAGACGGCCGCGTTCCGGCTCGACCCGGGTGACTTCCAGGACGCCCGCGAGCAGACCGCCTCCACCGGCACCCTGATCGACGCCCGGAGCGCCTCGCTGGCCGAGGCCGGAGAGATCGTCAACCGCAGCTTCCAGGGCCAGGGCCCCGACGGCTTACCCGTGCACGTCATCTCCCCCGTGGTCATCCCCAAGGGCGGCACCGCCAAGGTGGTCTTCCCGCTGCTGGGCCTGGCCCTGCTCGGCGCCATCGGCCTCGGCGTCACCGGCCTGATCGAGCTGGACGCCCTGTTCGGCCCGCACTACTGGATCACCCTGGCGCTGGCCGCGGCGTTCCTGTGGTGGCGGCGGAGCGTGGTCATGGTGCCCGAGGGCTGCCGCGCGCTGATCACCAAGTTCGGCAAGCTGGTCCAGGTGGCCGAGCCCGGCCGGGTCACCCTGTTCAGCCCCTGGAAGCGGGTCAGCTACATCGTCAACACCACCCGCGAGTACCCCTTCAACGCCCCCATCAGGGAGGCCCCCACCCAGCAGGGCGTCAAGGCCTCCGTGGACCTGTTCCTGCAGTTCCGGATCGAGGACCCCGCCGAGTTCATCTTCGTGCTCGGCTCGGTCGGCGGCTTCCAGTCCAAGCTCCAGAACGCCATCAGCGAGGTCACCCGGAGCCTCATCTACTCCCAGCGCGCCGAGGACATCTACGACCTGGTCGGCGAATCCACCCAGGGCATCCTGGACAACCTCAACCAGCAGTTCCTGCCCGCCGTACGGATGACCGACGTCAACATCACCCACGCCGAGCCGTCCAGCCAGGAGTACCGCATGGACCTGGCCGCCCCCGAGATGGTCCGGGTGGCCAAGGAGGCCTACACCTACGAGTACGAGCTCCAGCTCCGCAAAGAGCAGAACGAGGGCGACCTGACCAGGGAACTGGCGGGGTTCCAGGAGACGCTCTCCGCCATCCAGGCCGAGATCGCCACCTACCAGGCCCAGATGGACACCGCGCTGGAACGCGAGTCGCACCGGGCCAAGGCCCAGGCCCAGCAGCGGCTGATCGAGGCGGAGAGCACCGCCAAGGCCAACTCCGCGCTGCTGGAGGCCCAGGCGCTGGACATCCGGGCACTGAGCAGCGCCCGGGCGCCGGAGATCCTCAACTACCGCTACCAGCAGGACGTGCTGGACAAGCTGGAGTCGGTGGCCGACCGGCTGCCCCAGGTGGTGCAGCTGGGCGACCAGGAGACCCTCAACTTCCTGACCCTCGCCCGTGACCTGATCGGCACCGGCGAGGCCATCCTGTTCACCCAGGCCGACATGGACGCCATCCGGGCCCGCCTCGACGAGATCCAGGCCCGGGTGGACGGCCGGCAGGCCGAGATCGAGGGGCTGAAGCGATGAGCCGGGAATTCTCCAAGATCAGGGAGTCGCTGGCGCCCTGGTCCGACATCCGCCAGCTGCTCCGCGGCGGCGAGCGCGGCCAGCTGGTCCCCGTTGTCATCCCCAAGGACCGGCGCGGCTACGCCTGGGTCTCCTTACTGCTGCTGGCCCTCTACCTGGCCGGCACGGCCACGCTCGGCCCCGGCTGGCTCCGCCCCCTGGCCGGGGGCGCGGCCGTGCTGGTGCTGGTGATCGCGGCGATCTGGCTCTGGCGCCGGGCCATCATCGAGATCGAGGAGGGCACCACCGGGGTGCGCAGCCGGTGGGGCGCGATCACCGGCACCCTCAGCCCCGGCCGGCACTACCTGTAGCTCCCGTGGGACCGGGTGGACGCCGTCGTGGACACCTCCACCGAGATCCCGTACACGGCCCCCATCTCGGCCTGCCCCACGGCCGAGAACGTGCCGCTGAAGTCCATTGAATTCTTTTTGAAATTCAAGATCATCGACCCGATCGCGTTCGTCCGCACCATCGGCGCCGGCAACTTCGACCTGGTGCTGAGCAGCGCCGTCCAGGACGCCATCCGGCAGCGCAGCCGCCGGGTCACCACCGAGCGCGCCTACGACCTGCGCGGCTCCGACGTCGGCGACATGCAGGAGGCCCTCAACCGCCAGCTCGGCAGGTACGGCGTGCGGGTGACCGGGGCGAACATCCCCGACGTGCAGCTTCCCGACGCCTACCAGCAGCACCTGGCCACCCGGGAGAAGATCGCCAAGGAGCTCAGCGCGTACGAGCGGGAGTGGGAGCTCACCCGCAAGCGCCGCATCGACACCCTGCTCATGGAGATCGAGCGGGCCAAGAAGACCCGCGACGCCCGCCTCGTCGAGGTCAAGGCCGCGCAGAACACCGCGCGCAAGGACGTCGCCCGCATGCTGGAGGAGCAGGAGACCGAGGCCCAGCGGGTGCGCTGGGAGATCGAGGCGCGCGGGCGGGCCGAACTCACCGCCGCCGAGAACGAGGCCACCGCGCTGCGCCGCCTCGCCGACGCCTACCGCGACAACCGCGCCGTCCTGGAGTACGAACTCGCCCGGCGCCGGCTCGACGTCGGCGCCAAACTGGCCGAGCACGCCCCCACCCCACTGGTCATCCGCACCTCCGGCACCGCGGACCCGACCGGGGCGCTGCTGCTCGCCCAACTCCTGCCCAAGCTCGGTCTGGGGAACCCCGCAGACCCGGCCTCCCGTTGAGAACAACTGACCACCCCCTCCAAGGAGCCTGAAAAAAGATGGTCTTCCGCAAGCTGATGGCCGCCTTCGGCGCCGGCGTCGAAGTCGACACCGTCCTGCACACCACCTCCGTCCGGCCCGGCGAGACGCTGGCCGGCACCGTCAACTTCCGCGGCGGCGGCAGCGACTACCGGGTCGAGGGCATCTTCGTCGACTTCACCGCGGTCGTGGAGGTGGAGAGCGGCGACAACGAGTACCGGCAGACCTTCAGCTTCCTTCGCCAGCAGGTCGCCGGTCCCTTCCACCTCCAGCCGAACGCTGCGCACGCCCAGCCGTTCCAGATCCCCGTGCCCTGGGAGACCCCGATCAGCGCCATCGGCGGGCACCCCCTGCGCGGCATGACCCTCGGTGTGGCCACCGAACTCTCCCTCGCCGGGGCCCTGGACAAGGGCGACCTCGACCCGCTCTTCGTCAACCCGCTCCCCATCCAGGAGCACCTGATCACCGCGCTGGACCGGATGGGCTTCCGTTTCAGCAAGGCCGACCTGGAGCGGGGCACCCTGCAGGGCTCCCGCATGCCCTTCTACCAGGAGATCGAGTACTACGCGGGCCCGCCGTGGAACCGCCACTTCCAGGCGCTGGAACTCACCTTCATCACCGGCCCGCACTCTATGGACGTCATCCTCGAAGCCGACAAACGAGGCGGCTTCCTCACCTCCGGCCACGACGTCTACAACCGCTTCACCATCCCCCTCAACGGCAACCCCGCCACCGCCGAACAGGCCCTGAACGCAGGCCTCCACGCAATGGCCCAACGCCGCGGCTGGTTCTGACGCCTTCCCCCGTACGGCTCTCGCGTGATCGCCCGCGGGAGCCGTTACCCATATCCGGTACGGGAAACTCATCAAGTCAATGGGACAACTCGGGTACCCTCCGGATTGTGCAGCTTGCCTCCCGGATCGCCGCCGCAGGAATCTGTTTAGCCGCCCTGGCCGGGTGCTCGTCCGAACCGCCACCGCCGACATTCGCGGAGGCCACGCAAAACCTGGTACGCGACGGCGAGAAGCTGCTGGCCTCCCATACGTTCTCCCAGGTAGGCCGATTCCAGATAACCGAGAAAGCGGAGAAGGACTCAGACACGGGCTGCATTCCAGGGTCCAGACAGCGGTTCTTCCGCGCTCAGGGAAACTTCCTTCCCGACGGCACGCGAACGCCTGGCACGGCGTCCTTGGTGGCGAGCGGCTATCTAGGCCTGATGAAATACGACAAACTCGTCGACAGCCTCGATTTCTGGGACAACAACCTTTCGGTCATCGTTGTTCACAACCCGGAGTCCGCGGTCACGTTCATGGTCGCAGCCCGGCCCACGGAACCGAACATTCTGGTCGTCGGAAAGACCGACTGCTTCGAATCGGAAGAGGGCTGAACCTCACTCACGGCGAGGGCAGCATCGCCGTAGCACGAATACGCTCGGCGCTCCGCCGGAGGTTTTGCGCCGTGGACCTGCACGCTTCGGCGAGTTCAACGATGTCGCGCGCCAGGGGACGAGCCTCGTTGGCGAACCTTTCCGCGGCGGCTCCGGTCCAGTAGGCGTCGCTGCCGCCCGGGGCCAGCGGAACGCCTCGGAAGACGGCCTCAAGATCTCCGGCGCGGCTCTCCAGAACCGTCGCCAAGGCCTCTTTCGCCACCGCTTCGTGTAGAACGCGATACGGGTTCTCGACCACTCTGCTACCCCCCTCGCTTTTCGAGAGCCTTGCTAAGTGCGGGGTACATACGGCCTCTGAATTCCTGCCGAAGTCGTTCCTGATCTTCAGCAGTGAGCGGTTCATGCCCGTGTTTCTTCAGTGCCTCCAGTACCTGGCCCACCTGGAGCTCGATGATCCGGCCCGCCACGACCCGGGCCGTCTCCGGGGTCCTCTCGTCAAGGTGATCTTTGAGTACGTCCGCCAACTCGTCCTTGAAGGGGCCGGTGCGATAATCGATCATGGTGCTGGCAAACGGTTTGGCATCCTTCGCGAGCCTGGCGATGGTGTAGTTCACCGGTAGCAGCGCGACGTCCGCCACCATGTCGATGAACTCATCGTCATTGAACTCGGCATAGGTGGAGCCGCCCAGCAGCAGATTCGCCAGGCCGCCCGCCTGGGCGCTGAGCCGGGTGAACTCGGCGCGCTCGTCCGGGTCCGCGCTGAACGGATGAGCCTGGCCAACGTCCAGCCCGCGGACGTAGGCCTGGAAGTCCGCTGTAAGGGATTTGGCCGTGGCGGGATCCTGCATCAGTGCGCCGACGAAACGGGCGGCCACATCCTCGTGCAGGCCCTTCCAGGGGCCGGCGGGAACAAGACCCAGCTCCGGAGAGTCGGCGTAGACCTGGCCCAGTGCCAGTTGGCCCAGGTACGGCGTCAGATTCCTGGCCAGCGCCTGGTTGACGGCCGAGTTCTCGAATGTCGCGTAGTGGCCGGACAACTTTTCGGTTCCGTCGTACCCCACTCCGTCGATCAGGTTGGTCCAGGCTCTTTCCCTGGTCAGGGCCGAGCCCATGTGCGGATCCAGGGCGCGGCCCAGCACATCGGCGAGCAACTCGTCGAAGTGCGGGGTTCCGGTGCCCTTGGCCAAATTCGGGTGGAGCAGTTTCCCGGCCAGGTCCCGGTGCTCGGCCAGCAGTCGCTGGAGGGCCGCCGGATCGCCGACGTAGGCACCGAGCACATTGACGGTGTTCCAGTCGGGGTCAGGCGAGGTGGGATTGAACCCGGCGGTCGGCGCGGTGAACTGGCGGAGCGCCACCTCGTTGAGGAGCGCCCCGGACGGGCGGGAGAGGGCCACCATCGTCGACAAGGTCGCCGGGTCGGCGCGGGTCAGCACATCCGTACGCCACTCCTCGGGCAACCTGCCCGAGCTCTCCGCGGCGGCGAACGCCTGTGCCAGCGCCCCCAGGGACGGCTGCGCCTTGCCCAGCATCTCGCGGTCCAGGCCACGGCGCGGGCCGCCGTTGTGCATGACCATCCACTGCCCGAAGATCGTCCGTAACCGCTCGGGCCCGCCCAGCTTCGCCAGCAGGGCCCACGCGTACGCCGGGTCGGCCGACGCCGGCCCGGCCCCGGCCAGGGCCTCCTCCACCGCCGCCCAGGACTGGTGCGTTCCCTCGGCCAGATGGGCGTCCAGCGCCTTCGCCAGCGCCGTCCCGACCGCCGCACCCTCGGCGGCGGCCTGCGACTGGCTGGTGAAGGGCACGCGCACGGTGGTCAACGCGGGCGAGCCCGGTGGCAGGACCTGGCTCAGGAGGTCCAGCCGCCACCGCAGATCCGCCTGCGACTCGTGGAAGAAGGCCCAGGCGCGGTACATCGCCGTCACCCCGCCCGTTCCCGCCCAGTCCGGGCCCGCCTCGCGGATGGCGTCCTCCAGGCCCGGGCGGATGCCCGCGAGCACGCTCTTGCCGGACTCCATGTTCCGGATCAGGGCTTGCACCCCCGCGGGGTCCATCCCCATGAACTCGCCCAACAGTGCCCTCCCGCACCTGAGACGACGGCCCCCTTCAGAGGTTAGCCAGGGGCTACGGGGAGGTACGCGATACCAGCAATCTGGGGCAGCAGTTACCTAAGAGTCGCTATTGCGTTAGTTCGTCCCAGACCTTTGTGACCTGGGTGTCGAGGGCGTCCAGGGAGCCGTTGTTGTCGATCACTATGTCGGCGAGGGCGAGCCGGGCTTCCCGGGTGGACTGGGCGGCCATCCGGGAGCGGGCGTCCTCGGGGGGCATGTTGCGGTGGGTGGTGAGGCGGGTGAGGCGGGTGCTGTCGTCGGCGTCTACGACGATGATCTTGTCGTAGAGGTGGGCGAGGTTGTTCTCGGCGAGGAGAGGGACGTCGTAGACCACGATGGCGTCGGGTGGGGCGGCGGCCTGGAGCTCGGCCACCCGGGCGCCGACCTTGGGGTGGACTATGGCGTTGAGTTGAGCGAGCTTTTGCGGATCGTTGAAGACGATTTTGCCGAGGGCTTCGCGGTTGAGCGCGCCGTCGGGGTGGAGGACGCCGGAGCCGAAGGCGTCGATGATCTCGGCCAGGCCAAGGGTGCCGGGCGCCACGACCTCACGGGCGATCTGGTCGGCGTCGATCACGAACGCGCCCTTGGCGGCCAGGCGTCTGGCGACCTCGCTCTTGCCCGACCCGATCCCGCCGGTGAGTCCGATCTTCACGACGGCAGCCTAGCGGGGCGCCGCAGATGGACCAGGGTCAGGTGGTCCTGGAGGCGTTCCCTGCGGGTCTCGCGGTAGCCGAGGCGGCGGTAGAGGCGCAGGTTGCCGTCGGAGAGGTGGCCGGTGAACAGGTCGAAGGCATGGGTCTGCGGGTGTTCGGCCAGCACGGCGGCGTGCAGGGCGGTGAGCAGCGCGGTCCCGACACCCTGTCCCTGGAGGTCGGGGGCGACGACCAGCCGCCCGGCCACGCAGGTGCGGGTGCCCTGGTCACCGGGCTCGGAGAGCTGCCCGCGCACCGCGCCGACGATCCGCGCGCCCGCGACGGCCTTGAGCACGACGGCGCTCTCGACCACCTTGCGGAGTTGCTCCAGCGACTCGACCAGGGGCGCGATGAACGGATCCCCGTAGAGCTGGGCCTCGCTCACGTAGGCGGCACGCTGGAGGGTGAGGATCTCCCCCGCGTCCTCGGGCAGGGCCCGCTCGATGTCCGGCACGCGCGCCACCTTACCGCTCATCGCGGGTACGCGGCCGAGCGGGCGCCTTTACAAAGTAGATCAGAAGGAGGGCCGAAAAAAGCCCCGCCGGAGCGGGGCTTTTCCCGAAACAAGAGTTAGCTCTGCCCACCCGCGAGCTTCTCCCGGAGGGCGGCCAGCGCCTCGTCGGAGGCGAGAGCGCCACCGGAGGAGGCCGACTGGGCCGGAGTCTCGCCGGAGTAGCTGGACGGGGCGGCCTCGCTGGCCTCGGCCTCTTCGGCGCGGGCCTTCTCGACCTGGTTCTTGTGCGCCTCGAAGCGGGCCTGGGCCTCGGCGTACTGCCGCTCCCACTCCTCGCGCTGCTTGTCGAAGCCCTCGAGCCACTCGCCGGTCTCGGCGTCGAAGCCCTCGGGGTAGATGTAGTTGCCCTGGTCGTCGTAGGTGGCGGCCATGCCGTACAGCGTGGGGTCGAACTCGACGTCCACGCCGGCGCCCTCGTTGGCCTGCTTGAGGGACAGCGAGATGCGGCGCCGGTCGAGGTCGATGTCGATGATCTTCACGAAGATCTCGTCGCCGACCTGGACGACCTGCTCGGGGATCTCGACGTGCCGCTCGGCCAGCTCGGAGATGTGGACCAGACCCTCGATGCCCTCCTCGACCCGGACGAACGCACCGAACGGCACCAGCTTGGTGACCCGGCCGGGCACGACCTGGCCGATCTGGTGGGTCCGGGCGAACTGCTGCCACGGGTCTTCCTGGGTGGCCTTGAGCGAGAGGGAGACGCGCTCGCGCTCCATGTCCACGTCGAGCACCTCGACGGTGACCTCCTGGCCGACCTCGACGACCTCGGAGGGGTGGTCGATGTGCTTCCAGGACAGCTCGGAGACGTGCACCAGGCCGTCCACGCCGCCGAGGTCCACGAACGCACCGAAGTTGACGATCGAGGAGACGACGCCCTTGCGGACCTGGCCCTTCTGCAGGGTGTTGAGGAAGGTCTGGCGAACCTCGGACTGGGTCTGCTCCAGCCAGGCGCGGCGGGAGAGCACCACGTTGTTGCGGTTCTTGTCCAGCTCTATGATCTTGGCCTCGAGCTCGCGCCCCACGTACGGCTGGAGGTCGCGGACCCGGCGCATCTCGACCAGGGAGGCCGGGAGGAAGCCGCGAAGACCGATGTCGAGGATGAGACCGCCCTTGACGACCTCGATGACGGTGCCGGTGACGATACCGTCCTCGTCCTTGATCTTCTCGATGGTGCCCCAGGCGCGCTCGTACTGGGCGCGCTTCTTGGACAGGATCAGGCGGCCTTCCTTGTCCTCCTTCTGGAGAACCAGGGCCTCGACGTGCTCGCCCACGGCGACGACCTCAGCCGGGTCGACGTCGTGCTTGATGGAGAGCTCGCGGGACGGGATGACACCCTCGGTCTTGTAGCCGATGTCGAGCAAGACCTCGTCTCGATCGACCTTGACAACGGTGCCTTCAACGATGTCTCCGTCGTTGAAGTACTTGATGGTCTCGTCGATCGCGGCGAGGAAGGCCTCCTCGGAACCGATGTCGTTGACCGCTACCTGCGGGGTGCTCGAGGTGGCCTCAGTGCTGCTCGTCATGTGTGGAATTGCTCCGAACCGGACAGATGTCGTTGTGACCGAAGCGCGGCAGGCCCTGTTTCGTTCAACCGTCGGAAGGGATGAGCGAGCGCGAGCCCGCTCCCTTTGAGGCGCGCGCGAGCCCACAGCGCAGCGATCAGCATATGAGACCTGACGGTTCTGGTCAATCGGAGGGCCTCACAAGTCCCTTAGTACACGATGACCTTTTTTGACCACTTTGAACCTATATCATCCCGAAGGCTTTCCGGAAGGGAGAGGCTCTCCGGATCCCCGTCGGCCGTGTAAAGCTTTCCCGGGTGCTTCTGGAACCACTCCAGCCAGTACGTCGAGCACCACTTCCGGCAGTCCCCCGCCGTCCCGTTGGACTGGATGCGCTGGATCGCCCACCGGTCGAAGCCCTTGTCGAACGGCGACACCGACGGCTGCGCCCCCGCCAGGAAGACACCGTCGAAATGATACTTGGTCCCGTCCCACTTTCCGTCATGGGCCACGCCGGCCTTCCTCGGCCGGGACCCGAACGGCAGCGCGAAGGTGGTGGAGGAGGTCACGCCGAGCTTGCGCAGCAGCCGCTCCTGGCGCACGATCTGCTCGCTGACCTTCTTGGGCGGCAGGCGCCGCAGGTCCGGGTGGCTGTAGGTGTGGTTGCCCACCTCGAACCCGTGGTCCAGCAGCCACCGTACGGCCCTGGCCTGCTCGGCCTCCGCGGTCAGGCCGAACGGCGTGCCGTTGATCCACAACGTGGCCACCGGCCGGAAGGCCGGATACTTGGCCGCCACCTCGAAGATGATCCCGATCGCGGTGTCCTTCTTGGGCAGCCCCCGCGCGTCCAGGGCGAAGTGGGACGGGCTGCCGTCGTCGAAGGTGAGCACCACCGGGTGGGCGCCGGCCGGGATGTTGATCTCCCCGGCCACGAACTCGGCCGCCGTGATCGGCACGAACCCGCGCTTGGCCAGCTTCTCCAGCTCGCTCTTGAGCTGCGCCGGGGTCCGGTCGATGGAGGCCAGCCGCTTCTTCTGGATGCGGTGGTACATCAGCACGGGCACCTGGCCCAGCTCGTTGGCCTTGACCTTGCGGGCCGACTCCACGGTGGCCGGGGTGGGCGGGGGCAGCGTGGGCGCGGGCAACGTGGGGGACGGCGAGGCCGCGGGCTCCTTCGGCGCGGCCCGGTTGTCGGCAGCCGGGAGCAACGCCAGGACGACCAGCCCGGTCGCCACGACGACCACGTTGGCGACGGCGGTCACCCCGGCTAACTTCCGCACAGTCATCCGACCCTAGCGTTAGCTGGGGGCCCAGCCAACCGGGCGGCGAAAGCCGGGTCAGTGGCCGGCGTCCTCCCAGGTGGGCCCGACGCCGGTGGACACGTCCAGCGGCACCCGCAGCCGGTAGGCCCCGCGCATCTGGGCGACCACCAGCTCCATGAGCTCGGCCAGCTCGCCGGGGGCGACCTCGAAGACCAGCTCGTCGTGGACCTGGAGCAGCATGCGGGAGCGCATGCCCCGGATGGCCCGCTGGACGTTGAGCATGGCCACCTTGATGATGTCGGCGGCCGAGCCCTGGATGGGCGCGTTCAGCGCCATCCGCTCGGCCATCTCCCGCCGCTGCCGGTTGTCGCTGGTCAGGTCGGGCAGGTAGCGGCGGCGGCCGAGGATGGTCTCGGTGTAGCCGTCCTTGCGGGCCTGCGCCACGATCGCCTCAAGGTAGTCGCGGACCCCGCCGAACTCCTCGAAGTAGCCGTCCTTGAGCGCCCGCGCCTCGGCCACCGGGATGTTCAGCTGCCCGGAGAGCCCGAAGTCGGACAGGCCGTAGGCGAGCCCGTAGTTCATCGCCTTGATCTTGGCCCGCATCTCGCCGGTGACGTCACCCGGGCCGACGTCGAAAACCTTGGCCGCGGTGGCCAGGTGGAAGTCGTGGCCGGACTCGAAGGCCTCGATCAGCGAGGCGTCGCCGGACAGGTCGGCCATGATGCGCAGCTCGATCTGGCTGTAGTCGGCGGTGAGCAGGGTCTCGTAGCCCTCGCCGACCACGAAGCCCTTCCGGATGCGGCGGCCCTCCGCGGTGCGGATCGGGATGTTCTGCAGGTTGGGCTTCTCGCTGGACAGCCGCCCGGTGGCCGCCACGATCTGGTTGAAGGTGGTGTGGATGCGCCCGTCGTCGCCGATCTCCTTGATCAGGCCCTCCACCGTGGTGCGCAGCTTCTGCTGGTCGCGGTGGCGGAGCATGATGGTGGGCAGCTCGTGCTCGGTCTGCGCGGCCAGCCAGACCAGGGCGTCGGCGTCGGTGGTGTAGCCGGTCTTGGTCTTCTTGGTCTTGGGCAGGTTGAGCCGGGTGAACAGGATCTCCTGGAGCTGCTTGGGCGAGCCGAGGTTGAACTGCTCCCCCACCGAGGCGTGCGCGGCCTCCACGGCCTGCTTGACGGCGGCGGCGAACTCGGCCTCCAGGGCGGCGAAGTACTCCCGGTCGGCGGCGATTCCGGCCCGCTCGACCTCGGCCAGCACCCGGACCAGGGGCAGCTCCACCTCGGTCACCAGCCGGGTGCCGCCGCGGGCCGACAGGTGCTCCTCCAGCGCCACGGCCAGGTCGTGCACCGCCTGGGCGCGCATGCCGAGCTCCTGGGCGGCGCTGTCGTCGGTCTCGAACAGGCTGGTCTGGCCCCCGGCCTCGCTCTCCGGCAGCAGCTCGCGGTGCAGGTAGCGGCGGACCAGATCCTCCAGCGGGAAGGACTTCTGCCCGGGCAGCGCCAGGTAGGCCGCCAGCGCGGTGTCACAGGTCAGGCCGCGCAGGTCCATCCCGTGCGCCCAGAGCGCCAGCAGGGGGCCCTTGGCGTCGTGCACGGCCTTCGGGCGCTTCTCGTCGGCCAGGAAGGCGGCCAGGGCGCCCTCGTCCTCCGCGGTGAGCTGGGTGGGGTCCAGGTAGCCCGCCGAGCCGTCCGGAGAGGCGACGGCGACGCCCTCCAGGCGGCCGGTGCCGCTCCCCCAGGCGCCCTTGAAGGCGAGCCCGCACCGCCCCTCGGGCAGCGCCGACAGCCAGGCCGCCACCTCGCCGGGCCCGAGCGTGGTGACCTCCACCTCGACCCCGCCCTTGATCTCGCCCTCGGCGGTGCCCAGCGTCTTGAACAGGCGCTCGCGCAGCTCGCCCCGGATCTGCAGGGAGTCGAGCAGCTCGTTGATCTTCTCCCGGTCCCACTGGCCCATGGTCAGCCCCGCGGGGCGCACCTCCAGCGCGACGTCCCGCTTGAGCTCGGTCAGCATGCGGTTGTGGATCACCTGGCCGAGGTGCTCCCTGAGCTTCTCGCCCACCTTGCCCTTGACCTCGTCGGCCCGGCGGACCAGCTCGTCCAGGGAGCCGAAGTCGGCGATCCACTTGATCGCGGTCTTCTCCCCCACACTGGGGATGCTCGGCAGGTTGTCGCTCGGGTCGCCGCGGAGCGCGGCGAAGTCGGGGTACTGGACGGGGCTCAGCCCGTACTTCTCCCGGACCGCCTCGGGGGTGAAGCGGGTCATGTCGCTGATGCCGCGCCGGGTCATCAGCACGGTGACCCGGTCGTCGACGAGCTGGAGGGCGTCGCGGTCGCCGGTGACGATGAGCACGTCCATGCCCTCGGCGGCGGCCTGGCTCGCCAGGGTTGCGATTAGGTCGTCGGCCTCGTAGCCGGGCACCGAGAGGCGGCTGATCTGGAGCGCGTCCAGCAGTTCGAAGATGAGCTGGACCTGGCCGCGGAAGTCCTCGGGGGTCTCGGAGCGGTTGGCCTTGTAGGCCGCGAACGCCTCGTGCCGGAAGGTGGGCTCGCTCCGGTCGAAGCAGACCACGATGTGGGTGGGCTGCTCGTCCCGGAGAATGTTGGTGAGCATCGAGGTGAAGCCGTACACCGCCTCGGTGTGCTGGCCGTCGGTGGTCATCAGGTTGGCGTCCTTCAGCGCGTAGAACGCCCGGTACGCCAGCGAATGCCCGTCCAGGAGCAGGAGACGGGGACGGGTGGGGGTGGCTTCGTTCTTCGGCACACGAGCAGCCTAGTCTGCCCCTACGACAGAAACCCCGCGGAAGGAAGAGCCTTGACCCAAGAGCTCGTGGCACTCATGAACGAGGCCGGGACCGATCACCTGCCCGGCCGGATGGGCATCGAGTTCCTGGAGGCGTCGGCGGAGCGGGTGGTCGCCCGCATGCCGGTCCACGGCAACACCCAGCCGTACGGCCTGCTGCACGGCGGCGCCTCGGTGGTGCTGGCCGAGACGTGCGGGTCGATCGGCGCGTCCCTGCACGCCGGGGCCGGGCGGATCGCGGTGGGCATCGAGATCAACGCCACCCACCACCGTTCGGCGACCGCCGGGTACGTCACCGCCGCGGCCACCCGCGTGCACGGGGGGCGCACGCTCGCCACCTACCAGATCGAGATCACCGATGAGCAGGGGCGGCTGGTCTGCACCTCGCGGCTCACCTGCATGTTGCGGGACGCCTGAGACGGCTCGGGACGCCGGAGATGACGCGGGGCGCCTGAGCGGCCGGGCGAGCGACCGAAAAACCCGCCCAGAGGGACCATAAATCGCAACATTCTGGTCGCTCTCTTTGCGCATCCGCCACTGGGGTCGCTACGGTAGACCCCCCAGAGCCCGTGGGAAACCGAGTAGACAACGTGCATCGCCGGGGAAGTGGTGCATGGTCCCAAAGGCGTACCACGGGCTCATTCCGCGTTACCGGCGGACTGAGGACCGAAAACCGCGTCGAGTAGCAGTTTCGCGGCCACCATCGCTCCGTCGGTGCGGACTTCGCCGGCCACGGCTCTCGCTCGTGCCCGCGTCTCGGGGGTCAGGGCCGTGCTGAGCGCGGCGGACAGGGAGTCGAAGGTTGGCGTCGGGCCGTCGTGCGCCGCGCCGATGCCCAGCTCGGCCACCCGGCCGGCCCAGTACGGCTGGTCCGCGATCTGTGGCACCACCACCTGAGGGGCGCCGGCCAGGGCGGCGGTCGTCGTGGTGCCCGCGCCGCCGTGGTGCACGACGGCGGCCACCCGGCCGAACAGTGCCTGATGGTTGACCTCGCCGACGGCGAAACAGTCGTCCCGGTCATCGACCAGGGCCAGGTCGGCCCAGCCGCGGGCGACGAGTACGCGGCGGCCGTGCGCGCGGATCGCCTCGACGGCCACCTGGGCGACGTCCGCCGAGGCGCGCATGGGCATGCTGCCGAAGCCCACGTACACCGGCGGCGTGCCGGCGTCCAGGAACGCCGCCAGCTCTTCCGGGAGCGGACGTTCGTCCGGCAGGATCCACGCCCCGGTCTGCACGACGTCGAGATCCGACGGCTCCTGCCACGGGCACAGGATCGGGTCCGCCGCCAGCCACGGCCGGCCGGTGAAGACGTAGTCACGGACGTTGTCCACCGGTGGCAGGCCGATCGACGCCCGGTGGCTGTTCTCCGCCTCGCCGTACAGCGCGTTCACCCGCTGGGCGTCCTGCTCCCACAGCGCCTTGTTGTCGGTGCACCGGCCAGCAGCGACACGAACTCCTCGTCCGGCGGCGCGCACACCCGCACCTCCGCACCGAGTTCCCGCAACCGCACCGCGAGTGCCGCCAGCGGTTCGACGTCCCCACGCGACCCCCAGGTCGACAACAACACACGCATGGGCAATCTCCCATTTCTGCAGGTTCTGGCCTCGGCCGTCAATGCTGAGGCATGACCCGGGTCTTGCCGCAAGCCCCCCGGCCCGCTATAAGTTGAGAGTGGCAAGGAGTGGCATCTCCTTGCCTTTGCCTTTTGTCGGCCGCTATGGACGGTGCCGGCACCCGGAACGAGAACAGGCGGCCCCGAGCCGGTGTCCGGCTGGGGACCGCCTGTCCATCCTTCGGCGGAGACTTCACGAGGGCTGGTGCCTCGTGAAGATCAGGCCCGGGCGAGAGTGCCCAGGTAGAGTTCGATGACCTTGGGGTCGTTGATCAGCTCGTTGCCCTTCGCCGTGTACGCGTTGCGCCCCTGGTCCAGGACGTATCCGCGATGACAGATCTGCAGGCAACGACGGGCGTTCTGCTCAACCATGATCACGGTGACCCCGGCCTGGTTGATCTGCTGAGCCTGGATGAACACCAGGTCCTGCAGCTTGGGAGACAGGCCCGCCGACGGCTCGTCCAGCAGCAGGACCGACGGCTCGGTCATCAACGCCCGCCCCATGGCGACCATCTGCCGTTCGCCACCGGACAGCGACCCGGCGCGCTGCTTGCGCCGCTCCTTGAGCGCCGGGAAGATCTCGCAGACGAACTCGAAGCGCTCCCGGAACTTCTTGGGGACCTGGAAGGACCCCATCTCCAGGTTCTCCTCGATGGTCAGGCTGGGGAACACGTTGTTGGTCTGCGGCACGTAACCGACGCCGCGGGCCACCAGCGAGTGCGCCTTCAGGCCGGTGATGTCCTCCCCGTTCAGGGTGACCGTGCCCTTCCGGATGTTGACCAGGCCGAACAGGGACTTCAGCAGGGTCGACTTGCCGGCGCCGTTCGGCCCGATGATGCCGATCAGCTCGCCCTTGGCGACGTACAGGTCGCAGCCGTTGAGGATGTTGACGCCCGGCAGGTACCCGGCGAACAGCTCGTCGGCCCGGAGCAGCGCGTTCGCCGCGCCCGCCAGGTGGTCGGAGCGGTCGATGACGGCCGCGCTGGACTCTTCGGCGCTCATGCCTTCTCCTCGACTTCCGGCACCAGCTCGGCTTCCAGTTCGGCCTCGGCCTCGTGCAACTGCTGCTCGGCCTCGGCCACGGTCAGCGGGGCGTCGTGGTGCGCCCCGAGGTACGCGTCGATCACGCGAGGGTCTGCCATGATCGTGTCAGGCGGGCCCTCGGCGATCACCGCGCCCTGGGCCATCACGATCACCCAGTCGCTGATGTCGCGGACCATGTCCATGTCGTGCTCCACGAACAGCACGGTCATGCCCTGCTCACGCAGGTCCTTGACGTGGCCGAGCAGCGACTGGGTGAGGGCCGGGTTGACCCCCGCCATCGGCTCGTCCAGCATGACCAGCTCGGGGCCGACCATCAGGGCCCTGGCCATCTCCAGCAGCTTGCGCTGGCCGCCGGAGAGCGAACCGGCGAAGTCGTCCCGCTTCTTGTCCAGCTTGAAGCGCTCAAGGAGCTCCTCGGCCCGGACCGTGATCTCGTCCTCCTGGCCCTGCCAGAGCGAGGACACCAGCGCGCGGAAGAAGTTCTCCCCGCGCTGCTTCTGGGCGCCCAGCCGCATGTTCTCCAGCACCGTCAGCTTGGACAGGGCCTTGGTGAGCTGGAAGGTGCGGACCATGCCCTGCCGGGCGACCTTGTGGGCGGGCAGGCCGTTCAGCTGCCTGCCGTTGAACGTCCAGGTGCCGGCGTCGGCGGTGTCGAAGCCGGTGAGCTGGTTGAAGAAGGTGGTCTTGCCGGCGCCGTTGGGGCCGATCAGCGCGGTGATCGAACCGCGCTGGATCTCCACGTGCTTGACGTCGACCGCGGTCAGGCCTCCGAAGCGGCGGATCACGTCGTCCACCACCAGGATCGGGTCCGGCTTGGGCGCGCCGGGTTCCGGCGCCACCTCGGCGAACGCGGCCTGCGCCTGCGCTCTGCGGTTCACGGTTTCAGCGTGCATCGAGCGCGATCTCCCTCTTGTCGCCGAAGATGCCCTGCGGCCGGTAGATCAGCAGGAGGATGAGTCCGAGGCCGACCAGCATGTAGTTGATCGAGCCCACCTGGTTCACCGTGATGAAAGTGATCACCTGGTGGTTGACCGCTTCTTCCATGCCGGTCTTGACCAGGATCAGCAGCAGCCAGAAGATCATCGCACCGACCACGGGACCGGCCACCCTGGCCGCCCCGCCGAGGATCAGCACGGTGTAGGCGAAGAAGGTCAACTCGGTGCTGAACAGGTCGGGCTGGGTGGCCGCCCGGCTCAGCGCGAACAGGAAACCGGCCAGCGAGCCGACCACGCCACCGAAGACCAGGGCCTGCATCTTGTACGAGAAGACGTTCTTGCCCAGGCTGCGTACCGCGTCCTCGTCCTCGCGGATGGCCTTCAGCACGCGGCCCCACGGGCTCTTCATGACCAGGTAGACGACCGCGCAGGCGGCGGCGACCAGGATCCAGCCGACGGTCAGCACCCACAGGGTGCGATGGTCGAACTTGATCAGCCAGAATCCGTAGGAGCCCGGTGAGTAGGGATTCAGCGCGTAGAAGTCACCGGAGAACGAGTCCAGGCCGTCGGTCCCGCCGAAGGTCCCCCGCAGCGCCACCGAGCGCACCACCAGCCGGACTATCTCCGCCGCCGCGATGGTGACGATGGCCAGATAGTCGGCGCGTAGGCGGAGTGTGGGGATGCCGAGCAGCAGCGCGAACAGCACGGCGCCGACCAGCCCGACCGTGACGCCCAGCCAGAACGGCAGCCCGAAGGTGGTGATCGTGGTGGCCAGGCCGTAGGCGCCGACGGCGAGGAAGCCCGCCTGGCCGAAGTTGAGCAGGCCGGTGTAGCCGAAGTGGATGTTCAGGCCGATCGCGGCGAGCGCGTAGATGACGGCCTCGGTGCCGATACCGGCCGAGAGCGCCCGGGAGAAGATGAGTTCCCAATCCATGATCTTCGTCCTAACCGATCCGCTCGCGGCGGCCGAGAATACCCTGCGGCCTGACAAGGAGCACGATGATGAGCACGGCCAGCGCGCCGACCGTCTTCAGCTCCGGCGGGATCCAGATCGTGGAGATCTGCACGAACATGCCGACCACCAGCGCCCCGACCAGCGCGCCGAAGGCCGTGCCGAGACCGCCCAGGGTCACTCCGGCGAACATCAGCAGCAGGACCTGCTGGCCCATCTGGAAGTTGAGGATCTGCGTGGTGCCCAGCATGATCCCGGCCAGGCCCGCGACCGCGGCGCCCATCGCCCAGACGATCCGCACGATCCGGTCCACGTTGATGCCCGAGGATGCGGCCAGCGCGGGGTTGTCGGAGACGGCCCTGGTCGCCTTGCCCAGCCGGGTGTAGGTCAGCGCGAGGCCGACCGCGATCAGTACGACGATCTCCACGCCCATCGCGATCAGGCCCTTGGGGGTGGTGGAGATGGGGCCGAGCTGGATGCCGTCCTGCGCGACGTACTGCTCGTACGGGACGTTCTCCCCGCCGAACAGGAAAAGGACGAGATACCGCAGGAAAATCGCCACGCCGATGGATATGATCATCATCGACACCAGGCCGGTCTTGCGGTTGCGGAGCGGGCCCCAGAAGAAGCGCTCCTGGCCGTACCCGAAGGCGGCCGAGATGAGCACCGCGAGCGGGGCGGCGACCAGCAGGTGCAGACCGAGGGTGGTGTTCAGGACGAGGGCGGCGAACGCGCCGACGGTGAGCAACTCGCCATGGGCGAAGTTGGTGAGGCCGGTGGTGCCGAAGATCAGGGAGATGCCCAGCGCGCCGAGCGCGATGACCAGGCCGAGACTGAGGCCCTCGAAGGCCAACTGGGCCACCCGGGTCCAGAACGCGCTGCTCGCCGACGAGCCGTCGTCCGGCTGGGCGCCACTGCCGTCCGCGTTCCCGCTGGCCAGTGCGAACAAAACATTGCGGTAGTTACCTTCGAAGACCTGGACGGTGAGCGTCGCACGGTCCTTGAGCCTGAGCACCGTGCCGGTGGGCAGGGTGGCCTGGTCGAGGGTGACCTGGTAACTACCCGCCGCCGGGACGGGGACTTCCCACTTTCCTTCGGCATCCGACGTGGCCTCTCCGACGGGTTGGCCGTCTCCCGAGGTCACGGTGATCTTAACGCCGGTCACCGGCTGGCCTTGGTTTTGGAGCGTGCCCCGGAGCGTTTCGCCGTCCGCGAAGGCGGGCGAGGCGAGCGCGAAGAGGAGCGCACCCATGAAGGCCGTGAAAACCATCACGGCTCTGCGCAAAGCAATTCCCTCACTTAGGTCATGGCCGAGTTGTGCCCAGCCAGCCTGATTTGTTTGGCCGGAGCATATTTCTCCGGGGTCCCGATAGGGACCTTTCGTCACCAATCGGTGACCTTTGTTTCTTACGGGTCATGGGAAGAGCCCCGGCCTCGTGACCAGGGCTCTTCACCACCGCATG
This sequence comes from Acrocarpospora catenulata, assembly GCF_018476525.1. Taxonomy (GTDB): domain Bacteria; phylum Actinomycetota; class Actinomycetes; order Streptosporangiales; family Streptosporangiaceae; genus Acrocarpospora; species Acrocarpospora catenulata. The sequence continues at coordinate 211,750 of NZ_JAHCST010000007.1, forward strand.
TCAGGGCGTCAGCCCGCGACCTTGCCGGACAGGTAGGTGACGTTGGCGTAGGTGTTGTCAGCGGCGTACTGGTAGATGCCGATGGTGGCCTCGGACGGGTCACCGGCGTCGCTGAACTCGACCGGACCGCTCACGCCGTCGTAGTCGATGTCCTTGCCGGCCTTGAGCAGGGCGAGGCAGGCCGCGAAGTCGGTGCACTTCTCGCCGCCCTTGCTCACGTCGATCAGCTTGCCGGCCACGGCGGTGCCGGCGTCGGAGCCGGCGGCCTCGGCGGCCAGGGCGGACAGGATCGTCGCGTCGTAGGACTCGGGGGCGTAGCTGTAGTCCTTCAGCGACGGGTCCACGGCGAGCAGCTTCTGACGGAAGTCGTCAGGCGACTTGGCGCCGGGCAGGGTGCCCTTGACGCCCTCCAGGGTGCCCTTCGGGAAGTCCTTGGAGTAGTCGGCCAGGTTGCCGTCCACGAAGTAGATCTTGATCTTGTCCGGGCCGATGCCCTGCTTCTTCAGCTCGGGGATGATCTTCGTGGTCTCGTTGAACGAGATCAGGGCGAGGGCCTTGGGGTTGGCCTCCTTGATCTTCGCCACGTCCGCGGAGAAGTCGGCCGCCGCCGGGTCGTAGGGGGTCTTGGCCACGATCTGGCCGCCGCCGCCGCTCACCGACTTCTCGACCTCGTCGGCGAGGCCGTTGCCGTAGGAGTCCTGACGGTTCAGGATCGCCACGGTGTCGCTGCCGTCCTGCAGGATCAGGTCGCCGAGCACCCGGCCCTGGAGCACGTCGGAGGGCGCGGTACGGAAGTACAGGCCCTTGTCGGGGTAGGTGGTGAACTCGGGGGAGGTGTTCGCGGGCGAGAACTGCACCACACCAGCGTTCGTGATCTTGTCGATCACCGTCTTGGAGACACCGGAGGACGCCGCGCCGATGATGACGTCGGTGTTCTGGGCCAGCAGCTTGTCCACCGACTGCGAGGCAATGTCGGTCTTGGTGTCACCCGAGTCGGTGTCGATCTCGACGACCGGCTTACCGAGGACGCCGCCCGCCTCGTTGATCTCCTTGACGGCCAGCTTCACACCGGCGAACTCCGGCGGGCCAAGGAAGGCGAGGTCACCGGTCTGCGGGAGCAACGCGCCGATCGTGAGGACGCCGTCGCCACCGGCCGCAGGGGCGGCCGCCGAGGTCGTGGTCTCGGCAGGCGCTGAAGACGCCGGCGCGGCGGTCTCCTCCCCACCACCACAGGCCGTGAGGGCAAGGCTGGCCGCAGTGGCGACCGCCAGCGCGCGCCCGATGGGGGCAATGCGGATCATGCAGTGTTCTCCTTCATCCATGCCCGGGACGCAGCGGCGCAGCCGACGCGGGCCCGTATCGAATGCTGGAAACGTACATAACCCGACATTGCCCTGACCAGCGGTGCATCAGAACTGAGGGCACTTGGATGCGGAGTCGTAATAAGTCCTCAACTTAGCGACGGCCGTCTCATCCGTCCCACACAAACGGTCAAGGGGTACCAGACGACTCCGAAACGACCACCTGCGCGACCTGGCGCATGCTCAGACGGCGGTCCATCGAGGCCTTCTGGATCCACCGGAACGCCTGCGGCTCCGTCCAGCCGTGCTGGGCCATCAGCAGGCCCTTCGCCCGCTCCACCAGCTTCCTGGTCTCCAGACGCTCGGAGAGCGTGGTGACCTCCTTCTCCAGGGCGGCGATCTCCTCGTGCCTGCTGACCGCCATCTCGATCGCCGGAACCAGGTCACCCTTGGTGAACGGCTTCACCAGGTACGCCATGGCGCCCGCGTCCCTGGCACGCTCGACCAGGTCACGCTGGGAGAACGCGGTGAGGATCAGGCAGGGGGCGATCCGCTCGGAGACGATCTGCTCGGCCGCCGAGATACCGTCCAGGACGGGCATCTTCACATCCAGGATGACCAGATCAGGGCGTAGCTCGGTGGCGAGTTTCACAGCGGTCTCGCCGTCGCCCGCCTCCCCGACGACCGCGTAGCCGTCCTCTTCCAGCATCTCCTTCAGGTCGAGGCGAATCAGCGCCTCGTCTTCCGCGATCACCACTCGCCGCTGCGTTCCTGTCACGCACTAGAGGTTACCGATGTCCGCCGGAATCGTCCGCCCGGCGGTGACAGGAAGGGCCGATTCGCCGCCAGGACGGATCAACGTCCGGTAGAGTGACCCCGTCAGGTACCGTCGGACGGGCGGGAACGGAGTCCTCCGGGGCTCGAAAGCCTGTGGAGACCTGGGAAGACCACTTCGGTGGCACAGGTCGGTGAAGCAGGAAGCCACAGCGGCTCCGCGTGACGCGGTGCGGCTGAATCTCCGGCTCATGCTGGAGAGCACGTCAAATTAGGACCACGCCCGGGGGCCAGTGGCGATAATGATGAGACGTCTGGTTCCCGTTAGCCCTGATATCCCAACGGCAGAGGAAATGGTCTCAAACACCATCTAGTGTGGGTTCGAATCCCACTCAGGGCACTGTGCTTATGGGCGAGCCTCCGGCTCGCCGGCCCGGCCGCTCCGCAGCCGGTGTCTTCCCTCCCTCCGGTCGCTGGCGCTCCCTCCACTCAGTCCAGACACCGGCAGCGGCCGGGCAAACCCCACATATGACCATGGTCGATGATTGCCGTGGTTGGGTGGGTTTAGTGGCGTGGTCGCCTTTGAGATCAGATGGTGTGCCCTTGTGAAAGGGGAAAGCGCACCGCCGGGGAGGTGGTGCGCTTTCCGGTGGAACCGTGGGTTAGGCGGAGGGGTGGGCTACCGCGGAGCCGATGGTGTGGACGCGGAGGGCGTTGGTGGAGCCTGGGTTGCCTGGGGGGGAGCCGGCGACGATGACGATTTTGTCGCCCTTTTCGAAGTCGCCCAAGGCCAGGAGGGAGGCTTCCACCTGGCGGACCATGTCGTCGGTGTGGTGGACGAAGGGGACTTCGAAGGTTTGCACGCCCCAGGTCAGGGCCAGCTGGCCGACGATCTGGGGGTTGGAGGTGAAGGCGATCAGCGGGATCGGGCTGCGGTAGCGGGCCAGGCGGCGGGCGGTTTCGCCGGACATGGTGAAGGCGACCAGGGCCCGGGCGCCGACGATGGCCCCGACCTCGGCGGCGGCGCGGGCGATGGCGCCGCCGGTGGTCTCGGGCAGCCGGTCGAGGTTGTGGGTGGCGTGCAGGGTGGCGCTCTCGGCGGCGATCGCGATGCGGGCCATGGTGGAGACGGCCTCGGTGGGATAGCTGCCGACCGAGGTCTCACCGGAGAGCATCACCGCGTCGGCGCCGTCCATCACCGCGTAGGCCACGTCGGAGGCCTCGGCGCGGGTGGGCCGGGGGGCGCTCATCATCGAGTCGAGCATCTGAGTGGCGACGATGACGGGGTGCGCCTTCTCCCGGCAGAGCTCGATGATCCGGCGCTGCACGATCGGCACCTGCTCCAGCGGCAGTTCCACGCCGAGGTCGCCGCGGGCCACCATGACGCCGTCGAAGGCGTCGATGATCTCTTCGAGGCGCTCCACCGCCTGCGGCTTCTCGACCTTGGCCAGGAGCGGCAGGCGTACGCCCTCCTCGTCCATGATCTTGTGCACGATCACGGCGTCCTCGGGAGCCCGGACGAAGGACAGCGCGATCATGTCGAAGCCGGCGCGCAGGGCCCAGCGCAGGTCCTCCTCGTCCTTCTCGGTGAGGGCGGGGGCGCTGACCGCGACGCCGGGCAGGTTGAGGCCCTTGTTGTCGGAGATCATGCCGCCCACCACGACCCGGGTGGTGACCCTGGGGCCGTCCACCTTGGTGACCTGGAGGTTGAGACGGCCGTCGTCGACCAGGATGGTGTCGCCGGGGTTCACGTCCCCGGGGAGGCCCTTGTAGGTCGTGGAGACGATGTCGCGGTCGCCCGGCACGTCTTCGGTGGTGATCGTCAGGACGTCGCCCACGCCGAGCCGTACCGGCCCGGAGGCGAACTTGCCGACGCGGATCTTGGGGCCCTGCAGGTCGGCGAGGACGCCGACGGCGCGACCGCAGTCGGCGGCCGCCTCCCGTACCCGGTCGAGGATCTCCTGGTGCAGCTCATGGCTGCCGTGGGAGAGGTTGAATCGCGCCACGTCCATACCGGCCGCGATCAGTTCGCGGAGACGTTCCGGTGAGGAGGTGGCGGGACCTAGGGTACAGACGATCTTTGCTCGACGGCTCACGGCTCCTAGCCTAATTGGTCCAGACCACTTGATAGTGACGGCTTCTATTGCTGTGGCCAAATTGTCAGTGACTTCACGCGATCGCCACGGTGACCTAGCCTTTCCCCACATGGGGTATTTCATAAGGTTAGCTGCCGTCTCGACACTGTTCGGCGTCCTCGCGTGCGGTGCCCAGGCTACCGAATCTCCCGGGCCCCCAACCGGCGTTTCGGTCTCCTTGCAGCAGTGGCGTTCGGACGTGCCGCTGCACAAGCTGTCGGTGGCGGTCACCAACACCGGCCCTGTCACGATCTTGGTGGAAGAGCTGCAGTTGGTCAGCGACTCGTTTGAAACGGTCCCCTTCCGCCGCTGGGACATGCCGCTCGGCCGCACCCCGCGGACCGACCTGTCCATCCCGTACGGCCCGGCCCGCTGCGACCCCGAAAAGATCCCGCCGGCCAAGCCCGCCACCGTGGTGATGCGGATGCGGGCCGGGGACGGGCCCTCGCGGGAGGTGCGCTTCCCGATCCCGGCCACCGATCCCCTGCTGACCCGCCTGGTGCACACCGAGTGCGCGAGCTACATCCTGTCCCAGGCGGTCGAGGTGGCCTTCGGGCCGGCCTGGACCCGGGACGGGGACCGGCTGCGGGGTGTGCTCACCGTCAAACGCAGGTCCGCGACCGGGCCGGTGACCATCGACGACCTGCTGGGGACCACCCACTACCGGCTGGAACCGGTCTCCGGCCGGCGCCACCCGGTGGCCGTGCTGACCGGGCCGAGCCTGGAGATCCCGGCGCTGGTCACCCCGACCCGGTGCGATCCGCACGCGTTCGCGGAGAGCAAGCAGGCGGTCCTGTTCTCGATCCAGGCGGCCGCCACCGAGGGCGGGGAGATCTACAACATGATGGTGGTGCCGCCGACCGCGCTCGGCCTGGAGTTCCAGAACTACGCCGTGGACGTGTGCGACCTGCCCACCTGAACCCTGGTACGCGCCCGGTGGCGGAGCACGGCGAACCCGGCCCAGGAGATCAGCACCGTGCCGATCACCACCGCCCGGACAAGCCAGACGTAGGAGGCTGGGTAGACCACCCCCTCGATGTAGGTGTCGATGAAGCCGCCGGGCGCCAGGGCGTGCTCCCCCGCCCGGGTCCGCCCCCAGTTCTCCAGCGCGGTGAGCGGGCATTCCACCGCGCCGGTGAGCTGCACCAGCCCCCAGACCGCGAACCCCAGGTGCGGCCAGATCAGCCGGGGCCACCGCCAGGCCAGGAAGCCCCCCAGCCCCATGTACGCGATGACGAGGAAGTGCACCACCATCGTGCATTCCCAGATAACCCGATAAATCATGACTTCACGTTAGGGCGGGAGCGGCGCCCGGGGCCTGAGCCCGGCTACTCACCTGTCGATGGGTAGGGACACCGCCCGGAGCGCGTTGACCACCCCATGCCCGAAGAACCCGTTCTTCTTCGCCCCTCCCTCACAAGTCTGCACCTCGCCGGCCGAGTACCGGAAAGCGCGCGGCGTGGGGCAGGGCCGGGGCTTGGCCGAGGCGTACAGCAGCCGCTCCGCGGTCGCCGGGTTCAGTGCGAGACCGCCCCTGCCGGGCTTGCCGAACCGGGCCACCAGCAGCGCCACCACCCCGGTGACGTGCGGCGCGGCCATGGAGGTGCCCTCCAGGTACTGGTAGTAGGAGCAGGTGCCCCGCCGGCAGTCCCTGACCACCGAGCCGTCCTTGGGACGGCCCTGCTTGTCGATCATCTTCTTGGCGCGGAGCGCGTGCTCGGGGGCGGCGGCCAGGATGGCCCGCCGGATGCCCTTGATCGAGGTGCCGTTGTCGAGCAGGTCCCCGCCGGGCGCGGCCACGTCGGTCTGCTCGATGCCGTAGTCGGAGAAGGACGACTTGCGCCCGCTCGGCCCGACCGAGGAGACCGAGATCACCCCGTTCAGCTCGGCCGGCACGTTCAGGCAGGTGTTGTCCACCTTGCGGGTCCGCTCGGCGCCCAGCGGGTAGTCGGGGCTGGCCTGGTCCGCGGTCGGGTGCCCCAGGTCGGTGGCGCCGTTGCCGATGGCGCTGATCAGGGTCACGCCGCGGGTGCGGGCGTAGGCGACGGCCCGCCGCATGCCCTCCAGGATGCCGCGCTGCTCGGCCTGCTCGGCCGGGGAGTCGGCGGGGTTGGCCGGGCAGTTGAACGTCCACGGGTCGACATAGAACGACATGTTGACCACGTCGATGCCGGTGTCGCCCGCGTACGCGAGCGCGTCCATGGTCGGCTTCAGGAAGAAGAAACCGGAGTCGTGCCCGGCCCGCAGGTTGACCAGGGAGACCCCGGGCGCGACGCCGCCGATGCCGATGCCGTTCAGCGGGGAGCCGATGGTGCTGGCCACATGGGTGCCGTGGCCCTCGTCGTCGACGTCGGCGGGATCCTTGCAGCCCTTGTACTCGCAGGGGCCGTCGAATTTCTTGCCGTTGGAGTCCGTGGGCCGGTCGATGACGAAGTTGCGGCTCAGCGCGCGGTTGAAGTTGGGGGCGATGTCGGGGTGTTTGCCGTCGATGCCGGTGTCGATGACGCCGACCAGGACCTTGTGGCTGCCGCGCTCCCTGGCGTACGAGCCGGTGGGGGTGGCGCCGATCATCTTCATGTCCCACTGGCGGGAGGCAAGGGGTTCGGGGGCGACGGCGGCGGCCTCCCGGGCGTTCGGGATGACGGCCTGCTCCTTGCGGGACTCCCAGCGGGCCCGGGTGGTGGCGCCGATGCGGCGGTTGGCGGCCACGGCGACCACGGCCGGGACGGTGTCCAGGCGGATCGCGGGGGCGGCGTGGACGACCAGGTAGCCGAGGCGGGGGTCATCGGCCTCGACGGAGGCCCCGGCACCGGTGACGGCCGTCGCGGCGGCGTCCCGCTGGCCGGGGGCGTAGAAGACCAGGTACTCCTCACGGGAGGATCCGTCCGCCGCCGTCCCAGGGCCCGCTCCCGAGCACGCCGTCACCGCGGCCACCATCATGGCCACCCCGCTCTGCCCCAGAACCCGGGTAGCCCGCCCCCGCTTGATCACCTAAAGCCTCCTTGCTCGAATGTGATCTTTCTCCCCCGCTCCCGACAACCGCAAGCCATTCAACACATTCGCGATATTTGCTCTTTAGCAAACCAATGCCGGATAAATGGGGACGGCGCCCCGCCAAAGGCGGGG
>NZ_JAHCST010000007.1:219095-280236 GCF_018476525.1 Acrocarpospora catenulata
TACAGGACGGCGGCGTGGAAGATCATGCGCCGGCCGTCCCTTTCGTGAAATATCAGACCAGCGGGCGGGCGGTCGGCGGGATGGCGACCGGGAGGGCGGTCTGACCGGTGAGGTACTCGTCCACCGCGGCGGCGGCGGAGCGCCCCTCCGCGATGGCCCACACGATCAGCGACTGCCCGCGTCCCATGTCACCCGCGGCGAACACCCCGTTCACCCCGGTCTGGTAGCTCTTGCCGCGCGCCACGTTGCCCCGGGCGTCGAAGAACTCCCCGGCGGACAGTTCGGCCAGCTCGGTCAGCAGCCCGCCCTTCTCCGGGCCGAGGAAGCCCATGGCGAGCGTCACCAGCTGCGCGGGGAGCTCCCGCTCGGTGCCGGGCACCGGCTTGAACCCGGCCGCCGGGCCCTCCACGTCCACCAGCTTCAGCCCGGTCAGCCGCCCCTCGGCGTCCTTCACGAACTCGGTGGTGGAGACCGCGTAGACCCGCTGCCCGCCCAGGTCCGCCAGCTCCTCGTGGGCGCTCTCCATCTTGAAGAGCATCGGGTAGGTCGGCCAGGGCTGGGAGCCCGGCCGCTCGGCCGGGGGCTGCGGCATGATCTCCAGCTGGGTGACGGAGGCCGCGCCCTGCCGGATGGCGGTGCCGATGCAGTCCGCGCCGGTGTCGCCGCCGCCGATCACCACGACGTCCTTGCCGTGTGCCGAGATCGTGGAGTCGCCGAAGCCCTTGTTGGCGGGGGGCAGGTACTCCATGGCCTGGTAGACGCCGACGGCGTCCCGGCCGGGCACCGGCAGGTCGCGCCAGGCGGTGGCGCCCCCGGCCAGCACGATGGCGTCGAACTCGGCGCGCAGTTCGGCGGCGGTGATGTCCACGCCGACGTTCACACCGGTGCGGAACACCGTGCCCTCGGCGGTCATCTGGGCCAGCCGCCGGTCGATGTTCCGCTTCTCCATCTTGAACTCGGGGATCCCGTACCGGAGCAGGCCGCCGATCTGGTCGGCCCGCTCGAACACGGTCACCTCGTGGCCGGCCCGGGTGAGCTGCTGGGCGGCCGCGAGACCGGCCGGTCCCGAGCCGACGACGGCCACCTTCTTCCCGGTCTTGACGCGCGGCGGCTGCGGAGTGACCCAGCCCTCGGCGAAGGCCCGGTCGATGATCTCCACCTCGACCCGCTTGATCGCCACCGGGTCGGAGTTGATGCCGAGCACGCAGGCCGCCTCACACGGCGCCGGGCAGAGCCGCCCGGTGAACTCCGGGAAGTTGTTGGTGGCGTGCAGCCGCTCGATCGCCTCCTGCCAGTCGTCCCGGTAGACCAGGTCGTTCCACTCCGGGATCAGGTTCCCCAGCGGGCAGCCGTTGTGGCAGAACGGGATGCCGCAGTCCATGCAGCGGGCCGCCTGCCGGGTCAGGTTCTCCTTCGGGAAGTCGTGGTAGACCTCCCGCCAGTCGCGGATCCGCACATCCACCGGGCGGCGTCCCGGCAGCTCCCGGCCGTGCGTAAGAAACCCCTTCGGGTCAGCCATCGGTAGTCCCCCCTTATCCGTGCGAAGCGGCCATGACGGCCTCGTCGATGTCCCGGCCCTCGGCTTCGGCCTCGGCGCGGGCCCGCAGCACCCGCTTGTAGTCGATCGGCATGATCTTGCCGAACCTGGCCAGCGCGGCGTCCCAGTCGGCGAGCAGCCCCTTGGCCACCGGCGAGCCGGTCTCGGCCAGGTGCTTCTCGACCGTCTCCCGGAGGAACTCCGAGTCCTCGTCGGTGAGCGCCTCGATCTCCACCATCTCCCGGTTCACCCGCACCGCGTTCAGGTCCAGCACGTACGCGATGCCGCCCGACATGCCGGCCGCGAAGTTGCGCCCGGTGGGCCCGAGCACCACGGCCCGGCCGCCGGTCATGTACTCGCAGCCGTGGTCGCCGACGCCCTCCACCACGGCGGTGGCACCGGAGTTGCGGACGCAGAAGCGCTCGCCCACCACGCCCCGGATGAACGCCTCGCCGGAGGTGGCGCCGTACAGGCCCACGTTGCCGGAGATGATGTGGCCGTCCAGATCGTCGTTGACCGGGCGGACCACGATCCGGCCGCCGGACAGGCCCTTGCCCACGTAGTCGTTGGCGTCGCCGGTCAGCCGCAGGGTGACGCCGTGCGGCAGGAAGGCGCCGAAGGAGTTCCCCGCCGAGCCGGTGAAGGTCACGTCGATGGTGTTGTCCGGCAGGCCCGCGCCGCCCCACTTGCGGGTGACGTGGTGGCCGAGCATGGTGCCCACGGTCCGGTTGACGTTGCGGATCGGCAGTTCCAGGGTGACCCGCTCGCCGAACTGGAGCGCACCCTCGGCCAGCTGGATGAGGGTGTTGTCCAGTGCCTTGTCCAGGCCGTGGTCCTGGCCCACCACCCGGTGCAGCGCGGTGCCGGCGGGCAGCTCCGGCTGGTACAGGACGGGCGACAGGTCCAGGCCTGCGGCCTTCCAGTGGTCCACGGCCGCGTCCACGTCCAGCAGGTCGGCCCGGCCGATGACCTCGTCCAGCGAGCGGTAGCCCAGCGTGGCCAGGTACTCCCTGACCTCCTGCGCGATGAACTCGAAGAAGTTGACCACGAACTCGGGCTTGCCGGTGAAGCGGCGGCGCAGCTCGGGGTTCTGGGTGGCCACGCCGACCGGGCAGGTGTCCAGGTGGCAGACGCGCATCATCACGCAGCCGGAGACCACCAGGGGCGCGGTGGCGAAGCCGTACTCCTCGGCGCCCAGCAGAGCGGCCACGATCACGTCGCGGCCGGTCTTGAGCTGGCCGTCGGTCTGCACCACGATGCGGTCGCGCAGGCCGTTGAGGAGCAGCGTCTGCTGGGTCTCGGCCAGGCCGAGCTCCCAGGGCGCGCCCGCGTGCTTGAGCGAGGTGAGCGGGGAGGCGCCGGTGCCGCCATCGTGGCCGGAGATGAGCACCACGTCGGCGTGCGCCTTGGAGACGCCCGCCGCGACCGTGCCGACCCCGACCTCGGCGACCAGCTTCACGTGCACCCGGGCCAGCGGGTTGGCGTTCTTCAGGTCGTGGATGAGCTGGGCCAGGTCCTCGATGGAGTAGATGTCGTGGTGCGGCGGCGGCGAGATGAGGCCGACGCCGGGGGTGGAGTGCCGGGTCTTGGCGATCCACGGGTAGACCTTGTGGCCGGGCAGCTGGCCGCCCTCGCCGGGCTTGGCGCCCTGGGCCATCTTGATCTGCAGGTCGTCGGCGTTGACCAGGTACTCGCTGGTCACCCCGAACCGGCCGGAGGCCACCTGCTTGATCGCCGACCGGCGGGCCGGGTCGTGGAGGCGTTCCGGGTCCTCGCCGCCCTCGCCGGTGTTGGACTTGGCGCCCAGCTGGTTCATGGCGATGGCCAGCGTCTCGTGCGCCTCCATCGAGATGGAGCCGTAGGACATGGCGCCGGTGGAGAACCGGCGCACGATGCTCTCGACCGGCTCCACCTCCTCGATCGGCACGGGAGCGGCGGCCGGGCGCAGCTTGAACAGGCCGCGCAGCGTCATCAGGGTCTCGGACTGGCCGTCGACCAGGGAGGTGTACTCCTTGAAGATCTCGTACCGGCGGGTCCGGGTGGCGTGCTGCAGCTTGAAAACGGTGGTCGGGTTGAACAGGTGCGGCTCGCCCTCGCGCCGCCACTGGTACTCGCCGCCCACCTCCAGCCGCCGGTGCGCGTTCTCCGCCCGCGGGTAGGCCCGCAGGTGCCGCTGCTGGGCCTCCTTGGCCAGCACGTCGAAGCCGACGCCGCCGAGCCGGGAGGTGGTGCCGGTGAAGCACTCGTCGATCACCTCGGCGCCCAGGCCGAGCGCCTCGAAGATCTGCGCTCCGGTGTAGGAGGCCACGGTGGACACGCCCATCTTGGACATGACCTTGAGCACGCCCTTGCCGTACGCCTTGATCAGGTTCCGGACGGCCTTGCGCGGGTCGATGGCGAGCACCCCGGTGGAGATCATGTCCTCCACCGTCTCGAGGGCCAGGTACGGGTTGATGGCGCTGGCGCCGTACCCGATGAGCAGCGCCATGTGGTGGCACTCGCGGGCCTCGCCCGTCTCGATCACCAGGCCCACCCGGGTCCGGGACTTCTCCCTGATCAGGTGGTGGTGGACCGCGCCGGTGAGCAGCAGCGACGGGATGGGCGCCTTCTCCGGTGAGGAGCCGCGGTCGGAGAGCACGATGATGCGCGCCCCGTCCGCGATGGCCCGGGAGACCTCCTCGCGGATCTCGGCCAGCCGCCTGGTCAGCGCGTCCCCGCCGCCGCCCACGTGGAAGAGCCCGGAGACCACGTACGGCTGGAAGCCGGGCAGCGCGCCCTCGTTGTTGATGTGGATGATCTTGGCGAGCTCGTCGTTGTCGATCACCGGGTACGGCAGCACCAGGCGGCGGCAGGACGCCGGGCCCGGGTCGAGGAGGTTGCCCTCCGGCCCGATGGTGGACTGCAGGGAGGTGACCAGCTCCTCCCGGATGGCGTCCAGCGGCGGGTTGGTGACCTGCGCGAACAGCTGGCTGAAGTAGTCGAAGAGCAGCCGGGGCTTCTCGCTCAGCACGGCCACCGGGGAGTCGGTGCCCATCGAGCCGATCGGCTCGATGCCGGTGACCGCCATCGGGGTGAGGATGATGCGCAGCTCCTCCTGGGTGTACCCGAAGGTCTGCTGCCGCTTCACCAGCGCCTCGTGGGTCGGGTGCTCGTGCTCCCGCTCCGGCAGCTCCTCGAACCGGACGAGCCCGGCGTGCAGCCACTCCCCGTACGGCTCGGCGGCGGCCAACTCGGCCTTGATCTCGTCGTCCTCGATGATCCGGCCCCGGGAGGTGTCGACCAGGAACATCTTGCCCGGCTGGAGGCGGCCCTTGCGGACCACCCGCTCCGGCTCGATGTCGGACAGCACGCCGGCCTCGGAGGCCAGCACCACCAGGCCGTCGTCGGTCACGTAGAACCGGCCGGGGCGCAGGCCGTTGCGGTCCAGCACCGCGCCGACCAGGGTGCCGTCGGAGAAGGAGATCGAGGCGGGGCCGTCCCAGGCCTCCATCAGGGTGGAGTGGAACTCGTAGAAGGCCCGGCGGGCCGGGTCCATCTCGGTGTGGTTCTCCCACGCCTCCGGGATCATCATGAGCACCGCGTGCGGCAGCGAGCGGCCGCCCAGGTGGAGCAGCTCCAGCGTCTCGTCGAAGGAGGCGGTGTCGGAGGCGTCCGGGTCGCAGATGGGGAACAGCCGCTCCAGGTCGCCGGGGATCAGGCCGGTGCCGAGCATGGCCTCCCTGGCCCGCATCCAGTTCCGGTTCCCCTTGACGGTGTTGATCTCGCCGTTGTGCGCGATGTACCGGTACGGGTGGGCCAGCGGCCAGGACGGGAAGGTGTTGGTGGAGAAGCGGGAGTGCACCAGGGCGATGGCCGAGTCGTACCGGGAGTCGGACAGGTCGGGGAAGAACGGCTCCACCTGCTGCGGGGTGAGCATGCCCTTGTAGACCACGGTCCGGCTGGACAGCGAGGCGAAGTAGACGTCCACCTCGTGCTCGGCGCGCTTGCGGAAGGCGAAGGCCTGCCGGTCCAGCTCGACGCCGGTCAGGTCGCCGGCCGAGACGAACAGCTGGCGGAAGGCGGGCATCACGGCGCGGGCGCTCGGGCCGGCGTGCGCGGTGTCCACCGGGACCTCGCGCCAGCCGAGCACGGTCACGTTCTCCTCGGCCGCGATCTCCTCGATCATGCGCATGGCCACGGCGCGGGCCTGCTCGTCCGAGGGGAGGAAGGCGATACCGGCCGCGTAGTGGCCCTTTTCCGGGAGCGTGAAGGGGACCGTCGCCCGGTAGAGCTCGTCCGGGATCTGGGTGAGGATGCCGGCGCCGTCTCCGGTGTCCGGTTCGCTCCCCCGTGCCCCCCGGTGATCGAGGTTGATGAGCGCGGTCAGGGCCTTCGCCACGATGTCATAGCTGCGGCGGCCGTGGACGTCGGCCACCATGGCGACGCCACAGGCGTCGTGCTCGTTCGTGGGGTCATATAGGCCCTGTGGCTCGGGAAAGCCCCCAGGACGGCCAAGGCGGGCAGCAGGCATGTAATCACTCCCGTCGTCATCGTCTGCGTGGAACAGAGGGACGACGCTGGCCCTGCTGCAGTTGTAGGTGGTCTAGAGATTACCCCACTGTCACAAAGACCCACCTCCGGCGGGCGGTGTCATCAGGCTGTGACATTCACCGCACTGCTCGGTAGTCGCCGTCGGTGGGGGCGATCCGGGTGGCCGGAGTCGCCGATACAGTTCGGAGTATGGCTATCGAGGAGCTGTTTGCACAGGCAGGAGTGGATGGCAGGCGGCTCCGTCAGGTGGTCGCCCTCCTGGCGGATGGGCGCTGGTGGACACTGGCCGATCTGGTCAGGGAGACGGCGACCTCGCGGCGTACCGTTGAGGCGCTGCTTCGCGAGCTCCCCCTTGAGCGTCGCGACCCGCACCTCAGAATCCGGCCCGATCAGGCCAAACAGTACAACACTGGCATCGAATCGAATATTTCGGACCCCGTGTCTCATCTTATGGACATATATCGGGATACGGTGGCCCGAATCGGGGAGCTGATCGTCAAGGCGCCTCGGGGGCGGCGCACCCTCGACCATGTGTCCGCCACCGCCGACACCGTGGTGCGGCGGGCGGTGTTGCTCGGGGAGCGGTTCTGGCTGCCGGGGGCCCGGGTGCTCTGTGTCGGCGACCATGACCTGACCTCGCTGGCGATCCGGATGGTCCACCCGGAGGCCGAGGTGGCGGTGGCCGATCTCGACGAGCGGGTGCTTGCCTACATCGATGCCCAGGATCTGGGGGTTCGCACCTTCTGGGCGGATCTGCGGCTGGGGTTGCCGCCGTCGGTTCGGGGGTGGGCGGATCTGATCGTCACCGATCCGCCGTACACGCCTGAGGGGGTGGGGTTGTTCACCGCTCGGGGGGCCGAAGGGCTGCGTGATCGTGAGCAGGGGCGGATCCTGCTGGCTTACGGGGCCTCGGAGCGTACGCCGATGCTGGCGTTGAAGGTGCAGCACGCGCTGGCGGAGCTGAATCTGGTGACCGAGGCCATGTTCCCGGACTTCAACCGGTACCACGGGGCGGAGGCCATCGGCAGCGCGGCCGATCTGTACGTTCTCCGGCCGACCAGTAAGACCTGGCCGGCGGTGGCCTCGCGGGTGGATCGGCTGGCTACCGCGATCTATACCCAGGGGCCGCAGGCGGTGGAGTCGGCCGCGCGTCCGGCTGTATCCGGTTCATCTGATCTGTTGGGGGTCGAGGAGTTCGCGCCTCAGGTGCTGGTCGGGGACTGGCCGCGGGAGATCCTGCCGAAGGTGGCTCGGGTTCGGCTCTCGACCTGGCTGGCCAAGGCGTACGCGGGTGATCCGGAACGGGTGGCGATCGCCGTGCCGGCCGGGCTGGAGGCGGTGGCGGTGCGCCTGCTGCTGGCCACCCGGGCCCGGCAGGTTCTCCTCCACTGCGCGGAGCCGCCCGCCGGTCTCGCCGCCCTGCTCGCCCCGGTCTACTCCCTCGCCGTCGAGGGCGGCGTCGTCCGTGCGGTACGGCATGCGGCGCCGGAGACCGGCGGCGCGCGCATCGTGCGCCGGATCTTTGACAACGCGCACGGCAAGGCCGCCAATGCCTGGCGGGAAGGGTTGATCGCCGAAACCGGCCTCACCAAGAAGCAGGCCAGAGCGGTTATTCCGGCCTGGGCCGATGCCACGACCCTGGAGCTTCCGGAACACCGCCTGGCCGACCTGCCGCACCTGGTCGGTGTGTCCCTGTCGGCTAGCCCGCCAGCAGGCGGGTCTGCAGGAACCGGCTGATCGAGTCGACGGCCAGCAGCGGATCGGTCAGGTCCGGGGTCTCGTCGCCGAGCGCGGCCACCCAGCTCACCACCACGTAGTGGCCAAGGGCTCTTACCTGGGCGGAACCCCCGTCCACCTGTGGCTGCCCGGGAGCGACCCGAACGAACGCCTCCCTGGCGAAGGCCGTGGCCAGCCGATCCGCCGCGGCCGAATCAGCCAGATTGAAGATCGCGAACTGGCCGCTGACCCCGTCAGCCGCATAAACCGCACGCAACACCTGCGTACACCCCGCCAGCGGCGCACTCCCCCACACCGCCCCCGCGCAGTCCCCCGACTCCGTCACCTGCCCGCGGCGCATGCTCACCCCACCGGTCCCCACCGACTCCTGGGCGAACACCTCCCCCTGCGTCAACGGCGCCGAATCAACCGCCCGACTCCCAATCGGCTCATAAATCGCCGAACTAGGCTCCCCCCGAAAAACCTTCGGCCGCGGCCCCTCCGGAGCCCCGGAACACGCCACCCCCACCACAGCGGCCACAAGCACCGCAGCGATCCAACGCATAAGGCCAGATCCTAGTCAGCTTCTCGGCCGTGAACGACCGAGCTGCAGTTCCTTGCCGTCGATGGCCTCGACGGTTCAGTCCGCGTCGTCGGCAGCGTGACTCACTGCCCAGCCCACTACGCCGCGTGAGGCGATGTTGCGGGCTGCGTTGACGTCGGCGTGCTCAGCGAAGCCGCACGACGTGCAGGAGAATCTGTCCCGGTCCGGCCGGTTCTTCTTGTCGACGTGCCCGCAGCCGAGCACTGCTGGGAGGTGTAGGCCGGATCCACATGGATCACGGCGACTCCCCGGCGGGCCGCCTTGTAGGTGATGAAGCCTCCCAACTGGTGGAAGCTCCAGGCGTGCAGTGTGACCCGCTGGGACTTGCGAAGCCGTACCCTCTCGCGGATGCCCTGGAGGTCTTCCAGGGCGATGCCGCGACAGGTGCGTTCTGCCTCGGTCACGATCTGCTTGGCGATCACATGGTTGAGGTTCGCGGCGAACCGGGCCTCTTTGCGGGCCCGGCGTTTGAGCAGCCGCTTGGCGGACTTGGTCTGCTTGGCCTGCAACCGGCGGCGCAGCAGGCGATGTCGGCGGCGGACCGCGTTCAGGCCCTTGCCGCTGTGGCGCATGCCGTCGCTGGTGGTGGCGATGTTGGCGATGCCCAGATCCACCCCCAGGAAGCCATCCGGGGCGGTGACCGCGACCTCGGGAAGCACGCAGGTGGCGATCAGGTACCAGGAGCCGTCGCGGCGGACCAGGTCCGACTCACCACGCCGGTGGGCGGTCAGCATCGCCACCTGGTCGGCCGAGGCGGTGAAGGCGATCCCGCGCAGCCGGCCGGCCACGGTCCAGATCGACACCGTGCGAGCCTGGAGCTGCCAGGACAGGCACCGGTCGTCGTAGGGCTGGGCAGCGCCAACGCGGAAGGTGATCGGTTTGCTCTCCGCCTTGACCCGCCGCGCCGATCCCGGCCTGCCCAGGTTCCCGTCGGCCAGGTTGGCGTGCAGGGTGCGGTAGGCGTCGGCGACCTTCTTGATCACGTGCTGGGCCGCCTGGGCGGCCAGCCCGAAGTCGGCCTTGATCTGATCGTAGGTGTGCCTGCGCAGGTCGAAGTTGCGGAAGCAGCCCTGGGTGAACGCGATCTGCGATACCAGATCCGCGGCCCGGTTGGCCGCGTGCAGGGTTGCCTCCAGCGCCACCGCCTGCTCGGGCGTCGGCCGCAGTTTCACCTGCACCACCAGGCTCACATCGAACACACTACCGTTTGGCCCCTGTCACCTCGATGGGAACCTGACCCCGATATCTGCCGGGGCCGTAGTGTGATTCCGACAGAAACCGGGGGACGTTTGATTACCGTGGGACTCCCACCCACTCACCCGTTTGGCCCCTCCGGGTCCGGGCCCGGCTCCGCCGGGACGGTAGGGCACCGCCCCACGTAGCGAGCTTGATTGCCGTAAGGTTCCCACGCACCTACCTGCTTGACCTTCCGGGTCCGGACTCGGCTCCGCCGGGATGGATGGTTGCCGTGGAAGCCCCACCCTCGTTGATCCTTTGGGTCCGGACCTGGCTTCCGACGGGGCGGTTGATCGTCGCAATCACATGGTCGGCTGGGTGGTCAGCTTGTTGGGGGTGGGGTGGGGCCGGTGACGGCTACTACGCGGCGGTAGACGGCTTTCTCGGATTCGCGGGCGGCCAGGTTGAGGGAGACGAAGTCGTCGCCGGTTTCGGGTTCGGCGCCGTCTTTGCGGCCTACCCAGACGAGGCCCGCGTAGTGGCCCATGGCGTGGCCGCTGGCCTCGGTGTAGCCGGAGAAGGGGGCCTGGTCGGGTTGGAGGGGGAGGACCCAGCCGCCTCGGTGCAGGGACTCCAGGCGGGTGACCAGGGTGTTGGCGGCTTCCGCGTCGGCGAGGTTGAGCAGGGTGAACTGGGCGATGTAGACGCCGTCGGAGCTGGTGAACAGGCCGCGCACGGCCTGGGTGCAGCCCGCGTCGGCGACCTGGTCGATCAGTTCCTCGCCCCAGAGCACGGCCGCGCAGTCGGCGTCCAGCTGCCGTTGGGTGAGCTTCAGCGACTGCTTTCCGGCTTTCACCGTGCGGACGTTGAAGATCTCTTCCGCGGTGAGCGGCTTGGCGTCGGCCGTACGGTCGGCGATCGGCTCGAACTGCTTCAGGGACGGCCAGGCGCGGTAGTCCTCCGGGCGGGCCTGGCCGATGGCCGAACCCGCCCCGGCCTCGCTGGGAGCGGCCGAGGTGCCGTTGACCGCGTCCACCAGGAAGATGAGCAGCAGCGCCACGACCAGCAGCCCGGCCACTCCGCCCATACCGAGCAGCACCTTCTGCTGGACGGGGGTCAGGCCCAGCTCGGCGAGACGGGTCTCGCTCCAGCGGTCGTTCTGAGGCGGACGGGCGGCTCGCTCAGACCGAGCGGGACGTTCCGCGCGAGCAGCCCGCTCGGAGCGCCCCATTCGACCGGACTGAGCCAGGCGTCCCGAACGCCCCGAATCTCCAGAACCGGCCCGACGACCCGAAGACTCCGAGCGCTCCGGATCTCCCGGACCGGCCCGACGGCCCGAAGGCTCCGAACCTTCCGACCCAGCCCAATAGTCCGAAGGCTCGGACCGTTCGGGACCTTCTGGTCCAGCCCAGCGCCCCAAAGGCTCCGAACGGTTCGGGTGACCTGGGCCCGGCCAGTGGCCCGAAGGTCCCGAACGGTCCGAGCCTTCCGAAGTGGCCCATTGGCCCGAAGGTCCCGAACGGTCCGGGCCTTCTGACGTGGCCCAGTAGCTCGAAGGTTCCGGGTGTGCCGGGCGTTCTGAGCGGGACGGTGAGCGGCGTTTCCGGGGGGTGGTCATGTGTGGTCTGCCCCGATGGTCGATCTAGGGCCGGGCTCGCTCATCGCGGCGAGCCCGGCCGGGTGGAGGCGGCCGTCATCGCTGGCCGGCCTCCTCCCCGGAAACTCCGGAGGCGGCCTTGTCACGGTCGGCGTCGCCGTCGCCGGTGTCACGGCCGGAATCAGCGGACTCGGCGGAATCCGAGGAATCAGAGGATCCGGCGGAATCCCCGGTCTCGCCGGGGGCCGCGGCGGACGGCTCGGTGGCCGTCGCGAGTTCGTCGTCCTCGGCCTGTTCGGGACCGTGCGCGGGGTCGTGGCTCTCGGCCCCGGCCGGAACGATGATCTCCTCGGTCGTCTTGTTCCTGGTCAGCCAGAAGTACGCCACCGCCCCCAGGAAGATCACCACCGAGGTCCACTGGTTGAGCCGCAGCCCGAGGATCTCGTGCGCCGGATCCACCCGCAGCCCCTCGATCCAGAACCGCCCGACCGTGTACCCCGCGACGTACAGCGCGAAGAGCCGCCCATGCCGGAGCGAGAACCGCGCCCCGACCAGGATCAGCACGCCCGCCAGCGCGAAGTCCCAGAGCGACTCGTACAGGAAGGTCGGGTGGTAGGTCTCGACGCCGGGCACCGTGCCGGGACGGCCCGGGTCGATCTGGAGGCACCAGGAGTAGTCGCAGGGCCCGCCGAACAACTCCTGGTTGAAGTAGTTGCCCCAGCGTCCGATGCCCTGGGCGACGGCGATGCCGGGCGCCAGCGTGTCGGCCACCGCCAGGAACGAGATACCGCGCCGGCGGCAGGCGATCCAGACGCCGACCGCGCCGAGCGCGATCGCCCCCCAGATGCCGAGGCCGCCCTTCCAGATGTAGAGCGCGTCGATCGGCCGGTTGGGCGCGTCGGCGCCGAAGTACAGCTGCCAGTCGGTGATGACGTGGTACAGCCGGCCGCCGACCAGGCCGAACGGCACGGCCCAGACGGCGAGGTCGGTGATGGTGCCGGGCTGTCCGCCACGGGCGCGCCACCGGCGCTCACCGATCCAGACGGCGGCGACCACGCCGAGCACGATGCACAGCGCGTAGGCCCGGATGGGGATCGGTCCGAGATTCCAGACCCCCTGCGACGGGCTGGGAATGTAGGCGAGGGGCATGTCACAGGACGCTACCGCCTCCGTGAGGCACTCGGGTACGGTCGACCGTAATGGAGCGGGCATTCCAGGCCACAGAACGGTCATTCCGCTCACTGAGCCGCAGCTTGTACGGCCTGCCGCAGCTTGGCCGGAACGAAGATCGTCTCGTTGCCGAGTTCCTTGCCGTTCAGCTTGACGGTCGGCGTGCCGGTCAGTTTCTGCTGCCGCATCGTGGTCGTCGAGAACTGCTCCTGCGCCTTGGCCTTCCGCTGCGTGGTGACACAGTCCGCGAAATCGGGCGCGGTGACCCCGGCCGACTTACCCCAGGAGACCAGGTCGTTCAGCCGGAAGCCCTCCACGGTCTCCGGCGGCTGCTCCTGGAAGAGCTTGTCGTGGAAGGCCACCCACTGGGCGCCGTCGGTGACGCACCGGGCCGCCGCCCCCGCCCGGATCGAGTTGGACCTGGTCGGCTCCTGCGGGAAGATCGTGATCGGGTGGTAGACCACCTTGGCCTTGCCCTCGGCGGCCAGGTTCCGGATCGTGGACCCGCTGCTGTCCTCCATGGACTTGCAGGCCGGGCACTGGAAGTCCTCGAACACGTCCAGCACCGGGGACTCCACCCCTGCCTGCGCCATGGTGACCGAGCCGTCGGAGTTGACGGTGGTCGGGGCGAGCCCCTGCCGGGGCGCCTCGGCCGTGTCCTGGGAGGCGGCGTACCAGGAGCCGAAGCCGACCGCGGCCACGGCCACCACCGCCACGCCTGCGATGGTTGCCAGGCGGCGGCGCCGGTCCCGCTTGCGGTCCGCCTGCCGCTGCGCCGCGATCCGTTCGCGCGCCGCGGCGGACCGCGCACCCTTGCTCATCACTCGTTCTCCTTCTCCTGAGAATCGTCCAGAAGGTCGTCGTCGTCCGGGGGCGTCAGACCCAGCAGGGAGTCGAGCGCCAGCCGCCCGGGCGGGAACCAGGCCGCCCAGGCCGCGCAGAGCACCAGCCCCGCGTCCCGGAGCAGTTCCGCGAGGTAGGCGGGCTCCTGACCGGCGGCCAGCGTGCCGTCCCCGCCGAAGCAGCCGCAGTCGATGCGCAGCCCCCGCGCCCAGGCCGAGGCGATGCCGACCACGAAGGCGAGCATGAGCAGCCCGGCCACCACCGCCGAGAAGCGGGTGAGCAGGCCCAGCACAAGCAGCGCTCCGACGACGATCTCCAGAATGGGCAGGCCGTACCCCACGGCCGTGGCGACCCCGTCCGGCAGCAGCTCGTAGGCCTTGACCGCCTGCACCGAGAGGGCGGGCGTGCCGATCTTGAGCCAGCCCGCGACGATGAGCACGCCGCCGAGCACCAGCCGGGCCAGAGTCGTCACCCAGGGTACCGCCACCGGAGCGGATAGTGACCACCTGAATGCGTGACTGTCCGATGCCACCTGAGGTCTCCTTTGCCGTGCCGCCCACGCGGCACCGGTCCCGAACCTATGGCAGTCAGCTCATCATGGCCCGTATAAGCGCCCGATAAGACGTGTACGCCCGCCGAACGAGCCCTGTACAAGACGCAGAACGGCCGATCCCGCGCGGGGACCGGCCGTTCCGTAGGCGTAGATCAGCGGCGCACCCCGGCGGCGAGCTCGGCGGCGAGTTCGCGGACCGCGAAAAGACCGGCGGCCTCGTCGGGGGCGTCCAGCAGGCGGCGGATGAAGGCCGAGCCGACGATCACGCCGTCCGCGTACGCCGCCACCTCGGCGGCCTGGGCGCCGGTGCCGACCCCGAGGCCGACGCAGACCGGGAGCGTGGTGTGCGCGCGGGTGCGCTTGACCAGGCCTTCAGCGGCGCTGCCGACCGCCTCCCTGGCGCCGGTGACGCCCATCAGCGAGGCGGCGTACACGAACCCGGTGCAGCACTCGGCGACGACGCCGATGCGCTCCTCGGTGGAGCTGGGCGCCACCAGGAAGACGGTGTCCAGGCCCGCCTCCCGGCTGACCTCCCGCCACGGCCCGGCCTCCTCGGGCGTCAGGTCCGGGGTGATCGTCCCCACCCCGCCCGCGTCCGCCAGCGCCCGGGCGAACCGCTCGGCCCCGTACCGGTCGATGGGGTTCCAGTACGTCATGACCAGGGTCGCCGCCCCGGTCGCGGCCACGCCCTCCACGGTGCGGAGCACGTCGGCGATCCGGGTGCCGTTCAGCAGCGAGCGGTGCACCGCGTCCTGGATGGTCGGCCCGTCCATCAGCGGATCCGAGTACGGCAGGCCGATCTCGATCACGTCGCAGCCGGCCGCCACCATGGCGGAGGCGGCGGCCACCGCGCCTTCCTTGGTCGGGAACCCGGCGGGCAGGTAGCCCACCAGGGCGGCGCGGTTCTCCGAGCGGGCCTTGTCGAATACCGCGGCAAGTGTCGTCATATCGGTCAGACCTCAGAGGTTGAAGTACTTCATCGCCGTGCCCATGTCCTTGTCGCCGCGCCCCGAGAGGTTGACCAGGATGGTCGTGTCGGGGCCCAGCTCACGGCCCAGTTTGAGGGCTCCGGCCAGCGCGTGCGAGGACTCGATCGCCGGGATGATGCCCTCGGTGCGGGCCAGCAGCGAGAACGCGTCCATCGCCTCGGCGTCGGTGATGCCGTGGTAGGTGGCGCGCCCGCTGTCCTTGAGCCAGGCGTGCTCCGGGCCGACGCCCGGATAGTCCAGACCCGCCGAGATCGAGTGGGACTCGATGGTCTGGCCCTCCTCGTCCTGCAGCACGTAGGTGCGCGAGCCGTGCAGCACGCCGATCGAACCCGCGGTGAGGGTGAGCGCGTGCTCGCCCGTCTCCAGGCCCCTGCCGCCCGCCTCGTAGCCGTGCAGCCGGACGTCCTGGTCCTCGAGGAAGGCGTGGAAGATGCCGATCGCGTTGGACCCGCCGCCGACGGCGGCGCAGACCGCGTCCGGTAGCCGCCCGGTCAGCTCCAGGATCTGGCGGCGCGCCTCGACCCCGATGATCCGCGCGAAGTCCCGCACGATGCCGGGGAACGGGTACGGCCCCGCCACGGTGCCGAACAGGTAGTGGGTGGAGTCCACGTTGGTGACCCAGT
Source organism: Acrocarpospora catenulata (assembly GCF_018476525.1). GTDB lineage: Bacteria > Actinomycetota > Actinomycetes > Streptosporangiales > Streptosporangiaceae > Acrocarpospora > Acrocarpospora catenulata. The sequence goes on from NZ_JAHCST010000007.1 coordinate 234,434, forward strand.
CGCGGAAGGCCTCGTTGATGGCGTCCTTGAGGGTCTGGCTGCCGTTGGTGACCGGCACCACGGTGGCGCCGAGCAGCTTCATCCTGGCCACGTTGAGTGCCTGCCGCTCGCAGTCCACCGCGCCCATGTAGATGACGCACTCCAGGCCCATCAGCGCGGCGGCGGTGGCGGTGGCCACGCCGTGCTGCCCGGCGCCGGTCTCGGCGATCACCCGGGTCTTGCCCAGCCGCTTGGTGAGCAGCGCCTGGCCGAGCACATTGTTGATCTTGTGGGCGCCGGTGTGGGTGAGGTCCTCGCGCTTGAGCACGATCCGGGCGCCGCCCGCCTGCTCGCCGAAGCGCGGCACCTCGGTGAGGGTGGTGGGGCGGCCCGCGTACGTGCGGAGCAGGTGGTCGAACTCGCGGATGAACGCGATGTCGGTCCTGGCCTTCTCGTAGACGGCGGCGACCTCGTCCAGGGCCGGAATCAGCGCCTCCGGCACGAACCTGCCGCCGAAGACGCCGAACTTACCGCGCTCGGCGGTGTCGTGGGCGCCGATCCCGGTGAGATCGCCCGGGGTCAGGACAGTTCCCTCAGTCATTGGTGGTCTCCGTGGTCTGTTCGAGCCCGCCCCTGCGGCTACTGCTGCCGCTCCTGGCGGGATGAGGGGTGCGCGCCGGCGGTGACCAGGTCGTTGACGGCGGACCTGGGGTCCTTGCCGGTGACCAGGCTCTCCCCGACCAGCACCGCGTCCGCCCCGGCCCGGGCGTAGGCGAGCAGGTCGTGCGGCCCGCGCACACCCGATTCAGCGATCTTGATGATCCCGTCCGGGATCTTGGGGGCGAGTTTGGCGAACACTTCCCGGTCCACCTGGAGGGTCTTCAGGTCGCGCGCGTTCACACCGATGACCTTGGCCCCGGCCGCGACGGCACGCTCCAGTTCCTCCTCGGTGTGCACCTCGACCAGCGGGGTCAGCCCGATCGACTCGGCCCGCTCGATCAGCGAGACCAGCGCCTCCTGCTCCAGCGAGACCACCATCAGCAGGGCCAGGTCCGCGCCGTAGGCCCGGGCCTCCCAGAGCTGGTAGGAGCTGACGATGAAGTCCTTGCGGAGCACGGGCACGTCCACCCTGGCCCGGACGTCGGCCAGGTCGGCGAGGCTGCCGCCGAACCGGCGCCGCTCGGTGAGCACGCTGATCACGTGCGCGCCACCGGCCTCGTAGTCGGCGGCCAGCGCGGCCGGGTCGGCGATGGCGGCGAGCGCGCCCTTGGACGGGCTGGACCGCTTCACCTCGGCGATCACCGAGACCCGGTCGCCGCCCAGCGCCGCGAGCACGTCACGAGGGGCGGGGGCACGTTCGGCGCGCCGCTTGAGGTCCTCGATCGACACGTCCTTCTGCCGCTCGGCGAGGTCCTCCCGGACCCCCTCAAGAATCTCGTCCAGAACGCTCATCGGACCTCCCCGGTCGTGGGCGTACGGCCCGCCAAGCGGTCAAGGCCTGCTCGCTCGCTACGCTCGCTCACGTGGTTCGGATCCCTCCGATGTGGACTACCGGATCGACTGCGCCCCACGGGGCGCCGCCCCGCCGTGCCCTGCCGATGGTATCGGCCTTCCCGACCTTGCCCCGCCATCGGGCCCCCGTCACGGCGCGAGGAACCGCCCAAAAGGCAGATTCCGCACAATCCAGTACGCCATAACGACCCCCACACTCCCCCAAACCACCACAGGGTGCATCAACACACTCCGCACCCCCTTACCCCGCCAAACCCCCACAACCCAAATCCCCCACACGTACACGAGAACCGGAAGCATCACCACAAACAATGGATTAAGCCCCAGCGCCGCCCCGACATCCCCGTGGCTCAACGCATAAACGGCCCGCAAACTCCCGCACCCGGGACAGTAAAGCCCCGTTACCGCAAAAAGCGGACATGTCGGATAGCGTCCCGGCGAATTCGGATCGACGGCCGATACATAGGCCCAAGCCGCCAGCCCGATCCCGGCCACTCCCCCAGGCGCGACCAACCCCCGCAGCCGCCGCCCCTTCACCCCCGGACCAGCCTCCACGCCGTCACCCTACTCCGCGGGCGATCAGCCCCCGGCCCCCTGTCCGCCGCGCCGGAGGCGCGGCGGACGGCTCAGTACTGGTAGTCCGTGGGCATGGATTCGGCGAGACCGATCAGGGCGAGGATGGTGCTGCCGAGGATCAGCCAGAGGATGATCCAGAGGGCGATGGTGATGTAGGAGGTGACGAGGCCCGCCACGGCCATGCCGCGGCCTTCCTCGCCGCTGTCCTTGATCCGGCTGAGGGCGATGTGGCCGAAGATCACGCCGAGGATGCTGGTCACGCCGCAGAGGAGGAGGCCGACGATGCCCATGACGAGGGAGGCCACGGCCAGGCCGTTGGTGGGGCGGGACGGCTGGGGGGCGTAGCCGTAGGCCTGGTAACCGGGCTGCTGGTAACCGGGCTGCTGGTAGGACTGGTCGTAGCCGCTGGGCTGGGTGTAACCCTGCTGGCCGTAGGGGTCGTAGCCAGGCTGCTGGCCGTAACCGGGCTGCTGGGGGTAGCCCGGCTGGTCCCCGTAGCCGGGCTGGCCGTAACCGGGCTGGCCATAGCCGGGCTGCTGGCCGCCGTAGCCTGGCTGCTGGCCGTAGCCGGGCGGCTGGTCCCCGGTGTCGCCTGGCTGGTTCCCGTAACTCATGTGAATGACTCCTAGCGGTCATCGTGAGAGGTGCGGGGCGCAGCCTAGCGATTGCCTGGAATTACTTGGGCTTGTCGCTCAATTTGTGGACGATTTGTGACCAGCGTTCCCGCCCGTCACCGATGGTCCTCTTGTTCGGCGGTGGGGTCCAGCCCCTCGTCGAGGGCGTCCCAGAGGCGGCGGGCCGAGGGCGCCGAGTCGTCGGGGGTTCGCGAGTACCGGGCGGACATGCCCGCCCAGCGCCGCCCCCGCAGGGCCGTGACCAGGCCGCCCACGAGCAGCAGCGCCCCGCCGGCGACGGCGGCCACCGGCCAGTACGTGCGATCGAGCACCGCCGTCCCGTACGCCTGGAGCCCCGCCGCCACCACGCCGGCCCCGCAGAGCGCCACCAGCACGCCCACGACGGACCGCCAGACACCGCGCGTGGCCAGTACCGCGACACACCCGGCCAGGGCCGCGAGCGCGACCGGGGTGAGCCACGCGGCGACCTCGTCACCGGTGAGCGCCGCCACCGGCCGGTTGACGGTGACGGCGCCGGCGGCCGGCAGACCCCAGTCCCGCCCGGCGGCCAGCCACGCCAGACCGGCCCCCGCCGCGCACACCACCAGCCAGACCGCCATCTCCCGCCCGCCACGGGACGGCGTGGTGTCCGCGCTCACCTCACCTCGAACCGCCATGCCCTTCACCCCGACACTTCGAGGGGGTCCGCGTCGAAGCACGTACGGTCCCCGGTGTGACAGGCCGCCCCCACCTGATCGACCTGGAGCAGGATGGTGTCACCGTCGCAGTCGAGAGCGGCGTGCTTGACCCACTGGACGTGCCCCGAGGTGTCGCCCTTCACCCAGTACGACCCCCGGCTCCGCGACCAGTAGGTGGCCCGGCCGGTGGTGAGCGTGCGGTGCAGGGCCTCGTCGTCCATCCACGCGAGCATCAGCACCTCCCCGGTGTCGTACTGCTGGACGACGGCGGGCACCAGCCCGTCGGGATTGCGCTTCAACCGGCCGGCGATCTTCTGATCAAGGGACATGTCCCCCATCATGCCTCACGTATCGGCCGCCACCAGCGACAACGGCAGGTCGCGGATGGGATGGGCGGTGAATCCAGGAGCCCCCCGGTAGGCGGCGCCGGTGATCCAGCGCGCCGTGGTGGAGGCGACCACCCGGCCTTCCGCGTTGGTCAGGAAGGCCGGTCCGGGGATCTCACGGAGCGCGGGAAGCACGGCGGCCTCGAAGCGGCGGACGAAGACGTCGGCGGCGGCCACGCCGAGGAAGGCGCCGGAGACGGTGACGGGCACCGACAGGGTCAGCGAGTACTCGTCGGTGCAGAGGTAGTCCACGTAGGGCCCGCAGATGGTGTGCTCCACCCCTGCCTGCGGCCCGGTGTACCAGTCCCAGTGGGTGTAGTCGTAGAACGCGCTGGAGGAGGGGTCCAGGTCGCGCAGCAGCTGCACCGGCCGCCCGGACGGGTTCTCCTGCCACCATTCGAGGTACCAGGGCGCGTCCGCGAGCAGCCCGGGCGCGGCGATGAACCCGATCCCGGCGATGAGCGCGCCGAGCCGCCGCCAGAGCAGCGGCCGCAGCGCCGCCAGGTCGGCCACCACCGGCGCGGGCGCGGCTCCGAGGGAGTCCCGGAGCGCGGTCACCGTGGCGTCGCGGACCTCGCGGAGGGCGGCGTACACCTGGTCGGTCAGCTGGGCGACCCTGGCGACGGCCGTGCCCACCTGCGCCGTCGACCCTGCACTGGTCGACACTGTGCTGGTCATGTACTACTCCTGAAGGCGCAGCCGAAGCTCGATGAGGTGATCCATCGCGTCCTGCACGTGCCGCTCCGCCAGCGCCCTGGCCCGGTCGCCGTCGCCGGCCGCGATGGCCTCGACGAGGGTCTGGTGCTGGTCGAGCAGCCGCCGCACCGACATCTCATCGTGCCCCCGCCGCTCGTCCCGGGAAAGCCACAGCAACGGTCCGATGTCAGCCTGTAACCGGATCTCTTCCTGAGTGAGTCGCGCGGACTGGGAGGCGGCGGCCACCTCGACCCGGAACCGCCCGTCCAGGCGGCGCAGGCGGCCGTCCCAGTCGGCGGTGGCCATCTCGGCCAGGGAGCGGCGCAGCGGCGCCAGGTCCGAGGGCAGGGCCCGCTGGGCGGCCAGCCGGGCGGCGGCCCCGGCGATGGCCGCGTAGTGGTCGCCGAGGTCACGGAGTTCGTCGACGGCGTAGGCGCGCAGCCGTACGCCGACGTCGAGGGAGTCGGGGGCGCGCACGAAGCTGCCGCCGCCGCGGCCGCGCCGGGTCTCCACCAGGCCCTGCTGGCGCAACGCCATCAGCGCCTCCCGCAGGGTGACCGTGGAGACGCCCAGCTGGGCGGCGAGTTCGGCCTCGCTGGGCAGCTGCTCGCCGTCGGTGAGCAGGCCGAGCGCGATGGCGTCGGTGAGGCGGCGGACCACGGCCTCCACCCGGGCGGTGCTGTCGACGGGCGCGAAGACGGCCAGCCGCGCCGTGTTCATCCGCTTGCCCTCCCCGTCGACCACTTTCAGCAACGAGCAGCCGCCCTGGCCGCACGGGTCCAGGTCACGCCTTTCTCGTTAACCCCTGTGATACCGGATCGTGTCTTGTTGCGAAACATTTAACACCATATGTTTAAGTTCATGGCTGACCAAGCGGTAGCCCTGCGCGGGCTGCGCAAGAGCTTCGGGAGCGTCGAAGCGGTCGCGGGAGTGGACCTGGACGTCGCCGACGGCGAGTTCTTCGCGATGCTCGGCCCGTCCGGCTCGGGCAAGACGACCGTGCTGCGGCTGATCGCCGGATTCGAGACCCCGACCGCCGGGACCGTGGAACTCGGCGGCCGGGACGTGACCCGGCTGGCCCCCTTCGAACGCGACGTCAACACCGTCTTCCAGGACTACGCGCTGTTCCCCCACATGTCCGTCCTGGAGAACGTGGAGTACGGCCTGCGCGTGAAAAAGGTCCCGAACCGCCGGGAACGCGCGTTAGAAGCGCTCGCCTCGGTCCGGCTGGAAGGGTTCGAGAAACGCCGCCCCGCCCAGCTCTCCGGCGGCCAGCGCCAGCGGGTCGCCCTGGCCAGGGCCCTGGTCAACCGCCCCCGCGTGCTCCTGCTCGACGAGCCGCTCGGCGCCCTCGACCTCAAGCTCCGCGAGGAGATGCAGGTCGAGCTGAAGGCCATCCAGCGCGAGGTCGGCATCACCTTCGTGTTCGTCACCCACGACCAGGAGGAGGCGCTGACCATGAGCGACCGCGTCGCGGTCTTCAACGCCGGCCGGATCGAGCAGATCGGCAGCCCCGCCGAGGTGTACGAGCGACCGGCGAGCGCGTTCGTGGCCGGGTTCGTCGGCACCTCCAACCTGATCTCCGGTGCGGCGGCCCAGGCCGTACTGGGCAAGGAGGGGACCTTCAGCGTGCGGCCGGAGAAGCTGCGGGTGGCCGCGCCGGAGGAACCCGTCGGGGACGGCGAGCACAGCGCCACCGGCCTGGTCAGCGAGGTCGTGTACGCGGGGCCCGCCACCCGGTTCGTGGTGGATCTGGACGCGGGCGGGCGGCTCATCGCCCTCCAGCAGAACCTGCAGGTCTCGTCCATGGACGTGATGGGCCTGCGCGGTACCAGGGTCCGGCTCGTGTGGCACCGCCGCCACGAGTTCGCGATCGTCTAACAAGGAGTCAGCATGCGATCAACCCCCCGAAGGCTCTCCCGTACCCTTACCGCCGTCGCAGCGCTCGCGCTGGCCGCCGCCTGCGGGTCCACCGAACCCACCGGCACGGCCGCCCCCGCCCCCGGCTCCAGCGGCTTCACCCCGCCCAAGATCGAGGCCCTGCAGTCCCTCGGCGCCGGCGAGGGCCAGGTCAACCTGGTCGCCTGGGCCGGGTATGTGGAGGACGGCTCCAGCGATCCCAAGGTGGACTGGGTGACCGAGTTCGAGTCGACCACGGGCTGCCAGGTGAACACCAAGGTGGCCGGCACCTCCGACGAGATGGTCAACCTGATGAAGACCGGCGAGTACGACGCCGTCTCCGCCTCCGGCGACGCCTCGCTCCGCCTGATCGCGGCCGGCAACGTGGCCCCGGTCAACACCGCGCTGATCCCCAACTACGCCGACGTCTTCGCGGGCCTGAAGGACCGGCCGTGGAACTCGGTGAACGGCGTCTCCTACGGGGTTCCGCACGGCCGCGGCGCCAACCTGCTGATGTGGCGGACCGACAAGGTCAGCCCGGCCCCCGACTCCTGGGGCGTGGTGTTCGACCCCAACTCGCCGTACAAGGGGTCGGTGACCGCCTACGACTCGCCCATCTACATCGCCGACGCCGCCGTCTACCTGATGGCCACCAAGCCCGAACTGGGCATCAAGAGCCCGTACGCGCTGGACGACACCCAGTTCCAGGCCGCCGTGGACCTGCTCAAGCAGCAGCGCACCATCATCGGCGAGTACTGGTCGGACTACACCAAGGAGATCCAGGCCTTCAAGGCGGGCGACACCGTGGTGGGCACCACCTGGCAGGTGATCGCCAACCTGGCGCAGGCCGACCAGGCGCCGGTGGAGGTGACGCTGCCCAAGGAGGGCGCGACCGGCTGGTCGGACACCTGGATGGTGGCCGCCAACGCCAAGCACCCCAACTGCGCCTACAAGTGGCTGGACTGGATCATCTCCCCCAAGGCCAACGCCCAGGTCGCCGAGTGGTTCGGCGAGGCGCCGTCCAACGCCAAGTCGTGCGCCGAGACGGCCGACCCCAAGCACTGCGACACCTTCCACGCCACCGACGAGGACTACTTCTCGAAGGTCTACTACTGGACCACCCCCATCCCGCAGTGCCTGGACGGCCGCACCGACGTGACCTGCAAGGACTACGCCGAGTGGACCCGGGCCTGGACCGAGATCAAGGGATAAGAGCTGATGAGGCGGCGACTGGCCACCTTCCTGCACCGGCACGCCGGGGTACGGCTGTCGCTGCTGCTGTCGGCGCCGATGGCGTGGCTGGGGCTGGCCTATCTGGGCGCCCTGGCCGCGCTGCTGGTGACCGCCTTCTGGTCCACCGACACCTTCACCGGGAACCTGATCCGCACGTTCACCTGGTCGAACTTCCAGGATCTGGTGACCGGTGAGGTGTACCGGACGGTCGCGCTCCGTTCCCTCGGGGTGGCGGCGGCGGTGACGCTGATCGACCTGGTGGTGGCCTTCCCGATGGCCTTCGCGATGGCCAAGCTGGCCTCCCCCAGGACCCAGCGCTGGCTGGTCATCGCGGTGCTCACCCCGCTCTGGGCGTCCTACCTGGTCAAGGCGTACGCCTGGCGGGTGCTGCTGTCCTCCGAGGGCATCCTGGGCTGGGGGTACGGGCTGGGCGCGACCATCCTGACCCTGTCCTACCTGTGGTTGCCGTACATGATCCTGCCCATCTACGCGGGCCTGGAGCGGCTGCCCAACTCCCTGCTGGACGCGGCCGGGGACCTGGGGGCCCGGCCGTGGCGGACCTTCCGCACGGTCGTCTGGCCGCTCACCTTCCCGGCCGTGGTGGCCGGGTCGATCTTCACGTTCTCGCTCTCGCTGGGCGACTACATCACCGTGAAGATCGTCGGCGGCAGTTCGCAGCTGATCGGCAACGTGGTCTACGACAACATCGGCGCCGCCAACAACCTGCCGTTCGCGGCGGCCGTGGCCACCGTGCCGGTGCTCATCATGCTGGTCTACCTGTCGGCGGTACGCCGGACCGGAGCCCTGGAGAACCTGTGAACCTGTCCCGTACGGCCCGAGCCGCCCTCTGGACCGCGCTGGGGGCCGGGCTGGCCGTGATCTACCTGCCGCTGGCCGTGGTGGTGGTCAACTCCTTCAACGCCGACCGGACCTTCGGCTGGCCGCCCCCCGGGCTGACCCTGGACTGGTGGGGGGCGGCCTGGCGCTCCACCGGCATGCGGGAGGCGCTGTGGACCTCGGTGCAGGCCGCTCTCGGGGCCACCGCGATCGCGCTGCTGCTGGGCACCATGGCGGCCTTCGCGGTGCAGCGGTACGCCTTCTTCGGTCGGCAGACGGTCTCCCTGCTGATCGTGCTGCCGATCGCGCTGCCCGGCATCGTCACCGGGATCGCGCTGAGCAACACCTTCCACTCGGTGCTGGGGGTCCCGCTCGGGCTGTTCACCGTGATCGTCGGGCACGCCACCTTCTGCGTGGTGACCGTCTACAACAACGTGCTGGCCCGGCTGCGGCGGCTCGGCGTCTCCATCGAGGAGGCCTCGGCCGACCTGGGCGCGGACACCTTCACCACGTTCCGCCTGGTCACCTTTCCGATGATGCGCTCGGCGCTGCTGGCCGGGGGGCTGCTGTCCTTCGCGCTCTCCTTCGACGAGATCATCGTGACCACGTTCACGGCGGGCGCCGGGGTGCGCACCCTGCCCATCTGGATCTTCGAGAACCTGTTCCGGCCCAACCAGGCGCCGGTGGTGAACGTGGTCGCGGCGGCGTTGATCGTGCTGAGCGTGCTGCCGATCTGGCTGGCCCAGCGGATCACGGGCGAGGCGTCGCGCTACTAGCGCTGGTGGTGGCGCTGGTGGTGGCCGTGGTCCAGGAGGCGTGCAGGTCGGCGTAGACGCCCGGCTCGGCCACCAGTTCGGCGTGCGGGCCGCGCTGCACGATCCGGCCGTGCTCGAAGACGATCACCTCGTCGGCGGCCTCGGCCGTGGAGAGGCGGTGCGCGATGGAGATGGCCGTGCGGCCCCGGGTGACGCCCTCCAGGGCACGGGCCAGCCGTACCTCGGTGGCCGGGTCCACCGCCGAGGTGGCCTCGTCCAGCAGCAGCAGGTCCGGGTCGGCCAGGTAGGCGCGGGCCAGCGCGACCAGTTGCCGCTCCCCCGCCGACAGCGACTCCCCGCGCTGCCCGACCGGCGTGCGCAGCCCGTACGGCAGGCCCTCCAGCCAGTCGGCCAGACCCAGTTCGCCGAGCGCCGCGGTGATCTCCTCGTCGGTGGCCTCGGGGCGGCCGAACCGGATGTTCTCCGCCAGCGTGGAGTCGAACAGGAAGCCGTCCTGCGGCACCATCACGATGCGCTCGCGCAGCGAGGAGAACCTCACCTGGCGCAGGTCCACGCCGTCCACGGTGATCCGGCCGCCGGTGGGGTCCATCAGCCGGGTGAGCAGCTTGGCGAAGGTGGTCTTGCCGGAGCCGGTCTCCCCCACCACCGCGATCCTGCTGCGCGGCGGGATGGCCGCGCTGACCTCGTGCAGCACCGGCGGGCCTTCCGGGTAGTGGAAGCCGACCTCCTCGAAGGCCACCGCGATCGGGCCGCGCGGCAGCACCACGCCGTCCTCCGGGTCGGCCACGTCGGCGGGGGTGTCCAGCACGCCGAGGATGCGCCGCCAGCCGGCGATCGCGTTCTGCGCCTCGTTGAGCACCTCGGTGCCCATCTGGAGCGGCGAGATGAACAGGGTGATCAGGAACAGGAAGGCGATCAGCTCGCCCGCGGTGATGTCGCCGTCCAGGCCGAGCAGCACGCCGGCCACCACCACCGCCGCCAGCGCGATCGAGGCCACCAGCTCGCTGATCGGGAAGGTCAGGCCGACGATCTTCTGGGCCCGCACCTGGGCCCGGCGCTGGCCGTCGATGGCCTGGTCGATGCGCTCGGCGGTGCGGTCCTCCGACCCGTACGCGCGGATCACGGCGCTGCCCACCACCGATTCGCTGACCGCGGCCAGCACGTCGCCGGTACGCTCCCTGACCACCGTGTAGCCGCGGGCCACCAGGCGCTGGAAGCGGGGCAGGGCCAGCATCACGGGCAGGAAGCAGAGCCAGACCAGCAGGGTGAGCTGCCAGGAGTAGACCGCCATGAGCACGGTGGCGATGGCCAGCTGGCCCACCGCCAGGATGATCATCAGGCCGCCCCACTGCATGAACGTGCTGATCTGGTCCACGTCCCCGGTCACCCTGGACACCAGGGCGCCGCGGCGCTCGGTGTTCTGGGTGAGCACCGACAGGTCGTGCACGTGCCGGAAGCCCTTGCCGCGCAGGGTGGCCAGGCCGGACTCGGTGGCCCGGTAGAGGCGCACGTTCATCAGGTACCCGGCCAGCGCGGTGAGCAGCACGGCGACCGCGCAGGCCAGCACGGCGTTTCGGATGAACGCCAGGTCGGGGGTGGGCCCCTGGAGGCCCTTGTCGATCACCTGCTGCACCGCGATCGGCACGATGATCTTGCCGACCGTGGCCAGCGCGGCCAGGACGAGCGTGCCGGCCAGGCCCTTGCGGAACTCCGGCGAGAGCCGGATGCCCTGGCGGACCGTCTCCAGGGCGGACCGCTCCAGCGCCTGCATACTCATGCCACGACCTCGTCCTCGATCTCGTCCAGTTCCGCCAGTTCCGCGCGCTCGGTCTCTTCCCGCTCGTAGGCGGTGACCAGGTCCCGGTAACCCGCGCAGCGCCGCAGCAGCTGCTCATGGGTGCCCTGGTCGGCCACGACCCCCTGCTCCAGGTAGACCACCTCGTCGGCGAGGGCGATGGTGGCCATCCGGTAGGCCACCACGATCACCGTGGCCGGCTGGTCGCGCAGGCCGACCAGGATGCGCTTCTCCACCTGGGGGTCCACGCTGGAGGTGGCGTCGTCCAGGATCAGCAGCCGGGGCCGCCGGGCCAGCGCCCTGGCCAGCGCCAGCCGCTGCCGCTGCCCGCCGGAGAGGGTGGCGCCGCGCTCGCCTACACGGGTGTCCAGGGCTTCGGGGAGCGCGCTGATGAAGCCGTCGGCCTGGGCCAGCCGGAGGGCGGCCCAGACCTGCTCGTCGGGCAGCCCGGCACCGAGCGTGATGTTGCCGCGCACCGAGTCGTCGAAGAGGAAGGTGGCCTGCGGCACCAGGGCGACGCTGCCGCTCACCTCGCCGCGCGCCAGCTCCCGCAGGTCCACGCCGTCGACCAGCACGGCGCCCGCGTCGGGGTCGATCAGCCGGCCCAGCAGCTGGGTGAGCGTGGACTTGCCGGAACCGGTGGGCCCGACCACCGCGACGGTCCGGCCCGGCTCGGCGGTGAAGGTGACCCCGCGCAGCACCGGCAGCTCGGGGTCGTAACCGTAGGTGACCTCCCGGGCCTCGGCCCTGGCCGGGTCCTGCCCGGTCAGACGCTCGGCGCCGTACGTCAGGGAGCCGGTGGCGTCCAGCACCTCCTGCACGCGGGTCCAGCCGACGACGCTGCGCGGCAGCTCGGCCAGCACCCAGCCGAGCGCCCGGATCGGGAAGGCGAGCAGGGTGAACAGGTACGCCACCTGGATCAGGTCGCCGGAGGTGACCTGGCCGGAGGTTAACCGCATCGCGCCGACCAGCAGCACGGCCAGCACGCCCAGGGTGGGCAGCGCCTCCAGCAGCGGGTCGAACAGGCCGCGCACCCGGCCCACCGCGATGTTGGCGTCCCGCAGCTCGTCGGCCCTGGCCTGGAAGCGGACGGTCTCGGCCTCCTCGCGGCCGAGGGTCTTGACCACCAGGGCGCCGTCGAAGCTCTCGTGCGCCACCTCGCTGACCGAGGCGCGCAGCTCCTGGGCGCGGGTGGCGAGCGGGGAGAGCCGCCGCTGGTAGACGAGGTTCAGCAGGGCGATCGCCGGAAATATCAGGAAACCGACGATGGCCAGCATGGGGTCGGTGACCACGATGGCCACCGCCGCCGCGAGCAGCATGATGATCACGCCGACCGCCATCGGGAGCGGGGCCAGCGGGCCCCAGGCGGCCTCGGCGTCGGAGCTGGCGTTGGAGAGCAGCTGGCCGGTCGGGTGGCGGTGGTGCCAGGAGATCGGCAGCCGCAGGTACTGGCGGGTGACCGCGCGCCGGGAGTGCGCCTGCATGCGGTACTGCATGATCCCGGCCAGGATGCGGCGGCCCATCACCCCGAGCGCCTTGAGCGCCGCCACGCCGATGATGAGCAGCCCGGCGGCCGTGAGGGCGCCGCCGGTGGTGGTGCCCTGGCGGAAGGCGGGCAGCACCACGTTCTCGGTGGCCCAGCCCAGCGCCCAGGCCGCGGCCACGGTCATCACGCCGTAGACGGCGCTGGCCAGCACGGCCACGGTGAAGATGCGCGGCTCGGTCTTGATGGCGACACCGATCACCCGGAACCCCTGGCGCATGACTGCGGAAGAAACCTTGGTCGGCACGCGGGGTTCCTTTCGGTTGCTTCGGTTGTGGCTCCGTTACAGCAGAGCTTCCGAGAGATGACAGTACATAAGGGGACAGACATCCTGGATCAGCCCATAGGCTGACAGGTCGCTTGCTAGTGGTCAGCCGCTGGTCCTAGGCACGTGAAATCTTTCCGGAGCGGCAGGTTATTCCCGCTCGCGCCCTGCTCTCGGTCCCGATCTAGTCTGGGTGCCGTGACCCACGCCCGCGCGGAACGCGCCGCGCTCAGCGACCTGCTCGACCGGCTCGGTCCGGACGCGCCCACCCTGTGCACGGGTGGACGACGGCCGATCTGGCCGCCCACCTGGTGCTCCGGGAACGGCGCATCGATGCCGCCGCCGGAATCTCGGTAAAATTCCTCGGGCCCTACACCCGGACCGTGCAGACCGATCTCAAGTCCGGCACGCCCTATCCGAAGCTGGTGGACATGGTCCGCACCGGGCCGCCCCGCTGGACGCCGTACGGTCTGGTGCCCGGGCTGGACTCCCTCGTCAACACCATCGAGTTCCTGGTCCACCACGAGGACGTGCGCCGCGCCCAGCCCGGCTGGGAGCCCCGCGCGCTCCCCGCCGACCTGGACGACCTGATCTGGCGGCGCCTCAAGGCCGGCGGCCGGTTCTTCTTCCGCAAGTCCCCCGTCGGGGTGGTGCTCCGCCGCGCCGACACCCCGGACAAGGCGGGCGCCAAGATGGCCGACCCGGCCGTGGTGGTGACCGGCGCGCCCCTGGAACTCCTGCTGTTCGCCTTCGGCCGCCAGTCCCACGCCAGGGTCGCCATGGACGGCCCCGACGACGCCGTGAGCCGTCTCATGGCCGCCCCGCTGGGGGCGTGAGGCCCCAGCGATCAGCCTCAGTGACCGGGCCGGTCCAGTTCGTCGGTGAGGCGCTCCACCTCGGTGCGGATCCGGCGGAGCACCTCCCGGGCTGACTGGTCCTGCACGGCGTGGATGTCGGCGGTCAGCTGGGAGGAGAGTTCCTTCAGGTTCCTGGCCAGGACGGCGGCCTCGACCGTACCGGGGCCGAGGGCCAGCACGGGGCGGAGCGCCTCGGCGAGGCGGGCGGGGGAATCCACGCTGGGGTCCATGAGCGTGCGCACTCCTCAGGATCGTCTCGGCACATCGCGGGATGAACAATTCATCACGCCACCCTGCGGCAGGGGAGCCGGGCAGATCTCATCGGGTGATGGAATCCGGCGAAGTTTTCGTGGTTACGGACAAGGTTGCGGACATCCGGACTTATCCCCAATTCGCGTACGGTACCCACCGAAATGGGGCAGCATGAGGGGCAGCGCATCACGGTTGGAGCCCCGCCTTGAACGTCAAGAAGCTGTTAACGTACGCGATCATCGCTTTTGTGATCTTCTATTTGTTCACCCAGCCGACCGGTGCGGCGTCGGCGGTCCGCGGGGTTCTGGACGGAATCGGGGCCGGAGCGGAGTCGCTATCACGGTTCTTCACATCACTGTTCGCTGGTTAGCGGCGGCGGTTACTCTGAGACGCCGGTGAGTCGGGGGGGCCGGAAGGTCCTCCTTGCTTCGCGGCTAGTTATGATCATTCGGGTTGCCGGGTACATAGCAGCGGGAAACTGACCGCAGGAGGCCCCCTGATGCAGGTCAAGAAGGTGCTCACGTATGCGGGTATCGCGTTCGTGGTCTTCTACCTCTACACGCAGCCGTCCGCCGCGGCTGCGGCCGTGCGTGGCGTGTTCGACAGCGTGAACACCGGCGCCACGCAGTTGGCGACCTTCTTCACGCAGGTTCTGCGGTGATCTGACCGGCCCGTGAGCCAGTCTCCCGGGCCGATCCGCTGACACCTCACCATCGCCGACCTCCCGATCGTTGCTCGCCCGTCCCCGGCCTCGACCGCGCTCGAAGGCGTGCGCGGGTGAGCTGCAACTGATCGGGAGGTGCGTTGTGCGCGCGGTATGGATACACGAGTTCGGCGATCCGGACGTGCTGGTGGTCGCCGACACCCCGGAACCGTCGCCGGGCCCGGGCCAGGTCGTGGTCGAGGTGGAATTCGCCAACCTCACCTTCGTGGAGACCCAGGTCCGCGCGGGGACCGGCCCGTTCCGCCCGGCGCTGCCCACGATCCTCGGCAACGGCGTCGGCGGCGTGGTCGCCTCGGCCGGCTCGGGGGTCGATCCGGGCCTGGTCGGCCGGCGGGTGGTCACCTCCACCGGCGGCTCCGGCGGGTACGCCGAGCGGGTGGCCGTGGCCGCGGCGGGGCTGTTCACCGTACCGGAGGGTCTGGCGCTGGACGCGGCGGTGGCGCTGCTCGCCGACGGCAGGACCGCGACCCTGATGCTGCGGGCGGGCGCGCCCGCCCCGGGTGAGCGGGTGCTGGTGGAGGCCGCGGCCGGCGGGGTGGGTTCCCTGCTGGTGCAGCTGGCGGTGGCCGCCGGAGCCCGGGTGATCGGGGCGGCGGGCGGCGACCTCAAGATGGCGGTGGCCGCGGAGCTGGGCGCCGAGACGGTCGTGGACTACCGCGACCCCGCCTGGCCCGAGCTGGTGCGCAAGGCCGCCGGCGGCGTGGACGTGGTCCTCGACGGTGTGGGCGGTGCCGTCGCCGGCGCCGCCTTCGAACTGCTCGATCCCGGCGGCCGGATGGTCAGCTTCGGGCTGGCCAGCGGCGAGTGGGCGAAGATCCCGCCGGAGCGCGCGGCGGAGCGCCGGGTCACCCTGGTCCGGCCCAGCCCCACGCCCGAGGAGTTGCGCGCCGCCACCGAGCAGGCCCTGGCCGCGGGCGCGGCGGGGCGGCTGCGGCCGCTGATCGGCCAGATGTTCCCGCTGGAGCAGGCCGCCGAGGCGCACCGGGCCATGGCCGCCCGTGGCACGCTCGGCAAGACCCTGCTGCGGGTCAGGGACAGCTAGGTCAGGGACAGCCAGGTGGGGGACAGTCGGGCGCGGGACGGTCGATAGGGCCGCAGGAGCCCAGCCCGCCGATGACGGCGGTGAGGGCGTCGGCCAGCGCCTCGGTCTGGGCCGGGGTGAGGTTGTCGAAGACCAGGCGGCGGACGTCCTCCACATGGCCGGGGGCGATGCTCTCGACCAGGGCGCGCCCGGCGGGGGAGATCTCGGCGACGGTGACCCGGCCGTCCTCGGGGCTGGGGCTGAGCAGGACCAGGCCGCGGTCGCGGAGCTTGTTCATGCGGTGGCTGAGGCGGCTCTGCGACATGGTGAGCATGGCGGCCAGCTCGCTCAGCCGGTAGGAGCGGTCGCTCAGCGCGGCGAGCAGGCCGTACTCGATGTGCACCAGGCCGTGGCGGCGGTGGGCGCGCTCCAGTTCGGGGAGGGCGAGCATGGCGAAGCCGATGAGGCCCTGCCATGCCCGCTGTTCGGTTTCGTCCAGCCATCCGCCCCGTGGTTCCACATCAGAAAGCGTACGGACCGAACCTCCCCCATGCGACGACGGCGGCCAGGGCCAGCAGCACGACGTTGACGACGATGACCGAGGACTCCTTGCGGCGCAGGTGGGTGAGGATGGCGCCGGCCATGACGAGCACCAGGCCGGTGGCGGCCAGCGGGGTGAGCACGGGGGCGATGCCGGTCACGGCGGGGAGGATGAGGCCGAGGGCGGCCAGGAACTCCAGTGCGCCGATGCCCTTGATCTGGGTGGCGGAGAAGTCCTCCGTCCAGGGCATGGCGGCCTTGAGCTGGTCTTTGGGCCGGGTGGTCTTGATGATGCCGGCCCCGGCGAAGGCCACGGCGAGCAGGCCTTGCAGGACCCAGAGGACAACGTTCATCGGTACTCCTTGGGGGAAACTTGATGCTTCAAGCTATCGGACCTTACTTGAAGCATCAAGTTCCCGGCCCATGGCATCACGATGAGTAACCATCCTGTGACACCGGCCGAAATGGACTTACCTCACAAAGAGGAAATTAATGGTGTTACTCCATTCGGCCGAGGGTGCAAGTCGCCAGAAAGCAAGAGGAAAAACATTCGTCTTGTAATGACAGACTTAACAATTCGCCGATAACATCACCGAACGTGGCTGAAGGTGATCTTCCAGCACTAAGTCTGGCCGACGACCTCTACTTCGTCATGCATGACGACGTGTCAGGGCGAATGCGGCTCCATCCCCGGCTGACCGGTCTCGGACTGGCCGCCGCGGTGCTCGGTGAGCTGATGCTGACCGGGCGCGTCACCGTCCGGCTGGTCCCGGGTCAGGTCCAACTCGCCGTGGTCGACCCGGCGCCGACCGGTGACGCGCCCACCCAGTACGCCCTGGACCACCTGGTCGCCGAGCCCACCCACCCGGTCGGCACCTGGCTGCTCTTCCTGGCCAGAACCGCGCACGCCGACGTGGCGGCCAGGATGACCGAGGCCGGCCTGCTCCGGCCCGCGGCCAAACGCCTGCTGGGATCGACCGCCCAGGCCCCGGTGGAGGCCAACAAGGCGGCCTGGCCGGTGGGACGGCTCAATCTGGCCATCGAGCGCCGCCAGCCGCTGCGCATGCAGGACGGCGTGCTCTTCGGCCTGCTGGTCGCCACCGGCGGCTCGCGGCTGGTGCTCTGGGACCAGAGCCCCCAGTACCTGCGCGAGTCCATCGCCGCCCTGCCCGCCACGCTGCGGGAGCTGATCGCCCAGACCGAGGCCGCCGTGGGCGGTGCGGTGATCAGCCGCCGCTGAATCTTTCAGCGAATTCGTTCAGCGCACCGGGTGTCCGGCGGCCCGCAGCGTGTCCTTCACGTCGGGGATCTTCAGCTCGCCGAAGTGGAAGACGCTGGCCGCCAGCACCGCGTCCGCGCCCGCCGCGACGGCCGGCGGGAAGTCGGCCAGCTTGCCCGCGCCGCCCGAGGCGATCACCGGCACCGTCACCACGGCCCGCACGGCCTCGATCATCTCGATGTCGTAGCCGTCCTTGGTGCCGTCGCCGTCCATCGAGTTGAGCAGGATCTCGCCGACCCCCAGCTCCTGGCCCCTGGCCGCCCACTCCACCGCGTCGATGCCGGTCCCCCGGCGCCCGCCGTGCGTGGTCACCTCGAAGCCGCTGGGCGTGGGCGGACCGTCCACCACCCGCCGGGCGTCCACCGACAGCACGATGCACTGCGCCCCGAACCGCCAGGACGCCTCACGCAGCAGCTCCGGACGGCTGATCGCGGCGGTGTTGATGCCGACCTTGTCGGCGCCCGCGCGCAGCAGCCGGTCCACGTCCTCCACCGCGCGGACCCCGCCGCCCACGGTGAGCGGGATGAAGACCTGCTCGGCGGTGCGGCGCACCACGTCCAGCATGGTGGAGCGGTCGGAGCTGGAGGCGGTGATGTCCAGGAAGGTCAGCTCGTCGGCGCCCTCGGCGTCGTAGCGACGGGCCAGCTCCACCGGGTCGCCGGCGTCCCGCAGGTTCTCGAAGTTGACGCCCTTGACCACCCGCCCGGCGTCCACGTCCAGGCAGGGGATCACGCGTACCGCTACGGTCATGGCCGGTACGCCTCTATTTCGACCTCGACCAGCATGCGCGGGTCGACCAGGCCGGCCACCTGGACGCTGGTGCAGGCCGGGCGCACCTCGCGGAAGATGTGGCCGTGCGCGTTGCCGACCGCGTCGAAGTCGGCCTCGTTGACCACGTAGAGCCGGGTGCGGACCACGTCGTCGCGGGAGGCGCCGGCCTTGGCCAGCGCGTCCAGGGCCACCCCGAAGGCGGTGATGGCCTGCTGGTAGGCGTCGCCGATGTGCTGGAGCTCGCCGCCGACCACGGCGGTGCAGCCGGAGACCAGCACGTGCGGTCCGGCGATGACGGCGCGCGAGTAGCCGTAGCGGTCCTCCCAGGGGCCGCCGGAGGCGATGCGGGTGGCGGGGATCATGCGCGCACCGCCTTCAGCGCGTCCTGGAGGGTGAACTGCTCGGCGTACAGGGCCTTGCCCACGATGGCGCCCTCGACGCCGTCGGGGACCAGGGTGGCCAGGGCGCGCAGGTCGTCCAGCGAGGAGACGCCGCCGCTGGCGATCACCGGCCGGTCGGTGCGGGCGCAGACCTGGCGGAGCAGGTCCAGGTTGGGGCCGCGCAACGTGCCGTCCTTGGTGACGTCGGTGACCACGTAGCGGGGGCAGCCGTCGGCCTCCAGCCGGTCGAGCACCTCCCACAGGTCGCCGCCCTCCTCGGTCCAGCCGCGGGCGGCCAGCGTGCTGCCGCGCACGTCCAGGCCGACCGCGATCCGGTCGCCGTGCTCAGCGATGATCTTGGCGCACCAGGCCGGGTTCTCCAGCGCGGCGGTGCCGATGTTGACCCGGCGGCAGCCGGTGGCCAGCGCCGCGGCCAGCGAGGCGTCGTCCCGGATACCGCCGGAGAGCTCCACCCGCACGTCCAGCTTGCCGACCACCTCGGCCAGCAACTCCCGGTTGCTCCCCCGGCCGAAGGCGGCGTCCAGGTCCACCAGGTGGATCCACTCGGCCCCGGCCTCCTGCCAGGCCAGGGCGGCGGCGAGCGGGTCGCCGTAGGAGGTCTCCGAACCCGCCTCTCCCTGGACCAGGCGGACGGCCTGGCCGTCCGCCACGTCCACCGCGGGTAGCAACACCAGGGACATCGTTTACGACCTCCGGTCGAAGAAGACGGTGACAAGCACCGGGATGAGCAGGAGCGACACCGCGAAGACCGCGATTCTGGCCATCCAGGTGTCGAGAAGAATCCAGGCCAGCACCTGGACCAGGAACCAGAGCACGGCCATCACCGCGTTCTGCGTGCGGCGCCGCCTGGCCAGGTAGCCGCCCTGCCGGGCCACCCGAACCGGCCGGGGTAGCACCGCGGTGATGCGTCCGCGCAGCTCCCGGCGGCGGGCGGCGCGGGCCTCGCGGACGGCGCGCTCGGCGGCCAGCTTGGCCTGCTCGGCCTCCCGCGCGGCCCGCCGCTTGGCCCGTTCCTTGCTCATGGCAGGGTGTTCAGCCAGTTGGCCAGCAGTTGGGCGCCGGCGTCGCCGGACTTCTCGGGATGGAACTGGGTGGCCATCAGCGGGCCGTTCTCCACGGCCGCCACGAACGGCACACCGTGCTCGCCCCAGGTGACCAGCGGCTGGGTGAACCCGGGCCCGGCCTGGAGTTCCCAGTGCCGTACGCCGTAGGAGTGCACGAAGTAGAACCGGGTGTCCGCGTCGAGCCCCCGGAAGAGCACCGAGCCCTCCGGCACGGTGACCGTGTTCCAGCCCATGTGCGGCAGCACCGGCGCCTCCAGCCGCTCCACCGTGCCGGGCCACTCCCCGCAGCCCTCGGTGTGCACGCCGTGCTCGACGCCCTTCTCGAACAGGATCTGCATGCCGACGCAGATGCCCAGCACCGGCCGCCCGGCCGCCAATCGCCGGCCCACGATGCGGTCCCCGTGCACGCCCTTCAGCCCGGCCATGCAGGCCGCGAACGCGCCCACGCCGGGAACCACCAGGCCGTCGCACTCCATCGCCGCGTCGTAGTCGGCGGTCACCGTCACCTCGGCCCCGGCCCGGGCCACCGCCCGCTCCGCGGAACGCAGGTTCCCCGACCCGTAGTCCAGGATCACGACGCGCTTGTTCACTGCCACCAGAGCACCCCCGCCGTTATCGCCAGTGCCGATACCGCGCCCGTCACCACTGCGGCCACCTTGAACCCCTGGCGGAAGAAGGAGATGACCCCGCCGATGAGGAAGAGGCCAAAGAAGATCATTCCACCGGAGGCGAGGGTCACAGCACTCCCTTGGTACTGGGCACGCCCGTCGCGCGCGGGTCGGGCTCGCAGGCCGCGCGGAGCGCCCGGGCCAGCGCCTTGAACTGCGCCTCCACGATGTGGTGGGCGTTGCGCCCGTACGGCACCCGCACGTGCAGGCAGATCGCGGCCTGGGCCACGAAGGACTCCAGGATGTGCCGGGTGAGCGTGGTGTCGTACTCCGGGCCGATCATCGGCGCCATGCCCTCGGGCTCGCTGTGCACCAGGTACGGCCGGCCGGACAGGTCCACGGTGACCTCGGCCAGCGCCTCGTCCAGCGGGCAGGACGCGTTGCCGAACCGCCGGATGCCCGACTTGTCGCCCAGCGCCTCCCGGAAGGCGGCGCCCAGCGCGATCGCGGTGTCCTCGATCGTGTGGTGGGAGTCGATGTGCAGGTCGCCCTCGGTCTTCACGGTCAGGTCGAACAGACCGTGCTTGCCCAGCTGGGCGAGCATGTGGTCGTAAAACCCGACGCCGGTGGCCACCTCCACCTGGCCGGTGCCGTCGAGGTTGACCTCGACCAGCACCGAGGTCTCCTTGGTGGCCCGCTCAATCCGCCCGATCCTCATCCGAGAACCCCTTCCAGCGCGGCCCGGAAGGCCGCCATCTCCTCCGGTGTGCCGATCGAGACGCGCAGCCAGCCGGCCGGGCCGGTCTCCCTGATCAGCACGCCGCGGTCCAGCAGTCCTTCCCACACCGCATGCCGATCCGGAAACTTACCGAATAGCACGAAATTGGAGTCGCTGTCAGCGACCGTCAGGCCACGTTGCCGTAGCCAGCGCACCGTCTCGTCCCGCTCGGCGCGCAGCGCGGCCACCGTGCCCAGCAGCTCCTCGCGGTGCGCCAGCGCCACCCGGGCCGCGGCCTGGGTGAGCGTGGACAGATGGTACGGCAACCGCACCAGCAGCATGGCGTCGATCACGGCCGGGTCCGCCGCCAGGTAGCCCACCCGGGCCCCGGCCAGCGCGAACGCCTTGGACATGGTCCGGGTCACGACCAGCCGGGGGTGGCTGGGCAGCAGGGTCAGCGCCGAGGGCGTGCCGCCCCGGGCGAACTCCGCGTACGCCTCGTCCACCACCACCATGCCGGGGGCGGCGGCCAGCACCCGCTCGATCACCGCGATCGGCAGCGCCGTCCCGGTCGGGTTGTTGGGCGAGGTGAGGAAGACCACGTCCGGCCGGTGCTCCTCGATGAGCGCCACCGCCCGGTCGGGGTCGAGCGAGAAGTCCTGCTCCCGCCCGCCCTCGATCCACCGGGTGTTGGTGCCCCCGGCGATGATCGGGTGCATCGAGTACGACGGCTCGAACCCGATGGCCGAGCGGCCGGGCCCGCCGAACGCCTGGAGGACCTGCTGCAGGATCTCGTTGGAGCCGTTGGCCGCCCAGAGCTGCCGCCCGGTCAGCCCGTGGCCGAGGAAGTCGGCCAGGTCCTTGCGGAGCTCCACGGCGTCCCGGTCGGGGTAGCGGTTGAGCGTGCCGGCGGCCCGGCGGATCGCCTCGGCCAGGTCCGCGGCCAGCGCGTCCGACGGCCGGTACGGATTCTCGTTGGTGTTCAGCTGCACCGCCACGTCGAGCTGCGGCGCGCCGTAGGGCTGCTTGCCGCGCAGGTCGTCCCGGATGGGCAGGTCGTCGAGAGTGGTCACGGGGCGGGGATCTCCCAGTCGAAACGGGCGCGCACGGCGGCGCCGTGACCGGGCAGGTCCTCGGCGTCGGCGAGCGTGCAGACCAGCGGCGCGGCCTCGGCGAGCGCCTCTCGGGTGTAGTCGACCACGTGCACGCCGCGCAGGAAGGTCTGCACGGACAGGCCGGAGCTGTGGCAGGCGCAGCCGCCGGTGGGCAGCACGTGGTTGGAGCCGGCCAGGTAGTCGCCGAGCGAGACCGGCGCGAAGGAGCCGACGAAGATGGCCCCGGCGTTGCGCACCCGGGCCGCCACGGCCGCCGCGTCGGCGGTCTGGATCTCCAGGTGCTCGGCCGCGTACGCGTCGACCACGCGCAGGCCGTCCTCGAGGGAGGAGACCAGCACGACGCCGGACTGCGGGCCGCCCAGCGCGGTGGCGATGCGCTCGCGGTGCTTGGTGGCCTCGACCTGGACGGCGAGCTCCTTCTCCACCGCCTCGGCCAGGTCCTCGGAGTCGGTGACCAGCACGGCGGCGGCCATCGGGTCGTGCTCGGCCTGGCTGATCAGGTCGGCGGCCACGTGCACCGGGTCGGCGGTGGCGTCGGCGAGCACCGCGATCTCGGTCGGGCCCGCCTCGGCGTCGATCCCGATCCGGCCCTTGAGCAGGCGCTTGGCGGCGGCCACCCAGACGTTGCCTGGACCGGTGACCATGCTGACCGGCGGGCAGTCCTCGGTGCCGTAGGCGAACATGGCCACGGCCTGGGCGCCGCCCACCGCGTAGACCTCCGCCACGCCGAGCAGCGCGCAGGCGGCCAGGATGGTGGGGTGCGGCAGGCCGTCGGACTGCGGCGGCGAGGCCACCGCCATCGAGGGCACCCCGGCCTCCTGGGCGGGGACCACGTTCATGACCACGCTGGACGGGTAGACGGCCAGGCCGCCCGGCGCGTACAGCCCGACCCGCTCGACCGGGATCCAGCGTTCGGTGACGGTGCCGCCGGGGACCACGGCGGTGGTCACGTCGGTGCGGCGCTGGTCGCGGTGGACCAGCCGGGTGCGCCGGATGGCCTCCTCCAGGGCCTGCCTGACCTTCGGGTCGAGCCCGGCCAGGGCGGCGGTGATGGCGGCGGCGGGCACCCGGGCGGTGGGCAGGTCGACCCCGTCGAAGCGGGCGGTCAGTTCCCGTACGGCCGCCGCGCCGCGATGGCGGACCTCCTCGCAGATGGGCCGCACCTTCTCCAGGGCGGCCTCCACGTCCAGGTCGGCACGGGGCAGCACATCGCGCAGGTCCCGGGGCAGCGGGCCGCGCAGGTCGATACGGGAAATCACTCGCCCAGTCTACGGAGGGTCCGCCCGGATTCCGGTTCTGTCCACCATGCGGACGTGCCGTGTCATGCAAGATCCGGGTGACGGATCCGAAGATCCATGGGATACGTCAAAGTAGGCTAATCCACCCTTTCACAAACTTTACGATTGCCCGATGAGCGAATCGCCGTCCGTGCGTGACCGGCTCCTGCCGTCGCCGTCAGTGCGTGCCCGCCTGCTGCCGGCCTTCCAGGAGAGTGTGCTCTGGGGCTGGCTCGGCCCTCTTCTCGTGACCGCGTTCGGGGCCTTCCTGCGCCTGCGGGACCTGGGCACGCCGCACGCGGTGGTCTTCGACGAGACGTACTACGCCAGGAACGCGTACTCGCTGATCACCTATGGCGTGGAGCGCACCTCGGTGAAGGACCCCGACGCGCTGATGATGAACGGCGGCACGGGGGTGTTCTCCTCCTGCCCGCAGGTGAGCGACTGCGCCGAGTACGTGGTCCATCCCCCGCTGGGCAAGTGGCTGATCGGCCTGGGCGAGCTGATCTTCGGGGTGAACCCGTTCGGCTGGCGCATCGCGGCGGCGGTGATCGGCTCGCTCACCATCCTGATCCTGGCCAGGGTGGCGCTGCGGATGACCCGGTCGGTGCTGCTCGGCTCGCTGGCCGGCTTCCTGCTGGCCCTGGACGGCCTGCACTTCACGCTCTCCCGGATCGCGATCCTGGACATCTTCCTCACGTTCTGGATCGTCGCGGGGTTCGCCTGCCTGGTCACCGACCGGGACAGGACCAGGGAGCGGCTCGCGGACTGGCGGGAGTCGGCCGGGTCGGAGGAACTGGGGCCCCGGCTCGGGCTGCGGCCGTGGCGGCTGGCGGGCGGGCTCTGTCTGGGGGCCGGTCTGGCCACCAAGTGGACGGCGATCTTCTTCATCGTGGCGTTCACCGTCATGGTGCTGGTCTGGGACGCGGGGGCGCGGCGGGCGGTGGGGCTGCGCAGGCCGTACCTGGGAACGGGCAAGCTGGACCTGCCGCTGTCGGCGGCGTGGCTGGTGGTGGTGCCCGGGGTGGTGTACGTGGCCTCCTTCGCCGGGTGGTTCGCCTCCTCGCTCGGGTACGGGCGGAACTGGGCGCAGGCCACCGCGCACGGCCCGGCCTTCTTCGTGATCGACTCCGTCCGCTCCTGGTTCGGGTACCAGACGGCCGCGCTCTCCTTCCACACCGGCCTGGAGGCCACCCACGACTGGATGTCGGAGCCGTGGCAGTGGCCGCTGCTCCAGCGCCCGGTGGCCTTCTACTACGCCAGCCCGACCGGCTGCGGCGCCGACTCCTGCTCCGCCGCGGTGCTCAACGTGGGCACCCCCGTGATCTGGTACGGCGGGCTGCTGGCCCTGATCGCCATGGTGGCCTGGTACACGGCGGTCCGGGACTGGCGGGCCGGCGCGGTGCTGCTCGGCTACGCGGTCGGCTGGCTGCCCTGGTTCTACTTCGCGCTGGCCGACAACCGCACCATGTTCCAGTTCTACGCGCTGCCCATGGTGCCGTTCATGATCCTGGCGCTGGTGCTGGCCGGCGGGCTGCTGATCGGCAGGGCGGACGCCCCGCCGGGGCGGCGCGCGGTGGGCGCCGCGGTGGTGGGGCTGTTCGCGCTCTGCGCGCTGCTCAACTTCTGGTGGCTGCATCCGGTGCTGACCGCCGAGCCCATCCCGTACGAGGACTGGTGGCGGCGGATGCTGTTGCGGAGCTGGGCTTAGGCTTGGCCCGTGGCGAAGAGCAAAGGCGGGCAGGGCACTCCCGCGACGGTGGCGCTGACCCAGGCGAAGGCCGAGTTCACCCTGCATCCGTACGAGCATGACGCGAACGCGCAGGCCTACGGCGAGGAGGCGGCCGACGCGCTGGGGCTGCCCTACGAGCGCATCTTCAAGACGCTGGTGGCCGAGACCGAGGCCGGGCTCGCGGTCGCGGTGGTGCCGGTGGCGGGCAAGCTGGACCTGAAGGCGTTCGCGGCGGCGCTGCACGGCAAGCGGGCGGCGATGGCCGAGGCCGTCAAGGTGGAGCGGGTGACCGGTTACGTGGTGGGCGGGATCAGCCCGCTCGGCCAGCGCAAGCGCCTGCCCACGGTGGTGGACGAGTCGGCCCTCGGCTTCGAGACGATCTACTTCTCGGCCGGGCGGCGCGGCCTGCAGATCGAGACCGACCCGGCCAACCTGGTCAAGCTCACCGACGCGGTCACCGCGCCCATAGCCAAGCTCTAGCCTCGGCGAATGTTGCCGACGCGGCTGACAGGCCGGGTCGGTGAGACTCGGTCCTGAGGGGGTGGATGAGTGCACTACATGTCCGCGGTGGAGCTGTCGGGGCTGCTCAGGACCAGGCAGGTGAGCGCGGTCGAGGTGGTCGAGGCGCACCTGCGCCGGGTCGAGGAGGTCAACCCGGCGGTCAACGCGATCGTGACGCTGGTGGCCGACCAGGCGCTGCTGCGCGCCGCCGACCTGGACGCGGGTCCCTGGCGGGGGCCGCTGCACGGGTTGCCGGTCGGGCACAAGGACCTGGTGGACACGGCGGGGGTGCGCACCACGTACGGCTCTGCGGTCTTCGCCGACCACGTGCCGGATGCCGACGACCTGCTGGTGCGGCGGGTCCGGGCGGCCGGGGGGATCATGCTGGGCAAGACCAACACCCCCGAGTTCGGCACCGGCTCGCACACCGTCAACGAGGTCTTCGGAGCCACCCGCAATCCGTACGATCTGAGCAGGTCGGCCGGGGGCAGCAGCGGCGGCGCGGCGGCGGCGCTGGCCACCGGCATGGTGGCCCTGGCGGACGGGTCCGACATGGGCGGCTCGCTGCGGAACCCGGCCTCCTTCTGCAACATCGTGGGCCTGCGGCCGACGCCCGGCCGGGTGCCGACGCGCTCGGACACCGCGGCCTGGTACACGCTGGGCGTCTCGGGACCGATGGCCCGCACGGTCGCGGACCTGGCGCTCTTCCTGCGCGCGATCGCCGGCTTCGACCCGTGCTCCCCGCTGGCCGTCCGGGAGGGCGGGGAGGTCTTCGCCGAAACGCTGGAGCGCGACCTCACCGGGACCCGGATCGCGTTCAGCCCCGACCTGGGCGGGCTGCCGGTGGACGCCGGGACGGCGGTCGTCACCGCCGGCGCCGCCAAGGTGCTGGCCGACCTGGGGGCCATCGTGGAACCGGCCGACCCGGACCTGTCCGGCGCCGAGGAGGCGTTCCGCACCTACCGGTCCTGGTACTACGCGCTCAACTTCGGCGAACTGGACGGCGTCGGCCCCAACGTGGCCTGGAACGTCGAGCAGGGCCGCAAGCTCACCGGCGCCGACCTGGCCCACGCCGAACGCCTCCGCACGGCGCTCTGGCACCGGATGACCGAGTTCTGGGATCGGTACGACTTCCTGGTGGCCCCGGTCAGCCAGGTGCCGCCGTTCCCGGTGGAGGATCCGTACGTGACGCGGATCAACGGGCAGCAGATGCCGGACTATCTGGCCTGGATGCGCTCCTGCTACTGGATCAGCGTGCTCGGCGCGCCCGCCCTCTCGGTGCCCTGCGGGTTCACCGACGCGGGGCTGCCGGTGGGGGTGCAGATCGTCGGGCGGCCGTGGGCCGATCTGGACGTGCTCCGGCTCGGGCACGCCTTCGAGCGGGCCACCGGGTTCGGGCGGATCCGGCCCCAACTCACTCCTGATGGCGCTCCCGGTAGGTGACGGCGAACTCCAGCGCCCAGAACGTGCCGGCCGCCACCACCGGCCAGAACACCAGCACGCCGTAGGCGGTCAGGCCGAGTGTGTCGCGGGTGCTGTACCCGCCGGCGGCGGCCGCCTGGATCGCCGCGCCGCCTACGGAGGAGCCCACCAGATAGGCCACCAGGGCCGCCGCGACGCCTCCGGCCGCCAGGCCGGAGACCACCTCGATGGCCCGCTCCTCCGCCAGCCGGTAGCCCGCCAGCCCGCAGAGCAGGCCGAGCGCGCCGGTGATCACGGCGAACCAGCCGTCGGCGGCGATCAGGGTCTGGGTGTTGGGGTCGGCGACCAGCCACTGCCCGTCGGCCAGCAGATAATGGGTGCGCGGCGCGAAGTACGACCAGGCCAGCCCCGCCACCGCCCCCAGCACAAGGAGGACCAGGACCGTCTTCACGAAGTAGGAGATCCGCCGCACCGTCCTGATGCTAGTACCCGGGTCCCCGGCGCACATGTGGACCGGTCCCGTGGAGATTCACGGGGATCTACTCCGACGCCGTTAGCATTGCCCCGTGAACGAAGAGGCGTGGCATATCGAACCATCCGGCCCACTCCGGGGGGACGTCGAAGTCCGGGGTTCAAAGAACGCGGTTTCCAAGCACATGGTCGCGGCGATGCTGGGCACCGGCCCGAGCACGCTGCACAACGCCCCCGAGGTCGGCGAGGTCGGACTCACCGCGGCGATGCTGGAAGCCCTTGGCATCCACGTGGAGATCGCCGACGGGGAGATCACCATCGAGCAGGGCCCGGAGATCCGTCCCCGGGTGCCGGAGAAGTACACCGGGCTCAACCGGATTCCGATCCTGATGCTCGGGCCGCTGCTCCACCTGGCGGGTGAGGCGTTCGTCCCGATGGTGGGCGGGGATCCGATCGGGCGGCGGCCGGTCAACTTCCACCTGGAGGCGCTCCGGTCGATGGGCGCCGAGATCACCGAGGACGAGAACGGGATCACGGCCAAGGCCAGCCGGTTGCACGGGACGCGGATCACCTTGCCGTATCCGAGCGTCGGGGCCACCGAGACCATCCTGATGACGGCGGTGCTGGCTGAGGGGAAGACCGTCATCAAGGGCGCGGCGATGGAGCCCGAGGTGGTGGAGCTGGCGCTGTTCCTCCAGCGGATGGGGGCGATGATCGAGCTCAGCCCCGATCGGCGGATCGTGATCGAGGGTGTGGAGCGGCTGCGCGGGGCTTCCACCTGGCTGGCGGGGGATCGGATCGAGGCGTTCTCCTACCTGGTGGCCGGGCTGGTCACCGGTGGGTTCGTGCGGGTGCACGGGTGTCCGCAGGATCGGCTGGTGACGGCGATCACCACGCTGGCCCGGATGGGCGCGCGGTTCGAGATCACCGACGAGTGGCTGACCGCCGCGGCGCCCGACGGGCTGCGTGCCGCGGCTGTGCAGACCGACACCCATCCCGGGTTCATGACGGACTGGCAGACGCCGTTGATGGTGCTGTTCACCCGGGCCGAGGGCATGTCGGTCCTGCACGAGACGGTCTTCGAGAACCGGCTGGTGTACGTGCCCGCCCTGCAGAAGATGGGCTGCGAGATCGAGGTCTTCGCGCAGTGCCTGGGCGGCCCGGCCTGCCGGTACCACGACACCAACGCCAAGCACTCGGCGGTCGTCCGCGGCGTCTCCAAGCTCCGCGGCGCCGACGTGACCCTCCCCGACATCCGGGCCGGCTTCTCCGCCGTCCTGGCCGCCTCGGTGGCCGAAGGCACCTCCACCCTCCGCGGCGTCAACCACATCGAACGCGGCTACCACCGCCCGTTCGAGCAGTTCACTTCCCTGGGCCTCAAAATCCGCCGAGGCACCCCGGCGAGCTGACCTTCGCACCGGCCGTCCCTCCCGGGGGCGGCCGGTCGTCTCCGTACGTGGAGTCCGGCAGTGGCGGGGCGAGAGCCTCGGATCGCATGCCCTAGAACTTGCTCCAGAACTGCTTGTGCACCTCGTTGGACTTGACGGTGTAGATGGTGCCGTCTATCCGCTGGAACCTGTTCTCCGTGTAGACCTCGTCGCTACCGGCCGTGTCTTCGTCGAGGAAGGCCCGGCCCTGGGTGAAGATGTCGTTCATGGTGGGGTACCTGCGTTCGAACAGGTAGTCGTCGACGTCCGGCCAGTCGGCCCCCCAGTAAACCGACTGAATGAGCCTGTCGCTGGGTCTGGCGGGCGTGCAGTTGTTGTTGACGCGCCAGACGTACCCGTGGTCGTAGTCGGTGATGGTCAGGACACAGCGCGCTGACGCCGCCTGTGCGGGCGCCGCCAGGACGGACACGCCCGCGACGGTCGCCAGAGTGAGTACCGCCAGCGTGGCCTGCTTGCGCATGGCGAAGATTTTCATGGTGATCCCCGTAGTGTGATCTAGC
Organism: Acrocarpospora catenulata; assembly: GCF_018476525.1. Taxonomy (GTDB): domain Bacteria; phylum Actinomycetota; class Actinomycetes; order Streptosporangiales; family Streptosporangiaceae; genus Acrocarpospora; species Acrocarpospora catenulata. The sequence goes on from NZ_JAHCST010000007.1 coordinate 263,944, forward strand.
TGAGTACGCCCAGCGGAATGCTGGGCTGCCTCAGCTTGGGGTCGAGACCTTGCGGCGCGGTTGCGACGTGGTTACCGCCGCGGCCGGCGCGCTTCGGCTGTCCACGGGGGGCCAGCACCCTTGGCTCCGGCCGCCGGGAGCGGGAGATTCGGATGCGTGGGATTTCTGCCCGTGTGGTTCGGGGTCGAAGTGCGTCGGCGGCGGCGGGAACTGTGTGTGCTGGTGGTGCTGATCGCCGTCGGACTGGGCGTGGTGCTGACCGCTGTCGCGGCGGCGCGGCGCGGGGCGAGCGCGCTTGGCAAGAGCGTCGGCGACACCGTCCGCATCCAGCTCAACACCCCGCAGGAGGTGGACCTGCTGGCGGACGCCGGGGGCACGATGCCGGGCGGCCGCGGGCCACGGATCACGGCCAGGATCGTCGGGGTCATCCGGTCGCCGGTGTTCGCCGACGGCCTGGACGGCCCGGGTGTCGTGCTGCCCTCTTCCGGCCTGTTCCAGAAATATCGCGACAACCTCCTGGGGGCCTCGGGCCGCGGGTTCTCGGTGGCCCTGGCCCGGCTCACGCACGGCGCCGCCGGAGTGGACGAGCTGCGCACGCGGATGGCGGCCCTGACCGGGCATCCGGTGCAGGTGGACGACCTGGCCGAGACCGGCCGCCACCACCAGCGACTCCTCTCCTACCAGGCGCTCAGCGTGCTCGCCCTCGGGCTGGCGGCGCTGGCCGCAGGCGCCTTCGTGATCGGGCAGTACGTCGCGCGTTGGGTGGGATCGGCCCTGGCCGACCTGCGGGTGCTGCGGCCGAGCGGGCTGACGCCGGGGCAGGAGGCGGGCGCGGCGGCGCTGGGCCCGGTGGTGGCCGGCCTGGCGGGAAGCGTGCTCGGCGGGTGCGGGGCGGCGGTGGCCTCGATCTGGACGCCGGTCGGGGCCGCCGCCGACTTCGAGCCGAGTCCCGGCTTCGACCTCGATCTGGCGGTGCTGGCGCCGGCGCTCCTGCTGGTGCCCCTGCTGATCGGGGCGGGGGCGGTGGGCGTCGCGTGGGCCGGCCGGGCGGCCGCCGCGGCACCGCGTTCGCCCGCCATGTCCGTCCTGGCCACGGCCGATCCGTCCCGCTTCGGCCAGACCCATCAGGCCGTCGTCTTCCTCGGCTACAACGGTGACCGCAAGGCGGACGTGCTGCCGAGGATCGCCCGGCCACGGCTGGGCGTGTCCCCCGCCCTACTGCCGCCGCAGATCACCGAGGTCCGCGACCTGCGCGTGCTGCCGGTGGTGCTGGCCGGGTGCCTGGCCCTGCTGGCCGTCGCGACGGCCGGCCACGCGGTGAGCGCCGCCGGGCACCGGAGGCGGCACGACATCGTGGTCCTGCGTGCGCTGGGCATGACCCCCAGGCAGGTCAGGTGGATCGCGCTCACCCAGGCCGGCGCGCTGGCGGCGCTCGGTCTCGTGTTCGGCGTGCCGCTTGGCCTGGCATTGGGCCGCACGCTGTGGCGACTGGTGGCAGAAAGCACGCCGCTGGTGTACGTTCCGCCGACCCCGGTGTGGGCGCTGGCCCTGGCCGTTCCCGTCGGCCTGGTGGCCGCCTCGGCGCTGGCGGCCCTGCCTGCCCGGGCCGCCGCCCGGCTCCACCTGGCCGGGACCCTGCGCGCCGAGTAGCCCTGTGCCCGCTACCAGTCGAAGCGGCGGCCGTAGCGGGGGCGGTAACCGCGTGGGTAGTCCCGGAATTCGCGGTAGTCCTCGTACTCCTGGTAGTCCGGGTAGTCGTCGGGGAAATCGTCGAAGGGACGGCGGTCGCGGCGTTTGCGGTTCTCGTTTTCCAGCATTTCGCGTAGGCCGGGAGTGAAGCCGCCGCCGAAGCGTTGCATGTCCGGCGGGGTGAAGGAGCGGGCCTCGGTGTCGCGGAGGGCTCTGGTCATGGAGTCGACCCAGATGGGGCCCGGGAGGGAGGCGCCCTGGACCGAGCCGTAGTGGGTTCCGCCGATCTGCACGTCGGTCAGGGGGTATTTGTAGGAGCCGCGGATGTCGCCGACGCTCACCGCCGCCGCGAGGTCGGGGGTGTAGCCGGCGAACCAGGCCGAGGTGTAGCTGTTGTTGGTGCCGGTCTTCCCGGCCGCGGGACGGCCGATGGACTGGCCCTTCATGGTGCCTTGGGTGAAGACGCCGGACAGGACACGGTTGACGGCGTCCGCCACCGGCCCCTCCACCGCGTTCGAGCAGCTGGGCGGCACGGCCACCGAGCGTCCGTCACGCTCCGAGATGGCGGTGATGGCGGTCGGCCTGCAGTACACCCCCCGGGCGGCGAAGGCGGCGAAGGCGGCGGCCACCGTGAGCGGGTCCATCTCGTTGACGCCGAGGGTGAAGGTGGGCACCTGCTGGAGGGGGGCGCCGTCGGGGCGGCGGATGCCGACGGCTTCGGCCATCTTGACCACGTTGCAGAGGCCGACCTCCTTCTCCAGCATCATGTAGAAGATGTTGGAGGACTTCCAGGTGCCGAGTTCGAGGCTGTAAGGACCGCCGACACCCTCGCCGCTGGCGTTGAACACCTTGGCCTTGGGGTCGTTGACCTTCTCTCCGGCGCAGTTGACGTAGCCCTGCGAGGGCACGAACATGCCCGGGGTGTTGAAGCCCTCCCCGAACCGCCAGCCCTTCGCGAGCGCGGCGGCCAGGGTGAAGATCTTGAAGGTGGACCCGGCCTGGAAACCCATGCCACCCCCGTGCGCCTGATCGGCGGGCAGGTTGAAGGTGGTGTTGGGGCCCAGGTTCTTGTCGCCGGGATTGCGGCCGTACTTCTTGCTGGCCGCCAGCGCGCGGATCGCCCCGGTGCCCGGTTCCACCATCGCCTCGGCGGCCACCTGGGTGTCCGCGGGCGCCACCTTGGCCCGGATGGCCTGCTCGGCGGCGCTCTGGGCGACCGGGTCGAGGGTGGTGCGCAGGGTCAGGCCGCCGATCCGCAGCCGCCGCTCCCGGTCGGCCCGGGTGAAGCCGAAGGCCGGATTGTCCAGCACCTCGGACTGCACGTACACGCAGAAGAACGGGTACTTGCTGGTCTCGCAGCCCCCGGGGGCCGGGGTCAGCTTCAGCCCCAGCGGCAGCCGCTTGGCCTGGTCCGCCTCCAGCTGGGTGATCATCCGTAGCTGGGCCATCCGGTCGAGCACGGTGTTGCGCCGCTCCAGCAGCGCGGCCTGCTGCTCCTTACCCAGCGACGGGTCGGTCCCGTACGGCGTGCGCACCGAACCGGCCAACGTGGCCGCCTGGGCCAGGGTGAGATCGTCGGCGTCCACCCCGAAGAACCGCCGGGAGGCGGCCTGCACCCCGAACGCGCCCGCCCCGAAGTAGGCGATGTTCAGGTACCGCTCCAGGATCTGGTTCTTGGTGTAGCGCTCCTCCATGGCCAGCGCGTACCGCATCTCGTTGAGCTTGCGGCGGATGCTCTGCACCCGCGCCGAGTTCCGCTCGTGGTCCGACTCGGCCCGGTTGACCATGATGTTCTTCACCAGCTGCTGGGTCAGCGAGGAGCCGCCCTGCTTGACGCCCCCGGCCCGGGCGTTGGCGATCAGCGCCCGGAGGGTGCCCTTGACGTCCAGGCCGGCGTGCTCGAAGAAGCGGGCGTCCTCGATGGCCACGATGGCGTTGCGCATGTGCCCGGAGACCTGCGCGATGGGCACCGACCGCCGGTTCTGGTAGTAGAACTGGGCGATCTTCTTGCCGTTCCGGTCCAGGATGCGGGTCATCTCCGGGAGCTGCTCCTCCCGGGGTGGCGCGGGCAGGTTGGTGAAGTTGGCCGCCGCCGCGTTGCCGGCCGCTCCCGCCCCTGCCACCCACGGCACCACCAGGGCGGCCCCCAGCAACCCTCCGACGGCCCCGCACAAGGCCAGCCCGCCGACCGCCCCGATCCGCACCATGACAACTCTCCCCATCGGCGAAATGACCAGGGGGAGCGCACGCAGCGTCAACGTAACACAACAAAGGGGTCAGACATCGCAATCACACGAGATCACCCGGAGATCACCCGGCGTCACGGCCGGAACCGTACTCCCGCACCGCAAAGTGGCGTCAGAATAGGCAGTCAACGGCGCGACACGATCTTGCACCACCCCCCGGAGACCCGCGAGTCTGAGGAGTGCAGCGGTGAGCGGCATCAGCCACGAGAGGCGGCCGGTCGACATCGGAGTGATCACCGGAACCCCCGTCGAGATGGGCGCGGTCCGGGATGTCCTCGACCTGGGCCTGGCAGCGGCCGGGGGGCTGCTCTTCTATGAGGGCACCGTGCGTACCAGAGGTACCACGTCGCGGATCGCCGCCCTCCAGGCCCGCGACTCGGTCGCGGCGGCCCTCGGCCACCTGCTCGGCCACTTCCGGCCGGGCATCGTGGTGCTGACCGGAACCGCCGAGGCCACCGACCCCGGCCTGGCCGCCGGTGACGTGGTGGTCTGCGCGGAAGCCGTGGTGGACGGCCCCGGCACCGGGATCGGCCACGCCGTCGCCGCCTTCTTCGGCGATTACGGCGACCCCGCGCACTGGCGCACCGAGGACGCCAGGGGCGTGTCCCGGGCGCACCGCGTGCTCCCGGGACCGGTCGGCACGGCCAAGCCCGCCGAGGTGGGCGAGCTGACCCAGGGCTGGGCGGTGATCCAGGGCATCACGCCCCCGGCCGCGGGCGAGACCCACCGGCGCGTCGCCGCCTGGCACGCCGCCGCGGTCCTCCAGTCCCTCATCCCCTACCTGCGGCTTACCGCACGATAGGGGTCAGGCGCCCAGACAGGCGGGGCCCAGCAGCTGCTTCAGATCACCCATGAGGGCCGGGCTGGGGTTGACCCGCAGCCGGTCGTCCAGGCGCATGACCGTGGTCCGGGGGCCGTTGTGCACCTGGAGGTGGACCTCGGTGGTGCCGGGGTGGGTGGTGAGCACCTCCTTGAGGCGGCCGACCACCGGCGGAGTGCACCGCGCGACCGGCATGCTGACCACTAAGGGCCCGCCGGACTCGCTGGTCAGGTCCGGCTGGGTCACCTCCATCGCGATGATCTTCGCGACGTCCTCCCGCTTGTCCACCCGGCCCTTGACGAAGACGATCACGTCCTCGGCCAGGATGGTGGCGCAGAGCTGGTAGGCGGACGGGAAGATCATCACCTCGATGGAGCCTTCCAGGTCCTCCAGCTGGGTGAGCACCCAGGTGTCACCCTTCTTGGTGACCTTGCGCTGCACACCGGACAGGATGCCGCCGACGGTGACGATCTGCCCGTCGGGGCGGCTCTCGTCCTGGAGCGCCGCGATCGAGCAGTCGGCCCCGCTGGACAGGATGTGCTCGACCCCCAGCAGGGGGTGGTCGGAGACGTACAGACCGAGCATCTCGCGCTCGAACTGGAGCAGCGTGTTCTTGTCCCACTCCCCCTGCGGGATCTGCACGTCGAAGGTCTGGTCCTCCACGCCCTCGATCGCGCCGAACAGCGAGTCCTGCCCGATGGCCTCGTTCTTCTTGATGTCGATGATCGCGTCCACGGCCTGCTCGTGCACCATCACCAGGCCCTTGCGCACGTGGCCCAGGGAGTCGAAGGCGCCGGACTTGATCAGCGACTCGATGACCCGCTTGTTGCACACCGACGCCGGGACCTTGCGCAGGAAGTCCTTGAAGTCGGCGAACCTGGACTTCTCCCGGCGGGCGGCGATGACCCCGTCCACCACGTTCCCGCCCACGTTCCTGATGGCCGACAGGCCGAACCGGATGTCGGTGCCGCGCGGGGTGAAGTCGAAGTCGGAGTCGTTGACGTCCGGCGGGAGCACCTTGATGCCCATCCGGCGGCACTCGTTCAGGTAGAGCGCGGACTTGTCCTTGTCGTCCTTGACCGAGGTGAGCAAGGCCGCCATGTACTCGGCGGGGTAGTTGGCCTTCAGGTAGGCCGTCCAGTACGACACCAGCCCGTACCCGGCGGTGTGCGCCTTGTTGAAGGCGTAGTCGGAGAACGGCAGCAGGATGTCCCAGAGCGCCTTGATCGCCTCGGCCGAGAAGCCGTTGTCCAGCATGCCCTTCTCGAAGAACTCGAACTGCTTGTCCAGTTCGGACTTCTTCTTCTTGCCCATGGCCCGGCGGAGCAGGTCGGCGCCGCCCAGCGAGTATCCGGCCACCTTCTGGGCGATGGCCATGACCTGCTCCTGGTAGACGATCAGGCCGTAGGTGGTGTCCAGGATCTCCCTGAGCGGCTCCTCCAGCTGGGGGTGGATCGGGGTGATCTCCTGCTGCTTGTTCTTGCGCAGCGCGTAGTTGGTGTGCGAGTTGGCGCCCATCGGGCCCGGCCGGTAGAGGGCGAGGGCGGCGGAGATGTCCTCGAAGTTGTCGGGGCGCATGATGCGCAGCAGCGAGCGCATGCCGCCGCCGTCCAGCTGGAAGATGCCCAGCGTGTCGCCCCTGGCCAGCAGCTCGTAGGTCTTGACGTCGTCCAGCGGCAGGGCGAGCAGGTCGATGTCGGTGCCGGTGTTGCCCTCGATCATCTTCAGGCAGTCGTCGATGATCGTCAGGTTCCGCAGGCCGAGGAAGTCCATCTTCAGCAGGCCGAGGGTCTCGCAGGTCGGGTAGTCGAACTGCGTGATGATCGCGCCGTCGGAATCGCGCCGCATGATCGGCACGTTGTCGACCAGCGGCTCGGCGGACATGATCACTCCGGCCGCGTGCACGCCGGTCTGCCGGATCAGGCCCTCCAGGCCCTTGGCCAGGTCCATGGTGGCCCGCACGTCGACGTCGTCCTCGTAGAGCTTGCGCAGCTCGCCGGCCTCGTTGTAGCGCGGGTGCTCGCTGTCGAAGATGCCGCTGAGCGGGATGTCCTTGCCCATGACGGCGGGCGGGAACGCCTTGGAGACGCGGTCGCCCAGCGCGTACGGATGCCCGAGGACGCGGGCGGCGTCCTTGATGGCGGCTTTCGCCTTGATGGTGCCGAAGGTGGCGATCATGGCGACCTTGTCGGAACCCCAGCGCTCGGTCACGTACCGGATCACGTCGGCCCGCCGACGTTCGTCGAAGTCGATGTCGACGTCGGGCATCGAGACGCGCTCGGGGTTGAGGAACCGTTCGAAGATCAGGCCGTGCGGGATCGGGTCCAGGTCGGTGATGCCCAGCGCGTACGCGGCCAGGGAGCCCGCGGCGGAGCCACGGCCGGGGCCCACCCGGATGCCGTTGTTCTTGGCCCACATGATGAAGTCGGCGACCACGAGGAAGTAGGACGGGAACCCCATCTGCAGGATGACGTTGATCTCGTTCTCCGCCCAGCGGCGGTGCTCCTCGTCGTACCCGTCGGGGAAGCGCCGGTCCATGCCGGCCCAGACCTGCTTGCGGAACCAGGTCTCCTCGGTCTCCCCCTCCGGCACCGGGAAGCTGGGCATCAGGTTCTTGTAGCCGAACATGTCCGACGGGTCGACCTTCTCGGCCACCAGCAGGGTGTTGCGGCACCCCTCCTGCCACAGGTCGGAGGAGTCCACGGCGCGCATCTCGTCGGCCGTCTTGATGTAGTAGCCGCTGCCGTCGAAGCGGAACCTGTCGGGGTCGGACAGCTGCTTGCCGGTCTGGATGCACAGCAGCGCGTCGTGGGAGGCCGAGTCGCTCTCGTAGGTGTAGTGGGAGTCGTTGGTGACCAGGGGCGGGATGCCCAGTTCCGCGGAGATCCGGGTGAGGCCGTCGCGGACCCGGCGCTCGATGTCCAGGCCGTGGTCCATGATCTCCAGGAAGTAGTTGTCCTTGCCGAAGATCTCCTGGAACTTGGCCGCGGCGGCGACCGCCTCGTCGTACTGCCCCAGCCGCAGGCGGGTCTGCACCTCGCCGGAGGGGCAGCCCGTGGTGGCCATCAGCCCTTCGGCGTGCTCGGCGAGCAGTTCGGCGTCCATCCGCGCCCACTTACGGACGAAGCCCTCGGTGTAGGCGCGGGAGGACAGGCGGATCAGATTGGCCAGGCCCACCTTGTTCTTGGCCCAGATGGTCATGTGGGTGTAGTAGCCGCCGGCCGAGACGTCGTCGCTCTTCTGGTGCGGCTCGCCCCACAGGACCTGCTTCTTGTGGTGGCGGGAGGCGGGCGCCACGTACGCCTCGATGCCGAGGATCGGCTTTACTCCCGCGCCGGTAGCCTGCTTGTAGAAGTCGTAGGCCCCGTGCATGTTGCCGTGGTCGGTGATGGCGATCGCGGGCATGCCCAGCTCGCCCACGAGTTTGAACATCTGCTTCAACCGGGCCGCACCGTCGAGCATCGAGTACTCCGTGTGGACGTGCAGATGCACAAACGAATCGCCCATGAGACCCCCATCTTCCGACCCGGTGACGAGAGCCTACGCCGAAAAAGTCGTCACGTGTGTCACAGTCGAAACGATCTTCGGGGGGAGACGGCCGGTGAAAAACGGCACCGACGAGGGCTATTCGCACGCCCTGGGAAACCGCCAGGTTCAGATGATCGCCATCGGGGGCGCCATCGGCGTCGGCCTGTTCCTCGGCTCCGGCGGACGCCTGGCCGCCGCGGGCCCCGCCCTGGTCATCTCGTACGCGCTGGCGGGCGTGGCCGCCTTCTTCGTCATGCGCGCCCTGGGCGAACTGGTCCTCTACCGCCCCACCTCCGGCTCCTTCGTGGACTACGCCACCACCTTCATCGGCCCCTGGGCGGGCTTCGCCAGCGGCTGGATGTACTGGATCAACTGGGCCGCCACCGGGGTGGCCGAACTGACCGCGGTGGCCATCTACGTCCACAAGTGGGCACCGGACTTCCCGCGCTGGCTGACCGCGCTGATCGCACTGGGCCTGGTGCTGTCGGTGAACCTGGTCTCGGTGCGGCTCTTCGGCGAGCTGGAGTTCTGGTTCGCGCTGCTGAAGGTGGCCGCCATCGTGACCTTCCTGGTGGTCGGCCTCTACCTGGTGCTGTTCTCGGTGCACGGGGCCGGCCCGGCGCACCTGACCGAGGTGGGCGGGTTCTTCCCGAGCGGGTTCGGCCCGGTGCTGATGAGCCTGCAGGCGGTGGTCTTCGCGTACGCCTCGATCGAGGTGGTCGGCATCGCGGCCGGGGAGACCAAGGACCCGGCCAAGATCATGCCCCGCGCGATCAACGGGGTGACCTGGCGGATCGCGATCTTCTACGTGGGCTCGGTGCTGCTGCTGGCCATGGTGCTGCCGTGGACGACCTACCAGGCGGGCCAGTCCCCGTTCGTCACGGTCTTCAGCCACCTGGGATTCCCGGTCGCCGGGGACATCATGAACCTGGTGGTGATCACCGCCGCCATGTCCTCCTGCAACTCCGGCCTGTACGCCACCGGCCGCATCCTGCGCTCGATGGCGCTGCGCGGCGAGGCCCCCGGATTCGCCAAGGCGATGAGCGGGCGGCACGTGCCGTACGGGGGAATCCTGTTCACCGCCGTGGTCCTGCTGGGCGGGGTGGTCCTGTACTACTTCGTCCCGGAGCGGGCCTTCAACATCGCCACCGCGGTGGCCTCGCTGGGCGTGGTCACCACCTGGGGCACCTTCCTGTTCTGCCAGCTGCGGCTGCGCCAGGCCGCGCTCCGCGGCGAGCTGGCCAGGCCCGCCTTCCGGATGCCCGGCGCGCCGGTCACCAACTGGATCACGCTGGGATTCCTGGCCCTCGTGGTGATCCTGATGCCGTTCGCCGACCCCGACCAGCGGGTGGCCTTCTACCTGATCCCGGTGCTGGCCGTCGCGATCACGGTGGGCTGGCGGGTCACCCAGGCCCGGCGATCATCGGTCGTCCCGCCCGTGTGCGAACCTCCCGTTGCGGACCCGATGTCCTAAAGGTGATACCCCTGGTCTGAGTTTGTCTCGGATCCCGGGATCGGGGCAGTGGTTCGCCGTTTGATCCATTTGCCATCCGTGGGACGATTCTTGGGTTTCGAGAGGGGTGTGAATGTCGAACGCGGAAGGCCGACTCGTCGGAGGCCGGTACCAGCTGATCCAGCCCATCGGCCGCGGTGGCATGGGCATCGTCTGGAGGGCCCACGACGAGCTGCTGGACCGCACGGTGGCCGTCAAGGAGGTCAGGTACGACAGCGCCATGGACGACGAGCTGGAAGAGCTCAACCGGCGCACCATGCGCGAGGCGCGGGCGGCCGGCCGGCTCACCCACCCCAACGTGGTCGTGGTGCACGACGTGATCGAGGAGGACGGCCGTCCCTGGATCATCATGCAGCTGGTGGAGTCCCGCTCGCTCGGCCAGGTGATCAGGGAGGACGGCCCGCTGCCCCCGTCCCGGGTCACCGACATCGGCCTGCAGGTGCTGGACGCGCTCCGCGCCGCGCACGGCCAGGGCGTGCTGCACCGGGACGTGAAGCCGGAGAACGTACTGCTGGCCGAGGACGGCCGGGTGGTGCTCACCGACTTCGGCATCGCCCGGGTGGAGACCGACTCCACGATGACCAGGACCGGCCTGGTCGGCACCCCCGCCTTCATCGCCCCCGAACGGTTAAGGGGCGGGCCCGCCCAGCGCGAGTCCGACCTGTGGTCGCTCGGCGCCACCCTGTACGCGGCCGTGGAGGGCCGCCCGCCGCACGACCGGGGCATGGCCATGGCGACCATGCACGCGGTGCTGAACGACGAGCCGGACCCCGCCGTGCACGCGGGACGGCTGGGCGTGGTCCTGGAACGCCTGCTGACCAAGGAGCCGGAGGAGCGGCCCGACTACGACGAGACGGTACGGCTGCTGCGCGGCGCCAAGGAACCCGCCACCAAGCCGTTCCCCACCAGCCAGCAGGAGACCTCCCCCTCGGTCCAGCCCAAGCCGGTCCAACCCAAGACGGTCAAGTCCAAGCCGGTCAAGCCGAAGCCGGTCCCGCCCAGGCCGGCCAAGCCCTCCCCGGCGGTGAAGTCCAGCGAGGCCGACACCGGCCCCGTCGAGATCCCCGCCCCCCGGCCCAAGCCGGACCCCGAACCCGCCGACCCCGAGGAGACGCCCAAGCGCACCCCGATTCCGGCCAGCGCCCGCCGCCGGGACCCGTACCCGCCGGAGACGGGCATGCGCGCGCTGCCGGGCACCTGGGAGCCGGAGGCACCCGCCCCGGAACCGCGCGAGGAGGAGGCCGCCGCCGCCAAGCCGCCGCCCCCGGTCTACCCCGACTGGAGCACCGAGCCCCGGCGGATGAGCCCGGCGGTCAAGGCGGCGCTGGTGATCGTCCCCGCTCTGCTGGTCATCGCGGGGGTCGGCGTCTGGCTGGGTGCCCAGCAGGCCAGCCAGGAGGCCGGCCAGGGCGGCGGTGCCGCCGCCACATCCGCGCCTGGTGCCACGACCCCGGCCGAGCCGTCCGCAAGCACCACCCCTGCGGAGCCCTCACCCTCGTCCTCTTCCTCGTCCTCACCGTCTTCCTCGTCCTCGCCGAGCCCGTCGGCGGGCGCGCTCCCCGCGGGCTGGAAGACGCACAAGGACCCGAAGGGCTTCAAGCTGGCCCTGCCGAAGGGCTGGAAGGTGTCCTCGCGGGACTCGGGCAACGTGTATTTCCGGGGGCCGCTGGACGGGGCGTACCTGCAGATCGGGTTCACCAGTTCCCCCAAGTCGGACGCGGTCAAGGACTGGGAGAACCAGGAGCGGAGCACCCGGGGCAACTGGCCCGGCTACAAGCGGATAAAGATCGAATCGGTGGACTACTTCCGGGAAGCCGCCGACTGGGAGTTCACCTGGGAGCCGGGCGGTTCCACCGGCCACATCCGCAACCGCGGCTTCGTCGTCGACGACCGCCACGGGTACGCGATTCTCTGGAAGACGCGGGACAAGGACTGGAAGAAGTATCTTCACTATTTCGACACTTTCGCGGCTACCTTCGAACCCGCGAAGTGAGCCCCGGCCCGGGTGGGACGGTGCTGACGTTTCGGAGGGGGATCGGTGGAGGAACCGCGTCGCCTGGCCGGCAGGTACCAGCTGATTGAACGTATCGGCAGGGGTGGCATGGGCGTGGTCTGGCGCGCCCACGACGAGCTGCTGGACCGCGCGGTCGCGGTCAAGGAGGTCCTCTACTCGCCGATGAGCGAGGAGGACCGGATCGCGTTCAACCGCAGGACGATCCGGGAGGCGAGGGCCGCCGGGCGGCTCTCCCACCCCAACGTGATCGTGGTGCACGACGTGGTCGAGGAGGACGGCCGCCCCTGGATCGTCATGCAGCTGGTCCGCTCCCGCTCGCTCGGCGAGGTGGTCCGCGAGCACGGCCCGATCATCCCCGAGCGCGCCGCCGCGATCGGCCTGCAGATCCTGGACGCGCTCTGCACGGCGCACGCCGCCGGCATCCTGCACCGGGACGTCAAGCCGGAGAACGTGCTGCTCACCGGGGACAACCGGGTGGTGCTCACCGACTTCGGCATCGCGACCATGGTCGAGGAGCCGGGTCTGACCATCACCGGCGGGCTCACCGGGACCCCCGCCTTCATGCCGCCGGAGCGGCTGATGGGGCATCCGGCCACGCCCGAGTCGGATCTGTGGTCGCTGGGGGCCACCATCTACGCGGCGGTGGAGGGGCGTTCGCCGTACGAGCGGGTCACGCCGATCGCGAGCATGGCCGCGGTGCTCCAGAACGAGCCGGACCCGGCGCACCGGGCCGGTCCGCTGGCGCCGGTCCTGGAGGGACTGCTGCGGAAGAACCCCGAGCAGCGCATCGACGCGGTGGAGGCGGAGGAGCTGCTGAAGCGGGCGGCGGCCGGCATCATCCCCACCCCGCGTCACCCGGCGGCGAGCCCGCATACGCCGCCCCCGGTGCCCGCCTGGCAGCACCCCTCGCCCGCGCTGCCGCCCCATCAGAGTCTCCCGCCCGGGGTCCCACATCCGAGTCCCCCGCCCGGGGTCCCCCCGTACCAGATTCCCCCGGTCGCGGTCCCCCCGCACCCGACCCCCCAGAACGCCGTCACACCCCGCTCGATCTCGCCGTGGACGCCCGCGATCCAGGAGCCCCGGCAGGTGACCGCCGACCCCGTGCCGCCACCGCGACCGCCGGGCCGACCCAAGGCGCTCCTGCTGCTCATCCCCGTGCTGGCGCTGGCCCTCGTGGCCGGCGGCTGGTACGGCTACCAGACCTTGTTCGCCGAGTCACCCCGCCTGACCACCACGAACGTCTCCTCGCCCAGCCCTGCGGACACGCCCGCCGACGAGACGACGCCCTCCCCGACCCCTTCGGCGCGCCCCACCCGGCAACTGCCGCCGGGCTGGCGGAACTACCGGGACGAACTCGGCTTCGCCATCGCGCTGCCGCCGGGCTGGGCCGCCACCGACCGGCAGGAGACCCGGGTACGGTTCCGGGGTCCCGGCATGGACGGCTACCTGCAGGTCGACCTCACCCCCTGGGAGGAGACCGACCCGGTGGCGGCGCTGGAGACGGTGGAACGCAACTCCACCGAGCGGGGGCTGCTGCCCGGCTACCAGAAGATCAGCCTGGAGCCGGGCGAGTACAAGGGCGTGCCCGCCGCGGACTGGGAGTTCACCTTCCGGCCCTCCTCGGGACCGCAGCGGGTGATCGACCGGGCGTTCAAGATCGAGGAAACCTGTTACGCGCTCTACTGGCAGGTGCCGGAGCGCCGGTGGAGCACGGGGTTGTCGTACTTCGACACCTTTGCCGCGACATTCCGCCCCACCTGAGCACCTCGGTTAATGGGAAAGGGACGGCCTCTGGTTGCCTGATCAGCAGGCGGTTTTCTCATTAATACGATTGCGGACATGCATGACGAAATACGGCACGACCGCAGGGCGGCGATCAGGGACGGTCTCGGGGTGGGGATCGCCGTCGGCGTCTCCGGGGTGGCCTTCGGCGCCGCGGCGATCACGGCCGGTCTGAGCGTGCCGCAGGCGTGCGCGCTCAGCCTGGTGGCCTTCACCGGCGCCTCCCAGTTCGCGCTGGCCGGAGTGGTCGCCGGGGGCGGCGGCCTGGTCGCGGGCACCGCGGGGGCCCTGCTGCTCGGGGTGCGCAACAGCTTCTACGGCCTGCGCCTGGCGGTCATCCTGGAAGGCGGCGGGCGACTGCGGCGGCTGCTCACCGCGCAGGGGGTGATCGACGAGACCACCGCGGTGGCGCTGGCCCAGCCGAACGCGGCGGCGGCACGGGCCGGGTTCTTCACCACCTTCGCCGCCGTCTACCTGATGTGGAACCTGACCACGCTGCTGGGCGCGCTGGGGGCCTCCCAGGTCAGCGACCCGGCCGTGTTCGGGCTCGACGTGGTCGGCCCGGCGACCTTCGTGGCCCTGCTCTGGCCCCGGCTGCGCGGAGACGAGCGCACGCCCAAGGCGGAGACCGCGCGCATCCGGCTGATCGCGGCCGGGGGCGCGGCCATCGCGCTGGCCGCCACGCCGGTCACCGCCCCGGGCGTGCCCGTGCTGCTGGCGGCGACGGCCGCGCTGGTGGTGATGCTGCTGCCCGAGCAGAGCACCGAGCCGGAGCAGAACGCCGAGGAGGCGTCGGCATGAGCGTCTGGTGGGCCGTCGCGGTCACCTGCGTGGGTTGTTACCTGCTCAAGCTCTCGGGCCTGGCCGCCCCGCGCCGGGTGCTCGAACATCCGGGGGTACGGCGCTTCGCGGCGCTGGTGCCGGTCGCGCTGCTGGCCGCGCTGATCGCCGTACAGACTTTCGGGCACGGCCAGCAACTCCACCTGGACGGCGCCAGAACCGCCGGGCTGGCCGCGGCCGTACTCGCCCTGCTGTTCCGTGCCCCGTTCCTGGCGGTGCTCGTGATCGCTGCCGTTGTGACCGCTTTGACACGATATTTCGGAATGTAGGGGGAGTTCGCGGGTAGCCCGGGGGGCATGGCCGAAACTGGGACGCGTATGGTGGCCGGGCGGTACCGGCTGATCGAGCCGCTCGGCCGGGGCGGGATGGGCACGGTGTGGCGGGCCCTGGACGAGACCCTCCAGCGGGAGGTGGCCGTCAAGGAACTGGACGCCTCCCGCGACCTCACCACCCAGGACCGGGAGCTCTTCGCCGTCCGCACCTTCCGGGAGGCCCGCGCCGCCGGACGGCTCAGCCACCCCGGGGTGGCCGCCGTCTACGACGTCTTCGAGGAGACCGGCCACCCGTGGATCGTGATGCAACTGGTCCGCTCCCGCACACTCGGCGAAGAGATCAGGGCACACGGACCGCTCCCACCTCGGCGGGTGGCCGAAATCGGACTCCAGGTGCTGAGCGCCCTGCGCGCCGCCCACGGGGCCGGGGTCCTGCACCGGGACGTCAAACCCGACAACGTCCTGCTGGCCGAGGACGGCCGGGCCGTACTCACCGACTTCGGCATCGCCACCCTGGAAGACGACTCACCGGTGACCCGAACCGGCGCCCTGGTCGGCACCCCCGCCTTCATCGCCCCGGAACGCGCCGCCGGCGGCAGCGCCCAGCGCTCCTCCGACCTGTGGTCCCTGGGCGTGACCATGTTCGCCGCCGTCGAGGGCCGCTCCCCCTTCCATCGAGGGCACGCCCTGGCCTCACTGGCGGCCGTGATGTACGAGGATCCGGTTCCGATGCGACGGGCAGGGGTCCTGGCCCCCGTCCTGACCGAGTTGTTGCGGAAAGATCCCGCGCAGCGGATGACGACTCCCGAGGCCGAACGCCTGCTACGGTCGATCGCCGCCGGTTACCCACCCATGCCGACCGAGGAACTGACACCAGGCCGGACCCGAGGGTGGACGCTGGCCGCGGTCGCCGGGGTGCTCCTGGTAGGCGTGGCAACCGGCGGTGTCGCCTACCTGACAGCCGAGAGCGACGCAAAACCACCGCCCCCCACCCCAAAAATGGTGATCACCCCCGCATCCCCCGAAGTTTCACCATCCGATGTCCCCACATCCATCCAGAAATCAGAACAACACCCAGCCAAGAAACCCCGCAAACCGCCCCCCTCCGAGAAGCGCGACAACAACGGCCGCGGCAACTCCGAGGACCGCCCCAACAAGGGCACAGGCAACGAGAACGACCAAGGCAACGACGACAGCGAGAACGACCAGAGCGAACCCCCAACCGACAACCTCATCGAGCCCAACTCGGACCAGGCCAACCAAAGCCCAGCCCCCGCGTAAACGGAACCCAACGCGGCTATCGCGCTGATCGCGCTATGGACCAGTACGCCCAACCTCGGGCGCAAGCCAGAGCCCACCCCCGGCGTAAGCCGAACCCGACCGGAGGTCAAAGGGGGATGCGGGGCATCCACGGCAACCAGGACACATCAACCCGACCCAGCCCCGGCGTAAGCCGAACCCGACCGAAGGCCAAGGGTGATGGGTGGGAAACGCCCACGGCAACCAATCTTTCGCACGTCGGGGCGGTAGCCAAGCCTCCCGGCGGGAGCCGGGCCCGGACCCGGAGGGTCGGAAGGGTGGGTGGGCGG
>NZ_JAHCST010000070.1:0-18381 GCF_018476525.1 Acrocarpospora catenulata
GGCGGGTGGGTGGGAGAACCACCGGGATTGGGTGGTGGGGTGGGGAAGCCCTAGCGCAAGGGGGCGAGGTGGGTGGCTGCGGCTTGGTGGCTGGGCGGGTGGCCTTGCCGGGCAGCGTTATGGGGGAATCCACGGGCGAACAATGGGTTTGCCCGGAATCCGGGGGTGTCAGGGTGTCTGCCCTGGGATCGTCCATGGACGTTGGGGTGGTTGGACGGCCAGGGCGGCTGCGGTTGTGGAATTGACGTGGGTGCAACGCCCACGTAACCGGAGTGTGGTGATATTTAGCGCTATGTGGGCTTGTTTGGGAGGTCTAGGCGGTTGCGCGGGCGCGGGCGCGGGCCACGCGGCGCTTGACGGCGCGGCGTTCGTCCTCGCTGAGACCGCCCCAGACGCCGGCGTCCTGACCGGATTCAAGAGCCCACTTGAGGCAGGCTTCGCTGACCGTGCACTGACGGCAGACCTGCTTGGCTTCCTCGATCTGCATCAGCGCGGGCCCGGTGTTGCCGATCGGGAAGAACAGCTCGGGGTCCACGTCACGGCAGGCAGCGCGGTGGCGCCAGTCCATGCGTTCCACTCCTTCGTAAGTGGAGCCTCCGCGGCTCCTGCACCTTTGTGAACTCTTTCACTAACTCGCGCGAACAAGAGCCCCCAGAGTCAGGGGCTCGGTCCACTTATGATCGCCGGGGCCGTCCCGGAAGCGGTGGCTCCCGGAAAGGTCCTACGTTCCGACGTCGCGTTCAGCCTTTCAGGCACGCCAACCCCACACAAGAGGTTTGGGAGAACGTTTTGCCGGTTATGGCTGTCGGATGCGTCACACTATGACCGCATGTAACGAACTAGACCAGAACTTGTAACGCGTCCGGGATAGCACGAAATATCACCCGTTCCCGTTCCCCCAGGTAATCGCCATCGAGCTGGAAAGCGATCGGACGCTCGGCTGACAGGGTGAACTCCCCCTCGTCATGAGCCTGAACGAGGTGTTTACCCGCCGGCAACCCGGTCCGCTCGCCAATGATCTGCCGGATCAGCCCAAGCATGGCAGGAAGCCCCATCCTGCGCAGGCCGATGACATCCAGACCGGTGTCGAATCCCGCCCACGGCGTCGGATTGACCGGACGGTTCCCGACAAATGTCCATGGCGCGGTGTTCGAGACGATCGCCATGAAGATCCCTTTTTCCGCCGCGCGTCGCGGACGGTGCAGGGTCATCGCCGGATGCCGCCGGTTGGTCATGAGGTAGTGCCGCAGGGCGGTGTTCACGTACAGGGTCGGCGAGGCGCGGTAACCCGCGCTCCGCAGACCTTCCACCGCCCGGATCACCTCGGCGTCGTACCCGAGGCCGGCACAGAATGTGAAGTAGCGAGAACCGCCTCCTGCCCCGGCGTCGCCGGGGCTAACATCCCCGCCGGTCTCGTCCAGGTCCCAGCTGGCCAGGCCCAGGCTGATGGTGCGCCGCCGCCCGTCCCTGAGCGCCTCCAGCACCGCGCCGGTGGCCTCGACCGGGTCGTTGGGCAGGCCCAGCGCCCGGGCCAGCACGTTGGCGCTGCCCCCGGGGATGATGATCAGTGCCGGCCGGTCGGCCGCGGCCATCAGCCCGTTGGCCACCTCGTTCACGGTTCCGTCCCCGCCCAGCACGGCCACCGCGTCGAAACCCTTGGCATGCGCCGTACTGGCCAGGACCGCGGCGTGCCCCCGGTACCGGGTTTCCTCCACGGTGAGGTCCACGGCGGCGCCCAGCGCGCGGATCAGCACGTCCCGTGAGCGCCGGTTGGTGGAGGTGGCCTTGGGGTTGACCAGGAGAAGAGCGCGCATGCCTGAAGGTTAGACCAGCGGTAGGGTCGGCAACTGTGTCGGAATCTGCAGCGAATCGTCCGGCCACTCTGTTGGTGGCCGCTGTGGTTCTCGCCGCCGAGGGGCTGACCGCCCTGGCGCTCGGCGGTTACGTGGGCGTGGAGACCGCGCTGGGCGCGGCCCACGACGTGATGAGTTCGGTGGTCGTGGCAGCGTTCGGGATCTGCGTCGGGCTGGGTCTTGGCTGGGTCGCCTGGGGGCTGCGGGGCGCGCAGCGGTGGAGCCGGGGCCCCGCCGTGGTGACCCAGATCTTCGCCCTCCCCCTGGCGGTGACGCTGATCCAGTCCGCCCAGTACGCCTGGGGCGTCCCACTGGTGGCCGCCGCCGCGATCGCCCTGGTCACGCTGCTCGCCCCTCAGTCGACCAAGGCCCTGATGGGCGACTGAAGCCCCTGCCCGCCGGGGTAGGCCATGGTCAGATCGAGAGGTCCTTCTCGATGCGCTTGAGGTGGTGCCGGGCCAGGGCCAGGTTGGCGCGTTCCCGGTCCAGGACCAGGTAGAGGAAGAGCTGCCCGCCGGGCGCCGAGAGCAGCCGGATGATGTGGTACTGGTTGTTGAGCGTGATCAGGATGTCCTCGATCGTGTCGTCCAGCGCCAGCGAGGCGATGGTCCGGAGTTTGGCCCGGATCACCTCGGTGTTCCCGGCCGCCGCCACGTCCAGGTCGAGCGAGCGGCCACCCCCGATGGTGCCCAGGGACATGCCGCTGCCGTAGTCCACCAGGGCCGCGCCGATGGCGCCGTCGATGGCCATGGCCTCTTTTAGGGCGGTTTCGATGTTCATGGAACTCTTCTCGCTTGTCAGCGCCTGATCACGAAGATTAACCCCGTTTGGGGTTTCTCACATGCTCTTGCAGATGTAGGGACATAAAGTCCTCTGGCCGCCTCGGATAGTGAAGGGGACAGAGTGTGCAGAGTGACAAACCACCCGACCAACACTCGGTGCCCTGAATCGGCCCGTCCGCTTCCGTTGGAGCGGTCCTGACCCCCTGATCCACCCAGCCGGAATCGTGCCGGCGCTGACGCGGGACGAAACATCGTGAACGGGCACCCCTCTCTCGGCCTTTCCACTCCTTCCACCGCCGCGCTGGACGACCCCGGTCCGGTCGGCGCGATGCTGCTGGAGCACGGGCAGGCCGGACTCTCGGGCGTGCTGCGCGTCGCCGGAACCCCCGGCGGCACGGTGTTCCTCCGGGACGGCCTGGTGGTCGCCGCGTCCACTCCGGCCTCGCCGGGACCCGAGTCCCTGCTGCTCCGCTCCGGCCGGGTCACCGAGGAGGCGTGGAACCTGGCCTTCACCGCCGGGGCCCCGTCCGGCCACCTGGCCGGCGAGCTGGTCGAGCGGGGCGCGATCGGGACCGCCGGGCTGGAGGTGGTCTGCCTGTCCGCGATCTTCGACGCGGTCTTCGCCATGCAACTGTTCGGCGTCGAGGGCGCCGAACCGGAGAACACCGGGCCGCACGCCCTGCTCCCGCCGCTGCCGGTGCTGCCCGGCGTGCCGGTGCCGCGCCTGGTCCGCGACCTGACCCGCCGGATGGCGATGACCGCGGGCTGGCGTGACCTCGGCGTCACCGCGCACTGCCGCCCCTTCGCGGTGCGGCCGCCCACCGGCGCCGCGCTGCCTGCCGAACGGGTCCGCCACGAGGTGCTGGGCAAGTCCAACGGGCGCCGCACCCCCCGCGACATCGCCTTCGCCCTCGGCCAGGGCCTGTACGTGGTCATGCGGGAGATCGCCTCGCTGGCCGACGAAGGCCTGGTGGAGACCGGGCCACCGCCCGCACACAGGGACGCCGCCGACACGACGACACCCTCGGAAACACCCCCCGGGCCTGCCGGCCTGCCGCAACGCCGCAGGGGCACCAGCAAGGTCAACCAGGTACTGCCCCCGACCACCAGGCCGCTGCTGGGGCCGCGCGTTCCGCTCTCGCCCGACCTGATCCTGCGCGAGGAGCACACCCCCGGTACGGACTCGTCCGACGCCGGGTGACAGAAGAACCGCGGCCGGGAAGTGACGCGGCCCGGTTCACTTCCGTACCAAATGCACCAAACGCACCAAAGGAATAAAGGGTCAAATATGCAAAACGCGTTGCTGCTTACCGAACTGCACGCTCTTCGCGATCAGGTAACCGGGGTGATGGAGTCGGCGGTGGCCACCGTAGACGGGCTGCTGGTCGCCGCCGACACCGACGGCGTCCAGCCCGAGGTGGTGTCCGCGCTCGCCGCCGCCACCCTCGGCCTGGGCAAACGCACCGGCCACGAGGTCGGGATGGGGGAGCTGCGGGAGGTGGTGATCCGGTGCCGGGGCGGCTACGTCGTCGTCTACGCGGTGGGCCAGATCGCGCTGCTCGCGGTGCTGGCGGACGAGGGACTCGACGTCAGCCGACTGCACATCGAGTCCCGCCCGGCGGTGGAACGCCTCAACACGCTGCTGACCCAGGCGCAGAGCCGGAACTAGGGACCCGACAACCGAGACCGGGCAATCGCCGCTCCGTTAGTCGTATGTCCGGCTTGGCCGCGCCGGTGTCTGGACTGACGGAGCGCCGGGAGCGCAGCGACCAGAGCGGAGGAGGGAAGACACCGGCTCCCCAGCGGCCAAGCCCGCCGATCCGAAGGATCGGCCAATGTCACAGCTTCAGTCTTCGGCGGTTAGACCTTCGCGCAGCTGGGTCAAGGTACGGGCGAGCAGCCGGGACACATGCATCTGCGAGATGCCCAGTTCGGTGGCGATCTGGGACTGGGTCATGTTGCCGAAGAAGCGGAGGAGCAGGATGCGCTTCTCCCGGGGTGGCAGCCGCTCCAGCAGCGGCTTGAGCGACTCGCGGTACTCCACCCCTTCCAGGGACTCGTCCACGATGCCCAGCGAGTCCGACACGGCGGGCGCGTCGTCGTCGCCGGAGTCCGGCGCGTCCAGTGACACCGTGGAGTAGGCGTTGGCCGACTCCAGGCCCTCCAGCACCTCTTCCTCGGTCATCTGCAGGTGGGCGGCCAGCTCGGCCACCGTGGGCGCCCGGCCCTCCCGCTGGGAGAGCTCGCTGATCGCCTTGGTCAGCGAGAGCTTGAGCTCCTGGAGCCGCCGGGGCACCCGGACCGCCCAGCCCTTGTCCCGGAAGTGCCGTTTGATCTCGCCGACGATGGTCGGCGTGGCGTATGTCGAGAACTCCACGCCTCTGGCCAGATCGAAGCGGTCGATCGACTTGATCAGGCCGATCGTGGCCACCTGGGTGAGGTCGTCGAGCCACTCACCGCGGTTGCGGAACCGCCGGGCCAGGTACTCCACGAGCGGCAGGTGGAGCTCCACCAGCTCGTCGCGGATGCGCTGGCGCCGCGGGTCGTCGGTCGGCAGCTCAGCCAGCTCCCCGAAGAGGGTGCGCGCGCGCACCCGGTCCGGCACCCCGGAGTCGTTGGAGGCCGCGCTGGAGGCCATGGCACGAGTCCTTTCCGTCACGCCGGCCTCGCCGCGCCTCGCCGCTTGCGCAGCACGATCGCCATGTGATCGGGGGACTCGGACACGGCGTCGACGTCGTCGGCGAGTGCGGTGAGCACCATCCAGGCGAAGTCATCGCGTTTGGGCTCGGCGACACCGACCGTGCTCACCTCGACCCGGATCGACATCTCCTGGCCGGTGAGCTCGAACTCGGCCGTCAGATCGGTGCCGGGCACGGCCAGCTTGAGCAGCATGGCGCACGCCTCGTCCACCGCGATCCGCAGGTCCTCGATCTCGTCGAGCGTGAAATCGAGCCGCGCGGCGAGCCCGGCCGTAGCCGTCCGCAGCACGGACAGATAGGCGCTGGCCGCGGGCAGCCGGACGCTTACGGCGTCCCTGATCCCGGCCAGTTCCCCTGTGACATCAGTAGCGTCGGTCACGTTCCTCCTTGCCCCTTCGGCCCATCTCGCAGCCGTTCCCTGCAACCTACCGTCCTCGGACCCGGATTGCTCGGCTTGGACGCGCCGAGGTCGGAAATGCGAGGACCCCGCACGGAAAACGCGCGGGGCCCGTGGCATAGTCCCTAGACCTGTATTCCGCGCATCACAGGCTCCGTGGGGTATCGCCCCCAGCGGGAACCACCCATGCGCGGAATATGGGCCTAAGCGGCCTTCGTCTCCCAGAAGATCTTCGAGATTTCGTCGATCTTGCCGAGCAGGTCGTCGGCCTTGCCGACGTCCACGGTGCCCTTGGCGCCGGCCGCGCCCGCGAGCTTGGTCGCGTCCCAGAAGAGCTGGTGCAGCTGCGGGTAGGCCTCCAGGTGCGGGGGCTTGAAGTAGTCCGTCCACAACACCCAGAGGTGGTGCTTGACGAGCTCCGCACGCTCCTCCTTGATGGTCAGAGCGCGCGCACGGAACACGGGGTCATCGTTGTCGGCGTATTTGACCATGATGGCCTTCACCGACTCGGCCTCGATGCGGGCCTGTGCCGGGTCGTAGACCCCGCAGGGCAAGTCACAATGGGCCGATGCCACGTGCTTGGCAAGCATCGGGATTCCTTTCCTCAGAATGGCTACCAGTTCTGACCCTACTCCTCCCGCAGAGGCCGATCATGTTCACCACCGTACGAGTGGCCGGGGATTCGATGCTGCCCGCCCTCCGGCCGGGCGACTGCCTGCTGGTACGGCGGAACGCCGCGATCCGCCCGGGGGATCTGGTGATCGCCCGGCGGCCGCACGGCCTGATCGTGAAGCGGGCCTTCCGCCGCAGTGGCGAGGGCTGGTGGCTGGAGAGCGACAACCAGCGGGCGGCGGGCCGGCAGGACAGCTGGGACTTCGGCGCGGTGCCGGACACGGAGATCGTCGGCCGGGTGGTGCTGCGCTACTGGCCGCTCTGGCCGCCCCGTCAGCCGGTGCGCTTCCTGGCCCGGTAGGCGGCCACGTTGGCCCGGCTGGCGCACCGCTCGGAGCAGTACCTGCGGGACCGGTTGGAGGAGGTGTCCAGGTAGGCGTTGCGGCAGGGCGTGGCCTGGCAGATGCCCAGGCGGTCCGCGCCCAGGCCGGTGACCACGCTGGCCAGGCCCATCACCGAACCGACCGCCACGGTGTCGCCCACCCGGCCGCCTTCGGTGAGGTGCATGTGCCAGGGCTGGCCGTCGTGCCCGGAGATCTGCGGGTGCACCGGGTGCCGCACCAGCAGCCCGTTGAGGCGGTCCACCACGTCCGCCTCGTCGCCCTCGGACGCCGACTGGAAGACCGCCGTCAGCTCCTCCCTGAGCTCCTCGATCGCGTCGAGATCACGCCGGGTCGCCCGGCGGGCCGCCTCCGTCCTGCCGGTCTCGGCGAGCAGTTCGCGGAGTGTTTCGAGGCTTCTCAGCGCGTCCTTGCGGTTGACCAGCAGGACGGCGAGCTCAGCGTATGACGTCAGGTCCACGGGAAACCTATGTAAGAGATGACTCCGGACATTGAGTATTACATGGGGAGGGAAAGTTCCAATAGGGCCTGTGGGTGAATAAATCACCCCCCAACTTAGCTGCGCCATCTCAGCATGTGGCACAATCGCTGAATCGGGTGACCCCCGTACCCGTCAGGGAGACGACCGTCAATGGCGACGGGCGGCCGGCATACATCCATGCTCGGACCCTCGCTTCCCGCGGCCGTCTAGCGAGCTATCTCCGTCGAGCTATCTCTGTCAGACACACACCAGGGGTCATCTCATGACTGCTTCCCTCGAAGATCTCGATCTTGATCCGGCATTCGCCCTGCACCGGGGTGGCAAGCTGGAAGTCCGGTCCACCATCCCGGTGCGCGACGCCGACGACCTCTCCCTGGCGTACACGCCGGGGGTGGCGCGGGTGTGCACCGCCATCGCCGACAGCCCGGACCTGGCCAACGACTACACCTGGGCCTCCAACGTGGTGGCCGTGGTCTCCGACGGCACCGCCGTGCTCGGTCTCGGCGACATCGGCCCGGCCGCCGCGATGCCCGTCATGGAGGGCAAGTCGCTGCTGTTCAAGGAGTTCGCCGGGGTGAACTCCGTCCCGATCTGCCTGGCCTGCACCGAGGTCGAGGAGATCGTGGAGACCGTGGTCCGGCTGGCCCCCTCGTTCGGCGGCATCAACCTGGAGGACATCAGCGCCCCCCGGTGCTTCGAGATCGAGGACCGGCTGCGTTCGCTGCTGAGCATTCCGGTCTTCCACGACGACCAGCACGGCACCGCCATCGTGGTGCTGGCCGCCCTGCGCAACGCCGCCCGGCTGACCGGCCGGCCGCTCTCCCAGCTGCGCGCGGTGGTCGCGGGGGCCGGCGCCTCCGGGGTGGCGGTGACCCGCATGCTGGTCAACGCCGGCATCGGGGACATCGCGGTCTCCGACAGCAAGGGCCTGATCTTCGAGGGCCGGGAGGGCATGAACCCGGTCAAGGACGCGCTGGCCAGGGACACCAACCGGCGCGGCCTGACGGGCTCCACCGAGCAGGCGCTGGCGGGCGCCGACGTGTTCGTCGGCCTGTCCGGCGCCACCGTGCCGGAGTCGGCGATCGCCGCGATGGCCCCTGACGCCATCGTCTTCGCGCTCTCCAACCCCACTCCCGAGGTGCACCCGCAGGTCGCGGCCCGGTACGCCCGGGTGGTGGCCACCGGCCGCTCCGACTTCCCGAACCAGATCAACAACGTGCTCGCCTTCCCCGGGGTGTTCCGGGGCGCGCTGGACGTGCGGGCCACCACGATCACCGAGAACATGAAGGTGGCCGCGGCCGACGCGCTGGCCGCGGTGGTCGGCGACGACCTGGCCGCCGACTACGTGATCCCGTCCCCGTTCGACGTCCGGGTGGCCCCGGCCGTCATCGCCGCCGTCGCCGACCAGGCCCGTCGCGACGGGGTCGCCCGTAAGTAAACGAAAAGGGCCCGGCGCGACGCCGGGCCCTTCCGTCAGGCGCTGGTTACTTGACCTCGGTGATCCCCAGGGTCCCGTCCTTCTTGACGATGGAACCGGACCACAGCGGGGCCGCGGCCTTGTACACCGCGTAGGTCTCGCCGTCGAAGTACGGCGAGGTGATCAGGTCGCTGCGGGCGTTGCCGTCGGTGTCGCCGCCCAGGCTGGTGACGCCGTTGATGTAGCCCAGCCGCCGGTTCGAGCTGTACCCGATGATCCAGGGACCGCCGGACGCGCCGCCGGTGAAGGAGCACTTGAGCGCCATGTGCTCCTCGGCCTTCACGCTCGGCTCCGTCAGCGGGTACACGGGCTTGCCGTAGCAGTACTTGAGCGTGTGCCCGCTGAAGACGTAGTCGCCGTCCGGGTGCGCGGCGGCGGGGTAGCCGAACACGAACGTGGGCTTGCCGACCTTCTGGTTGTAGGCGAAGCCCTGGCCGCCCACCTTGGCGCCCAGCGGGCCGACGTCCACCCAGCCGCTCTTGGTGCGGTCCCAGGCGATGCCGTTGTAGACGGTGACGAACGCGTAGTCCCGGTCGGCGTCCTCGTAGACGTCGAAGTCGTAGTGGGTGAAGGCCTGCTTGCCGACGTACACGCCCCAGGGGGCCTTGCCCTGGTAGTAGCCGGGCACGAAGACCCACTTGCCGAGCGCGGTGCGGTTGCCGTCCACGTCGTAGGCGCAGTGCCCGGCGGTGGCCACCAGGTTCCTGTACGTCGACTGCACGGAGGACGCCGAGCACGAGTAGAGGCCGTCGTCCAGCACGAAGAACACCCGGCCCACGGTCTTGGGCAGGTTCACGTTCCTGGACTTGGCGGTCGAGGCCGGGATGTCGGCGGTGGCCGGTACCACGCCGGGCTTGCCGTCGGCCGCGGGGCCGCCGGTGGAGACGTGCTTGGGCACGTACTTGTGCTCCAGGCCGTACGGGTCGGCGGCCTTGAAGTTGGCGCCGCCGTCGGCGGTCCAGAAGGCCAGTGCCTCGGCCGCGGCGGCGGGGGTGTTCAGTTTGCTTGAGGTGGAGGGCTTGGGGCCGGCCTGCGCGGCGCCGGTCAGCGACGCGGCCAGCAGTCCGCCGGCGGCCGCACAGCCACCGAGGGGAAGAAGGATGCGCTTCAAGTGGGGTTCGCTCCTCGCGCTGTACGTGGGACGTCACTCGCGCCCCATACGTCAGTAAAGGGATCCAGAAGAACTTACCTCACAAGTGATCACCAGATAAGCGGACTTAGCGGGATTGCTGCCACGTGATCACCCAGCGCACAGGAAAAGGGCCCGGCCGAAAAGCCGGGCCCTTTCAGAGGGTGCGCCGCGGTTAGGCGATCGAGCCCGACCAGAGGTTCTTGGCCGCGCTGTAGACGCCGTAGGTCTCACCGTCGAAGTACGGGGAAACCGAGGTGTCGATCCGGTTGTTGCCGTCGGTGTCCGACACGGAGATCGTCACACCGTTCAGGTAACCGAGCCGACGGGTGTTCTTGTAGCCCGCCAGCCACGCCGAACCCAGGGAGCCCTGGCCGGTGAAGCTGGACTTCACGCCGACGAGCTCCTCGCCCTTGATGGACGGGGCCTGCGCGGCGAAGGTCTTGCCGTAGCTCCACTTCTGGGTCTTGCCGGAGTAGGCGTAGTTGCCGTCCGGGTGCGACCCGCTCGGGTAGCCGAACACGAAGACCGGCTTGCCGATCTTCTGGTTGTAGGCCAGACCCTGGCCGCCGACGTTGTCGCCGAGGCGGCCGACGTCGGTGAACTTGCGCAGGTAGTACTTGCCGCCATCGGTCTTCTTGAACCCGGACCAGATCTTGGCGGCGTTGTAGTTCGCCTGGGTCACCTCGCGCCAGTCGGTGGGGCTGGCCGACGGCACGAACGGGGTGCCGGTCTCGCCCTCCCGCGGGACGTACTTGATGCCGTTGTAGACGGTGACGAACGCGTAGTTGCGGTCGGCGTCCTCGTAGACATCGAAGTCGTAGTGGGTGAAGGCCTGCTTACCCACGTACAGGCCCCACGGGACCTTGCCCTCGTAGTAGCCGGGGATGAAGACCCAGCGGTCCATGGTGGCCTTGTTGGACACGGTGTCGTAGACGCAGTGCCCGGCCGTGGCGACCAGGTTCCGGTAGGTGGACTGGATCGAGCTGGCGGTGCACCAGCGCGGCTTGCCGTCGGCGCCGGTGAAGAACACCTTGCCCGTGGTCTTGGGCAGGTTCACGTTCTTCGACTTGGCGGTCGACTTCTTCTCGTCGCCGATCGCCGGGACCACACCGGGCTTGCTGTCGGGCGCGGGGCCGCCCTTGGAGACGTGCTTGGCGACGACCTGCGTCTCCACGTTGTACGGCGTCGCCGCGATGAGGTTCTCGGCCTTGTTGCCCAGCCAGAAGGCGGCGACGTTGTACGCGGCGATACCGGTGTTGGCCAGCGGGTCGCTGGCAACGTCCGAGCTGGCGCCGGCGGGCTGGGAGACGAGCGCGGTGGCCAGCAGGCCGGCCGCGACGCCGCCGAGAGCGAGGGTGCGCTTCAAGAGGGTTCTCCTCGGTCTGTCGTGAGACGCCACATGCGCCCCATGCGTCAGTAAAGGGATAGCCGGGAACTTACAGCGCAGCTCTGGCTGATAGATAGTCGTTCGGACAGTCCCCGGAGGGCCTCCGGGGCCCGTTATCTTTCCGTGATCAGTCAGGATCCCCTGTCAAGCCGTTACCATTCGGCGACGTTTGTCCAGATGGTTGACTGGAAGAAGGGGTCGGGAGTCTGAGATCGTCTTGTGACAAAGAGGCCGGGGAGTCTCTTGTTGTGTGATGTAAATCACACATCAGGGATGGCACCGATCTGACGGTCATCACGTCTAAGTAGCCCGCTCCAAAAGGAAAAGACCCGGCCGATCGGCCGGGTCTTTCCTCACAACACGGTGATCGCTAGGCGATCGAGCCAGACCAGAGGTTGGCGGCCGCCTTGTAGACGCCGTAGGTCTCGCCGTCGAAGTACGGGGAAACCGAGGTGTCGTAACGGTTGTTGCCGTCGGTGTCGGAGACGCCGATGGTCACACCGTTCAGGTAGCCGAGGCGGCGGGTGTTCTTGTACCCGACCAGCCACGACGAGCCCAGGGCGCCTTCGCCGGTGAAGGACGACTTGACACCGAGAAGCTCTTCGCCCTTGATGGCCGGGGCCTGCGCGGCGAAGGTCTTGCCGTAGCTCCACTTGAGGGTCTTGCCGGAGTAGGCGTAGTTGCCGTCCGGGTGCGACCCGCTCGGGTAGCCGAACACGAAGACCGGCTTGCCGACCTTCTGGTTGTAGGCCAGACCCTGTCCACCGACGTTGTCGCCGAGGCGACCGGCGTCGACGAACTTCCAGACGTAGTACTTGCCGTTGGCGCTGTACTTCAGGTACGGCTCGTACTTGTCCCAGGTCGCCTTGTCGATCTCGGCGAACCCGCCCAGGTCACTAACCTTCTTGACGTCGGCGAAGCCACCGTGCGGCAGCTTGAGGCCGTTGTACACGGTGACGAACGCGTAGTCGCGGTCGCCGTCCTCGTACACGTCGAAGTCGTAGTGAGTGAAGGCCTGCTTGCCGACGTACACGCCCCACGGGGTCTTGCCCTGGTAGTAACCCGGGACGAAGATCCAGTAGTTCAGCGTGGACTTGTTGGAAACCGTGTCGTAGACACAGCTACCAGCGGTGGCGACCAGGTTCTTGTAGGAAGCCTGGATCGAGGTGGCGCTGCACCAGTGCGGGTTGACCGCGACGACCTTCTTGTACTCCTTGCCAGGAACGTCAACCAGCTTGAACCCGTCGGCGAAGAAGACCTTGCCGGAGGTCTTGGGCAGGTTGATGTTCTTGGACTTGGCGGTCGACTTCTTCTCGTCGCCGATCGCCGGGACCACGCCGGGCTTGCTGTCCGCAGCCGGACCACCGGTCGAGATGTGCTTGGCGACAACCTTCGTCTCCACGTCGTACGGCGTGGCGGCGATCAGGTTGGCGGCGCCTTCGGCCAGCCACAGGGCGGCGATGTTCTTACCAGCGACGCCGGTGGCGGCAAGCGGGGTGCCGACCACGTCGCCGGCAGCGCTGGCGGGAGCCGAGAGACCCGCAGCCAGGAGGCCGGCGGTGGCAATGACACCACCGAAGGCGAGGGTGCGCTTCATGAGGGTTACTCCTTGGTCTGTCGTGGAACGCCTCATGCGTCCCATGCGTCAGGAAAGGGATAGCCCGGAATTTACAGTGCCGATCTTGGGAACAGGTAGCCGTTCATGGTCATCGCAGAGAGCCCCGCCGTGGCCGTTACCTTCTCGTAATAGTCAGCTCATCTGACAATTTGTGGTGCTCTTGTGGCATTCGGCCTGATGGTCGACTCGCGTTGCCTCTGATGAGTTCGATACGGCGGTCACTTCGGATGCCGGTGAGGCTTGATGTGTGTGACGTAAATCACAACGATCGGATGGCACCTGGCTGGCTGGCGGAACGTCTAAAGCGGCCATGAGAACGGTCCAGGAGGCCGATCTCGGGGGCCGATCCCTGGGAACGGAAAAGGGCCCGGCCGTGAGGCCGAGCCCTTTTCACGAGGTTTCAGACGGGGTTCAGAACCCCGGCTTAGCCTTGATTAGTACGGGACCGCGATCGAGCCAGACCAGAGGTTCTTGGCCGCGCTGTAGACGCCGTAGGTCTCACCGTCGAAGTACGGGGAGATGCTGGTGTCGTAGCGGTTGTTGCTGTCGGTGTCGGAGACGCCGATGGTCACGCCGTTCAGGTAGCCGAGGCGACGGTTGTTCTTGTAACCAACCAGCCACGCCGAACCGAGGGCGCCCTCACCGGTGAAGGACGACTTGACCCCGATGATCTCCTCAGCCTTGATGGCGGAGGCGGTCGCCGCGAAGGTCTTGCCGTAGCTCCACTTCAGGGTCTGGCCGGAGTAGGCGTAGTTGCCGTCCGGGTGCGACCCGCTCGGGTAGCCGAACACGAAGACCGGCTTGCCGACCTTCTGGTTGTAGGCGAGACCCTGGCCACCGACGTTGTCGCCGAGGCGACCGGCGTCGACGAAGGCCCAGACGTAGTACTTCGTGCCCTCCTGGTAGCAGATGTACTTCTTCTCCTTCCAGTGGCGCGGGAAGTTGTCGTAGACCTCCTTCGACACTTCCTTGTACTCGCCGTACACGCCGGTACCGTCGTGGGTGCCCTTGACACCGTTGTACACGGTGACGAACGCGTAGTCGCGGTCGCCGTCCTCGTACACGTCGAAGTCGTAGTGGGTGAAGGCCTGCTTACCCACGTAGATGCCCCACGGGGTCTTGCCCTGGTAGTAACCGGGCACGAACACCCAGTTCTCCATGGTCGACTTGTTCCCGACGGTGTCGTAGACGCAGCTACCCGCGGTGGCGACCAGGTTCCGGTACTGCGACTGGACCGAGGTCGCGGTGCACCAGTGCGGGTTCTTCGCCTTCCGGTACCCGCGGTTGGTGCCGGGGACGTGGACCCACTCGTAGCCGTCGCTGAAGAACACCTTGCCCGTGGTCTTGGGCAGGTTGACGTTCTTCGACTTGGCCGCGGTCTTCTTCTCGTCGCCGATCGCCGGGACCACGCCGGGCTTGCTGTCCGGAGCGGGGCCGCCGGTCGAGATGTGCTTGGCGACGATCTTGGTCTCCACGTCGTAAGGCGTGGCGGCCACGAGGTTCGCAGCCTTCTCGGTCAGCCAGAAGTTGGCGATCTCGTAGGCGGCGATGCCGGTGTTGGCCAGCGGGGTGCCGACCACGTCACCAGCGGCCTGAGCCGGGGCGGCGAGGCCCGCGGCCAGGAGGCCAGCAGTGGCAACCATGCCACCGAAGGCAAGAGTGCGCTTCATGGGAAAACTCCTTGGTCTGTCGTGGAACGCTTCTTGCGTCCCATGCGTCAGGAAAGGGATGTCACGCACCATAGAGCGCAGATCTTGGAACGGTAAAGCCAGATCAAGAAACGGTCCCGTCACCGTCGGTAGCCGAGATCATTCCGTTATTTCCAGGCCTCTCAGAGAAACTGGAGGTTCCTGTGTTATGGCAGATATTCCCGCAGCTAGCGGGTTTCGGGTAGCGATTGGGTGTCTTGGGGTAGGTGTGATGAGGCGTGACGACTCTCCGGTGAGTGTGATGCAGATCACACCCCGATGGTGGGTCTTGACTGCTCTTCTTGACCGTCCTGTCCATGACTGAAAAGCCCTGACAGGGAGGTGACAGACGCCTTGGTGGGTCGGTTGGTTTACACCGGATTCAGGCGATCCGAGCCTCTCCGCAACTTGGCCGCCACGGGAGAGCTCGCCGTCGAAGTAGGGCGAAACCGACAAAGATCCTGACTTATGTCCGACGCTGTTTCGAGATGTGTCGGAGATGAGGCTGCCGGCGGGGCTGCTTGAGAGTTCTCTGAGACTTTCTGAGGACTTCTGAGGGCATGCGAAAGGCCCGGCCGATGGTGTGCGCCGTGGCCGGGCCTTTCGGTCAATCCAGGGTGGTCTGTCGCTTCTCCGGTAACCAGCTTCCGTAGTCGTATGTGGGGTTTGCCCGGCCGCGCCGGTGTCTGGACTGAACGTAGGGAGCGCAGCGACCGGAGAGAGGGAAGACACCGGCTGCGAAGCGGCCGGGCCGTTGGCCCGCCCCGCCGCGCCGGAGGCGCGGCCAATGTCACAGTTAGGCGATGGAACCGGACCAGAGGTTCGCGGCGTGCTTGTAGATGCCGTAGGTCTCGCCGTCGAAGTACGGGGAGAGGCTGGTGTCGATGCGGTCGTTGCCGTCGGTGTCGGAGACCGCCGCGGTGACGCCGTTCAGGTAGCCGCGCCGCAGGGTGTTGCTGTACTTGAAGAGCCAGGCCGAACCCGAGGCCCCCTCGCCGGTGAAGCTGCACTTGATGCCGAGCAGCTCCTCCGCCTTGATCGCCGGCGCGCTGGCCCCGAAGGTCTTGCCGTAGCACCACTTCTGGGTCTTGCCGGTGTAGGCGTAGTTGCCGTCCGGGTGCGACCCGCTCGGGTAGCCGAACACGTAGTCGACGACCTCGCGCTTCTGGTTGTACGCGAAGCCCTGCCCGCCGACGTTGTCCCCGAGACGGCCGGCGTCCTGGAACTTCCAGATGTAGTACTTGCCGCCGCTCTTCTTGGTGAAGTGGCTGACCACCCAGGGGTAGCTGCCGTAGGAGACGTACTTCTCGTACTCGGCCTTGCTGACCTGCTTCCAGTCGCCCGGCAGGTCGCCGCCGTCGTGCGGGGCCTTGAGGCCGTTGTAGACGGTGACGAAGGCGTAGTCGCGGTCGAAGTCCTCGTACACGTCGAAGTCGTAGTGGGTGAAGGCCTGCTTGCCCACGTAGACGCCCCACGGGGTCTTGCCCTGGTAGTAGCCGGGCACGAAGACCCAGTATTTCAGCGTGGCGGCGTTGGACTCCACGTCGTAGACGCAGTGCCCGGCGGTGGCGACCAGGTTGCGGTACTTGGACTGCAGCGAGGTGGCCGTGCACCAGTGCGGCTTCTTGTCGGCGTCGAGGAAGAAGACCTTGCCGGTGGTCTTGGGCAGGTTGACGTTCTTGGACTTGGTCGAGCCGGATCCGCCGATCGGCTCCACCTTGCCGGGCTTGCCGTCCGCGGACGGGCCGCCCTTGGACAGGTGCTTGGCCACGACCTGGGTCTCCACGTCGTACGGCGTGGCGGCGATCAGGTTGGCCTTGTTCTCGGCGTACCAGAACGCGACGACGTTCCAGGCGGCGATGCCGCTCCCGGCCAGGGGGTCGGCGGCCACGTCCGAGGAGGCGGCGGCGGGGGAGACGGGGGAGACGAGGGCGGCGGCCAGTAACCCGGCGCCGGTGAGGGAAGCGAGCTGCTTGGCTCGGGTGAACATGGGGCTCCTTCAGCCAGAGGGTGATGCTGGGATGAAGGTAGGCCGCAGTGATTTCGAGCCACTTGCAGTGCGCTTAAAGCGATCTTCCGGTGCTCATCCGGTGCTCTGCTTGGCCGCCTCGGCGTACACCCGCTGCGTGATCGCGTTGAAGTACGGCGTGGAGATCGCGTCCAGCCGCCCGTCCGCGTTGACGTTCCAGGTCAGGCTGGTCACCCCGTTGAGGTACCCGGTGCGCTTGGCCGGGTTGTAGGAGAGCACCCAGGGGCCCCCGCTGGCCCCGGCCGTGAAGCCGCAGGAGCGCAGCAGCACGCCGTGGCTGAGCAGGTAGGTCGGGGCGGTCACGAACTTGCGGTCGGTCACCCCGCTACAGGTGCGCACCGACTGCCCGTCGTACGGGCGGCTGCCGTCCGGGTGGGCGCCCGCCGGGTAGCCGAACACGTTGACCGCCAGCGAGGTGCTCTTGGTGGCGGCGAACCGGAAGGCGCCGACCCGGTCCTCCAGCCGCCCGGCGTCCGCCCGCTGGTACTTGCCGCCGGTGGTCTTCCAGACGTAGCCCGGGTTCACCGTGACGAAGGCGTAGTCCCGGTCGAAGTCGCCCTTGCCCTGGTAGTCCAGGTGCAGGTAGAGGGTGTGGCCGACGTAGATGCCGGCGTCGGCGCGGCCGTCCGCGTACGACGGGATGAAGATCCAGTTCTCCACCGGACGGCCCTGGCTGAGCGAGTAGCCGCAGTGGCCCGCGGTGGCGACCAGGTTCCGGTTCTTGCTGTGCACCACCGAGCCGGAGCACCAGTACTCCTTGTCGCCCAGCTTGAAGAAGACCTTGCCGACCATCGGCGGCTGCGCCGGGCCCTTCTTCTTGGCCTTCTTCTTCTCCGGGGTCGCGGTGGTCCTCGCGGTGACCTCGGCGATCGACGGGGTGGACCGGGTGCTGGGCGACGGCTTGGTGCTGGGCACGTACGTGCTGGCCTGCCGGAGGCGTTCCGGTGTCCAGTACGCGGCGATGCGCTGCATCTCGCTCGGGGTCGAACCGAGTGAGTAGGTGACCACGTCGTTGGCCAGTGCCGTCCCGCCTGGGGCGCTCGCGCCCACATTCGCACTGGCCGGAATGGTCGGGCCCGATGTCGCGAGCACGGCGGCCACGCCCACGGCGGCGATGGCTACGCCGGCGGTGCGAGGGGTTCGCCTGGACATCAGGGGCCTTTCAGCTGGTGATATCGATCGTAAGGGGTGATTTTTCCAGATCGGCCGTG
The DNA here is from genome assembly GCF_018476525.1 of Acrocarpospora catenulata. Taxonomy (GTDB): domain Bacteria; phylum Actinomycetota; class Actinomycetes; order Streptosporangiales; family Streptosporangiaceae; genus Acrocarpospora; species Acrocarpospora catenulata. The sequence continues at coordinate 17,768 of NZ_JAHCST010000070.1, forward strand.
GATCGGCACAGCTTCTTGGCTCTCTCGTTATGAAACTTGGGGAACCGAATGAGGCGAGTGTGCGTCAGATTTCCCCAAAGGTGCGGGGTGGACGCTTGATCGTCCTGTGCGCCGAGGGACATCGTGATGATCATGCGTTTGTCTGTAACGGTCCTCATGGCCGTCTTCACCATTGCCACCGCGTCCGCCTTCGCGCCACCGCCGGATGGCCAGTCCGACCGCGCGGAGCGCTCCAACACGAGCGTCGCCGGCAGCCGGACCTTCAACATGAGCGTCACCGCCGAGGGCGGCAAGGGGCGCTCGGTCAAGCTCACCTGCTCGCGGGCCTCGGCCGGCGGTACGCACCCCAAGGCCGCCGAGGCGTGCGCGCTGCTCGCCAAGGTCAACGGCGACATCGCCCAGCTGCCCAGCGGCCGGACCGCCAACTGCCCGCGCAACTTCGAGCCGGTCTCGGTCACCGCCCGGAGCGTCTGGGCGAACGGCCACATCTGGTTCGACGCGAGCTACAACAACAAGTGCGAACTGCGTGCCGCCACCGGCCCGCTGTTCGACTTCTGATCAACGTGAGAAGGGCCCGGCGGTCACCCGCCGGGCCCTCCTTATCCTCGTGTCAC
>NZ_JAHCST010000070.1:18390-47583 GCF_018476525.1 Acrocarpospora catenulata
ACACCCGGCTGCTGGGTCTGCGCGGCGGCACCCGGCGGCTGGTCCTCGGCATGCCCCTGCTGTACACGTGTGTCACTGGGTCCACCGGTTGGCGGCCACCTTGTACACGTCGTAGGTCTCGCTGTTGAAGTACGGCGAGGAGAGACGGTCGTAGCGGTCGTTGCCGTCGGTGTCCCAGGCGATGCTGTTGACACCGTTGAGGTAACCGGTGCGGGTCTTGCTCTTGTAGTTCAGCAGCAGCGGGCCACCGCTGGCGCCCGCGGTCATGCCGCACTTGATGCCGATGTGCTCCTGCACGTTGAACTTCGGAGCGGCCGGCATCGGCGCGGTGGTGCCGTAGCAGTACTTCATGGTGCGGCCGGTGAAGGGGCGGTCGCCGTCGGGGTGCGGACCGGCCGGGTACCCGAACGAGAACACCGTGACCTTCGTGCTCCGGTTCCAGGTGAAGCCCTGCCCGCCGACGTTGTCGCCGAGACGCCCGACCGGGGTCTTGACGATCTTGTTGTTCTCCCAGGAGACCTTGAACCCGGAGGCGACGTTGACGAACGCGTAGTCGTAGTCGAAGTCCTCCTTCACGACGAAGTCGTCGTGCGCCTGGTACCACTTGGCCGGGTAGATGCCGTACGGCGTCTTGCCCTCCCAAGCCTGGTTGCCATCCCAGTACGACGGGATGAAGACCCAGTTGTCGTAGAACTTGTTGCTGACGGGGTCGTAGACGCAGTGTCCCGCCGTGGCGACGACGTTGCGGTACTTGCCCTGAATCGAAGTACCCGAGCAGTACTTCCAGCTCTTCGGGTCCAGGGGGTTCTTGCCCGGCAGGGTGAAGAACACCCGGCCGACCGTGTTGGGCAGGTTGACCTGCTTGCTCTTGGAAGAAACCTTCTTCTCGCCACCGATCGGGGGCACGACCCCGGCCTTGCCGTCCGGCTCGGCCACGCTCGGCTTGCCCGATCCCTTGATCGAGTTGCCCAGTTCCTCGGTGCGGTCCTGGGCCGCCCGCAGCCGCGAGGGGGTCCAGAACGTGGTCGCGGCGTCGGCCGAGGTGACCGCCGCCTTCTGGGTGACGTCGCCGGGGGAGGCGGCCGACGCGGTGGAGGTGGCGCCCACGGCGCCGAACGCGACCAGCGCGCCGGCGAGGGGGATGGCGATACGCCGTGCTCGGGAGATCAATGAAGCTCCTTTCTCTTAACGAGTCCGCCGTGCTGGGACGGGCCGCGCGGTTGCCCACCAGGGCTGCCGACCGTCGCGGCGATCCACCTCACGCCTTTCTCGTTAATCAGCTGGGACGTGCTGCGAGTCCCAATTACCAGGAAACGCAAAGAACGTTAATAAAGCGGTGGCCCGCCTGGGTGGAGGTATAACGAGAAGGCTCGGTCGGGTGGCCTTTTCGTTATTTATGGAAATCGCGTTTCCGCAGGTGGTTGGGTATGCTGTGGATCGGTTGACAAGTTATTCGCGACCAGTCTCAATTTCTCTGGCATCACTTGTAACAGTCGTCTCAACCGTTGTCGCGGGGAAATTGTCGGCGCCCCGGCCGGGACGGCGGCGTGAACGGGTGCCGCGGTGGATGAGGACGCGCCGGATGTGGGACATTACCCAGCAGACGGGTTGTCGGGTCTCGCGCCGGGAGGATGTGTGGCGGACGTCATCGAGCAGCGGCCATCCCGGCGACGGCGGTGGATCGGGGTGGCGGTACTGCTGCTGGCGGTCGCCGTGCCGGTCGGAAGCATGCTGTTCAGCGAAAGCCCCGCGCCGCCGCCTCCAGCCCCGTCCCCGACGTTCGAGCCGGCGCCCGCGCTGTCCACCTTCTTGCCGAAGCCGAACGTGGTGCATCCGGCCGAGACCGGCGGGAAGACCCGGACCATTCACGTCACCTTTCCCGACGGCAGCCGGGCCAGGGTCAGCTACCCGCAGGAGCTGGACCTGGCCGGGCTCGGGCTGCGGCCGTACGCGTCGGTGGTGCTCGGGACCGCGTTCCGGGAGCTGGTCGCGCCGTACCAGGGGGCCGCCGAGGTGGCCGCGGGCGGGCCGATGATCCGCGAGCTGGCCGAGGGGGTCACGCTCTGGCCCCGGCAGGTGGGCAGCGGCGGCCAGGTCATGCTGTACGCCTTCGGCGACTGGCAGATCACGTTACGGGACCAGCCGGATCCGCTCTCCTACGAGGACCGGCGCACGCTGGCCCACGGCCTGCACGGCACGGTCACCAAGGACGGCTTCCTGACCTACACGGCCGACGAGCCGGTCCGGCTGATGGCGGCGGGGCAGGTGCTGGCGGGCCAGCCGGTGGGCCCGCAGCTCTGGTTCGGCGGGGGGACCGGCCCGCTGCTGGTGCTCGCCCCGTCGCCGTCGTGTGACAGCGTCGGGCAGGCGGTGCCCCTGATACTGCTCAGGACGGGCGCGTTCGGCACGCGGTGCCGGGACGGATTCATGATCGCGGCGTCGGGGCGGCAGTCCTTTGTGGACCGGGCGGTCGAAGGGATCAGAATCCGGCCCGAGTAGTGTCCTGACCATGTTCGCTGTCACCGCCACCCAGACCGACCCGGACAACCCGCTCAAGGGCCTGACTCTGGGCGAGCGCCCGGAACCCGAGCCGCGCGACGGCTGGACCACCGTCACCGTACGGGCCACCTCGCTCAACCACCACGACCTGTGGACGCTCAAGGGCGTCGGCATCAGCCAGGACCGGCTGCCCATCGTGCTCGGTTGCGACGCCGCCGGAGTGGCCGAGGACGGCCGTGAGGTGATCGTGCACGCGGTCATCGGCACCCCGGTGCACGGCGACGAGACCCTCGACCCGCGGCGCACCCTGCTCTCCGAGCAGCACGACGGCACCTTCGCCGAGCGGGTGGCGGTGCCGGTGGGGAACCTGGTGCCCAAACCGGCCGCGCTCTCCTTCGCCGAGGCCGCCTGCCTGCCGACCGCCTGGCTGACCGCCTACCGCATGCTCTTCGAGAAGGCGGAGCTGGAGCCGGGCTCCACCGTGCTGGTGCAGGGCGCGGGCGGCGGGGTGGCCACCGCGCTGATCGCGCTCGGCCGCGCCGGGGGCTTCCGGGTCTGGGCCACCAGCCGCTCGGCCGCCAAGCGCGAGCGGGCCCTGGAACTCGGCGCCGACCGGGTCTTCGAGTCGGGGGCGCGCCTGCCGGAGCGGGTGGACGCGGTCATGGAGACCGTGGGCCTGGCCACCTGGGATCACTCGCTGAGCGCGCTGCGGCCCGGCGGGCGGATCGTGATCAGCGGCGCCACCAGCGGCCAGGTCGCCCCCACCAAGCTGGCCCAGGTGTACTTCCTGCAGAAGTCGATCGTCGGCTCCACCATGGGCACCCGGGAGCAGCTGGCCCGGCTCGCGGTCTTCCTGGAGCAGACCGGGGTGCGGCCGGTGATCGACCGGGAGCTGCCGCTTGACCGGGCCGTGGAGGGCTTCTCCGCGATGCTGGCGGGTGACCAGTTCGGCAAGGTGGTCTTCACCGTCTGAGCGACCGTCTGGGCGCCGTACGGGTTGCTCTGTCAGGACTCCAGGCGGGTACGGATCCGGTGGGCCGCCTCGTCCAGGATGGCCTGGCAGGCGGCCAGGTCGGCGGCGGACAGCCGGGTGTCGGCGGCCTCCGCGCGGATGCGCGCCACGAAGTCGGCCAGCGTCTGCCCGAGCTCGGCGTCGTGGGCGGCGGCCTCCTCCTCGCTCACGCCAGGGTGGCCAGGGCCGAACGGCAGGCCGGTCAGCGACCAGGTCTCCGCCCAGATCCGCCGCCACTCGCTCTTCCAGCGTTCGGTGTCCTCGCGCAGCTGCCGCTTCTGGCGCTGCCACTGCTCGCGCTGCTCCTCGCGGAGCCGCCGGAACTGCGCGTGTTGCTCCTCGTGCAGGCGTCGCCGTTCCCGCCGCTCCTCGTTGGCCCGGTCCCCGTTGGTTCGGTCCTGGTTGATCCGGGCCATCTGGGTGAGCTCCTGGCGGAGTGAGCGCACGGTCTCCCGCACGTCCTCCTTCACCTCGCGGGCGATGTCCTGCACCGAGGCGGTGATCTCGCGCTCCAGCTCGGCCAGCTCGTCCAGGCGGTCGGCCAGCTCGGCCCGGCCCTGGTCGGTCAGCGTGAAGACCTTCTTGCCCGCCACCACCTCGTGGGTGACCAGGCCCTCCTCCTCCAGCCGGGCCAGCCGGGGGTAGATGGTGCCGGGGGAGGGCGAGTAGACGCCGAGGAACCGGTCCTGGAGCAGCCGGATCACCTCGTAGCCGTGCCGGGGGCTCTCCTCCAGCAGCTTCAGCAGGTAGAGCCGGAGCCGGCCATGCCCGAATACCGGACTCATGCGTGCGCTTCCGTTTCCTCGTGGGTTTCGGTACTGACGTCCTTGCGGAACAGGGTGATCTCACCGGAGACCGTGGTGGCGGAGAGCGAGGCCATGCCGCCGCCCAGCCGCCCCGACAGCGACCGGCCCCCGGGGCGGTCGCGGGCGGTCAGCTCGGGGAACTCCGCCTCCACCGCGCCCGAGGTGGACTGCAACGTCACGTCGGTCCGCACGTCGGCCGGCAGCCGGACCAGCACCGTGCCGGAGACGCTGATGAAGGTGACGTGCCCGGTGGGGGAGAGCTCCAGATCGGCCATGATCCGGCCGGTCACCGTCTGGGCCTTCAACCGGCGCGGCGCGCCGTCGGCCACGGTCAGCTCCCCGGAGACGCTGCTGAAGGACAGGTCGCCGGACAGGCCACGGCTCTCCACCGAGCCGGAGATGGTCTCGGCGTGCACCTCGCCGCTCACCCCGTCCAGCGTGATGTCGCCGGAGACGCTGCGCACGCCCGTGCGGCCCTCCAACCCGGCCAGCACGGTGGACGCCGAGATCACGCCCGCCTGCACCGGGCAGTTCTTCGGCACGGTCAGGGTCAGCACCGTGCGCCGGTTGCCCGGCCGGAGCCAGCCGAGCACGCCGTCCCAGGTGAGATCGTGGTAGGCCACGGTGAGGTGGCCGGTCTCCTCGTCGTGCTCCACGTGCAGCGGGGTGCCACCGGCCTCGGCGACCTCCAGCGTGGGCGGGCCGTCACCGGCGAGCACGGCCAGCCGCCCGGCGACGATGCGCACGGACAGGCCGGTGACCTGGCCGAACGTCAGCTCTCCGGGTTCCTCGATCGTCCAACGGGCCATGACCGACGCCTTTCACACGGAACATCCTGTACAAGACACGATATGTCGCGTTTTAGAAAAGTCAAGATGTATCGCGTTGGTCTGGGCCGGTCGCGGTTACTCGTCCTCGTCGTCAAGTCGGGCCAGCCAGGTCGCCAGGCGCTCGATCGGGGTTTCGAACTCGGGGTTGAGGTCGACGAACTCGCGGAGGCGTTCGGCCAGCCAGAGCATGCCCACCTCCTCCTCGCCCCGCCGCTCGACCAGTTCCTCGATGCCCCGGTCGGTGAAGTACACGCGCTCGATCCTCCTGAATCCTGCTCCAGATGCGGAGAAGCCCCCCACGGCGGGGGCCGTGAGGGACTTCCCCGGGGTCTTCTGTTGAACGGCCGTGGTCAGCCGAAGATCTCCTCGATGATGGCCGCGAGCTCCGCGTCGTGGGCGGCGTGCGAGCCGGCCGCGGGCGAGGAGTTCGGCGTCCTGGACACCCGGCGCAGCGGGCGGCCCTCCAGCAGATCCGGCCGCTCGGTCAGCTTCAGCGCCAGGTACGGCCACGGGCCCATGTTGACCGGCTCGTCCTGCGCCCAGATCAGCTCGGCGCCCGCCCCGTACCTGCCCAGCTCGGCCTTGAGCGGGTTCTCCGGGAACGGGAAGAGCCGCTCCAGCCGGATCAGCGCCACGTCCCGCCGGCCCGCCTTCTCCCGGGCGGCCAGCAGGTCGTAGTAGATCTTGCCGGAGCAGAGCACCACCTTGGTGGCGTTCCCCGGGTCCACCGTGCGCTCCCCGATGACCGGCTGGAACGCGCCGGAGGTGAACTCCGCCGTGGACGAGCTGGCCGCCTTGTGCCGCAGCAGCGACTTGGGGGTGAACACGATGAGCGGCTTGCGCCGGTCCGACAGCGCCTGCCAGCGCAGCAGGTGGAAGTAGTTGGCCGGGGTGGTGGGCTGGGCCACCGTCATGTTGTCCAGCGCGCAGAGCTGGAGGAAGCGCTCGATCCTGGCCGAGGAGTGGTCCGGGCCCTGGCCCTCGAAGCCGTGCGGCAGCAGCAGCACCACCGAGGAGCGCTGGCCCCACTTCTGCTCGCCCGAGGAGACGAACTCGTCGATGATCGACTGGGCGCCGTTCACGAAGTCGCCGAACTGGGCCTCCCAGAGCACCAGCGCCTCGGGGCGGACCACGCTGTAGCCGTACTCGAAGCCGAGCGCCGCGAACTCGCTGAGCAGCGAGTCGTAGACGTAGAACTTCGTGGTGCCCTCGTTGAACGCCTTGAGCGGGGTGTGGTCCTCGCCGGACACCCGGTCCACCAGCACCGCGTGCCGCTGGCCGAAGGTGCCGCGCCGGGAGTCCTGGCCGACCAGGCGCACGGGGTGGCCGTCCAGCAGCAGCGAGCCGAAGGCCAGAGTCTCGCCGGTGGCCCAGTCGATCGCGTCCTCCTCGATCATCGAGCCGCGCTTCTGCAGCACCGGCGCCAGGCGCGGGTGCACGGTGAAGCCGTCGGGGAGGTTGAGCTGGGTGTCGATGACCCGCTTCACGGTCTCCGTGGAGATCGCCGACTTGACGTCGTTGTGCGACCAGGGGATGGCCTCGTCGACCGGGGGCTTGACCACCGCGCCCGGCTCCAGCGGCTTCCTGGTCGCCTCGCGGGTCTCGGTGAAGGCCCGCTCCAGCTGCTCCTGGTAGTCGCGCAGCGCCTGCTCGGCCTCCTCGACCGAGATGTCGCCGCGGCCGATCAGGGCCTCGGTGTAGAGCTTGCGGGTGGAGCGCTTGGCGTCGATCAGGTCGTACATGAGCGGCTGGGTGAAGCTCGGGTTGTCGGCCTCGTTGTGGCCGCGCCGCCGGTAGCAGATCAGGTCGATCACGACGTCCTTGCGGAAGGCCTGGCGGTACTCGAAGGCCAGCTTGCCAACCCGGACCACGGCCTCGGGGTCGTCGCCGTTCACGTGGAAGATCGGGGCCTGGATCATCTGGGCCACGTCCGTCGCGTACACCGACGAGCGGGAGGAGGCCGGGGAGGTGGTGAAGCCCACCTGGTTGTTGACCACGATGTGCACGGTGCCGCCGGTGCGGTAGCCGCGCAGCTGGGACAGGTGCAGGGTCTCGGCCACCACGCCCTGGCCGGCGAACGCGGCGTCGCCGTGCACCAGCACCGGGAGCACGGTGAAGCCCTCCTCGCCGCGCTCCAGCAGGTCCTGCTTGGCCCGGACGACGCCCTCGAGCACGGGGTCGACCGCCTCCAGGTGGGACGGGTTGGCGACCACCGACGCGGTGATCCGCTTGCCGTTCGGCGCCACGAAGTCGCCGGTCGCGCCCAGGTGGTACTTCACGTCGCCGGAGCCGTGCGCCGAGCGCGGGTCGAGGTTGCCCTCGAACTCCCCGAACACCTGCGCGTAGGACTTGCCGACGATGTTGGCCAGCACGTTCAGCCGGCCCCGGTGGGCCATGCCGATGACGACCTCGTCCAGCTCCGAGCCGGCGGCCGAGCAGATCACCGAGTCCAGCAGCGGGATCAGCGACTCCCCGCCCTCCAGCGAGAAGCGCTTCTGGCCCACGTACTTGGTCTGCAGGAAGGTCTCGAACGCCTCGGCGGTGTTGAGGCGGGACAGCACGTGCAGCTGCTCGGCGCGGTCGGGCTTGGCGTGCGCCTTCTCCACCCGGGCCTGGATCCAGGCCCGCTCCTCGGGGCCCTGGATGTGCATGTACTCGATGCCCACCGTGCGGCAGTAGGAGTCGCGCAGCACGCCGAGCACCTCGCGCAGGGTCATCAGCGCGCGCCCGCCGAAACCGCCGGTGGGGAACTCGCGCTCCAGGTCCCACAGGGTCAGGCCGTGCTTGGTGATGTCCAGGTCGGGGTGCTTGCGCTGGCGGTACTCCAGCGGGTCGGTGTCGGCCATCAGGTGGCCGCGCACCCGGTAGGCGTGGATCAGCTCGATCACCCGGGCCGACTTGGCCACGTCGTCGTCGTGGCTGGCCGAGACGTCCTGGGTCCACCTGACCGGCTCGTACGGAATGCGCAGCGACTCGAAGATGTCGTCGTAGAAGTCGTCGGCGCCGAGCAGCAGCTGGTGGATGCGGCGCAGGAAGTCGCCCGACTGCGCGCCCTGGATGATCCGGTGGTCGTAGGTCGAGGTGAGGGTCATCACCTTGCTGATGGCCAGCCGGGAGAGCGTCTCCGCCGAGGCGCCCTGGTACTCCGCCGGGTACTCCATGGCGCCGACGCCGATGATGGTGCCCTGTCCCGGCATCAGCCGGGGCACCGAGTGCACCGTGCCGATGGTGCCGGGGTTGGTCAGCGAGATCGTGGTGCCCTGGAAGTCCTCCACGCCCAGCTTGCCGGCCCGGGCCTTGCGCACGATGTCCTCGTAGGCCATCCAGAACTGCTGGAAGTCGAGGGTCTCCGCGGCCTTGATGGAGGGCACGAGCAGCTGCCGGGTGCCGTCGCTCTTCTGCACGTCGATGGCCAGGCCCATGCCCACGTGCTCCGGCTTGACCAGCGTCGGCTTGCCGGCCACCTCGGTGTAGAAGTAGTTCATGTCCGGCATGCTCTTCAGCGCCTGGATGATCGCGTAGCCGATCAGGTGGGTGAAGGAGATCTTGCCGCCGCGTCCGCGGGAGAGGTGGTTGTTGATGACGATGCGGTTGTCGATCAGCAGCTTGGCCGGGACGGCGCGCACGCTGGTCGCGGTGGGCACCGTGAGGCTGGCCTCCATGTTGAGGGCGGTGCGCGCGGCGGCGCCGCGCAGCTTCTCCTCAACGGCGGCGGCCGGCACCGGGGTTTCGGCCTTGGCCGGGGTTTTGGCCTCGGCGGGCTTCTTGGGGGCAGGCTGCTTCTGCGGAGCGGGAGCGGGCGCCGGAGGCGCCTGGGGAACCGGTGGAGCCGGTGGAGCCGCGGCAGGGACGGCGCCGTTGGGTGCGCCGGATGGCGGGGCGGTGGTTTTGCCCGTCCCGTTGTAATCAGCGAAGAAGTGCCACCAGGCCTTGTCCACCGACTCGGGGTCCTGGAGGTACTTCTGGTACAGCTCGTCGACAAGCCACTCGTTTTGCCCGAAGCTTGCCAGCGGGTTTGTCCGCGACGACTCAGACGACACGGCGGAAATCGCCCTCTTCCGCAGATCGGCGTTGATGTAAAGAACCTGTCCAAGGCTACTCGCCCGAAACTGTTAGGCGCGCCGGTGCGGCCGTCGGTTCCGGCTCATCCTCCCAGGACCCGCCAAACAGGTCACGCGCGGGTAGCCCATTCGGAGGTGAGTTATGTCTCACCTAGTGGCTACCTTCTCACCCTACGAGCCTTTACCGAGGGAACGTGGCTGGATCGTGAGAAGACTTCACATGATCAGCTGGGTTTCGGTCCGGGCTTCGGGGGTGATTTCGCCCAACAGGGTGGTCAGCTCGGCGCCCGCGGCGGTGAGCTCCTCGATGCTCATCGGCTCCAGGCGCTCCAGCAGGAAGACGGCCTCGGTGGTGGCCTCGGTGATACGGGTGCGCACGCACTGCCGCCAGTTCCACCGGCGGCAGGTGACCCCCGTGTCGTCCCGCCAGATCACCTCGCCGATCTCCGGCTCGCCCAGCACCTCGTCGGTGGGCTCGTCGCCGCTCGCGCGCACCAACCGGGCCGAGCCCTGGTAGTGCGCGATGTCCTCGCCGCCGATGGGGAGCGCGTGGCGCACCGAGACGGTGTTGTAGGCGTCGACCACGAGGTTGATCTCGGGGAGCGGCATACGGCGGATCAGCGCGTCGACCGACGGGCGGGTGCGCTGGGGTTTGGCGCCGAAGGCGCGGTAGGCGGCCCGCCAGGACTCGATCTTCTCGTGGTCCAGCGGCACCGCCGCGTCGGCGGTCTCGGCCAGCCACCGGCGGGACCGGTCGTCGGAGGGCCCGTTGCGCAGTCCCGAGGCGGCGACGACAAGCACGGCGAAGTCGGGCCGGAGCGCGCGGACCTTCTCGTCCACCCAGATGTCCTCAATCACCGGAACAGAGTAGGGCCCGCGACCCCCCCGAGGAGCCGCGGGCCCATTCCCTGTGGATAATTGCTAGGCGCAGGCCGCGCCGTTGAGGGTGATCAGGTCGGGTACGGGGTTGGCCCCGGGCGCGCTCTTGGCCACGAAGCCGAACTTGACCGACTTACCGGGCTTGATGGTCTTGTTCAGCAGGATGTTCTTCGCGGTGACCGTGGCCCCGTCCTGGCTGTCGTCGGCGCCGACCGCGGCCAGCACCTTCTGCCCGCCGAGGAACGACCACCTCAGGGTCCAGCCGTTGATCGTGGCCGAGCCGGTGTTCTTCACCGTCACCTCGGCGGCGAAGCCCTGCGACACCGAGCCGAGGATCTTGTAGTCCACGTCGCACTTCCCGGCCGGGGTGACCGAGCCGTCGCCCTGGTCGGCGATGAACGCGGAGATCCAGGAGAGCGGCGAGTTCCAGTTGATGGTCAGCTCGTTGGTGGACCAGGACTCGATGTCGTCGATGTAGCAGAACTGCGGCTTGCAGCCCTGGAGCTTGGTCTGCGCGACCGGGTCCTGGATGGAGGAGTTGGGGCCGCCGGACAGCGTGCCGCGCGGCGGGTTGGGCAGGTCGGGGTTGAGCTGGTGGGCGTACCAGCGGCTGTGCTGGTTCTTGGAGGCGACCTCGCCGTAGCCGGTCACGTACGACTGGTTGAGCGCGTTGCGGCCGAGGATGTAGTCGATGCCCTCCAGCACGCCGTCCAGGTACTTCTTCTGCCCGCTGATGTCGTAGGCGGCGGCCATCACCACCATGTTGTTGAGCACCAGGTTGTTGGAGCCCCAGTCCCAGACGTTGTCGGCCGGCGCGTACGGCACGCCGTACGGGTGGGCCTTCAGCGTGGCCAGGTACTTGTCGGCGCCGGCCAGCACCGAGGCCCGCACGGCGGCCCGGTTCGGCAGCGCGTTCGGCACGGTGGCCAGGTCCAGGCGGCCGAGCTGGGCGGTGGCGGCCCAGTCGAAGCCGCGCTCCCGCCAGATGTCGGCGGTGTGCAGCGGCGAGGCGAGCAGGTAGTCCTTGTACTCCTTCTCCCCGGTGGTGATGTAGAGCTCCGCGGCGGCCCAGTAGAACTCGTCGGTGACGTTGGTGTCGTCGTAGGTGCCGCCGCCGTTGCCGTCGGCCGTGGAGGCGTAGATCGCGGGGTTGGCCTTGGCCGCCGTCCACGCCTTCCTGGCCGCGGCGAGGTTCTTGGCCGCGAAGGCCGCGTCGTACGGCGCGTACAGGCGGGCGGCCTGGGCGCCGGTGGCGGCCAGGTTGAGGGTGGCCGCGGTGGAGACCGGGTGGAGCTCGCGCAGCTGCGGGTCCAGGTGCGGCAGCAGCGGCAGGCCGGTCCAGTTCTGGTCATGGATCTTGTGGTGCACCATGCCGTCGGGGCGCTGCATCTTCAGCAGGAACTCCTGCTCCCAGCGGGCCTCGTCGAGCACGTCGGGCACGGCGTTGCCGCTCTCGGGGATGTTCAGCCCGCCGATGGGCTTGGCGGTGGCGGCGTTCTTGGTGCGCTCGAAGGTGCTCATCACCTGCCAGGCCGAGATGCCGCCGTTGACCACGTACTTGCCGTGGTCGCCGGCGTCGTACCAGCCGCCGGCCACGTTCAGGCGGTAGTCGCAGACGCCCGGCTGGCAGGGCACGCTGGTGTCGCCCTGGTTGGGGGCGACGCCGACGTGACCGGCGGGGCGGCCGTAGCCGGGGCGGAGCGCGTCGTCGATCGGGGTGCCGCTGCGCTGGGTGTAGTAGAACTTCAGCGCGTCCAGCTTGAGCTGGGCGTAGGCGGCGGGCGAGATGTCGAACGGGCGGCTGGTCTCACCGTCGGCGGTCAGCGTGAAGTCGGCGCCCGCCATGGTGTAGGAGCCGAAGTTGATCGAGTGCACGTTCTGGCCGGAGGAGACGTCCACGCCGCGCGGGGTGGTCTGGCCCTGGGCGACCACGGTCCCGGAGGCGTTCTTCAGCTGCCAGGGCAGGGCGCTGGTCGCCGTGGTGACCACGGTGGCGTTCTTGGGCCCCTTGGGCAGGTAGGTGACCTGGTTGACGCGGACCCGGGGGCCGGTGTCCGGCGCGTACACCTCGGGCTCGGCGCCGCCGGTGAGGGAGACGTTGTCCAGGCAGAACCGCCACGGGGTCGGGCTGCCGCCGAGCTGGAAGGCGACCTGCGCGTTGGGCAGGCTCACCGGCGCGGTGAAGGTGTAGTTGTAGGTGTTGCCGGAGACGCTCAGCTCCGGGTTGGCGGCCAGGTACGCGGTGTACGGGTCCACCGGCAGCTGGATCAGCGCGCGGGCCACCCGGCCGGGGGTGGCGGTGGCGAAGAAGCTGTAGGCGTAGGTCTCGTCGGCGACCAGCGGGATGCCGTCCAGGCCGATGATGGCGTCCCACGGGTTGACGGTGCCGCCGGGGACGTCGGCGCAGAGCCGCCCGTTGTCCAGGCCGACCGTGAGGTTCCCGGTGTTCCACCAGGGGGCGGTGGTGCTGTCGAAGGTGCCGTTGGGGATCTGCTCGGGGCCCTCCGCGTACGCGGTGGACGGGGTGAGCCCGGCGGCGAGCAGCGCGGCGGCGGCCAGCGCGGCGGCCAGGCGCCGGGGTTTCTTCAGGGCTGGTTTCAAGATGCACCTCGGTTGGGGGGACATACGAGGAGGTGGGAGCGCTCCCATAACGGTGAGTCCATTGATGTTTCCAACACGTTTCCCACCCGTCAACGACTCCCGGCGGCGGCCCGCGATTTCCCTGCCCCGCGCTGAAAGTTTCATCATTGCAAAGGATCATTTGCAAAGTTATCTTTGCAATATGGACGAGGTCTACCACATCAGCGATCCCCGGACCCTCAAGGCGGTGGCCCACCCGATGCGCGTGCGCCTGCTGGCCGCGCTCCGCGCCGACGGCCCCGCCACCGCCACCGAACTGGCGGCCAGGCTCGGCGAGAGCTCCGGCGCCACCAGCTACCACCTGCGGCAACTGGCCAGGTTCGGCTTCACCGAGGAGGACCCGGCCCCCCGCGACCGCCGGGAGCGCCGCTGGCGGGCCCGTCACCGCTACACCTCCTGGAGCAACCTCGAACTGTCCGCCACTCCCGAGGGCCGGGAGGCCGCCGCGTACATGCGCCACCGCCAGCTGGAGGCGATGACCGCCGCCATCGACGAGTTCCACAACGAGCACGAGACCTGGAGCCGGGCCTGGGTGGAGGCCGCGGGCATGTCCGACCACCTGGTCCGGCTCACGCCCGCCTCCGTGATGACCCTCTACGAGCGCATCTACGCCCTCATCGACGAGCAGGCCGAACTCGACCTGGCCGCCCCCGACGCCGAACAGGTGCGCGTCTACCTGGGCGCCTACCCCCGCCATTCGAGGTGAGCCGTATGTCGATTCGCCGGCGTTTCATCCTGGTGATGTTCCTGGCCTGGCTGCCCCCGGGCCTGATGATGGCCCCCCAGGTCCTGCTGATGACCTCGCGCGGCGTCGAGCTGACCGAGATCGGCCTGATCTTCGCCGTCTACAGCGTCACCGTGGCGCTGCTCGAACTGCCCTCCGGCGGGCTGGCCGACGTGCTCGGCGGGCGCGTGGTCATGGCCGTCTCCGCCGCGTTCACCGTGGCCGGGCTGACCCTGCTCGCGCTGGCCGCCTCGACCGAGATGTTCATGGCCGCCATGGTCCTGAAGGGCATCGCGCGGGCGCTCTCCAGCGGCCCGGCGGAGGCGTGGTTCGTGAACGCCGTGCACGCGGAGCAGGGACCGGACGCCGACCTCAAACCGGGGCTGGCGGCGGGCTCGGTGGCCAGTTCCGTCGCCCTCTGCGGCGGCGTGCTGGCCGGGGGCGCGTTACCCCTGGTGCTGCCGGGAGAGGCGCTGGCGGCGCCGATCTGGGCCGGCGCGGGGGCCGGAGTGGTGCTGCTGGTGGTGGCGCTGGTGACGATGCGCGAACCGGCCAGCCGGCGGGCCTCACTCGGCGCGGTGCTGCGCGGGGTGCCGGTGGCCGTCAGGGCGGGGTTCTCGATCGCGGTCCGGGACCGGGGGGTGGCACGGCTGCTGGCGGTCTCCGCCGGGCTCGGGGTGATGCTGAACGCGGTCGAGATGCTGACGCCCGGGCGGCTGGCCGAGCTGACCGGGGGAGTGAAGACCGGCGGCACGGCCTACGCGGTGATCGCGGCGGTCGGCTTCGCGGCCAACGCGGTGGGCGGCGGGCTCGCCCCCTGGTTCGCCCGCCGCTTCCGCACCTCGGCACGGGCGGTGATCGCCGGGACCCTGGTGACCGCCGTCTCGGTCTTCGGCCTCGCCGCGTCGGTGCTGCTCACCGGCCCGTCCGGCCTGTTCGGCGCGGGCGGCGCGTATTTCATGATCTACGCCGCCCTGGCGCTCAGCGAGGTCATCCGCATGGACCTGCTGCACCGCCGGGTGGCCGCCGGGGTCCGGGCCACCGTGCTCTCGGTGAACTCCCTGGTCCTGCAGGCCGGCGGCGCCCTCTCCGCCGCCGCGTTGGGCGCCTTCGCCGCCACCGGGGGCACCGGCGCGGCGTGGGCCGTCTGCGGCGCCGTGCTCCTGCTGACCGCCCTCCTGTACGTGCGACTGCCCGCGCCCCCCGGTCAGCCGGCGGCCACGAAGTACTCGCAGGCCCACCAGTCGCGGTAGGTCTCCGCACCGACCTCTACGGGCTGGTGGCCGAGGCGGTCGCGCTGGTGAGCCCCTCCTGGAGAAGGCGGCAGCGGCGCGCGTCCAGTGGCTGGCCGATGGCGGTGAAGATGCGCTCCGCCTGCCCGGCGAGGCGGTGTGCGCCGTCGCGGTCGCCTTCGGCCAGGGCCAGGTGCGCGCGGGCCTCGCAGATCGCGGCCTGCCAGGCGGTGCCGTCCCAGAGCTGGGCGGAGTGTTCCGCGACGGCCAGGTGCCGCCGGGCCGCCTCGAGGTCGCCGGCGTCGGCGCACGCGATCGTGGCGGGTACGGCGAGCATCACCGCGCAGAACGGGCAGGACGTCCCCGCGCCGAGCACGTGCTCGGCGCGGAACACGGTGTCGCGGGCGTCCTCGGGCCGGTCGGCGGCGGTGATGAGCGTGCCGAAGACGCGCTGCAGCAGGTGCAGGGCGATGGCCGACCACCGGGCCAGCGGCAGCGCGCGCTCGCACAGCTCCCTGGCCTCCGCCCGCTGCCCGCCCGCCAGCCGGACCTCGGCGAGCCGTTGCAGGCAGTGCGCCTCCCCGGCCCGCGCGCCGATGTCCCGGTACAGTTCGGCGGCCTCGGTGAGCTCCGTCTCGGCCAGCGCCACGTCGCCGGAGAGCAGCGCCGCCTCGCCGAGCAGGGTGGAGGCGAAGGCCACCGCCCGCAGCACGCCGGCCCGCTCCGCGGTGGCCCGCAGGGACCTGGCCAGTTCGATGACCTGGGGGTAGGGGGTGGGGCCGTACAGCAGGTACTCGGCGACGCACAGGTGGGAGTCGAACACCGCGGCCGCCACCCGTGGCGACTGCCGGCCGTACCGCAGCTCCAGGCTCAGCCGCTCGAACCACTCGCCCCGGCTGTGCGCGACCAGGCCCTGCAACGTGATCAGGTCGAGCAGCCGCCAGTCCTCGTGGGCCGCGATGAGCTCGCGGGCCTGCTCGGTGACCTGCCAGGCGGCGTCGAGATCGCCCTGGAAGTAGGCGAGGTTCCCCCGCGCGAGCAGGATCGCCACGTCGTTCGGCCCGCCGTTGAGGTCGAGACCGGCCAGGGCGTCGGCGCCCGTGGCGAGGTCGCCGGAGAGCGTGGCGGCCCTGGACAGCCCGGCCAGCGCCCGGCGGCGCAGCTCGCCCGAGCCCACCCGCACCGCCTCGCGGTAGGCCTCCACCACGGCGGGATCTCCGAGCGAGCCGAGCAGTTCGCCGCGGAGCACGGCCATCTCGGCCCGCGCCTTGCCGGTCGCGTGGCCGCGTGCGGTGTCCAGCAGCACCAGGGCGTCGCGGTAGGCGCCCACCGTCGCCTCGGCCTTCGCGGCGGCCAGCAGGTGCGGCACGGCCTCGCGTACGGCGCCGGCGGCCACCAGGTGGTGGGCGATCCGGGCCGGTGACGCGCCCAGGCCGCCGAGCCGGCGGGCCGCGTCGTGGTGCAGAGCCGCCCGCCGCTCGGCCGGCAGCCCGGCCACCAGTTCCTCGCGCAGCAGCGCGTGCCTGAACCGGAAACCGGTCCCGGTGCGCTCGATGATCCGGGCCGACAGCGCGGACTGCAGCTGGGCGTAGGCCAGCGGGTCGGGCAGGCCGCTGAGCGCCACGAACTCGTCGGTGTCGAAGGCCAGGCCGACGAGCGCCACCCTGCTGAGCAGGTCCCGGGTGGCCACCGGCAGCCGGTCGGTCAGCAACCGGCCGCCACCGGATAACGGGACCGCCGCGGAGACGTCGGCCATGGCCCGGGCGAGCTCGGTCGCGGCGAACGGCAGCCCGGCCGAGAGCTGCCAGATCTCCTCCACCGCGTCCGGCGGCAGGCCGGGGACGATCGTTTGGACCAGGGTCCGCGTCGTGGCCTGGTCCAGCGGGGTGACCGGGACGCGGACGGTGCTGTCGCGGCGGCCCAGGCTGGTGTGGAACTCGGTGAGCTGTCCGTGCCCGTCGTCGTCCCGGTGGGTGACGACCAGGATGACCGGGTCATGCCGGGTGACGCGCGCCAGATAGTGCAGCAGGCGCAGGCTGGCGTCGTCGGCCTCGTGCACGTCGTCGACGAGCAGGGCGACGCCGGAACCGGCCGCCGCGACGCCGAGCAGCGCGCCGGCCGCGACGAACAGCCGCTGGTGGCCGCCCTCCTCGTCGTCGGCGGGCTCCCGCAGGGACAGGGCGCGGTCGAGTTCACGGGAGTACCGGTCGTCCAGGCCGTCCAGCAGCGCCGGATGGGCCCGGCACAGGTCGGCGAGCGCCTCAAGCACGGGAGCGTACGGCCAGGCCCCCTCGATAGTGGCGGCGGCCCCGGCGCCGGTACGCCAGCCGCGTGCCGTCACCTCGGCGCGTACCCAGTCAAGCAACGCCGTCTTCCCCACACCGGGCGGGCCGGACAGCAGCACGGTACGGCTCGACCCGGCGGCCGCCTCGTCCAGTGCGCGCCGGAGGGTCCGCAGCGTGTCGT
The DNA here is from genome assembly GCF_018476525.1 of Acrocarpospora catenulata. GTDB lineage: Bacteria > Actinomycetota > Actinomycetes > Streptosporangiales > Streptosporangiaceae > Acrocarpospora > Acrocarpospora catenulata. The sequence continues at coordinate 35,540 of NZ_JAHCST010000070.1, forward strand.
CGCGGCCGACCAGACCGGAGGCGGTGGCGGCGGGCGGGCGGGGCAGGGTGGCCGCGGGCAGCGCGGCGAGCGCCTGGTCGCGCAGGGCCACCGCCTCGGCCCCCGGGCTGATGCCCAGCTCCCCGCGGAGGGCGCGGTCCATCCGCTCGAACTGGCGCAGCACGGAGGTCCGGTCGCCGTCCCGCAGGTAGCCGCGCATCAGCGCCAGGTGGGCCTCCTCGTCCGCCGGGTCGGCGGCCAGCAGTTCCTCCCACCGGCCGGCCAGGCGGAGCAGCTGCTGGTGGAGCGTGGAAATCCGGTCTCTGGCCGCCTCGGCCCAGGGTTCGTACCGGTCCTCGGGCAGGAGCGTGCCACCGTAGCGGGCCAGCGCGTCGGCCGCGGGGGCGCGCTGCTCGACGGCGGCCAATGCCGCCGCCTCGAACTCCTCGACGTCGATGGTGACCGGCAGGCCTGGCCGCAGGGCGACGGTGTCGCCGCGCAGCACCACGGCCTCCGCCGCGCCGCGCAGGCCGTGCCGGGCGTAGTGGGCGGCCTTGTGCAGGCGCGGCGCGGCCTCCTCGACGGTGAGGTCCGGCCAGAGCAGGTCGATGAGCTGCTCGCGGTGCATGGAGCGCCGCCGGGTCAGGGCCAGCACCTTGACCAGCGCGGCGGCGTGTCTGCGGCGCCACGGTTCCGGCGGCCCGGGCACCCCGTCCACGAGCACCTCGAAGCGTCCCAGCATGCGGATCTCGACTGTCATGCGCCGACCTCCTGCCGCGGGAGCCCGCAGCCCCTCACCCCCAGATGGTGTTCCCGATTATGCGCTATTTGCTGTTAGTCGTTATACGACCGACCTCGCTGAGGAAGTCCACCTCCCGGCTCATCTCCGAGGAGAGCCGGCGCAGCAGCTCCTGGAGCGTGTCGAGGTCCCAGTCGTGGGCGGCGACGGCGTCGGTGGCGGCGAAGAGCCCGGCCGACAGCCCGTCCCTGAGCCGCTCGTAACGGGCCAGCGCGTCCGCGACCGGCCCGGCGCCGCCGTACCCGGCGACCACCGCGTCCGCCAGGATCTGCGCGTCGCGCAGCGCCTGGGTGATCCCATGGGTGCCGATCGGGTCCTTGTAGTACCCGGCGTCGCCGACCAGCGCCCACCCCGGACCGCAGGCCGCACGGCGGGTGTTGGGTACGCCGGGCCAGCCGCGTACGGGCGAGACGGGCGCGGCGGAGCGGAGCTCGTCGGCGGTCTCGTCCAGGCCGGCCCCGGTGAACATGTCGAGCAACGCCTGCCAGCGGGCGCCCCGGGCGGGCGCCCGGAACCCGGCCGCGGGCAGGCCGCCGAAGACGCAGGTGGCGCCGTCGTTGGTGGGGATCAGGCCGAACGAGGCCCCGGGCCGGTAGAACCACCGGTACCCCTGGTTCGACGGCCCCGTCACGTAGGTCAGCCAGAACGCGCTCGCGTGCCGGCCACGGCCGGTCACCGTCGCCCCGACGGCCTCGGCGACGGTGGATGACAGCCCGTCGGCGCCGATCACCAGCGGCGCGTACGCGTGGCGGCTGCGGCCCAGGCCGTCCCGGCCCGTGACGCCGCACACGCGGCCCTGACCGTCACGGTGCACCCCGGTGACGGCGAACCCGAACGCGACCTCGGCCCCGGCCTGCTCGGCGGCCTCCGCCAGCAGCGGGTCCAGCACGGTGCGCCGCGGCGCGTACAGGGCCGACACCCCGGCGGAGGCCCGGATGGTGACCGTCGTGGCCTGGCAGCCGTAGTCGAAGGAGGTCCGGGTGATGGCGGGCGTCCCGGCCGCGACGACGCCGTCCAGCAGCCCCCACCTGGTCAGCTGGAGCACGCCGCCGCGCATGAGCGCGTGGGTGGACAGCGTGTCGGTCCCGGGCGCCGCGCGGTCGGCCAGCAGCACGCGCAGGCCCGCACGGGCGAGCAGCATCGCGGTGGCCGCCCCGGCGCACCGGGCGCCCACCACGATCGCGTCGTACCGGTGAGTCATGACAAGGTGGTCCTTCCTGCCGAGGCGGCGTGGGTACGGGTGACCGGCGAGCCGCCCGTGATGGCGGCGACGATGTCGGCGGCGTCGAAGCGGGCGCCGTCGATGAAGCCCGAGCGGCGGCGGTGGGCGAAGCGCTGCCCGATGACGAACAGGCCGGGAACGGGGCTGGCGCCCCGGTACTGCCGCAGCCACCCCTCCCGCACCGCGCCCGGCACCTGCAGGTAGGAGTAGTCGCCGCGGAACCCGGTCGCCCAGATGACCGCCCCGAACCCCTCCCGGCTCAGGTCCAGCCGGGTCGGTCGGTCGCGGGGCACCGGCACGGGCTCCGGACGCGGCCCTTCCGGCGTCCGGGGGTCGTGGGCGTCGAGCCGGTCCAGCAGGCGGCGCAGGCGGCGGTCGGCGTCGGCGACGGTGTCGGGCAGGTCGTCGGCCAGCCGTACCGTGCCGCCGCCGAGGTCGCCGTCAAGGTCCAGGACGCGGCCGGTCAGCCGGACGCCGCGGGCGGCGAGCGCGGCCAGGTCGACGGGCCGCCCATCGGCGCGGCCGGCCAGCTGCATGGACGGCTCGCGCCTGGCCGCGTCCCGGTCCGGCACGCGGTCGATGGTGCGGTCCAGCTGCCCGGCCCGGTCCAGCCACCACATGATGTCGTGGCCCCGGTACCTGCGTGGCAGCCGGGTGTGCCGCCCGGCCGCGAGGGTGACCTCACGGCCCGCGGCGGCCAGTTCGTCGGCGATCTGGACGCCCGACGCGGAGGCGCCCACCACCAGCACCCTGCCGGGCGCGACATCCCCGGGGCGGCGGTACCCCAAGGGGCTGAGCGCCTGGACGTGGCCGGGCAGCCGGGCGGCGAAGGCCGGGAGCGCCGGGCGGGTGGCGTGCCCGCTGGCGATCACGACGTGCCTGGCCTGCCAGGTCTCCCCGGGGCAGACGACCCGCCAGCCGGTTCCGCCGTGCCGTACCGACACCACCGGCAGGTGCTCGCGCACCGGCGCCGCCGACCAGGCGGCGTACCCGGTCAGGTACGCCGCCACCTCGGCGGCGGGCAGGAAGGCGTCCGGGTCGGGACCGTCGTAGGAGTATCCGGGCAGGCGGCTCAGCCAGGCGGGGGTGAGCAGCCGCAGCGAGTCCCACCGCCGGGTCCGCCACGACTGCGCCACCCTGCCCCGCTCGATGACGACGTGGTCGCGCCCGGCCCGGGCCAGCAGCGCGCTCACGGCCAGACCGGCGTGCCCGGCGCCGACCACCACGGTGTCGGCCCGTCTCATCGGGGATCAGGCGGTGGTGACGTCGATGGCGACGGGGACGCCGTTGGTCAGCACGTCGTAGACGGCGGACCGGGCGCGGGACTGCTCGACCAGGGCGCGCAGCTTCTCCGGCGGGGCGTCGCCGGTGACCGTGAAGTGCACGCGGATCCCCTGGTAGCCGTTTCTGACCTGGTCGGACAGGCCGAGGATGCCGTTGAGGTCGATGTCGCCCTCGACGGTGGACTCGACGCTGGTCAGGTTCACGCCGCGGGCGGCGGCGATGTTGGCCAGGCCGGCGGTCAGGCAGGCGGCGAGCGCGTGGAGCAGGAACTCCACGGGGGTCGGCGCCTTTCCGCCGCCCACCAGCACGGGCGGGTGGTCGGCGTCGTAGGTGTACGGCTCGGTCCGGCTGGTGTCCTCCTGGCCGGCGCCGAAGAAGCCCTGGATGGTGCTGCGGTTGTGGGTGCCGCTGACCCAGCGGTTGGTGGCGCGGAACTGGAACTTGGCCAGCTCGGGGGAGCCCTTGACCGCGTCGAGGGTGGCGAACAGGGTCGGGGTGTCCACGCCGTTGCGTGCGATGGGGGGAGTGGCGGTGCTCATGGGTCTCCTTGGGAGATCGGGCCGGGCTTCGCCGGTCATCCGGCGATGGAGCAGACGCTATGGAGCCGGCCTTCCCCGATCCTTCTCGCGGGTTTCCCCGGGTTGGTGGACCCCGAATAGAAGGAAGTTCTATGGAGGGGGAGAATCGATCGCGTGAAGAAACTGGCGAATCCGGCGAACCCCGCCCAGCGGGACGCATGGCTGGAGGCCCGGCTCCCCGCCGTCGAACAGGTCAGGCCTGGCCTGTGGTCCATCCCCGTGCCGATCCCCATCAACCCGCTCCGCTACGTCCTGGTGTACGCGTTGGAGACTCCGACGGGGGTCGTCATCATCGACGCCGGCTGGAACACCGACGAGGCGTATGACGCGCTGGTCGCCGGGCTCGCGGTCGCCGGGTATCAGATCACCGACGTCCAGGCCGTGCTGGTGACGCATATCCATCCCGACCACTACGGCCTGGCCGGGCGGGTCAGGGAGGCGGCCGGCGCCTGGATCGGTCTGCACGCGGAGGACGCCCGGCTCCTGCACGGGCGGTACGACGACTCGGCCATCAACGACCTGGTGGCCAGCGAGCACGACCTGCTGCTCCGGTGCGGGGTGCCCGATCTGACCGCCGAGGAGCTGTCCACCGCCTCCATGATGATCAGGCATATGGTCACCATGGCCGTCCCCGACCGCCTGATCGACGACGGCGAACGCCTCGGACTACCTGGCTGGGACCTACGCGCGATCTGGACCCCCGGGCATTCCCCCGGTCACCTCTGTTTCACCGATCCCGAGCGCCGCGTGCTCTTCTCCGGCGACCACGTGCTCGCCAAGATCACCCCGATCGTGGCCGTGCACCCGCAGAGCGGCCCCAACCCGCTGGCCGACTACCTGGACGCCCTGCACGCGGTGGCCACCCTGGACGTCGCCGAGGTCCTCCCCGCCCACGAATACCGCTTCACCGACCTGGCCGACCGAGTGGCCTACGTCATCTCCCACCACGAGGACCGCCTGACCGAGGTCGAGACCGCGGTACGCGAAAGCGGCGGCATCACCTGCTGGAACCTCGCCTCCTCCCTCACCTGGTCCCGCCCCTGGGAGACCATTCCCCCCTTCATGCGCCGCTCCGCCAACAACGAAACCCTGGCCCACCTGGTCTGGCTAGAGTCCCAAGGCCGCCTCACCCGCACCAAGGGCGAACCCGACATCTGGCGATAATCGCCGTGCTAGTTCCCTCCCCTTCGACCGGCTCCGTCCAGGTGGTCGGTTGCCGTCCAGTCACGCGGAAGTTGATTGCCGGAGGACTCCCACCCACCCATGGAGATAAGCCATCGGGGGTCCGCCAGAAACCCCCAGGTCAACGCCTCAAAGTAGGCTCTGACCTGGGGATATGCCTTTCAGCGGCGTTGGAGGTGTCCCACTGTCGCCAACTGATACCAGCTTCTGCTTACCAGTCGCGGGCCACACACGGGCCAGTGCGTTCCCGTCTCTTGGTCGCTCAGCATGGCATCTCACTTGGCCTGATGGCCTGGCGGTCCGGATCGCGGAGCATGACCTTACTCTGCCTTGGCCCGTACTGTCTGCCGGTGCTTGCGCTGCGCTATGGCGGGACGTGTCCCCCTCCCCACACTTCCTCCCTTCCCGGGGTGTCATCCCGTCCGCTATCGCCCGGAGCGTTGCTTAGCGGGCCAGGGGTGGCCGGTCAAGGTGGAGCCCCCAACTGGAGGAACGACCTTGACCGGTCGCCCCTGGCCTGCTTCTCTGCGCGTAGAGGTGATCGCGGACGGGATGACACCCCGGCTCCCCAGCCACGCCAACACGCGACCCGCACCCATGCGCGGGCTCCTGCCATCCCAGACGCAGGAGCCCCCGCCGGAGGCAATGGCTCTAACCCGGCGACGACGAACCCCAGCCTTTGCGCGGGTAGTGGGATGGGATGCGGAGCGGAGCGGTACCGTCGCGGTGCGAACCAACCGGGCACGGTTGATAATCAAAGAGCGCAATCAGCGGCGGGTGGGAATGACTGCTTCTGGTTCTCAGATGGTGATTAAGCTGAGAATGCTTCGGGCAAGTGCTTCGTCCTTGGCGGCGATGAATTTCTGTCGCCTCCTCATAGCTGCCGTGATGTCAGCTATAGTGCCCAGTTGATTGTCTAGAGTGATCCGGACACCGTTAAGGTCATAGACGACACCGCCAGCCGCACTGAGTATGTACTGACCCGGAGCTAGATCCCAAATGGCGAAGCCTTTGGCGAACTCAACCATGGCGTCTGTAAATCCTGCCGCAATATGACAGAGCCCGATGGAGCCGAAGTCGAGGCCGATGCGTCCGCGTCCCTCGCCCAGCACATGCAACAAACGGGCCTGGCGGCTAAGTGGAGCAAAGCGTTCCGCTGGCTTCATAAAGAAGTTGGTGATAAGGGAATCGGATAGTGACGTGGATTCCCTAGTCTCAAGGTCTAGAACATGACGATTTCCGTCTGCGGTAAACACAAAGGCTCGATCATCCCCTGAATGGTCGCGCACTGCGATGTACAACTGAAGATGATGGAAGATGTCGCCGACGGCCGCCGCGATTGGGCGACCAAGTGCCCGCGAGTAGACCATGACGTGGGTGTAGCCGTTCAATGCGCGTACGGCAAGTTCGCTGGTATCCAGAGGATCAACGAGAATGCAGAGGTCCGGATCCGGATCCTTGCCGACGACAAATGGGTCGTCTTCTTCGGAGGCATAAATGAATGAGTTGAAGCGTTGAGCCAATAGCTCTCTGTAGCGCTGGTGCATCCATAGGTCGTGAGCGGATAGGAAGTTGTCCGAGTGTCGGGTGTTCTCGTTCTCTGAACGGTCGCCCGACAGGGCTGCATCTATCAACTTCGGACGGATCTCGCCGATCACCATTCGGACGACGTCTGCCAGGTGCTGCGCTGCACCCGGTGTCGCGTGATTTGCCATCTTCGGATCACCGTAGTTCGAGTGGCGGTTCGATACCAGGGGGATTCATTGTGGCCGCAATGAATACGGCGGAGAGATTGGCAGCTCGCATTATCTCGGCACCTGTCAGTTGGTCAAAACTCTCTATCTTCAGGTCGGGATCCTTGGTCATTGCCCCAAAAACGGCGAAGTAGATTTCGGCCGCCGGATAGTGGCGGCGAATATTGGCGCTGATGAAGCCGATGACATCGGCATGCTTTACCTCGAAGTCACATAGGATAATCGTCGGCGCTTCGCGCAGTTTTGGAAAGACGGAGGCATCGTCAATGGCTATCCCGTCGCGATCCTTGATGCACTTGAGGTAGCCGATAGGGCATCGGCCGAATTGGGCGGAGGCGAGAAAGGTTGCCATAACCAGGCCGGCCTCGTTGATCCCGAAACAGGCATCGACTTCAACTCGACGTCCGAGATTCTTGATCTGGCTGATTATTCGTTCAACCCCGAACCCGAACGTTGCCCAGGTCAGGTTTAGCAGCTGACCCGGCTTAGGGTTTGGCAACGAGAATAGCTGTATCGTGGGATTCCCGTATTCTACGGTTGGGACATCGAGACTGAAGTCGTCACCGATGACATTGTCGGCAACCGATATTTCTTGCAGTTGCATGGAAGATGACGCCGTAGCGGCTAATTTCTTCAGGGAAATCTGGTCTTCTGGAGCTAGCCGTTCATACGCTTCTGCAACTAGGTCAATCGGCTCGATGTCTTCCTCAGCCACACCTAGCGGACCTTTGCCGTAGGCGTTTGCCAAGATTAATAGGCTTGAGAATGAGGGTGGCGATCCTGCCCCTCCCCGAGCACGCGCCCACGTCTCCCAGGCATTGATGGTGGTACCCCCGAGACTCGTCTGATGCCCGGTGGCCGTGTTGTAGCGGGCTGCTGCTTGATCTTGCGAGAGGCCGCAGGAGTAGCGGTATGCCTGAAGGCTGCATACATCTGGGTGCCTGCTCATCAGTTCGGTTGCAGCCGACCTCACCGAGCCCAGGTCTTGCCATAGCTGGGTCCCAAGTCGGGCTAGCTCACGCCCACGTGCTTGCGGGCTCGGCCGGGTTCGCTTCCGAACAGTCACCATGTCTCCGGGTAGCTCTCGCCCCAACATCACTGAAGGCTCGCAGCGCCAGGATACCCATTCTATTGGGCAACTCGGCCTTCATCGTCTAAATAGGCAGGTCAGAGCTACCCAGAGACCCGAGTATCGACGCGCTTTCAAGTAGGTGTGATGGCCAAGCGTCGGTGAGATCGTCAACCAATCATCTGTCCGATTGAAGGACGGAGAAAGGAATCGGGCTCGAACTGGCGCTGACACGTCCAGCCGAGCCCTTGATCGCACAAGCGGAGGTGCGACCCAATGGGAGAGCTTAAGGGCGGGGACGCCGTAGCGGCGAGGGTCTTATCGGAGATCGATCCTGAGCTGCTGAGGGGGAAGCGGCCGGTTGGTCCGGCCATGCTGGCGCGGTCTGAGGTGGGGCGCGGGCACTATGAGCGGTTGGCTGCTCATCCGGTCTCGTCGGGGCTGGCGCGGGCGTACGTCAGGCGGGCGGTCATCGAGGCGGGGCGTAGGGACCTGGCCGATGCTGCCGAACTGGTGGTGGCCGAACTGGTCGCTAACGCGATCCGGGCCACCGAGGAGACCAAGGCTTCGGCGGGCCGGGAGAGTGCGGTGAACCGCGCGTGGGACGTGGCGGTGGGCGCGTATGAGGTTCGGGGTGGGGTGGTGGTGGAGGTTTGGGATTGCAGCCGGATGCCGCCCCGGCTGGTCGAGCCTGCGGAGGATGACGAGAGCGGGCGGGGGCTGGTGCTGGTCGGCGCGCTGTCGGCGGAGTGGGGTTACCGGCGTCCGGCCAGTGGCGGGAAGGTCGTCTACGCGACGATTGAGGCGGGCTTGTGAGGGCGGCGGGCGCGGCGGGGTCGGGGCTGGAGGCCGGTGTGGTTCCGCTGGCCACCTACGGCAACGCCGCGATTCCGGTTCCTTATGTGATCGCGCGTTCGGGTGAGCTGGTGGAGGATCGGCCGGTCTTCGCCATGGATCAGAGGCGGGGCAGGGAAGAGCCGTACCTGACTTATGCGCCGGGCAAGGCGGCTGACTGGGTGAGCGGGATGCTGCGGGTGCGGGTGGCCGATACCGGTGTGGGTGAGCCGTTGTGGCGGAAGGTCAACACCGTTCGGCAATGGAAGTGCATGAACGAGCTTCTGTGTCAGATATGCGGGCTACCGGCGGCGGAGCCGGGCCAGCCGCTTGCCTGGGTTCTCACCGAGGCCTCCTTTCAGGCGCTGTCGTGGGTGCGTGATGCCGGGGACACCAACCAGCCTGCGGTCTGCCGGGAGCACCTTTCCGTGTCGCTGCGGCTGTGTCCTCGGCTGCGGGCCGGTGCGGAGGTGGTGATGGTGGAGTACGCCGAACCGGTGGCGGTGCTGGCTGCGGTGTTCGAGCCGGGGCCGGGCGCGGACTGGCGGATACCGAAGCTGGTTGGCCACAACGTGTATGTGGGGCTGGATGAGTTCGCGCGGCATCCTCGCGTGCTGGCCACGCAGTTGGTGATGCGTCTGTACGGGATCCGGCGGGGGGACGGCGGGGCGGAGTCGGTGAGTACCGGATGAGGCGGCGGCGGTCTCGTCAGCCGGTGGAGATCTCCGATGAGGAACTGGTGCGCCGGTATGAGGCTGGGGAGAGCTACATCGGGATTGCCGAGTCGGTGGACACCAATCCTCAGAGGATCCGGTCCCGGCTGGTGGCGGCGGGGGTGGAGATCCGCTCTACCGGTCGTCGGCGCGTGCCGGTGGAGATCTCCGATGAGGAGTTGGTGCGCCGGTATGAGGCCGGGGAGACCATGGCCGCCATCGCCGGATCGCTGGGTGTGGATTCGGGGAGGGTGCGGGCCGGGCTGGTGGCGGCGGGGATGGAGATCCGGCCTTCCGGTCCTCGGCGCTTGCCGGTGGTGACTGAGGAGGTGGTGCGCCGGTATGAGGCCGGGGAGAGTTTGCGCGCCATCGCCGGGTCGCTGGGCGTGCACAGGCTGAGGGTTCGTTCCGGGCTGGCGGAGGCGGGGTTGGAGATCCGGCCTTCCGGTCCTCGGCGCTTGCCGGTGGTGACTGAGGAGGTGGTGCGCCGGTATGAGGCCGGGGAGAGTTTGCGCGCCATCGCCGGGTCGCTGGGCGTGCACAGGCTGAGGGTTCGTTCCGGGCTGGCGGAGGCGGGGTTGGAGATCCGGCCTTCCGGTCCTCGGCGCTTGCCGGTGGTGACTGAGGAGGTGGTGCGCCGGTATGAGGCCGGGGAGAGTTTGCGCGCCATCGCCGGATCGCTGGGCGTGGACGCGCTGAAGGTGCGTTCCCGGTTGGTGGCGGCGGGGGTGGAGATCCGGGCTGCCGGTCCTCGGCGCTTGCCGGTGGTGGCTGATGAGGAAGTGGCGAACCGGTATGAGGCCGGGGAGAGCATGGCCGCCATCGCCGGATCGCTGGGCGTGGACAAGGTCAAGGTTCGTTCCCGGCTGGTGGCGGCGGGCGTGCGGATCCGGCCGAAGGGACGGGCGGGTAAGCCGCTGGGGGTCTCGGATGAGGAGTTGGTGCGCCGTTACCGGGGCGGGGAGCGTATCAACGCCATCGCCCGGTCGCTGGGCGCAGACTTCGGCAGGGTGCGTTCCCGACTGGTGGCGGCGGGGGTGGAGGTGCGGCCTGCCTGGGTTTGGGGTGGGCGTACGCCGGTGGTGGTGGCTGATGAGGAGTTGGTGCGCCGTTACCGGGGCGGGGAGAGCATCACCGCGTTAGCCCGGTCGCTGGGGGTGGGCTTCGCCAAGGTGCGTTCGCGGCTGGTGGCGGCGGGGGTGGAGATCTGGTCTGGGGGAGGTTCGCGCGGGCGGGTGAGGACAACTGTGCGAAAGACGCCGCTCCCCCCGGCGTCCGGGCTGGGGTGGGAAAGCAAGATTCGGGATGGACATGAAGGTGAGGAAACGATGAACGAAGGCTCTGACCGGTCGGGGCAGAGCGGGCTGATCCGCCGTAGGGGCATGGTGCCGGTGTATGTCCAGATCGCCGACGTCATCGCTAAGCGGATCGCCAATGGTGATCTGAAGCTCGGTGATCGGGTTCCGAGCGAGAAGGATCTGATGGAGGAGTTCGGGGTGGCGCAGATGACCGCTCGGCGGGTGCATCGGGAGTTACGTGAGCGGGAGCTGGTCCATACCGTGCAGGGGGAGGGCTCGTTCGTGGGTCTGGAGGGGACGCCGAAGGCGGATTATCTGCGCCCGCTGTATGTGCAGATCGCCGACGTGATCGCCAAGGAGATCCGCGCGGGCGGGATCGCGCCGGAAAGCCCGATTCCCAGCGAAAGGGAGTTGATGGCCATGCATGGCGTGGCCAAGGCCACGATCCGGCAGACGATTGCCTTGCTGCGTGAGGCGGGGTGGGTGATCACCATTCCCTATCGGGGAACCTTCGCGGCTCCCCGGCGCTCGTGGCCTGAGCAACCCGGCGATGCCTCCTGATGACCGGATCCCAGGCCGCCGCCCTCCTGTGGGCTTCCGGCATCGGTCCTTATGCCTGGCACTCGTTGCGGATGGCTCGTGCCTTTCTGGCCAAGGATCCGCTGTTTCTCTGTGACGAGTGCCGGGAGCGCCGCCGTGAGGGCAACCTTCTGTCGGCGATGCCAGACGCCTTGATGGCCGTCTGCATGGTGCTCGCGGCCATGCTCTGGCCTGGCCTGTTGATCCGTTCGGCTGTCCGCCGTCTGATGGGCAAGCCCCGGCATCGCTGCGACCGCGCGCCCATCTCGACGAGCGGGTGAGCTGACTAAGCCCTAAGGTGCGGTGTTCCGGCCAGAGTGCGTGGCCGGTTGGTTGGAATGCGGGGTTGTCCGGGGGTGAGGGGTGCAGCGTGGAGGCCGGTTAGATGCCCGGAGGGCACCCGTAGGGCGAGCGTGAGCGAGTCTTGCCGGCCGTAGCGCGGGCACGGTGTGGATCTTGGTGTGTGCTGTGGGCGCCCCTTGGTGATCTTGATCGGTCCCGCGGTGCCCTTCTTGATGATCATGGCGCCTCTGCTGGGGGCGGGGGCCTGGCCGCTCCCGCCGGGACCGGCCGAAGGCCGCATGCCCGGCGGGGAGGGCGGCCGGGTTGGCCCTCGCCGCCCGCGTAGCGGGCGGCCGTTGAGTCGGCATGAGGCGCGGTATCGAGATTGCTCTCAACCCGTCTCCTCATGCCGCTCGCCGAACCCGCCGTGCGCCTTTCAACGCAACGGGCTCTCCACGGTTGCTGCCGTCA
>NZ_JAHCST010000071.1 GCF_018476525.1 Acrocarpospora catenulata
ACCCACCCACCCTTTTCGACCTTCGGTCGCAGACCCGGCTCCGCCGGGGACGTTGGAACCGCCCTGGGCGGTCGCAGACCCGGCTCCGCCGGGACCGTTGGACACCGCCCTGACGCAATAGAGATTGATTACCGCAGGAGCCCTCGCTGGTAGATCCTGCTGCCGTGGAGAATCGCCTCCCGGCCGGGGGTCGGTGGATTATTCGATTGCTGACCGGCGGAGAATGCTGGGAGGGTTTCGGACATGAGTTCTCGGTTTGAAGACGGCGTTGACTATTCCTGGCTTGGGGATCCGATCAATGCGCGGGAGCTGTTCGGGACGGAGTCGCAGGCGTTGCTTGAGCTGTTGCGTGGTCTGGGGTCTGATGAGTGGGGCAACCTGGCGGTGCCGGGTTGGAGTGTGCATGATCTTGCCGTTCATGTTCTCGGGGACTATTACGGCCGACTCGGTGGCCGTGAACCCCGGGAGGGGCGGCAGGTGCGCGTTTTCAAGGCTGGGGAGACGCTGGAGGAATTCATTCATCGTAGTAATCAGGAATGGGTCGATCTGAACGTTGATGTCAGCTCGGCCACGATTGTCGAGGATCTGGAAGTGGCCGGTGCTCAGGTCGCCCGTCGGTTTCAGGAAGCCGATCTGCAGGCAGCTTCGATAGGAGTCTCCTGGGCGGGGGTTGATCCGGCGCCGATGTGGTTGGACTGTGCGCGGGAATTCACCGAGTTCTGGACCCACCGCCAGCAGATCCGGCATGCGACCGGCCGGGAGACCGACCTTGAGCCACGCGCCTTGTTCACGGTCCTGGACACCTTCATGCGGGCACTGCCTCACACACTGCGTGACACGATCGCTCCGATCGGGACCCAGATGCGGATGGTTGTGGATGGCCCAGGGGGTGGCACGTGGACTGCGACTGCCACCGCGGACCGTTGGTCTCTGGCCCCGGTGCCAGGCGGAAGCCTCGCCGCGACGGTGCGGCTGGACGCGGAGACCGCGTGGCGGCTGTGTACGCGCGGAATCGATCCCGACACCGCTATCGCTCGCGCACGCGTCCACGGTGACCGTCGGCTCGCCGAAGCCGCATGCCAGATCGTGTCCATCGTGTACTGAGGCAGAACTGAGGCAGAACTGAGGAACGGCTGAGGCACGAGCGGCCTTTTGTGCACGCCAGCCAGGGCTCGTGATGTGCTCGCCGCCTTGGCGCGTTCGGGAGAAACAACACCCAGAACGAGGCGGGAGGGAAACGGCGAGTGTCAGGGCGGTCAGGGTTGGAAGCGGTAGCCCATGCCGGGTTCGGTTAGGAGGTGTTTGGGGTGGGCTGGGTCGGGTTCTAGTTTTCTGCGGAGTTGGGCTAGGTACTGGCGGAGGTAGTGGCTTTCTTTTTGGTAGGTGGGGCCCCAGACGTCGGTTAGGAGTTGGCGTTGGCTGACGAGTTTGCCGGGGTTGCGGAGGAGGATTTCCAGGAGGTGCCATTCGGTGGGGGTCAGCCGGATGTTGCCGGAGATGGTTTTGTTGGTGAGGTCGATGGTGTGGGAGCCGAGTTGGATCACGGCGGATTCCGCGGTGGTGGTGGTTCGGCGGGTGACGGCGCGGATTCTGGCGAGGAGTTCGTCGATGCCGAAGGGCTTGGTCAGGTAGTCGTCGGCACCGGCGTCCAGAGCGCCAACTTTGTCGGCACTGCCGCCCCGGCCGGACAGGACGATGATGGGAACGTTGGTCCAGCCGCGTAGTCCGTGGATGACCTCGACGCCGTCCATGTCGGGAAGGCCGAGGTCGAGGACGATCAGGTCGGGGTGCCAGTCGGCGGCGTGCCGGAGAGCGCCGGCGCCGTCGGCGGCCACCGCCACCGCATAGTGGCGAGCCGCCAGATTGATCCGCAACGCCCGCAGCAACTGAGGTTCGTCGTCTACGACCAGGATTCTGGTCGGACGATGCTGCCCGCCCACACTGTCCATGAAGGTGAGGTTACGCTCCGAAGGTGCCGAGCGGGATTCCCGCTCCCCCTGCCCAGGATCGCCATTTGCCCTCGTGTGGCTATTTATCCGACTAAGGTGCTGATCGCGAACCTTGAGGAGGAGTTTATGAGCGAATATGCACCGACCTTCAGCCTGGTCGACAGCGACGGGGATGGCCTGATCTCGGCGGAGGAACTGGTCCGGCTGGCGGACCTGCTCGGGCAGCCGCTGGGCGAGGCCGGCGCCGAGGCGGTCATCGCCAAGGTGGACAGCGACGGCGACGGCCTGATCGACATCGAAGAATTCGGCGCCTGGCTCCAGTCCGCCCGCTGAGCCGGTTCCCTACTCCGAACCCGGTTCCAGTCCGCCCCTGAACCGGTTCCGCGCCAAACCTTGAGAAAACGCCTCCCGTCGTAACTCACCGACGGGAGGCTGTTTCGTTTTCAGGCGGTGATGTACACCTGGCTGAAGACCTTGGCGAGCTTGGTCAGGTCGTCGGTGCCAGGGGTGTAGATCGTGGTCAGGCGGCGCTGCAAGGGAGTGAGCTTCTCCAGCTGGCCCCAGGTGGTGGCGGGGAGGGTGTGGGTCGCCCCCTTGGTGTCCTGCCAGCGGGACCAGACGTTGACGGTGGCGGCGCCGTCCTCCAGGGGAAGCACGACCCGCTGGGCGGTGGCGGATTTGGCCTGGGCCTCGGTGAGGGGGCCGCTGGCGAGGCCGGCGTCTTCGGCGCCCACCTGGGCGAGGGTGTCCCAAGCACGGGCCCTGACCTGGATCCACTGGTTCCGCCGGGCCTCCTGAGCGGTGATCTTCCATTGGGCGTACCCGCCGGACAGACCGCTGTCCAGCGAGAGCTGATCGATCAGACCCGAGGTCAGCAGCGGCTCGATCACCGACGGGGAGAGCAGCGGGTACTGCTTGGCCATGGCCGCCTTGCATCCCGAGTGGCCACCGCAGGCGAACTCGGGCACCACCGTGTGCACGCCGAGCTTCTTCCCGGGCGCGACCGCGCGCAGCGCCGCCGACGCGGCGCCCACGAACTTGGTCAGCTCCGCGGCGTCAGTGAAGGTGTTGTTGTAACCGAGCTGCGAGGTGAACCGGATCCCCGCCACCCCGGGCTGCGCGGCGAGCGCGCCGATGCGCTTCACGGCGGCGGTGAACGCCTGGTCGCCGGCCTTCCAGTCGTCGGCCAGATCGGTGGTGAGCCAGACCCGGAGCCCGGCCTCGGTGGCGGTCTCCACCGCCTGCCCGGCGGGGGTCTGCGCGGCGGCGGCCACCTCGTCCGGCTCGACGGTGCAGGTGGACCCGGGCGGGTCGCATTCCGGCCCGTAGGAGACGTCGTTCTCGTCGAGGTCGGCCGGGCCGGGGTCGTTCTCGTCGTAGGCGTTGTCGTCCCCGCCGGAAGGACACGGCCCGCCGGGGCAGGTGACGTCGACCTGGACCCAGTTGCCGCCGTACGGCTGCGCGTCCTGAAGCGCGGCCGACCCGTCGCCCAGCCAGTGCATGGCGATCTGTAACGCCTCATCGGGTTTGGCCAGCCACCGGCAGACCACGTACGAGGGCGTACCGGCCGGAAGCTGGTCGTTGCAGGATTCCCCCGCGGAGTACGCGGCGGACCCGGGCAACCAGAACGAGATCGCCCCCGCGATCACACCAATGGTCACAATCCGCCGCAAACGCATCTTCACTCCCGAATGTTCGTGATCGCGTCCGAGGGTATCGAGATCATCCCGATCCAGCCAGGCCACTCAGGCCGCTGGTGCGCAATCCTCGCGCCGGATGGCGCTCCCCGAGCCCGAACCGGGGTTCCGGTTCGACCGAGCCGTCGAGCACGTCGGCAAGGTAGGCGGCCAGCGCGGGCCCGTGCTTGAACCCGTGACCGGAATCACCACCGATCACCCATTCGCCGTCCCGCACCTCCGCGATGATCCACTCCGCGTCGGGCGTCACCCCGTACTGGCAGACCTGGCTGAACAGCACGGGCGCGGCGGCCAGGGACGGGAACCGCCGGGCGAGGTAGTCGCGGGAGGCCGACTCACTGCCCGGGAGGACCTGGCGGCTGCCGGTGCGCGGGTCGTACGGATCGCCCTCCACGTCGCTGGTGGCCTTCAGGCCCATGCCGTCGAGGTCGCCGTGCCCGTAGACGGAGCTGCCGTACTCGCAGAAAGCCGGGGCCGAGGCCCACGCGCGCGGCACGTCGAAGTGCAGGGTGTCCTGCCGGGTCACGGTGACCGGCAGGTCGAACATGCCGGGCAGCCAGGCCCCGCAGGCCCACACCACCCGGTCGGCGCGCAGCAGCTCGCCGTCCGCCACCACCCCGCCCTCCGGATGGGGTATGGCTTCCGCCCGGATCAGCGTCACCCCGGCGTCCTGGGCGAGGCGCGCGGTGACCTGGGTGGCCCGGCGGGCGCGCAGCACCCCGGCATGGGGTTCGCGCAGCACGAAGGCCAGCCCGTCCGGCCGGAAGTCGGGGAAGAAGCGCCCGGCATCGGATGGCTCAAGCAGCTCAAAAGGAATGTCCAGATTTTTCAGGACCTGGGCGCTGGCGGTCTCCCAGGCGTGGTCCGTACCCGCGAACCACAGGATGCCGGTTTCCAGGAACAGGTCCTCACCCACCCGCTCCCCCAGCCGCCGCCAGCCGTCCCTGGCCTGCCAGGCCAGCCGCGCGTACCAGTCGTCGGCCCCGTGCGAGCAGCGGAGCAGGCGGGTCTCGCCGCCGCTGGCCTGCCGTACGTGGCCGGGGGCGTACTGCTCGATCAGCGTCACTCGCCACCCGGTCTCGGCCAGGCGCAGGGCCAGCGAGGACCCCCAGATCCCGGCGCCCACCACGATCGTCGATCTCATTGGGCCAGCGTGCCACAAGCCATAATCGAGACATGATGGCGGCCGAGTCGGCGCAGACACTGGAGCGCGGGTTGCGGCTCCTCCGGGTGCTGGCCGACCAGCAGCGCGGGCGCACGCCCACCGAGCTCGCCACCGAACTGGGGCTGAGCCGCCCGGTGGTGTACCGCCTGATCACCACCCTCCAGCAGGAGGGGTTCGCCAGGCGGGACGCGGACGGCAGGGTGCACCTGGGGTTCGGGGTGCTGGTGCTGGCCCAGGCGGTGCAGCCGCTGCTGCGGGCGGCGGCGCTGCCGGCGCTGCGGAAGCTGGCCGAGCGGGCGGGCGCGACCGCGCACCTGACCGTGGCCGAGGGCCCGGAGGGGCTGGCCATCGCGGTGGTGGAGCCGTCCTGGACGGATCTGCACGTGGCCTACCGGGAAGGCGCCCGGCACCCGCTGACCAGGGGCGCGGCCGGACTGGCCATCCTGGCCGCGCGGGAGGGCGGGGCGGCCGTGCAGGTGTCGGAGGGCCAGTTGCAGGAGGGCGCCAGAGGGGTCGCGGCGGCGATCACGCTGCCGTGGCTGGAGGCGTCGGTGGGAGTGGTCACCTTCGGGGCGCTGGATGTCGAGGCCACCGGGGAACTGGTGCTGGCGGCGGCCCGGGAGCTGGCCGACGCGCTGGCCGGCTGATTGACACACACCCGGCAATCAGTCAGTGTCGTACGTATAGAGGACAAAGGCGTCCGATATTCGTACATGGAGGAATCGATGCCGTACTACCAGCGGGTCGGGGAAGTGCCGCGGAAGCGGCACGTACGGTTCCACCGGCCGGACGGCGGGCTGTACGCCGAGGAGCTGATGGGCGAAGAGGGCTTCTCGTCGGATTCGTCGCTGCTCTACCACCGCTACCTGCCCACGGCGATCGTGAAGGCGGAGGCGGTCTCGGGGGGACGGACGGAGCTCGCGCCCAACCTGCCCCTGTCGCCGCGGCACTTCCGCACCCAGGACCTGGGTCCTGCCGGTGACCTGGTGTCGGGGCGGCGGCTGCTGGCGGGCAACAACGACGTCCGCATCGCGTACGCGGCCAGTGACCAGACCAGCGAGCTCTACCGGAACTCGATGGGCGACGAGTGCGTGTACGTCCAGTCCGGGGAGGGCGTGTTCGAGTCGACCTACGGCGCGCTGCGCGTCGGCACGGGCGACTACGTGGTGATCCCGACCGGGACGATCCACCGCTGGGTGCCCACGGGGACGATGACCGCGCTGGTGATCGAGGCCGCCGGGCACATCCGTCCGCCGAAACGGTACCTGTCCCAGTACGGGCAGTTCCTGGAGCACGCGCCGTACTGCGAGCGCGACCTGCGGGTCCCCGACGAGCCGCTGATCACGTCCGGGGAGGACGTGCCCGTGCTGGTCCGCACGCGGGGCGGGCTGACCCGGCTGACCTACCGGAACCACCCGTTCGACGTGGTCGGCTGGGACGGCTGCCTCTACCCGTACGCGTTCAACATCGACGACTTCGAGCCGATCGTGAAACGCACCCACGCCCCGCCGCCGGTGCACCAGACCTTCGAGGGCCCCGGGTTCGTGATCTGCTCGTTCTGTCCCCGGCCACTGGACTTCCATCCGGAGGCGGTGCCGATCCCGTACAACCACCACAACGTGGACTCCGACGAGTTCATGTTCTACGTCGGTGGCGACTACAGCGCGCGGGCCGGGTCGGGCATCGACGTGGGGTCCATCTCGCTGCACCCGGCCGGGTTCACGCACGGGCCACAGCCGGGGGCGGTGGAGGCGGTGATCGCGTCCGGGGCGACGGCCACCAGCGAACTGGCCGTCATGATCGACACGTTCCGGCCGCTGGACCTGGGCACCGCGGCGCTGGCCTGCGAGGACACCGGCTACGCGTGGACCTGGGCCCGGTAGATGTACGGGATCTTCAGCCGGCCCGGGGAGGCCGCCCGCGCCGGGTTCCGGGTCGGCAACGGGGTGATCGACCTGGCGGCGGCGCTCGGGGACGAGGTGTTCCGGTCGGGCAGCCTGAACGCGTTCATGGCGCTCGGGCGGGAGGCCTGGCAGGAGGCGTACCGGCGGATCAGGGCGCTGGACGTGGCGCGGATCCCGCTCGCGGAGGTGCGGACCCATCTGCCGTTCGAGGTGGCCGACTATGTGGACTTCTACGCCTCGCTGGAGCATGCGAGCAATCTGGGACGCATGTTCCGGCCGGAGGAGGAGCCGCTGAAGCCGAACTGGCGTCACCTGCCGGTCGGGTACCACGGGCGGGCGGGCACGGTGGTGGTGTCGGGCACCCCGATCCGCCGGCCGTACGGGCAGCGGCTGGTGGACGGAGTGCCGGAGTACCTGCCGACGGCCAAGCTGGACCTGGAGGCCGAACTGGGCTTCGTGGTCGGCGTGGGCACCGAGCCGGGACAGCCACCGGGGCCGTTCGAGGACCACGTGTTCGGGGTCACCCTGGTCAACGACTGGAGCGCGCGGGACATCCAGGCCTGGGAGTACGTGCCGCTCGGGCCGTTCCTGGGAAAGTCGTTCGCGACCTCGATCTCGGCCTGGATCACGCCGCTGGAGGCGCTGGAGCACCTGCGGGTGCCGGGGCGGGCGCAGGATCCCGAACCGCCCGGCTACCTGCGCAGGCACGCCCACTGGGGGCTTGACCTGCGGCTCCGGGTGGAGGTCAACGGGGAGACGGTGTCCCGTCCGCCGTACGGCGGGATGTACTGGACGCCGGACCAGATGCTCGCCCACATGACCGCGAACGGCGCCACACTCCGCACGGGGGATCTGTTCGCCAGCGGTACGGTCTCCGGGCCGGGCGATCCCGGATCCCTTATCGAGATCACCTGGAACGGCGCCAAACCCCTGCCGAACGGGCAGACCTTCCTCAACGACGGCGACACCGTCACGATCAGCGCGGGCCCCGCCCTCGGGGAGGTCACGGGGACGATCATCTAGGTCACGGTACGCTCACGACCGACTACGCTATGTGTCATGCGCCGCTTGGCCTGCCTGCTGACCGTTCTCCTGCCGGTGGCCGGATGCACCTCGGTGACCGCGAGCACCGAGGCCCGGCCACCGGTCATCACCATCTCCCCCAAACCCGACGAGACCACGGCCAACCCCGACCGCGGCCTGACCGTCCGGGTCCGGAACGGGACTCTGACCAGCGTGAGCGCGTTCGCGGCGCAGCAACCGGTAGTGGGGTCATACAACCCGGCCCACACGATCTGGACCTCCGACTGGACCCTGATCCCCGCGACGGTGTACGTGGTGAACGCCACCGCGACCGGCGCCGGCGGCCTGGTCACCCGGACGGCCGCGCGGTTCCGCACGCTCCGGCCGTCCCATCCGCCCGGCGCGGTCGTGATCAGTCCCCGCCCCAAGGAGACCGTCGGCGTCGGCATGCCGATCATCGTCGACTTCGGCACCCCCATCGTGGACCGGGTCGCGGTGGAACGCGCCCTGGAGGTGCGCACGGACACCCCCGTGGAGGGCGCCTGGCGCTGGTTCAGCCCCACCCAGGTCGTGTACCGGCCGCGCACGTTCTGGGCGCCCCGCCAGCGGGTGGTCTTCACCGCGCACCTGGCCGGCATCCGGCTGGCCCCGGGCACGTACGGCACCGCGGACCGCACGGTGGAGTTCACCATCGGCCGGAAGATGGTCAGCACGGTGGACACGATCACCCACCGCATGGTGGTCCGGCGCCACGGCCGGATCGTGCAGCGTATGGCGATCAGCGCCGGTAAGGCCACGACCAGGGAGTACACCACGACCAGCGGCGTCCACCTGACCATGGACAAGGGCAATCCGGTGCGCATGCTCTCCCCTGGCCGGATGCCGGGCGAGCCGGGCTACTACGACCTACTGATCAACTACGCGGTCCGCATCTCCAACAGCGGGGAGTACGTGCACGCGCTGAACAACCTCTGGGCCCAGGGGCGGCGGAACGTCAGCCACGGCTGCGTCAACGCCCGGCCGGACCAGGCCGCCTGGTTCTACACCAACGCGCTCCGCGGCGACCCCGTGGTGATCACCGGCACCGAGCGTACGCTGGAGCCGGAGAACGGTTGGGGCTACTGGCAGCTGCCTTGGGCGGAATGGCGGAAAGGAAGCGCGTTGTCCGGCGCTGCACCTTATTACTGACATGTAACGTAAAAGTGGAACCCCTAAGAGTTGGGGTCCGTTGAACGCTATGGAGGGCGGGCAATGGACTCGTGGATCATCTGGCTGATACTCGCGGCGGCACTGGGCGTCGCGGAGATCTTCACGCTGACCGCCGCGCTGGGCATCATCTCGGTCGCGGCCCTGCTCACCGCTGGCGTGGCAGCCGTAGGGTTGCCACCCGGCCTGCAACTCCTCGTCTTCGTGCTGGCGTCCGGCGCCGGCCTGGTGGGAATCCGCCCGATCGCGCGGCGGCACCTCCAGCAGCCCCCGTCCCGGCGTTTCGGCGTCTCGGCCCTGGTCGGCAAATCCGCGTACGTGACCCGGGAGGTCACCGGCCGGGACGGCCGGGTTCGCATCGGCGGGGAAGAATGGTCCGCACGGGCGTATGACGAATCACTGGTCATCCCCGTCGGCGCCACCGTAGACGTCTTCGAGATCGAAGGAGCCACCGCGCTCGTCTATCCCCGGGAGTGACCATGGATGCCGCTCTGTTCGTCCTGATCGTCGTTGTGCTGTTCGCGGTCCTCACCGTGTTCCGGACCTTGCGCATCGTCCCGCAGGCGCGGGCCGCCAACGTCGAACGCCTCGGCCGTTACCATCGCACCCTGGAACCGGGGCTGAACTTCGTCATTCCGTACATCGACCGGGTGCGTCCGCTGATCGACCTGCGCGAGCAGGTGGTCTCCTTCAAGCCGCAGCCGGTGATCACCGAGGACAACCTCGTGGTGGACATCGACACGGTGCTCTACTTCCAGGTCACCGATCCTCGGGCGGCCTCCTACGAGATCGCCAACTTCATTCAGGGCGTGGAGCAACTGACCGTGACCACGCTGCGGAACGTGGTCGGTGGTATGGATCTGGAGAAGACGCTCACCTCGCGGGACACCATCAACAGCCAGCTGCGGGGCGTGCTGGATGAGGCGACCGGGAAGTGGGGGATCCGGGTCAACCGCGTGGAGATCAAGGCCATTGACCCGCCGCGCACCATCAAAGAGGCGATGGAGAAGCAGATGCGGGCCGAGCGGGACAAGCGGGCCGCCATCCTCAACGCCGAAGGCACCCGGCAGTCGCAGATCCTCACCGCCGAGGGTGAGAAGCAGAGTGCGATCCTGCGGGCGGAGGGTGAGCGTACCGCTCAGATCCTGCGGGCGGAGGGTCAGTCGCAGGCCATCGACGAGGTGTTCCAGGCCGTTCACCGCAACGACCCCGACCCGAAGCTGCTCGCCTACCAGTACCTTCAGATGCTTCCGCAGCTCGCCCAGGGTCCCGGCAACACCTTCTGGGTGATCCCGAGCGAGGTCACCTCAGCCCTCCAGGGCGTCTCCAAGGCCTTCACCGAGGCCCTCCCGCCGTCGGCCGCCACCCGCCAGAAGGAGACCGACACCGCCGGAATCGAGGCGGTGGCGGAGGCGGAACGCGCAGCCGAAGAGGCCAAGGCCGAAGCCGAAGACCACGGACCCCGCTCAATCGAGGCCGCCAGCCCCCTACCCGACGCCCTGCACAACCTCACCCAGGAACCCCAGCCCCACCCCAACCACCGGGACACCTGACCGGTCCGCCCAGCCTGGCGGGTGGGATAACCACCCGCCAGGCTGGTTCGGACGCCGGAACTCATGAGGATTCCGGACTCTGATTCGCGCGTGCCGCCGCGACGACCTCCCGGATCGCGTCCAGTACCAGGCGCGGCTCCGCGTACTGCACGTAGTGTTCGGGTGAGTTCGCCACCACCAGGCGGCCCCTTGTGGAGAGGGCGGCGAGGTCGCGGTAGTGGCCCAGCGCCCGGTCGGGTTGCCGGGCGGCGGCGATTACGATCACCGGCAGGTTTCCCCATGCTCCTGGGCGTACGGTCGCCCGTACTTCGGCCGCGCTGTCGAGGGACGCCCAGCCTTCGGCGCGGGCGGCTGCCATGGAGCATGAGCCGTACACGATCGGGGCGGCTTTCCTGGCCTGTTCCGGCGCTCCCGAAGGCGTGACCGCGTCGCCGAGCAGCCGGACCAGGCCGAGCCTCGCGGCGACCTGATAGAGCGTGAACTGGGCGGCGAGGAACGGCCTGGCCGCGCCGAGTTCCTCGGTTCCGGTTTCGTCCATGACGTCCACAAGCACCAGCCCGGCAGCCTCTTCCGGCCAGGCCGCCGCGAACAGCCGCACGATCGCTCCACCGTAGGAGTGCCCGACCAGGACGTACGGCCCGGCCTCCCCGGCGGCCGTGAGCAGCGCGCGTAACTCCCGCGCGGCACGCCCCGCGGTCCGCGGCCCCGGGCCGTCCTCGCTCCACGCGTATCCAGCCTCGTCATAGCTGCACACCCGTCCGTGCTGAGCGAGCTGGGACTGCACACCGGCCCAACTCGCACTCGACTCCCCAAGCCCCGCCTCCAGCACGACCGTCGGCCCACCCTGCCCCGAGCACCTTCCCCCTGACTAGACGAAGGTTGACAGGTGACTTTCAGCCGGGATTCATCGGGTTCCTAAGCGCCTGCTCTGAGATGGGTTCCGCCGGAACCCCCCGGCCCTTTCCATCCGGAGTCCGACCCGTGCATGCATATCTTCGGAGTCTCGCCGCTCTGGCCGTCATCCTCGCTGCCACCGCCTGCGGGGGAGAGGCGGCCGGCCCGACCAGCGCACAAGCCACGCCGTCGGGTGACCAGCGCGCGGCGTTCACCGAATGTCTGCGCGAGCAGGGTGTGACCATGCCCAGTGGGCGACCGGAGGCTCGGCCGAGTGGTTCCCCGTTCCCGAGGCCGAGCGGGGGGCAGGGGGGTTTCGGCGCCATGAACCCCGAGATGCAGAAGGCCATGGAGGCGTGCCGGTCGCTCATGCCGTCCGGCGGGCCGCAGCGCGGGGGCGGCTTCGACCAGTCCGCGATGAACGCCTTCCGTACCTGCATGAAGGACAACGGCGTCGAGGACGTTCGCGGCTTCAACGACCTCGACCAGAACGACCCGAAGATCGCCAAGGCCCTGGAGAAGTGCCGCCCGCTGCTTCCGACTCGGCCGTCGGCGGCGCCTTCGGCGTGATCGCATCTGGCCTTGGTGAAGTCCCGGCAAAGTTGCCGGAGGCATCGCGTTGCGCCCGGTCTTCTCAGGGAAGGTCGGGGCTATGGCCGATGGGCTGCTCTCGGCTCTGCGGCAGCTGCGGAGCCGGCTCGATCACGACCTGTTCCCGTTGGCGATCGGGGATGTGGCGGCGGACCGTCGCGCCCTGAAGGAGCTGATCGGCCAGCTGGACGACTACCTGCTGCCGAGGCTCGCGGCGATCGACGCGCCGCTGCTCGCGGTGGTCGGAGGTTCGACGGGGGCGGGTAAGTCGACGCTGGTCAACTCGCTCGTGGGCGCGAACGTCACCAAGACGGGAGTGCTCCGCCCGACGACCCTGGCCCCGACCCTGGTGGCCAACCCGGCCGACGGTCCCTGGTTCACCGCCACCGAAGTGCTCCCCGGCCTGCCCAGGGTCACCGGACGGGGTCCCGGGGAACCGGGCACGTTGAAGATCGTGCAGACTCCGGAGTTGCCCGAGGGGCTGGCCCTGCTGGACGCCCCCGACATCGACTCGGTGGTCACCGCCAACCGCGAGCTCGCCGCCCAGCTGCTGGCCGCCGCCGACCTCTGGCTGTTCGTCACCACCGCCGCCAGGTACGCCGACGAGGTCCCGTGGGGCTTCCTCCGTACGGCCAGGGAGCGCAGCACCGCCCTGGGGATCATCCTCCAGCGCGTGCCGGCGGAGGCCCTCGACCCGGTCACCAAGGACCTGAGCCGCCTGCTCAGGGAGAACGACCTGGCCGATTCGCCGCTGTTCGTCATCCCCGAACTCCAGCTCCCGCAGGAGCACGCCCGCCTCCCGGAACCCAACGTCCGCAAGATCAAGGATTGGCTCACCAGCCTGTCCGCCGACGCCAAGGCCAGAGCCGAGGTGGTCCGCCAGACCCTCTCGGGGGCCCTGGACAGCCTGGCCGTCCGCGTCCCCGCCCTGGCCGAGGCGGCGGACCGGCAGCGCCTGGGCGTCGGCGAGCTGCGCGGCATGGCCGAACGCAGCTACGACGTCGGCATGTCCGGCTTCGACGAGGGCATGCGGGACGGCTCACTGCTCCGCGGCGAGGTGCTGGCCCGCTGGCAGGACTTCATCGGCACCGGCGACCTGATGCGCTCCCTGGAGTCGCGGATCGGCTGGCTGCGAGACCGCCTCACCGCCATCGTCACCGGCAGGCCCGCGCCTGACCGCCGCCTGGAGGTGGCCCTGGAGAGCGGCGTGGAGTCCCTCATCCGGGCCACCGCCGACGGCTCGGCGGAACGTGCCCTCGAATCCTGGCTGGCCACTCCCTCCGGACGCGACCTGCTGGAGAGGGCCGGGGTGGCGACCGCGGGACGGCTCGGCCGCGCCACGCCGGAGCTGCCCGCCCGGGCCATCACCACCGTCCGCGAGTGGCAGGGCTATGTGCTGGACCTGGTGCGCTCCGAGGGCGCCGACAAGCGCAACGTGGCACGTGCCGCCTCGTTCGGGGTCAACAGCCTCGGCCTGCTGGTCATGTTCGGGGTGTTCGCCTCCACCGGCGGGGTGACCGGCGTCGAGCTCGGCATCGCGGGCGGCACCAGCGTGCTCAGCCAGAAGCTGCTGGAGGCGATCTTCGGCGACCAGGCGGTACGCAACCTCACCGACCAGGCCCGGGGTGATCTGCGAGCCCGGGTGCGGGCGCTGCTGGACATCGAGCAGGCCCGGTTCACCGCGCTTCTGGACGATCTGGAGGTCCCGGACTCGGCCGCCCTGCGGGAGGCGGCGCAGGCCGTAGAGGAGCTGAAGCGGGAGCTGCCGGCGTGAGGATACTGCGGCGGGACGGTGAGGTGCCGCTGGAGCAGCGGCTGGCCGCGCTGGAGGCGGCGGCCGGGCTGGCCGAGGGGCGGCTGGCCGAGGGCGCGGTCGAGCAGGCCCGCGGGGTGGTCGCCCAGGCGGGCATCCGGGGAAGCCTGTCGGTGGATCACACCGTGGTCGCGCTGGCCGGTGCGACGGGCAGTGGCAAGTCGTCGCTGTTCAACGCGTTGGCCGGGAGCGGGGTGGCGACCGTGGGGGTGACCAGGCCGACGACCGCCAAGGCACAGGCGGCGCTCTGGAGTCCTGAAGGTTCCGGACCGCTGCTGGACTGGCTGGACGTGCCGAACCGGCACAGCATGGGCAGCGGCGAGAACCCGCTCTCCGGGCTGATCCTGGTGGACCTGCCCGATCACGACTCGATCGAGTACTCGCACCGCCTGGAGGTGGACCGGCTGGTCGCGGTGGTGGATCTGCTGGTCTGGGTGCTGGATCCGCAGAAGTACGCCGACGCCGCCGTACACGAAGGCTACCTGCGGGCACTGGCCCGCCACCGGGACGTCACCGTGGTGGTCCTCAACCAGGTCGACCGGCTGCCCGAGGAGGCGGTACGGCGCTGCCTGGCCGACCTGGACCGTTTGCTGATCGAGGACGGTCTGGACGGGGTGCCCGTGGTGGCCGCCTCGGCCCGGACCGGGCAGGGTCTGACCGAGCTGCGCGGCCAGCTCATCGGGAAGGTGAGCCGCCGTCGCGCCTGGGCCTCCCGGCTCGCCGCCGACGTGGGCACCGCCGCCGACACGCTGCACTCCGCCGCCGGTCTGGGGGAGGCCGGGCCGCACACGGCGCCTCCGGACCGGCTGGCCGGGCCGCTGTCCGCCGCGCTCGCCGAGGCCGCCGGGGTGCCGCTGGTGGTGGGCGCGGTGGCCAAGGCCCACCGGCACCGCGCGGTGGTGGCCACCGGATGGCCGGTCACCCGATGGCTCCGCCGCCTCCGCCCGGACCCACTCCGCCGCCTGCGCGTCTCCAGCGGGAAGGATCTCGGCCGTACGTCGCTGCCCGCGCCCACCGCGATCCAGCGTTCCCGTCTGGACACCGCCATCCGAGAGACCGGTATAGCGGTCGCCACCGGCGTCCCTGAGCCGTGGGCCGCTACGATCCGGCTGGCTGCCCGCGCCCACATGGACGAACTCGCCGACGAACTCGACCGCGCGGTGGCCACCACCTCCTTCGGCGCCGCCCGACGGCCGCGCTGGTGGACGGTCTTCGGGCTGCTCCAGTGGCTGCTGATCGGTGCGATCGCCGTGGGCGCCCTCTGGCTGCTGGCCCTGTTCATCCTCAGCTACCTGCGCCTTCCCGACGGCGAGCCGCCGACCGTCGGGATGATCCCGTGGCCGACGACTCTCCTGATCGGCGGCGGCGTCCTCGGCGTGTTCCTGGCCCTGCTCTCCCGCCTCTTCGCCTGGCTGGGCGGGCACCGCCGCGCCCGAAAAGCGGCCAAAGCCCTGCAAGCAAGCGTGTCAGACGTCGGCCAACGCCTGGTCCTGTCCCCAGCGGGGGCAGAGCTCCACCGCTTCCAGGCTTTCGCTGAAATCCTGGAAAAGGCCCGGTAATTCCGCCGCTTGCCACCGGAAGGTAGCGGCGTTCGGGGTGCTCAGGCGAAGTAGTGGCCCTCCTTGAGGTCATCGGTCAGTGCGGGGTGGGTTGGCTGCCATCGGAGCAGGTCGCGGGTGATCTGCGCGGAGGCGGGGCCGTCGAGTCCCCAGAAGTGGCCGAGCCAGCCGACGTACTCTCCGGCCTGCTCGGGGGTGACGGAGACCGCCGGAACGTTGAGGTGCGTGGCGAAGGCCTCGGCGACCTCACGGATCGGCACGCCCTCGTCGCCGACCGCGTGCAGTACCGATCCGGCCGGCGCTGACTCCAGCGCGAGGCGGAACAGGCGCGCGGCGTCGTCGCGGTGGACCGCCGGCCAGCGGTTGGCGCCGTCGCCGACGTAGGCCGCCGCGCCTTTCTGGCGGGCGAAGCCGATCGCGGCCGGGATGAATCCGTTGTCGCCGTCGCCGTGCGTGGCCGGCGGGAGCCGTACGACTGAGGAGCGGACGCCTCGGCCGGCGAGCGCGAGCGTGTAGCGGGCGTTGTCCAGCCGCCCCTGGGCGCCGGCGAGCGGGACCTCGCGTTCCCCCGTGTCGGCCAGCCCGTCACGCTCGGTGGCGACGGCTCCGGGCGGGAGCCCGAGCACGCCGAGGATGCCGGAGGCGATGACGAGCGGCCTGCCGGTACCGGCGAGGGCTTCGCCGAGAGTCTCGATCGCGGCGCGGTCGGCGTCGGTGGCCGCGGCGTAGTCGCCCGAGAAAGCGATGTCGTGCTTGAACGCGAGGTGGATGACGCCATCGGACGCGGCGGCGGCCTCGTGCAGGGTGCCTAGGTCGTCGAGCGATCCCGGCCGGGCCTCGGCCCCCGCGGACCGCAGAGCCCGGGCCGCCGCATCGGAGCGGGCGAGCCCAGTGACCTTGTGGCCGGCGGCGGTCAGCTCAGGGACGAGCCCGCGGCCGACCCAGCCCGACGCTCCGGTGACGAAAACGCGCAAGGGAACCTCCAGGACAATGGCGGCCGCCGGGCAGGTGCGCGGCGAGCGGCCCTTGAAATCAGCTGCTATTTCTAGCACGATCGTGCTAGAAATTATTGTTAGTACAGTCGTACTGGGAATGTCAACTGGGACCTGGAGGCAGCGATGGCAGGACGACCCGTTGACCATCAGCGACGGGCCGACCTGCTCGACGCGGTGGTCGACTACACGGTCGAGCACGGTTTCTCGGACCTGTCGTGGCGGCCGGTCGCCGCCGCCCTCGGGGTCTCAGCCACCACGCTGGTGCATCACTTCGGCGCCAAGGAGCAGATGCTCGAGGCCATCCTCGGGCGGCTGCGGGAGCGCATCTTCGAAGCCACCGGCGACGCACTGGGCGGGCAGCCCCACCTGGCGACGGCGGCGCGGACAGTCTGGACACAGACCTCCAGCCCGCAACGGGAGCCGGAGTTCCGGCTGTTCTTCGCGGTCTACGGACGCGCTCTCCAGGCACCGCAGCAGTTCACGGACTTCCTGGAGCATGTCGTGGCCGACTGGATGAGAGCCCTGACCGACGCGCAGGGACCAGACACCGACCCGGCGACGGCGGCGCGCACGGCCACCCTGGTGATCGCGACGATCCGCGGGCTGCTGCTGGATCTGCTCGCCACCGGCGACCGGGACCGGGTCCAGGACGCGGCCGAGAGCTTCCTCGCCACCCTCGAACACCCGGCGCGGCCGGCCGGGGACGCGGCGCCACGCTGAGCTGGTGAACTCGGCGGCCCTGCCCTGAGGGAACGTCCTCCGCTCAGAGGCCAGGGAAGCCCTCGTCGGGGAACTCGGTGGCGCTGGTGGCGGGGAGGGTGATCTGGTCGGTGGTGGAGAGGCCCTCGGTTACCTCGATGTAGAGGTCGCTGCGTACGCCGGTTTTGATGGTTTTCTCGCCGGAGGGGGTGGTTACCGTGGTGGCTCCGGTGGGAGAGGTGTGCAGGGCGCGGGCGGGGATGTAGAGGGCGTTCTCGGATTCGGCGGTGGTCACCAGGACGGTGGCCGACTGGCCGAGGAGGAGGCCCTTGGGCTGGTCCCTGAAGGTGATGGTCACGCCGTATCTGACCAGCTGGCCGCTGGTGGTGGCGGTGGGGTCGATGTGGGCGACCGTGCCTTCGTAGTTGTCGGTGGCGTTGAGGGTGATCGTGGCTGTCTGGCCTAGCTTCAGGTAGCCGATGTCGGATTGCGGGAACATGGCCTGGACCTGGAGGTTGTCGAGGTCGCCGAGGGTGATGAAGGTGCCGCCGGTGTAGTTGGTGTCCAGGGTTCCGGCGATGGAGAGCACGGTTCCGTCGGCGGGGGCCTTGATCGTTACTCCGCGCAGGGCTTCCTTGGCGTCGGCCAGGTCGGTGGTGGCCTGGCTGACCGCCGCTTCGGCCTCGGCTTCGGTCATCGCCCGCGATCCCTGGCCGCCGCCGCCCTGCTGGGCCGCGCTGCCCTGCCTTGCCTGTACGCCCTGAGCGCCTTGGGAACCCTGGGAACCCTGCCCGGTCGGTTGCTGGTTGCCCTGGCCGCCCTGATTCGTGCAGGTGGGGGTGGGGCTGGAGCTTGGGCGAGGGGACGGGGTGGCCTTGGGTTCCGGCTCCTTGGAGCCGTTGGGGTCGAGGGTCACGCTGACATCGCGTTCCGAGCCGCCGGTGGACGGCTTGCCGTTGTCCGGTGGCCGGGTCGAGCTCGCGCGGGCCGCCTGCGCACCGCCGCCGTCGAGGGCCGGTTCCACCGGGGAAGAGCCCTCATCGGAGGATCCCTGCGGCGCCTGGCTGGGCTTGCTCGTGGGGGCGGGGCTGGCCGAGGGCTTGCCCGTGCCAGAGGACGGGCAACCGGCACCTGTCCCGGAACCGCCCGTCCCGGAACCACCCGTGCCAGAACCGCCAGTGCCAGAACCGCCAGTGCCAGAACCGCCAGTGCCAGAACCGCCAGTGCCAGAACCACCAGTGGCACCCCCCGACCCGGACCCGGACCCGGAGCCGGAGCCGGAGCCGGATGTGGTGGTTGATGTGGAGCCCACGTTGTCCAGGGATTCTTCGGCGGCGGCGAGGGCCGCCTTGGCAGCGGTGTAGTTCTCGCGGGCGATGGTGTCGTCGATCCGAGCGAGAATCTCCCCCTTGCTGACCTTGTCACCCACCGAGACGTAGATCTTCTCGACCGCCCCCTGCGAGGAGAAGGTCAGGTCGTGCATCCCGTTGTCGACCGTGTTCCCGGCCGCCGACACCGAGGCGGTGACCGTGCCCTGGCTGACCGAGACCAGCTCCACACGGGGCGCGGCGGCGGAGTCGTCTCCGCTGAGGTAGATCGCGCCGGCGCTCACCAGGATGACCGCCCCGAGGGCGAGGGCTCCCCTGCGGACAAGGGAGGACGGGCTGCTCGACATCATGGCGGACATCCTGGCCACCGTGCGTCATGGCCCGCTTAACCCAGCCTGAGAGTTGGCTGTGCGTGTTGTCAGCAAATATTCAGGGACAGCGGAGCTGGGTTCAAGCGGGGCCAGGCAGGGTCAACCCTCGTGAAGCTGTCGACGAAGCGCAGAGCGCTGATCGTGAACCTCTCCCTGGGGGTGCTGCTGCTCGGCGGCGTCGGGGCCGCGTACGCCTCTCTGGGGGGTGGCGGCTCCGGCGACCAGGTGACGCCGCAGACCGTGGCGGTGAGCCGGGGGAACGTGGTCGCCTCGGTGTCGGCCTCGGGCGCGGTGGAGAGCTCGCGGACCCGGGCGCTCACCTTCGCGACCACCGGCACCGTCGAGTCGATCAAGGTGGAGCCGGGCGACCAGGTGAAGAAGGGCCAGGTCCTGGCGCGGCTGGACGACACGGCCGCCCGCGAGTCCCTGGAGGCCGCCAAGGCCAGCCTGGACGCCGCCGAGGACGCCGACACCTCCACCGCCTCCGGATACGCCCAGTATGTCAACGCCCGCAACTCCTACCGCGCCGCCAAGCGCGCGCTCGCCGGAACCGTGATCAAGGCCCCGTACGCGGGCACGATCACCGCCGTCAACGGCACCGTGGGCGCCTCCTCCGCCGGCGGCGGGAGCAGCGGCAACAGCGGGAGCGGCGGGAACACCGGTAGCTCCGGTAGCACCGGCAGCGGTTCGAGCGGCTTCGTGGAGATCGCCGACACCGGCAGACTCCGCATCGTCGGCCAGTTCACCGAATCCGACGCGATCCGCCTCAAGGTCGACCAGTCCGCCACCGTCACCTTCGACGCCCTCACCGGCGTCACCGCCACCGGCAAGGT
The DNA here is from genome assembly GCF_018476525.1 of Acrocarpospora catenulata. Lineage (GTDB taxonomy): Bacteria > Actinomycetota > Actinomycetes > Streptosporangiales > Streptosporangiaceae > Acrocarpospora > Acrocarpospora catenulata. The sequence goes on from NZ_JAHCST010000071.1 coordinate 19,581, forward strand.
CACCGTGATCGACCCGCAGGCGCAGACCAGCAACAACGTGGTCCAGTACGCGGCCACGATCACCCTCTCCGACGTCCCCGACACGGTACGGCTCGGCCAGACGGCCAGCGTCCGGGTCGAGGTGGCCACGGCGGAGGACGTGCTCACCGTGCCGAGCACCGTGATCACCACCGCCGGCGGCCAGAGCACGGTGACCCTGTGGGCGAACGGCCAGCAGGTGCGCACCAGGGTCGAGGTCGGCGTGAAGGGCGACACCGCCACCGAGATCGTCTCGGGGGTCAAGGAGGGCGACCAGGTCGTCCGTACCCAGACCGGAACCACCAACGGCGGCGGTCTCCAGATCCCTGGCGGCTTCGGCGGCTTCGGCGGAGGCGGCGGCGCGGTCCGGATCGGCAGCGGCGGCCAGGGCGGCGGAGGTGGTCCGCGATGACCCCGCTCGTACTGGATCTCCAGGACATCCGGAAGGTCTACGGCGAGGGGGAGACGGCGGTGCACGCCCTGCGCGGCGTCTCGCTGGCCGTCGAACCCGGCGACTACGTCGCGATCATGGGCGCCTCCGGCTCCGGCAAGTCCACCCTGATGAACATCATCGGCTGCCTGGACGTGCCCAGCTCGGGCAGCTACCGGCTGGACGGCACCGACGTCGGCGTGCTCGACGACGTCCGGCTGGCGATCGTACGGAACCGCAAGATCGGCTTCGTGTTCCAGTCGTTCAACCTCATCCCGCGGATGTCCGCCCTGATGAACGTGGAGCTCCCGCTGGCGTACGGCGGGATCAAGGCGGCGGAGCGGCGGCGGCGCGCGCTGGCGGCACTGGAACGGGTCGGCCTGGCCGACCGGGTGCACCACCAGCCGAACGAGCTCTCCGGCGGCCAGCAGCAGCGGGTGGCCATCGCCCGTTCGCTGGTGAACGCGCCGACGCTGCTACTCGCCGACGAGCCCACCGGCGCCCTGGACTCCACCTCCACCCGGGACGTGCTGGCCATCTTCGACCAGCTCAGCCTGACCGGCCGGACCATCGTCGTGATCACCCACGAATCTGACGTGGCCGCGCACGCCAAGCGGGTCGTCCGCCTGATGGACGGCCAGATCGTCGAGGACGTCCGGCGCTCCGACGTGGCCGGGCCGCCGCCCCGGCTGGAAGAGGTGGCCGGGTGAACGCCTTCGAGGTGCTCCGATTCGCCGCGCGCGGCCTGGCCGCCAACAAGATGCGCAGCGCGCTCACCACACTCGGCATCCTGATCGGCGTCGCCGCGGTGATTCTGCTGGTCGCGGTGGGCGAAGGCGCCTCCCGGGAGATCCAGTCCAACATCCAGCGGCTGGGCGCCAACTCGCTCACCGTCTCCTCCACCACCGCCGGCGGCGGGGGTGGCGGCGGTGGGTTCGCCCGGCTGCTCGGCGGGGGTGGCGGCGGGCCGCAGCAGGGTTCCGGGCCGCGTACCCAGGCCAAGGACCTGACCGTGGACGACGCCCGCGCACTGGCCGACAAGTCGGCGACGCCCTCCGTGAAGAGCGTCTCCCCGATCGTGAACGCCAACAACCAGACGACCACGTACGAGGGCGCCAGCCACTCCATACAGCAGCTGGTGGGCACCTACCCGAGCTACTTCGAGGCGTCCAACAAACCGGTCGTCAAGGGCACGTACTTCTACAACGACGACGTGCTGGCCGCCCGGAAGGTGATCGTGATCGGGCAGACCGTGGCCGAGAACCTGTTCGGCGACCTCGACCCGATCGGCAAGCAGATCAACGTCTCCGGGGTGCCGTTCACCGTGGTGGGCGTGCTGAAGGAGTCCGGTTCGACCGGGTTCCAGGACGGCGACGACGTGGCCATAGCGCCGCTCCCGGCCGTGCAGCAGAGCCTGACCGGGTTCGGGCCGCTCGGCCAGATCCTGGTCCAGGCCACCGGCGCCGACACCGTGGACGCCGCCCAGTCGGAGATCACCGCCGTGCTCGACCAGCGGCACGGCATCACCGGTACGGCCACCGCCGACTACCGCATCCTCAACCAGGCCACCCTGCAGGAGACGGTGAGCGCCGCCACCGGCGTCTTCACCATGCTGCTGGCCGCGGTGGCCGGGATCAGCCTGCTGGTCGGCGGCATCGGGATCACCAACATCATGCTGGTCACGGTCACCGAGCGGACCAGGGAGATCGGCATCCGCAAGGCCATCGGTGCGCCCAAGGGCGCCATCCTGGGCCAGTTCCTGGCGGAGGCGACCATGCTCAGCCTGGTCGGCGGGCTGCTCGGGGTGCTGGTGGCGGTGATCGGCGCCCAGTTCACCATCGCCGGGGTCTCGCCCGTGGTGGTGCCGAGTTCGGTGGCGCTGGCGCTGGGGGTGTCGGTGGCGATCGGGCTCTTCTTCGGTAGCTATCCGGCCAACCGGGCGGCCAAGTTGCGGCCCATCGAAGCGCTCCGGTTCGAGTGAGGGTGATCCAACGATGAAAGGAGCGTCCAGTGAAAGGAGCGAGGGTGAGCAGGCGTAAGCCGTACCTGGACGAGCCGCTGGAGGTTTCGCCGTACGGCGAGGATCTCGATCGCGAGCTGACCGCGCGGCCCGCGCGGGCGAAACTGCCGAAGCTCACCCTGGCGCTGGGCGCCGGGGTGGTGCTGGTGGCCGGGGTGCTGCTCGGCATCCAGGCCCAGAAGACCTGGGGAGCCCAGAACACCGACCGGCAGGCGCTGATCGGGGCGATGCTCGGCGGTCAGGGCGGGCAGCGCGGTATCCCGTCCGCCGGCCCCGGCGGTGGCGGCGCGGGTCTGCGGCAGGGCGGCTTCGGCAACATGACCGTCGGCACCGTGAAGCTGGTGGACGGCGACAAGATCTACGTCGAGTCCGCCAACGGCGGAACCACGATCGTCACCACCACCGGCGACACCAAGGTGCAGCTGTCCAAGGAGGGCAAGGTCAAGGACCTCAAGCCCGGCAGCACGGTGATCGTTCAGGGCGACCGGGACGAGTCGGGCAACGTGGCCGCCACCGTGGTCAGTGAGGGTGGCGTGCCTGGAATGGGCGTACGGCAGTGAGGTCTGGGCAGGCGGAGGCCCGGCTCCTGGTCGTCGACGACGAACCGAACATCCGGGAGCTGCTCTCGGCCAGCCTGCGCTACGCGGGGTTCGAGGTGATGGTCGCCGTCGACGGCCGCGAAGCGGTCGTCATGGCGGAACGGGTCCGGCCGGACCTCATGGTGCTGGACGTTATGCTGCCCGACATGGACGGTTTCGCGGTGGCCGCCCGGCTGCGCTCGTCCGGGCGGCGGGTCCCCGTCCTGTTCCTGACCGCGCGGGACACCACCGAGGACAAGCTGGAAGGGCTGGCGGTCGGCGACGACTACGTGACCAAGCCGTTCAGCCTGGAGGAGGTACTGGCCCGGATCCGGGCGGTGCTCCGCCGCACCTCGACCGAGCCCGGCCCCCCGGCCCGCCTCCAGGTCGCCGACCTGGAGCTGGACGAGGACGCCCACCAGGTCTGGCGGCACGGCCGCTCGGTACGGCTCTCGCCCACCGAGTTCAAACTCCTGCACTATTTCATGGTCAACCAGGGCCGGGTGCTCTCCAAGGCGCAGATCCTCGACCATGTCTGGCGCTACGACTTCGGGGGTGACCGCAACGTGGTCGAATCCTACGTCTCGTACCTGCGCCGCAAGATCGACAATCATGACCCCAAACTGATCCACACCCTGCGCGGGGTCGGGTACGTGCTGCGCGCCCCACGGACCTGAGAAACGACCGGACATGAAGAAACGGCTGGCCAGGACGCCGCTCTGGCTCCGCCTGGTGGTCGGCACGCTGGCCATGGTCACCCTGGCCATCGCGCTGACCGGAGGGTTCGCGGTGCAACTCCTCCGCGGATACCTGACCGAGCGGATCGACGAGCAGCTGATCATGGCCAGCCGGCCGCTGCGGGACATGGTCGAGATGCCCGAGGGCGGGATCCGGGTCCGGGAGGCCGTGCCGCGGCCGCAGCGCATGTTCGGGCTCTTCCACGTCGCCATCGTGGACGCCGAGGGGAACACGGTCCGGGTCGTCGCCGAGTCCCCCGGGGAGGAGAAACCCGCCATTCCCCGGCTGAACCGGGCCGAGGTGCTGGAGCGGAACGCACAGCCGTTCACGGTGGCCTCCCAGGACGGGGTAGGCCCGTCCTGGCGGGTGGTGGTGGTGCCAGGACGGGACGAGCACAGCCGCCTGGTCGCGGTCAGCATGGGGGACGTCGAACGTACCGTGACCCGGCTCACCGCCATCGTGGCCGGGGTGGGCGGGGCCGTGCTGGTGGCGCTCGGGCTGGCCTGCTACTGGCTGGTACGGCGCAGCCTGCGCCCGCTCGGCGAGGTCGAACGCACGGCGGGGGCCATCGCAGGAGGCGATCTGTCACAACGGGTGCCGATGCGCCACCCACGGACCGAGATGGGCAGGCTGGGACGGGCCGTCAACGGCATGCTCGCCCAGATCGAGGCCGCCTTCCAGGATCGGGAGGCGTCCGAGGCGGCGGCCACCCGGTCCGCCTTCGAGGCGAAACGCTCCGAGGAGCGGATGCGGCGGTTCGTCGCGGACGCCTCGCACGAGTTGCGCACGCCGCTCACGTCCATCCGCGGGTTCGCCGAGCTCTACCGCCAGGAGCACGGGCACCGGCCGGAGGACGAGCTGGCCGGGCTGGTCAGGCGCATCGAGGACGAGGGCGCCCGGATGGGCCTGCTCGTCGACGACCTTCTCCTGCTGGCCCGCCTCGACCAGCAGCGCCCCTTCGAACGCGAACCCGTGGACGTGCTGAGCCTGGCCGCGGGCGCCGTCCTGGACGCCCGCCTGCTCGCCCCCGACCGCGAGATCGAACTCCACCGCCTCGACGACTCCGACGACCCCGTCACCGTCGACGGCGACGAGACCCGCCTCCGCCAGGTACTGGGCAACCTGGTCGGCAACGCGCTCCGCCACACCCCCGAAGGCACCCCCTTCCGGGTCGGCGTCGGCCTCCTCCCCGGCCCCGTCGCCGGCCCCGTCGCCGTCATCGAGGTGGCCGACGAGGGCCCCGGCCTCCCCGCCCCCGACCGCGTCTTCGAACGCTTCTACCGGGGCGACCCCTCCCGCACCCGCAACTCCGGCGGCACCGGCCTCGGCCTGTCCATCGCCGCCGCCCTGGTCCACGCCCACAACGGCACGATCACCGCCGAGAACACCACTCCCGGCGCCCTGTTCCGCATCCGGCTCCCCGCTCGCGAAGAGCCGTGATCAGCTGGTGCGCATGACGTACCCGACGCCGCGCAGGGTGTGGATCAGGCGGGGAGAGGTGCGGTTGTCGAGTTTGCGGCGCAGCACGGAAACGTAGGACTCGACGATGCCGGCGTCGCCGCGGAAGTCGTAGTCCCAGACGTGGTCGAGGATCTGGGCCTTGGACAGCACGCGACCGGCGTTGCTCATGAAGTAGCGGAGGAGCTTGAACTCCGTCGGGGAGAGGGAGACCGCGGTGCCGGCCCGCCAGACCTCGTGGGATTCCTCGTCGAGTTCGATGTCGGCGAAGGAGAGGCGGGGCGGGGCCGCGAGCGGGTCGCCGGAGGTGCGGCGGAGGACGGCGCGGATGCGGGCGACGACCTCCTCCAGGCTGAAGGGCTTGGTGACGTAGTCGTCGCCGCCCAGGGTGAGGCCGCGGATCTTGTCCTCGGTGGCGTCCCTGGCGGTGAGGAAGACCACGGGGGTGTACGTGCCGCCGCCGCGCAGCCGCCGTACCACGTCGAAGCCATCCATGTCGGGCAGCATCACGTCGAGCACGATCAGATCCGGGCGGTGCCGCCGCACGGCGGCCACCGCGGCGCCGCCGCTGGCGGCGGTCCGTACGTCGAAACCGGCGAAACGCAGGCTGGCCCCCAGCAGTTCCAGGATGTTGGGCTCGTCTTCGACGATCAGCAGCCGGGCTTCCGGCGAGCAGGTAGCGGATTCAGACACCATGGCATCTTCTTGAGGCGACATGAACGTTTGCTGGGCACCCTAGGGATTCCGCCTTAAAGGGACCGTCAAAGGATAGAACCGACGATGTGCCTGGCGATCGCCAGACTGGACGTCGCCGCCGGTGAGGGGGCGTTGCGGACCAGGGTGATCGGGCCGTGCCGGTCGATGGCGAAATCGTCCACCAGGGCGCCGTCCCTGGCCACCGCCTGGGCCCGCACCCCGCCCTCGGTCCTGGCCAGGTCCTCCTTGGTCAGGGACGGCACGTACTGGCGGGCGGCGGCCAGGAAGGAGCGTTTGGCCAGCGAGCCGTAGACCTCGCGCAGGCCGGTACGCCAGTGCTGGACGGCCATCCGCCGGGTGCCCGGCCAGGCGGCGATGCCGCGCAGGTCCCGCAGCGAGACCTTGGACCAGGAGTAGCCCTCCAGGGCCAGCGCCATCACCGCGTTCGGCCCGACCAGCACCTCCCCGTCGATGCGCCGGGTCAGGTGCACCCCGAGGAACGGGTAACGCGGGTCGGGCACCGGGTAGATCAGCCCGCGGACCAGGCCCTTGGCCGCGCCGGTGAGGCGCAGGTACTCGCCGCGGAAGGGCACGATGCGCACCTGGCCCGGCTGCCCGGCCATCGCCGCCACCCGGTCGGTCCCGAGGCCCGCGCACGCCACCAGCCGGTCGAAGGCGAACCGGGAGCGCCCGGCCAGCACCTCCACCCCGGAGGCGGTCTCCCTGATCGCCCGGACCGGCCTGCCGAGCCGTACGTCGAGGGAGGCGGCCAGGCTGCGGGCCACGGCGGGGAAGTCGGCGATGGCGGTGTGCGGGGAGTGCACGGCGCCGACGCCGACCGCGTGCGGTTCGATCTCGCGCAGGCCGAGGCCGTCCAGCACGGCGATGCCGGGCACCCCGTTCTCGACCGCGCGCCCGGCGATGCGGTGCATCCCGGCCAGTTCGGCCCGGGTGGAGGCGATGACGAGCTTGCCGACCTCCTCGTACGGGAGGCGGTGCTCGGCGCAGTACTCGCGGAGCAGGGCGACGCCGTCCCGGCACAGGCGGGCCTTCAGCGAGCCCGGCTGGTAGTAGATCCCGGCGTGCACGACCCCGCTGTTGTGGCCGGTCTGGTGCGCGCCGACCCGGTCCTCCTTGTCGAGCACGGTCACCTCGGCGCCCCTGGCCGTCAGCTCCCGCGCGACCGCCAGGCCCAGGATGCCCGCTCCGACAACGCCGATCCTCATGCCAGCCGCCCTATCCCTCGCGCTTCACGGTCTTCGTCGCCTCTTCGGTGTTCTTGCCACCATTGTGACCGTGATCCCGCTGCCACCGCAGTCCGGGCATCGGCCTCGAACTTGTGTTCGTTATAGTGGGAAGCGTGTACGTGCCTCCGGGATGGCCGTCCGAGGTGCGCCCGCCGGGCAGCCCGGACTGGGAGAGCTCAGCCGTGGCGTGGCTGCTGGACGCCGTGCCGCCCGACTACCGCGCCTACGGCGTGCTGCGGCGGCACCCGCTGGCCCTGGCCCGGATGGCCCACCACCACGTGCGCGCCGAGGTGGAGGCCGCCCGGGCCGGTTACCGGGGCGCCGCCGTCGATCTGAAGGACCAGCTGCCGCCGCACGTGGTGGAGGCCGTGCTGGAGGTCTACCGGCGCGAGGGCCCCCGGCTGGTCAGCCTGGCCGAGTCCATCGCGCTGGTGGAGCGGGCGCTGCGCGGCGAGCAGTTCACCGAGCGGATGTGAATCACCGCAGGCCCTTGATCGTTGAGGTGAGGCGGCGGAGGTCGCGGAGCCTGGCCTCGTAGGTGGCGCCGACCACCAGCAGGAGCAGGCCGCCGAAGGCCATCGGCACCCAGCGGGGCACGCTCACCATCAGCTCGGAGACGTAGGGCGCCAGCTCGTGCACGGCCACCGCGGCCAGGGTGAAGCCGCCGAGCAGGGCCGGGGCCTGGAGCCGCCAGCGGGCGCCGGCCAGCAGGATCACCAGCGCGGCCAGGCCGAGGCCGAGCGGCCGGAGCCAGCCAGCGCCGCCCGAGGGGTACACGTTGCCGTAGAGCGCGAACACGCTGGGGATCAGGGAGAACGACAGGCCACTGCCGTAGGCCACCCAGGAGGACCCTTCCCTGGCCCGGAACCAGCCGAATGCCAGCAGCACCGCCGAGACCGGGACCGTGTACGCCTCGACCACGGTCACGTTCTCGGCCGAGAGGCGTACCCAGGAGGCGAGCAGCAGGAGCGCGGTGCCCGCGTAGGCGGCCTTGCGGCGGTCGGTGCGCAGGGCGGTGCCCACGGCGATCACACCCGCCACCGCGAGCGCGACGCTGAGCATGCGCGCGTCGGCGGACAGGCCGATCCCGGTGACCGCCAGGCCGTACCCGGCGATCTCCACCCCGAGCCCGCGCCTGGGCATGCGCCAGGCGAGGGCCGCCGCCACGGCCGCCGTCGCGAGCAGGACGAAAGTGACATATCGCGCATCCAGGTCGGCGGCGAGCCAGGCCGCGACCGCCTCGCCCCCGGCGAGCGCGGTCGCCACCCCGGCCGCCCACACCGGTACTTCAGGCGTGGTGGCCCGCCACGCCACCACGGCGGCGGTGACCGCCAGCACCCCGGTCGCGGCCAGCGTCGCCGGTTCCGAGACCAGCGCCCACGCGGCGACCTCCGCGATCGCCGCCACCGCCAGCAGCCCGAGAACGCGCTCCCGCAGCCCGCCGGCGAAGATCGCTCCGATGCCCAGAGCCACCGGAACCGCCACCAGCACCGCGACACCCGCCCCGAACGGCAGGTTCCAGGTGACCGGCACGACCGCCACCAGCACCGCCGCCACCGCGGCCCCGGCCAGCAGCAGGGGATCCCGCTGCCGCCGCACCCGGTAGGCCAGCCCGGCCAGCGCCAGCGCCACCGCCGCGAGCACCACCAGCACCGGCGGCTTGGGCGAGACCAGCACGCTTCCCAGCAGGTCCCGGAACCCCCTGCCCCCTGCCCCACCCCAGACGACGGCGCCCTGGTCGAAGGGCCCGGTCAGGGCCACCGCGACCGGCACCGCCACCGGCGCGGCCACCAGGAGCCCGAAGATCCCGGCGGTCACGGCCGCCACCTGGCAGATGCGCTCAAGCACCCCCGCGGACGCCCCTTCAACAGCCAGACGCTTGCGCCGCATCTCCAGGGCCACGGCGGCGACCAGGAAGGCCGCGAGGGGAGTCGGAACGATCCACCACTCCTCGGAGATCGCCATGCGGACCGGGTAGGCCACAGCCGCCGCGAGCGTGATCGCGGCTCCGGCCGCCGCCGGGGTCGTCCACCTGGTCCTGATCGCCAGGTAGAGGGCGAGGGCGGTCGCGGCCACGAGCAGCACGCTCAGCGTGAAGGAGTCGGGGAAGCCGAGACTCTGCACGGCGCTGGTGAGCACGCCGAACGCCGCGCCCAGCGTCCAGGTGACGGCGAAGCAGGCGGTCGCGGTGGCGCGCCTGCCCCACGTCCAGATGACGGCGTCGAGGGCGGCGGTGGCGACCAGCGCGGCGGTCACCCAGAGGGCGGTCGTGTCCAGCGCGAGCACCAGCAGCGGGAACTGGGCGAGCACGATCGCCATCGGCACCGGCGACTTCAGGCGGGTGACATGGCCATAAATCGCGAAAATTACGCTTACGACGGCGATCAGGCCGGCGGTGTAGTGCTGCGAGTCGATGCGGTCGAGCCCCGCCAGCCCGAACTCGTACGCCGCGTATCCGTCCAGGAAGAGCAGCGCCAGCCCCAGGATGGCGACGGTCTCCGCGGTGGCGGTCAGCTTCCGCCCCGCCAGGTACGGCGGCACCGCCAGCGTCACCCCGGTGAACCCGAGCAGCACGGCCGCCCGGCCCTCGATGCCCAGCTGCCCCCAGCTGACCACGGTGAACACGATCGCCGCCACGACCAGTAGCAACCCGCCGAGCGACAGCAGCAGATTCTGCACGGCCCTGCCCGACATATCCGGACCGCGCCCGGAACCCCCAGGCACAGAACCCACAGGCCCGGAACCGGTGGGCCCGGAGCCCAAAGGCCCGGGACCCGCCGGAGCCTGCTGCCATGGCCCGGCCGCGACCCCTGCCGGAACCTCCCCCTTGGCCGCCCCCGCAGCCACCCCTGTAGCCGCCCCCTCGGCCGCGCGGTCCCTGGCGGATCGGAGGGTCGTGAGCAGCACGTCGCGGCGGGCGAGCAGGTGCCCTTCCTGGGCCCGCAGGGCGTTCAGCGCGGTGTCGAGCTGCCAGAGTTCGGTCGCGGCCGGGCCGGTCAGGGGCAGGCCGCAGGAGGGGCAGGCTGCCCGAGGACCCGGAAGCGGCGCGCCGCAGTCCGGACAGGGCAGAGGGCCAGCAGAGTTCATGTGTGAACAATGCCGCTCAAACCACCGCAAGCACCATGCGCAGATGTACTCAGTTACTCATGAGTAGTGCTCTTGAGCCCGCGCCGAGAGGGACCCCGGCTTCCCCCAACAAAGGAAGCCGGGGTCCCGGTAGTCGGCGGGTCACATGAAACGCTGCTGTTCGATGCGGAAGGAGACGCCCCCCTGATCGTCCACGGACGCGTCCAGGGACTTGTCGTCGAGTACGTCAGCAGCCTCGGAGTCGAGGAAGACCCGAGCCCCCTCCACGTCGATGACCTGGTCGGTGGCCGCCGGAGCCTCCGCCACGGAGAGCAACAGGGCGCCCGGCTCGTCGGCCTGACCGGCGATCCTTATGCCCGTCTCCCCCGATTCAGTCGCCTGCGCGGTGAGATCTCGGATCACCTGTACGGCGTTGTCCGTCAGTGTGAGCACGATGACTCCTCGTTCTGGTCGGGTGTTTCGTGCCACCTTGCCCCCAAAGGAGCACTTCACACCTCAGCGCGGGTCAACCCTCGTCACCGGACCGCCCACCGCGCGATCAACCCAATGATCACAATCGCCCCCGCCGCGATGCCCAGCCACACCGCGATCATGGTCGTGGTCACGCCGCCGCCGCCCGTCCGTACCGTCTCCGCCGGGGCCGCCTCGGCGGCCGAGGCCGAAGGCGACGGCGTGGCGCGGGCGCCGGTGAGGTCGGCGGGGATCGGGACCTGGTAGACCGGGCTGGAGACGCCCTCGGAACCGGTCAGCAGGTAACGTCCGTCCCGGGTGTAGGCGATCGACTCGGACTGCCGCAGTATGGGCATCGGCACCGTCCCCAGCAACTTGCCGGGAGCCTGGTAAACGGATGCCGAAAAGTAGGTACGGATCACAAAACTCGTCCCGTCCGGGGCGAAGGCCGCGTCGGTGGCCATGGTCGGCGCGTCCCCGACCCGCCGCAGCACGTTCACCCGGTCGGTACGGAGTTCCTTCGGCGCCTGGTAGATCGACCCGTCGAACTCCTTGCTGACGATGTACAGCCGCCCGGTGCGCGGGTGGACCATGATGCCCTCCGCGTTCCGCGCCCCGTCGGCGTACCGGAACCGGTACCGCACGGCGGGCAGGGTGGCGTCCCGCAGCCGGGTCGGCTCGAAGACCTTGTAGACCGAGATGTCCGACCAGGCCCCCTCCAGGTTGTCCCCGATGTCGGCGAACCAGAGCACGCCCCGCCCGGTCTCCGGGTCCACCGTGGCCGCCATGCCCTCCCAGTCCCGCGCCTCCGCCCCACCCAGCGTGAACGTGGCCCTGGTGCGCCCGTCCATGCCCACCGCGTAGAACTGCGGCCCCGCGCCGCTGTCGTTGTGGGTGTACACGACGCCCTCATGGGTGGGCGACACCGCCAGCCCGCTGGACTCGTCGATCCGCTTGTCCTTGAACTCGAAGAGCTTCCGCTCCACGTCGTCCGGGGAGTCTCCGCGGGCCGCCGCCGGTCCGGCCGCCACCAGGCCCGCCAGCAGCCCGGCCATCACCAGCACGACGGCCCTCATGCCGTCACCCCCGCTCCACCCCATGCCGCAATCATTCCCGATGCCCCACGCAAAGCGCTCGCCTGGAGTGCACTCCAGGTTCATAGGCTGAGGTCCATGGACTATGGACAGCTAGGCCGCACCGGACTCAAGGTCAGCAAGCTCTGCCTGGGCACAATGAACTTCGGGCCGCAGACCACCGAGGAGGACTCCTACACGATCATGGACCGCGCCCACGAACTGGGCATCAACTTCTTCGACACGGCCAACGTGTACGGCTGGAAGCTGGGCGAGGGCGTCACCGAGCAGATCGTCGGCCGCTGGTTCGCCCAGGGCGGCGGACGCCGGGAGCGCACGGTCATCGCCACCAAGCTGTACGGCTCGATGGGCGAGTGGCCGAACGAGAACCTGCTCTCGGCCCTGAACATCCGCCGCGCCTGCGACGCCTCGCTGAAGCGCCTGCAGACCGACTACATCGACATCTACCAGGCGCACCACATCGACAGGCTCACTCCGTTCGAGGAGTTCTGGGAGGCCATGGAGGTGCTCAGGGCCCAGGGCAAGATCCTGTACGTCGGCTCCTCCAACTTCGCGGGCTGGCACATCGCCAAGGCCCAGGAGACCGCCCGCCGCCGCAACTTCCTCGGCCTGGTCAGCGAGCAGTCCAAGTACCACCTGCTGGAGCGCTCGGTGGAACTTGAGGTGCTGCCCGCCTGCGAGGACTACGGCCTGGGCGTGATCCCGTGGAGCCCGCTGGCCGGCGGCCTGCTCGGCGGCGTGCTCCGCAAGACCGAGAAGGGCCGGACCGCGCAGCCCGACCGGGTCGCCGAACTGGAGCGGTACCGTCCCCAGCTGGAGCAGTACGAGGCGTTCTGCGACGAGCTCGGCGAACAGCCGGCCGACGTCGCGCTGGCCTGGCTGCTGCACCAGAAGGCGGTCACCGCCCCGATCATCGGGCCCCGCACGGCGGACCAGCTGGACGGGTCGCTCCGGGCGCTGGAGATCAAGCTGGACGAGAAGGCGCTGGCCCGGCTGGACGAGATCTTCCCGGGCCCCGGCGGCACCGCCCCGGAGGCGTACGCCTGGTAGGCAGGTCAGCTCATCCAGGCGCCCAGCACCACGATCAGCACCAGCAGGGCCAGTACGGCCGGAACCAGCCAGCGTCGAGGACGATCCACGCCGACGAGCCTAACCGGGCAGGCCCAGTGGGTAGGCCGAGATCGGCTCATACCGTACCGTCTGGCCCTGGTGGCTTCGGACGAGATGGGCGGTGGCGACCCGCCACGGGGTGCCGTCGAAGTGGCGGAGGGTGCGGAGCGGGAGCCGGCAGGCCTTCCGTGACCGGGCGAGCGTGAGGTGCGGGAGGTAGGGACGGTCCTCCAGTTGGACCCCCTCCTCCCGGGCCCCGGCGACCACCGACGCCGCCAGCTCCGCCAGCCCGCCGTCGGGGGCCCGCACCCCGAGCCACATCACCTTCGACGCGAAATGCCCGGCCCCGTCCAGGGCGAGCGGGAACGGCTCGTGCCAGGCGGCCGCGCGCAACCGGGCGTCCAGACCGGGCACCGCCGCCTCGGGCACCTCGCCGAGGAACGCCAGCGTGATGTGCCAGCGCTCCGGGTCCTCCCAGGTCAGCTCCGGCCGCTCCCGGCGCAGCGGGGCCACGGCACGGTCGACCTCGGCCAGTACGGCGGGCGGCGGCAGCACCGCCACGAACAGTCTCACCCGCCTGATTCTGCGGCATCGCCACCGCGGGGCCGCCACCGCCTGATCGACAGCCCGCCGACGGCCGTCTGCAGGGCGCGCCTGGCTGCCTGGGCCGGGCGCGGCGGGGCCACCCCCTGGCGGATGGCGACCAGGCGGGTGAGCAGCAGGGCCAGGCCCACGCCGACGATGCTGGTCAGACCGATCACCACCAGCGCCACCCGGGGCCCGGCCAGCTCGGACAGCCAGCCCACCAGGGGCGCCCCCACCGGCGTACCGGCGGTGAAGACCAGGATGTAGATGCCCATCACCCGGCCGCGCATCTCCGGCGATGAGCCGTGCTGCACGGTGGCGTTGGCGGTGGTGTTGACGGTGATCAACGCCATCCCGGCCGGGATGAGCAGCAGCAGGAAGAACACGAACCCGGGGGCGAGCCCGGCCAGCACCTGGAAGACGCCGAACAGCACCGCGCCGAGCAGCAGGAACCGGCGGCTCAGCTGGACCCGGCGGGCCGCCAGCAGCGCCCCCGTCACGGCGCCGAGCGCGAGCGCGCTGGAACCGAGCCCGAACGCCGAGGACCCGGCGTCGAAGACCTTGGTGGCCATCAGCGCGACGGCGGTGGCCACGCTCTGCGTGAAGATCGCCGCGAACGCGACGACGAGGATGGGCAGCAGCAGGTCCGGCCGCTTGGCCACGTAGCGCAGGCCCTCGCGGAGCTGGCCCTTGGCCCGGGCGACCCGCTCGGCGGGGTGGAGTTCGGCGGCGCGCATGAGGAAGAGCCCGGTGATCACCGCGCCGAAGGAGACCGCGTTCACGATGAAGATCGGCCCGGTGCCGATCCAGTTGATCGCCAGCCCGGCCAGCGCGGGGCCGACCACCCGGGCCAGGTTGAAGGTGGAGCTGTTCAGCGCGATCGCGTTGGACAGGTCGTCGTGGCCGACCATCTCCACCACGAAGGACTGCCGGGTGGGCACCTCGACGCAGGCGATCACCCCCAGCAGGAACGCCATCAGGTACACGTGCCAGACCTGGACGGTTCCGGTCACCGTGAGGAGGCCGAGAACCAGGGCGAGCAGGCCCATCAGGCTGTCGGCGACCACCAGCAGGCGGCGTTTGGGGTACCGGTCGGCCAGCATGCCGCCCCAGAGGCCGAACAGCACCATCGGCAGGAACTGGAGCGCCACGGTGATGCCGAGCGCGGTGCCGCTGCCCCCGGTCAAGCTGAGCACCAGCCAGTCCTGGGCGGTGCGCTGCATCCAGGAGCCGACGTTGGAGATCACGCCACCGGCGGCGAACAGCCGGTAGTTGTAGTTCCGCAGCGAGCGGAACATGCCGGCCCTGGTGGCGGCGGCCTCCTCGGGGACCACCGCCGCCACGGTCACATCTGGGAGAGCCTCTCCAGGATCGGCGCCGCCAGGCGGAGCGTCGCCCGCTCCTCCGGGGTCAGGTCCTTGAGTCGCTGGGCCAGCCACGCCTCCTTCAGCCGGCGCTCCTCCTTGAGCAGGGCAGCGCCGTCGGGGGTGACGCTGATCGACACCTGCCGGCGGTCCGACGGGTGCGGACTGCGGGCCACCAGCCCCCGCTCCTCCAGGTTGGCGATCACACGCGTCATTGAGGGCGGCTGCACCTTCTCGTGCTCGGCCAGTTCGCCGGGCGTCATCGCGGTGTGCCGCTCGACGGCGGCCAGTGTCGCGAGCTGGGTGGGGGTCAGCGAGTGGCCCGTGCCCTGCTTGCGCAGCCGCCGGTTCAGCCGGGCGAGCGAGACGCGCAGCGCGGACGCCAAACCGGCGTCGCTGCGGAGGTTCGCACCCGACGTCATCCTGGGGTTGTTCGTTAGCATAAGTCATTACCTCTGCTAACTATATACGACATATCACCATTCCTCCATGCAGGGGGTTGGCTACCTACCTTCCCAGCTGAATGGTCGGGTGCACGCATCACCGGGGCGCGGGCGAAACGAAACGGGGTGCGGCGACGTGCCGCACCCCGTGGTGAGTGGTTCAGGCGCAGGTGTATCCGCTTGGCAGTGAGGTGTTGCCGTTGGGGCGGCTGACCTGGAAGCCGAAGGTGGTGCTGGCTCCGGCGCCGAGGTTGCCGTTGTAGGCGGCGTTCCTGGCGGTCACGGTCTGCCCGCTGACGGTCAGGGTGGCGTTCCAGGAGCCGGTGATGGTGTGGCCGGCCGGGAGGGTGAAGGTCACCGTCCAGGAGGTGATCGCCGAACTGCCCGCGGTCACCCGGACCGGCTCGATCACGTAGCCCTCACTCCACTGGGTCTGGGTGGTGGCCGTCGCCGAGCAGCCGCCGCCGGTGCCGCCGCCCGTGGTGGTGAAGGTCGCCAGCGCCGAGTTGGCCGACAGGTTCCCCGCCCCGTCACGCGCCCGGACGAGCACCTGGTACTGCGTGCTCGCGGTCAAACCGGTCAGGTTGACCGAGTTGGTGGTGGACGTGGCGATCTGGGTGTCGGTCGAGCCCACCCGCCGGTAGATGTTGTAGCCCGCCAGGCCGCTGCCACCGGTGTCGGTGGAGGCCGTCCAGGTCAGCGTCGCGCCGGACGAGGTGATGTTGGAGGCCGTCGGCGTGCCCGGTGTGGTCGGCGGAGTGGTGTCGGTGGTGCCGCCGTCCAGCGCGTTGTGGACCGCGGTGTAGGAGGGTTTCTGCTGGTAGTTCTCGTCGTAGATCAGCGCGGCGCCCTCGCTGGGGAAGGTGTCGGGAACCCAGGAGTACTTGTCGGTGAAGCCCCAGATCGTCACGCCGGCGCAGGCGGTGACCGCGTTACAGGCGTTGACCACGTTGGTGTAGTACTGCGCCTGCGTGGTGTCCTTCTGCGCGGTACGCGGCGTCTGAATACGCACGTCGAGCTCGGTGATCCGGACCTGCACGCCCAGGTTGGCGAAGCGCTGCAGGTTCTGCTGCAGGTCGTTGGGGAAGCCGTACTGCGTGGCCAGGTGCGACTGGAAGCCGACACAGTCCACCGGCACGTTCTGCGACCGCAGCGACTGCACCAGGTTGTACATGGCCGTGCTCTTGGCGTTGATGCCTTCGACGTTGTAGTCGTTGATGCACAGGCGGGCGTCGGGGTCGGCGGCCCGGGCGGCGCGGAAGGCGTCGGCGATGTAGCTCTGGCCCAGCGTGTTGTACCAGAAGGACTGGCGGAAGGTGCCGTCCTCGTTGAACGCCTCGTTCACCACGTCCCAGGAGACCACGGTCGGGTTGCCGGCGTACCGGCCGACCACGGTGGCGATGTGGTCGTTGATCGCGATCCGCATGTTGGCGGCGCTCAGCCCCTGCACCCAGCCGGGCGTCTGCTGGTGCCAGATCAGCGTGTGCCCGTGCACCTGCTGCCCGTTCTGGGTGGCGAAGTTGACGATCTGGTCAGCCCCGGCGAAGGTGTACTGGTTGTCGTTGGGCTCGGTCGACTCCCACTTCATCGCGTTCTCGGCCGTGATCTGGTTGAACTCGGTCGCGGCGATATTGCGGTAGGCCGTCTCGTTGGCGAGCGGACTGGTGGCGATCGCCGCGCCGATGAACTTGCCCCGCGCGACCGCGTGGGTCTTCAAGGGCCCGCTCGCCTCGGCGGGGGCGGCGATGACCAAGCTCGCCGCGGCCGACGCCAAGGCGCAGACCACCGCGAGAGACCGCCATTTCATGGAAGGCACTAGAGCTCCCTTTTCCGAAAATTTTCGTTAGCTTCGCGTGCTCCACGGAGGCTAGAATCAGCCGGAAAAAGGGGTCAACGACCTCGTATCGGCGGCCAGGCTGTGCTGCGGTGACGCCGTAAAATATCGGAGTTTACTTGAAAGTTTCAGTAACTCCCTGGCACATGCGATGGGCCGCCATGACGGTAGCCCGCCATGACGGCCCATGTCATCCGTCGCTCAGACGTTGAGCAGGATCTTGATCGGCCCGAGCGCGAAGTAGATCACGAACAGCGCGCCGACCACCCACATCAGCGGGTGGATCTCCGAGGACTTACCCTTGACCAGCTTGATCAGGACATACGCGATGAAGCCCGCCCCGATCCCGTTGGCGATCGAGTACGTGAACGGCATCAGCACGATCGTCAGGAAGGCGGGAATGGCGATCTCGAAGTCGGTGAAGTCGATCTCGCGGATGCTGGTCATCATCAGGAACCCGACCACCACCAGCGCGGGCGCGGCGGCCTCGTACGGCACGACCTCGACCAGCGGCGCCAGGAACATGGTAAGGAGGAAGAGCACGCCGGTGACCACGCTGGCCAGGCCGGTGCGGGCGCCCTCGCCGACCCCGGCGGCCGACTCGATGTAGGTGGTGTTGGAGGAGACGGACCCGGCGCCACCGGCCGCGGCCGCGATCGAGTCGACGATCAGAATCTCCCGGGTCTTGGGCAGCGTGCCGTCCTCGTTGAGCAGGTTGGCCTGCTTGCCGACGCCCACGATGGTGCCCATCGTGTCGAAGAAGTCGGTGATCAGCAGGGTGAAGACCAGCAGCACACCCAGCACCAAGGAGACCTTGGAGAACGCGCCGAACAGGCTGAACTGCCCGATCAGGCCGAGGTCGGGCAGGCCCACGATGTCCCCCAGCGCGGGCAGCGCGGGCACGTTCAGCCCCCAGCCCTGCGGGTTGGGCTGGCCGTCGACGAGGGAGGGACCGGCCTTGGCGATCAGCTCGACGATGATCGCGAAGATGGTGGTGAGCACGATGCCGATCAGGATGGCGCCCTTCGTCCTCCTGGCCACCAGCAGCGCGGTGAGCAGCAGGCCGACCACGAAGACCAGGATCGGCCAGCTGGTGAGCCCGCCGCCGATGCCCAGCTCGATCGGCGGCGCCGGGGCGGCGGTCTTCCGGACGAACCCGGCGTCCACGAACCCGATGAGGGCGATGAACAGGCCGATACCGACCGAGATGGCCGTCTTCAGGCTGGCCGGGATGGCGTGGAAGACCGCGGTCCTGAATCCGGTGAGCACCAGCAGCAGGATGACCAGGCCCTCCAGCACCACCAGGCCCATCGCGTCCTCCCAGGACATCTGGGTGGCGATGCCGTAGGTGACGAACGCGTTCAGCCCCAGGCCGGCCGCCAGGGCGAACGGCACGTTGGCCACCACACCCATGAGGATGGTCAGCAGACCGGCCACGAGCGCGGTGGCCACCGCGACCAGAGGCAGGTTGGGAGCGCTCCCATCGCCGAGGAACTGCCCGTCGGCATCCTTCACGGTGCCGATGATGATCGGGTTCAGCACCACGATGTAGGCCATCGTGAAGAACGTGGCGAAGCCGCCGCGCACCTCACCGCCGACGGTGGAACCACGCTCGCTGATCTTGAAGTAGGTGTCGAGAAAACTAGTGTTTTGGGGGGATTTGATGTCGCTCACGCGCGCAGAGTGACACCCTGCACAACCTGGGAAAAGACCCAGGTTGCCGGTGTGATCCTTTCGTGACGGATTCGTGTACGGCTTGCGCCCATCTGCCCCGCTCGACCCGTTCCTCATTCACGAGAAACCCGTCCCATGGACAGCCGTATAACCGCCGATCATGGACTTCACCGATGCGGCCGCCCAAGATCACGACTTTCTCATGAATATGCTGATCGTGTGAAGCCGCCCCGCAAACCCGACCCGGAGCCCCTGCAGACCAACGACACCACGACCATCCTCGTCGGCACCATCCTGTGGGCGATCGCCCTGGTGGTGCTCCTGATCATCCGTCCCACCGAAACCTGGTGGACCTGGACCTGCGTGGCCGGAATCGGCATGGGGTTCTTCGGTCTGGCCTATGTGCACCGGCGCAACCGGAACCGGGCGCGCTAGGCGTCCAGATCCGACTCGGCCAGCAGCAACGGCACCCGCGCCGGGTCACGCAGCAGCGCCGCGGCGGCCAGCCGCTCCCCCCACTGCCCGGACGCCCAGGCCAGCCCTCTGGCCAGCCCTTCGACCCCGCTGGCGTGCACCTTGCCGTCGAAGAACCGCCACGGCACCGGCCGGCCGTCCACCAGCAGCTCCGCGTGCTCGACGTAGGTCTTGGGCGCGGTCGGGAGCAGGGTGTGGACTTCCGGCGGCACCGGCCTCTCCACCCCGGCGGAGGTCACCTCGCCGGTCACGATCTCCCCCACCAGGGGCAGGTCGAGCACCTCGGAGAGCGCCTCGGCCAGGTCGAAGGGGGCCAGGATGAGCGGCCGGTCGGCGACCAGGGCCAGCAGGTCGGGCGCCTCCACCACGACCGGCTCACCGGCGGCCTGCCCGTCCGCACCAATCACGTGCCCGTCCTCCGCGTCGGCCACCACGATCGCGCCGTTCAGCACCGCGCGCACCGCCGACGGAGGCCGGACCCGGGCGGGGTCCACCGCCGCGACGGCCATCCACAGCGCCCGCAGCTGGGCGCGGTCCACCTCGATGGCAGGGTCGGCCATCAGGTCGAGCAGTTCCTCCGGACCGCCGTGCGAGGCCAGCAGGTCGGCCAGGGTGGACCTGACGCCGATCATGGTCAGCGCGGTCTCGTCCAGGCCCTCGGGGGCGTCGCCGTACAGGCCGAACAGCAGCGGGTCGCCGGAGGGCAGGCGGAGCGAGGTCGGGAGCTTCCCGCCCAGCACCGGATGGTGGGAGAGCCACCAGGCGGTGTAGGAGGGCACCTCCACCGTCTCGCCCGCCACCAGCACCCGGAGCGGGAGCAGCGCGGCGCGCAGCGGGGGCCGGGTGAGCAGGGCCAGCGCGGCCGGCCAGTCGCCCACGTACTCCAGGTCCCGTACGGCGGTGAAGTCGCGGGCCACCGGGGGCACGTCGAACTCGGGCAGCAGGTCGAGCACCGCCTCCAGCCACTCGTCCTCACGGTCCAGGTCGTGGTCGCACTCGTCGGGGTCGAGCAGCACGTCGTTGTCGTTGACCACGGCGAAGCCGTCCAGCACCCCGGCGGCGGCCAGCACCCGGGGGCCGTACTTCTCGACCAGGTCGGGGGCGGCGAACGGGGCCTCCTGGTCGATCAGTTTGGCCAGGTCACCGCCCTCCAGCAGCAGCTCACCCGCGGTGTAGACCTCGCCGTCGGCGCCGCGCAGGGCCAGCTCGGCCAGCCAGGGCGCCTCCCCGGCGGTCACCCCGGCCGCCTCCACCAGGGCCAGTACGGCCTGGGCCACCGGCTCGGGGTCGGCGCTGTGCACCGACTCGCGCACGGCGGCGTGGGTCAGCGGATCCTCCAGCACGGTCCGCGGCGTGGCCTCGCCCGCGCCCAGCCGGAGCAGCAGCGGGTGGGCCGCCTCCGGGTGCACGATCCGGAGCCCCAGCGGCGCCAGCGGGGCCGGGTCGAGCCCGCCCTCGGTCAGCAGCAGGGTGCCGCGCGGCCCGCGCACCAGCCGCCCGTCGGCCAGCGGCACCGGGATCGCCCCGATCGCCTCCGGGTCGTCGGCGGGCAGCACCTCGTACACCGACCGCCACCAGCCCGGCTCGCGGTCCTGCACGGCCTCGCCGGAGAGCATGTCCACCACGTCGGCCAGCTCGACCCGGCGCACCCCCAGGGTGGCCAGCGCCGGATGCCGGACCGGCCATCCGGCGGGCAGCAGCCCCGGCACCAGGTCGGCCACCTTGGCCAGGAACTCGGCGGGCCCGGCCACCGCCCTGGCCTCCCGCCCGGCCACCATCAGCCCCTGGCCGGGCACGGCCAGCTCGGCCATGCCGGTCTCCCCCGGCGGCAGGTCGGCGTCCCAGCGGCGGCTCAGCAGGGACTGGAAGCGCTCCTCCCCGTCCGGGCCTTCGACGGCCTCCGGCGCGGAGAGCGCGGGCAGCAGCGGGGCCTCCGGAAGCAGGGTGAGGATCTCCCGGCGGATGGCGGCGTCCAGCTCGCCCTTGCCGAGCAGACCGGGCACCAGGTCCAGCAGCCTGGGCGTGCGGGGCAGGCCGCGCAGCAGCAACACGTACAGCTCGGCCGCCCGGCGGATGAGGAAGCCGGTCAGCGGGCCGGTCGCCACGTGCCGCCGGTCGGTGGCCAGCGGGAAGGTGGCGATCAGCAGCGCGGGCAGGTCGAGCGGCTCGTCGCTGGGTGTGGGCGCGTGAATGACGGCGGGCACGTCCTTGGGCAGCGGCAGCGGCTCCCCGGCGGCCACCGCGTCCCGCAGACCGGCCTGGGCGGCCCCCTGGCTCACCGGCACGGCCCACCGGACCTGCCAGTACGGCCGGGCCCGCTCCTCGGTCGGCCGGTCGCCGAAGAGCTCGGCGATCTGCTCGGGCGTGAAGGCCCCTGAGGCGGTGACCGTGTGCCAGCCGTCGGCGGTGACCGTGCGCGTCACGCCGTCCAGCTCAATCTCGATCACTTCGAGCGCGGGCATCACCAGCGGCAGCGCGGGGCTGGTCTCGGCCAGCATCTGGCGCACGGCCTCTTCTGCCACCTTGTCGCGGAGCGGGAGCCGGACCACCGTGTCGAAGCCCTCGGGCAGGTCGGCGGTCTCCGCCAGCGGGAACGGCAGGCGGAGCAGCGGCACGTGCCCGGCCCGGTCGGCCAGCTCGGAGGCGAGCGCGGGAGTGGCCGCGACCAGGGCGGCGGTCTCCTCGCGGGACCAGCGCACGCCCCCGGCGCCCCGGGACTGCACGGAGGGCGCGTCGCAGACCGAGACGACGGCGGCGAAGCCGACGCCGAACCGGCCGGCCGCGCCCACCTCGTTCCGCTTGCCGGAGACGCGCAGTGTGGCCAGGCCCTCCACGCCGGTGGCGTCCAGCGGGGCGCCGGTGTTGGCGGCCTCCAGGACGCCGTCCCGCAGCGACAGGCGCAGCCGCCCGGAAACCCCGGCGCGCAGCGCGGCGTCGGCGGCGTTCTGGGCCAGCTCGACGATCAGCCGGTCCCGGTAGCCGCCGAGCGCGAAGTCCTCCTCCGCGTTGGCGTCCTCCCGGAACCGGGCGGGCGAGGCCGCCCAGGCGGCCAGGACCGTCTCACGCAGCCGTGCTGTGCCAAAAATGTCATTGTCAGGCATGTCGGGCTCTCGGGGAGGGGCGGACGGGGCGAACGTAGGTTAGCGCCCTTGCCCCGCATTCATGGCCTCAACCAAGATCTTGAGCATCGTCGGCCGGCATCGGGTCGTAGCCGAGATCGTCCAGGATCGGCGGCGCCTGCTCAGGAGTCATGGACGGCACCGTGGTGGCCTCCGAGTGCGCACCGCAGCCGTGGTCGGCGGCCACCACCCGGCCGTCGTCCGGCGCGTACTCGTTGGCGCAGACCCCGAACCCCAGCCGGAGCGAGCCCGCGAGCGGCCAGTAGAAGCCGCAGGTGGAGCACTGTGCGGGGGCGGCCACGGCGAGCGGGGAGTCGGGCCCGGAGTCGCCGTCGTGCCAGCGCCGCACGGCCAGGTCGCGGCCGATGGGCGAGAGCACCCGGGCGCGGCCCAGACCGTATTCGAAAATCATCTGCTGGTCGGAGTCGTCGTCGGTCTCGGTGAAGCCGGGGGCCAGCCGGTCGTCGTCGGCCTCGGCCGGGAGCAGGTCGCCCACGCCCAGGTCGCCAGGGCGCAGCCGCTGGTTCCACGGCACCCAGGTGGGCGCGAGCAGCGCGCCCGCGCCGGGCAGCAGCACGGTCTCGCTGACCGTCACGTTCCTGGCCCGGGAGGCGCGGGCCACCGTGACCGCCCAGCGCCACCCGCGGTAGGCCCGGTCAAGACACGTGAAAAAGTGGGTGACGACCCGGTCGCCCTCGCTCTCGAACCCGAGATGCTCGCCCACCTCGCCCGGGCGCGCGATCTCCTCGGCGGCCAGCCGGGCGAGCTCGACGGCGGCGGCACAGGCCGAGTCGGCGGCGGAGGTTCTGATTCGGGTACGACTCACACTTTATTTTCACCCACCCCGGGAGCGGACAGCACCGGACCGGGTCAGTAACACTGATATTTCAAGGAGGGGAAGGGAGTGCCGCCTGTGGCAGGTGCCTGGAATCGTGTTCAGCGTGCCGGCCGGGGGACCGCGCGCGCGACCCGTACAGCCGCAGGGGCGACGGTACGGGCCGGGCGGGCGGTGGGACGGGCGACGCGAAGGCTCACCTACGCGCAGGGCGCGGGCCGAACCGGCCTGGGCAGGTTGATCGAGGTGACGGCGGCGCACAGCGCCGGTGACGCGTTGATCACGGTCTCCCTCGCCGGGGCGCTCTTCTTCGGGCTGCCGGTCGGGCAGGCGCGCGGCCAGGTGGCCCTCTACCTGTTGATCACCATGGTCCCCTTCACGGTGGTGGCCCCCTTCGTGGGCCCGGTCCTGGACCGGTTCCGGTCCGGCCGGCGGTACGTGATGGCCGGCACGCTGTTCGCCCGGGGCCTGCTCTGCTGGGGCATGGCCTCCTCGGTCGTGTACGGGGACACGCTCTCGCTCTTTCCGGCCGCGCTGGCGGTGCTGGTGCTGTCCAAGGCGTACAACGTGTCCCGGGCGGCGATCATGCCGAGCGTGCTGCCCGCCGACATCACGCTGGTCACCGGCAACGCGCGGGTCGCCTTGTTCGCCCTGGTCTCGGCCGGAGCGGCGGCGGGCGCCGCGGCCGGTCTTACCGCCTGGATAGGGGCCGAATGGGTGCTGCGCGGCGCGATGGCGGTCTTCCTGGTCTCCGGGGTGATCGCGGTACGGCTGCCGCGGCACGTGGACTCCCCCGATCCGGAGGAGGAAGAGGAGGCCGCGCCCGGTTGGCGCACCTGGTTCCAGATGGGGCCGGTGGTGGCCGAGGCGATGCGCGCCAACGCCGCGATCCGGGTGCAGGCCGGGTTCCTGGTGTTCTTCCTGCTCTTCCTGGTCCAGGACAAGCACCTGCAGGGGCTGGCTCCGGAGATCACCCTCGGGCTGCTGGCCGCGGCGGCCGGGGGCGGCGGTCTGATGGGGGCGGCCGTGGCCTCCTGGGCGCGGTCGCGCTCGCCGCAGCTGATCGTGCTGGCCACGCTGGCGCTGACCACCGTCACCACGATCGTGGCCGCGTTCTTCTTCACGCTCTGGTCGGCCGTGGCGGTGGCGCTGGTGGGGGCCTTCGCGCAGGGCCTGGGGAAGCTGGCGCTGGACGCCATCGTGCAGCGGGAGATCGGCGAGGAGGTGCGTTCGTCCACCTTCGGGGTGGTGGAGGCGCTGCTCCAGATCGCCTGGGTGTTCGGGGGCCTGGTCGGGCTGATGCTCTCGCTGTTCACCGGCGGGCCGATCGGGCTGGCGGTGATGGCGGCCGTGCTGGCGATCTCGCTGGGCTGGCTGGTCGCCGGGCGGCGCAAACGGCTCCGCACCCGCCCGGAGCGGCGTCCCGCGCCGACTCAGGGGGATACGAAGCCGTTGCCCAACCCGTTTTAGTTCTTCTGGGGGTCTCAGCCGTCGATGTCGTCGGCGACGGCGCGGAGCACGGTCGCCACCTTCTTGGCGTGCGCCGCGTCCGGCTGCTTGCCCTTCTGGTACGACGTGGAGATGTCGTCCAGCAGCTTGATCAGATCCTCGACGATGACGACCATCTCGTCAGGTTTCTTCCGCTTGCCCTTGGGACGGGCGGCCTTGGCCAGAGTGGGCGGCTGCTCCAGGACCCGGACCGACAGGGCCTGCTGCCCGCGGCGGCCCTCCGCCACACCGAACTCGACCTTCTGTCCAGGCTTGAGGGCATCCACGCCTTTGGGCAGCGCGGATGAATGCACGAAGACCTCACCGCCGTCGTCGCGGGTGAGGAAACCGAAACCCTTGGTCTCGTCGTACCACTTGACCTTGCCGCTGGGCACAGGAGTGACCTCGTTCAGACTGTCGTGAAAGGAATGGATGTAGGTTATGCCCACTGAGACGGCGGGGGACCGCCGGAACGCCCTGAATTTCCAGGCGAATCGACGCGCCGGACGCCGGTTTCGGGCGGTGGGGTCACCGCCTGGACCCCTGGGGTGACGGCTGGCGTCCCGCTGGGGTCGGATCCGACGTTTCCGGTGGAGTGCACCTCTACAGGATGCCAAAACGCATACGCGTACGGGTAACCGGTTTTCCGGGAAAGCGGGCGCTTATCAATGGGCTCCGCTGGGAAACTCTGACGGTCTACCCTGGACGGCGGAGGTGGCCAGGATTGCCATGAGCGGATCCACGCGTCAGCGGATCATCGATGAGGCCCTGCGGCTCTTCGCCGAACGGGGATACGCGGCCACGTCGGTGGCGGAGATCGAGGCCGCCGCCGGGCTGTCCCCCGGTGCGGGCGGGCTCTACCGGCACTTCAGGTCCAAGTACGAGGTGCTCGCCGCCGCCATGACCGAGCACGCCACCCGGACCGGCGCCCAGATCGCCACCACCCTCACCGCCCTGCACAGCACCGGGCCGACTCCCCTGGAGGATCGGCTGGCCCACCTGTG
The DNA here is from genome assembly GCF_018476525.1 of Acrocarpospora catenulata. Taxonomy (GTDB): domain Bacteria; phylum Actinomycetota; class Actinomycetes; order Streptosporangiales; family Streptosporangiaceae; genus Acrocarpospora; species Acrocarpospora catenulata. The sequence continues at coordinate 45,327 of NZ_JAHCST010000071.1, forward strand.
CCGCGCGGGCCTGGCCAAGGTCCGCGAGGAGAGCGAACTCACCCGCGTCTTCTTCCGCGACCTCAGCCAGTTCCCCGAACTGGTGGAAGTCGTCAGAAGCGGCCTCCTCCAGCCCATGTTCGACTCCATGACCACCTGGTTTCTGGCCCAGCCCGAATACCGCGACGCCAACCTCGACTGGCCCGGCATCGGCGCCGTCCTCGGCGGCGCGGTGGTCCACTACCGCCTCTTCGAGGAAACCGTCGGCGAACCCCCCGCCCGAGCCGACCGCGACCGCTTCGTCACCTCCTGGGTCCGCTTAGCGCTCGGGCTCCTCCCCACCCGCACCGCCGCACCGGTCTAGCGGGTGGCGCGCAGGGTGCGGTGAGTCGGGGGTGGGGGTGGGTCGTAGAGGCGGTAGATGAGCCAGGAGACGCCGGCCGCGGTGCCGAGGATGAACAGGACGCCGCTGGCGCCGTGGAACTCGGCGAGCAGGCGGGTGAGGTCCTGCCCTTGGGCGCGGATCAGGGCCAGGACGCTGCCGCCGATCAAGTAGGTCAGGGCGGGGGTGGCCAGGCCGATCAGGCGGTCGTTGAACGCCCACGTCTCGCAGGAGAGCACCACCAGCGCGCCCGCCGCCCAGAACAGCGCCGGCACCGGGAAGATCGCCACGCTCGGGAAGCGGAACGGCACCAGCAGGGCGGCCACCACCAGCAGGGCCACACCGACCGCCTCGCGGCGTCGCCCGACGAAGATCGACCAGGCGTCTTTGCCGCCGGTCGCCATCGGATTCCCACCCGCCATGAGGATCCGCCGTAGCCAGCCCGCGCGGGAGTCGGGCGACAGGCCGGAGCGGGGGTCGGGCCACAGGCCGGAGCGGGGGTCGGGTTGAAGGGCGGAGCGGGGGTCCGGTTGTAGGTCGAATTGCGGATCGGCTCAAGCTCGCCGGCCTCGTCCGGTCCAGGCGCGAGGGCCGCAGAGTGATCTACCT
>NZ_JAHCST010000072.1 GCF_018476525.1 Acrocarpospora catenulata
GCGGGTGGGTGGGAGAAGCACGGTAATGACGATCTCCTGTACGGGAAGTCGTCGGTACCCCCGCCGGAGCACCCGTGCATGAACGCGGAACGACCCACCCCAGCGGTAGCCGGGTCTGACCGAAGGCCGGAACGGGGGGTGGCGGGGGACAAGTACGGCAGTCGTGGCCAGCCTTGGTGCGGGGTGGGTTGGTGGGTGGGTGGGGTGGCTATTCTGCCGGGGGCGTTGATGGAGGGGGAGCCGATGAAAGTGGAGTTGGTTGGGACTGGGGGGCCGGCGGGGTGGCCGGAGGTGGGGTGTGGGTGTGCTTCCTGTGGACGGGTGGTTGCGGCGCGTAAGCCGTTTTCGGTGGTTGTTGATGACAATGTGTCGCTTGTGGGGCACAGGCTGAGTCGGCGGGAGGATGGGGACTCGGTTGTGGGGCCGGATGGGGGGAGTCTGCTGTTCGCCAATGGGGGGCCGGGGAGTGAGGATCGGGGGGATCCCTACGACATCGTGTTGATTGATGTGCTGGAGCGGCCGGATCGGCTGGGGGATCTGCGGAGGCGGGGGCTGGTGGGTGAGGGTACCCAGGTGGTCGCGGTCGGGCTTGACCATCGGGTTGCTTCGGAGAGGGAACTTGAACGGCGGTTGGCGTTCTGGGGGGCGGTGGCCGTGCCGGACGGAACTGTCCTGCGGACCGGCGGCGAGCATTCCGGTGACCGGCATTCAGACGACCGGCATTCAGACGACTGGGCGATCCGGCGCGTTCCGCCAAGGCGGACCCTTCTGCTTGGTGGCTCCCGTTCCGGTAAGTCCGCCGAGGCCGAACTTCGCGTGGCCGCCGAACCTGATGTGACGTACGTCGCCACCGGCCCTTCAAGGGACGACGACCCCGACTGGGCCGCCCGCGTCAAGGCCCACCAGACCCGCCGTCCCGCACATTGGCGGACCCTCGAAACCACCGATCTGGCCACCGTCCTCACCACGGAAACCGGCGTCCTGCTCATCGATGCCATAGGCACCTGGCTGACCGCCGTCATCGACGCCGCCAACGCCTGGCCACCGAGCACTCCCGACTCCCCCTCCGGATCCTCCGTGGAAGACCACGAAGCCGCCATCCAGGCTGTCCGTCGCGAATGCGACGCCCTGATCGATGCCTGGCGCCAGACGACAGCCCGAGCGGTGGTGGCCGTATCCGACGAAGTGGGCCTCGGCCTGATCCCCCCGACCCCCGGCGGCCGTCTCTTCCGCGACCTCCTGGGCGACCTCAACCAATCCCTGGCCACGCAGTCCGAAGACGCCGCCCTGGTCGTCACCTCCCGCGTCATCCCCCTCCCAGCCTGACCCCTCACCGTCTGAGGGCTCCGCAAAGCAGGGATCCGCAGAACAGGGATCCGCAGAACAGGGATCCGCAGAACAGAGAGCTGCCCACGACCTTCAACCGCGCATGGCCGCTGAAGGAAACAAACGACTCATTGAAAGCCACACTCACCCCTTCCGGGGCATCTGAACGCTATGAGCCCAGATGTCACAACGGTAGGGACCGCTGATCAAAACGGGCGACCTCCCGACCGGCATCCACAGCTTCAACGCCCGCGCCAGCAGCGCGAAGGAGGCGATGTAGCCGATCACCACCAGCACCGACCAGCCCTTGTGCGCGAACCCGTCGTCGGAGACCTCTGGTCGGTATCCGCCTACTTGCGGCTGCGCTCCCTGCCTCAGCCCGATGCACGTCCGGGCCTCCAGCCCCTGTCCACCGGCCAGGTCACCGTACGCAATCGTGGGGGAATGCGATTCAGAGGCGTGCTTCAAGAGGTCTGGGCGGGTTGGCGGCTGGCCGTGGGGTTCTTAAGTGTGTGGCCGGTCCGGGTGGAGCGGGTCGATCGCCGGGTCGCGGGATGGGCCATGGGGTTGGCTCCCCTGGTCGGGCTGGGGATGGGAGCGCTCGGGGCGGCGGTGTTGGCAGGTGGGCGGGCAACGCTGAACGGCGGTCTGCTGGCCGCCGTGGCGGCACTGGGGGTGCTGGCGCTGGCCAGCCGGGGATTGCACCTCGACGGGTTGGCGGATCTGGCGGACGGTCTGGGCAGCAGGAAGGAGGCGGCGCGGGCGCTTGAGGTGATGCGTCAGTCCGATGTGGGGCCGTTCGGGGTGGTCACCCTGGTGTTCGTGGTGTTGGCGCAGGTGGCGGCGTTGACGGAGTTGGCGGATGACGCCGCGATTGTGCTGGTCGCGGCATGCGTCACGGGCCGGCTCGCGGTGACCTGGGCTTGTGTAAAGGGAGTACCGGCGGCCCGGAACGAAGGGCTGGGCGCGCTGGTGGCCGGTAGTGTGAACACGGCGGGTGCGGTGACCGCGACCGGTATCGCCGTCGGACTGATCGGCATGTCACGGGAAGCGGGCTACCACCTCGTTCTTGCGGTCTTCGCAGGCCTGGCAGCAGCCTGGGCGATGCGTCGCCACGCCGTACGGCGGCTGGGTGGTATCACTGGAGACGTGCTCGGCGCGCTGGTCGAGACGGCCACCACCACGGTCCTGGTCACCGCCGCCATACTGCTTACCTGATGTTGGACAGCCCTCAGCCGATTGGTAGGACGAACCCTCGTTTATGCGTACCGTGAAAGCACAGCTAGCATCGGCTCACGTGACCACAGTGCGCGTCAATGCATCTGACCCGGTCTCCATCGAGACCAGTGCTCTCGTTATCGGGATATACGCCTCCGCCGACGGCCCACACCCCGGCCCGGGAGCGGAGGGCGTCGACCAAGCCCTAAGCGGGCGACTCGGCCCCACCCTGACCGCGATGGGTTTCACCGGCAAGCCGGAAGAGATCGCGAAGATCCCGACCTTCGGCGCGCTACCCGCGCCCATTGTCGTGGCCGTCGGGCTCGGTGACGCCCCCGAGGGTGACCAACCCCTGGGGACGGAGGCGCTGCGCCGCGCCGCCGGGGCCGCGTCGCGCGCGCTGGCCGGCACGAACGAGGCCGCCTTCGCCCTGCCCGCCACCACCATCGCCGAGGTCGAGGCGGTCGCCCTGGGCGCCCTGCTCGGCGCCTACAGCTTCAGCAAGTACCAGACCAACGGTCAGAAGCGCCCCCCGGTGGCCGAGGTGAGCGTGCTGACCGCCGCCGAGGGCGCCGAGGCCGCGAGCCTGCGGGCGACCACCCTGGCCGAGGCGGTGAACCTGGTCCGCGACCTGGTGAACACCCCGCCCTCCGACCTGTGGCCGGCCCGGCTGGCCGAGATCGCCGAGGAGGTCGGCGGCAAGGCGGGCCTGACCGTGGAGGTGCTGGACGAGGTCGCCCTGAAGGAGGCCGGTTACGGTGGCATCGTGGGCGTCGGCCAGGGTTCGAGCAACCCGCCGCGCCTGGTCCGCCTGGCCTATACCCACCCGGAGGCCGACCGCAGGATCGCCTTCGTGGGCAAGGGCATCACCTTCGACTCCGGCGGTCTGTCGCTCAAGCCGGCCGCCTCGATGGACTGGATGAAGTCCGACATGGGCGGCGCGGGCGCCGTACTGGGCGCGCTGCTGGCGGTGGCCAGGACCGGCCTGAAGGTGAACGCGGTGGGTTACCTCTGCCTGGCCGAGAACATGCCCTCCGGCACCGCGCAGCGCCCCTCCGACGTGCTGCACACCTACTCGGGCAAGACCGTGGAGGTGCTGGACACCGACGCCGAGGGCCGCCTGGTCCTGATCGACGGCATCGCCCGCGCGACCGAGGACAACCCGGATCTGATCATCGACGTGGCCACCCTGACCGGCGCGCAGATCGTCGCGCTCGGCTGGCGGACCTGCGGGATCATGTCCAACGACGACGAGTTGCGGGCCGAGCTGGTGGGCGTGGCGCAGGAGCAGGGTGAGGGCGCCTGGGGCATGCCGCTGCCGGAGGAGCTGCGCAAGGGGCTGGACTCGCCGATCGCCGACATCGCCAACCTGCACCCGGAGCGCTGGGGCGGCATGCTGGCGGCCGGGATTTTCCTGCGCGAGTTCGTTCCGGAAGGCGTTCGCTGGGCACACGTCGATATGGCGGGCCCGGCCTTCAACAAGGGCGAACCCCATGGTTACACCCCGAAGGGCGGAACAGGGGCGCTCACCCGGACGTTGTTCGGCATCGCGGAGCGATACGCACGGTAGCCCGCGTCTGAACCACGATCTTCAGTGACAAGTGAAAAGATGCCGTTCACAACGGCAGTGAAATTCATTAGGGAGCTTTCCAGTGGCTGATGGCAGCGGCCCCTTCGACATCGTCGTCCTAGGTGGCGGTAGTGGTGGTTACGCCTGTGCCCTGCGGGCGGCGGAGCTCGGCATGAGCGTGGCCCTGATCGAGAAGAACAAGGTCGGCGGCACCTGCCTGCACAACGGGTGCATCCCCACCAAGGCCCTGCTGCACGCGGCGGAGCTGGCCGACCAGGCCCGGGAGGGTGAGGCGTTCGGTGTCAAGACCCGGTTCGACGGGATCGACGTGCCGGGCGTGCTCGCCTACAAGGACAAGGTGATCAGCGGGCTCTGGAAGGGCCTGCAGGGCCTGATCAAGAGCAAGAAGATCACCACGATTGAGGGCTTCGGCCGGGTCACCGGGCCGAACGAGGTCACCGTGGACGGGCAGGTCATCCAGGGCAGGAACCTGGTTTTGGCCACCGGGTCGTACGCGAAGTCGCTGCCCGGCCTGGAGATCGACGGCACCAAGGTGATCACCAGTGACCACGCCCTGGTGCTCGACCGGGTGCCCAGCTCCGTGGTGGTCCTGGGCGGCGGCGTGATCGGCGTCGAGTTCGCCAGCGTGTGGCGCTCGTTCGGGGCCGAGGTGACCATCGTCGAGGCGCTGCCGCACCTGCTGCCGCTGGAGGACGAGTCCAACTCCAAGCTGCTGGAGCGCGCCTTCCGGCGCCGGGGCATCAAGTACGAGCTGGGCGCCAGGTTCGAGAGCGTCAAGACCACCGACACCGGCGTGGTCGTCTCGCTGGCCAACGGCAAGACGCTGGACGCCGAGCTCCTGCTGGTCGCGGTGGGCCGCGGCCCGGTCTCCGCCGACCTGGGCTTCGAGGCGGCGGGCGTGGCCGTGGAGCGCGGCTTCGTCAAGGTCAACGAGCTCTGCCAGACCTCCGCCCCGGGGGTGTACGCGGTGGGCGACCTGATCGCGACCCCGCAGCTGGCGCACGTGGGCTTCGCCGAGGGCATCCTGGTGGCCGAGCACATCGCCGGCCTCAACCCGGCGGCGATCGACTACGACGGCGTGCCGCGGATCACCTACTCCGAGCCGGAGGTGGCCGCGGTCGGCCTCAGCAGCGCGCAGGCGCGCGAGCGCGGCTACGACGTGGTTGAGTTGACCTATAACCTGGCCGGCAACGGCCGGAGCAAGATCTTGCAGACCCAGGGCGAGGTCAAGGTCGTGGCCGAGCGGGACGGCCGCGTCCTGGGCGTGCACATGGTCGGCAGCCGGGTCGGCGAGCTCATCGCGGAGGCCCAGCTGATCTACAACTGGGAGGCGACGGCGGGTGACGTGGCGCAGCTCATCCACCCGCACCCGACTCAGTCCGAGGCTCTCGGCGAGGCCATGCTCGCGCTGGCCGGCAAGCCGCTGCACGTCCACAACTGACCGCCCGCATAGGAAAGACACATCATGCCTGTCTCCGTAACCATGCCCCAGCTCGGCGAGAGCGTGACCGAGGGCACCGTCACCCGATGGCTGAAGAAGGAGGGCGACCACGTCGAGGCCGACGAGCCACTGCTCGAAGTCTCCACCGACAAGGTCGACACCGAGATCCCGTCGCCGTCCGCGGGGTACCTGACGAAGATCATCGTGGCGGAGGACGAGACGGTGGAGGTGGGCGCCGAGCTGGCGGTCATCGACTCGGCCGGCGCGGCCCCCGCCGAGGCGCCCGCCCCGGCCGCCCAGCCGCAGCCGCAGCCCGAGCCGGAGCCCGCCCCGGCCCCGCCGATCTCCTCGATCCCGCAGCCGTCGCCGCAGCCGGCTCCCCAGGCCCCGCCTGCTCCGCCGGCCCCGCCGGCCCCGCAGCCGGTGTTCCGCCCGCAGACGGTCCCGGTCCCGCAGCAGGCCCCGGCGCCCACGTACACGCCGTCGCCGATCGCGACGACCCCGGCCGCCGAGCCGGCCCCGCTGCCGTCCACCGGCGAGAGCCCGTACGTGACGCCGCTGGTCCGCAAGCTGGCCGTCGAGCACGGCGTGAACCTGGAGACCCTCTCCGGCACCGGGGTGGGCGGCAGGATCCGCAAGCAGGACGTCATCGAGGCGGCCCGGGTGCAGCGCGAGCAGGCAGCGGCGGCCGCCGCCGCGGCGCCACCCGCCGTCCAGCAGCCGGTGAGCCAGCCGGCGCCGCAGGCGGCCGCTCCGGTGGCGGCGCCCGAGCCGGTCCAGGTGGACACCACGCTGCGCGGCAAGACCGAGAAGATGTCCCGCCTGCGGAAGGTGATCGCCGACCGCATGATGGACTCGCTGCACACCACCGCGCAGCTGACCACGGTGGTCGAGGTCGACGTGACCAAGATCGCCCGGCTCCGCCAGCGGGCCAAGGCCGCCTTCGAGGCGCGGGAGGGCGTGAAGCTGTCGTTCATGCCGTTCTTCGCGCTCGCCGCGGTGGAGGCGCTGAAGGTGCATCCCAAGCTGAACGCGGTCATCAACGACCAGACCAACGAGGTCACCTACCACGATGTCGAGAACCTCGGCATCGCGGTGGACACCGAGAAGGGTCTGATCGTGCCGGTGGTCAAGGGCGCGGGCGACCTGAACATCGCCGGGCTGGCCCGGAAGATCGCCGACCTGGCGGAGCGCACCCGGACCAACAAGATCAGCCCCGACGATATCGCGGGGGGCACCTTCACGCTGACCAACACCGGCAGCCGGGGCGCCCTGTTCGACACGCCGATCCTGAACAAGCCGCAGGTCGGCATGCTCGGCACCGGCGCGGTGGTGAAGCGCCCGGTCGTGGTGGACACCCCGGAGGGCGAGGTCATCGCGGTCCGTTCGACGGTCTTCCTGGCGCTGACCTACGACCACCGCCTGGTGGACGGCGCCGACGCCGCGCGGTTCCTCACCACGGTGAAGCGCCGCCTGGAGGAGGGCCTCTTCGAGGGCCAGCTCGGCCTGTAGCAGTTCGGCAGCAGAGGAGCCCCCGCCGCACGCCGGCGGGGGCTCCTCGCCGTTTCGGGGGGCATCCTCCCCGGGAGCCGGAGCCGAAGGAACTAGCGTGGGTGACATGACGATCGTGGTGACGGGTTCCTCGGGTCTGCTCGGCTCGGCTCTGGTGCGGTCGCTCACCGCCGACGACCTCCCGGTCCTCAGGCTGGTACGGCGTGAGCCCACCGGCCCCGGTGAGGCCTCCTGGGACCCGGACAGGGGTGTTCTCGACCCGGCGGTGCTGGAGGGCGCCTCGGCCGTGGTGCACCTGGCGGGCGCGGGGATCGGCGACCGGCGGTGGTCGGAGTCGTACAAGCGGCAGATCCTGGAGAGCCGGACGCACGGGACCGGCACGCTGGCCGCCACCATCGCCAAGATGACCACGCCGCCCCCGGTGCTGCTGTCGGCCTCGGCGGTGGGGTTCTACGGCGACACCGGGGACCGCGCCGTGGACGAGAAGGACGCGCAGGGCAAGGGCTTCCTGGCCGATGTGGTGGCCCAGTGGGAGGGCGCGACCGGCCCGGCCGCCGCTGCGGGGGTGCGGGTGGTCCGGATGCGGTCGGGCGTGGTGCTGAGCAGGTCGGGCGGGGCGCTGGCCAAGGTGCTGCCGATCTTCCGCCTGGGCATGGGGGCGCCGCTCGGCTCCGGCCGCCAGTACTTCTCCTGGATCTCCCTCCCCGACTGGGTGGCCGCCGTCCGCTTCCTCCTCACAAGAGACGATATTTCGGGACCGGTGAATCTCACCTCGCCCCAGCCGGTGACCAACGCCGAGTACACCAAGGCCATCGGCAGGGCCCTGAAGCGCGCAACCATGCCGATCCCCACCCCGGGCTTCGCCCTCCGCCTGGCTCTGGGCGAGTTCGCCGACGAGGGCGTGCTGATCGGCCAGCGGGTGCTCCCCCGCGTGCTCCTCGACGCGGGTTTCCCGTTCACCCAGCCCGCCCTGGACGACGCCCTGGCGGCCACCCTCGCCGCCTGACCCCAGGTTGGTGCCCCGGCATTCAGGGGCCTCGGGGCGGGATAGCGGCCCGCGGAGGGCCGGTGGGGTCGTAGGCTTGGGCACTCTTCTTACCTTCTGACGCGGGGAGTGCACGATGGGGCGGAGTGGGCAGTCGCATATCGTGGCGATCGGTGGCGGTTCGTTCCGCCCGACCGACCGGTACGGGTTCTTCGAGGCGACCCCGCTGTTGCGGTACGTCCTTGACCTGACCGGCCAGGACCGCCCGAAGCTGGGCCTGCTGGCCACCGCCTCGGGCGACGACGCCGACTGGCTGCTCAAGATGTACGGCGCGTTCCGCGACTGGGACGTCGAACTGAGCCACCTGACGGTCTTCCCGATGCCGAACGTGGCCGACCCCCGGGCCTGGATCCTGGAGCAGGACGCGATCTACGTGAGCGGCGGCAGCGTGGCCAACCTGGCCGCGCTCTGGCGGCTGCACGGGTACGACGAGGCGCTGGAGGAGGCCTGGCAGGCGGGGGTGGTGCTGGCGGGCCAGAGCGCGGGGGCGCTGATCTGGCACGTGGGCGGCAACACCGACTCCTTCGGGCCGACGCTGCGGCCGTGGGCGGAGGGTCTCGGGCTGCTGCCGTACTCGTGCGGGGTGCACTACGACTCCGACGAGCAGCGGCGCGCGTTGCTGCACGAGTCGGTGGCCTCGGGCGAGCTGCCGGACGGGTACGCGGCCGACGAGGGGGTCGCGCTGCACTACGTGGGCACCGAGTTCATCCAGGCGGTGAGCGTGGAGCCGGCCGGATACGCGTACAAGGTGGAAAGAGATGGGGCGGGTGGGGTGAAGGAGTTCCGTATCGAACCCCGGCAGCTCGCGTCTACCCTGGACCTGTGAGCAGGCTGGCGATCGTCCGACTAGGTGTCGATGTCCCCTACGAGCAGGCCTGGGCCCTGCAGCGGCTGGCGCACCGGCGGCGGGTGAGCGGGGAGCTGGGCGATCTGTGCCTGGTCATGGAGCACGCGCCGGTCTACACGGCGGGTAAGCGTACCCGGGGGCCCGAGCGGCCGAGCGACGGCACGCCGGTGATCGACGTGGACCGGGGCGGCAAGGTCACCTGGCACGGGCCGGGACAGCTGGTGGTCTACCCGATCGTCGGGGTCTCCGACGTCACCGCGTACGTGCGGCTGCTTGAGGACGTGCTCGTCCACACCTGTGCCGACATGGGGGTGGTGGCCGGGCGGGTGCCGGGCAGCGGCGGGGCGTGGGCGCGGGGCGACGCCGCCCTCGGGCTGCCCGACCGGCGGCTCGGCGCGATCGGCATCCGGGTCCGCAACGGGGTGAGCATGCATGGCTTCGCCCTGAACTGCGCCAACGATCTGAGCTGGTACACCCGGATCATGTCCGCCACCGACACCGGCGTGACCTCCCTGTCGGCCGAGACCGGCCGCCGGATCACCGCCGAGGAGGTCATGCCGTACGCGGAGAAGCGCCTGGGCGAGGCGCTCGGCGCGCAGCTGTACGACCTGTACGAGGAGGACCTGCACCCCTAGGGCAGCACCGAGCCGGTGAGCCGGCCGGTGGGGTGGTAGACGGCGCACATCACGTCGCGGTCGCCGTCGGCCCAGGTCTCCGCGGTCGGCATGATCGGGTAGTAGGCCAGATCCCGGCGGCTGCCCCGCCACAGCTTCGTGTAGCGGTCGCCGCAGCTCCGCCAGGCGAACGTGGTCAGCGCCGCCGGGTCGTACGGGCCGTCGGGCACGTGGGTGAAGCCGTAGGACTGGTTGTCGGCGCCCAGGGCGCAGGGCGTGTAGCGCACCAGGCGCTCGCCCGCCTCCGGCGAGTACGCCGGGTCGCTGAAGCACTCGCCGCCCTCGATCAGCAGGATGCCGCTCGTCTGGGCGGTGATGAAGGTCTCCGTCTTGACCGTGGGCTGGACGGGCGGCACCACGAAGAGCGCGCCGAGCGCGGCGACGGCGGGGAGCAGGCTCAGCGGGCGGGCCGCCGCCCGCGGTGTCGTCGCCATCCGTCTGCCTTTCCCCAGTTCACACACGATCCGTGGCCGATAGTAAGCGGCTTTTACCAAACTCCAGGCAAACATGGGATGACCGGTACATTGACGATCATGAGTTCACCTTTCCGCAAGTCAGGGGACAGGTGATCGTCAATGTTGCGTGGGTGAATTCGATGGCGTCCGCCTTGCACTCGCAGTGGACGAGATCGTTTGCTTGGAGAGAACTAAAAGTGAATGAGCCCAGGAAGCCGTGGCCGATCAAGTCCCGGCAGGCCAAGTTCGGTGCGATCGGCGCAGGTGCGCTGCTGCTCGCCGGCCTGGTGGTAGCCCCCGCCGCCATCAGCGCCGCCGCGCCGCCGAAGTACCCGGCCGCCGAGGTGCACAAGCCGACCCCGATTCCCGACCGACTCATCCTCATCCCCACCGCCACCCCGGCCACCAGCCAGCGCGTGTCGTGGCGGGCCGAGGCAGCCCAGGTTGACGCCCAGGCCCAGATCCTGGAGGCGCCACGCGCGCTCGGCCAGGTCGTGCCGGCCGCCGGTGCGGTGGCCACCGTCCAGGCCATCGCGAGCGTCCCGGTGAACACCACGCTCGGGTACGCCTCGACCTACCACACCGTCGAGTTCACCGGGCTGAAGCCGAACACCCGCTACACCTACCGGGTCGGCGACGGCACCAACTGGAGCGAGTGGGTCGACTTCACCACGGCCGCCGCCGCTTTCGAGCCGTTCTCCTTCATCTACTACGGTGACGCGCAGAACTACATCGACTCGGCCGTGCCGCGCGTGTTCCGCCAGGCGTTCGCCGACCGGCCGCAGGCCAAGGCGATCGTCAACGCCGGTGACCTCATCGACTCCGCCAACAGCGAGGAGCAGTGGGGCCAGTGGTTCAAGGCCGGCGGCTTCATCGACGGCCAGGTCAACAACATCTCGATCCCGGGCAACCACGAGTACAGCGGCGGCCTGTCCAACTTCTGGCGGCCGCAGTTCCCGTACCCGGACAACGGGCCCGGCAACGCCGAGCTCAAGCAGACCGTCTACAGCGTTGACTACCAGGGCGTGCGGTTCATCGGCCTGGACAGCAACGTCCAGAGCAACGCCACGCTGATGGCCGCGCAGACCGCGTGGCTGGAGGGCCTGCTCAAGGACAACCCGAACAAGTGGACCGTGGTGACCTTCCACCACCCCGTGTACTCCACCACCGGCACCCGGAACAACCCGAACGTGCGCGCCCAGTGGGCGCCGCTGTTCGAGAAGTACGGCGTGGACCTGGTCCTGCAGGGCCACGACCACTCCTACGGCCGGGGCAACCAGGTCGCGGCCCGCCAGTCGGCCACGGTGCACAACGGCGTGGCGTACGTCGTGTCGGTCTCCGGCGGCAAGATGTACGCGCTCAACAACGGCGAGAACTGGACGGGCAACGGCGCCGAGGTCATCAGCAGCAGCCAGAACACCCAGCTCTACCAGCTCATCGACGTCACCAAGGACGCCGTCACGTTCGAGGCCCGGTACGCCAACGGCGAGCACCACGACGGGTTCGTGATCCGCAAGAACGACAAGGGCGAGCGGACCGTCAACGAGCTGCGCACCCCCGAGAACACCGTGGGCGAGCAGGTCATCGTCGACAAGACCGAGGCCTGGAAGCAGGCCGAGATCAAGGTCTCGGCGTACGGCTACGACCCGGGCGAGAAGGTGGCCGTCTGGTGGCGTAAGCAGGCCGACAGCACCGACCGCGGCAAGGACGAGCAGCTGATCGGCTACGTGAACGCCGATGAGCTGGGCCGGGTCGTGGAGACCATCCGCGTGCCCGCCGCCACGCAGAAGGGCGACAGCTACGTGGTCTACCTGGACAGCCAGAACCAGAAGATCACCAGCCCCGCCATCACCGTGAGCAAGTGAACCACCCCGGATCACCCCTGAGCAGGTGATCCACCCCGGGTGAGGCCGTACCCATCGGCCTCACCCGGGTCTTCGCACAGGAGCCACCCCTTGATCCGCCGCTTTCTCGCACGCCTCGCCGTGCTGTTCATTGCCTCTGTTTTCGCCATGGCGGTCCCCTTACCGGCCACAGCGCATCCGTTCGGGGACCCGTCCACGGCCAGGGTCGGCGCCCAGGGCTCCCGGGTGACCATCGTCTGGCTGGCCGCCGCGGACGACTGGGTGGCGCTCGGCCGCAGGCTCGGTGCGTTCGAGGACCCGGCCGCGGGCGTCGACACCTCACTGACCGGCGAGCAGAAGCTCGCCCGGTCCACGGCGGTGCGCGACTACCTGCTGTCCAAGGTCGGGGTGACCCAGGCCGGACGTCCGTGCGCGGGCGAACTGGCGCCGCTGGAGCAGATACTCGACCAGGGCGCCCGGTTCAGCTTCGCGTGCGCGGAGCCCGTGGTGGACGTGGATGTGCGGATCAGCCTGCTGACCGACATGCACGAGGCGTACCGCACCGCGCTCACCGCCGAGGCACCCGCCACGCCCGCGCAGGCGATGCTCACCGCAACGACCGACACCCAGCGCCTGCGCTTCGACTCGGCCACGGGCGGCCTGTCCCTCGCGGTGCCCGCCGTCGCGCTGGTGGGCGTGCTCGGCGCGCTGGGCCTGTTCCTGGTACGCCACCGGAAGGCGGGCGCGGGCGCATGAACGGGACCACCGAGCAGGAGAACTACCTGATCACGCTGTTCGACGGCGCGGGCGCCTTCTGGCTGATGATGGCCGTCGCGCTGGGGGTGGGCGCGCTGCACGCGGTCGCGCCCGGGCACGGCAAGAGCGTCACGGCGGCGTACCTGATCGGGACACACGGCCGCTATCGGGACGCGGTGCGCCTGGGTGTGGTGGTGGCGCTGATGCACACGGTGTCGGTGCTCGCGCTCGCGCTGGCCTGGGCGGGCCTGACCAGCGGAGTCGTCGGGACCAAGGCCGTCACCAGCTGGTTGCAGGTGCTCGCGGGCGCGGTCGTGATCGGCGTCGGCGCGCACCTGACGTACCGGCATCTCCGCGACCGCCGGGCGCACGGGCATGGACACGGGCACGGCCACGGCCACGGCCACGGACATGGGCACGGCCACGATGAGCTGGTGGATCCGTGGTCGCGGCGGGGGCTCATCGCGCTCGCGCTGTCCGGCGGGCTGGTCCCCTCGCCGTCGGCGTTCATCGTGCTGGTGAGCGGACTGCTCACCGGGCGGGCGCTGGACGCCGTCGTGCTGGTGCTGGTGTTCGGCGCCGGGATGGCGATCACGCTGACCGGTGTCGGGGTGGTGACCGTGCGCGGCGCCGCGCTGCTGAGCCGCCGTACCTGGGACCTGCCCCTGATCCGCGCGGCCGCGTCCTGGACGCCCGCGCTGGCGGGTGTCGCGGTGGCCGCCGGGGGGTGCCTCTACCTGGCCACCGCCGTCACAGCGCTGGCTACCTGAGGGCCGCCGAAACCGCCACAATGGCGAGATGTCCCCCCTCGCGAGGATCGCGGCCTATGTCATCGCGATCGCCGTACACGCCTTCACTCTCGCGTTCGCCGGAACGGGTCTGCTGCTCATCCTGCTCAACCCGGGCTTCCTCCCGTTCTGGCTGCTGGGCGCCCTGCTCATCGGCATCGGTGTGCTCCTGCGTCCCCGCACCGCCCGCCTCTCCCCCGGCGCCGAGATCCTCTCCCGGGAATCCGCCCCCGCCCTGTACCGCCTGGCCGACCAGGTGGCCGAGGCTACCGGCGTGCCGCGACCGGAGGCGGTGGCGGTGCTCGACCTCGGCCTGGGGGCGGACTTTCGGCGGACCGGGCTCGACCGGCGGCCGGTGCTGACCATCGGCGTGCCGCTCTGGCTGGCGCTCAGCCCCGCCCAGCGGGTCGCCCTGCTGGCGAGGGCCTGCGCGAGCACCCGGACGGATCTGGGCGTGATCGTCGGCGGGGCGCTCACCACGCTGGGCGAGGTACGGGCCGCGCTGTTCGGCGGCGGGGTGAACTCCTCCCGGCAGCGGGCACACGAGGACATGGCGCTGACCCTGGGCGCGTGGGCGCCGGAGACCACCTATGACGCGGCCGGGCAGATGGGCAGGGGGCTGGGACGGCTGATCGGCTGGCCGGCGCTGCTGGCCGAGTGGGCGCTGCGCCGGTTGACCCGGGGGCGGCTGGCCCAGGAGGCCGAGCTGGCACGCCAGGCCGCCGAGCGGGTGGCGGGCCAGGCCGCGGTGCGCGAGCTGACCGCGCTGCTGGAGTCCCGTCGCTACCTGGCCCCGCTCCAGGCCGCCGCGCTGCGCGGCGAGGACCTCACGGCCATCCGCCGGGCCGCGCTGGACCGCGCGGAACTCCGGGAGCTCGAACGGGTCCCCGCACGCCCGGACCCCGCTCCCGCGCTGCCGTCCGCCGCGGCCGAGTCCGCGCGGGTGGATCAGGAGCTCCAGGCTGTGTACGCCCGTGCCGTGCAAGGGCTGGGGCTGCTCTCGTGAGCTCCGGTGGTTGACATAAGCTGGCGGGGTGAGCGTCGCACCTGAAGGCCGCAAGCTCCTCCGCCTGGAGGTTCGCAACAGCCAGACCCCCATCGAACGTAAGCCGCCGTGGATCAAGACCCGGCTCAGGACCGGGCCGGAGTACACGGAGCTGAAATCCCTGGTCCGCCGGGAGGGGCTGCACACCGTCTGCGAAGAAGCCGGGTGTCCCAACATCTACGAATGCTGGGAGGACCGCGAGGCGACCTTCCTGATCGGGGGCGACCAGTGCACCCGGCGGTGTGACTTCTGCCAGATCGACACCGGCAAGCCCAAGGAGTACGACACCGACGAGCCGCGCCGGGTGGCCGAGTCGGTCCAGCAGATGGGCCTGCGGTACGCGACGGTCACCGGTGTGGCCCGCGACGACCTGCCCGACGGGGGCGCCTGGCTCTACGCCGAGACCGCCCGCCAGATCCACGCCCTGCTCCCCGGCTGCGGCGTGGAGCTCCTGGTTCCCGACTTCAACGGCGACCGCGCCCAGCTGGAGGAGGTCTTCTCCGCCCGCCCCGAGGTCTTCGCCCACAACATCGAGACCGTCCCCCGCATCTTCCGCAGCATCCGCCCCGCGTTCCGCTACGACCGCTCCCTGTCGGTCCTCACCACGGCCCGCGAGGCCGGTCTGGTCACCAAGTCCAACCTCATCCTCGGCATGGGCGAAACCCGCGAGGAGATCGTCCAGGCCATGCACGACCTCCACAACGCCGGCTGCGACCTCCTCACCATCACCCAGTACCTGCGCCCCACCCCCCGCCACCACCCCGTGGACCGCTGGGTCAAGCCAGAAGAGTTCGTCGAACTCCAATCCGAAGCCGAATCCATCGGCTTCGCCGGCGTCCTCTCCGGCCCCCTGGTCCGCTCCTCCTACCGCGCGGGCCGCCTCTACCAGCAGGCCATCCAGCGACGCGCGACCACCACGTCCTGAGCGGTCGGGGGAATCAGGCGCTCTGCCGTGCCGCGCCGGTTCTGATCTGCTGGATCCGCTGTTTGGTCAGTCCGAGGAGCTCGCCGATGTCGGCGTCGGACAGGCCAAGCGCGTGAAGTTGGCTGATGCGGGCCCTGGCGGTACGGGTGTAGTCGTCGGCGATCGCGGCGGCCCTTCGCTGAAGCTCGGCGAAGGCCGCCAGATCCGCCTCCGTCACTCCTGGCAACGTGTAGTGGAAGACCGGGGCCGGCGGTACTTCGCGGTCCGAGAACAGGAACGGCAGTCCTTCGGCGATGTCGCCGTGCAACTCCTTCAGAGAACGCGCGGACATCCCCCCTGCCACGCCCTCCAGGCTGGCCAGCCAGAGCGGCCCGTTCTTGGTCACGTGCACATCAACGCGATCATTGACGGCCATCAGCCCTCCAGCCAGTCGTCGCCGAACAGATGCGCCAGCCCCTGCTCAAGGGCGGACACCAGGTACGGAGTCTCGCCAGGATAGAGGGGGACGATCGCACGTGCGGCCACTCGACCCTCTGCGTCCCAAAGCAAGAGGAAGCGTTGCCGCTTACCGGTCTCAGCCCAGTCGCAGCGCAACCCCTTCGCTCGGGCGAGCGCGACGATCCGATCACGAATCCCCGCGTACGAGTCTCGTTCTACCACACGCGGCAGACTATATCCCTTGTCTAACACCGACAACAGCTATTGTCACCAGTTTGATATGGAGGATGCCGATATAGGCGAAAAGATCCGCGTCCAGGGAGTCAGCGCGGGCCGTCAGGCTGTCTTGATCGCTCCGCCGTCGATGATGTGGTCGGCTCCGGTGGTGCTTGCCGCGAGTGGTGAAGCGAGGTAGGCGACCAGGGTGGCGACCTCTGCGGGTTCCACGAGGCGTCCTGTGGTCATGCCCATCGTGGCGGGTAGTCCGGCCACCAGTTGCTCCCGTGTCAGCCCGAGTGAGGCGGCGAGTTGGGCGCCGTAGCCGTCGGGTGACTCCCACATGGCGGTGCGCACCGGGCCGGGGGACACGGTGTTGACGCGAACGCCCGCAGGTCCGAACTCCTCCGCGAGGGCCTTTCCGAACGCCGTCAGGGCCGCCTTCGCCGTTGTGTAGGGAACTGGGCCGGCGTGCGGGATCCGGGCGGCGTTCGAGGAGACGTTGACGATGGTGCCGCCGCGCCGCAGCAGACTGGGCAACGCGGCCCGGGTCGTGCGAACCGCCGCGAACAGGTTCAGGCCGTAGATCTCCGCCCACTGCTCGTCGTCGAAGGACAGAAACCCGCCCAGCGCGTCGCCGTCACCCCCGCCGACGTTGTTGACGAGCAGGTCCAGCTCACCCAGCTCCGCCAGTGCCGCCGCGACCAGCCGCTCCGGCCCGGCGGGCGCCCCCAGGTCCACCGGGATCGCGATCGCCCCCAGCTCCGCAAGCTCCGGCGTCACCGTCCGCGCGGCCGCGACCACGCGCATGCCCTCGCCGCGCAGCGCCGCGACGGTGGCGAGCCCGATCCCCCTGCTGGCCCCGGTGACCACGGCGGTCCGCCCGCTCAGCTGCAGGTCCATTTCGCGCCTCCTCATTGCATCGTTAACGACGCGAAAAGGCTATAACTTGCGACATTAATGTCGCAAGTTCTTGGGATGCAGCTATCTCGATGTAGTGTTTTCAGGTGACAGCGCAGCACGAACGCCTCCGCATCGGCGGCAAGCCACTCCGCGCCGACGCGGAACGGACGGTGCACACGATCCTGGAGGCCGCCGAACGCGTGCTCCTGGTCGATCCCACGGCCACCATGGAGCAGATCGCCGAGGCCGCAGGTGTCGCCCGCACCACCGTGCACCGGCGCTTCGCCACGCGCGAGGCGCTGATCGACGCCCTGACCCGGTGGGCGACCGCGCAGTTCGCCGCCGCCGTCGACGGCGCGGTGTCCGACGCCGTGCCGCCGCTGGTCGTCCTCTACCGGGTGACCGCGGACGTGCTCCGTGTCAAGATCGGCTGGGGCTTCGCCATGGACCGGGCCGGGAGCTCCGCGGATCCGGAGATCTCCCGGGTGCACGCGGAGGTGCTGGCGGAGTGCGATCGGTTCCTCCGCCGTGCGCAGGCCACCGGGCTCCTGCGGTCCGACGTCGACATCGTGTGGGCGCGGCGCTGCTACTACGCGCTCATCCACGAGGCGACCAAGGGCGGAACCGCCGACGCGGACATCGACACCCTGACCACCCTGATCGTCGACACGCTGCTGCGGGGGTTCGGTACCGCCGCAGCTCAGTCAACGGGGAGTTAGTTCGATATACGACACTCCTGGCATCGGGAGGGGGAAGGTGAGGGTCACCGTTTCCCCTTCGATCGTTTGCGGGGGCGTGTAGAGGTCGAGGGTGTTGGCCGCGTGCAGCTCCGCCCACTGGTCGCCGTCTGGCCACGGGGTGTCGGCTGCCCAGGTGGACTGGATGTTGGAGTGGGTGTGGTCGATGCGGTGGTGGGTGAGGGTGTAGGGCGGGGTCAGTCCGGTCAGGGTCAAGGTGATGTCGCGGGTGAGGGTGGGGACGCCGCCCGCTTGGGATTGGTTGAGGGTGGTGTTCCAGATGAGGAGGGAGAGGGTGCCGTCGGGGTGGCGGGTCGGCCAGATTTCGAGGGCGGCGAGGTCGCCGGTGAGGGTGTGGTGGAGTTCGTGGGGGCCCAGGCGGTTGGCCAGGGAGAGGGCGAAGTAGCGGGGTTTGCGGAGGTTGCCGACGGTGAGGAGGCCGAAGCCGCCGTGGAAGAGGGCCGGGGGGCGGCCAAGCTCCTCGAAGTGGTCGGAAGCGACCCAGTGGGAGAGGGCGTCCAGGCGGCCGGCGGCTGAGCGCATGCCGTGCAGCAGGAAGGTGGCGCCGAAGGGGCCGTCGCCGATGCCGTGGAAGTGGGTGGGGGTGGGGCCCCATTCGGTCCACCAGATGGGGGTGCCGGTGCGGTCGTGGCGGGCCAGGGCGGGGCGCCAGTCCAGCGGGGCGTTGCCGTAGGTGTGGGTGGAGAGGAAGTCGAGCGGAGCGCCGGACTTGTCCACATGGTCGAGGAGTTCCTGGACCCAGCCGTTGGCGGCCGAGGACGGGCCGCCGACGCGGAGGCCGGGATGCACGTCCTTGACGGCGGCGGCGGTGACGTCGTAGAGGCGGAAGAACTCCTCGGGGGTGCCGCTCCAGAAGACCTCCAGGTTGGGTTCGTTCCAGACCTCGAAGGCCCAGTTGTCGATCAGTTCCTGGAGTCCGTACCGGTCGGCGAGGTGCTGGGTGAGGGCCCGGACCAGGTCACCCCACCGGTCGTAGTCCCTGGGCGGGGAGATGATCGCCTGGTAGCCGAAGACCGTCCTGGCAGGATCGGCGGCCAGGTCGCGGGGCATGAAGGAGAGTTCCACGATCGGGCGCAGGCCGATGGACATGATCCGGTCGTAGACCTCCTCGACCTTCCGGAAGTCGTGCACGGGCTCGCCGTCCACCTCGCGGTAGACGCCGAGGTCGTCGCCGAGGATGGCGTGCGCGCGGACCGTGCGCACGCCGAGTTCCTCCCGGACCAGGCGGAGCGCCGTCAGCAGTTCCTCACCGATCGGCCGCCCGCCGACGGTGTCGGTGGAGAGCAGGTGGGACAGGTGCTCCGACCCGATCATGTACGCCCACGGCCGCCCGGCGGCCCCGCTCACCCGGTCGGCCCGCACCTCGACGGTGACCTGCCCGCTCGTGTCGCCAGGCGTGACCGGAACGGGTTCGCAGAACGGCCCGGCCGAGTCCATCGTCGTGATCGCCGCCACCCGGTACCAGGCGGCGGGGTCGCCGGTGTCCACGTACCGGGTGCCGGGAACGGCGGGCACGTCCACGTCGGGCTGCCCGATCCCCTGGTACGGCCCGGCCTGCGCCGCCGCACGCTCCACCAGGTACCCGATCGCCCCCGGGACGGGATCCCAGGTCAGCGTGGCGTGCCCACGCCCGGACCAGGCCCGCAACCCACCGGGCGCGGGCAGCGCGGGCACCGGGGCCCCCGCCACCTCCCCGGACGGCCGGTAGACGCGGTTCAGCCAGTCACGACGGGCGGACTCGGCCGTGCTCATGATGTTTCTCCCCGAGTTGGTCGACTTCAGTTGGCGGGTGGGATGACGTTCCAGGACTCCTCCGCCAGCAGCGGCGCCAGCGCGTCGCGCACCTGCGGTGAGGCGAAGTAGCCGCGCAGCGCGTCCCGGCTCAGCGCGTTGCCCAGGGCGATCATGATCATGCCCTGGTCCAGCGCCAGGTACTGCTTGGCGACCTGGCCGCTGCGCACCGCGACGGCGTCGTAGAAGCCGCCGGGGCCGTAGGCGTCGAAGTCCTTCTTGATGTTGGCGAGGTTGGCGAGGGCGTGCTCCGGCGCGTACCGCAGGGCCAGGAAGGACGCGTGGGGGGTGACCACGCCGTCGCCGTAGGCGGAGGGTTCCGGTTTGCCGGGGCGGCAGCCCTCGAAGCCGTAGTCGACCGAGGTGCGCTCCTGGTCGGAGGTGTAGCCGTCGGTGTCCATGCCGATGGCGTCCACGCCGTACTCCCGGTAGCCCCCGGCCGGGTTGTTGCTGGGCGAGAAGCCCCAGTAGCCGTATTTCGCGTCGTTCAGGCCGTGTTCCCGCTGGGCGGCGACGTACACCGGGTGGTTGCGGCCCCAGCTTCGCGCGCCCCAGGTGTCCTCGGGCACGAGCTGCGGCACCATCAGGGCTTCGAACATGCTGCCGCCCCAGGTGGGGACCAGGCGCATGCCGCGGTAGCCGTACGTGCCCTCGAAGACGTTCACGCCCTGGTGAGTCTCCCAGGTCCCGACCGGCTTCTGCTCCGGCCACGACCAGTCACACGTATCCGGAAATGTCCGCCACATGCCGAAATAGTGGTTCTTGGGGAGCTGGCCGAGGGCGATGCCGACGTAGGAGGTGATCCGGGTCTCGGTCAGCGCGCCGTAGTGGTGGCAGGTGGAGTAGACCGTGGTGCCGGAGCCGTTGTAGTCGCTCGGCACCGAGCAGCCGGAGGGTTGCGCGGGCCAGAAGCCGCCGCGGAGCAGGCCGGTGTCCGGCTTGCCGGCCGGGTCGTAGTAGGAGCGGAAGTCCATGCTCGTGACCAGCGCGTTCGCCCGCGCGGCCACCTCGGGGACGGCCTTGCGGAGCATCATCAGGGCCGCCGCCAGCCAGCCGTTGTCCACGCTGGAGGCGAACGGCTCCACCGGGCTGCCGCTCTCCGGCCAGACCCGGACCAGGGCGAGGGTGTGCGGGTCGTACCAGTTGTAGAACTGGCCGGTCGGCGCGTGCCGCTCCAATCGCGAGACCGCGTCGAGCGCCCGGGTCACCCGGCTCAGCGCCTCCGGCCGCCGGATCAGCCCGATGTCGCGGGCGGCCACCGTGCTCCACAGGTAACTGGCGATGTTGGTGGGCGAGGTGACCTCGGCCCGGGTCCCGGGAGCCAGGGTGCCCTCGATCTTGTCGGCGGGGATGCCGGTGGCGGGGTCCACCATCGCGGTCATCGACCGCCAGGCGTCCTTTGCGTACGTCTCAAGGGTCTTCTTGGCAGGCGGCGCGGCGGCGGCCGGCTGGACGGGGAGCAGGGCGAAGGTGGCGGCCACGGCCGCCGCTAAACACTTGCGCATGATGGGTGTCCTGTTACTTGAGACCGGTGAAAGTGGTGCTCTGGACGAAGTAGCGCTGCAGGAACAGGAAGAGCACGAGGATCGGCGCCACGACCACCACGGCGCCCGCGATGAGCAGCCCGTACTGCGTGGCCTGGGCGTTGCTGAAGATCGCCAGGGCGACCGGCAGCGTGTACATGTCCTCGCTCTGCGCCACCACGGCCGGCCAGATGAACGCGTTCCACGAGGTGAAGAACGTGATCAGGCCGAGCGTGGCCAGCGCGGGCTTGCAGAGCGGCAGGACGATCTGGAAGAAGATCCGGAACTCCCGCGCGCCGTCCACCCGGGCGGCGTGCAGGAGCTCGTCCGGGATGTCGGCCATGAACTGGCGCATGAGGAAGATCCCCAGCGGCGTCACGATGGTCGGCAGGATGATCCCCAGGAACGTGTTGACCAGCCCGAACTTCGCGATCAGTACGAACTGCGGGATCATCACCACGATCGCCGGCACCATCAGCTGCACCAGCACCAGGGCGAACAGCACGTTCCGCCCCCGGAACCGCAGCTTGGCGAAGGCGTACCCGACCATCGAGCAGAAGAGCAGGTTGCCCGCCACGGCGGCCAGCGCGACCACCGCGCTGTTGAAGAACGCGGCGTCCATCTGGGTGCGCTCGAACAGCCCGGCGTAGTTGCCCAGCGTCCACTGCTCGGGCAGCAGGGTGGGCGGGTCGCGCCGGATCTCGCCCTCCGGCTTGAACGAGGCCAGCAGGGTCCACCCGAACGGGAACACCACCAGCACCAGACCGGCGGCCAGCCCGGCGTAGGTCCACATCCGGCGCGTCATCGCGACCTCCCCAGGCGGAACTGCAGGAAGGCCAGCGCCGCGATCACCGTGAACAGCACGGTGGCGGCCGCCCCGGCATACCCGAAATTTCCGGACCCGAACTGGTTGTAGATGGCCAGCGAGGCCGAGGTGGTCGCCCCCGCGGGACCACCTCGGGTCATCACCAGCGGTTCCTCCATGAACTGGGTGAACCCGATGGAGCTGTACACGGTGCAGAACAGCAGGGCGGGCCGGAGCATCGGCACGGTGACCCAGCGGAACCGCGCCCACCGCCCGGCGCCGTCCACCTCGGCCGCCTCGTACAGCTCCTTCGGGATGCCCTGCAGCGCGGCCAGCAGGATGATCATGTCGAAGCCGAAGCTGCGCCAGGCCGTCATCACGATGATCACCGGCAGCGCCAGCGTCTCGTCGGCCAGCCAGGAGGGCCCGTCCACGCCGACGGCCGCCAGCAGCTGGTTGACCGGCCCGGCCTCAGGATCGAGCAGGAAACGCCAGGCCACCGCGATGCCGATGATGCTCGTCACGTACGGCAGGTAGTAGCCCAGCCGGAAGAAGGCGGCCGGCAGCCGGGCGATGCCCGAGTTGAGGGCCACCGCCGCCGCCAGGCCGAGGCCGATGGTGAGCGGCAGCGTGGTCACCACGAACACCAGCGTGTTGACCGCCGCCCTGCGCATCAGCTCGTCGTCGAAGAGCCGCAGATAGTTGCGGAGCCCGACCAGCTCCACGCCCAGCGGGTTCCGCACGTCGGTGCTGCGCATGTCGGTGAAGCTCATGCCGAGCCCCACCAGCAGCGGCCCCGCCCAGAACACCGCGAAGACCACCACGAACGGCGTCACGAACAGCCAGCCGATCCCGGTCCCGCGGAGCGGCCGGGGCACCGTCCCCGCCGCCCGCCGCACTCCGGTCTCCGCGGTGGCCACCATCGTCAGGCCCCGGTCCCGATCGCCTCGGCCTGCGCCTGCATGGCCTTGGCCGCCTCCTGCGCCGTCTGCTTGCCCAGCGCGAGCTTCTCGATCTCGGTCTCCATCACCTTGGCCACCTGCTCCCAGGTCGGTACGGCAGGCGCCGACCTGGCGTCCTTGAGCTGCTCGCCGAAGACCTTCACCCGCTCGTCGGCGGTGAGCGCGGGCTCCTGCCAGGCCGCCTGCACGCTGGGCAGCGCGGCCACCTGCCCGAACCACTTGGCCTGCACCTTCGGGTCGGTCAGCCACTGGAGGAACTTCCAGGCCGCCTCCCGGTTCCTGGCGTTCTTGAAGACCACCATGTTGCTGCCGCCGATCAGGCTGGTCCCCCCGGCGGAGCCCTTCGGGTACGGCGCGACGGCGAACTTCTCCGCGAAGCCGTCCCCGCCCTCCTTCTCCATCGTGGAGATCATCCACGGGCCGGAGTAGAAGGCCCCGACCTCGCCCTTCACGAAGGTCTGCGGGAAGGCCCCGGTGGGCTGGTCGGTGGCGGCCAGGCCGTCCTTGAAGAAGGACGCGTAGTGGGTGAGCGCGGTCACCATCTCGGGGGTGTCCAGCGTCCACTTGCCGTCCGCGGCGATGTCGCCGCCGGCCTGCCAGACCAGGGGCGCCACCTCCTGCCAGGAGCCCTGCTTGAAGTTCTGCTCCACGCCGAGTCCGGCGCCCGCGCGGTCCTTCAGGGCCTGGACGAAGGAGGTGACCTCGTCCCAGGTGGCGGGGGCCTGGACGCCGGCCTTCTCGGCCAGGTCGGTGCGGTAGTAGAAGGCGCGGGTCTCCACGTACCAGGGCACGCCGTACGCGGTGCCGTCCACCTCGCCGGTGGCCCAGGCGCCGGGGAAGAAGGCGGCGCGGTCGATGAGGTTGCCGGGGGTGGGTTCCAGGGCGCCGGTCTTGGCCATCTCGCCCATCCAGGTGCTGCCCAGCATGGAGACGTCCGGGGTGGCGTTCCCGGCGATCGCGGCGGTGATCTTGTCGTGCGCGACGTCCCAGCCCAGCGGGGTCACCTTGACGGTGACGCCGGGGTTGGCCGCCTCGAACTCCTTGGCGAAGGCGCCGAGCGCCTCCCCCTCGGCGCCCATCGCCCAGACGGTGACCTCGCCGGACGCCTTGTTCAGATCCACGTCGGTGGCCTGCTCCGCGGGGCCCGCGGCGTCCCGGCCGCAGGCGGCGGCGAGCAGGCCCAGGGCGGTCAGGCCGATGACGAACCTCTTCACGCTTCCTCCAGGGGGTGCGAACCGCAGCTCGCCCGTACGACGAGCTCGGTGGGAATGACCTGCGAGCTTGGGGTGTCCCGGACGCCGTTGATCAGCTCGTCCAGGGCACGGGCCGCGCGGGCGCCGAGGTCGCGCATCGGCTGGCGCACGGTGGTCAGGGCCGGGCGGGCGTGCCGGGCGGCCATGATGTCGTCCCATCCGGTGACGGCCACGTCACCCGGGATGGACAGGCCGCGCTCCTCGGCGGCCAGGATCACGCCCAGCGCGACCTGGTCGTCGGCGCAGACGATGACGTCGGGGCGCGGGCCGGAGTGGTGGTGGGCAGAGAGCAGGTAGCGCCCGAGCGCGTAGCCGCCGTCCACGGTGAACTCGCACGGGGACGGCTCCGGCGGGGTGATGCCGTGCTCGGCCAGGACCCGGCCGATGGAGGTCCAGCGCTGGCTGATGTCGCCCTGGTCGTGGCCGCCGGCCAGGGCGAAGTTCCGGTAGCCGTGGCCGAGCAGGTGGGTGGCCAGCCGGGCGGCCGACTCGGTGTTCTCGCTGGCCACCACGTCGGCTCCGGCCACCGCGTCGCCCCGGGCGATCATGACCAGCGGCATGCCGGAGGCGGCGATCTCGGCCACCACCTCGTCCCGTACCGTCTGGCCGAAGATGACCATGCCGTCCACCCGGCCGGCCAGGTCCCGTACCAGGTCGGGGACGGCGGCGCGGCCCCGGGTGGACAGGACGATCACCGAACGGCCCAGCTCGGAGGCGACCTCCTCGTAGCCGAGCAGCACCTCCGCGAAGTACGGCCCCGACAGGTCGGGGAAGACGATGCCGTTGGCGGCGTGCCGCCCGGAGGCGAGCGAGACGCCCAGGCGGCTGGGGGTGAAACGCAGCTCCTCGACGGCGCGGAGCACCCGCTCCCGGGTCTTGGCGGCCACCGGCCCGGTGCCGCGCAGCGCCCGCGACACGGTGGCGATGGAGACCCCGGCCCGCTGCGCGACCTCGTAGATGGTCGCGCTCTCGTCACTGTTGGCCACGCTCGTCCGTCCTCCGGTCTGCCTATCGTGAGGGTGTAAGCGCTTCCACTCATCCCCGCCGGAAGTGGAAGCGCTTACACCATGGGATGCCCCCGAGTGTTACACCCCGGTTGCGCCGCTGTAAAGACCCGTCCTGGCGGCTGCCCCTACCCCGAACCAGGTCTCGTTTTCACGAATTGACCGAGGGATTTGTATCCTTCACGTCATGGCGAAAGACCCGGCGAACCCAGGCCGCATCAAGCAGATCCGGATGGTCGCGCAGATCATCAAGAAGGCCAATCCCAAGGGGATGCCGATCGTCTACGGGTCGGTCGTCGGCGTGCTCGTGCTCGCCGTGGTGCTCGGCCTGCTCCTCAACAGCGTGGTGTACGCGGTGATCCTGGGGATCCCGGTGGCCCTGCTGGTCGGCATGATCGTATTTGGCCAGCTGGCCCAGAAGGCGCAGTTCTCGCTGCTGCACGGCCAGCCCGGCGCCACCTACGCCATCCTCCAGGGCATGCGCGGGAACTGGTACGTCGAGGAGAAACCGGTCGCCGTCAACCGGGAACAGGACCTCGTCTTCCGGGTGGTGGGCTTCCCTGGCGTCATCCTCGTCTCCGAGGGGCCGGGCAACCGGGTGCAGCGCATGCTGGTGGCCGAGAAGAAGCGGGTCCAGCGGGTGGCCATCGACGTGCCCGTCTACGACGTCCAGTGCGGCGACGGGGAGGGTCAGGTCCCGATCGCCAAGCTCCAGCGGCACCTGATGAAGCTGCCGCGCAACCTCAAGAAGCCCGCCGTGTCGGAGATCAACAACCGCATGCGCGCGCTCACCCCGTCCATCCCGATGCCGAAGGGCCCGATGCCCAAGGGGGCGCGGATGCCCAAGACGCCCAAGGCGCCCAAGGCTCGCTGAGGCGTGTACCGGACCGAGGTCTCCCGAACCGAGACCGCCAGGGCCAACCGCGGCTGGTGGGACGGCGCCGCCGACGAGTACCAGGCCGAGCACGGCGCGTTCCTCCGTGACGACGGCTTCGTCTGGGGCCCCGAGGGGCTGGACGAGGCCGACGCCCGGCTGCTCGGCGAGGTCCGGGGGCGGCGGGTGCTGGAGGTGGGCGGCGGGGCCGGGCAGTGCGGGCGGTGGCTGACCGGGCAGGGCGCCCAGGTGGTGTCGGTGGATCTGTCCTTCCGGCAGTTGCAGCACGCCCGGCGGATCGATCAGGATTCCGCGGCTCCGCTGCCGCTGATACAGGCGGATGCCGAATATTTGCCGTTTTTGGCGGAAACTTTTGATCTGGCGTGTTCGGCGTACGGGGCGCTGCCGTTCGTCGCCGACGCGGGCGCCGTGCTGGGCGAGGTCGCGCGGGTGCTGCGGCCGGGCGGGCGCTTCGTCTTCTCGGTCAGCCATCCGGTGCGGTGGGCGTTTCCCGATGATCCGGGGCCGGCGGGGCTGACCGCCGACCGTTCCTACTTCGACCGCAGGCCGTACGTGGAGATGACGGGCGGGCAGGTGTCGTACGTGGAGCACCACCGCACGCTCGGGGACTGGGTCGGGCTGATCGTCGCGGCCGGGCTGCGGCTCACCGCGCTGACCGAGCCGGAGTGGCCGGCGGGCCACGACGGGATCTGGGGCGGCTGGAGCCCGCTGCGCGGCCGCCATCTGCCGGGCACGGCCGTCTTCTCCTGCGTCAGAGCCTGACCGCGACCGTCCCGGCCGCGCGGTCGTGCAGGCCCCGCTGGTCCCGGTCCCAGATCAGCGCCGGTACGGCCAGGCAGAGCAGGAACGTGCGGATCAGCACGGAGATCAGGGGCGGCTGCCGCCCGTCCAGCATGGCGATCCGGAAGCCGAACAGGCGCATGCCCAGGGTCGAGCCGAGCGTGCCGACCAGCAGCAGGTAGGCGCCGGCGAAGACCGCCAGGCCGACCCAGGACGCGTCCTGCGCGCTGACCCGGAACAGGCCCTGGGCGATCGCCCAAGTGCAGATCAGCCAGTCCACCACCAGCGCCCCGATACGGCGGCCGAACCGGGCCACCGAGCCGGCGCCCTCCTGCGGCAACCCCAGCCGCTGCCCGGGATAGCCCAGGTCAACTCCCGCGTACCGGGCTGCGTCCCGGGCCCCGCCAAGCCAGGTCTGCGTCCAACGTGGTTGCCGATCGTTCATACACTCAACGGTATCGGGAGCGGGCTCCGCCCTCTCCGGCGGGGAAAGTTCCGGTCAAAGTGTGCCGGAGGAACATCCGCGTGGATGGTGTCACTTCCCCGTCACGGTTAGCGTTGGACCGCTGTTCCCTTAACACGTGCGAAACAAACGAGACATGGCGCGGAAACGCCCAAGTCCTATTTTCAGTCTGCCAAGCCCATGCCCCTGGGAGGTTCGAGAGAGTGTTTAACTCCGCCGACGACGTCCTGAATTTCATCCGGGACGAAGGGGTGCAGTTCGTCGACGTCAGGTTCACCGACCTGCCGGGCACGACGCACCACTTCACCTTTCCCGTCGAAAACTTCGGCCCGAACGTCTTCTCCGACGGCCTCATGTTCGACGGCTCGTCCATCCGCGGTTTCCAGGCCATCCACGAGTCGGACATGCTGCTGCTGCCCGACCCGACCACGGCCGTCATCGACCCGTTCCGCAAGCACAAGACGCTGAACATCAACTTCTTCGTGCACGACCCGCTCACCGGCGAGGCCTACAGCCGCGACCCGCGTAACGTCGCGCGCAAGGCGGAGGAGTACCTCAAGGGCACCGGGATCGCGGACACGGTGTACTTCGGCCCCGAGGCCGAGTTCTACATCTTCGACGACGTGCGGTTCCAGACCAACCAGCACTCCAGCTTCTACTACATCGACTCGATCGAGGGCGCCTGGAACACCGGCACCGCGACCGAGGGGGGCAACCTCGGTTACAAGCCGCGGTACAAGGGCGGCTACTTCCCGGTCCCGCCGATGGACCACTTCACCGACCTGCGCTCGGAGATGGTCCGGCGGCTCATCGACGCCGGCATCGAGACCGAGATGCAGCACCACGAGGTGGGCACCGCCGGCCAGGCCGAGATCGACTTCAGGTTCGGCACGCTGCTGCAGACCGCCGACAAGCTGATGCTCTACAAGTACATCATCAAGAGCACGGCCCTGGAGTTCGGCCACACGGTCACCTTCATGCCCAAGCCGATCTTCGGTGACAACGGCTCGGGCATGCACTGCCACCAGTCGCTCTGGAAGGACGGCGAGCCGCTCTTCTACGACGAGGTCGGCTACGCGGGCCTGTCCGACATCGCCCGCTACTACATCGGCGGCCTGCTCAAGCACGCGCCGTCGCTGCTGGCCTTCACCAACCCGACGGTGAACTCCTACCACCGCCTGGTGCCCGGGTACGAGGCGCCGGTCAACCTGGTCTACTCGCAGCGGAACCGGTCGGCCTGCGTGCGCATCCCGATCACCGGCTCCAACCCGAAGGCCAAGCGCCTGGAGTTCCGGGTTCCGGACCCGTC
Source organism: Acrocarpospora catenulata (assembly GCF_018476525.1). GTDB lineage: Bacteria > Actinomycetota > Actinomycetes > Streptosporangiales > Streptosporangiaceae > Acrocarpospora > Acrocarpospora catenulata. The sequence continues at coordinate 28,568 of NZ_JAHCST010000072.1, forward strand.
CTGCAACCCGTACTTCGCCTTCGCGGCGCAGCTGATGGCGGGTCTGGACGGCATCCGCAACAAGATCGAGCCGCCGGAGCCGGTCGACAAGGACCTCTACGAGCTGCCGCCCGAGGAGGCCCGCCAGGTGCCGCAGGTGCCCGGCTCGCTGAGCGCGGTCCTGGACGCGCTGGAGGCCGACCACGACTACCTGCTCGAAGGCGGCGTCTTCACGCCGGACCTCATCGAGACGTGGATCGACTACAAGCGCACCAACGAGATCGACCCGATCCGGCTGCGCCCGCACCCGCACGAGTTCGAGCTCTACTACGACGTGTAACAGCGGGGTTTTCCGGCCTCGGCGATCTTCTCGTAGATGGGCGCTGACCTGGGGAAACCTTGTGGTTGGTTGTCGTTGTTTGTAGTTGCTGCGCAACGTCAACCGGAACAAGACCGGAACAGAACGGCCCGGCATCAAGACCGATGCCGGGCCGTTCTGCGCTGGTGGCGCCGCTGACAGCGCTTCCGCGATCGTCAGCTCACTGCCTGCCGAGCCAGTCGCCGCGCTCTGACGCCTCGGCACACGGTCTCGCACACGGGATGTCCCTACGGTCATGAGGCCCCGGCGAATGCCGGGTCTCATGCGCATCCAGAGGAACACCTGTGAGAAAATCCATCGTCCTGGTGGCCGCGCTGCTCGGCTCCCTGCTGACCATGACCCCGGCGCACGCCGTGGTCCCGCCGCCGAGCGACCCCCTGACGGCCAACACCGCGTCCGCCCAGCAGGTCGCGCTCTACTGGCTCCGCAGCAACGGCGCCATGATGCTGCAGGCCACCCCTTACGCCTTCCGCTCCACGGTCAACGGCGCCCGCCTCGCCGACAACCCGAGCACCCAGCCCGCCGGGAACCAACTCTCCGGCATGGGCCGGGTGTTCTTCATCGGCGCCGACAACCTGCCCCACTGGTGCACCGGCACCGCCGTCCAGAGCCAGTACCACAACGCCGTGCTCACGGCCGCCCACTGCCTGTACGACGCCGAGACCTCCGCCCTCCTCCTGCGGAACTGGGCCTTCGTCCCCGGCTACAGCGACGGTTCGGCGCCGAGCGGGTTGTACGTCGGCAAGTACGCCACCACCGTGGGCAATTTCCGTACCCTGCCGGACATCCGCTTCGACTACGCGTTCGCCAACGTCTACAACGGTGTGACCCAGGTACTGCCCGGCAAGCTCGTCGACCGGGGCCGTCTGGGCGCCAACATGCCGACCAGCGGGCTCGTGCTGGACCAGGGGTCCTACAAGACGGTCCGGATCTTCGGCTATCCGGCCGGCCCGCACCCCGACGGGAGCACCCCTTACGACGGCAAGACCCTCCAGGTCTCCATGGCCACCGAGGTCGGCTTCCACCGGATCGGCGCCGGCGGAATCGAGCTGCTGGGCGCCGACTCCCCGTTCACGGCACTGGGCTCGCCCGGCTCGCCGTGGGTGGAGGGTTATGACCCCGCCACGCGGACCGGCAGCGTGGCCGGCCTGACCTCGGCCGTCTCCAACACCGACGGCGACGGCCGCTACGACACCGCCGTGAGCCCCTTCTTCGACGGGACGACATGGGAGGTGTTCGAGAAGGCTTCAAACAACTGGAGCGGCACTATCGCCAACTGGCCGTAACGCGCGATCAAGGAATCGCCAGGTCAATGAGCCCGATAGATCACGTCTTTGTGGCCGCCGTCCCCGATTCGGGGGCGGCGGTTTCACATTTCTGGAATTGCCGGGGTTTTGGGGTAGGAATTCTCCGGCAGGTGGACGATTCTCAGGAATTCCGGGAGGAGCCAGAGGCGGGGGCCGCGGGCGGTGATCTTGCCGGTGAGGGCGGCGCGGAGTTTGCTGATTCGGCCGAAGAGCATCAGGTTGAGGGTGGGCGGGTCGAAGGAGAGGCGCACGTCGGCGCCCTGGCCGGTGTCCTCCAGGGTGACCCTGCGGTCGCGGAGGACGAAGGTGACCGGGGTGGTGTGCCTGGAGTGGAACTCGACCGCGATGCGACGGCCGGGGCGTTGCGGGCCCAGCAGCCCGCCCTGCTGCCGGCGGATCAGGCCGACCAGGAACAGCTCGAAGAAGAGCGCCGCGTCCGGGGCCGGAAGCTGCCAGCGGGCCTTGACGGCGCGGGCGATGTCCCAGCCGTGGATGAGCAGCTCGTTGACCAGATGGGCGAGCACTCCCGCGACGGGGACCTGCGAGCCGCCCAGCCACGGGATCGGGGAGGCGGGATCGGCCTGCTCGGTGACCTCCAGGATGCAGTCGACGTCGTCGGCCAGCATCTTGGTGAGCACCCGGGGGTCCCGCTCGGTGAACTGGCGGAGCATCAGCTCGTTCATCTCCGCGACGGTGTCCACGGTGGCGTTGTCGATCTGGCTCTCGGCCCTGGGGAACGGGTGGGGCACCTGGCCCGGTTGCAGGAGGGCGGTGTAGAGCGTGGCGATCGAGCGTACGTGGGCGACGGTGTCGGCGACGGTCCACTCCCGGGTGGCCGGCCGCCGGTCGGCGTCGGGCACCGAGGTGACGAGGTCGAGGAACCGGGCGGAGGTTCTCCGCAACGCGTCCCGGCTCTGCTGCCACTGGCCGACCGTGATCGTCCCCACCACGACGCACCTCCAGAAGTCCGCCTGACTGCTGAATGTTAACAATCTTCACTTAAGGCGGCATTACTGGAAAGTGCGGTTGAACAGGAGCAACAGCTCAGCGGTGAAGGTTTCAGAAACTTCTTGCAGGGCTATTTGGTGGCGGAGGTGGAGGTACGGGAGCGCAGGCCGGTTATGCGGCGGAACATGTCCCACCAGAAGGGGGCGCCGAAGAGGAGGGCCACCAGGGTGAGGAGGAAGCCCGGCCAGTGGCTGGGAGACCTCAGGCGATCCCACCAGTCACCGCCGGTCCAGGCCCAGGAGGGGCTGCCGGAGGCGGGGATGGTGGCGCTCACGGGGGCGTGACTGAAGATCTTGACGAAAGCGGGGGTGCTGAGGACCTCGGTCACGCAGGCATAGGTGTCCTGCTCGGGCGCGCACTGCTCCTTGAGGGGAGCCAGCGCCTGTTCCCCCTGATCCGCGAAGGCCGCGACCGCGCTGCGATAGGCGTTGTCGTTCAGCAGCGTCTTGCCGTACTCGAGGGCGTCCATGCTGAACAGCAGGGTGACGACCAGGCTGAGAATCCCCACCGCCCACCGGACGTACCGCCGGTAGAGCAACGTCAGCCGGGTCATCTCCCCGTCGAACCACGCCTCCATTCCCCTGCGGAACGCCTCCATGTCAACGGACGCGAGCCCCTGAGCACCCACGGCCACTGGGGCTTCTCCCTGGGCGGGTGCGGCGGGCTGAGCGGGGGCCGCCTGCGGCTGCGGCGGCAGGGTCCCGGCGTCCGGAAGGCTCGCTGGGGCTTCGGGTAGCGAGCCGCCGGACTTCTCCCAGACGGCGGCCATTGGCCGATACAGCGGGCTCTTGAGTGTCTGCAGGTCGCGGAGGAGCGGTTCCACCCCGCCGCGCTCGGTCGCGATCTCCAGCAGAGCCACCGAGAACCGCGACGGAGGGATCTCCGAGATGGTCGTCTTGCCCAGCTTGGACTCGTCGATCTCCTGAAGCCGTTCATGCAGCAGATCGGTGAGCGATTTTCCGTGGTCCCCGGAGTCCGCCTGCTCGGCCCCATGCGCCGGATCACTGATCGGCGCTTCTCCCCCGGCCAGCTCCCCCGCGGTGGGCTCGGACACTTCCGAGACGACCGTTCCGGACCCGCTTTCCGCGGCCTTCGCAGAGCCGGTCCCCGCTCTGGCGAATCCGACATCTGCCGGATCAACCCCCGCGGGCAACTGCTCCGGCACGAACACCGGCCGCTCATCGGTCGAGTCCGCCTCCCCGGTAGCCGAATCAGCGCTCTCCGGACTGCTCTCAGCGCCCGTCTCCCCGGTAGCCGTGCCTTCGGCGGGTGCGCCGATCGGTTCCGCTAGGGGGATGTTGGCGGGAAGTACGGAGTCGACCGGCTGGCCCGAAGCCACGGCCGTCTTGACCTCGGCGGCGATGACGGAATCGGGCGCCGCCGCAAGGGGCGGGCTGGTGACCGGCGCCGGATGCGGGCTGAACGCGGGACGTGGATCCTTGCCGAAGGGCAGCTTGGCGAAGACGCCCAGGAGGGTCGCGGGCAACCGGGAGCGCACGTTCTTGGGCGGCGGCAGCAGATCCGCCAGCGCACTGCGCAACCGGCGCCCCAGCCGCGACACCCCCTTCAACCTGGTGTCCAGCCACCCCAGCACGGCGGGCACCTTGTCGATGACCTCACCGCCGTCGAGGGTGTCCCGCAGGTACGCCCAAAGGAATTTGCTGCGAATGCCCAGCAACCGGACCAGGCCCTCGTTGAGCCCGCTGACCAGAAGCGACAGCAGCAGAAAAGCCAGCACAAGACCTATGGCAAGGTCGACATAATACGAGACCACAGAGATCACCCGGGTCGTTGATACACCGTCCCCGTAGCCGGCGCAACGAATTCGACAATTCACGCACTCATAAATCGCTCGAACTACTTAGAACGGTGTAAATCCCCACACCGCACATGAGCCAAGTGGTCAGTCCTCGTAGAAGACCCGCTCCACGACGGCCCGGGCGCGGCGGGTGACCCGGCGGTAGTCGTCGACGAAGTCCTCCGAGCCGTCCGGCGGGTAGCCGAGCGTACGGGAGATCAGCGCGCGCTCCTTGACCAGCCCGGGGATGCTGTCCGCGGCCCGTCCGCGGACCAGCATGATGGCGTCCCTGACCCGGGAGGCGAACCGCCAGGCCTCGGTGAGCATGGCCTCGTCCCCGTCGTCCAGCAGCCCTTCGGCGACGGCGGCCCGCAGCGTGGTCACCGTGGCCGTCGTCCGCAGGGCGGGCAGCCGCCCGGCGTGCCGGAGCTGGAGGAGCTGGGCCACCCACTCCACGTCGGCCAGCCCGCCCCGCCCCAGCTTGGTGTGCAGGGTGGGGTCGGCGCCGCGCGGCAGCCGTTCGGCCTCCATCCGGGCCTTGAGCTTGCGGATCTGGAGCACGGCCTCGGCGCCGATGCCGCCCTCCGGGTACCTGAGCGGGTCGATGAGCTCGACGAACTCGACGCCGAGTGCGTGGTCGCCGGCGCAGAACCGGGCGCGCAGCAGCGCCTGCGCCTCCCAGTGCGAGGACCAGCGCTCGTAGTAGGCCCGGTAGGAGGAGATGGTCCGCACCAGCGGCCCCTGCCGACCCTCCGGCCGGAGCCCGGCGTCCACCCCGAGGGGCGGGTCGGGGGCGGGCAGCGAGAGCAGCCGTCGCATCTCCTCGGCGACCGCGTGGGCGGCGTCGGTGGCGTCCTTCTCCTCGGCGCCGGGCAGCGGCGAGTGCACGAACATGACGTCGGCGTCGCTGCTGTAGGAGCATTCGAAGCCGCCGAGGCGGCCCATCGCGATGACCGCGATCCGGGTCGGGAACTCGCCCCGGCGTTCCGCCGAGACCTTGTTGATGGCCGCGTCCAGGGCGCCCTGGAGGGTGACGTCGTTGAGCGCCGACAGCGCCTGGCCGACCGTCTCGATGTCGATGTAACCGGCCAGGTCGGCGCAGGCCGTACGGAACAGCTCGCGGCGGCGCAGGCCGCGGATGGTGGCGACGGCGGTCTCGGCCTCCGGGCCGTGCCGGTTGACGGCGGCGGCGGCCTCGGCGAGCAGCGCCTCCACCGGGCGGACGGCCAGGTCGGTGGAGGAGCCGAGCATGGCCACCGCGTCGGGCGCGTGCAGCAGCAGGCCGGTGATGTAGCGGCTGGTGCCCAGGAGCTTGGCCAGCTGCTCGGCGACGGCGGTCTCGTCCCTGAGCAGGCGCAGATACCACGGGGTGGCGCCCAGCTTGTCGCTGATCTGGCGGAAGCCGAGCAGGCCGGCGTCCGGGTCGGGCGCGTTGGCGAACCAGCCGAGCATGACCGGCAGCAGGGTGCGCTGGATCGCGGCCCGGCGGGAGACGCCGCTGGTCAGCGCGCTGATGTGGCGGAGCGCGCCGGACGGGTCTGCGTACCCGAGCGCCTCCAGGCGGGCCTGGGCGGCGCTGGTGGACAGCCGGGTCTCCTCGGAGGGCAGCCGGGCGGCGGCCTGCAGCAGCGGGCGGTAGAAGAGCTTCTCGTGCAGCCGCCGTACCTCCAGGGCGTGCCGCTTCCAGGTGGTGGTGAACTGGCCGACGGGGTCGGCGGTCATGCCCAGGCCGCGCCCGATCCGGCGCAGGTCGGCGGTGTCGGAGGGCACCACGTGGGTGCGGCGCAGCCGGTGCAGCTGGATCAGGTGCTCCACCTGCCGCAGGAACGTGTACGCCTCGGCCAGCGCCTTGGCGTCCTCCCGGCCCACGTACCCGCCACGGGAGAGCGCGGCCAGCGCGGACAGGGTGGCCTTGCGCCGCAGCAGCGGGTCGGAGCGGCCGTGCACCAGTTGGAGCAGCTGCACCGCGAACTCGATGTCCCGCAGCCCGCCGGGGCCGAGCTTGATCTGGCGTTCCGCCTCGCTCGCCCGGACGTGCGCCTCCACCCGGCGGCGCATGGCCTGCACGTCCTCGACGAAGTTCTCCCTGGCGGCGGCCTGCCAGACCATGGCGTTGACGGCCTCCACGTACGCGCCGCCGAGTTCCAGGTCGCCGGCGACCGGGCGGGCCTTCAGCAGGGCCTGGAACTCCCAGGTCTTGGCCCAGCGGCGGTAGTAGGCGAGGTGGCTGTCGAGGGTGCGGACCAGCGGGCCCATCTTGCCCTCGGGGCGCAGGCCGGCGTCCACCTCCCAGAGGGCGCCTTCCGGGGTGCTGGTGGAGCAGGCCCGCATCATGGCCTGGGCCAGCCGGGTGGCCACGCGCAGCGCGTGGCTCTCCTCGACGCCGTCCTTCGGCTCGGCGACGAAGACCACGTCCACGTCGGAGATGTAGTTGAGCTCGCGGGCCCCGCACTTGCCCATGCCGATCACCGCCAGCCGCACGTCGCAGGCGTCGGCGACCTCGGCGCGGGCGATGGCCAGCGCGGCCTCCAGCGCGGCCCCGGCCAGCTCGGCCAGCTCGGCGGCGGTCTCGGCGAGCGTGGTCGCGCCGAGCACGTCCCGGCCCGCCAGGTGGAGCAGGCGACCCCGGTAGGCGGCGCGCAGCGCGTCCATGGCGGCGGGCACCGAGAGGGTGGCCACCGGCTCCGGGCGCATCGGGTCGGCGCCGACCGCGAAGAGCAGTTCGTCCCTGGCGGCCGGGCGGTCGTCGGGGTCGGCGGAGCGTACGTGGTCCGGGTGCCGGACCGCGTGGTCGCCGAGGGCGACGGAGAGGCCGAATACGGCGATCATGCGGCGGCGCAGCTCGGGGTCGGCGCGGAACGCGCCGAGCACGCTCGGATCGCGCTCGACCAGGCGGTTCAGCGAGATCAGCGCCAGGTCGGGATCGGCCGCGGCGAGCAGGTCCGCGAGCAGGTCGAGATCGCCGACCGCCTCGGGGCCGAGTTCGTCCAGCAGCCGTTCGGCCCTGGCACCGTCGGCGAAGCCGAGTCGGGCCAGGCGCCCGGCGGTGGTCTGCATCCGGGACGCGGCGTTCACCGCCCCTTCCTCTACCTCGATGTCCGCGACGTCAACTCGCACTAATCTTCCTTCTCGGAGAGGAACCACACCAACATGGCACGCCGCCCTCAGGGCTTCTCGTTAAGGCCATGTCGTTAACTTCGCACACGGTAACTCGCTGTCTTGTGCGCGTCGTTAGCGGTTTCTGTCCGTAATCAGGCCATCACGCGGTTTGGCCACGCACCCGAGTGGTGTACTCCACCACAACGGCGGCAAAAGCCTCCGCCAGCGGACGCCAATTTCTTTCGAACGCGCCTCGCGACGCCCCGACCTCGACGTTCAACTCATGAGTCGGATAATCCGTCAAACCCGTGGTCCACTCGGCGAAAATCTCCGGCGTGGCCTCCGGATGAAATTGCACCGCCCACGCGTTATCCCCCAGCCGATAAGCCTGATTAGGGTAAGGACTTCCGGTCGCCAGCGGCACGGCCTCCGGCGGCAGCCCGGTCATCACGTCGTAGTGGTACTGCACGGCCACCGGCCGCGCATCCGGCACGCCGCGCAGCAGCGGGTCCCCGGCCGCGGCCGGAAGCAGTTCCACGGTTCTCGCGCCGATCTCCAGACCGTGCTCCCCGCGGACCACCACGCCGCCACAGGCCAGGGTCATCAGCTGGGCCCCCAGGCAGATGCCCAGCACCGGTAAACGCTCCGCCACCGAGGCCCGGATCAGCTCGCGGGTCGCGGGCAGCCACGGGTACTCCGCGTCCTCCCAGGCGGCGGCCGCGCCACCGAGCACCAGCAGGCCGTCCCCCGCCCGCTCCGGCACGGCCTCCCCCAGGTACGGCCGGACGACGTCGAGCTCAAGCCCGGCCAGCCAGCCACCGAAGTACCCCAGCCCGGCCTCGGCCTCGTGCTCGATCACCACAACGCGCGCGCTCATGGTCCTGAGCATAGGGAACCCGCCCTTCCAGTCCCACGGCGCGTCCGGATATCGTCAAGGAAGATCGATCGCCAGGAGAACCTCGATGGAGTACGACGACGTCCCCGTGCCCGGCGGCGACCTGCGGATCGTGCGGTACGGCCAGGGCCCCCGCCTGATCATCGCGGTGCACGGGATCACCGCCTCGCTGATGGCCTGGCAGAAGATCGGCACCTCGCTCCCGCCCGGCTGGACCCTGGTCGCCATGGACCTGCGCGGCCGCGGCCACTCCGCCCACCTGCCCGGCCCGTACGGCCTGCGCCGCCACGCCGAGGACGTCGAGCGGGTGGCCGCCCACGTGGGCGCCGACGCCACCTCCGTGCTGACCGGCCACTCGATGGGCGCCTACGTGGCCGTCCTGCACGCCGCCGACCGCGAGTACGCCCGCACGGTGCTGATCGACGGCGGCCTGCCGCTGCCGGCCCCGCAGGGCATGTCCGCCGACACGGCGCTGGAGCTCAGCCTGGGCCCCGCCATCGCCCGCCTCAGCCAGAGGTTCGCCGACGAGGACGCGTACGTGGCGTTCTTCCGTGCCCATCCCGCGCTGGCCGACTGGTCGCCGGCGATCGAGGACTACGTGCGCTACGACGCGCTGCCGGTCGAGGGCGGGGTGCGTTCCCGGGTGCGCGAGGACGCGGTCCGGCAGGACGGCCGGGAGCTGCTCACCGAGGGCGAGGCCCTCGGGGCCGCGCTCGGCGCGAGCAGGTCCCCGCTGACGCTGCTGCGGGCGCCGCGCGGCCTGCTCAACCAGGAGACCGGCATGCTGCCCGACGAGCTGACCGCGGTCTGGACGGCGAAGGTGCCCGGCCTGCGGGACGAGCTGGTCCCGGACTGCAACCACTACACGATCGCCTTCGACGACCGCTGCGCCGCGCTGGTGGCCGAGCGCCTGACCTACCAGCCCTGATGGCCGAAAGCCCCCCAGAGGACCGGGTCGGTCAGGTCTGTGTCCGGCATTTCGGGCAACGGGCGGCGGTGGGGGTCGAGCATCCAGAGCTGGGCCCGGTGCAGCGCCTCGCCCGCGCGTCCTGACTCGTCGAGGAAGGTGTGGAAGGCGGCCAGCATGGCGGCGGCCCCCGGCTGGTCGGCGATCGCCCAGCGCGGGGCGACCACGGCGGCCGCGCCCCGGGCCATCAGCGCCGACGCGTACGTGCCCGCCTCGTCGTAGCCGGCGGGACCGGGGTCGCAGGTGGCGAGCACGGCGAGGGCGCCCGGCGGCCACGTGGCACGGGCCTCCGGATCGGTGACCACGACCGGGTCTCCGGCCCGGCCCACGGCGGCGATGAACTCCGACGCCGATGCCGCGTAGGAGAACCGGGCCAGCTCGCAGGCGTACCTGCCGCCGATTCGGGCCGCATGCCACGGCACCCGCCCCAACGACCCCCATGGCACGACGACGAGCGAGATCTCCTGATCGGCCTTCCGCTGCGGGGTGATCGCGGCGAGCAGTGGAGCCACCACCGACCCCGCCCAGCCGCACAGCTCCCCGAACGCCTTCCGCCACTCCCCGCCGGAGGCCGCCAGGTACGCCGCCAGCCGCACGTCGGGCGCGGGCAACGTGGGCAGGCTCACGCCCCCGTTCGGGCGCACCACGACGGTCTGCCCGGTGGGGGTCAGATAGACGAACGCGTCCGCCCCGGCCGTCCGGAGCGCGGTGGCGATCTCGTGCGTGGTGGGCGGCGAAAGCAGCGGCACGGACGGGGCGCCGAGGTGACGGAGGAGGCGATGGGGCAGGGCGGGCGAGAAGCTCCGGTAGGTGACCAGCGCGGTCAGGTCATGCTCACGGTCGGGGGCCGGGGCGTGGTCCCGCACGGTCGCCCACTCGGTCGCCAGGTTGTCCTCCCCGGCGGCTGTGAGCACGTCCAGGACGTCCAGCGTGGAGGTGGCCTGGTGCAGGAGCAGTCCGCGCCCGAGTTCCAGCGCCTCCACCGCGCGCTCCGGCAGCCCGTCGTCCAGCGCCCAGCCCGCGATCTCCAGGGCCTCGGCGGCGAGCAGCCGCGCCACCACCCGGGAGCGCCCGGTGCCGCTCAGTAGCAGCACCTGCCCGGCCCGCTCGCGCAGCGCCGCCAGCCCCGTCCGTACGGCTTTCGCCGCGTGCCCGCGCTGCCGGTGGGCCAGGGCGAGCCAGCCGAGCGCGGCCCCGGCGAACGGGTGCGCGGGCTGCCCGGAGAGCTCGTCGGCGACGCTCTCCAGATGCCCGATCGCCTCGTCCAGGTCCCGGCGCCGCCCGCTGATCCCGGCGCGGCGGGCCAGCCCCAGGCCCAGGATCAGCTCGGCCGGGGAGAACCCGGACAGCGACGGAGTGCGCAGCGCGACCCGGAGCAGGTCGAGCCCGTGGTCGAGGTCGGTGAGCGACTCGGCGCGCAGCCCGCGCTCCACGGACCCGATGGCCTCCCGCTCCAGCCGCAGCCGCCGCTGTCCCGCCGCGCGGCTGCCCACCAGCACCGCGGCCACCGCGGGCCGGAGCCGGTGGCCTTCCGGCAGCTCGGAGACGGCGCGTTCCAGCCGGGCGATCTGGTCCTCGGCGTCGTCGGTGGGCTCGATGACCGGCCAGCCGATGCGGCCGAGGGCGTGCCGTACCGCGACCAGGGCCGCCCGCTTCGCGTCGTCCGGGGACAGGGCGGCGACGGCGGCGTCCAGCCGGCGGTAGGACTCCGTCGCGGGCGCCGACTGGGCGCCGCCGGCCAGCATGGCCAGGTTGAGCAGGGTGACCGCGTCCGCCCGCCGGGGATCCAGCAGCACCGCCTCGGTGAGGTGCTCGATGGCCTCCCCGACGTACGCGTCGACCAGCGGCGTCATCCGCTCCACCAGCCCGTACGCCATCGGGTCGGCGGCGCGGAAGACCACCGGCAGGGACAGGTTGAGCAGCGCGTCGGCGAAGCGCAGGTGACAGTCGGCCCGCGGCTCGCCGCCGGCCAGCGCCGTCCTCAGATATCGAATGGATCGTTCCAGGTCGGCAGGGGTCTCGGTGTTCTCGAACCGGATGAAGAGCAGTTCCCCGAGCGCCCAGAGCCGCCGCCCGGCGAGCCCGTCCGCCTCGGCCCGTTCGTACGCGCCGATGGCCGCGTCCAGGTCGGCGAGCCGGCCGGTGGCTTCGAACCGGGCACGGTGGAACGTCGCACTCAAATAGCTGTATTCCGGTGTACGGTTCCGCTGGAGCAGGAATTCCGTGTGGTCGATTCCCTCGTTTATGACGTCCGTTATGGCATCCGCCGGCAGGCCGGACTTTCCCCGCCGATCCACCTGCTCGGCCAGCAGAAATGCCAGGTCACGGCGGTGACCCGCCTCCCATTCCGTGCCGATGACCTGGGGCAACCTGGCGCGGCCCGCGGCGACCCGTGCCTCGATGCCAATGCCCTCGTCCATGCCGCCACCTATAGTCAGCAGAGTCAGCATTTTCCGCCCCTATACTCCAATGTTTATCTGATATAAGTCCTCATGTCGTCGGATTCCAGCAAATGAGGCGAGGATGGCGGACCTTGATGATTTCCACCAGACCGTCAACCGGCTACTCACCACGGACAACGATCCCCCGACGGCCACCTGCGACTGGTGGCTGACCCCGATCGCCTGTCTGGGCGCCCGGCCGGTGGACCTGCTCACCCGCCCCTGCGAACGGGACCTCATCCACGCCACCCGCACCCTCATCGAGGCGGTCTGACCCCCATCGGCCAGGCGACCGGCTCGGCGGGCCCTCGGGCACGTACCACCAGAAACGTGGGTAACTAAAACTGACCAACCTGCTATATGTCACTAATCGGGACTTATATTGCGTCCGGTTGGAAAATTGCTGACACTTGCTCGTGGCGTCCACTCCAGCAAAGGATCAGGGCCGGCATGCTGCCAGAGCACGACCTGGAAGACAGCTTGCGACCAGGGCTCCCTCAGGAGCCGGATCAGCCACCCCCGGACGCCGGCGCCCTCGACCGGCTGGCCGGGCAGATCGCCAGGGAGCACGAACGCGCCGCGCACCGTGAACTGATCATCGACCGGCTGCACGCCGAGAACCAGGAGCTCCGCCGCGGCCTGCTGCACGAGGCCATGACCCCGGTCAGGAGCGGCCTCTACCGCCTGTACGACACCGTCCGCCGCGAGGCGGCCAGGCTGGACGGCGACGGCGGACAGGGCCACCTCGCCCCCCTGCTGGACGCGATCGCCGAGGAGGTGGCCGAGGTGCTGGCCAGGACCGGCGCCGAACGCCTGGAGGTCGGCCCCGGCGACCGGTACGACCCGGCCCTGCACCGCCCGGTCCGTACCGAACCGGGCCCCGAGGGCGTGATCACCGCGGTCCTCCAGGACGGCTTCCGCCTGGCCGAGCAGGACCGGATCCTTCGTAAGGCCCAGGTGGCCGTGGGCAGGGACAGAACAGAGGAGAGCGACTGATGGCTGTCTACGGCATCGACCTGGGCACCACCTACTCCTGCATCGCCAGCGTCGACGAGGTGAGCCGCCCGACGGTGCACCGCAACCAGGAGGACACCGACACCACCCCCTCAGTGGTCTTCTTCGAGACGCCCGACAACGTGGTGGTCGGCCAGACGGCCAAGGACAGCGCCGTCATCGAGCCCGACCTGGTGGTGAGCCGGATCAAGCGCGACATGGGCCACGAGGTGACCCGGACCATGCACGGCCGGCCGTACACCCCGGAGGAGATCTCCGCGTTCGTGCTGCGCAAGCTGGCCGCCGACGCCCAGACGGCCACCGGCCAGGAGGTGACGGACGTGGTGATCACCGTCCCGGCCTACTTCGGCGCGGCCGAGCGGGACGCCACCCGCAAGGCCGGGCGGATCGCCGGGCTGAACGTGATCGACATCATCTCCGAGCCGATCGCCGCGGCCATCACCTACGGCGTGCTCAACCCCGACAGGGACGCCCGCATCCTCGTGTACGACCTGGGCGGCGGCACCTTCGACACCACGGTGATCGTGCTGCGCGGCGGGGACATCGAGGTGGTCTGCACCGACGGCGACCACGAGCTGGGCGGCGCCGACTGGGACGACCGGCTGGTGGAGCACCTGGCCGAGCGGTTCCGCCAGGAGCATCCGGACGTCGGGGACCCGCTGGAGGACCGGCAGACCGAGCAGCAGCTGCGCCGGGACGCCGAGGAGCTGAAGAAGACGCTCACCACCCGGACCCGGCACGTGGTCCGGGTGATGCACGAGGGCCGGGTGGCCAAGGCGGAGGTGACCAGGACCGACTTCGAGGCGCTCACCCGCGACCTGCTCGACCGCACCGTCGACATCACCCGCAAGACCCTCCAGGTGGCCAGGGCCAAGGGCGTGGACGGGTTCGACCACCTGGTGCTGGTGGGCGGCTCGGCCAAGATGCCGGCGGTGACCGAGGCGCTGGGCAAGGAGCTGGGGGTGACCCCCCGGCTCCAGGACCCCGACCTGGCGGTGGCCAAGGGCGCCGCGCTGTACGCCTTCGAGGAGACCTACCGCCGCCTGCTCAGCGCGGGCGACCGGGAGACCGCCGAGGAGATGGCGGCCAGGGCGGGCCTCTCGGACGGCGAGCGGCGGCAGATCGCCGGGCGCACCATCCGCACGGTGGCCTCCCGGGCGTTCGGCATCAAGGCGACCGCCAGCAACACCCGCCGCGAGTACGTGGCCCACCTGGTGCAGGCCAACGACGCGCTGCCGATCGAGGTCACCGAGGGCTTCGCCACCCTGGACGACTTCCAGACCCGGGTCTCCATCGAGGTGATGGAGCAGGCGGGCGCGGTCGCCTCGGAGGAACTGGCCGACAACAACCTCATCGCCGAGGGCGACCTGCGCATCCCGCCGGGCAAACCGGCCGGGTTCCCGATCGAGGTCACCTTCGCGCTGGACGCCTCCGGCCTGCTGCACGTCACCGCCAGGGAGGACGAGACCGGGGAGCGCCTGGAGCTGAACGTGCGGATCGGCGGCATGTCCGAGGAGGAAGTGGCGGAGTCGCGGGCGGCGCTGGCCCGCGTACAGGTGAGCTGATGCCCTCCCTGCCGCCCTTCGACGAGGAGGGCTACGTCAGGGAGGTGCTCGACCCCGCCCGCCAGGCGGGCGCGCCCCCGGAGGACCTGCGGGCGCGCTACCGGCTCCACCCGGACATGGCCCCGGCCGAGGTGGCGGAGACGGTCCGGCTGGTCCGGCACTGCTGGCGGCGCCAGCGGCAGCTGCTGAAGTACCGGAAGCTGGTGGACCGGCTGGAGGCCGACCACGCCGGCTACGCGCCGATCTTCGAGGCGGCGGCGGCCGGGGACACCGGGCCGCTGCTGGCGGCCTTGCGGCAGGCCGGGGAGCGGGACCGGCGACGGGTGGCGCAGGCGCGGCAGCGGCTGGACGACGCGGCGGGGTGGCTGCGGCTGCTGGCCCCCGACGTGCTGGCGGGCATCGCCCGCTCGGCGGGGGTGGACCAGCGGGAGGCCGCCGAACTGGCCGCCGGTCTCGGCATCGAGGTGCGGGAGCCCGACCAGCTCCCCGAAATGCCGCCCTACCCGGGGTACGGCCGGGCCAGGGAGGCGCTGGACACGCTGCGCAAGCGGCATCTGGCGGAGTTCCTGGAGGAGGACCGGGTCAGCCTGTTCGGGCCGATGCCGGAGCTGGCGGAGCGGGTCAGGGACGTGGAGGCCGACTGGCAGCGCCGTACCCGGGGGCCGTGGACGATCTCGGCGGACACCGTGCTGGCCGCGCTGCGCGGCGCCGGGGACCCGGCCGAACTGGTCCGCTACGACCTGGTGGCCCGGTTGCGGGAGCGGGTGCGCGAGCACCCGTCGGACGAGACGCTCTACCGGCACGCGACGGCCGAGCTGGGGCTGACCCAGCAGGACGCGCGGCGGGCGGTGTTCGCGGTGCGCCGGGAGGGCGGCGGGCCGAGCGGGCCCAGGGCCAGGCTGCGCGAACTGGTGGACGCGGGCGAGATCCAGGCGGCGGCCGACCTGGCCGCCACCCTGCCGCCGGGCGACGAACTGGCCGCCGAGATCGCGGCCCGGCTCGCGGCCGCGGTCCGGCTCCGGGACCAGGCGCTGACCGCGACCGACCCGGACGAGGCCTGGCTGCTGCTGGCGGACGCGCTGCGCCGGGTGCCCGACCTGCCGGGCGCGGCGGGGCTGCTGGCCCGGCTGGCCCCGCATCCGGCCCGCGAGGTGCGCGCCGAGGCCAGGGACGCCACGGTGACCGTCACCTGGCGGCCCTCCCCCTCCAGGGCGGGCGAGATCGACTACGAGGTGCGCAGGGACGGCGTCCCGTTCCCGGTGGCCGAGGCCGGTCCCGGCCGGGCCGTGGACGGCGCGCCCCCGGTCAACGTGCCGGTCCGCTACACCGTGCTGGCCCGCCGCGGCGAGGCCACCGCCGCCCCGGCCGCCGCCGAACCCCTGACGGTACGGCCCGAGCCCCGCGACCTGCGCCTGACGGCCGGGGACGGGGTGGTCACCGGCCGCTGGACCACCCCGCCGGAGGCGATCGGCGTGGTGGTGCTCCGCGACGGCGTCCCGGTGCCGGTGGAGGGCTCGGGGTTCCGCGACCGGAACGTCCGCAACGGCACCGGCCACCGCTACCTGGTCTACGCGGTCTACCCGACCCCGGATGGCAGCGGGGTGAGCACCCCCGGCCTGCACCGCACGGTCACCCCGATGGCCCGCCCGGAGCCGGTGCCCGAGCTAACCGTCTCCCCCGCCCCGGACGGCCGCCTGCTGCTGCGCTGCGCCGAGCCGCGCACCGGGCTGCTGGAGTTCCGCCTGCTGCCCGGGCCCCCGCCGTGGCCGCCGGGCACCACGCTGTCGCCGGTCGAGGCGCGCGGGGTGGGGCGGGCGCTGGCGGCCACGCCGGTGCCCGAGGGCCACCTGATCCGGCCGGAGACCGGGGTGGTGCTGGCGCTGACCGTCTCCGGGGAGCTGGTCACGGTCGGCGCGCACCGCCAGTACGTGCACCTGACCGCCCCGGCGGTGACCGCGGAACGCCGGGGGCCCGCCGTGCTGGTCGGCCTGGACTGGCCCGCCGAGGTGCCCGAGGTGGAGGTCGGCTGGGGCGCCGGACGGCTGCTGGTGACGGCCGCCGCCTACCGCGCCCAGGGCGGCATCCGGCTGGACCTGCCCGAGGACGAGCCGGTCACCGTGGAGGTGGTGCCCACCGCGCTGGTACACGGCGAACGCCTGCGCGGCCCGGCCGTCACCGCCCACGTCCCGGCCGTCCAGCCGGTCAGGTACGACCTGCGCACCGAGGGCCCGGTCTGGAAACGCGCCCTGCTGGTGGAGGTGACGGCGGACCGGCCCGCCCGGCTGGCCCGGCTCACCCTGGTGCTCAAACCGGGCCCGATCCAGCCGCTCACCGCCGACGACGGCCGGGTGCTGGGCGAGTGGACCGAGCTCACCACCCCGGTACGGCTCTCGCTGCCCGTGCCCAAGCAGGCCAGGCCGTACTGGCTGCGCTGTTTCGCCGAGGGCGACGTCACCCTGCTCGACCCGCCGGTCCGCCGCATGAAGATGGGGTAAACCTTGATCACCTGCCCGTACTGCTTCGCCCGCCTCGCCGAGAGCCGTGTCGCCTTCCGGTGCTCGGGCGGGCGGGGCGGGTGCGCGCCGCGGGCGGACGAGGTGCTCGGCCGGTTCCGCGGCGGCCTGCCGCCCGAACTGCCGCCGGTCTTCTCGGTGAAGCGACCGGGGCGCCGGGCGGGCTGCCCGGAGTGCGGGCAGGGGGCC
>NZ_JAHCST010000073.1 GCF_018476525.1 Acrocarpospora catenulata
CCCGCCGCGCCGGAGGCGCGGCCAATGTCACAGCGGGCCTATGTCACAGCTTGACGGCGACGCCGCCGAGAATGGGCACGTCTGGGTCGGAGGCGAGGATCCATTCGTCGGGACGCCAGCGGCGTAGGCCGACCAAGCCGGGTTCGACCAGTTTCAGGCCGTCGAAAAAGGCGGCGATCTCAGCCGTGGTGCGGGGGACGGCGGGCGAGGTGGCACCCTCGTAGCAGTCCACCAGCGGGTGTAGTACGGGGTCCCGGTGCAGGTGCGAGATGACCAGGCAGGAGCCGGGGGGCAGGGCGGCGAGCAGCGTGGCCACCACCTGGTGCGGGTGCTCGGCGTCCGTCACGAAGTGCAGCACCGCCAGCAGCAACAGCGCCACCGGCTGGGCGAAGTCGATGAGCCCGCGCACCTCGGCGTCGGCGAGGATGTCGGCGGGTTTGCGCACGTCCCCCTCCACCGCCACGGTACGGCTGTCGCGGGCCAGCAGCGCCCGCGCGTGCGCCAGCACGATCGGGTCGTGGTCCACGTAGACGACCCGGGACTCCGGGTCCGCCCGCTGGGCGATCTCGTGCACGTTCTCCTGGCCGGGCAGACCGGCCCCGATGTCGATGAACTGGCGGATGCGCCGCTCGCCCGCCAGGAACCGGACCGCCCGGCCGAGGAACCGCCGGTTGGCCCAGGCGATCTCCCTGACCGGCGGGACCTGGCGGACCACCTCGTCCGCGCAGGCCCGGTCGATCAGCGTGTTGTCCTTGCCGCCCAGCAGGTAGTCGTACATGCGGGCGACGTTGGGGACGCTGACGTCGACACCCTCCGGCACGACGGGAAGCGGCGGCTTCTCGGGCGGGGGGGAATTCACGGTCCCTAGGAAAGGGGAAAGCCGCCTTTCTGGGGGTAGCCCGCGAGGGTGGCCAGCTGAGGACAATCAGGCATCAAGAGGCACGACATAGACATTGGCGAACCACGTGCCGACCGTGGCCGCGTGCAGATGACCGGAAACGCCCTTGTCGCCCTCGATCGCCATCACCACGTGGATGTGCGGGGCGCCGTTGACAATCTCCCCGGTGCCGGTCATCTCAGCCGGGACGTCATAGTCGGTGACGATGTCCTTGGTGGCGTCCGCGGCCGGCATGGTGGAGAGCCGGAACGAGTCCACCCCGCCGATCAGCGAGACGATGGCGCCGTTGGCGATGTCGAGCTCGGCCAGCCGGGCCTGGAGCGTCTCGATCAGCTCGCCGTTCTTGATCTCGATCAGATGCACGGGTCCACTCCACTAAGGATCATGCCAATAGTCCGGATATTTTCGGATATTGGCTCGGACCGCAATGCGGCGCGCAGGGCGGAAGTGGTGCTTTCGTCCGGATGATCCCGAAGGAGCATCGCCGAGCACCAGCGGGCGCCCGCGTCCCTCGGGTTGTACAGCTCCTTGATCAGCGCCTGCGGGCTGGTGCCCACCCGGTTGCCGACCGCGCGCAGGTAGAGGTCGCGGATCTCGTGGTCCCGGCGGAGCGCGTGGGTGGCCGAGTCCACCAGTTCCGGACGGGCCGACTTGGCCACGATGCCGCAGGCGTTCACCCGGAGCACGGCCGGGCCCTCCTCCAGCCAGCGCACCAGGCGGCGCGAGGTGGCCGCGTCCCCGGAGGCGAAGTGGGAGATCAGCAGGTCGGTCTCGTGCGAGGTCTGCACGGTGGCCAGCGGGCCGGTGTCACCGGCCGCGATGGCGGAGACGATCTCGGCCGCCGAGTCGTGGGAGTGGGCGGGTAAGCGCAGGTTCGGCGGGCTGAGCGCGCCGAACGAGCCGGACAGGGCGGGCAGCACGAACGCGCGCCGCCGTGCCTGCCCGAGTTCCAGCACCCGGACGTCGACGTCCAGGGCTCTCGCGATATGCGGCAGCCAGAACGTGGGTTGGCGCTTCCCGTTCTCCCACCGCGACACCATCTCCCGAGTAACCGTCGTGCGTCCCGAAATATCGCAGCAAAGGCGGGCGAGCTCTGCTTGAGATAATCCGGCGGCTTCCCGAAGGTCTTTGATCAGGGGACCGATCGCCACAAATACGATCGTACGGGCCAAGTGCCGCACATGTCCGTTCCCGCAATCCAATTCGGTCAACTGTCACATTCTGTTAACAGGATTCCCAGGCCACCCCTTAGAAACCAACCCACCCGGCAATCGACTCCGGTAGTCGTATGTGGGGTTTGCCCGGCCGCGCCGGTGTCTGGACTGAACGGAGGGAGCGCAGCGACCGGAGAGAGGGAAGACACCGGCTGCGAAGCGGCCGGGCCGCCGTGCCGGAGGCGCGGCCAATGTCACAGTCAGGACTTGACGCGGGTGCGGTTACGTGCGCGGAAGGCCCGTATTTGAGCTGCGGCCTTCTCGGCCAGTTCCAGCAGGGTGATCGCGATCTTCCGGAGGACCACCGGTCCACGTCGCCGGATCTCGCCGAGAAGCGTGAGCGCGCCCTCCTGCGCCCTGGCCAGGGCGGCGCGGCCCTGGTCGGCGGCCTCGTCGCGGCGGCGGGCCAGTTCGCGGCGGTTCTCCTCGGCCAGTTGGCGGCCCGCCACCTCGGCCCCGGCGGTGAGCAGGACGACCACCATCAGGGCCGCCCGGGTGGCCAGTTCGTCGGTGCGGCCGTCCAGCGCGTACCGACGTTGTTCGCGCCACCAGTCGACCCAGGCGGGGCCGCCCTTGCCGAGCGAGGACAGGCCCTCCAGGCGGAGGCGGCGACGGTGCCGCCGGATGGCGCCGGGGTCCAGGGTGGTCTCCACGGCCACCGCGACGCCCCGGTTCCACTCCCGGGCGACGATCTCGCCGGTGCGCTCGCGCATCTGGTCCAGCACGTCCCTGGCCTGGGCGAGGATGATGGGCAGCTCGTCGCGGACCCGGGCCACCTCACGGCAGTCGGCCCCGGCGCAGGCCTGGTGCCCGCACGGGTGCCGGGCGACGTGGGCGAGGGCCCCGGAGGTGAGCACCTCGGCCAGTACGAGGTGGCCGGTGGTGTCCCCGGAGGCCAGTTCCCTGAGCCCGTCCGCGTCCACGGCGAAGCCTCGGTAGCGGGGGCGCAGGCCGGGGGTGAAGGTGGCGGCCAGCCCGGTGAGCACCAGCGGGGGCGGTTCCTCCAGCAGGGCCCGGTCCAGTTTCCGGTCGCCGACGTCCAGATCCAGCCAGTTGGCCAGGAGCACGTCGCCGCCCTCGAGGAGCCACCGTTCGGTGTCGGCGGGGTGCGCGGTCATGTGGGCGACCAGCGCGGCGGGAGTGCGGTGCTCGCGGCCCTCGAAGCGGATCGGCTCGGGGACCCGGTCGGGCGTGACGGCGGGCGTGCCCCCGGCCAGCCAGGCGGCCACCTCGCGGCCGGTCCAGCGGGCCTGCGGGTCCACGGTGAGCAGGCCCGCCAGCAGCGGGCGCCACCGGCCGGGACCGGCCTCGCCCAGCTCGACGGCGGGCTCGCCCGGGGTGAACTCGGGCGGCCGGCCGGTGAGCAGCTCGTGCACGACCACGCCCAGCGCCCACCAGGTGGCGGGGTCGCCGTTCTCCCCTGCCTGGCTCTCCGGCGCGGGTGGGCGGCTCCAGCCGTACCTGGCGGGGCGCGGGATCAGGCCCACGCTCAGGGTGAGCGGTTCGAAGCCGCTCACGGTGAGGTCCTCGGGGCGGAAGTCGCCGAGGTCCCGGTCGGTGGCCGCGCGCCAGGCGGCGGCCAGGTCGGCGACCGCGGCGACCACCTCCTTGGCCCGCTCCTCCGTCCAGGGTTCACCGGTCATCAGGCCGCGCAGGGAGCCGGCGGGCTGGTGGACCTGGGTGAGCCAGGGCAGGTCGCCGGCGCCGGACCCGGCCCTGCCGTACCCGAGCAGTCCGGCCACGGGCTGGCCGGTGAGGCGGTCCAGCAGGGGTTCGTCCAGCCAGCGGCCCGGCTGGTAGACGCGGAGGGTGAGCGGTCCCGTGCCGTTGTTCCTGGGCCGCGCGAGGTAGAGGTCGCTCTCGTCGTCCTGGGCGAGCAGGGATTCGATCACGAATCGCCGCCGCAGGGAGAGGGGCACCAGGGAGAACCGGGTCACAGGGACGGATCCTCTCAATCACCAACTAAAGGGAGCCAGACGATCTGACTACGAACTGCTAACGGGCCTGGCCGCCCACCCGGTTCCTCGGTCGGCCATGCTGGAGGACATGGAGCTGACTCCGGCGCAGGCGCGGCTGCGGTTCCGGCGCGGGGAACGGGTTCCCACAGCGGGGTGGTGCCCCGGCTGGACGCAGGCGAACCTGCTCGCGGTCCCCAGGGAGCACGCCTTCGACCTGCTGCTGTTCGCGCAGCGCAATCCGCGGCCCTGCCCGGTGCTGGACGTGGGCGATCCCGGCGCGACCCGGACCGCGCTGTTCGCGGGGGATCTCCGTACCGACCTGCCCGCCTACGTGGTCTACCGGGACGGCGCGCCGGTGGCGGAGCTGCCCGAGGTGACCGCGCACTGGCGGGAGGATCTGGTTCCGTTCCTGTTCGGGTGCAGTTTCACCTTCGAGGAGGCGCTGCTGCGGGCCGGGGTGCCGGTGCGGCACATCGAGGCGGGGGTGAACGTGCCGATGTACCGCACCTCGCTGCCCTGCGTCCCGGCGGGCGTGTTCACCGGGCCGCTGGTGGTGTCGATGCGGCCGGTCCCGGCCGGTCTGGTGCCCACCGCCGTACGGGTGACCGCTCGTTACCCGGCGGTGCACGGCGCCCCCCTGCATGTGGGGGCGCCCGAGGAGATCGGGGTGACCGACCTGGACCGGCCCGACTTCGGCGACCCGGTCGAGATCCGCCCCGGCGAGCTCCCGGTCTTCTGGGCCTGCGGCGTGACCACGCAGGCCGCGGTGATGGCCGCCGCGCTGCCGTTCGCGATCGGGCACGCGCCCGGCCACATGGCGATCACCGACGCCCGGGATGCGGATTATGCGGTGCTGTAGGGCCGGAGCGGTCCGGCGGCGCTGCTAGCTTGAACGGCGTGGGGACGAGGGTGGCGCACGCGGTGTGGACGGGAGACCGGATCGCGTGGTGGGTGGAGGACGCCGCGCTGCCCCGGACCGCCACTTCCCGCGCGGAGGTCCGCGACCACCCTTTCGCCAGCTCTGAGCGGGCCGAGGGCTCCGTCGTCCTGCTGCTGCCGAGCACGGCGCGTGGACCGCTGCCGTCACCGGAATCGGGCCTGCCGGTCCAGGCCCGCGCGCCCCGGCCGGGCCGCTGGCGGGTCCCGGTCCGGTACGGCGCCGCCGACGACGCCCTGCCCGGCCCTTCGGTGCGGTACTTCGGCGTGGTGGAGGAGTTCGCCCGCGACCTCGTCCGCCGGGGCCGCATTCTGCCGCAACTGCTCGCTGAGGAGGCCCGCTGGCGGCCGGTGCTGACCGGCCAGGACGCGGCCCGGTTCCGGGAGCTGGCGCTGGCCATGCCGCCGGTGTGCCGGGCGGTGGAGCGGGAGCGGCCGTCGGCCGGGGTGCTCCGCGAGACGCTGGACGCGCTGGTGGACCGCACGGCGCGCAAGGCCTTCCCGGAACGGCTGATCGGCGCCTACCGGCCCGGCCGCAAGGCCGCGCTCGCCGACAGGTGGCTGCTGGCGCTGACCGACCCCGACCCCCGGCTCACCGAGGTGGAACAGGACGAGGCGGTTGAGCTGACCCGTGCGCTGACCGCCTGGTTCGACGCGGCGCACCGCTTCGACGGCCCGATCCGGCTGGGGTTCCGGCTGGTGGAGCCCGCTCTGGAGGGCGACGACTGGCGGGTGGCGTTCGACCTGGTGTCCACGGAGGATCCGAAGGTGCGGATCAGCGCGGCACGGGTGTGGGCCGGAGAAGGGTTGCCCGGCATCGAGGCCGACCCGGTGGAGGCGTTGCGCGGCGGGCTGACCAGGGCGGTTCGGCTCTACCCGGACCTCGACCGGGCGCTTCGGGTGCCGTACCCGACGGAGGTGACCGTGGACACCCGGGGCGCGTTCGGGTTCCTCCGGCACAACGCGCCGCTGCTCGGGGCGGCCGGCTTCGAGGTCACGCTGCCGCCCTGGGTGGGCAGTACCCGGCTGGGGGTGAAGATGACCACCCGGGCCCGGCGCGACCCCGGCGGGCAGGGGCTGGGCGAGCGGGTGGACTTCCGCGTCGATCTCATGGTGGGCGACCAGGTGATCGGTGAGGCCGAGCTGGCCGAGCTGGCGCGGCGGCGGGTGCCGCTGGTGCGGGTGGACGGCGGCTGGGTGGAGCTGGCGGACGGGCAGCTGAAGGCCGCGCTGCGGGCCATGGAGCAGCGCAGGGCCGGGGAGCTGACCGTGGGCGAGGTGATCCGCGAGGTCGTGGTCGGCGGCGTGGAGGAGCTGCCGCTGGTGGCGGTGGACGCCGACGGGCTGCTCGGCGACCTGCTCTCCGGTGAGACCGAACGGCGGCTGCGGCCGGTGCCCACGCCGGTGACGCTGCACGGGACGCTCCGGCCGTACCAGGAGCGGGGGCTGGCCTGGCTGGGGTTCCTGAACGGGCTCGGGCTCGGCGGCATCCTCGCCGACGACATGGGGCTGGGCAAGACGGTCACCACGCTGGCGCTGCTGCTGGCCGAACGGGAGGCCGGAAAGCCGGAGCCCACCCTGCTGGTCTGCCCGATGTCGCTGGTCGGCAACTGGCAGAAGGAGGCGGCCAGGTTCGCGCCGAGCCTGCGCCTCTACATCCACCACGGGGGCGCCCGCCGCCGCGACGAGGAGCTCGACGAGGCGGTGCGCGCCGCCGACCTGGTCATCACCACGTACGGCACGGCCCTGCGCGACCTGCCCGCGCTGGCCGGGCGGGCCTGGGAGCGGGTGGTCTGCGACGAGGCCCAGGCGATCAAGAACAGCGCGGCCAGGCAGGCCCAGGCGGTGCGCGGCATCCGGGCGCGGAACCGGGTCGCGCTGACCGGCACCCCGGTGGAGAACCACCTGGCCGAGCTGTGGTCGATCATGGAGTTCTGCAACCCCGGCCTGCTCGGCCCGGCCCGGCTCTTCCGGGAGCGCTACCAGGAGCCGATCGAGACGCGCCGGTCTGAGACCGCGATGGCGGCCCTGCGCCGCGCCACCGGCCCGTTCGTGCTCCGCCGCCTGAAGACCGACAAGAGCATCATCTCCGACCTGCCGGAGAAGCTGGAGATGAAGGTCTGGTGCACGCTCACCCCCGAGCAGGCCGCCCTCTACCAGCGGGTGCTGATCGAGGGCATGGGCCGGATCGAGGACAGCGACGGCATCGAGCGGCGCGGCAACGTGCTGGCCACCATGACCCGGCTCAAGCAGGTCTGCAACCATCCGGCCCACCTGCTCAAGGACGGCTCCCGGCTGGACGGGCGGTCCGGCAAGCTGGCGCGGCTGGAGGAGATCGCCGAGGAGATCCTGGCGGAGGGCGACAAGGCGCTGGTGTTCACCCAGTACGCCGAGTTCGGCACCCTGCTCCAGCCGTACCTGGAGGCCCGGCTGGAGCGGCCGGTGCTCTGGCTGCACGGGGGTCTGAGCAAGCGACGGCGGGACGAGCTGGTGACCCGGTTCCAGGAGGACGACGAACCCATGATCTTCCTGCTCTCGCTGAAGGCGGGCGGGACCGGGCTGAACCTGACCGCCGCCACCCAGGTGATCCATGTGGACCGGTGGTGGAACCCGGCGGTGGAGAACCAGGCCACCGACCGGGCCTTCCGCATCGGGCAGACCCGGAACGTGCAGGTGCGGAAGTTCATCTGCGCGGGGACGCTGGAGGAGCGGGTGGACGAGCTGATCGAGCGGAAGCAGGCGCTGGCCGAGCGGGTGGTGGGCGCCGGCGAGGAGTGGATCGCCGAGCTCTCCGCCGAGCAGCTGCGCGAGCTGTTCCGGCTGGACCCGGAGGCGGTGCGATGAACGACTTCCAGGACAGGGAGATCGAGGATGTTCCGTTCGCGGAGCGGATGGACGACTTCTACGGGACCGGGGTCTCGGTGGCCCGGCTGAGGGCCCATCGGGAGGCCGCCGCCCCGGCCGACCTGCTGCTGCGGGCACTGGAGCCGCCGCCCATCAAGATCCGGCACATTCCGCTGCTCGACCTGCTCCGCCCCGCCTACCGGGGTCTGGCCTCACGTGTCGACGAAATCCTGCCCGACCATGACACGGACGCCGTTGGGGATGGTGGTGAGGGTCAGGGGGGTGCGTAGCCGTACCTCGCCGTCGATGTCGGCGGCCATCGGGGGGTCGGTTTCGATGAGCATCTCCCGGCCGACCACGAACGGGCCGCCGGCCAGGCTCCGCCACTTGCCGGTGGTGGCCCGGACGAGGGTCTCCACCAGCAGCCTTAACCGCTTGCCCGACCCCAGCTGGTAGGCGACCAGCTGCCGGTTGTCGATGCTGATGTCGCGAGCGATCTGCCAGCCGCCGTGGAAGCGGCCGTTGGCGATGTTGAGCTGGTGGGTGAGGAGTTCGTGGCGGACGCCGTCCACGGTCACGTACGCGCGGAAGGGGCTGTGGCCGGGCAGCACGGTGAGGGCGGTCAGCGGGTAGGCGGGCCGGCCGAGCGCCCGCTTCAGCCAGGGTTTCACGGTGCCGGCCACCTCCACGGAGACGCCGAAGCTGGCCAGGTTGGCGAACGGGCGGTCGCCGCACAGGCCCACGTCGATGTCGGCCACCTTGCCCTCGGTGAAGATCCGCACCGCCCCGGCCAGGGTGAGCGGCAGCCCGAGGCTGCGGGCGAAGTTGTTGGTGGTGCCCAGCGGGAGCGCGCCGAGGGCCACGTCGCGGTGGGTGAGGTGCTTGACGGCGCTGCTCAGCGTGCCGTCGCCGCCGCCCACGACGAGCAGGTCGGGCTCCAGCCCGAGCGCCTCGTCCAGCAGCGCGCGGAGCCGCCGGGGGTCCTCCACCGGGAAGACTCCGAGCGGGGCGAACCCGGCGGCCCTGATCAGCCGCAGCACCTCGTCGTAGTGCTTGCGACCGCGCCGGGACTTGGTGTTGACCACGACGGCGGCCCTCCGGTTCTCCCGGACGGCCGCCGTGTGCTCAGCCTTGCTGCGCATGATCACATGCTAGCCCTGTATTTCGCGCATCAATCCCTACCGATATCCCGTTCGAAGGGAACCACGAAATACAGGGCTTGGCTCACTTCTTTGGTGCTGTCACCTGAAGAATCACGCCCAGGTTGAGCGGGAGTGGGGTGATCAGCTTGATCTTCGCGCCGAGTGCCTTGCCCTCGTCGCCGGGGTTGCCGGTGCCCAGGGTGAAGCCCAGGAGCTGGCTGCCGTAGACCTCCGTCGCCGGGGTGCCGTCGGGCTTAACGACCCGTACGCCGTACGGCTGGTTGTCCTTGGCGGGGACCACTGCGGAGGCGTCCCGGCTCCGGTTGATGAACGAGGTGCCGCCCCGCCACTCGAAGCCCGGGTACCAGGTCTTGGCGTCGGTGAACTCCTTGACCGGATCCTGCGCCGGGAAGTTCGTGCAGTACATGCTGTACGGCTCGCCCGCCGCCTCCAGGCACTCCTTGAACGGGTAGGTCTTGTTGAAGCCGAATGCCCCGTTGGACGCCTGCGGACGCATCGGGATGTTCTTACTCGTGCTGGGATCCTTGGTGGCGGCCACGCCGGTCCTGCGCAGCGGGTCGAAGTGCGAGTCGACCAGCAGCAGCCCGCCCTTGGAGCCGTAGGACGGCAGCTCGGCCGTGTGCAGCGCCGGGTTGTTCTGCTCGTAGTAGGAGGCGTCCCGCAGCCAGACCAGCAGGCCGGGCGCGTTGTACTTGATCTTCTCCACGTTCCAGACGCCGTCGCGCTGGTAGTTGGTATCGTAGGTGTAGGCCAGGCCCTTGTCGAAGCCGTCCAGGTTCCGCCACTCGGCCAGGTAGAACTGGTCGGTGATCTCGGTGCCGCTGTGGATCTTCCAGCCCTGGCCCTTGCTGTCGGTGAAGGTGCCGGTGGTGGCGGTCCAGCCGTTGGCGCCGGACTCCACGTCGTCGCTCCACACGGTGGCGCCGGCGGCGGTCACCGCGAAGTCGTCGGCGAACCAGCCGCGCTCCATGAACGCGGCGTCGGTGGCGTACCGCAGGCGCAGCTGCACGGTCTGGCCGGCGAACGGGGTGAGGTCCACGTAGTCGTGCCGCCAGCCCTCGGTGGTGCCGGTCAGGCCGTACTTCTTGTCGCCGTAGTCCTTCAGGCGCTTGTTGGGGTCGCCGTAGCCGTCGTCGGTGGAGACCAGCGTGCCGCTCTCGTCGTAGACCTTCTGCTCGTGCCAGGTGGCGCCGCCGTCGGTGGACACCTCGACGAAGCCGTAGTCCCACTCGTCCTCGATGACGTAGTCGTTCCACATCCAGAACTTCACGTCGGACCCGGCCGGGACCGGCACGGTGCGGGTGATCTTCGAGTCGGCCCAGTTCTGGTCGGAGCCGGTCCACCAGGCGTTGCCGCCGCTGTGCGGCACGGTCAGCTCGGTGGACTTGTCCGGCAGGTTGATGCGGACGCCGTCCTCGGTGAACTTGGGCGTGTTGGAGGACTGGCCGACGGTGATCGTCTTGGTGCCGTCGCCCATGTTGAGCGTCTTGGGGTTGGCCCAGCCGAGCACCCACTTGCCCCAGAGGTCGATGTGCGCGGGGAGTGACTGGAAGATCGGGCCGGAGTGCGAGCCGGTGGACATCAGCGACCAGAACTCAACGCTGGTGTCGCCGGCGCCGGTCACGTCGTAGAGGTCGGGCAGGCCCAGGTCGTGGCCGTACTCGTGGGCGAAGACGCCGACGCCGGAGTCCTCGGGCTGCACGATGTAGTTGGCGATCTTCTTGTTGGTGCCGGGGATGGTGTAACCCCCGGTGATCGTCGAGGCGTGGGCCCAGATGGCGTAGGTGCCCTCGGCGCCACCGCCGCCCGACTTGTCCTTACCCGCGTGCACCAGCACCAGGTGGTCGATGACCCCGTCCGGCTCCAGCAGGTTGCCGTCGCCGTCGGCGTCGGAGATGTCCTCCAGGTCGTAGTCGGCCCACGGGAAGTTCGGCTGCTGGGCGGCCAGCGCGTTGATCGCGTCGACGGCGAGCGCCGCCGCGCCGAGCGGGTTGTCGGGGTGGCCGTTGGTGTTCTGCGGGGCGTTGTCCTCGCCCGCCACGCAGGCCGCGGCGCCGTACCAGGCCTCGGAGTGCGGGGCCTTGATCCAGCCGACCGCCTGGCCGCTGACCGAGTAGGCGCCCTTGGACATCTCCTCGTACATGTTCTTCATGGTGGAGCCGGAGATGTCGATGCCCTTCTTCCCGTCCCGGGGGTCGGTCAGGTCGGGGCGGACCCGCTTGGTGATCCCGGTGGTGCTGTAGAGCATCTTGTTGAAGTGGTCGGCGGAGAAGTCGTCGACCCACATCGAGTTGTTGTCCTTGCCCGGCCCGGGCAAGGTGGCCGGATTCGGGATCTTGTTGTGCAGCGGGCCGTTCAGCTTGGTGCCGGGCGGCTCGACCACGCAGGTGTTCGGCTCGGCGGTGGACTTCTGGCGGCTGAAGCCGGAGAAGTCGTCGTTGGCGTTCTCGTTGAACTCCACCAGCAGTGTCAGCAGCTTCGCCGTCTGCTTGGTCTTGGCCTTCTTGTAGATGAACTCGAAGGGGTTCTTGCCGGTGCGCAGCGCCTCCCGCTCGTTGCGCGCCAGGATCCTGGCGGCGCCGGGGTTTCCGCTCGCGTACTTGCGGTCGACCTCCTTGGCGATGTCCTGGCCGGTGAGCGCGGTGGCGTCCTTGGCCTCCCGGCCGAGCCGCTCGGTGTCGGCCGCCGCGACATCGTCCTGGATCATCGGCGGGGCGTAGTTGATGTAGTGGTCGCTCGCCGACGGGACCCAGTTGGCCGCCGTCGCGTCAGCCGCGCCGGCCGGGATGGCCGCCAGCCCGGCCGCCGCGAGGCCGAGGGCGGGCACGATGGCGGTTAATCGGCGGGCTCTTGAGGATGCTCTCGGAAACAAGTCTGTCCCTCCCTGCCTGTGACGGCACAGCACGTGCGCCGCATGCGGGACGTTAGATCAACCCGCTGGAGAAAGGGAAAGTCAACTATGGATGTTGCGAAACCGTAATGAGACCGGAAATTTCACACGGCCGGTCAAACGACGGCGGCCGCCCGGGAGGTCCCGGACGCCCGCCGCTTTCCGCGAAACGCGGTTACTTCTTGGCCGCGGTCACCTGGAGGATGACACCCAGGTTCAGCGGGAGCGGGCTGAGCAGCTTGATCTGCACGCCCGCCGCCTTGCCCTCGTCACCGGGGTTGCCGCTGCCGAGCAGGAACCCGTTGACGTCCTCTCCGTAGAGTTCGGTCGCCGGGGAACCGTCGGGGTTGACGATCCTGGTCGAGTACGGCTGGTTGCCCCGCGACGGGACCACCACGGAGCCGTCCCTGTAGCGGTAGAACAGGCCGCCGTTGCGGAACTCCAGACCCGGGTACCAGGTCTTGGCGTCGGTGAACTCCTTGACCGGGTTCTGCGCCGGGAAGTCCGTGCAGTACATGCTGAACGGCTCGCCCGCCCCTTCCAGGCACTCCCGGAACGGGTAGGTCTTGTTGAAGCCGAACGCCACGTCGGAGGACTGCGGACGGGACGGAAGGTTCTTCAGCGTGCTCGTGTCCTTGGTGGCCGCGACGCCGGACCTGCGGAGCGGGTCGAAGTGGGAGTCCACCAGGAGCAACTGGCCCTTCGACCCCACCGACGGAAGGGTGAAGGTGTTGGCCGCCGGGTTGTTCAGGCTGTACGAGGCGTCCCGCAGCCAGACCAGCAGGCCGGGGGCGTTGTACTTGATCTTCTCCACGCTCCATTTGTCGTCGCGCTGGTAGTTGGTGTCGTAGGTGTAGGCCAGGCCGTTGTCGAAGCCGTCCAGGTTCCGCCACTCGGCCAGGTAGTACTGGGCCGCCTGGACGTCGCCGCTGTGCCTGGTCCACCCGGCGCCGGTGCTGTCGGTGAAGGTGCCGGTGGTGGCGGTCCAGCCGTTGGCGCCGGACTCCACGTCGTCACTCCACACGGTGGCGCCGCCGACGGTCACCGCGAAGTCGTCGGCGAACCAGCCGCGCTCCAGGGCCGCCGCGTCGGTGTTGTACCGCAGGCGAAGCTGGACGGTGGTCCCGGCGAACGGGGCCAGATCCACGTAGTCGTGGCGCCAGCCGTGGGTGTCACCGGTCAGGCCGTACTTCTTGTTGCCGTAGTCGTGCAGGCGGCCGTTGGGGTCGGAGTAGCTGTCGTCGGTGGTGACCAGCGTGCCGTCCTCGGCGTAGACCTTCTGCTCGGCCCAGGTGGTTCCGCCGTCGGTGGACACCTCGATGAAGCCGAAGTCCCAGTCGGACTCGATGACGTAGTCGTTCCACATCCAGAACCTGGCGTCGGACCCGGCCGGGACCTGCACGGTGCGGGTGATCTTCGAGTCGGCCCAGTTCTGGTCGTTGCCGGACCACCAGGCATTGGCCCCGCTGTGCGGCGTGGTCATGACCACGTGCTTGTCCGGCAGGTTGATCCGCACGCCGTCCTCGGTGAGCTTGGGCGTGTTGGAGGTCTGGCCGACGGTGACCAGCTTGGTGCCGTCACCGGGGTTGATCACCTTCGGGTTGGCCCAGCCGAGCACCCACTTGTCCCACAGGCCCATGTGGGTCGGCATGGACTGGAAGATCGGGCCGGAGTGCGAGCCGGTGGACATCAGGTCCCAGAAGTCCACGGCGGAGTCGCCGGCGCCGCTGGCGTCGTACAGGTCGGGCAGGCCCAGGTCGTGGCCGTACTCGTGGGCGAAGACGCCGACGCCGGAGTCCTCGGGCTGCACGATGTAGTTGGCGATCTTCTTGTTGCTGCCCGGGATGGTGTAGCCGCCGGGGATGGAGGAGGAGTGCGCCCAGATGGCGTAGGTGCCCTCGGCGCCACCGCCGCCCGACTTGTCCTCACCGGCGTGCACCAGCACCAGGTGGTCGACCACACCGTCCGGCTCCAGCACGTTGCCGTCGCCGTCCGCGTCGGAGGTGTCCTCCAGGTCGTAGTCGGCCCACGGGAAGTTCGGCTGCTGCGCGGCCAGCGCGTTGATCGCGTCGATGGCCAGGCGGGACGCGCCGGCCGGGTTGTCGGGGTGGCCGGACATGTTCTGGGGGGCGTTCCCGCCGCCGGGGTTGCAGCGGGCGGCGCCGTACCAGGCCTCCGAGTGCGGGACCTTGATCCAGCCGACCGCCTGGCCGGTGACCGTGTAGGCGCCCTTGGACATCTCCTCGTACATCTTCTTCATGGTGAAGCCGGAGATGTCGATGCCGTTCCTGCCGTCCCGCGGGTCCTTCAGGTCGGGGCGGACGCGGGTGGTGATGCCCTTGTCGGAGTAGAGCATCTTGTTGTAGTGGTCGGTGCTGAAGTCCGCCACCCACATGGAGTTGTTGTCCTTGCCCGGTCCCGGCAGGGTGGCCGGGTTCGGGATCTTGTTGTGCAGCGGGCCGTTCTGCTTGGTGCCGGGCGGCTCGACCACGCAGGTGTTCGGTTCCGCGGTGGACTTCTGGCGGCTGAAGCCGGAGAAGTCGTCGTTGGCGTTCTCGTTGAACTCCACCAGCAGCGTCAGCAACTTCGCCGTCTGCTTGGTCTTGGCCTTCTTGTAGATGAACTCGAAGGGGTTCTGGCCGGTCCTGATGGCCCGGTGCTCCCGACCGGCCAGCACGCGCGCCGCGGCGGGGTTGCCGCTGGCGAACTTGCGGTCGAAGCGCTCGGCGGCGATCTGCCCCGGCGTGCCGGACCGGTTGTTGGCCCCGGTGGGCACCCGTTCCGCGCCGGCGTCCCCGACGTCGTCCTGGACCATGGGCGAGGCGTAGTTGATGTAGTGGTCGCTCGCTGACGGCACCCAGTCGGCCACCGTCGTGTCGGCCGCCGCCGCGTTGACCGCCGCGCCGGGGATGGCCGCCAGCCCCGCAGCCGCGAGGCCGAGAACGGAAGCCACGGCGGCCAGTCGCCGGGTCCGTCCTAAGGATGATCTGCTTGACAAGGTATGACCCTCCCTGCCCGGGGTTACCGGGCGACATCCTTCAAGCGCGCAAGGGGTTGACGCGCGCCTGCGACGTGCGAAACCCCGGAAATCACAGGGGATGACACACGTCGCAAGCCGGACGTTAGATCAACAGGTCAAGGAACGGTAAAGTCAACAGTGGATGTTGCGAAACCGTGATCGATTCGGATTTTTCATGCGACGGACGGCGATGCGACGGCCTGAGCATTCCGGCTGGCGATTATGTTCGAAGCGTGAAAGATCTGATCGCGGCGCTGCCGCCGGGACGGGTGATCGTGGACCCCGACGTGGTCGGCACCTATACCCGGGACCGGACCTATCTTCAGCCAGGGCAGGCGGTCGGGGCCGTGCTGGCCGAGTCCCGCGAGGACGTGGTGACCACCCTGCGCTGGGCCACCGAGCACCGGGTGCCGGTGGTGCCGCGCGGCGCGGGCACCGGCCTGGCCGGGGCGGCCACCGCCACCGACGGGTGCCTGGTCCTCGCCCTGCACCGGATGACGGCCATCACCGAACTCTCCCCCGACGACGAGATCGCGGTGGTGCAGCCGGGCGTGATCACCGCCGACCTGGACCGCGCCGCCCGGGTGCACGGCCTCATGTACGCGCCCGACCCGTCCTCGTACGAGATCTCCACCATCGGCGGCAACCTGGCCACCAACGCGGGCGGTCTGCGCTGCGTGAAGTACGGCGTGACCCGGGACTCCACGCTCGGCCTCGAGGTGGTGCTGGCCGACGGGCGGGTGCTGAACACCGGCCGCCGCACCATGAAGGGCGTCACCGGCTACGACCTGACCAGCCTGTTCGTCGGCTCGGAAGGCACCCTGGGCGTGATCACCGAGGCCACCGTACGGCTGCGCCGCGCCCCCGCGGAGCCCCCGGCCACGGTGGCCGCCGAGTTCGGCTCGCTCCGGGACGCCGCGGCGGCGGTGGCGGCGATCATTGCCGCCGGCTGCCAGCCGGCCATGTTGGAGCTGATCGACCGCAACACCCTCCAGGCCATCGACGACTGGAAGCACATCGGCCTGGAGCCGGGGACCCGGGCCATGCTGATCGCCCAGTCCGACGCCGCCGACTCGGCCACCGCCACCGCGCGCATGGCCAAGCTCTGCGACGAGAACGGCGCGTCGTTCACGGCCGTCTCCAGCACCCCGCAGGAGTCCGCCGAGTTGGTCGGCATCCGGCGGCTGGCCTACGACGCCAAGGAGCGGCTCGGCGCCTGCCTGGTGGAGGACGTCTGCGTGCCGCGTTCCGCGCTGCCCGACATGATCTCGGCCGTGGAGGCGGCCGGGGACCGGCACGGGGTGCTGATCTGCACGGTCGCGCACGCCGGTGACGGCAACGTGCACCCGGTCTTCATCTTCGAGCACGGGCTGGCCGAGCCGCCCGAGCACGTGTGGGCGGCGGCCGATGAGGTGTTCCGCGCCGCGCTGGCGCTCGGCGGCACCCTCACCGGGGAGCACGGGGTGGGGATGCTGAAGCGGCGCTGGCTGGCGCTTGAGGCCGGGCCGGTGGTGGCCGATCTGCACCAGGGCATCAAGGCTGTCTTCGATCCGCTGAACATTCTCAATCCCGGCAAAGCCATCTGACACTGGTACCGTTCAGCCACTTGAGCACCGATATTTCGGGGAGAAGTGGTGGAAGGGGATCCGGTACGGCTGGGGCCGTTCACGATCGTGCGCCGCCTGGGCGAGGGCGGGCAGGGCGTGGTGTTCCTGGGCACCGGGCCATCCGGGGAACAGGTGGCCGTCAAGCTGCTGCACACCCGGCTCACCGCCGACCCCGAGGCCAGGACCCGCTTCCTGCACGAGGTGGCGCTGGCCCAGCGGGTGGCCAGGTTCTGCACCGCCCCCGTGCTCCACGCCGACCTGGCCGGCAACCAGCCGTACATCGTCAGCGAGTACGTGCCCGGCAGTTCCCTGCGCGACCTGGTCGACCAGGAGGGCCCGCGCCGGGGGGCGGCGCTGGACCGGCTGGCGATCAGCACGGCCACCGCGCTGGCCGCCATCCACCGGGCGGGCATCACCCACCGCGACTTCAAACCGGCCAACGTGCTGATGGGCCCGGAGGGCCCGGTGGTGATCGACTTCGGCGTCGCCAAGGCGCTGGACTCGCCGCAGACCACCGGCACCGGCGCCACCATGGGCACCCCGGCCTACCTGGCCCCCGAGGTGATGTCCGACGGCCAGGCCACGGCCGCCTCCGACGTGTTCGCCTGGGGGGTCACCATCGTCTTCGCGGCGACCGGCCGCCCCGCGTTCGGGGCGGACTCGATCCCGAAGGTGATGAACCGCATCCTGCACCAGCCGCCGGACCTCGGCGAACTGACGGGCGAGCTGCGCGAGCTGGTCACCGCCTGCCTGGCGAAGGACCCGGCGCGGCGGCCGACCGCCGAGGCGGTGGTGGCGCATCTGACGGGCGGCGCCAAGGTCACGGCTCCCCTCCCGGCACGCCGTCCCGACCGGCGGCGTCCGGTGATCGTGGCCGCCGCCGCGGCCGTCTCGGCGCTGGCGGTCACCGCCGCCGCCGTGCTCTCCAACCAGCAGCCCGACCCGGTCCCGGTGGCGGCGCCGCCGACGTTACCCGCCCCGGCGGCCACCACCCCGGAGAGCTCGCCGTCCCGGCCGCCCCGGAGGTCGCCCGCGCCCGTGAAGAGCGCGGCGGTGGTCCCGGTCAAGCAGCCGGTGAAACCGTCCCAGACGCCGAAGCCCACGCCCAGTCCCACGCCGAGCCCTTCCCCCACTCCCTCCCCCAGCCCCTCGCCCAGTCCTTCCCCCAGCCCGTCGCCGACGCCGAAGCCGGCGCCCAAGCCCAACCCGTACACGCCGCGCGGGCTCTGCGGCGGGCAGTTCCGGGTGATCGGCACCCACGGCTGGTCCGGCAAGGCGACCACCTACCTGCTGAAGAACCCGGCCAACAACCGCTACTGCGTGGTGACGCTGTCCAAGAACGAACTGGAGGGCAAGGTCAGGATGGGCGCGGTGCTGCTGGTGAAGGACGGCCCCACCGGCCGCGACTGGGGCCGGTACACCGCCTACGCCGGGCCGATCAAACTGGCCGCCCCCGGCAAGTGCGTGATCTGGGGCGGCGGCTACGCCCAGACCTCCTGGAAGAGCACCTGGACGCACTGCGGAACCTGACCCCGAGCACAATGTGCCCATGAGTCTGATCGCCAGCGGGCTGGACACGGCAGCCCCCGAGTACGGCGCCCGTCGTGCCGCCATGCTCGCCAAACTGGACGACCTGGCGGCCGAGCACGCCAAGGCGGTGGCCGGCGGCGGCCCCAAGTACGCCGACCGGCACCGGGAGCGGGGCAAGCTCCTGGCCAGGGAGCGGGTGGAACTACTGCTGGACCCCGACTCCCCCTTCCTGGAGCTGTCGCCGCTGGCCGCCTGGGGCAGCGACTTCCCGGTCGGGGCCAGCGTGGTGACCGGCATCGGGGTGGTCGAGGGCGTGGAGTGCGTGGTCGTCGCCAACGACCCGACCGTGCGGGGCGGCGCGTCCAACCCGTGGACGCTCCGCAAGACGCTGCGGGCGGCCGACATCGCGCTGAAGAACCGGCTGCCGCTGATCAACCTGGTCGAGTCCGGCGGCGCAGACCTGCCCACCCAGAAGGAGATCTTCATCCCGGGCGGCCAGGTCTTCCGCGACCTCACCCGGCTGTCGGCGGCGGGCGTCCCCACCATCGCGCTGGTCTTCGGCACCTCCACCGCCGGCGGCGCGTACGTGCCCGGCATGAGCGACCACGTGGTCATGGTCCGGGACCGGGCCAAGGTCTTCCTGGGCGGCCCGCCGCTGGTGAAGGTGGCCACCGGGGAGGAGTCCGACGACGAGTCGCTGGGCGGGGCGCTGCTGCACGCCCGCGACTCCGGCCTGGCCGACCACCTGGCCGCCGACGAGCGGGACGCGCTCCGGCTGGGCCGCCGCATCGTGCGCCGCCTCAACTGGCGCAAGCTCGGCCGCGCCCCCGGCCCGGTCACCGCCCCGGTCTACGACGAGGACGAACTGCTCGGCGTGGTGCCGGAGGACCTGCGGGTGCCGTTCGACCCGCGTGAGGTGATCGCCCGCATCGTGGA
Source organism: Acrocarpospora catenulata (assembly GCF_018476525.1). GTDB lineage: Bacteria > Actinomycetota > Actinomycetes > Streptosporangiales > Streptosporangiaceae > Acrocarpospora > Acrocarpospora catenulata. The sequence goes on from NZ_JAHCST010000073.1 coordinate 18,996, forward strand.
CGGCAGCGACTTCGACGAGTTCAAGCCGCTGTACGGCGACAGCCTGGTCACCGGCTGGGCGGCCCTGCACGGCTACCCGATCGGCATCCTGGCCAACGCCCGCGGCGTGCTGTTCGGCGCCGAGTCGCAGAAGGCCGCCCAGTTCATCCAGCTGGCCGACCAGACCAGGACGCCGCTGCTGTTCCTGCAGAACACCACCGGCTACATGGTGGGCCGGGAGTACGAGCGCTCCGGCATCGTCAAGCACGGCTCGATGATGATCAACGCGGTGGCCAACTCCACGGTGCCGCACATCACGATCGTCCTGGGCGCCTCCTACGGCGCGGGAAACTACGGCATGTGCGGGCGGGCCTTCGATCCGCGCTTCCTGTTCGCCTGGCCGAGCGCCAAGTCGGCGGTGATGGGCCCGGCCCAGCTGGCGGGGGTGCTGTCCATCGTCGGCCGGGCCGCCGCCGAGTCGCGCGGGCAGGTCTACGACGAGGAAGGGGACGCGGCCATGCGCGCCATGGTGGAGTCCCAGGTTGAGGCGGAGTCGCTGGCGTTCTTCCTGTCGGGGCGGCTCTACGACGACGGGGTGATCGATCCCCGGGACACCCGTACCGTGGTCGGGCTCTGCCTGTCCGCGATCAACAACGCCGCCGAACCCGCGCCTGGCGGGTTCGGCGTCTTCCGGATGTGAGCGCCACATGAGCCGTACGAGCATCGCCCGCCTGCTGGTGGCCAACCGGGGGGAGATCGCCCGCCGGGTGCTGCGTACCTGCCGGGAGCTGGGCATCGAGACCGTCGCGGTGTTCACCGCCGCCGACGCCGCCGCGCCGCACGTGGCCGAGGCCGACCACGCGGTACGCCTCGGGGACGGCGACCCGAAGGCATATCTGGACATCGGCCTGGTCATCGAGGCCGCCACCCGCGCGGGGGCGGACGCGGTGCACCCCGGCTACGGCTTCCTGTCGGAGAACGCCGAGTTCGCCCGTGCCGTACAGGCCGCGGGGCTGACCTGGATCGGGCCCCCGCCGGAGGCCATCGCGGCGATGGGCTCCAAGATCGAGGCCAAGGAGCTGATGGCCAGGGCCGGGGTGCCGGTGCTGCCGGGCGTCACGGTGGCGGACTCGCAGGATCCGGCCGAACTGGCGGCCCAGGTCGCGGAGACCCTGGGCGAGCAGCCGCTGCTGGTCAAGGCGTCCGCCGGGGGCGGCGGGCGGGGCATGCGCATCGTCCGGGACCCCGCCGAGCTGCCCGACGCGGTGGCCGCCGCCCGGCGGGAGGCGGCGGCCGCGTTCGGCGACGGCACGGTCTTCGTCGAACCTCTGGTGGAACAAGCCCGGCACGTCGAGGTGCAGATCCTGGCCGACGCGCACGGCACGGTCTGGGCGCTGGGCGAGCGTGACTGCTCGATCCAGCGCCGCCACCAGAAGGTGATCGAGGAGGCGCCCTCCCCCGCCGTCACGCCGGAGCTGCGCCGCGAGCTGGCCGAGGCGGCGACGCAGGCCGCCAGAGCCATCGGCTATCAGGGTGCGGGCACGGTGGAGTTCCTGCTCGCCGGGGGCCGCTTCCACTTCCTGGAGACCAACACCCGGCTCCAGGTCGAGCACCCGGTGACCGAGTGCGTCTACGGCGTCGACCTGGTCCGGCTCCAGATCGAGATCGCCGAAGGGCTGGCCCTGCCCGCGCTGCCGCCCAGCCCGGTCGGCCACGCCATCGAGGTCCGCCTCTACGCCGAGGACCCGGCCAAGGACTGGCTGCCCGGCCACGGCACCCTCCACCACTTCGCGATCCCGGGCGTGGAGAGCGAGTTCGAAGCCGGTGGCCTCCGCCTGGACTCAGGGGTGGTGGACGGTGACGAGATCGGCACCCACTACGACCCGATGCTGGCCAAGCTCATCTGTTACGCGCCCACCCGCGACGCCGCCGCCCGCCGCCTGGCCACCGCGCTGGCCGGAGCCCGCATCCACGGCCCCGTCACCAACCGCGACCTGCTGGTCCGCGTGCTCCGCCACCCGGAGTTCCGCTCCGGCGCCACCGACACCGGCTTCCTGGACCGGCACCGGCTCACCGAACCCCTCGCCGACCCCGAATCCGTGCGACTGTCGGCGCTGGCGGCGGCACTGTCCCGCTCGGCCGCCAACCGCCACACCGCACCCGTACTCGGCGGCCTGCCCAGCGGCTGGCGGAACGTGCCCTCCCAACCCCAGCGCGTCGAGTACGCGGAAACCGGGCCGATCGAATACCGCTTCACCCGCGACGGCCTGGACCACCCGGGCGTCGTCCTGGTGAGCGCCGACCCCGGCCGGGTGGTGCTGGAGTCGGAGGGCATCACCCGCACCTTCACGGTCGCGGCCCACCCCGAGGCCACCTTCGTCGACTCCCCCCTCGGCCCGGTACGGCTCACGCCACTCCCCCGCCTCCCCGAACCGGCGGAAAAAGTCGCCCCCGGATCGCTACTGGCCCCCATGCCGGGCACAGTGCTCAGGGTGGAAGCCGCCCAAGGCGAGCGAATCGCCGCGGGAAAGGCCGTGGTGGTCCTGGAGGCCATGAAGATGGAACATCAGATCGCCGCACCGGCCGACGGGCTGGTGGCGGAGCTCAACGTCGCCCCAGGCGACCAGGTCGAGGCCGGGAGCGTGCTCGCGGTCATCACAGCGGAAGGCGAATAGACAGATGGAAAACGTGGTGCACCTGGCGGTGGAGCGGGGCGTCGCGACGGTCACCCTCGACTCGCCCCGGAACCGCAATGCCCTGTCCCGGCAGTTGGTGGAGGAGCTCTCCGGCCATTTGGAGGCGGTCACCGCCGACGAAGCGGTGCGGGCTGTGCTGCTCACCCACACCGGATCGGTCTTCTGCGCCGGGGCCGACCTGGGCGAGGCCGCCGCCGAGGGCATGGAGGCGGGCAGTCGCCGCCTGATCGACCTGCTCACCCTCATCGTCGAGTTGCCCAAGCCGGTGGTGGCCATGGTCACCGGCAAGGCCAGGGCGGGCGGGCTCGGCGTGCTCGGGGCCTGTGACATCGTGCTCGCCGACGCGGGCGGCGACTACGCCTTCACCGAGGCCCGGCTGGGGCTCAGCCCGGCGATGATCTCGCTCACCCTGCTGCCCCGGCTGGACCCGCGCGCCGCCGGGCAGTACTTCATCACCGGCGAGACCTTCGACGCGGCGGAGGCCGAACGCATCGGCCTGATCACCCGGGCGGTGCCCGCGCCCGGCCTGGCGGAGGCGGTGGAGAGCGTGCTGGACGGGCTCCGGCTGGCCTCGCCGCAGGGTCTGGCCGAGTCCAAGCGCCTTGTCACCGAGCCGGTTCGGCGGGCGCTCGCCGAGCGGGGCGCGGAGATGGCCACCCTGTCCGCGCGGCTCTTCTCCTCCCCGGAGGCCCGCGAGGGTATGAGCGCCTTCCTCCAGAAACGACCGCCGAGCTGGGCCGTGCGGTGACCGGGCCGCTGCGGATCGCCAACTGCTCCGGCTTCTACGGAGACCGGCTGTCGGCGGCGCGGGAGATGGTCGAGGGCGGGCGGATCGACGTGCTCACCGGCGACTGGCTGGCCGAGCTGACCCTGCTCATCCTGGCGGGGAACCGGCGCAAGGGCCGTCCCGGCTACGCCACCACGTTCCTGCGGCAGCTGGAGCAGGTGCTGGGCGCCTGCCAGGAGCGGGGCATCCGGATCGTGGCCAACGCCGGCGGTCTCGACCCGGCCGGGTGCGCGGAGGCGGTCGCCGAGCTGGCCACCCGGCTCGGCCTGCACGGCCTGCGCATCGCCCACGTCACCGGCGACGACCTGCTGACCTCGCTCGCCGGGGAGCCGCTGGTCAACGCCGACACCGGGGAGATCCTGGCCGCCCAGCCGGTCACCGTCAACGCGTATCTGGGCGGGCGGCCGATCGCGACGGCGCTGGCGGCCGGGGCGGACGTGGTGGTGACCGGCAGGGTCACCGACGCCGCGCTGGTCACCGGGCCCGGAATGTGGCGGTTCGGCTGGGGTCCGGAAGACCTGGACCCGCTGGCGGGGTCGGTGGTGGCCGGGCACGTCATCGAGTGCGGCTGCCAGGCCACCGGCGGCAACTACGCGTTCTTCGACGAGGTGCCCGACCTGGCGCACGCCGGGTTCCCCATCGCCGAGCTGCACCCGGACGGCTCCGCGGTGATCACCAAGCATCCCGGCACGGGCGGGCTGGTCAGCGTGGGCACGGTCACCGCCCAGCTGCTCTACGAGATCGCCTCGCCCCGCTACCTCGGGCCCGACGTGACCGCCCGCTTCGACACCGTACGGCTCACGCAGGAGGGCCCCGACCGGGTCCTGGTCTCCGGGGTGACCGGGGAGCCGCCGCCGGAGACGCTCAAGGTCGCCGTCAACCACCTGGGCGGCTACCGGAACACCATGACGCTGGTGCTCACCGGGCTGGACATCCCGGCCAAGGCGCGGCTGGCCGAGCAGGCGATCTGGGCCAGGGTGCCCAGGGACTCCTTCGAGCAGGTCCACGTCGACCTGGTGGAAGGCAGCGAGACCGCGCTGCTGCGCATCACCGTGCTGGACCCGGACCCGGCGAAGGCCGGGCGCGCCTTCTCCTCGGCGGTGGTGGAGACCGGCCTGGCCTCCTATCCGGGCCTGTACGCCATGGCCCCGCCGGGCGAGGCCACCCCATACGGGGTCTACTGGCCGGTCACGGTCCCCCGCGACCTGGTCAAGCCCGTGGTCTGGCTGGACGGCCGCCGCATCCCCGTGGACCCCGCGCCGCCCCCGCTCCCGGAGCCGGAGCCCGCGGTCGAGCCCACTCTCCCGTACGGCACCCACGTCGGCCCCTGGACGTCGGCGGGGCTGCCGCTGCCACCCGACCATCCCCCGCTGGAGCCCTTCGGGAAGATCGCCGGGGCGCGTTCCGGGGACAAGGGCGGGAACGCCAACGTCGGGGTCTGGGTGCGGACGCTGGAGCAGTACAGCTGGCTGACCGGCTACCTCACCCCCGACCGCCTGCGCGAGCTGCTGCCCGAGACCCGCGCCTGCCGGATCGACCGTTTCGAGCTGCCCAACCTGCTGGCCGTCAACTTCGTGGTGCACGGCCTGCTCGGCCGGGGTGTGGCGGCCTCGCCGCTGCTCGACCCGCAGGCGAAGGCGCTGGGTGAGCGGCTACGGGCCGCGCTGGTACCGCTGCCCCGGACAAACGTGACGAACGGCCATTCCCCCGAAACATGAGTCCCCCTACAATTGCCCGCAATTGCGCGATTTTTCGTGCCTTTTCGGGGAAGGGGACATCCTCATGCGACTGAGATTTCTAGGGTCCACCTCCGAGGCGGGCGCCTGCCCGTCCCTCTACGAGACCGACCGGGGCACCATCGTGGTGCAGGGACTGGAGCTCGTGGACGCGGAGGCGCGCGGCGATCTGCGCCACGTGCTGGACGGCGAGACCGCGGTGGAGGTGCCCCGCGAGCTGCTGGTGGAGATCGCCCGACGGGTGCTGGTTCACGAGAAAACCGTCCCACAGCCAGCCGCATAGCCCCTGATCAGGGGACTCGCCGCGGCGGCTGTCCAGATCACGCCTTTCTCATGAAGAATTGAGACCTGAACTGATCAACTCTTAGGGAGTTCCCTATGGCCTGACGGTCACGATGCGTCTACCTTTGAGCGCACTATGGCCGGAGGTGAGTGGTGAGCGGGTTCCAGCAAGCTCGGATCGATCTTGGACTCCAGCTTCGGCAATTGCGGGAGAGCGCCCACCTGTCCGGCAAGGATCTGGCCGAGCGCCTGTCCTGGCAGCCCTCCAAGGTGTCCCGGATCGAGAACGCGCGGCAGACCGCCACCGAGGACGACGTGGTGGTCTGGGCGCAGGCCGTACAGGCCGAGCCGACCACCATGGACAACCTGATCCAGCAGGCGGTGGGGCTGGTGGAACGCCAGGACTCCTGGCGCGGGCGGCACAAGAGCGGGCTGGCCGCGCTGCAGGAGGACATCAGGGACCTGGAGTCGCGGACCCGGCTGTTCCGCGCCTTCGAACCGGGCGTGGTGGTCGGACTGCTCCAGACCGCCGAGTACGCCCGGCACATCTTCACCAAGGTGCGCCGCCTCTACGACGCCACCGACGACGTGGACGCGGCCATCCGGGTGCGCATGCAGCGGCAGGAGATCCTCTACGACCCCACCCGCACCTTCCGGTTCGTGGTGCCCGAGGCGGTGCTGTACTACCGGCTGGCCCCGGTGGACGTGATGCGCGGCCAGCTGGACCGGCTGCTGGCCGTCACCACCCTGCCCAACGTGGAGTTCGGCGTGCTGCCGTTCACCACGCCGCTGCCCTCCTCCCCGCTGAACGCCTTCTGGATCTACAACGACGCGCTGGCCGCGGTGCCCACCCGGACCAAGGACATCCTGCTCCGCGACCCCGACGACATCGCCTTCTACGCCCGGGCCTTCGAGGAGTACGCCGAGGTGGCCAGCTTCCGCGAGGAGGCCAGGGCGATCATCGTCAAGGCCGCCGACGCGTACGCCAAACAATCGACGGATTGATCACTTCAATTGCTTGCTCTGTAGAAGTCAGGCGTGCAATCCTTTTCCCTTGACCGGGAGGTGATTGTGCAATGCTGGACACAATGTCATGCCTTGAGCGGTTCGCCGCGGCCACGCGGGAGCACATCGATCTTTCGGTCCGGGTGATGACGGCGGCGCCGCCCCGGGTCCAGGTGCGCAACCGGTTCAGCGAGAACCTCACCGAGACGGTCACCGTCACCGGCAACGGCGCCTTCATCACCTCCTGGGGCTACCGGCTCGGCACCGTCGACTCCGTCGAGGACGCCGCCGCCCGGCTGGCCTACCTGATGGCCGCACTCCCCGCGTAGTCCCGCGCCATCCGCTCCAGGTTGAGCAGGAACCGGCGGGCGTCGTCCTCACCGTGCTGCACCGAGAGCGTCCACTGCTCGCACTTGCCCCACGGGGGCAGGAACACCCCGCCGTTGTGCTGGTAGAGCCAGTGCGCCTGGCCCCACTCCTCGGGGTAGTCCAGGAAGTCCCGGTAGTCGCGGAGCAGCCGATCGTGGAAGATCACCGCGCCCTTGGCGCCGAAGGACTGCACGTAGCCGGGCAGGCCGTACCGTGCCAGCACCGCCTGGGCGCCCTCGGTCATGATCCTTCTGAGCCGGTCGAAGTGCCGGTAGGCGTCGGCGTCCAGCACCTCCAGCAGGGTGCTCCGGGCCGCGGCCATGGTCAGCGGGTTGCCGTTGAAGGTGCCGACCTGCTCGTACACGCCCTCGGCGATAAGGCCCATCAGTTCGGGGGTGCCGCCGATGGCGCCGCACGGCAGGCCGCCGCCGAGCGCCTTGGCCAGGCAGACCAGGTCGGGGACCACGCCGAACAGCTCGGTGACGCCGCCAGGGGCCACCGCCAGGCCGGTCTTGACCTCGTCGAAGGCCAGGTAGGCCCCGTACCGGTTGAGCAGGGCCTTCAGGGACGCCAGGTAACCGTCCGGCGGCGGGATCAGGCCGATGTTCATCATCACCGGCTCGATGATCATGCCGGCGATCTCGTTCGGGTTCTCGATCAGCACCCGCTCGACCGCCTCCAGGTCGCCGAACGGGACCACCACGGTCAGCCGGGCCAGGTCGGGGGGCACGGCCGGGCCCTGCCGCACCGACCGGGGGCGCAGCGGCGGCCCGGCGTCCTCGGGGGACGGGTAGACCGAGACCTGCACAGAATCGTGGTGGCCGTGGTAGCTGCCCTCCACCTTGATGATCTTCATGCGGCCGGTGGCCACCCGCATCAGGTGCACCGCGTCCATGGTGGACTCGGTGCCGGAGTTGCCGAACCGCCACATCGGCAGGCCGAACCGGCGGGCCAGCTCGCGGGCCACCTCGACGGCGTTCTCGGTGGGCTGGGCGAAGTGGGTGCCCTTGCGGACCCGCTCGGCCACCGCGGCCACCACCGCAGGGTGGGCGTGCCCGACCAGGCCGACCCCGAAGCCGCCGTGCAGGTCGACGTAGGAGGTGCCGTCCACGTCCACGACCCGGGAGCCGGAGCCGTGCGAGATCCAGACCGCGCCGGGCGGGGCGTCCTGCCAGTTGGAGGCCACCCCGCCGGGAAGCACGTCCTCGCATTCGCGGCGGATGCGCCGGGATTCCGTGGTGCGGGCCAGGAAGATCTCCTCCTGGCGGGCGATCAGGTTTTCCAGGTTTCCGATGCTGTCTGGGCGAACCGTGATCGGCTCGCTGACGACGGACATTTCAGATCCTCTCCGGAAGGGCCGGGGCGCGGCCCGTGAGATAGGCGGTCGCCATGGTGGCGATCCACTGGTAGGTGACGTCCTCATCGGTGGAGAACGGGCCAGGCACGTAGCCGCGGGAGGAGACCCCCCGCTGCACGCCCTCGCAGGCCGCCCAGTCCTGCCGGTTGGTGAGGTCCCAGAAGTCGACCGCGTACGCCGTGTCGGTCGTGCCGGGCGGGAAGAGCCACTGGCAGGTCACCTTGGTGCGGCCCGCGCTCAGCGGCTCCATCACGTGCGTCATCACGTAGTCGGGGTGCAGGCTGAGCAGCACGTTGGGGAACAGGTGCAGGTACTCCACGATGCGCAGCCGCTCGCCGGTGATGCCCGGCAGCGGCCCCGCCGCCGAGGAGCCGTCCATGGACATGGTGGCGGCGCCCTCGACCAGGTCCATCCTGCCGCCCGCCCACAGGCCCGCCGGGCGGTAGTTGTCGCCGCTGTCGGGCGGGGAGACCCGGCAGAGCTCGGGGTGGATGGCCGGGCAGTGGTAGCACTCGTGGTAGTTCTCGATGATCAGCTTCCAGTTGGCGTCCAGCACGTACTCATGGGAGGCGGCCACCTCCAGGCCGGCCATGCCGTACGGGGCGACGATCTCCTCCAGGCCGGTCAGGTACTCCGCGATGGGCGGGGCGTCGCCGGAGGCATTGACGAACACGAAGCCGTGCCACTCGGTGACGGGCACCGGCACCAGGCCCAGGCCGGGCGGCGTCGCCTCCCTGGGCACCTTGTGCAGGTCGCCGCGCAGGTCGTAGACCCAGTTGTGGTACGGGCAGGCGATGAACCGGCCGGTGGCGCTGGAGCCGCAGGGCAGCAGTTCGTGGCCACGGTGACGGCAGACGTTGTAGAAGCCGCGCAGCGCGCCGTCCTCGTCCCGGACCAGCAGCACCGAGTCGTCGCCGACGGCCACCGCCATCCGGGACCGGGGGGCCAGCGTGGTGGCCCGGCCCGCGCACACCCAGCCGCCGCCGAAGACCACCCGGCGCTCCCAGTCCAGGACCGCGTCGTCGGTGTACGCCTCCCGGGGCAGCATCATCCCGGGCGGCTCCAGGCAGGCGCGGACGGCGTCGAGCTCCAAGGGGGCGGTCTGCGTCATTTCCACCACTTCCTGTCTTTAAGCACACGTTTGCCACAGAGATAACCAGCAATTCCCGTCACACCGCCACCACCGTGGGTGGCCGACGAGCACTGGTAGAGCCCCTTGACCGGTGTGGTGTAGTCCGCGTAGCCGGGGGCCGGGCGCAGGTGGAAGAGCTGGTCCGGGGAGAGCTCGCCGTGGAAGATGTTGCCGCCGACCAGGCCGTACTCCTCGGCCATCTGGTGTGGGCCGATCACCTGGCGGTGCAGCACGGACGCCTTGAAGCCGGGGGCGAGCCGGTCGTAGCCGTCGATCACCCGGTCCGCGTACGCGTCGAGCTCCTCGGTGTGCGGCTCGTCCGCCCAGGTGTGCGGGACCCACTGGGTGAACATCGACATGATGTGGGTGCCCTCGGGCGAGAGCGACTTGTCCAGGGTGGTGGGGATGACGCTGTCGGAGAAGGGCGCGGTGGCGGCGCGCCCGGCGCGGGCGTCCTGGAACGCCTGCTCGACGTACTCGATGGAGTGGCAGAGCTCCACCGACCCGCTCAGCTGCTCCTCCGTCAGCTCCGGATTCGCGGTGAACCTCGGGAGCTCGGCGAGGGCCACGTTGATCTTGACGACGCCGCTGCGGGAGCGCCAGCGTTCCATGTCGGCGACGAACTCCGCCGGGAGCCGGGACCGCTCGATCTGCTCCAGGAAGGTGATCCTGGGATGCGTGGCCGCCACCACGATCCTGGCGTGGAACTCCCGGCCGTCCTTGAGCGCGACCCCGGTGACCCGGCCGTCCGCCACGAGGATGCGCGCCACCGGCGCGTCGGTGAGCACGGTGGCCCCGAACGCCTCCGCCGAGCTCCGGATCGCCGCGCCGACCGCGCCCATGCCGCCCACCGGGTAACCCCAGCTGCCCATCTTGCCGTCGCCGACGTCGCCGATGGTGTGGTGCATCATCACGTACGCGGTGCCGGGCTCGGCCGGGCCCGCCCAGGTGCCGATCACGCCGTTGATCGCCATCATGCCCTTGACCTCGGGCGACTCGAACCACTCGTCGAGCAGGTCGGCGACCGACATGGTGAACAGCCGGACCGCGTCGGCCGCCCCCCGGGTGGACAGGCCACGCATGCCCCAGGCCAGCCGGAGCTGGTCGAGCAGATCGCGCGGGCGGGTGGAGCCGACGTTCGGCGGGGTCTTCATCAGCAGCGGGGAGAGCACGTCGCCGATGCCCTTCAGCCAGGCCTCGTACTTCGGCATGTTCTCGGCGTCCTTCTTGGAGAAGGCGGCCAGCTGGGCGTACTCGTGGGCGGGGTCGCCGGTCTCGGTGAGCAGCGAGCGGCCATCGGGGAAGGGCACGAAGGAGGGGCCCATCGGGATGACCCGGTAGCCGTGCTCGGTCAGGCGCAGGTCCTTCAGGATGGTGGGGGGCATCAGGCTCATCACGTACGAGAGCGCGGTGACCTTGAACTCGGGGCCCCAGGGGGTTTCCGTGGTGGCGGCGCCGCCGGTGACCGGGCGGGCCTCCAGCACGAGCGGCGACAGGCCGGCCCGGGCCAGATAGGCGGCGGCGACCAACCCGTTGTGCCCGCCTCCCACCACGATCGCGTCGTAGGTCTGCTTCAGGTCCACCGATTGGAACCCCTTCTGCGCGGCGTTACGACCCGGGAAACTTGTGCCCGCAAGCCTTGTTACCTGTGGGCCTCAGCGACAGACTAACTGGGCAACCAGTCAGTCTGGCAAGAGGTGATTTGCGTTCCAGAAGAGAGACCGCCATGCCCCCCTCGATAGATAGACGGAAGTTTCTGCTGGTCAGCGCACTCGCCGGGGTGACCGCCGCGTGCGGTTCCGATCCCACCCGGCGGCCCTCCGCAGCCTCGGCGGTGCCGCTCAGCCGTACCGACTCGCCGGCCGCGCTGCCACTGCACGACGACGTGCCGATGATCGCCAACGGCCTCTCCCCGGAGAGCGGTGGCACCCTGAAGCTGCTCAACTACGCCGAGTACATCTCCCCCGATGTGGTGAAAAAGTTCGGCAAAGAGCACGGGGTGGAGGTGGAGATCACCACCTTCACCACCATGGACGAGGCGATCGCCAAGCTCCGCACCGCCGGGACCAGCTTCGACGTGTGGTTCCCCACCCCCGACGTGATCGCCAAGGCGGCGGTGGGCAAGCTGGTGCAGCCGCTGAACAAGACCTACCTCGGCAACCTGGGCAACGCCTGGCCGCAGCTGCAGAACCCGTTCTACGACGAGGGTTCGCGGTACACGGTGCCGTACAACGCCTACACCACCGGGATCGGGTACCGGGCCGACAAGGTCAAGGAGGTCACCGGGTACGACCTGCTGTGGAACCCGGCGTACAACGGCAAGGCGTACCTGATCGACGACGCCCGCGAGGCGCTGGCGCTGGCCATGCTGAAGAACGGGTCCATCGAGATCAACACCGAGGAGCCCGGCAAGATCACCAAGGCGGGGGCCTGGCTGACCGAGCTGGTGGACCTGATGAACATCAAGGTCGGGGTCACCGCGTACCAGTACATTCCCGAGGGCCAGGCGACCGTGCACCACTGCTGGTCCGGGGACATGGTCAACGCGCAGTCGTACCTGCCGAAGGGCGTCGAGGCCGACGTGCTCGGCTACTGGTACCCCGACGACAACACCGGCGTGGTCGGCACCGACGCGATGGCCGTGCCGCGCGGCGCCACCAAGCCGGTCCTCGCCCACCTGCTCATCAACCACCTGCTGGACAACGCCGTCGCCCAGGAGAACTTCTCCTACACCGGATACCAGCCCGCGCTGACCGCGATCACCCCCGAGAAGATGGTCACCGACGAGTTCGTCACCGAGCAGCTCAAGAGCACCATCGTCACCCCCGAGGTGTACGCGCGCAGCCAGCAGATCTTCCAGATCAGCCCCGCCGCCGAGGCGCTCTGGAACGACTCCTGGGCGCAGTTCAAGGCAGGCCAGTGAGGCGTCGCACAGGGTTCTGGGCCGCGCTGGCCGCGCCCGGAACCCTCTGGATCGTCGCCCTGTTCGCGGTGCCGTTCTACGCGGTCGCCGCCGTCGCGTTCGGCTACACCGACCCCGTGTTCAACTCCCCCGTGCCGGAGTGGGACCCCCGCTACTGGGACCTCACCGCGTTCGGGGAGATCCTCGACCGCTCGCTCACCGGCGACCTGCGGCCGGTGTTCCTGCGGACCTTCCTGTACGTGCTGCTCGCGCTGGCCGTCTGCCTGCTGGTGGGCTACCCGGTGGCCTACTACCTGGCCCGGCACGCGGGGCGGCGGCGCGGGCTGCTGCTGGCGCTCATCCTGGCCCCGTGGTGGGTCAACTACATCACCCGCATGCTGGCCTGGCTCAACCTGCTCCAGGACGACGGGTACGTCAACGACCTGCTGCTGCTCACCCGGCTGGTGGACGAGCCGGTGCGGTGGCTGTCGGGCAACCCGGTGACCGTGGTGCTGGCCCTGGTCTACGGCTACATCCCGTTCTTCATCGTGCCGCTGTTCTCGGCGCTGGACCGGATCGACGAGCGACTGCTGGAGGCGGCCAGGGACCTGGGCTGCTCGGGGCGGCGGGCGTTCTGGCACGTCACGCTGCCGCTGTCCCGGCCGGGGCTGATGACGGCGGGGGCGATCACGGCGCTGCCCATGTTCGGGGACTACTACACCAACAGTTTGGTTTCCGGCTCCCCCACCACGACCATGATCGCCAACCAGATCGAGTTCTACCTGCTCGGCGGGACCCGGAAGGAGCTCGGGGCCTCGCTGGTGCTGCTGCTGTCCGCCCTGCTGATGGTGCTCATGGCGTACTACCTGGTGTCCAGCAGGCGGGCCGAGGAGGCGGGGGCATGAGACGCAGACCCCTCGTGCTGGCCACGGTCACCTGGGCGTACGTCGTGTGGTCGCTGGTGCCGGTGCTGATCGCCATCCAGTTCTCCTTCAACGACGGCAAGTCGCGCAGCACCTGGCAGGGCTTCTCGTTCCAGTGGTACGCGGGGAACCCGAACTCGGTAGCCGGGGATCCCTCGCTGCGTCTGGCGCTGGTCAACAGCCTGGTGCTGGCCACGCTGACCACGCTCATCGCCACCCCGCTCGGGGTGGCCATGGCGCTCGGGCTGGCCCGCTGGAAGGGCCGGACGAGCCGGGCGGCCAACGGGCTGATGCTGCTGCCGCTGGCCACCCCCGAGATCGTCATGGGCAGCGCGCTCTACCTGGTCTTCACCAACCTCTACCTGTTCGTGCCGCTGGGGATGCCGGCCCAGGTGCTCGGGCACGTGACGTTCTCGGTGTCGTACGTGGTGGTGATCGTCCGGTCCCGGCTGGTCTCGATCGGGACCGACTACGAGGAGGCGGCCAGGGACCTGGGCTGTGGCCGGCTGACCGCGTTGCGGCTGATCGTGCTGCCGCTGCTGGCCCCGGCCGTGTTCGCGGGCGCGATGATCGTCTTCGCCTCGTCCATGGACGACTTCGTGATCTCGGCCTTCCTGTCCCCGGACGCCTCCTCGGCGACCGTGCCGATCAAGCTCTACAGCGCGGTGCGGAACGCGCCGTCCCCGGCACTGAACGCGCTGGCCACGCTGCTGCTGGTCGGGTCGGCGGTGGCCCTGGTGCTCGCCTGGCTGGTGCTGCGGCGACGGACGGGGAGCAAGGCCCTGGAACAGCTGGCCTCGCTCTAGGCAATCACCGGACGGACGCCCCGGCGTTCCAGGGAGCGGGCGATGATCAGACGCTGGATCTCGCTGGTGCCCTCCCAGATCCGGTCAACCCGGAGTTCGCGGAGGAAGCGTTCGGCGACGTTGGTGCGCATGTACCCGCGCCCGCCGAAGGTCTGCACCGCGCGGTCGGCGCAGCGGTAGGCGGCCTCGCTGGCGAAGAGCTTGGCCAGCGAGGCCTTGGCGTGGACGACCTTGCGATCGGCGCCCGCGTCGGACAGCGCGGCCACCTCGTAGACCATCAGCCGGGCGGCGGCCGCGTCGGCCGCCGAGTCGGCCAGCGGGAAGGCGACCCCCTGGTGGTCGATCAGCCGGGCGCCGCCCTGCTCCCGGGTGGTCGCCCAGGCCACGGCCTCCTCCAGCAGGCGGCCCATCGCGGCCACACAGTGCACGGCGATGCCGAGCCGCTCCTCCACGAACCAGTTCTGCTGGAGCGCGTCGGCCGCGCCCAGGCCGCCGAACACGGCCTCCGGACCGACCCGCACCCCGGTCAGCCGGAGGGTGGGGTGGCCGTGCGGGAAGGTGTGGGTGAACAGAGGGCTGTCGGCGAACTCCAGGCCCTCGGCGTCGGCGTCCACGATGAACAGCGTCGGGCCGTGGCCTTCGACCTGGGCCACCACGATGTGCGCGGCGGCCACGTCGCCGCTGGTCACGAACCACTTCTCGCCGTCCAGGCGCCAGCCGTCGCCGTCCGGGACCGCCGTGGTGGTGATGCCGGAGGGGTCGGATCCGGCGTGTTCCTCGGTCACCGCGTACGAGATCCAGGCTTCGCCGCGCAGGGCGGGGCGCAGGTACTTCTCGATCTGCTCGGGGGTGCCGGCGGCCAGCACGTTGTAGGCGTCGGGCACCCACCACCACAGGCCGTTGGTGTTCCGGCCGAACTGCTCGTGCACCACCACGTAGTCGGTGGCCGACCAGCCCTGGCCGCCGTGCGCGGGGTCGTGCCTGCCGCCGTTCAGCCGGGCCGCCACCGCCGCCTTCATGATCGCCTCGACGTCCTCGGCCGGGAGGCGGCCGCCCGCGCGTTCCGCGGCCTCCTCGCGCGGGATCAGCACCTGGTCCACGAACGCCTTGGCCCGCTCCCGCAACTCGCCCTGCTCGGCGGTCAACCGCACCAGCGACATGCCCCACCCCTTTAACTGATTGGTCACCCAGTCAAATAGGGGTGGACAAGTGTGTCAATAGCGGGCTTTCCCCAAGGTCAGGCCGGGAACGACTCGCGCGCGACGCCGACCTCGTGGCAGGCGGCGATCCTGGCGTGCTCCAGCAGGCGCTTGCGGGACATCGCCCCGGAGTGCAGCGTGTAGCGCACGACCAGCCCGTCCAGCATGCCGTCGAGGCGCTCGGCCGCGCCGTTCGGGTCGTCGCAGACGAACTCGCCCTTCTGCACGCCCTCGGAGATCACCTCGGCCAGGATCTCGATCCAGCCGCCCTCCAGTTCCAGGAGGATCTCCCGGACGTGCGGCTCCCGCACCCCTAAGGCCCAGGCGTCCAGCCAGAGGATCCAGCTCTGGTCGGAGCGGGAACTGGGGATGTAGTAGCGCAACACCCGGTCCAGCCGCTGGATGGCGGTCCCCGGGCCGGCGATGATCTCCCGCAGCCGTTTGACCTCGGTCTCCGAGGTGGCGCGCAACATCGCGGTGATCAGATCGTCCTTGGTGGCGAAGTGGTAATGGATCAAGCCACCGCTGACATTGGTCGCCTTCGCGATATCCGCGACCCGAGTGCTGGCCAGCCCTCGTTCGAGCACGACACGCCGGGCGGCGTCCAGCAGTTCGGCCCGGCGCTGATCAGCCTGATCGGCCCGGCTACTCCGGGCGCCCTCCGCACTGCGCACACCGGCAAGACTACCGCAGTACGGGGTCCGTTTCGGGGGGAGCAGACAACCCTACCCTTGACGGTTGACTGGTCAACCAACCAGTGTGGGAAAATGTGAATCCGGCACGTCTGCTCGCACCCAGGTCCATCGCCGTGGTGGGCGCCTCCACCCGGCCCGGCTCGTACGGAAACCAGGCCGTGGCCAATCTGGTGGCGGCCGGATTCGCCGGACCGGTGTTCGGGGTGCATCCGACGGCGGCCGAGGTACACGGCGTGCCGTGCTTCCCGACGATCGCCGATCTGCCGCTCGCGCCGGACGCGCTGGTGATCGCCACCCCCGCCGCCACGGTGCCGGGACTGGTGGCCGAGGCGGGCGCGTACGGGTGCGGGGGCGCGGTGGTCCTGGCGGCGGGCTTCGCCGAGGTGGCCGGGGGGCGGGCGCTCCAGGACGAACTGGTGACGGCGGCCCGGCGGTACGGCCTGCCGGTCTGCGGACCCAACGGGAACGGCATCGTCTCGGTGACGCACCGGGCGCCGCTCTGGGGGGACGCCTACACCCCGCGCCGTCCCGGGCCGGTGGCGCTGGTCTCGCAGAGTGGGAACGTGGCGGTGAACGCGCTGCTCAGCACCCGGGCGCTGGGGCTGCACACGGTGGTCTCCTGCGGGAACCAGGCGGTGCTGGACGCGGCCGACTACCTGTCGGCGCTGGCGGAGCTGGACGGCGTGCGGTCGGTGGCGCTCTACCTGGAGGACGAGGGCGACGGGGAGCGCCTGGCGGTGGCCCTGGCGGACTGCGCCGAGCAGGGCATCAGGGTCGCCGTGCTGAAGGCGGGGAGCAGCGTGCTGGGGGCCGCGGCCGCCGCCGCGCACACGGGATCGGTGGCCGGGGACGCGCGGGTCTCGCGGGCGCTGGTCGAGGAGGCCGGGGGCGCCTGGGCGCGCAATCCGCACGAGCTGCTCGAACTGGCCAAGACCCTGGCGATCCGGCGGCCGTCCCGGGCGCCCGGCGTGCTGGTGGTGACCTGTTCCGGCGGGGACGCGGCCACGGCCGCCGACGAGGCCGAGCGGCTGGGGGTGCCGTTGCCGGCCCTCGCTCCGGGGACCGAGCGGGCGCTCGGTGGTGTGCTGCCCGCGACGGCGACGCCGGGGAATCCGCTGGACTACACCGCGGTGATCTTCGGCGAGGTGGAACGCACCGCGGAGCTGATCACTATCGCCGCCCAGGACGCCGCGGTCGGGCCGGTGCTGGTGTACTACGACCGGCCTGCCCGGATGTCGGAGGAGGCCGCCGAGAGCTGGGACGGGGCGCTCGACGGGATCATCCTGGCCGCCTCCCGCCTCGACCAGCCGGTTCTGGTCGCGTCGACCCTGCCCGAGCTGATGCCGGAGGCGACCGCGGAACAGCTGGCCGCGCACGGCGTCGTCCCGGTGGCGGGGCTTTCCGAAGGGCTGCTCTGCGCGGGGGCGCTCCTCGGTCCGGTCCCGGATCCCGTGCGGCTCAAGGACATCGCGGCGGCGGCCGGGCGTCTGGAGTCTGGGGGCTGGCTTGCCGAGCATCGGGCGAAGGAACTGCTCGCCGGGCGGGGAATCCCGGTTCCCCGGGGCCGGGTGGTCGCCGATCCCGAGGACGCGGTCCGCGCCGTCGGCGAATTCGGGGGAAATATCGCGATAAAGGCCAGTTCGGAGGGCATTCAGCATAAATCGCGGATTGGCGCTCTGGTGCTGGGCGCGGACGCCGACCAGGCGCGTGCCGCGTTTCCCCGGCTGCGCGCCTTCGGCGAGGTCCTGGCCGAGGAGATGGTGACCCCCGGCGTGGAGGTCCTGGTCGCCGTCCGTCGTGACGGGCTTGTTCCCGTGCTCGTCCTGGGCCTCGGCGGCGTCTGGGTCGAACTCCTGGACGATGTGGCCTTGATCCCGCTGCCCGCCGACGCCGCCAGGGTGAGCCGTGCCCTGTCGACGCTGAAGGCCCACCCTCTACTCAAGTCCGGAAATATCGGGAAATTGGTTGAACTAGCGGTGGCGGTTGGGGAGCTGGCGATGGACGAGGGTCTGGGGCTGGTCGAGCTGAACCCGGTGTTCGTCCGGCCCGACGGCGTGGTCGCGGTCGACGCGGTGATCCGCCGGGGAACCTGAGCGCCCCCGCCGGTGTACCGAGGGCATGAAGCGACGCGCATTCCTGGCACTCTGCGGCGGAATCACGCTGACGGGCGCCTGCGCGGGCCCCGACCGGCCCGCCGCGAGCCCCTCGCTGCCTCCCAAGAGCTCCCTGCTGTACGCCGAGACCCCCGGCGGCCTGTCGGTCATCGACTCCGCCACCGGCCTGCCCCTCGCCGCCGCCATGCTGGCCGACACCAACTGGAACCGGCTCTACACCCTCACCGGCCGATCCCTGATCACCCTGGACGGCAAGGGCGGCGAGCTCACCCGTACACCCGTTCCGGGCGGGGCGGCCGTCCGCACGGTCTCTCCCTCGGGCCTGCGCGTGGTGCTGGCCGACCCCGCCCCGGCCGACCCGTACGGCGCCGGAGGCCGTACCACCACCCGCCTGGTCGTCGCCGACCCCACGGGCGCCCGCCCCGCCAGGACGTACAAGCTGGACGGGAACTACCAGCCGGACGCCTTCTCCACCGCCGACAGCCACCTCTTCCTGGTGGACTACCTCCCGGCCGGTCACCCGGAGGGCTACCGGGTGCGCGTGCTGGACCTCGCCACCGGCGCGGTCGGCCCGGTGCTGACCCGGCTGAAGCAGGCCGTCCCGGAAGGCGCGGAAGAGATCATGCGCGGCGACGGGCGGCTGGGCGTGCCGTCCCCCGAGGGCGACCGGCTGTACACGCTCTACACCCACCAGCCCAACCACCTGCACACCCGCGACCTGGTGGCGGGCCGCTCCACCGGCGTGCACGCCTTCGTCCACGTCCTCAGCCTGACCGAACACTGGGCGTACTGCCTGGACCTGCCCGACCCCTTCGGCCACGGCCCGGCCGAAAGCCACGCCGTCGCCGTCAGCCCCTCCGGCCTGTACGTCTTCGACACCGCGAACGGCCAGGTCCTGCGCGCCCAGACCCCCGACCTGGAGGCGGTGTCCACGGCCGCCATCCCCAAGTCCGAGGGCCCCGCCCACGCCGCCGCCACCGACGACGCGATCTACCTCGCCGCCGGGACGAACGTCCTCACCCTCGACCCCCACACCCTCGCGGTCCGGCACACGACCCCGATCCCGGGGACACCGCGCGGCCTGACCGTGGACCGGGACGGCACCTTCTGGCTGGGCCTGTCCGGCGCCGCCGTCCACCTCGCCCCGTCGGACGGCGCCGAACTCGCCCGGGTGTCCATCCCCGGCCTGGTCGCCCTCCGGCACGCCAGGCTCATGTTGTGACCACATCCGTGGCGGCCAGTTCGTAGAGGGTGGTGTTCTCGGTTGTGCCGCCGTATTCGGAGGCGTCGACGAGGGTTCCGTGCTCCCGCACCCAGGCGGTGATCTCGGAGCTTCCGCCACGGTCTCCGTCGCCGACCATGATGTAGCGGAGTTGGCCGGAGGCCACGTACGACGCCAGCTTCTCGACGGTCATCGCCGGGTCGGAACCCGTGAAGCCGCCCATCGCGATCACCGGGCGTCCGGTCGAAAGAATCAGCGAGGACGCGCTCTGCGCGCTGCTCACCGCCACCAGCCAGGTCGCGCCTCCCTGGTTCCGCACCAGGTAGTCGGCCATCTCCGACGTCACCTGATCACGCCCGCCGCCAGGTCCACGCCCGAACCCGATATCGCCGCCCTCAGGGGGCATTCCGCCCAGGTGCCCCGATCCGCCAAGTTCGCCGGGTTCGCCGCGCATCCCAGGGAATCCGCCGCCGCCAGGCATGCCCATGCCACCGCGAGTGGCCGGCCCGGCCGTGGGGTTCGTCCCGTTCACCGCCGAACTGAGGGGCGTGACGGCGAACGCGGCGGGTGCGGCCAGGCCCGCCACGAGCGTGGCCACGATCGACACGGCGGCCACCCTCCGCGCGCCGAACGCCCGCGCCGCGAGAGCGAGGACCGCCACCACGGTCGCCGCCGCCACCGCCCACCACAGCCAGGGCACGAAGTCAGGCGTACGGCGCAGGACCACGACCGCCCAGCCACCGGTCACCGCGACTCCCACCGGGAGCACCCACGCCCAGCCACGGGGCGCCCGCCACAGCAGGACCACGCCGATACCGGTCAGGGCGGCGACGGCGGGCGCCATGGCCGTCGTGTAGTACGGATGGAAGGTCCCGCTCGACAGGCTGAACACCGCGAAGTGCACGACCAGCCAGCCGCCCCAGAGCAGCAGCGCCGCCCGCACGGCCGGTCGCCGGAACGCGAGCCACAACCCG
The DNA here is from genome assembly GCF_018476525.1 of Acrocarpospora catenulata. Classification (GTDB taxonomy): domain Bacteria; phylum Actinomycetota; class Actinomycetes; order Streptosporangiales; family Streptosporangiaceae; genus Acrocarpospora; species Acrocarpospora catenulata. The sequence continues at coordinate 39,174 of NZ_JAHCST010000073.1, forward strand.
GCGATCAGGGCGATCCCCGCGAAGGGCAGCAGCCACGAGATCTGACCGGCCATGACCTCGTTGAACAGGCGCCCGATCCCCGCCTCGCCGCCGAAGGAGGCGCCGCCGCCCCGGCCGCCCCCGCCGCCGAAGATCCGGCCGAGCCCGTTGTACCCGACGACGAGATCCCAGACCGTGTTGTCCGTGCTGCCGCCGATGTACGGCCGCGACGCCGCCGGCCACAGATCCACGACCACCATCCACCACGCGCTGGACACCACCAGCGCGACCCCGGCGACCAGCAGCCGCCCGAACCTGCGCACCAGCGTGCCGGGCGCGGCGTACAGGTAGACCAGCGCGAACGCCGGAACCACCAGATACGCCTGGAGCATCTTGGTGTTGAACGCGAACCCGACCAGCACGGCCGAGATCACGATCGTCCGGAGCCTGCCGGTGCGGATCGCCTCCAGGCAGAACCAGGCCGCCAGCACCAGCAGCAGCGCCAGGATCGTGTCGGGGTTGTTGTCCCGGTTGATGGCCACGGTGATCGGCGTCAGCGCCATCACCAGGGCGGCGATCAGCGCGGCGGCGTGCGCAGCCCTGCGGGGAGCCAGCGAACGCCGTACCGCGGAATGGACCAGGCCGACCGTGGCCACCCCCGCGACGGCCTGCGGCAGGAGCAGGCTCCACGTGCCGAAGCCGAAGATCCGCGCCGACAGGCCCATCACCCAGAGGGCGAACGGCGGCTTGTCCACCGTGATGAAGGAGCCCGCGTCGAGCGCGCCGAAGAAGAAGGCGTGCCAGCTGCGCGTTCCGGACAGCACGGCCGCCGAGTAGTACGCGTTGGCGTAGCCGCCCGCGCCCAGCGCCCAGGTGTAGAGAACCGCCGCCAGGCCGAGCACGCCCCACAGGGCGGGACGCGCCCACACCGGATCCCCCACCGCACCGAGGAAGGTCCGCGCCAGTGCTCCCCTGGCCCGATGGCCCGCCACGACGTGTTTCGGAGTCAGAGTGGCGGTCATCGGACCCTCCGGTTCGGGTGGAAGACCCAGCCGCGCAGCAGCGCGAACCGCACCACGGTCGCCACCAGGTTGGCGCCGATCACCGTGACCAGTTCCACCAACCGGGACGCCGTGGCCGGCAGCGACGCCAGGGCGGCCGTGGTGACCGCGAGCCCGACCGCGAACGCGATCAGCCCCTCCAACTGGTGCCGCACCATCCCCGCCCGGGCGCGGACCCCGAAGGTGAACCGCCGGTTGGCCGCCGTGTTCGCGACCGCCGTGACCAGCAGCGCCAGAAAGTTGGCCGCCACCGAGGGCAGCGCGAGCCGGAAGCCGGAGTACAACACCAGGTACGCCAGCGTGCTGACCAGTCCGACCACCACGAAGACCGGGATCTGCCGCGCCATGCCGCCACCCGGTCCCGTACGCCTGGCGGTGACCAGGTCGCCGCCGTCCGACAGCGTCACGCGGGCGACCCTGGCCAGGCCGCGCAGATCGTCCAGGGCGGTACGGACGATGTCGACCCGGCTGTCGGGGTCGTCCACCCAGTCGACGGGCACCTCGTGGATGCGCAGGCCGTGCCGCTCCGCCAGCAGGAGCAGCTCGGTGTCGAAGAACCATCCCTCGTCCTCGACGGCGGGCAGCAGCGCCTGGACGACCTCGGTGCGGGCGGCCTTGAACCCGCACTGGGCGTCGGAGAAGCGCGCCCCGAGGACCGCGCGGAGCAGCAGGTTGTAGGCGCGCGAGACGAGTTCGCGTTTCGGGCCGCGCACCACGTTGGCCGCCGCCGACAGCCGGGTTCCGATGGCCAGGTCGCTGTGGCCGGACATGAGGGGCGCGATCAGCGGCAGGAAGGCGTCCAGGTCGGTGGACAGGTCCACGTCCATGTAGCTGACCACATCGGCGTCGCTCAGCGTCCAGACCCGGCGCAGGGCGCGGCCCCGTCCCTTCTCGGACAGGTGGATGGCCCGTACCCCGGGCAGTTCCCTGGCCAGGTCCTCCGCGATGGCCCAGGTGTCGTCCGTGCTGGCGTTGTCGGCGATGGTGACGCGGAAGCCGTACGGGAAGTCGCGGGAGAGGTGGGCGTGCAGGCGCCGGATGCTGTCGGCCAGCACGCGCCGCTCGTTGTGGACCGGGACCACGATCTCGACGAGCCGGGTCCGGTTGGACGCTTCGGCCGGTGGCGGGAAAACCGTTGTTGTGCTCATGCCGTTCAAGCTCGCGGACCGATCTTGAACGGCGCTGAGCCGTTCGTTAAGACCGAATGAGAAGGCAGTTCAGGGTGCCGGTTCGCTGCCGGGGAGGCGGATGGTGGCCAGGGTGCCGCCGTCCGGCGGGCTGGCGAGGGTGACCTCGCCGCACGCGCCGCGGACCGCCTGGGCGACGATGGCCAGGCCGAGGCCCGAGCCGGGCAGGCTGCGGGCCGACGGGGAGCGCCAGAAGCGGTCGAAGACGTGCGGCAGCTCGTCGTCGGGGATGCCGGGGCCCTCGTCCCGGACGGTCAGCACGCCGTCGCGGAGCCGTACGGTCACCTGCCCGCCGGGCGGGCTGAACTTCACGGCGTTGTCCAGGACGTTGACCGCCGCCCTGGCCAGCCCGCGGGCGTCCCCGTGCACCCGCCAGGGGCGCAGCTCCACGTCGAACCGCAGGCCGGGGCCACGCCGCCGGGCCCGCTCCACCGCCGCCGCGACCACGTCGTGGAACTCCACATCGGTGGAGAGCTCCCCGGTCTCGGCGTTCCTGGAGAGTTCGAGCAGGTCGCCGATGAGGCTGGACATCTCCTCGAACTGCTCCTTGACGCTGACCAGCAACCGGCGCTTGGCGTCGGGGTCGAGCGGCCGGCCGGTGTTCTCGCTGCGCAGCAGCAGATCGATGTTGGTGCGCAGGCTGGTCAGCGGGGTGCGCAGCTCGTGTCCCGCGTCGGCGACGAGCCGCCGCTGCCGGTCCCTGGAACTGGACAGGGCGGCGGTCATCGTGTTGAACGAGGCGCTCAGCCGGGCGATCTCGTCGGTTCCCGCCACCGGGATGCGGACCGTGAGGTCCTCGGTGCGGGCGATGTGCTCCACCACCCCGGTCAGCCTGCCCACCGGGTGCAGGGCGGTGCGGGCCAGCCAGAGCCCGGCCAGCGCGGCGCCGAGCACCCCGACGGCGGTCACGGCGGTCAGCACCAGGCCGAGCACGCCCAGCGCCGCGTCGATGTCGTCGATGGGGCGGAACACGCTGAGCGCCAGCGGTCCCGGCAACTCGCCGGCGTGCGGCCCCGGCCGGAAGAGCTCGGTGTGGACGAGCACGGAGGCGCCGTCCTCGGTGGTCGCCTCCCTGACGATCGGGGCGCCGCCGGAGGCGGTCAGCGCGATCTCCTGGGCGGTCGGCGTGATCTGCGCGTACCCGCCGGGGCAGACCGTTCCGTCGGAGCGGATCACCTGCCAGCTCCGGCCCGCGGGATCCATCTTCGGCGAGTACGCCGACGGTTGCCCGCACGCCATCAGCGCCCGCGCCACCTGTTCGTCCGGCACCGGGCGCTCGATCTGCTCGACGACCTGGCCGTACAGCTGGCCCCTGACCAGCAGCCAGCTGGCCCCGGCGCAGACGGCGATGGCCACCGCGACCGCGACCGTGATCAGCAGGGTCAGCCGGCGGCGCAGGCTCACGGTGCTGTCCGCAGCACGTACCCGACGCCGCGCACGGTGTGGATCAGCCGGGGCAGGCCGCCCGCCTCGGTCTTGCGGCGCAGGTACATGACGTACACGTCCAGGGAGTTGGAGGACGGCTCGAAGTCGAAACCCCAGACCTGGCTGAGGATCTGCTCGCGGGTGAGCACCTGGCGCGGGTGGGCCAGGAAGAGTTCGAGGAGCAGGTACTCGGTGCGGGTCAGGTCCAGGGGGTTACCGTCCCTGGTGACCTCGCGGGACGCCGTGTCCATCCGCAGCCCCGCGTAGGCGAGCACGTCTGATGAGGCCGGGCTGGACAGGGCGCTGCGGCGCAGCAGCGCGCGGACCCTGGCCAGCAGTTCGTCCAGCTCGAACGGCTTGACCAGGTAGTCGTCGGCGCCCGCGTCCAGACCGGAGACCCGGTCGCCGACCGCGTCCCTGGCGGTGAGCATCAGCACCGGCACGTGGTCGCCCCCCTGCCGGAGCCGCCTACAGGCGGTCAGGCCGTCCAGGCGGGGCATCATCACGTCCAGCAGGACGGCGTCGTACGACTCCCGCGCCAGCTCCTCCAAGGCGGTCTGGCCGTCGGCGGCCGTGGCCACCTGGTATCCCTCGAATTCCAGGCTGTTGCGCAGCGCGTCGCGCAACGCGGGCTCGTCGTCCACCACCAGCAGCCGTGCGCTCTCACTCACGGGTCCACGGTAGTCAGGCTTTATGAGAGCCGCCTGAATCACGTTATTAGATCTTTAGTCGCCTCATGAGAGCCGCCCGAGCACGGCCATCGCAGCATCGTGCCCAGGCGAGTCACCTCGTGGAGTTATGAGAGCCGCCCCAGCACGGCCATCGCAGCATCGTGCCCAGGCGAGTCACCTCGTGGAGTTATGAGAGCCGCCCGAGCACGGCCATCGCAGCGTTGTGTCCCGGAATGCCGCTGACGCCGCCGCCACGCCTGGCCCCCGCGCCGCACAGCAGCAGTCGCTCGTGCGCCGTTTCCACGCCCCAGGGGCCGTCCTCGTCGGACTCGGCGAACGGCCAGCTCAGATCGCGGTGGAAGATGTGGCCGCCCGGCAGTCCCGCCTCCCGCTCCAGGTCGAGCGGGGTCTTGGCCTCCAGGCAGAGTTCGCCGGAGGGGGTGCGCAGCAGGCAGTCCTCGATCGGCTCGGCCAGCACGCTGTTGATCGAGGCGAGAGTGTGGCGGATCGCCTCCTCCTTGGCGCCGTCGCGCTCGAACAGCCGGGCGGGCAGGTGCAGGCCGAACAGGGTCATCGTCTGGGCCCCGGAGGCGCGCAGATCCGGGCCGAGGATGGACGGGTCGGTCAGCGAGTGGCAGTAGACCTCGGCGGGCGGTAGCGCCGGGATCCGCCCCGCGCTCGCCTCCGCGTACGCCGCAGCCAGCTGGTCGCGGCTCTCGTTGATGTGGAACGTGCCGCTGAACGCCTCCCGGGGGTCCACGTCCGGGTCCTTCAGCCGAGGCAGCCGGGAGAGCACCATGTTCACCTTGAGCTGGGCCCCCTCGGGCTTCTCCGGGGTCTCCCCCAGCAACCGGGCCAGCACGGCCGGGGGCAGGTTGGCCAGCACGTGACCACCGCTTACGGTGTGCTCCCGCCCGTCCAGCGTGAAGGTCACCTCTCCGTTGCCCGGGTCCACCCCGGTGACCTCCGCCCCGGTACGGATCTCCGCTCCGGCCGCCCTCGCGATCCCCGCCAGCCCCTCGGTGACCGCGCCCATGCCGCCCACCGGGACGTTCCAGTCCCCCGTCCCGTCGCCGATCACGTGATACAGGAAACACCGGTTCGCCAGCAGGTCGCTGTCCGGATCGGCGAAGGTTCCGATCAGCGCGTCGGTGAGCACCACGCCTCGCACCGTGTCATCCGCGAACCGCTCCGCCACCACCTGCCCGATCGGCCGCTCGAACAGGTCCCGCCAGGCTTCCGCGCCCACCAGCCCTCGGAACTCGTCCCTCCCCCGCAGCGGCTCCAGCAACGTCGGCGCGACCCGCTGCGCCACCTCGGCCGTCATCGCGTAGAACCGCCGCCAGGCGGTCAGATCCCCCGTCCCCCCGGTCACCTTGGCGAACGAGGCCACCGTACGGTCCTCGTCCCCGTTGTCCACCAGCAGCCCGGTCCCGTTCACCGGCGTGTACGAGGCGAACCTCCGCCGCTTGAGCTCCAGCTCCAGCCCCAGATCCCGCACGACTTTGCCCGGCAGCAGACTCACCAAATACGAGTACCGCGACAGCCGAGCCTCCACCCCTGCGAACGCCCGCGCCGACACCGCCAGCCCACCCACATGCCCGAACCGCTCCAGCACCAGCACCTGCCGCCCGGCCTTGGCCAGATAAGCCGCCGCAACCAGCCCGTTGTGCCCGCCACCCAGCACCACGACGTCATACCGCGTCATCGCAGAAATCCTTTACCTCATCGACTCTTCAGAGAATCCGGGCAACCTTCGGGCACCAGGGAAGCGGGAGTATCCGCAGAGAAGTAGATGAGGCCCTTAGAGGCCGGTCTGCCAGTGAGGTTCAGGGCAAGGGGCACTCATAACCCCGACACTACATGTCCCCTTTTGTCATGACTAGTAGCGATATGTCACCCTACCCCCACAAGCCAAAACGAAGCGCTGACAACACATCCGATCACCCACCCGCCCACAGTGATTACCCCACCCACCCTTCTGCCCCTCCGGCTCCAGCCCCGACTTCCACCGAAACGACCAACCACCACTCCGCCACACAAACCAGTTGCCGAAGCACACCCACCCACCCGCC
>NZ_JAHCST010000074.1 GCF_018476525.1 Acrocarpospora catenulata
GACCCGGAGGGTCACGAGGGTGGGCGGGTGGGAGAAGAACGATAAGCAGGGGGCGAGTGGGAGGTCCACGGCAATCACGGCCGGAAATCCTCGTGACCTAGCCTTGACCTCATGATTGAACGTTCCGATGAAGTGGCGAGTGCGCTGGCCGAAGGGCGTCCCGTGGTGGCGCTGGAGTCGACGATCATTTCGCATGGCCTGCCGCAGCCACGCAACCTCCAGGTGGCGGCCGAGTTGGAGGAGATCGTCCGAGCGGGCGGCGCCGTACCGGCCACCATCGCGGTGCTGGACGGCGTACCCAGGGCAGGGCTAACCAAGGACGAGTTGGAACGTGTAGCCACCGAACCGGGCCTGAGAAAGCTGGGATTCCGGGACCTGGCCCCAGCAGCGGCCCTACGAGTGAGCGGCGCGACCACCGTCTCGGCCACCGCCTTCCTGGCAGCCCGCGCCGGCATCCGAGTCTTCGCCACCGGCGGCCTGGGCGGAGTACACCGAGGCTGGACCGAGGTCCAGGACGAATCCGCCGACCTGGACACCCTGAGCCGCACAAGAATCACCGTGGTCTGCGCCGGCGTGAAGTCCATCCTGGACGTCCCCGCCACACTCCAACGCCTGGAGACCAGGCAGGTGACCGTCGTCGGCTACCGCACCGACTGGTTCCCCGGCTTCTACCTGCACAGCTCCGGCGAGCCCGTGGACTGGCGAATCGAGTCCCCAGCAGAGGCAGCGGCCCTCATGCACGCCCAGGACAACCTCGGCGGCCCGGAAACCGCACTGATCATCGCCAACCCAATTAACGTGAACAACCAACTCGACCCGTCCCTACACGACCGAGTCCTGGCCGAGGCCCTGACAGCGGCCGAAACCGCAGGCGTCACCGGCCAAGCGATCACCCCGTTCCTGCTGGACCACCTCGTACGAGCGACCAAAGGCGCATCCCTAGAGGCCAACCTGTCCGCCGTACAAGGAAATGTCCGACTAGCGACCGAAATTGCAACATCCTGGTCCCGGAAGAGCTGACCATGGGCCTCCTGGTGATCGGCGACCTGGTGACCGACGTGGTAGCCCTGCACAGGGACCCCGTACAACGCGGCACCGACACCACCGCCGACATCGTGGTACGCCCCGGCGGCTCAGGCGCCAACACCGCAGCCTGGGCCGCCCATCTGGGCGCGGACACCCGCCTGCTGGCCCGCGCAGGCTCCGACACCGCCACCTGGCACATCACCGAACTGAAACGAGCAGGCGTCCACCCCCACGTCACGGTCGACCCAACCCTCCCCACCGCCGTGGTCATCGCCCTGGTCGACCCGACCGGAGAGCGTTCCATGGTCACCAACCGCGGCGCCAGCAGAAACCTCGGCCCCGACGACTGGTCCGACGACCTCCTGGACGGCGTACGCCACCTGCACCTTTCCGCCTACACCCTGTTCGCCGACCCCGGCCTCGCCCTCGCCCGCCTGGCGTTCCAGGCAGCAACCGGACGAGGAGTATCAATCAGCATTGATCCGGCATCAACCAGATTCCTGCGAGATTTCGGTGTCGCCCGATTCCTCCGCGAGACCGCTGAGGCGAGTATCGTCATCCCCAACCGGGACGAGGCACTCCTACTGACCGGCGAAACCGAACCGGAGGCCGCGGCCATCGCGCTCAGCGGCCGGTACGGCACGGCCGTCGTGAAACTGGGAGCCTACGGCGCACTACTCGCCGAGCACGGCACAATCGTGTCGCGGGCCACGCACCGGGAGTTGACCATGCTTGACACGACTATCGATTCGACGGGCGCGGGAGACGCGTTCGCGGCGGGATTTCTCGCCGCGAGGCTGGCCGGTTCGCCGGCCCGCGAGTGTGTGGAAGCCGGCTGCCGGGCAGGTGCGGAGGCGGTCGGCGGGGTAGGCGGACGGCCACCGGGCCGTTCCGTACCGACGGAAGCTTTACCCTATTGACACCAATTGATAGCTTGCGGCGTAAGCTGCACCATTAGCAACAAGCGTCACTCTCGGGAGGGTGCGGTCAACCGATGGACGCCGAGTCAACGATCTGCCTGAGCGATCTGGTGCCGGCTTTGCGCTGGTCCCGGCCCCAGCAGGTCGCCGAGGTGCTGGGCGACCCCCGGCTGCCCGGCGGCTGGTGGGGTTCGGTGGCGCTCGGCCGCGCCCTGGGGACGACCGGTCTCGACTGGCTCTGCGACCGGCTGGCCCGTCTGGCGGTGAGCCGGATGGACCACGTCACGCTGACCGACCTGCTCCCGGCCCTCCAGGTGCACTCGGTGGACCCGGCGCTGCCCGGCTGGCCGGAACCGGCCAGGTCGGTCATCACCGGCCTGGGCGGCTGGCACCGCCTCCGCCGCCTCACCCCGGGCGACCTCCAGGGCCCGTCGATCCCGGCCAGCCCGGAAGTCGTCCTCACGATCGTCTTCCGCGAAATATTCAGCCACATCCGGATCGAGGCTCCCCTTCCGGAAGCTGAGGCCGCCGCCGGATCTTCCACCACCACACCGGCGGCCCCGGCGATCCCCCAGCAGCCCGGCTACGCAGCACCCCGCACCGGCCCCGCGCCCGCCCAGCAGGCGCCCCTCACCGGCCCGCTACCTCCCCTGCAGCCCGGCTCCCCCGCCCCGGCAGAGAGCCGCCCCGGCCTCCCCCAGCCCGGCGTCCCCCAGCCCGGCCGCCACACCGGCCCGATGCCCGCCCTGCCCCGCGCCGGCGCGGCCGGCGACCGCGTGGTCTCCCAGCAGCCGGGCGCGCACACCGGCCCGATGCCGGCCGTACCCGCCTCACGCAACGGCCGCGCCGACACCGGCTCGATGCCGAGCGTGACCCCGCCGGTCCCGTCGGGCCCGCCGAGCCTCGACCAGCCGCTCGCCGCGCCCGTGTCGGCCAGCGAGGCCCCCATGGTGGCGCTGCTGGACGGCCTGTTCCGCGAGTGGAACCCGATGGAGCGCGCGGTCGCCGCCGAGCGCCTGTTCGCGGCCGAGCCGGTCAGCCTGCGTACCCTCGCCCACCAGCTGGGCGTGGACCGGGAGGCGCTCTCGACGGCGCAGCGCGCGGCCGAGGAGCGGGTGCTGCTCTGGCTCCGCTCCCCCGACTCGGCGGCCCTGACCGGCCACATGTTCGGCCTCACCGAATGGCTGGGCGCGGCGGCCACCCAGGAGCAGCTGATCGGCGCCGACCCGTCGCACCCGATCGAGGTGCCCTCGCTCCGTACCCAGCTCTGGCGGGTGCTGGTCACCCTGATGCCGGACCGCCGCCTCCAGGACGGCTGGCTGGTCGTGGGCGACCTGGGCAGCCTGCGGGACCGGACCCGGCAGATCCTCGCCAACAAGCCCGCCGACGCCGACGTCATCGAAGTGCTCGGCCAGCTCGGCATCCGCGCGCACTCGGCCAAGGCGTGGCTGGACTCGATGCCCCCGGCCACCACCCTGCCCCGCCCCGCCGCCCCGGCCGCACCGGGCGCCCCCGCCGACCCCAACGGCTCCCCCCTGCCTCGCCGTACGCCCGGGGCCAACGGCCACCAGCAGCGCAACGGCGTGCCGATCCCGTCGATGGCCAACGCCGGCCCCGACCCGGCGACCGCGCTGGCGGCGCTGAACGCGCTGACCGGCACCCCGCGCCCGCACCTGGTGCCCAGCCCGCGTACCACCTCCAGCCCGTCCGCCGACCCGCGCCGCTGGCAGCGGATCGACGTGACCAGCGGCCACCTGCGCGGCGAGCCGGTGGCGGTGCCGGAAGGGTACGCGGCGCAGCTCGGCATGCGCCCAGGCACCCTGCTCTCGGTGACCGGCCCCGGCGACAACGCGGTCGTCCTGGTCTGGCGGGACCGCCAGCCGGTGTTCGACTCCCTCCAGCCCGTCCTGATGCGCCTCAACGCCCGCCCCGGCGACTCGGTGTACGTCACCGTGGACGGCTACCGCCTGGACGCCCAGCTGACGTCCTGACCCGCCCCCAACCGTTCACTCACCCCTCCGGACGAGACCCGTCCGCCGGTCCCTCCTCCGGACGAGGCCCCGTCTGCTGATCACCCCTCCGGACGAGCCGCCGGAGGGGTCAGCATCTTCCGGTAGTACGTCGCCGACACCTCGTACCCCAACGCCCGGTAGAACTCCGACGCGCGCCGGGTCGCCAACGCCACATACCCGGCCTCCCGTTCCCGCGCCCACGCCTCGAACTCCTCCAGCAGCAACCGCCCCAGCCCATGCCGCCGGTACCCACTCTCGATCATGGCCTCCTCCACCCAGGCCACCCGCCCGTTGGCGAACAAGGTCAGATGCGCAAACCCCAGCAAATACCCCCTGACCACCCCATCCACCGTCGCCACCTTCAAAAACGCATCCTCCTCCCCCAACAGCTGCGGAAACGCCGCATCAAACGCCGCCCGCTCCGGCCGAAACGTCACCGCAAACTCCCTGGCCAACGCGAAGATCTCCTCCGCATCACCCACCACGGCCCACCGCAAACAAAGATCATCCGTATCCATAGAAGCACCCTAGGTTTCCGGCATCCCACCCGTCCATCACCACACAACCCACAAACCCCTACGCTTGCCCGTAAACCCCCCCACCCCACAACTCTGCCCAGCTCAAACCCCCTGCGACACCCCCATCACCAGCCTGCCCACACTGACCGAAAAATCCTGTGTCAGCTAATTCGATGCGCCACCCACGCCCGCCCCGCAGCAGCAACCCGGGCACGACGCGCACGCAGATGTTCAGGCCCGCGCACGGCCAGATAAGCCGAGAACAACGTCCGAAGCGCCGCCAGATCCGTCACGACTTCGGCGGGCGCGTCATGCCAGGCAGGAACCCCCGCAGCCAACCGTTCTGCCTGCTCAGGTGTGTGACCGGCCATGATGAACCGGGGCAACAGCAGCACGATGTCCAGCCAGCGCGCGCCCCGGCATGCCAACGACCAGTCGATGACGTGAGCACGCCCCCCAATGACCTGGAAGTTCTCCTCATGCAGATCAGCGTGCAGAAGCGTGTTTCCCGTCAACGCGTCGGCGTCCAGACGCTCAAGCGCGGCGGCGTACCGGTGGGGCGCCGGGAAGTCACCGAGGTTGGCCAGCCGCGCATACCCCCGCATTCCATCGATCTTCTCGATAGCCTCAGGCGCGCCCGGCCAAGGACAGGGCGTCAGCATCTTGCCCAGCTCGGCCACGGTGTCAAGCAGTCCGGGAATGTCTGGTGACCCAGGCGACGGATCCGCTGGACGCCCGTCGAGGCACTCAAAAATCAGCAGAAGCCATCCCGCACACCGCCCGCTCCACAGCAGTCGCGGAGCGGGCACCGAGGCCGGAAGCAGGACATTGACGCGCTGTTCCCGCTCGTAGTGGGCCAAGGAAGGAGAGCGCAGTGGAACCGCCTTCAGAAAGACGACCCCGCTCTCGGTATACAGCCGCGAGGCGACCCCCCTCGTCAGCCGAGCACCGACGGACGTGACCCGGCTCACGGCCCCGAAACCGCGCTGAATCACGGTTCGGGTCTCATCCGGAAGGTCGTCCCATTGCAGCCGCAGCACCGGCGCTCCCCTCCAGAGGCTGCTACCGGGGCGAGTCGTAGCAGCCGGCGTGGCACTGATGGCACTTCTGCTCGTTACACGAGCCCGCCGCGTTCCACAATTCGTCGTCTACCGGCAGCCCAGCCGCCCGCATCGCCGCCAGCGTCCTCGTGATCGCCGGGCGGCCCTCGCGAAGAGCCCGGGCGCGGGGTCGTCATCAGGCTGATGGTGAATGATCCGACCGGCCACAGTCTGGCAGAAGGCGGCGTAGTCGCGGGTGTACATGAGGAAGGTGTGCCAGCCGATGTCCACCCGCTCGGATGGGGCCAGGCCGACGCCGGGTTCTGGGCGCACGCGTACAGGAAGGCGAGCGCCTGAGTCATGATCCGCTCAGCCTCCTCCAACGGGAGCCGGTGGTCGACGGTGATCCGGAGTGTGAGCCGGGCGTACAGCTCAGCGGATACCAGGGTTCGCGGGTCGAGAGCTGGCAGGGGTGAGGAGGAGGCTCATGGCGTGCTCCGTTCGTTCGGCGGATTTCGTTGGTGATGCACCTCAACGACACCTCTGCCGCAACGGGAAGAACAGCGTTCCTACAGCTCAACCAGGACGGCATGGCCTGGGTCGCCGCCGACCGGGCCCTCACCGCCGCCAACAGATCGGGTGACCCCATCACTGTCGGAGCCGCCTCCCGCTCCGTGGCCATCGCCATGCGCAGGCAAGGCCATCACCATGGCGCGGTCGACCTGCTCACCCGCACCGCCCTCGGCCTCGCCGCCGACACCGGCGAACCCGATCCGGACGTGCTCTCGGTGTACGCGGCTCTTCTGTGCACCGCGGCCTACTCCTGCGCCCAGAACGGTCAGCGGGCGCAGGCCCTCGACCTCATTGGCGAAGCCGAACAGGCCGCCGCCCGCCTGCCAGACGCCAACCGCCGGGGCAGGCTCCCCACTCCCGCCAACGTCGCGGTGTACCGCATCGGCATCCACACCACACTGGGCGAACCCGGCATCGCGCTCAACCATGCCCGCACGGTCGACCACCACCTGCTGCCCACTCCCGAGCGGCAGGCCCGCTACCGCATCGACACCGCCCGCGCTTGGGAACAGTTCGGCCGGCCCACTCAGGCCGTACAGACACTACTGGCCGCCGAACGCATCGCGCCGCAGGAGATCTCGCGCCCCTCGGTGGCGACGCTCGTTTCCGGCTTGCTGTACGGCCCCGGCCCCACGCCCACGGAACTCCGTGCTCTCGCCGTCCGGGCTGGCGTGGCGCGCTAACTGCCGCAGTGCCGCACGCTCCGGCGCAGGCGGTCCGGGTAGTCGGTGGTGAGGCCGTCGATCCCGAGGTCGATGTCGAGTCCGCCCGGCCGGATCGGCGGCAAACAAAAACAGCCCGGGGCGTGATGATGCCCCGGGCTGTTCGGTAGGGGTTAGCGCTTGACCTTTACGTAGTCGCGGGCGCTGGAGGACGGGTCGATGTGCCGTTCGCCGGCGAACACCGCCTTCCAGTCACCGGACTTGGTGGCCTTGGTCTTGGTGAAGAACTTCCCGGAGCTGTTGGTCCAGGTGGTCTTCACGTACTTCCAGGAGCCACCCTTGGCGCGGAACCAGATCGTGATCTTCGCGTCGCCGTAGCCGTCCCAGTCCCAGCGCTGCTCGACCTGGAGCGTGCCGCGCAGGGAGAGGTACTTGCCGTACTTCACCGGCTCGGGCGAGGCGTTGAAGCGGATGATCCGGCTGTCCTTGTCGGGGATGACGACGACCGGGTCGGGCTTGGTCACGTCGACCTGGTCGCTGTCGCTGGTGGCCGGGTGCGAGCGCTCGGCCACGCCGTCGAACTCGGCGCGCCACCAGCCCGTACGCCAGGCCTTGATGCCGACGGAGAACTCGCCCCGCCAGTTGGTGTAGTCGTAGCCGACCCGCTTCCAGCTGTGGCTGCCGGCCTGCTTGAAGGCGATCCAGACCTTCTGGTCGCCGTAGCCGCGCCAGCCCTGCGGGCCGTTCACGACGAGTTTGCCGCTCAGGGTGAGCACGTTGCCCGCCTTGATCGGCTCGGGGGAGGCGCCGAAGCGGTTGATGTCGGTCTCCCAGACCTGGACGACCTTGAAGTCGGCCGAGGACTCGGTGGTGCCGTCGCCGTTGCCCGCCTTGATCAGGAGCTTCCAGGTGCCGGGCTGCTCGCCCCGGCCGAACTCCTTGGTGGCGCTCCACTGGGTCTTGTCAGGGGAGCTGAGGGTCAGGCTGGACTTGGCGCCGTTGGGCGCCTGGGTCTCGGCCGTGACCTTGGACGCGTCGCTCACGTCCGTGGTGGTGAACTTGAACGACACGCTGACCTTGGTGGAGCTGGTCACGACCACGGGACTGGGGTTGATCGTGATGCCGCTGATGGTCGGAGCCGCCGTCGCTGTGGCGTGCGCCGCCGGGGCGGCGACCAGGGCCGCCGAGCCTAAGGCGGCCGCGAGAACCACGGCACTGATGCGTTTCAACATGCGGGTCCTTTCCTTACCCGAGGTGCTGAACGCGGCGTTTGAGGGTGCCACGTCTTGTTCCTTACTAATAGACGGATTCGGAGGATGGATGGTTGGAGTGAATGACAAGCTGTCATTAACCCATGTCAAAGACAGCGCTCCGCAACAAGACATCAACAGAGTGAGCAAGCCGGGCGACGGCACCCTGTTCAGGACGACATAATCGGGCATGTGGCGCGGGACACTAGGGAAGACAAGTGGGACACCGTTGAGACGCACTTCGCGGACGCCGTCGGGGCTCTCCAGCCGGGCGCCTTGAGGGACCCCAGCCTCCCGGTGCGGGAGGGCACCACCCTGACCGGGGCGCGCTGCCTGGAGCTCTTCGACATCCAGGTGGGCAGCCGGCTGCTGGACATCGCCGCCCGGATCCTCCGCGAGCGGGGCGAGGGCCACTACACGATCGGCTCCGCCGGGCACGAGGGCAACGCGGCCATCGCGGCGGCGCTGCGGCCCACCGACCCGGTCCTGCCGCACTACCGCTCCGGCGCCTTCTACCTGGCCAGGTCCGCGCAGGCCGGGCGGCTGCCCGAGGAGGGCCTGCGCGACGTGCTGCTCGGCCTGGCCGCCTCCGCCGAGGAGCCGATCGCAGGCGGGCGGCACAAGGTGTTCGGCCACCCGGAGCTGGCGATCATCCCGCAGACCTCCACCATCGCCAGCCACCTCCCTCGCGCGACCGGCGTGGCCTTCGCCATCGAGTGGGCCCGGCAGCTGGGCGTGGCCGGGAAGTGGCCGGAGGACGCCATCGCGATGTGCAGCTTCGGCGACGCGAGCGTCAACCACGCCAGCGCGCTGACCGGCCTCAACACGGCAGCGTACGGCACCTACCGTGACCTGCGGCTGCCGCTGCTTTTCGTCTGCGAGGACAACGGCCTGGGCATCAGCGTGCGCACCCCGGAGGGCTGGGTCGAGGCCGCCCACCACCCGCTGCTGGAGTACTTCACCGCCGACGGCTGCGACCTGGCCGACATACACGACGCCGCACAGCGCGCGGTCACGTTCGTCAGGGAGACCCGCACCCCCGCCTTCCTGCACGTCAGGACGGTACGCCTGATGGGTCACGCCGGTTCGGACGTGGAGATCGCCTACCGCACCCGCCGCGAGATCGGCGCGGACCTGGCCAGGGACCCGCTGATCGGCACCGCCCGGCTGCTGGTCCAGGCCGGCCTGGCCACCCCCAAAGAGCTGATCTCCCGGTACGAGACCGAGCGCGACCACGTGCTCAAACTGGCCCTGGAATGCACCCGCCGCCCCCGCCTGCGCAAGGCCGAGGAGGTGATGGCCCCGCTGGCCCCCCGCCATCCGCACGCCGTGGCGGTGGCCTCGGCCCGGTTCTCCCCCGGCCGGGAGAAGGTCTTCCGTACCCTGCCGGAGCAGGAGGGCAGGCTGACGCTGGCCCAGGCCGTCAACCGCACGCTGGCCGACGCGCTGGCGCTGGACCCCGGCATGCTGGTCTTCGGCGAGGACGTGGCCCGCAAGGGCGGGGTGTACGGGGTGACCCGCGGCCTGCTCCGCCAGTTCGGCACCTCACGGGTCTTCGACACGCTCCTGGACGAACAGGCCATCCTCGGGCTCGCGCTGGGCGCGGGGGTGTCGGGACTGCTGCCGGTGCCGGAGATCCAGTACCTGGCCTACCTGCACAACGCGCTGGACCAGATCCGGGGCGAGGCGTCCACGCTCCAGTTCTTCTCCCAGGGCGCCTACCGGAACCCGCTGGTGGTGCGGGTGCCCGGGTACGCGTACCAGAAGGGCTTCGGGGGGCATTTCCACAACGACAACTCGCTGGCCGCGCTCCGCGACATCCCGGGCATCGTGATCGCCTCCCCGGCCCGGCCGGACGACGCCGCCTCCATGTTGCGCACCTGCCTGGCCGCGGCCCGCAACGACGGCAGCGTGTGCGTGTTCCTGGAGCCGATCGCGCTCTACCACACCAGGGACATGTTCGAGGAGGGCGACGGCGGCTGGATGGCGCCGTACGTGCCGCCGATGCGGTGGGCCGAGACGCACGTGCCGCTCGGCCGGGCCCGCTCGTACGGCGACGGCCGGGACCTGACCATCGTGACCTTCGGCAACGGAGTGCGGATGAGCCTGCGCGCGGCGGTCAGGCTGACCAAGGACGAGCAGAGCTGCCGGGTGCTCGACCTGCGCTGGCTCTCCCCGCTGCCGGTGGAGGACCTGCTCAGGGCGGCCGAGCTGACCGGCAAGGTGCTGATCGCCGACGAGACCCGGCGCACCGGGGGCATCTCGGAGGGGGTCATCGCGGCCCTGATCGACAACGGCTTCACGGGGCCGATCCAGCGGGTGACCTCGCAGGACAGCTTCATCCCGCTGGGCGCGGCGGCCGATCACGTGCTGCTCTCCGAGCACGACATCGAGCAGGCCGCACGGAAGATGCTGAGTTAGTCGGCACTAACTTTCAGGGCGGCTCGGGCCATGCGTTCCAGCAACCCGGCCATCTGTTCCGGGGGGAGCTCGCCGGCCGTGCGCGGGGTGGAGTTGATCAGGCCGAACACCGCGTGCACGGCCGAGCGCAGCCGGGCGGACGGGGCGTCCGGGTGCAGGTCGCTCAGCACGTTCACCCACTCCTCCACGTAGAGGCGCTGCGACCTGCGCACCTGGCGGCGGTCCTGCTCGGGCATGTTGTGCAATTCCCGCTCGTGCAGCCGGATCAGCTCCGGATGCTGGACCGCGAACGCGATGTGCCCGCTGAGCAGGGCGGACAGCGCCTCGGCCGGGGGCAGCGCGGCGGTCGCCGCGCCCTGCTCGCGCAGCCGCGCGCTGATGTCCAGCAGGATCTCGCCGAGCAGCGCCTCCTTGCCGCGGAAGTGCCGGTAGAGGGCGGGCCCGGAGACGCCCACCGCGGCGCCGATGTCCTCGATGGAGACGCCGTGGAAACCGCGTGCCGCGAACAGCCCGGCCGCAGCGTCCAGGATCTCGGCACGGCGATTGCGGGTAGGGGTGGCCATGGACGCCATCGTAGACGTTTAGTATGTTAGCGCCGATTAACTTCGGGAGGTGGCGGTGGACGGATGGCCGGTGCTGGCCAGTGGCTGCGATCCGGGGGCGGAGCCGTACAAGCGGAACGCCGAGGTCAACGCGGGACTGGTGGCCGAGCTGCGGGAGCGGCTGGCGACGGCGGCTCTGGGCGGGCCGGAGCGGTCCAGGGAGCGCCACGTGGCGCGGGGGAAGCTGCTGCCCAGGGACAGGGTGGACACGCTGCTCGACCCCGGGTCGCGGTTCCTTGAGCTGTCGGCGCTGGCCGCCACGGGGCTGTACGGCGACGAGGCCCCGGCCGCCGGGATCATCACCGGTATCGGGCGGGTGTCCGGCCGGGAGGTCGTGGTGGTGGCCAACGACGCCACGGTCAAGGGCGGGACGTACTATCCGGTCACCGTCAAGAAACACCTGCGGGCGCAGGAGGTGGCGCTGCACAACCGGCTGCCCTGCGTCTACCTGGTGGACTCGGGCGGCGCGTTCCTGCCCCGGCAGGACGAGGTCTTCCCGGACCGGGAGCATTTCGGCCGGATCTTCTACAACCAGGCCACCATGTCGGCGCGCGGCATCCCGCAGATCGCCGCCGTGCTCGGCTCCTGCACCGCCGGCGGGGCGTACGTGCCGGCGATGAGCGACGAGGCGGTCATCGTGCGGAACCAGGGCACGATCTTCCTGGGCGGGCCGCCGCTGGTGAAGGCGGCCACCGGGGAGGACGTCACCGCCGAGGAACTGGGCGGCGGCGACGTGCACGCCCGGGTCAGCGGCGTCACCGACCATCTCGCCGAGGACGACGCGCACGCGCTCCGCATCGTCCGCGACATCGTGGCCACGCTCGCGCCACGCCCGCCCGCCCCCTGGACCACCACGCCGTCCGAGCCGCCGCTGTACGACCCGCAGGACCTGTACGGCATCGTGCCGGCCGACACCCGCACGCCGTACGAGGTGCGCGAGGTCATCGCCCGGATCGTCGACGGCAGCCGTTTCCTGGAGTTCAAGGCCGAGTACGGTCCCACGCTGGTGACCGGATTCGCCCGGATCCACGGCCACCCGGTGGGGATCATCGCCAACAGCGGCATCCTGTTCGCCGAGTCGGCGCTGAAGGGCGCGCACTTCATCGAGCTGTGCGACCAGCGCGCCGTGCCGCTGGTGTTCCTGCAGAACATCAGCGGATTCATGGTCGGCAAGGCGTACGAGGCGGGCGGCATCGCCAAACACGGGGCCAAGATGGTCACGGCGGTGTCCTGCGCCCGGGTGCCCAAGTTCACGGTGATCATCGGCGGCTCGTTCGGGGCCGGGAACTACGCGATGGCCGGGCGGGCGTACTCGCCGCGTCTCCTGTGGATGTGGCCGAACGCCCGGATCTCGGTCATGGGCGGCGAACAGGCGGCGAACGTGCTCGCCACCGTCGGCAACGCCGATCCCGCCGCGATCCGGGCGCAGTACGAGGAACAGGGCAACCCCTACTACTCCACGGCCCGGCTCTGGGACGACGGCGTGATCGATCCCGTGGACACCCGGACCGTGCTCGGCCTCGCGCTCGGCGCCGCCGCCAACGCGCCCCTCGACCCCGTCGGCTACGGCGTATTCAGGATGTGATCAGCATGTTCGACACGGTTCTGGTGGCCAACCGGGGGGAGATCGCGCTCCGGGTGATCCGGACGCTGCGCGCCCTCGGCGTACGGTCGGTCGCCGTGTACAGCGCCGCCGACGCCGCCGCGCCGCACGTGGCCGCCGCCGATCTGGCGGTACGGCTGCCGCACGGATACCTCGACACCGAGGCGATCCTGGCGGCGGCCCGGCGTACGGGGGCGCAGGCGGTGCATCCCGGTTACGGGTTCCTGGCGGAGAACGCCTCGTTCGCGCGGGCCTGCGCCGAGGCCGGGCTGGCCTTCGTGGGGCCGCCGCCGGAGGCTGTCGAGGCGATGGGCGACAAGATCCGGGCCAAGGAGACGGTGGCCCGCGCCGGGGTGCCCGTGGTGCCCGGGGCCAGCGGAGACCTGTCCGGGTGGGCGGAGTTCCCCGCGTTGATCAAGCCGTCCGCCGGGGGTGGCGGGAAGGGCATGGTGCTAGTCCGGTCGGCGGCCGAGTTGCCCGAGGCGGTGGAGTCGGCCCGGCGGACGGCGCTGGCGGCTTTCGGGGACGGCACGCTGCTGATCGAGCGGTATGTCGAGAATCCCCGGCACATCGAGATTCAGGTGATGGCCGATACGCTCGGGCAGGTCGTCCACCTCGGGGAACGCGAGTGCAGCCTGCAGCGGCGGCATCAGAAGATCATCGAGGAGGCGCCTTCCCCGTTCCTCGACCCCGCCACCCGAGAGGCCATGGGGTCCGCCGCCGTGGAGGCCGCGCGGTCGGTCGGGTACGTCGGGGCCGGGACGGTCGAGTTCATCGTGCCCGGGGGTGGCGCGCCCGGGGAGTTCTTCTTCATGGAGATGAACACCCGGCTCCAGGTCGAGCATCCGGTGACCGAGATGGTCGCCCGGGTTCGGGGCGTTGCGCCGGATCTGGTGGAGCTCCAGTTGCGGGTGGCGGCGGGTGAGCCGCTCGGGTTCTCCCAAGGCGATGTCGGACTGTTCGGGCATGCCGTGGAGGCCCGGGTCTACGCGGAGGATCCCTCCCGGGGGTTCCTGCCGACGGGCGGGCGGATCCTGACGCTTCGTGAGCCTGCCGCGGCGTCCCAGTCGAGCGCGGTCCGGGTGGACTCCGGCATCGCCGAGGGCATGGTCGTGGGCAGCGACTACGACCCGATGTTGTCCAAGGTGATCGCGTGGTCGGCGGACCGGGGCGGGGCGCTGCGGACGCTGCGGGACGCGCTCGCGGATACCGTCCTCCTGGGAGTCCCCACCAACATCTCCTTCCTCCGGGCCCTGCTCGCCCATCCCGCGGTCGTCGCGGGCGACCTGGACACCGGCCTGGTAGAACGCCACCTGGACGAACTAATACCGAAATTTCCTGATGTATCGGGAGGAGTGCCGGGGGACGTGCTCGCCGTCGTGGCCCTGCACACCCATCCCCGGCGCGAGGCCACCGGCGACCCCTGGGAGATCGCCGACGGATGGCGGCTCGGGAAACGCGCCTGGACCCGGTACCGCCTGGAATCCGGCGGCCGCATCGCCGAGGTCCGGATCCGGTCCGGCCTGGAGGTCACCGAGGTCGAGGTGGACGGGGTCGTGCTCCAGGCCAGGCTCGCCACCGGCGACACGGCCACCGTCGACGGCGTGACCAGGCGTTACGTGGTGGCCAGGGACGGCGCCGCGTTCTGGGTGGCGGCCTGTGGGGAGACCTGGGGCGTGACCCTGCACCGCGTCGGCGATCCCGGCGACCGGTCCGGCGGCAGCCGCAGCGCCGACGGAGTCGTGCGGAGCCCGATGCCCGGAACCGTACTGGTGGTCAAGGTGGGCGCCGGGGAACGGGTGGCGGCCGGGCAGGCGCTGGTCGTGGTCGAGGCGATGAAGATGGAGCACACGGTGACGGCCCCGCTGGCCGGGGTGGTCGCCGCGGTGCCCGTGCGCGCTGGACAGCAGGTCGGGATGGACGCCGTGCTGGCCACCGTGACGCCGGAGGAGGCGTGATGTACCGCATCGACGGCTTGCCGGAACGGGTGAGCATCTACGAGGTCGGCCCCCGGGACGGCCTGCAGAACGAGCCCGCCGTCGTGCCCCTGGAGGTCAAGGCCGAACTGGTGGAACGCCTGGTGGACGCCGGCCTGACCACGATCGAGACGACCAGCTTCGTCCACCCCGACTGGGTGCCCCAGCTGGCCGACGCCTCCGACCTGCTCCGCCGGATCGAGCGGCGGCCGGGCATCAGGTACCCGGTGCTGGTGCCCAACCTGCGCGGTCTGGACCGGGCGCTGGAGCACGGGGTCACCGAGATCGCCGTCTTCGGCAGCGCCACCGAGACCTTCGCCCAGCGCAACCTCAACCGGAGCGTGGACTCCCAGTTCACGATGTTCGCGCCGGTGGTGGCCCGGGCCCTGGAGAACGGGGTGCGGGTCAGGGCGTACGTGTCGATGTGCTTCGGCGACCCGTGGGAGGGGCCCGTGCCGGTGTCCCAGGTGGTCGAGGTCGGCAGGCGCCTGCTGGACCTCGGCTGCTTCGAGCTCTCCCTCGGCGACACCATCGGCGTCGGCACCCCCGGCCACGTCCGCGCGCTGATCGAGGCCTTCCCGTGCGGTCCCTCCCGGCTGGCGGTGCACTTCCACGACACCTACGGCCAGGCGCTGGCCAACACCCTGGAGGCGCTGCGCTGCGGGATCACCGTGGTGGACGCCTCGGCCGGCGGCATCGGCGGCTGCCCCTACGCCAAGAGCGCCACCGGCAACCTCGCCACCGAGGACCTGGTCTGGATGTTGCACGGCCTCGGCATCGAGACCGGCGTAGACCTGGAATCCCTGGTCGCCACCAGCGGCTGGCTGGCCGACCGCCTCGGCCGCCCCAGCCCCTCCCCTGTCGTCCGCGCCCTCCTCGGTAAGGAATCCTGATGCTCAACGACGAGTACAGCGAACTGCGCAAATCCGTCGAGTCCTTCGCCCGCGAGGTGGTCGCCCCGGTCATCGGCGACTACTACGAACGCTGCGAGTTCCCGTACGAGATCGTCCGGAAAATGGGGGCGATGGGCCTGTTCGGGCTGCCGATTCCGGAGGAGTACGGCGGCATGGGCGGCGACTACTTCGCCCTCTGCCTGGCCCTGGAGGAGCTGGCCCGGGTCGACTCCTCGGTGGCGATCACCCTGGAGGCCGGGGTGTCGCTCGGCGCGATGCCGCTCTACCGGTTCGGCAGCGCCGAGCAGCGGGCGCAGTGGCTGCCCCGGCTGGCGGCGGGCGAGGCGCTCGGCGCGTTCGGCCTGACCGAGCCCGGCGGCGGCTCCGACGTGCCCGGCGGCATGCGCACCACCGCCGTGCGGGACGGCGACTCGTGGGTGATCAACGGCTCCAAGG
The DNA here is from genome assembly GCF_018476525.1 of Acrocarpospora catenulata. Taxonomy (GTDB): domain Bacteria; phylum Actinomycetota; class Actinomycetes; order Streptosporangiales; family Streptosporangiaceae; genus Acrocarpospora; species Acrocarpospora catenulata. The sequence continues at coordinate 15,953 of NZ_JAHCST010000074.1, forward strand.
CGTTCATCACCAACTCCGGCACCGACCTGACCGGCTTCGTGGCGGTGGCGGCCATCACCGGCCGCCGCGCCGACGGCCGCCCCGAGATCTCCACCATCATCGTGCCGTCCGGCACCCCCGGCTTCACGGTCGGCAAGAAGTACTCCAAGGTCGGCTGGTCGGCCAGCGACACCAGGGAACTCGCCTTCACCGACTGCCGGGTCCCCGCCGCCAACCTGCTCGGCGAGCTCGGCCGCGGCTACGCCCAGTTCCTGCAGACCCTCGACGAGGGCCGGATCGCCATCGCCGCGCTCTCGGTCGGCCTGGCCCAGGGCTGCGTGGACGAATGCCTCAGGTACGTGCGGGAACGGCACGCCTTCGGCCGGGCCATCGGCTCCTACCAGGCCATCCAGTTCAAGATCGCCGACATGGAGGTGCGCACCCACACCGCCCGCCTGGCCTACTACCACGCCGCCGAGTTGATGCTCGCCGGGCAGCCCTTCAAGAAGGAGGCCGCCATCGCCAAGCTGGTCTCCTCCAACGCCGCCATGGACAACGCCAGGGACGCCACCCAGATCTTCGGCGGCTACGGCTTCATGAACGAGTTCCCCGTCGGGCGCTTCTACCGGGACGCAAAGATCCTGGAAATCGGCGAGGGCACCAGCGAGGTGCAGCGCATGCTCATCGCCCGCCAGCTCGGCCTGCCGGATTAAGAAACCATTAGAAAAAAGATCAAGAGGTCAGCGGCACTCTTTCCAGGTGGTTGGCTGTGAGCAGGTCAACCACTCGAAAGGGCAGCAACTGTGGAGCAGAACGTCACTCGCCGGCACGTACTCGGGGCGGCCGCGCTCGCCGGCGCCGGCGCCGCGATGGCCGCCTGTGCCGCCACCACCGAACCCGCCACCGAGGCCACCGCGGCCCCCGCCCCCGGAGCCGCCCTGACCACTACTGCCGAAGTCCCCGTCGGCGGCGGCGTGATCCTCTCCAACGTGGTGGTGACCCAGCCGGAATCCGGCACCTTCAAGGGCTTCAGCCCCACGTGCACCCATCAGGGCTGCGCCGTCACCACCATCACCAACAAGGAAATCATCTGCCCCTGCCACAACTCCCGCTTCTCCATCACCGACGGCTCGGTCACCTCCGGCCCCGCCACCAGCCCCCTCGCCGAGGTTTCCGTCAAGGTGGACGGCGACAAGATCACCCTTGCCTGACTCAGGTAACAGCCCGGGGCGCACGGTGACGCCCCGGGCCGTCAGTCGGTACGGCGGAACTGCGCGATCGCCACCCAGAGCAAGCCCAGGGCCAGCATGGTCACCAGCCCGAGTTCCAGGCCGACCGGGAGGCGCCAGCCGAACCAGACCACGCCCGGGTTGAGCATCGCGTCAACCTGGGGCGCCACGTCCAGGTGGCTGAAGACGGCGCTGCGCATCGGGTCGACCGCGTACGTGAGCGGGTTGACCGTGGTCAGCACGTGCAACCAGGACGGGAGGTTGGCCAGGGGGAACATCGCGCCGGAGAGGAAGACCATCGGCATGATGGCCATCTGCATGACGCCGAAGAAGGACTGCATGGACTTCATCCGGGCGGCCAGCAGGGTGCCGAAGGCGGTGATGGTGAAGGCCGCCAGGAACATCTCCCCGAGGAGCGTCAGGAGCAGCCCAGGGGCGTACGGGATGCCCACCAGGCCCGCCAGGGCCAGGATGATCACGCCCTGGGCGGTGGCCACCACCGCGCCGCCGAGCACCTTGCCGAGCACGATGGCGCCCCGGCTGACGGGGGCGACGAGCATCTCGCGGAGGAAGCCGAACTCGCGGTCCCAGACGATGGAGGCCGCCGAGAACATACCGGTCATGATCACGGTCATCGAGATCATGCCGGGGAAGATGAACGTGCGGTAGTCCAGGCCGGGGATCGCCCCCTGCACCAGCGAGCCGAGCCCCGTCCCCATCACGAACAGCCAGAGCACCGGCTGCACCAGCGAGGAGAGCAGGCGGGCCCGGTCGTTGAAGAACCGGAGCAGCTCGCGGTGGAGCACGATACGAATGACGCGCAGGTCGTGCGCGGCGCCGCCCTTGGGCAGGGTGACGCTTACCACCTCGGTCGCGGTCATCGGCGCACCATCGCTCTCATCCACTGGTTGGCGCCGCCTTCGGACTCGGCGTCCCGGATGGTGGTGCCGGTGTACTCCATGAACACGTCGTCCAGCGAGGGACGGGAGACGCTGACCGACCGGATGGGCACCCCGAGTTCGGCGAACAGGCGCGGCACGAACTCCTCGCCGCCGGCCACGCCGAAGGTGACCTGGCCCTCCCGGATCGCGGCCTCAAGACCGAAACGCTCCCGCAGCGCCTCGATGGCGCCCTGGTCGTCGGCCGTCTGGAGCTGCACCCGGTCGCGGCCCACGCTGGCCTTGAGCGCCTCCGGGGAGTCGATCACCACCAGCTCGCCGTGGTCGATGATGGCGATGCGGTCGCAGTACTCGGCCTCGTCCATGTAGTGCGTCGTCATGAAGATGGTGATGTCCTCGGTGCGGCGCAGCTTGTTGATGTATCCCCAGATGGCCGCCCGGGTCTGCGGGTCCAGGCCGACGGTGGGCTCGTCCAGGAACAGCACCCGGGGCGAGTGCAGCAGGCCGCGGGCGATCTCCAGTCGGCGCTTCATGCCCCCGGAGAAGGTGAGCACCTTGCTGTCCTTGCGGTCCCAGAGGGCGACCATCTCCAGGACCTGGCGGAGACGGGCGTCCACCAGGTTGCGGGGCACGCCGTACAGTTCGGCGTGGAAGCGGAGGTTCTGTTCGGCGGTCAGGTAGCCGTCCAGCGTCGGGTCCTGGAACACCAGGCCGATGTTGCGCCGCACCTCGTCCCGGTTGGCGACCACGTCGTACCCGGCCACGGTGGCGGTGCCGCCGGTCGGGGTGGTCAGGGTGCAGAGCATGCTGATCGTGGTGGTCTTCCCGGCGCCGTTGGGCCCCAGGAAGCCGAACACCTCGCCGGGCGCGACCTCGAAGTCGACCCCTTTGACGGCCTCGACCTTCCCGTACGCCTTCCGGAGCCCACGTACCTCGACGGCGGAGGTCACCGTTCCTCCTCGGGCTCGTCGTCCTCGTCCTGCGCGAGGATCTTGAAGATCTCGCGGCGGGTGTTCTTCAGCAGCTTCTTGGTGGCGGCCACCTGCTGGTCGGAGGCCACCCGGGTCAGGTGCAGGAACGCCTCGCCGAGCTGGCCCCAGATCAGGCGCAGCTCGTGCCGGTCCTCGGGGAGGCTGCGGGCCACCTCGTCCCAGGGGTCGGCGCCGACCCGCTCCTCGGTGTACCGCCGCCCGTCCTCGGTGAGCCGGTAGGTACGGCTTCCGCCGGTCTCCTCCGCACGGACCAGGCCCTCGTCCTCCAGTTGCTGGAGCGCCGGGTAGACCGACCCCGGGCTGGGACGCCAGATTCCGGAGCTCCGGCGGGCGATCTCCTCGATCATCTGGTAGCCGTTCCGCGGCTCCTCGGCCAGCAGGCGCAGCAGCGCCAGCCGTACGTCGCCGCGCCGGACCCGTGGGGGCGGATGGGGGCCGCCGAGCGGGGGAAGCGGCGGCATCGGAGGCAGGGGCGGTATGGGCGGCATCGGGGCGTAGGGGTCGCCGCGCACCCACATCAGGTTGTCTTCCATGTCCTCACCTTCAACTATCGAGATACATGAACGATATATCTAGATAGTTGACCTGACAATGGGATTTGCTGGGGATGCGGTTGACTACAGCCAGTCGCGGCGTTTGAACACGATGTACAGGGTGGCGCAGACCACGCCCATCAGGACGATCGCCAATGGATAGCCCAGAACCCAGTGGAGTTCGGGCATGTGGTCGAAGTTCATGCCGTAGATGGTGCCGACCAGGGTGGGGGCGAACAGGATGGCGGCCCAGGCGGAGATCTTCTTGACCTCGTCGCCCTGGGCGATGCTCGCCTCGGTGAGCTTGGTCATCTCCTCGTTCTGGGCCTGGCTGACCAGGGTGGAGTTGACGATCAGGATGTCCTGGAGCATCTGCCGGAACCCGGCCACCCGCTCGGTCACGGTGATGGCGTGGTCGGCCACGTCCCGCAGGTAACGCTGGAGTTCCTCGTCGGCGCCGTATTTGGGAGAGTTCGCGTCGAAGCCCTCCAGCATGGCGATGAGCGGGGTGGTCGCCCGCTGGAACTCGATGACCTCGCGGGAGAGGCTGTAGATGCGCCGGGGGGCGGCCGGGTCGCCGCCGAAGACCTGGACCTCGATCTCGTCGATGTCGTTCTGCAGGCCGGCCACCACGGGGGCGTAGCCGTCGACCACGGCGTCCAGGATGGCGTACAGCACCGCCTGCGGGCCCTGCCTGAGCAGTTCGGGGTCGGCCTCCATGCGGCGGCGCACCTTGGCCAGGTCGGGGGCCTCGCTGTGCCGCACCGTGATGACGAAGTCGGGGCCGACGAACACGTGCAACTCGCCGAAGGCGACCTTCTCCGGCTGGTCCAGGTACTGGGCGGCGCGGAGCACCACGAAGAGGGTGCCGCCGTACCGGTCGGCCTTCGGGCGCTGGTGGGCGACAATGGCGTCCTCGATGGCCAGCTCGTGCAGGCCGAACTCGTCGGCGACCTTGATCAGCTCGTCCTCCTGCGGCCGGTAGAGGCCGATCCAGGCCATGGCGCCGGGGCGGGAGCGGAGCGCGGCGATGGCGTCGCCGAGCGAGGCCGGGGTGTCGACACGCAGGCCGTCCTGGTAGATGGCATTGTCGATCACGCTCGGCCGGGGGGCCTCCTCGACGGAACCGCGCGGGTCCATCGAGTGTTCGGGGGCGAGTTCTCGCTTCATCCAGGAACCCAGACGCAGTCTTGCCACATGATGACGTTATCCCGCAAAACACGACGTATACCTGGGTGTTCGCGGTACGAGACAATGATCGTCGGTTAAGTTTTGGGAGGTGACCCCCCTGCGAGCGTTCTGGAACCACCTGACCGCGACCCAGCCCGCGCCGCCGCTCTGGCTGGTCGGCGTGGCGGCCCTGCTGGCGCTGGTGCTGGTCGGGTACCGGCCCGCCTGGCACCTGTCACGCGGAGTGATCACGATCGCCCACGAAGGCGGGCACGCGCTGGCGGCGGTGCTTTCCCGGCGGAAACTACGCGGCATCCGGCTCCACTCGGACACCTCCGGCGTGACCCTGACCAGAGGAAATCCGACCGGCCCCGGAATGATCATCACCGCGGCGGCCGGGTACGTGGCGCCGTCGCTGGTGGGAGTGGGCGCGGCGTGGCTGACCTCGGCCGGGTACGTGCGGGTGCTGCTGTGGGGCGTGCTGGTCCTGCTCGCCTGCATGCTGCTGCTGATCAGGAACATGTTCGGCGTGGTCTCGCTGCTCGCGGTGGGCGGGGCGGTGTTCGCGGTCTCCTGGTTCGCCCAGGACGACGTTCAGGGTTTCGTCGCGTACGGGGCCGCCTGGTTTCTGATGCTCGGCGGAGTCCGGCCGATCCTGGAGTTGCAGGGGAAGCGGCGGCGCGGGCGGGCGCCGGATTCCGACGCCGACCAGCTGGCGCGGCTGACCCGGATCCCCGGAGCGTTCTGGGTGATGCTCTTCCTGCTGGTCGCGGTGGCCGCCCTCGGATTAGGGGGTTACCTGCTGGTTCAGTCGGAGCTCGGGACATTGTTGGAGCCCAGGTAGCGGCCGGAGGCCGAGACTGTCGGAGGCAGGCCCTACGGTAGGGCGCGTGCTTGAGGAGACGCTGGACGCGGCGCTGACCGACGAGGCGGTGCTGGTCACCTACCGGAGGATGTTCGCCGCGCTGGCCAGGGACAGCGGGGCCGTGGTGGACGATCCGGCGCTGGTGGACATCGCCGAGACGCTCTTCGCGGCGTTCGCCGCGGCGGGCGAGGAGTGGCTGACCCACGAGCAGATGCGCCACGCCTGCCGCGCCTACCCCGCCGACCTGTTCGAGAACCGGCTCCGCGTGCTGCGCGGCCTGGGCGCGGTGCGGGAGGTGTTCCCCAAGCCCAACCAGTTACGCTACCGGGCCTCGTTCACCTCGGTGGTCGGGCTGATGTTCATCCGGCGCATGATGGACGACGGCGGCCAGAGCGAGATGCACCGGCTGCTCGCCCTGGAGGACCTGAACGCCGCCGATCCGCGCACCACGATGGAGCAGGCGCGGCAGTCGGCGCAGAACCTGGCGCGGGCGTTCCGGCTCTGGGCGCTGGAACTGATCACGCTGACCACCGGGACCATCGAGGAGCTGCGCGAGCAGGCTCCCAAACTCTGGGGCACCGCGGAGATCACCCGGCGGGCGCAGAGCCTGCACGGCACCATCCTCGGCCGCTGGCCCGCCCTGGACCGCACCTGCACCGAGCTGCGGACCGCCATCCACGCCTACAGCGACGCCTCCCGGCGGGCGGCCGGGCGGCTGGCCGACTCGGCGGGCACCACCCGGAACCTGACCCTGCTCCCGGCCGAGACCTGGCGGACCTTCGCGCAGACCGCGACCAGGGAACGGCTGGCCGCCGTGCTGGACGGTTTCGCCTTCGACGCCGCCGCGCCCTGGCACGACCCGGCCGCGATCGCCCAGGCCGTCGACGAAGCCCCGCGCCCCACGCCGGTCCGCCCCGCCCCGCCCCGCTCTCCCCTGCCGGACGCGGGCCCCGCCAGTAGGTACGATCCGGTGCAGGCCGACCTGGACCGCCTCATCGCCGTGGCCGAACGTGCCCTCGCGGGCCGCGCCGAGGCCCCGCTCGGCGAACTCCTCGTCAACGACTGGCCCGCCATCCGCCGCCTCCTGGCCGACCTCACCTCCGCCGACCTGCGCCCGGAACTCCCCTACCGCCTCCGCTGGTCCGACACCCTCACCGCCCGCCCGCAGGGCCATCCCAGCTGGCTGTCCCACGGAACCCTGGAGAGGCGCTCCCCTGATGCCTGAGCAAGCACATGTCGCGGCCCGCAGGTCGGGCGTGCTCCGGGTGCCGGCGTCGGAGCGGGTCCCGCCGGGTTTCGTACGGCTTTCGCAGGGCGATTCGGCCGTGGCGCTCCCCCAGTGGCCGGACGGGGCCACGCCGTCCCTGCTGGAGGAGTACCAGCTGGCGCCGTTCCCGGTCGAGCGGGCCGGGGAGACCCGGCGCATGCTGGCGGCCTGCCTGCGGGTCTGCTGGCAGGACCTGTCCGCCGACCCCTGGCCCGGGGTCGCCGTTCCCGCCGAGCAGGCGCTCTCCTGCTACCGGGCGCTGACCGGACGTACCGACGACACCACGCGCAGCTGGTCCATCGGCGCCCTGCGCCGCCTGAACGAGACCGGCTGGATCAGCCTGGGCGTGCCCGCCGACGGTAACTGGTCGGATCTGCGCCCCGGCAGGGGCCGCCTTGACCTCGCGGGCGCCTTCGTCCGCCTCGGGCCGCGCTGCGCCCTCTGGCCGGCCGACTCCCACGCCCAGCTCCGCGACGTCGTCCGCCGCATACCGCCGCCCGCCCCCACCGGCGAGACGGGGGTGCCGCTGACGGGCCTTCGGGAAGAGGGCGCCAGGGATCTGGAGGATCTCCTGGGCGGGTACGACGAGCGGCGGCGGGCCGAACTGGTCGCCGCCTTCATGGCGGTGGAACACGCGGCCGAGCCGGTGCCGGAGGCCCGCTTCACGGCCCTGCGCGATCCGGCGCTCCGGCGCACCCTCGCCGAGATGCTGGAACGCCGGGGCCGCACGCTCATCCAGCGCCGGGACACCTGGATCTCGGGGTACCGCGACGGTCTGTCCGGGGGTGACGCGTCCGACGCCGGGCGCCTGGGCGAGGGCGAGCGGGCAGTGCTGACCCTGGTGCTGGTGCATTCGGTGGCGATCCCCCGGGCCGACGGGCTGCTGGGCGAGGACACCTGGCTCTCGCCGTACCCGGTGGCGGTAGAGGAGCTGCGCAGGCGCACGCTGCTGCCGATCGGCGAGTTGGACGCCGCCCTCCGCACGCTCCGCCAGTGCGGCCTGCTCACCCAGGTCAAGAGCGCGGAGGAGACCGGCGGCGGTTACGTCCCCGGCCCGCAGTTCCACCGGCTCACCCAGGCCGCCAGAGCCCGCCTCCAGGAGGAACTGATCCTGGCCGCCGGGCCGCACACGCCGCTGGCCGTGGCGATCCGCTCCCGAAGATCGACCCGCCCGCTCCCCACCGAACCATCAGCTCCAGGAGGAACCGAGTGACCGGCGACATGACCGGCGAAGTGACGGGCGACGCGGCGGCTCAGACGGCGGCTCAGACGGCGGCTCAGACGGCGGCTCAGACGGCGGCTCAGACGGCGGGCGGACAGGACGGGTTCCTGGTGGTGGCCGCGGCGGCCGAGCCTGCATCCGCGCCGTCATCTGCGCCGGCGTCCGCAGAGGCGGCGGAGGCCGGGCCGCGGGTGCCCGCCGGTCCTGTCGAGAACGTGGTGGGCGACCGGGTGCTGATCGCGGTGCAGGCGGTCAACATCTCTCGATTGTCGACCCACCCGGTGCCCACCGTGCCAGGGACGTTGATCGTGGTGGCGGGAGCCGGGCCGAAGGACTCCAACGGGGCCGGGAAGTCCTCGTTCATCGCGGCGATCACCGCCCTGCTCGGGGACGAGCAGTGGCGGTTCGCGTCCGGCGCCAAGGCCGTGTCCGAGCTGCTGTTCAACGCCGAGCTGGCGGCCCACGGCGACCAGCAGTGGGCCAGCGCCGACCACGGCTACATCGTGGGCGTCTTCGACGTGCCCTCGGTGGGGTTGCCGGTCACCGTGTGGCTGCGGGTCAACCAGGAGGCGCCCCACCTGGAGATCCGGTGGACCGAGGGCGTGCGCCTGGCCACCGCCGCCTCCGAGGCCGACCGGGTGACCAGGGCCGACGACATCTGGGCCGAGCTGCCGAAGAGCGCCGGCCGCCGCGACGTGGTCGCCCGCGACCTGACCCGTGTCCTGTACGGGGACCGGGTGCGCTGCGTGTCGTTCCTGTCCACCTCGGTCCGCAGCAAGGTCGCCACCAACCTGCTCTCCCAGCCGCTCAACGAGATCTCCCCGGAGCGCATCTTCGAGGCCATCGCCGCGCTGACCGGCCTGGACGCCGAACTCGACCAGGAGCGCGAAGCCCGGCGGGACGAGCACGGCAAGCTCGTCCGGGCCGCCCAGGCCGAGGGGCGGCTGCGCGAGTTCGAGGCCGAGTCGGCCGCGCTGCTGGCCGTGTTCGACCGGCGGGACCAGGCCAGGGAGCGGCTGGCCGAGGCGCTGCACAGCTGGCGCGGCCGCCTGGCCAGGCGCCTGGTGGACGCCGCCGACCGCGACGCGGAGCTGGCCGCCGAGCTGGCCGCCCACGAGGACACGGCGGAGACCGCCGCCGAGGCCGCCGCCGCCGTGAAGAACGAGATCCTGGCACTGAAGGACGACACACTCGACCGCGCCCTGGCGGCGGCCCGCCGGGAGCTGGCCGCCGCCCAGGCCCGTGCGGGCAAGCTGGAGACCGAACGGGCGGTCGCTCAGAACACGGCGGACGAGCTCCGCGCCCAGATCCCGGCCCTGGAGAACCTCCGCCGCCAGGCCGACGGCCGGGACGTGCCCACCGCGCAGGCCGAGCTCACCGCCGCCCGACGGCACCTCACCGAGGCGCTCAAAGCCCAGGGCGTGGCCGACCGCGAGACCGAAACCGCCCGCTCCGCCCTCCAGGACGCCGAGAACGGCCCCGCCGCCGCCCAGCTCCGCGCGCTGGCCGCCGCGGGCCTGACCGGCGCCAGCCTGCTGGACACCCTCGCGGTCGCCGAACACGCCCGCCCCGCCGACCTCCCGGCCCCGATGCGCGACGGCTGGCCCCAGGAGTCCGCGATCATCGTGGACGCCCGGGACATGACCCCCGCCGCCGAGGCGCTGCGCGACCTTCCCGGGTCGGTCGTGGTGAGCCCCGCCGGGGTGACCGTGGTCGGCGTGGCCGAGGAGGCCGTCACCGGACGCGACGCCAGGATCAAGGCGGCCGAGCAGCGGCTCAGCCGCGCCCTGGACGCCCAGGAACTGGCGGCGCAGGCCGTCCGGCAGGCGGAGGACGGCGTGGCCACGGCCGAACGCCGCCTGGAGGGCGCCACCGCCGCGATCCGCCTGACCGAGATCGAGGCCCGGATCACCGCCCAGCGCGACCGGCTGACCACCCTGCGGACCGCCCTCGACGACCTGACGCCGATCCTCGACGCCGCCGAACAGGAGGTGGCCACCCTGGACTTCCGGGCCCGGACCAGGAACCTGGAGGTCGAACGCCTGGAGTCCCGCCGCCAGCACATGGAATCCGAACGCGCCCAGGCCAAGGCCCTGGCGTCCCAGGTGACCGCCGAACGCGACGCCCTGGACCTCCCCGGTCTGGCCAGAGACTGGGGCGGCACCCTCGAGAGCACCCGCAGAGCCACGACCTCCAGAGGCCACCGCAACTCCGCGGTCCCCCACTCCGCAGTCCCCCACTCCGCGGTCCCCCACGACTCCGCGACCCCCCACGACTCCGTGACCCAGCATGACCCGGCGGACCACCACGAGACGGGAGCCGTCGCGAGCGCGCGTGCCTGGCTGGCCGAGGCCGACACCCTCACCGCCGACGAATGGTGGCGCGGCGCCGAACGTCTCCTGGACAGCGCCCTGCGCGGCACCTTCGCCGACGGCGACGAGATCGCCGAGGAGCTCGACTTCCTGATCAAGGAAAGGCGCGGCGGCCGGACGGCCCAGGAACTCGCCACCTTCCCGGCCCTCTGCGCCGCCCTGGCGTCCTACCTGCGCGCCCAGGAGGACTACGAACGCCACCAGCGCCTGCAGATCGAGACCCAGATCCTCTCCAGGCGCCGCGACCTGGCCGCCGCCACCAAGGGCGCCGAGGAGGCCGCCCAATCCACCGCCGTCCACCGCGCGGCCCTGACCGAGGCCATCAAGGTGCGCCTCGCCCGGGTCGCCGAGGAGTTCGAGAAACTCGACACCGGTTACGGCGGCTACGGCGCCACCCTGGAGTTCCCCGTCCCCGCCGCCCCCGCCGACCCCGAACAGCGCTGGGCCTGGCGGGTCATCCCCAAATGGCGCCGCGGCGAAGGCCAGGGCTACGTCCCCTACAACCGCCGCGCCAACACCGCCCTGATGGACGAGAAGGCCGTCAAACTCGTCTGCGCCGCCGCCATCGCCTCCTCCGGCGGCGGCCACCTCACCCTGGTCCTGGACGAACTGGGCCGCAACCTCGGCAAGGAACACCGCCGCGAAGCCGTGGCCCTGTTCCGCCGAATCGGCGAAACCCACGGCATCACCGTGATCGGCGCCCTCCAGGACGACATGGAGCCCTACGCCATCGACGCCTGCGGCCAGTACATCAAACTCCGCCGCTCCTCCGACACCATGCCCTACAACGAACCCCCGATCATCCTCGCCCACGACCGCCACTCCGAACGAATCCGCCTCCTGTCCACCTCGATCACCCGCCCGCATCCCCAACCGCCCCCCGAGACGACCGCTGAAGCCAGTTGGGCGTGACAGCCGAAGCCGGGCTCCGACCGGTGGGCAAGCCACCCCGAGCCTCTGTCGCGGCCGGCCTCGCCGTCGCCGCGGCGGCCCGGCGTGGCCTGCGCGCGGGACCCGGTGCCCCGCCCGCCGGACCGCCGGACGCCACAGCCCAGGGCGACGACCGTTCCATCCGGTCCAGGTGATCAAGCTGGTCTGAGCGTCGAGCCGGTGCGGGTCTTGCGGACCTGGAGTTGGGTGGGGATGCGGATGCGGAGTTCGGCGACGTGGCTGACGATGCCGACGGAGCGGCCGCCGGTGCGGAGGGTGTCGAGGATGTTGAGGACGTCGTCGAGGGTGTCCTCGTCCAGGGTGCCGAAGCCTTCGTCGACGAAGAGGGTGCCGATTTCGGTGCCGCCGGCTTCGGCGGTGACGACGTCGGCGAGGCCGAGGGCCAGGGCCAGGGAGGTGATGAAGCTTTCGCCGCCGGAGAGGGTGGCGGGGTCGCGGTCGATGCCGGTCCAGGCGTCCAGGACGCGCAGGCCGAGTCCGCCGCCCGCGCGGGTGCGGGAGCCCGCGGTGCGGCGTTTGTCGTACTGGAGGAGGTAGCGGCCGCCCGACATGTGGGTGAGGCGGTCGTTGGCGGCGTCCACGACCTGGCGGAGGCGCTCGCCCAGCACGTACGCGGAGAGCGGCATGTCCCACCGGTTGTCGGTGGAGTTGCCGTTGGTGAGTTCGGCCATGCGTCTGGCGAGGCGGTGGCGGTGTTCGGCGGGGCGGAGGGCCTCGACGGCGGTGGCCAGTTCGGCGGCGAGGGCGGTGAGGCGGTCGTGCCGGTGGCGGGCCTGGTCGCGGGCCGAGGCGCGGTCCTCGTGTTCCTGCTCGGCGCGGGCGCGCTCGGCGGCGAGTGCCGTCAGGTCGGGGACGGGTTCGGCGACGGCGGCCAGGAGTTCGGGGTCGGCCAGCAGGGCCGTGACGGCGGCGTACTCGTCGCGGAGGAAGGTGAGGCGTTCGCTCATCGCCGTGCGGTCGGCGTCGGTGCGGACGGCGGCGCGGGCGTCCTCGATGCCGCCGAAACCGGCGTCGAGGGTGGCACGCCGGGCCAGGTCGCGGGCGTTGTCCCGTTCGGCGGCGGCAGCGGTCGCCTCACGTAGCGCGGTGGCGGCCTGCTGGAGCGCGGTGGCCTCGTCGGTGAGGCGGCGGACCCTGGCGGTGAGGGTGGCGTCGTCGCCCCGGGCCTGGTCGATGATCTCCGACAGCCGGGTGTCCTCGGCCGCCAGTTGGGCGGCTCTGGTGCGCGCGGTGGCGAGTTCGATGTCGTTGCGGCTGCCGCGTTCGGCGAGTTCGGTGAGTTCGGTGGTGAGCCGGGCCGTCTCCTGCGCGCCGGACTCCTCGTCGGCGGCGGCGAGCCGCAGGCGGGACAGTTCGGCGGCGGCCTCCCGCAGGTCTGCCGCGGCGGCGTCCTCGGTGCGGTCGTCGGGGACCGTGCCGCGCAGGTCGTCGTACTTGGCCTGGACGGCGTCGGTTTGGGCGACCGCGTCGAGGGCGGCGGCGAGCAGGGCGGCTTCGTGGACGATCCGGTCGCGGCGGCCGGCCACGGTGGGGTGCCCGGCCCTGGCGTCGTCCAGGCGGGCGGTGATCCTGGACTGCTCGTCGTGCAGGCTCCGTTCGTGGGCGCGCAGCTCGGCCAGGGTGGTGCGCAGGTCTTCCGCGCGTTCCCTGGCGGCGTCGCGGGCGACGGTGAGCTCGTCGACCCTGGTGGCGAGGGCGGTTTCCGGTTCCGCGGCGGCCGTCAGCCGGGTGAGCGTGGACTCGCCCTCGGCGACGGCGGTTTCCGCGTCGGCGACGGTCAGGCCGTCCGCCCGGTCGGTGGCCTCCTCCAGACGGGCGGCGAGGGCGGCGGCCTCGGATTCGGCGGCTTCCCTGACGCGTTGCGCCGCGTCGGCCTCGGCCTGGGCCTCTTCCTCGTCCTCAGCGGTGGGCGCGCCGATTCCGGGCTCGGCCGGCGAGGGATGGTCGTCGGAGCCGCAGACCATGCAGGGCTCCCCCGAGGCCAGGTTGGCCGCCAGTTCGGCGGCCATGCCGTCGATCCGCGTCTGCCGTACGGTGAGCAGCCGGTCGAGGGCGGCCTGGGCCTGGTCGGTCGCGGCTCGGCGTGCCTCATCGGCGGCGGCCGACTCCGCCACGAGTTCGTCCCGCCGCAGGGCCGCCTCGAACCGCTCCCGCGCGGTGCGGCAGGCCGCCTCGGCGACCGGGATCTCCGCCGCCGCGGCTCTGGCCTGCTGCAGGCCGGCTTTCGCGGCATCGAGCAGGTCCGGAATCTCCGACACAGACCGGAGCGCCGTCGCCTCGTCGGCGGCGAGCTTCGTGAGCGAGGCGGCGACCGACTCCGCCTCCGCCTGGACGGCCGCCAGCCGGACCTCCTCCGCCACCAGCTCACCCAGCCGGGCCGCCTCCTCCCGCCAGGTGCGCTCCCAGGAGGCGACCTGCCCGAGGTCGGGATCCGGCGCGAAGGGCCGGATGGCGGCCAGGGAACTCTCCCTGAGCTCGACGGCCTCGGCCAGGGCGGCGGCGAGAGTGTCGCGGCGGCGGACGGCGGTCAGGGTGGACTCGGCCGCGCGAACGGCCGCCTCGGCCCCCGGTAAGGCCGCCTTGGAGAGGCGGGCGTGGGACAGGCGGGATTCGGCCTCCTTGAGCTCGACCGGGAGCACGGCGAGCCGGTCGGTGATCTCGCTCTGGATCTTCTCCATCGCGACGATGTCATGGCCGGTCCGATCCCGATCGGCGCGGAGCTGCGCGAGCCGGGACTCCTCGGGCCGGAGCTGCTCGATCCGGGCGATCTCGTCGCGGCGTTCCTGTTCGAGCGCGGTCAGCTCGGGGGGAGACGCCGCGAGTGAACCGGGCAGGTTCCCGGACGAGCCGAGCCTGGACAGGGCCTGGGTGGCGTGGTCGTCAGCCAGTTCGGCGGCGGCGGTCCGGGCGTCGTACTGCTGGATCAGGGGCAGCACCCGGTCGGCGTTGGCCGCTTCGGTGAGGAAGGTCTCCAGGTCAGAGCGTTCCTCGGCGGTGTTCTCCAGCTCGTCGCGGCGGATCAGGGCGGCGGCGTGGCGTTTCTGGCGGTCGGCCAGGTTCTGGGCGCCCTCGAGGCGAGTTCGCGCCTCGCGCAGGGCCGTCTCGCCGGCCGTACAGGAGGCGGCGGTTTCGGAGGCGGCGGTGGCCGCGGTGGCGAGCAGGGCGGCGGACCAGCCGAGCGGGTCGTCGCCGAGGTCGGCGACGGGCAGGTCACCGGCGGCGCCGTGCATCCTGTTGGCGGCGGCCGCCACGTTCCCGCGCAGGGCGTCCTCAGCGCGGCCGGTCACGCGGCGGTGCTCGGCGAGCCACTTCTCGACCTCGGTGTAGAGGCGTACGGAGAAGAGACGTTCGAGGAGTTTGCGGCGGTCGTCACCGTCGGCGCGGAGGAAGCGCGCGAACTCGCCCTGGGGCAACATGGCGACCTGGGCGAACTGGTCGTGGTTCATGCCGAGCAGGCCGCCGATCAGATCCCCGGCCTCGTCCAGCCGGGTGGTGAGGGCGACCCAGTCGTGCCGGAGCTCCTCCAGCACGACCTTGGCGTTCTCCTGGACCGTGCCCTGGCCCCGCAGCTTCGGCCGCGACCAGGACGGGGAACGCTGGATGCGCAGCCGCCGCCCCCGGATGGTGGCCTCCAGCAGCACCTCAGGCCCCCGGCCGGGCGGCGCGTGGTCGCAGCGGAGGGTGCGGGCGCTGTTGCGCAGGCCGGGCACCATGCCGTACAGGGCGAAGCAGACCGCGTCCAGGACGGTGGTCTTCCCGGCGCCGGTGGGCCCGTGGATGAGGAACAGGCCCGCCTCGCCGAGCGCGTCGAAGTCGACCTCCTCGACGCCGGGGAAGGACCCGAAGGCGGTCATCCGCAGCCGGTGCAGCCTCACGCGGTGGTCTCCTTGATGCGGTAGGCCATGATCGCTTCTTCCAGCAGCCGCCGTTCCTCGTCGTCGGCGGGCTCGCCCCTGACCTCTCGGACGAAGTCCAGGGCCACCTCGACGGGCGGGCGCCCGGCGGTCGTCACGGGCGCGGCGGCGGACTCCGCCCCGCCCTCGGGGGCGAACTGGAGGTCCACGGTGTTGGGGAAGTGTTCCCGCAGGCGTTCCATCGCGGCCTTGGGCCGTACCGGATCGGTGAGGGTGGCCTGGATCCAGTGGTCGCAGGGGTCGCGGGTGAGCAGGTCGGCGAGGCGGCCGGTGAGCCGGGTGAGCGGGCGCGGCACGGGGGCGGGCACGAACTCGGCGCCCCCGGCGTCCAGATCGACGAGCCAGGAGCCCTTGACGTGGCCGGCCTCGGAGAAGGAGTACGCCAGCGGCGACCCCGAGTAGCGCACGGTGTCGCTCATCCGCTGGCGGCCGTGCAGGTGGCCGAGCGCGACGTAGTCCACCCCGTCGAAGGCGCCGAGCGGCACGTGCGCCACCCCGCCGACGGTGATGTCCCGCTCGCTGTCGCTGGCCTGCCCGCCGGTCACGAACGCGTGCGCCAGCACCACCTTGCGCTCCCGCCGGTCGGCCCTGATGCGGTCCATGGCATGGGTGATCGCGGCCGTGTGGGTGCGCTCGGCCAGCTCCCAGGGGCCCTTGACCAGCTCCGGCTCCAGGTACGGAATGCCGTAGAAACCGACGTTGTTGACGACCACGGGCTGCCAGGCCCGACCAGGATCGGTGCGCAGATGCACCCGATCCATGAGATCAGCACCGAAACCCAACCGCACCGGGGAGTCATGGTTGCCGCTGATCAGCACGGTGTGCACCCCCAGCGCCCGCAGCCGGGCCAGCGCCTCGCCGCACAGCGCCACGGCGTCGACCGGCGGCAGAGCGCGGTCGTACACATCGCCGGAGACCACCACCACGTCCACCCGTTCGGCGCGGACCGTGGCGACCAGGTGGTCCACGAAGGCCGCCTGGGCGGTCAGCAGGCTCTCCCGGTGGAACGACCGGCCCAGGTGCCAGTCCGACGTGTGCAGCAGCCGCATGTCGCAGGAAGCTAACAGGTCCCGCCGACAAATGTGGCCCCTGCCGCACCGGTAGCGACACGTAATGTCTTAACCTGGCGATCAGCGGGCACAGTAAGGGGGAGGGCACGACCGGGAATGTGGATCGTCCGTCGGGGAGCGGCATGACGGCTGGCCGGGGCACGTTGAGCGTGGTGGCGGGCGCGCTGGTCGCGGTTCTGGCCGTGCTGGGCTACCTGCTGCCCCCGCCCGCGTTCGACCCCCCGCCGCTGACCAACCCGCCCGCCTTCCAGGACCTGCCAGAACAGCCGCCCGCCGAGCACCGGCCGGTCAACACCACCGCGCCGATCAAGGTGCAGGACATCACGGTGCCGGTCAACGGCGAGAAGCTGACGGCCACCATCCGCGCGCCGCAGACCCCCGGCAAGCACCCCGCCATGGTCTTCGTGCAGGGCTCCGGCTCCGGGACCAGGGACGAGTTCATCTCGCAGGCCGAGTGGCTGGCCAGGTCGGGCATCATCACCCTGGCCTACGACAAGCGCACGGTCGGGTACTCCTTCCGCAGCAGGGACTTCTCGCTCCTGGCCGACGACGCGCTGAACATGATCCAGGTGCTCCGCGAACGACCCGACGTGGACCAGGCCAGGACCGGGCTGTGGGGGGTCAGCGAGGGCGGCTGGGTGGTGCCGATCGCCGCCGCCAAGAGCCGGGACGTCGCCTACGCCGTGCTGGTCTCCTCGCCGAACGTCTCCCCGATGCGGCAGGTGGCCTGGGCGCTCAACGAACAGCTGCTCCGGCTGCGCGCGCCGGACGGAGTGCGCGACCTGCTCACCCGGGCGATGGGCGGGGTCGGCTTCAACTTCCTGCGTTACGACAGCGTCCCCGCGCTGCACGGCATCCACCAGCCCACGCTCGCCCTGTACGGGACGATGGACCCCTCCATCCCGTTCGTGGAGAGCACCCAGACGCTGATCGACGCGCTGCCCAGAAGCGACTACACGATCCGTTTCCTGGCGGGGGCCGACCACGCGATGCGGATCAACGGCGGCCGTTTCGTGCCCGACTACCTGCCGACGCTGGCCAACTGGATCCAGGGCCTGCCCCGGCTGCCGGAGATCCGGATGGCGGGGGCCACCCCGGTGCAGCGGTTCCAGGCCAGTGACGTGCCCGCCGCGCCCTGGTACGGCGGCACCACCTTCCTCACGCTGACCCTGCTGCTGGCGGCGGTGGGCTACGTGGCCGCGCCGGTCACCGAGATGGTGGTCCGGCTGCGCGGCCGGGAGCTGCGCCACCAGACCAACGCCCAGCTCTGGCCGGGGCTGCGGCGGCGGCTGCGGCGCATGGTCTGGACGGGGGTCGGGCTGCTGGCCGCCGTGCTGGCCTTCATCACGCTGATCGTGCTCTTCTCGGTGAACCAGGCGGGTGCCTGGCCGGCCGTCCAGGCGGGGTGGCTGGTGGTGCGGGTGCTCGCCGTGGTGATCCTGGCGCAGGCGGTGGGCGCGGCCGGAGTGATGATCGCCGGGTTCCGGGACGGCTGGCAGCCCACCCGGTGGCAGAAGATCACGTTGACCGGGATACTCGGCGGCACGGGATTGCTGCTGGTGACCGCCGCCTATTACGGGCTGTTCGCGTTCCCTTGGTAGGGGTTGTCGGCCTGGCCGAGGTCAAAGACCCGGGATCAACGCGCCGCGCACCGTAAAGCTGAGGGCACCTGGCCGCCGGTGACGCTTCAATGTAACCGAAGCGACACGGTCGGTAATGGGGTGGACGTGAAGAATCCAGCAGGGGTGATCGGGTGGCTCGTGCTCTCGGCCGTCCTGCCGGGCGCCGCGCATCTGCGCGCGGGCTGGAAGCGGACCGGTCTGGTCTTGCTCCTGGCCTACCTGGCGATGGTGCTAATGGTCACCGGATTGGTCGTGGAACTGGGGCCGGCCGCGCTGGCCGGGTGGGCGCTGGGCCGGCTGCCCGCCATCACGGTTACCGCGGGGGTGTTGGCGGCGGCCTGGTGCGCCCTGATCGTGCACTCGTTCCTGGTGCTCCGGCCGGGACTGGCCTCCCGCCGGTGGCAGGCCGGGACGGGGGTGGTGGCCGCGCTGCTGGCCCTGCTGGTGGCGCTGCCGTTCGCGGTCACCGCCCGGTACGCGGCGATCTCCCAGCGCACCCTGGACCAGGTCTTCACCGTTCCCGGGAACGGCGGCGACCCGCTGGCCGGCAAGGACAGGGTCAACATCCTGCTGCTCGGCGGCGACTGGGACCCCGGCAGGGTGGGCACCCGGACCGACAGCGTCAACGTGGCCAGCATCGACGTGCGCACCGGCAATACCGTGCTGTTCGGCCTGCCCCGCAACCTGGAGGACGTGCGCTTCCCGCCCGGCAGCCCGATGCGGGCCCGCTTCCCGTACGGCTTCCGCCTGCCGGAAAGCCCCGGCGGGGACAGGGACGACCTGCTCTACTCGGTCTGGGGGTACGCCAACGAGCACCCGGAAATCTTCGGCGGCCGGCGGAACATGGGCCCCGCCACCCTGAAGGAAACCGTCGGCTACACCCTGGGCCTGAAGATCGACTGGTACGCGCTGGTCAACATCTGGGGTTTCGCCCGCATCATCGACGCCCTCGGCGGTCTGGTGCTCAACGTGGAGCGGGATGTCGTCTACGGCCGCTACAACGAGGGCCGGGTCAAGGCAGGTCTGCGGCGGCTGGACGGCGCCCAGGCGCTCTGGTACGCCCGGTCCCGCACCTTCGCCGATGACTTCACCCGGATGCGGCGGCAGCGCTGCGTGTTCGACGCGCTGCTGCGGCAGGCCGACCCCGGCAAGGTGCTGACCGGTTTCGACCAGATCGCCCGGGCCACCCAGGGCATGATCTACACCGATCTGCCGCGCGGCACGCTGCCGTACCTGGTGCCGCTGATGGCGAAGATCAAGAACGCCTCGGTGCGCAGCGTGCAGTTCGTGCCGCCGCTGATCAACACGGGGTACCCGGACTGGAACCTGATCCGGGAGACCACCGCCCGTGCGCTGAAGGAGTCCGCCCAGGCCAAACCGGAGACCAAGACCGGCACGCGGGACAAACCCGGCGTCAAGGCCATGGCGGTCCTGCACGCCAACCCCGTCGCGCCGTCGACCGCCCCCTCCCCCACGCCGGCACCCCGGCTGAGCGCCGACTGCCGCTGAGCTCAGCGGAGCAGGAAACTGTCCCTGGCCAGCCGCCGTACCCGGTCCTCGTCCACGGTGTGGCCCAGGCCCGGCTGGGTGAGCGGGACCGCGACCACCCCGCCGGAGGCGCCCACCGGCGGGGCGACGATCTGGGCGCTGCGCGGTGGTTCGGTGACGTCGCTGGGCAGCGTGCACCCGGGCAGGCTGGCCACCGCCACCGTGGCCGCCCGGGCCAGCCCGGCCCCCCGGCCGTCGGCGCAGGTGATGTCCCAGCCGGCCAGGAGCGCCAGGTCGTGGGCCTGCCGTACCGCGGTGAGGGAGCCGAACAGGGACGGGCGCAGCAACAGGGAGCGGCCCGCGTGCAAGGAGATCGCGTGGTCCAGCGCGGCCACCGAGCCGACCTCCACCGCGACCGGGGCCGAGACCCGTTCCTGCAGGTCAGCGCTGGTGTACAGGTCGGTGAACGGCCGTTCGATGCCGGCCAGGCCGTAGGCGTCCAGGGCCTCCAGCTGGGCGGTGTCGGTGTAGGCGCCGTTGCCGTCCACCGCGATGGACAGCACCGGGTAGGCCGCGCGGACCGCGCGGACCGGCTCCACGTCCCAGCCCGGGCGCACGTCGATGGTCACGTGCCCGTAGCCGGCGCCGACATGCCGGTTGACCCGGGCCACCGTGCCCTCCGCCGACCCGTCCGGAGCCAGCCGCACGGTCGCGATCAGCGAGGTACGGCTGCCGCCCAGCGCGTGCGCCAGCGGGACGCCGGAGAGCCGGGTCCACAGATCCCAGCAGGCCATGTCGGCCGCCGACCCGCCCGGCACGCCGCCGAGCTCGTCGGGATGCTCCCAGTCCACGCCGAGCAGGGCCTGACCCAGCGATCCCTCAAGGGTGGTCCAGGTTTTGGGGGCCGGGTGCACGACCTCGCCCCACCCGGCCATGCCGCCGTAGTCCGTCAGCTTGACGAGGATGCTCTCCGGCCGCCTGCCGTAGGGCAGGAACAGCCGGAACACCTCGATCTCCCGGACACGTGGCATGGAATCTCCCTCGCTAGGTCTCCATCGTCGCACGTCCCGCCAAGGGCACGCCGACCGCGGCCAAGGCCACCAGCAGCGCGAAGCACACCGCGTACGCGGCGGAGACGGTGAGGACGGCCCCGGTCACGGCAACCGCCACAATCGTCAGCACCGACTCGCCCACGCTCAACGAGGCGCTGTTGTGCCCCTGCTCCCCCGGCTCGGACAGTTCGAGCACCAGCACCGAAAGGGTCGGATAGACCACCCCGATGCCCAGCCCGGCCACCGACCAGGCCACGAACGACAGCGCCACCGGCACCACCCCGGCCACCGCCAGCGCGGTCCCGGCGATCCCGGCCGCGATCAGCGCGCTCCCCGCCCGCAACATGCCCTTCCGCGCGTACGGCTTGCGCCCCTGGAGCCAGGATCCGAACGACCAGGAGACCGCGCCGCCGGTGAGCACCAGCCCGGCCTGGGCCGGGGAGAGGCCGCGTTCCTGGGCGAGCACCAGCGGGACCAGCACCTCGGCGGCGAAGAACGACCCGGCCGCGACGCCCCGGAGGGCGACCACGGTGGGCAACCCCCTGGCCGCCCGTACGGTTCCCGGCGGGAGCAGCCGGGGCAGCGCGACGACCAGCACCAGCAGCCCGGCGACCATGAGCGGGATGTGCCGGGCGCCGCTGCCGTACTGGAGCAGCCCGGCCCCGATCGCGGCCAGCCCGCCCAGCAGCAACCGGGGCAGGAACGCCCTGGTCTGCTCGGGGGGCGGTGGCGTCTCGCGGACGCTCGCGCGCAGGCCGCGCCAGAGCACCAGGGCGGCAGGGGCGGCCAGCAGCGGCACGGCCAGGAACACCCAGCGCCAGCTGAACCGCTCGGTGACCAGGCCGGTGATGGCGGGGCCGATCACCGAGGGGAGCACCCAGGCGGCGGCCAGCAGCGAGAACACCCGGGGGTGCATGATCGCCGGGTAGACCCGCCCGACCAGGACGTAGACCGCCACGTTGAACATGCCGCCGCCCAGGCCCTGGAGGAAACGGCCGACCAGGAAGATCTCCATGACCGGCGCCATCCCCGACACCACCAGGCCGAGGGTGAAGGCCAGCAGCCCCGCCCAGAGCGGCGCGTCCGGTCCTCTGCGGTCCCCCCACCGTCCACCGGCCACCGTGGCGATCACCCCGGCCGCCAGGCCCCCGCTGAAGGCCAGGCTGTACAGGTGGTAGCCGTCGAGCTCCCGGCCGACCACGGGCATCGCGGTCGCCACCGCCAGGTATTCGAAGGCGACGAGCATGAACAGCGCCACCATGCCCGCGCTCAGTGCCCGGTAGCGCGGGTCGAAGACCCGGGGCACCGTAGGAGGAGAAATCACAGTAGTCACATCCTGAACGCTACAAATCACGACATATCACCGAACATCGGGAATTGGTCGTAGGACTTCCGCGCGCCGGCAGTGACCTCGAACCAGGCTGGCAGGGCCGAGCGGCACCAGGTCTCGGGCAAGCGGGCGAAAACCGCGAGGCTTCGGCGGCCGGGGTCGACATCATCCTGTCCAACAACGGCTACGAGATGATCAACCTCGGCATCAAGCAGCCGGTCTCGGCCATCCTGGAGGCCGGCGTCCACGAACTCGCGCTCGCGCAGGGAGAGCGTCTGGCCGCGGATGATGCGGGCGCACACCGACCGGCGACGTCACCTAGTGGCCCGTCACGCAACCTTGACCCGGCAATTCACGCCCCCGCCCCCGACCGAATCCGGGTCAAGGTTCGGAGACGCCCCACTAGCTCCCTTCAGCACGCCCTCCTTCAGCACGCCAAGCCCCCCTTCAGCGCGCGGGCTGGTGGCGTTCGAACCAGGCCGACAGGTCTTTTCGCTGGATGGCGGCGGCCATCAGGTCGGGGAAGACGTCGGGGGTGCAGGCGAAGGCGGGCACGCCCAGGGCGGCCAGGGCGGCGGCGTTCTCCCGGTCGTAGGACGGGGCGCCCTCGTCGGAGAGGGCCAGCAGCACGATCACCTGGACCCCGGCGGCCGTCATCGCCGCGACCCGGCGGAGCATCTCCTCCCGGACCCCGCCCTCGTAGAGGTCGCTGACCAGGACGAAGATCGAATCGGTGGGACGGGTGACCAGCCCCTGGCAGTAGGCGATGGCCCGGTTGATGTCCGTGCCCCCGCCCAACTGGGTCCCGAAGAGCAGCTCGACGGGGTCGTGCAGCTGGTCGGTGAGGTCGACCACGGCCGTGTCGAAGACCACCAGGCTGGTCCGGAGGGCGCGCATCGAGGCCAGCGCCGCGCCGAACACGCTGGAGTAGACGACGGAGGCGGCCATCGACCCGCTCTGGTCGATGCAGAGCACGACCTCCCGCTGCACCGAGCGCTGCTTGCGGGCGTAGCCGATCAGGCGGGACGGCACCACCGTGTTCCGGTCCGGCAGGTAGTTCTTCAGGTTGGCGCGGATGGTGCGGTCCCAGTCGATGTCGGCCGGGCGCCGGGGGCGGTGGGTGCGAGCCGCCCGGTCCAGCGCGCCGGTCAGGGCCGCCCTGGTCTTCTGCACCAGGCGCCGCTCCAGGTCCTCGACCACCTTGCGGACCACCATCCTGGCGGTCTGCCTGGCCTCCTCCGGCATCACCCGGTTGAGCGAGAGCAGCGTGCCGACCAGGTGCACGTCGGGCTCGACCGCCTCCAGCATCTCCGGTTCCAGCAGCAGGCGGCCCAGGTTGAGGCGCTCGATGGCGTCCTTCTGCATGACCTGGACCACGGTGGACGGGAAGTAGGTGCGGATGTCACCCAGCCACCGGCTCACCCTGGGGGCCGAAGCACCCAGGCCGGCGCTGCGCACGTTGCGCTCGCCCTGCCCCTGGCCGCCCTGGTCGTACAGGGCGGCCAGGGCCGCGTCCATGCCGGCGTCGGCGGCGCCCAGGGCCGGGCAGCCGGACATGCCGTCGGCCTCGCCACCGAGCACCAGCCGCCAGCGGCGCAGCCGCTCGTCGGTCACGTTCATCGCGCCCTCCCCAGGATGGCCAGCACAGTACGGACAGCCCCCGCCGCCTGACCTTCGTCGTAAGTAGTCTCGGTCCGCGCCGGGGCGCCGGAGGCGATCCGGTTTCCGATCGAGCGCCGTTCCGGTGGCGCGAACGCCCCGAACGTCCGTCTCAGCAGCGGGAGCACGTCGACGAACGCCTCCGGCGAGAGCCCGGTGAGCCAGTCGTCGACCATGGCGAGCAGCCGGGCGTCGTGCACCAGCAGCAACCCGCCGCCGGACAGGAAACCCTCGACCCAGGACGCCACCCGGGCGGGCGGGTGACCGAGGGAAAGCGCCCGCGACATCCGCGCGTCGGCGTCGTCGATGACCTCCGCGTCGAACAGGATGCGAACCAGCCGCCCCTCGATCAGGCCGGGCACGTCGGAACGGTCGGCCACACCACGCAGCGCCGCGAACCAACGATCCCTGGGGATGGCAGCGGCCTCACCGGATCCGCCGGACCTGGCTTTGCCGGGCGCGACAGCCTCGCCGGACACGCCGAACCCGGCCTCGCCAGGCGCCACAGCCCCGTCGGACACACCGGACCCGGCCTCGCCAGGCGCGACAACCTCGTCGGCCTCGCCAGGCGCCACAGCCTCCCCGGGCACACCGGACCCGGCCTCGCCAGGCGCCACAGCCTCGCCGGACACACCGGACCCGGCCTCGCCAGGCGCCACAGCCTCCCCGGGCACACCGGACCCGGCCTCGCCAGGCGCCACAGCCTCGCCGGACACACCGGACCCGGCCTCGCCAGGCGCCACAGCCTCACCAGACACACCGGACCCGGCCTCGCCAGGCGCCACAGCCTCACCAGACACACCGGGGTCGCTCGGCTTCCCCGGCTCGTTCGGGTCGCCGAGTAGGGCCACCGCTGAGGTGACCGCGTCGATCTGGACCAGCATCTCGCGGGCCGTGTCGTCGTCCAGGCCGGTTACCGCCGGGGAGAGGCCCGCGCAGCTGCGGGCCAGCAGCGAGGTGATGATCGAGCGCAGGCCGGCGGCCGGGGTGCCGCGGACGTCGCCGTAGCGTTCGGCGCGGACCAGGGCGGGCAGCGCGGCCATCAGGCGGCGGACGTCGTGGTCAAGGGCCGCCCGGTCGCCGATCGCGCGGAGCAGCGGCGGAAGCGCGTCCGCCAGGTCGGCCAGCAGGGTCTGTTCGAGCAGGCCGGTGAGGTCGGCCAGGGCGGGACCGGCCGGATCCTCGGCGCGCTCACGGATGCGGGCGACGGCGGCGGCGGGTACGGTGACCCCCCAGGCGGCGGCCTCGATCAGGGCGACGTCGAACTCCGGCCGCCACTCCAGCGACCAGGACTCCTTGAAGGTGCCCTTGCCGCTGGTCTCCCGGCGCTCCCCCCACGGGATGCCGATCACCAACAGGCGGTGGAGCAGCCGGCTGCGCTCCAGGTCCAGCGGCTTGCGCAGGTCGAGATCGTGGACCCGGGCCAGCGCCTCCGGTTTGAGGCGCAGGCGGCGCTGCTCGTCCCGCAGGTGGCGCTGGAGCGGGACCATCGGCGTCGAGTCGGGCACCTGGCCGAGGCGTTCGCCCACCACCAGGCGGCGCTGGATGAGCTCGACGGGAAGCTCGTCGCCCTCGCAGAGCACGGCCCTGGCCGCCTCGGTCACCTCGGCCAGGCCCGCCAGCGGGCGCCCGCGCAGCAGCGCCAGGCTGTGCGCGAGCCGTACCGCCTCGATGACGTGGGCGGAGGAGACGGGCAGCCCCTCCTCGCGGAGGGTGTGGGCGGCCCGGGTGAGCCAGCGTTCGATCGGCCGGTCCTGGTGCTCGAAGAGGTGGCCGTACCAGCCCGGGGAGGTGATCCCGGCGCCGTAGCCGCTCCAGCTGGCCAGGCGGCCGTGGGTCCAGGGCACCCAGGTCAGCTCGGCCTTGACCTTGGGCAGGCCCTTGAGCAGCTGGGTGTCGGCGACGACCGTGCCCGGTTCGGTGAGGGCCGGCACGTGCCAGGCGCCGCAGACCACGGCGATCTCTGTGAAGCCCTCCTTGACCGCGGCCCGGATGGTCCGGCGCATGTACGCCTCCCGCTGGGACTCGTACAGGTCGGGGGTGTGGCCGTCGCGCACGGCGGCCATCGCCTCGGCGATCACCTCGAAGGGGGTGTCGCCGCGGTGCTCGACCGCGTCCTCCCACCAGCGTTCGGGGTCGTCGTAACCAGCTGCCTCGGCCAGCGCGCCGATCGGGTCCACCCGGATGCCGGACCGCGTGTCCGGCTCTTCGGCGAGTTCCGGACGCTCCGAGAGTTCCGGACGTTCCGAGAGTTCCGGGCGTTCGGGGAGTTCCGAGCCTTCGGCGGACTCCGGCGCTTCGGCAGGTTCCGGCTGTTCGGCGGAGTCGGGGTGTTGGGCGGAGTCGGGGTGTTGGGCGGAGTCGGGGTGTTGGGCGGAGTCGGGGTGTTGGGCGGAGTCGGGGTGTTGGGCGGAGTCGGGGTGTTGGGCGGAGTCAGGGTGTTGGGCGGAGTCAGGGTGTTGGGCGGAGTCAGGGCGTATCGCCAGGCTGTGGGCAGCGGGCAGGTCGCAGAAGCGGGCCGGGATGCCCGCGCGGGCCGCGTACTGGAGGGCCTGCCATTCCGGGGAGAAGCCGGCGAAGGGCCAGAAGGCGGCCCTGGACGGGTCGCCCGGCACGTGGGCGAGCAGGGCGACCGGGGGCTCCATGTCGGGGTCGGCGGCCAGCGGCACCAGCGCGTCGGCCTCCGGCGGGCCCTCGATGAGCACGAGGTCCGGGACGAGCCGCGCCAGCTCATCCCGGACGGCCCTCGCCGAGCCGGGCCCGTGGTGCCGGATGCCCAGCACCGTCAGCCCGGCCTCCCTGCCGCCCGCCGAGACGCGCAGGGCGTTGGCCCGCCGGGGCTCAGCCCGCATCGCGGCAGGCGCGGTAGAAGTCACGCCAGTCCTCCCGTTCCCGGACCACGGTCTCCAGGTACTCCTGCCAGACCACCCGGTCGGAGACAGGATCCTGGACCACCGCGCCGACGATGCCCGCGGCCACGTCGGAGGCCCGGAGCACGCCGTCGCCGAAGTGCGCGGCCAGCGCGATCCCGCTGGTCAGCACCGAGATCGCCTCGGCCGTGCTGAGCGTGCCGCTGGGCGACTTGACCTTGGTGCGGCCGTCGGCGGTGACCCCGTCGCGCAGCTCGCGGAAGACCGTGACCACCCGGCGGATCTCGTCGAGACCGGCCGGGGTCTCCGGCAGTTCCAGGGCGCGGCCGAGCTGGCTGACCCGGCGGGAGACGATGTCCACCTCCTCCTCGGCGCTGGCCGGGACCGGCAGCACGACGGTGTTGAACCGGCGGCGCAGCGCGCTGGAGAGCTCGTTCACGCCGCGGTCCCGGTCGTTGGCGGTGGCGATCACGTTGAAGCCCTTGGCCGCCTGGACCTCCAGGTTCAGCTCGGGGATCGGCAGGGTCTTCTCGGAGAGCACAGTGATCAGCGCGTCCTGTACGTCGGAGGGCATGCGGGTGAGCTCCTCCACCCGGGCCAGCCGCCCCTCCGCCATGGCCCGCATCACCGGGCTCGGGGTGAGCGCCTCCCGGGAGGGCCCCTCGGCCAGCAGGCGGGCGTAGTTCCAGCCGTACCGCACGGCCTCCTCGGCGGTGCCGGCGGTGCCCTGGACCAGCAGCGTG
The DNA here is from genome assembly GCF_018476525.1 of Acrocarpospora catenulata. Classification (GTDB taxonomy): domain Bacteria; phylum Actinomycetota; class Actinomycetes; order Streptosporangiales; family Streptosporangiaceae; genus Acrocarpospora; species Acrocarpospora catenulata. The sequence continues at coordinate 43,180 of NZ_JAHCST010000074.1, forward strand.
GAGTCCCCGCTGATGGCGGCCGCCAGGTGCTCGGAGAGCCAGGTCTTGGCGGTGCCCGGCACGCCGAGCAGCAGCAGCGCCCGGTCGGTGGCCAGGGTGGCCACGGCCACCTCGACGATCCGGCGGGGGCCGATGTATTTGGGGGTGATCGGGCCCCCGGGATGGTCGGGGTCGCCGAGCAGGTAGGTGGTCACCGCCCACGGAGAGAGCTTCCAGCCGGGCGGGCGGGGCCGCTCGTCGCCCTTGGCCAGGAGCGCCAGCTCGTCGGCGTACTGGTCTTCGGCGTGCGGGCGTAGCACCGTGGTCACGAGAACTCCTTGATCATGTCGGATCGGAAACGAAGGATGGCCGCCAGGTCTTCCATCTCACCGTGCTCCGCGAACCGCGCGACCTGGTCGTACCAGCCGGGGTCGATCCGCACGGCGGCGAGGTTGGCCAGCTCTCCGGCGTTCCAGGGTTGTTTGGCGGCGAGCTCGGTGATCCGGGTCAGCACCGCGCGGGCCAGGGGCTCGCCCCACGGGCGGGGCACGCCGCCGAGCATCATGATCAGCTGGCCGTCCACCTTGCCGGTGTAGACGAGCTGGGCGGCGCGCTGGGACTGCTCGTCCGGCGGGAGCACGGCCAGCAGGTCGGTGAGCGGCTCGATGTCCAGCAGCGCGCGGGCCCACTCGGGGTCGCGTTGCAGGATGGCGGCCCTGGTCCAGCCCATGCGGACCTCCCTGGCCCAGTCGCCGAGGTCCAGCCGGGTGATCTCGGCGACCGTGCCGCCCAGGTGGCCGGGCCAGAAGGCCAGCGGGGTGTGCGAGATCACCTGCTGCAGCCACCAGCCGCGCTCGCCGCCGCCGGCGGGGGGCCTGGCCCGCAGGCCGTCGCGCTCCATGGCGCTGTCGCACGCCTGGGGCGGCCGGGCCGTCAGGGTGTCGCCGACCCTGACCAGGGCGCGGGCGGCGCGTTCCGCCATACGGCGCCCGAGCCGGGAGTCGGGCAGGCGGGTGAGCAGGTCGGCCGCGGTCTGCCTGGCCTCGCGGCGGCGGTCGTCCAGGGCGGACTCGAGGAACGGCTCGTCGGCCATGCTCAAGCCGTCGGCGAAGGCGGCCAGGAAGGCCGCGCGGTCGTCGCCGGACTCGCTCGCCCAGCCGACCGCGAGCAGTTCGCGGGCCTGGCCGGGGTCGGCGGCCCGCAGCCGGGCCAGGAAGGCGCGCCGGTCGCCGCCGGCGCCGAACTCCCAGATGCCATGGTCGAGCGCGTCGCCCGCGCCGGAGCTCTCGCCCAGCAGGTACGCCCAGGCGGGGTTGAGCCCGGCCAGCCAGCGGCCGCGGGCGCCGGTCAGCACGGCCAGCCGGGCCCGGATCGACCGGTCCCTGGCGCCCAGGTCGAGCAGGGGCGGGATGAGCGGGGCCGGCACCCGGACGCCCCGCTCGGCGGCGATCTCCAGCCACTCCTCCACCAGCCGGGGGTGCTCGCCGCCGAGCATGCGGGCCAGCCGGTCCCCCGCCCGGCGCGGGGCCGCCGGGCGGGTCTCCTCC
>NZ_JAHCST010000075.1 GCF_018476525.1 Acrocarpospora catenulata
CGGGGGGGCTTGGCCGCCGGGGAGCCTGTGTCTTCCCTCCTCCGCTCTGGTCGCTGCGCTCCCGCCGCTCCGTCAGTCCAGACACAGGCGCGGCCAAGCCGACATCGGCGGAAGCAGAATCGGATCTCACAGCACATCTGGAGACATCCAGCGCACATTTGGAGAAGCGCGGTTACCGGGTCGCTGTGCATCGTGTGAGTAACCGTATGAATGGATGAGGAGGCCCCATGCCGACCACGATCGGCTCCTTGCGCAGGCTCCTGCTGACGCCCTCGTTACGGGAGGTGACCTTCGCCGCCCGTGGCTTCCCGTCGGCGCCGCCGGAGGCCGTACAGCGGCTGGAGGCCATTCCGCAGGCGGTGATCTGCGGGTTCGAGTGGGGGATCGACGCGCGGGACCAGTGGGAGCTGGAACGCCGCCTGGACCTGGTGGAGCCCGAGCAGCGCGGCTTCGCCTACGAGGGGGCCACCATGGCGCTGACCGTGGTGGACGCCATGGGCGGCGGGCGCGGCAAGCGGACCAGGGAACTGCTGCTCGGCCCCGGGCACCCGCACATCTTCCTCACCTACATCGGCATCGGCTTCGCCATGGCCAGGCTGCCCCGGCCGCTCTGGAAGAAGGTCGTGCCCGACCTCACCGGCTCGCCGTACTACCCGGCGATGACCTGGCTGGCCGTGGACGGGTACGGCTTCGACCGCGCCTACTTCGAGACCCGCAAGTGGGTGGACGAGCAGCGGGTGCCCGCGTCCTACCCGTGGGACGGCCACCCTGACTACTTCCCGCACGCCATCGACCAGGGCATCGGCCGGGCGCTCTGGTTCATCCACGGCGCCCAGGTCCAGGGCGTGGCGAGCGCGGTGGCCAGGTTCGCCGCGGGCCGCCACGCCGACCTGTGGAGCGGCGTCGGCCTGGCGGCCACCTTCGCCGGCGGCTGCGACGCCGCCGGGCTGGCCACGCTCCGCCGCGAGGCGGGGGAGCACTGGGCGCAGCTGGCCCAGGGCGCGGTCTTCGCCGCCAAGGCCCGCGACTACGCCGGGCACGTGCCGGAGCACAGCGCCGAGGCGGTCACCGTCCTGGCCGGGCTGCCGGTCGCCGCCGCCGCGGCACTGGCCGACGATTCCGCCGCCGACCCCGCCGCCAAAAGCGCCGTGCCCGCTTACGAGTTGTGGCGGGAAAACGTCCGGACCCGGCTGAATTCGCTGAAATTGGCGTGAGCACGATCGGAGTAGACGTGCCAGCAGAATAGCCGGATATTTGTTATGTGGCTAATATGTTGCGCGCGTTACGGCGCCGAATTATTACTCCGGACACGTCCAACACCAGGCTGGACGTAAGGGGATTCCACGAAAAGAGCCCGGCCGCGAAAGAATTGCTGGAATCGGTTGGGCGCAACTTCCTCACCGGATTCGGGTACGCCGCGGAGGCGCGCACCCCGGCGGACGCGGAAGAAAAACTGGAAGAAATTCCGTTCCGCTTCCGCGGATTCGCGTACGAGGGTGCGGCGATGGCGTTCACCATCCTCGACACGATCCCCATCGGCGGCCGGAAACGCCTTTCCGGTTTTCTCGCCGGGCGCGGCGCGGCGCACGTCTACATGGTGTACGTGGGAATCGGCTGGGCGATGGCCCGGCTGCCCCGCATGCTCTGGCGGCGCGTCGAGGCCCCCGACCCGCTGCTGAAATGGCTGGCCCTGGACGGCTACGGCTTCCACCAGGCGTACTTCAAAACCGCCACGTACGTGCACGGCCAGTTCCAGGAACCCGCCTTCCCCTGGCCGTACGGCGAGGCCCCCGCCTACCGGAACCGGGCCATCGACCAGGGCGTCGGCCGGGCCATGTGGTTCGTGGCGGGCACCGACCCGGTCCGGGTGGCCGACATGATCGACAAGTTCCCCGAGCACCGCCGCGCCGACCTGTACGCCGGGACCGGCCTGGCCGCCACCTACGCGGGCGGCGCCGACGAGAACGAGCTGAAAACCCTGTGGGACCGGGCCGGGAAGTACCGGCCGCAACTCGCCCAGGGCAGCGCCTTCGCCGCGACCGCCCGCATCACCGCCGGCCTGCTCGGACCGCACACCGAGCAGGCCGTCCGTCTCTTCTGCGGGACCACCCCGGAGAAGGCATCCCTGATCTGCGCCGAAGCCCTGCCCGACGGGCCCAGGGGCGAGCTGCCCGCCTACGAGGTGTGGCGGCAGCGGATCGCCGACGAATTCGTATCCCTTGGGAGGTGTTAGTCAGTGGCTCGAACCGCAGGCTTCGTCCGCAGACAACTGCCGGGCATCCTGGCCCTGGCCGTGCTGATCGTGGCGTACGTCCTGGTCAAGCTGCCCACGGCGTCCGCCACCGAGCGCACGGCCATCGCGAGCTCCTACAGCTTCAAGCCGATGAACATCGCCTTGCCGGGCGGCTTCAAGCAGCAGACGATCCGCCGCGTGAACCAGGACTACAAGCACATCGACGCGTGGATCTCCTCGGTCGGCGCGGGCATCTCCATGAACGACCTGGACGGCGACGGCCTGGCCAACGACCTGTGCGTCACCGACCCCCGCATCGACCAGGTGGTGATCACCCCCACGCCGGGCGCGCGCTCCGACCGGTACAAGCCGTTCGCGCTGGTGCCCACCGGGCTGCCGATGAACGACGTGATGGCCCCGATGGGCTGCGTGCCCGCCGACCTCAACGAGGACGGCCGGATGGACCTGGTGGTCTACCTGTGGGGGCGCACGCCGATCATCTATCTGGCCAAGGCGGACGCCACGGGGCTGAGCGCCGACGCGTACAAGGCCATCGAGGCGGTGCCGCCGCGCAGCGCCACCCCTGGCTACACCGGCCCGCAGTGGAACACCAACGCCGTGGTCGTCGACGACTTCGACGGCGACGGCCACGCCGACGTCTACGTGGGCAACTACTTCCCGCACGGCCCGGTCCTGGACGACAAGGTCAGCGGCGGCGTGGCCATGAACCACTCGATGTCGCACGGTCTCAACGGCGGCGAGGACTACTTCCTGCGCTGGACCGGCGCCGGGTCCGACTCCGTCACCTTCCAGCTGGTCGACAACGCCCTGCCGCGCAACGCCTCCAAGGGCTGGGTGCTGGCCGCGGCCGCCGTCGACGTGGACGGCGACATGCTGCCCGAGATGTACCTCGGCCACGACTTCGGCCCCGACCGGATGCTGCACAACGCCTCCACCCCCGGCAACATCAAGTTCACCGTCACCGAGGGTTCCAGGACCCCGCTCATCCCCAAGTCGAAGGTGGTCGGCCTTGACTCCTTCAAGGGCATGGGCGTCGACTTCGGCGACCTCAACGGCGACGGCCTGTACGACATGTTCGTCAGCAACATCACCACCACCTTCGGCATCCAGGAGAGCAACTTCGCGTTCATGAGCACCGCGAAGGACAAGAGCCAGATCCGGGCCGACATGACCTCGGGGCAGGCGCCCTGGGAGGACCTGAGTGCCCCGCTCGGTCTGGCCTGGTCCGGCTGGGGCTGGGACCTGAAGATCGCCGACTTCAACAACAGCGGCACCCCGGCCATCGCGCAGAGCACCGGCTTCGTCAAGGGCGAGGTCAACCGCTGGCCGCTGCTGCAGGAGCTGGCCACCGCCAACGACCAGGTGCTCCAGTACCCGGCGTGGTGGCCGAACGTGCGGGCGGGCGACGACGTCGCCGGCAGCCAGACCCTCATGTTCTATGCCAAGGGCCCCGACGGCCAGTGGAGCAACGTGGCCGGTGAGCTGGGCATGTCCATCCCGGTGCCCACCCGCGGCATCGCCACCGGCGACGCGGACGGCGACGGCCGGCTCGACATGGCCATCGCCCGGCAGTGGGACGAGCCGGTCTTCTACCAGAACGTCAGCCCGAGCAAGGGCGCCTTCCTGGGGCTGCGGCTCACCCACGAGTCGACCGGGGACGTCGTGCCCGGTTCGCCGGCGGTGGGCACCCAGGTGACGCTGACCATGCCGGACGGCAGCAAGCAGATCGGCAGGGTGGACGGCGGCAGCGGCCACTCGGGCAAGCGCAGCAGCGAGGTGCACTTCGGCCTCGGCGACAAGGTGACCGGGCCGGTCCAGGTGAACCTGTGCTGGCGGGACCGCACCGGTCAGATCCGTGAACAGAACCTTCAGCTGACCCCCGGCTGGCACAACATCCAGCTGGGTGCTCAGGCGACGGAGAGGTGACACCCATGGCATCGGACACCATCGCGGCACAGAACGGGTCGCCCAACGGGGCCCATCCGCCCGCCGAGCCACCGCGGCACGACGTCAAGGTGATCACGGCCCTGCGCCGGTTCGCCATGTCCATCACGATCTTCAACATCCTCGGCTACACCTGGCTCGGCTTCGAGCAGCCGTACCTGTGGCCGTTCATCGCGCTGGCCACCGGCTACACGACGGAGATCGTGCTTGAGGTCATCGGCGCCCGGGCGGAGCAGCGGACGGTGCGGTTCCGTGGCAACGGGTTCAAGGGCCTGATGGAGTTCCTGTTCCCGGCGCACATCACCAGCCTGGCCATGAACATGCTGATCTACGTCAACGACCGCGTCTGGGTGATGATCTTCGGCGTGATGGTCGCGGTCGGGGCCAAGTGGATCCTCCGGGCGCCGGTGCGCGGGCGGCTGCGCCACTTCATGAACCCGTCCAACTTCGGCATCACGATGATCCTGCTGTTGTTCCCGTGGGCCAGCATCGCGCCGCCGTACCACTTCACCGAGCACATCGACGGGCCGCTGGACTGGCTGCTCCCGCTGGGCATCATCATGGCCGGCACCATGATCAACGCCAAGCTGACCGGGCGGATGTACCTGATCATGGCCTGGGTCGGCGGCTTCTTCCTGCAGTCCATAGTCCGCGGCGTGATCCTCGACACCAACATCCTCGGCGGCTGGTCGACCATGACCGGCGTGGCGTTCGTGCTCTTCACCAACTACATGATCACCGACCCGGGCACCAGCCCCTCCAAGCCGGCCGCCCAGGTGGCCTTCGGCGGCGGCGTGGCGCTCACCTACGGCGTGCTCACCGGCATGAGCATCCCGTACGGGATCTTCTTCGCCACCGCCATCGTCTGCCTGGTCCGGGGCTGCTTCCACTGGTCCCTGCACTTCATCGAGCGGAACAAGGCCGTGCAGGAGAAGGCCGCGCTGGAAGCGGCCAAGGCCGCCCTGGCGCAGCCCGGCAAGGAGGTCGCGCCCGTATGAGCAGGATCGCCATCGTCGGGATGGCCTGCCGTTACCCGGACGCGGCCTCCCCTCGCGAGCTGTGGGAGAACGTCCTCGCCGGGCGCCGGGCCTTCCGGCGGCTGCCCGACCAGCGCATGCGGCAGGCCGACTACTGGGACGCCGACCCGGCCGCCCCGGACCGGTTCTACTCCCGCAACGCTGCGGTCATCGAGGGGTACGAGTTCGACCGGGTGGCGTACAAGATCGCGGGCAGCACCTACCGGTCCACCGACCTGACCCACTGGCTGGCCCTCGACACCGCCGCCAGGGCGCTCGCCGACGCGGGGTTCCCCGGCGCCGAGGGCCTGCCCAGGGAGCGCACCGGCGTCATCGTCGGCAACACGCTGACCGGGGAGTTCTCCCGGGCCAACGTGCTCAGGCTGCGCTGGCCGTACGTGCGGCGCACCGCCGCGGCCACGCTCAAGGAGCACGGCTGGGACGACGAGCGGGTGGCCGCCTTCCTGCGCGACTTCGAAGGCGTCTACAAGGCGCCGTTCCCGCCCATCGACGAGGACAGCCTGGCAGGCGGACTGGCCAACACCATCGCCGGGCGGATCTGCAACCATTTCGACCTCAAGGGCGGCGGCTACACCGTGGACGGCGCCTGCTCCTCCTCGCTGCTGTCGGTGGCGACCGCCTGCCGGGCGCTCGCCGAGGGCGAGCTGGACGTGGCCGTGGCCGGTGGCGTGGACCTGTCCATCGACCCGTTCGAGGTGATCGGCTTCGCCAAGACCGGCGCCCTGGCCAAGGGTGAGATGCGCCTGTACGACAAGGGCTCCAACGGGTTCTGGCCCGGCGAGGGCTGCGGCATCGTGGTGCTGATGCGGGCCGAGGAGGCCGAGCGCGCCGGGCGGCGCAGCTACGCCACCATCGCCGGGTGGGGCATCTCCTCCGACGGCAAGGGCGGCATCACCCGGCCCGAGGTGGCCGGATACCAGCTGGCGCTGCGCCGCGCGTACGAGAAGGCCGGGTTCGGCATCGACACCGTGCCGATGTTCGAGGGCCACGGCACCGGCACCCAGGTGGGCGACAAGACCGAGCTCACCGCGCTCTCGCTGGCCCGCCGCACGGCCGACCCGGCCGCGCCCCCCGCCGCGATCAGCTCCATCAAGGGCATGATCGGCCACACCAAGGGCGCGGCCGGGGTGGCCGGGCTGATCAAGGCGGCGCTGGCCGTGCACCACCAGGTGCTGCCGCCCACCACCGGCTGCGTCGACCCGCACCCCGTGCTGGACGAGGAACCCGCCGCGCTGCGGGTGCTCCGCAAGGCCGAGGCCTGGCCGGCCAAGGCCGAGGTGCGGGCCGGGGTGACCGCGATGGGCTTCGGCGGCATCAACACCCACCTGGTGCTGGAGCGGTCGGGGCCGCGCCGGCGGGTGCCGCTGGACCCGCGCACCAGGGCGCTGGCCGCCTCGGTGCAGGACGCCGAGGTGCTGCTGGTGGACGGCGGTTCCCCCGCCGAACTGCGGGAACGGCTGGCGGGGCTGGTGGACTTCGTGCCCGCGCTGTCCTACGCGCAGCTGGGCGACCTGGCGGCCACCCTCCAGCGGGACCTGCGCGACCTGCCGTACCGGGCGGCCGCCGTGGTCACCTCGCCGGAGGACGCCGAGGCCCGGCTGCGCCGCATCCTGGAGGCCCTGGACGCGGGGGAGACCTCCCTGTTCGCCCCCGACGGCCGGGGTTTCCTCGGCCACGTCACCGCGACCGGCCGGGTGGGCTACCTGTTCCCCGGCCAGGGCTCAGGCCGCGGCCTGTCCGGCGGCGCGCTCCGCCGCCGCTTCGCCGAGGTCGAGGAGGTGTACGCCAAGGCGGCGCTGCCCACCGGCGGCGACGTGGTGGCCACCGCCGTCGCCCAGCCGCGCATCGTCAGCGGCTCGATGGCCGGGCTGCGCGCGCTGGAGAGCCTCGGCGTGGAGGCCACCGTGGCGGTCGGCCACAGCCTCGGCGAGATCTCCGCCCTGCACTGGGCGGGCGCCATCGACGAGCAGACGCTGCTGGAAGTGGCCGCCACCCGCGGCCAGACCATGACCGAGCACAGCTCCTCCGGCACCATGGCCGGGATCGCCGCCGGCCCGGACACCGTGCTCGGCCTGATCGGCCAGGAGCCCGTGGTCGTCGCCGGATACAACGGCCCCGAGCAGACCGTGATCGCCGGCACCGCCGAGGCGGTCGAGGCGGTCGGCCGGCGGGCCGCCGCGGCCGGGGTCAACTGGACCCCGCTGCGGGTCTCGCACGCCTTCCACTCCCCGCTGGTCGCCCCGGCCGCCGCCGCGTTCGCGGCCAAGCTGGACCGGGACAGGTTCGGCGAGATCGGCAACCTGATCATCTCCACGGTGACCGGGGACGCGCTGGCCCCCAACACCGACATCCCCGCCCTGCTCCGGCTCCAGATCACCGAACCGGTGCAGTTCGCCCAGGCGGTGGAGCTGGCGGCCAAGGACATCGACCTGTTCATCGAGGTCGGTCCCGGCCGGGTGCTGGGCGCGCTGGCCACCGCCGTGACCGGGGTGCCCGCCGTGTCCATGGACACCGACGACGAGTCGCTGGCCGGGCTGCTCCGGGTGGTGGCCGCCGCGTACGTGACCGGGGTGCCGATAGCCCCCGAGGCCCTCTTCCACGGGCGGCTGGCCCGGCCGCTGGAGGTCGGCCAGGAGCTGGCGTTCTTCACCAGCCCGTGCGAGCAGGTGCCGGAGGTGGAGATCGCCGCACTCGCACCGGTGATCTCCGCTCCCGCGACCGAATCGGTGGCCGCCGCGGCAGGAGAGTCCGTCCTGGACCTGCTCCGGCGGCTGGCCGCCGAGCGGGCCGAGCTGCCGGTCGACATGGTCGCCGGGGGCAGCCACCTCCTCGACGACCTGCACCTGAGCTCGATCACGGTCGGCCAGATCGTCAACCAGGCCGCCCAGGCGCTGGGCGTGGCCCCGGCCTCGGCCCCGATGAACTTCGCCACCGCCACGGTCGCGGAACTGGCCGAGGCACTGGGCACCCTGGCCGAAAGCGGTGCCCAGGCGGCGCCGCTTGAGGTCGCGGGCGCGGCCGCCTGGGCGCGGCCGTTCGCGCTCGACCTCGATGAGACCCCGTTGCCCCCGATTACACCCAGGGTCCCCGGGGGCAACGGGCCCTGGCGGGCGTTCGCGCCCCAGGGCCACCCGTTCGCGGAGCGGTTGCGCGGCAGTCTGGAGCACGCGGGCGTCGGCGGGGGCGTCCTCGTCTGCCTGCCGAGGCAGTGCGCCGAAGCCGACGTGGAACTGGCGCTGGCCGGTGCCAAGGCCGCCGCCGTCGCGGCTCCCGGCACCCGGTACGTCCTGGTCCAGGGTGAAGGGCACGGCGCGGCCGGGCTGGCCAAGACGCTCTCCCTGGAGGCGGCCCACCTTCGCGTGACGATCGTGCACCTGGCCGACGACCGGGACGCGGCCGAGAAGGTGGTCGCCGAGGTGACCGCCACCGACCGGTACGCCGAGGTCCACCACGACGCCCAGGGCGTGCGCCGGGTGCCCACGCTCCGCGCCATGCCGGCCGCCGCCGCCACCCTGGAACACCCGCTGACCGGCGATGACGTGCTGCTGGTCACGGGCGGCGGCAAGGGCATCACGGCCGAGTGCGCGCTGGCGGTGGCCGCCGACAGCGGCGCCGGGCTGATCATCATGGGCCGCTCCGCGCCCGAGGACGACCCGGAACTGGCCGCCAACCTGCGGCGCATGGCTGAGGCCGGGCTGACCGTGCGGTACGCCCGCGCCGACGTCACCGACGCGGCCCAGGTCAAGGCCGCGCTCGCCGACCTCGGCCCGGTCACCGCAGTGCTGCACGGCGCGGGCCGCAACGAACCGTCCGGGCTGACCAGCCTGGACGCGGCGGCGTTCCGGCGCACCTTCGCCCCCAAGATCGACGGGTTGAAGGCGGTCCTCGCCGCCGTCGATCCCGGACGGCTGAAGCTGCTGGTCACCTTCGGCAGCATCATCGGCAGGGCCGGGCTGCGCGGCGAAGGCCACTACGCCACCGCCAACGAATGGCTCTGCGCCCTCACCGAGGAGTTCGCCAGAGCCCACCCGGACTGCCGTACCCGCTGCATGGAGTGGTCGGTCTGGTCCGGGGTCGGCATGGGCGAGCGGCTGTCCGTGGTCGAGTCGCTGACCAGGGACGGCATCACGCCGGTGACCCCCGGCCAGGGTGTGGAGATCATGCGGCGGCTGGTGGCCGATCCGGACGCGCCGGTGGTCACCGTGATCAGCGGCCGTACCGAGGGCATCGAGACCGTCCGCTACGACCGGCCCGAGCTGCCGCTGCTCCGCTTCGTGGACCGGCCGCTGATCCGCTACCACGGGGTGGAGCTGGTCACCGAGACCGAGCTCAACGCCGGCACCGACCTCTATCTGGCCGACCACCTGCTCGACGGCAACCTGCTCTTCCCCGCCGTGTTCGGCATGGAGGCGATGGCGCAGACCGCCACCGCCGCCACCGGCTGGACCGGCACCCCCGTCATCGAGAACGCCGAGTTCCTCCGGCCCATCGTGGTCCCGCCCGGCGGCAGCACCACCATCCGGGTGGCCGCCGCCGTCACCGGCCCCGGCCAGGCCGAGGTCGCCATCCGCAGCGCGGAGACCGGCTTCGCGGCCGACCACTTCCGGGCCAGACTGCGCTTCCCCGACGGGGGAGAGACCATCCCGGACGGTCCCCCCGAGCAGGTCGAGGGACTGCCCGCGGCGCCGCTCGACCCGGCGACCGACCTGTACGGCGGCATCCTCTTCCAGGGCGAACGCTTCCAGCGGCTGCGCGGCTACCACCGCGCGGCGGCCCGGCACGTGGACGCCGACGTGGCCGCGGTGGACGCGGACAACTGGTTCGCCGGTTACCTGTCCGGCCGGCTGCTCCTGGGCGATCCCGGCATGCGCGACGCTCTGATGCACGGCAACCAGGTCTGCGTGCCGCACGCCACGCTGCTCCCGCAGGGCATCGACCGGGTGCGCCCGCTCGGGCCCGGCAGGGCCGGTCCGCTGCGGTTCAGCGCGGTGGAACGGTCGCGCGACGGCGACACGTATATATACGACATCGTGGTCCGCACCCCGGCCGGGGAACCGGTCGAGCGGTGGGAGGGTCTGCGCCTGCGCGCCGTGCGCAAGGGCGACGGCCGGGGCTCGTGGGCGCCCGCGCTGCTGGGGCCGTACCTGGAACGCATGCTGGACGATCTGGTCGGCGCGGACGTCGCGGTGGCCCTTGAACCCGATGGGGAACCCGGCGGGGAACGCCGGGCGGCGACCGCGCTGGCCGCCGCGCGGGCGGCCGGCGGGCCGATCGGCATCCGCTACCGGCCGGACGGCCGCCCCGAGACCGACGGCGCCACCGTCTCCGCCGCGCACGGCGCCGGGCTCACCCTCGCCGTGTACGGCCAGGGCACGCTCGGCTGCGACCTGGAGGCCGTCGCCGTACGGGACGAGGAGACCTGGGCCGGGCTGCTCGGCGGGCACGCCGGGCTGGCCGGGCTGGTCGCGGCCGAGACCGGCGACGGCGCGGACGCCGCGGGAACCAGGGTCTGGACCGCGCTCGAATGTCTCCAGAAGGCCGGGCTCACCCCCGCCGCGCCGCTCACCCTGGACCGGGCGGGCCGGGACCCGTGGGTGGTCTTCGCCTCGGGACCGCTCCGCATCGCCACGCTGCTCACCACCGTGCGCGGCCACGACGCGCCCGTGGTGCTGGCCGTGCTCGCCGAAGGGCGGGGCTGAGCCGTGGGCAACTACTACGAGTACCTGCACACGGTGGGGTTCGAGGAGACCAACATCGTCGGCAACGTCTACTACGTCAACTACCTGCGCTGGCAGGGACGCTGCCGGGAGATGTTCCTCAAGACCCACGCGCCGGACGTGCTCGGCGATCTCCAGAACGACCTGAAGCTGTTCACCCTCAAGGTGGACTGCGAGTTCTACGCCGAGATCACGGCCTTCGACGAGCTGTCGATCCGCATGCGCCTGGTCGACCTCGCCCAGACCCAGCTGGAATTCAGTTTCGACTACGTCAAACTCGACGCGCTCAACCTGGGCGTGGGCGAGACGCTGGTGGCCCGGGGGCGGCAGCGGGTGGCGTGCATGCGGGGGCCAAACACCCGCACCACGCCGTCCAGAGTCCCTGAGGCGCTGGTGAGAGCGCTCCAACCCTACGTGCCGTAGCCCCCGGGGGATTTCACAATGGCAGACCAGAAGATACTCCGCCGCGCCTTCGGGCGGTTCGCGACCGGAGTCACCGTGGTGACCGTCGGCGGGAACGCTCCGCACGGCATGACCGCCAACTCCTTCACGTCCGTGTCACTTGACCCGCCGCTGCTGCTGATCTGCGTCGACCGAGGCGCCATCATGCACGGCATGCTCCCCGACTCGGGGACGTTCGGGGTGAACGTGCTCGCGGCCGACCAGGAGGCGCTGGCCCGGCACTTCGCGGACCGGTGGCGGGTGCCGGGAGCGGTCCAGTTCGAGGGGATCGACTGGTTCCCCGGCACGCTCACCGGGGCGCCGATGCTGAACGCCAGCATCGCGCGCTTCGAGTGCGAGGTGTGGCGCAGCTACGACGGCGGAGACCACACGATCTTCCTCGGCCGGGTCCTCTCGCACGACCAGGAAGCCGAGGAGGCGCTGCTCTTCTTCAACGGTCAGTTCCGGCAGATCGACACAGCCATAGCTGAGGTGAGGACATGACAATGACCACCGTCCCGCCGGGGCCGCCCCGGCGGGCGGCCCCCGGCCTGTTCGTCAAGCTGGCCACCGACCGGCTGGCCCTGATGAACGCCGCCGCGAGCCAGTACGGCGACGCCGTGAAGATCTCGATGGGCCCCAAGACGCTCTACTTCTTCAACCATCCCGACTACGCCAAGCACGTGCTGGCCGACAATAGCGCCAACTACCACAAGGGCATCGGCCTGGTGCAGGCCAAACGCGCCCTCGGGGACGGCCTGCTGACCAGCGAGGGCGAGCTCTGGAAGAAGCAGCGCAAGATGATCCAGCCCGCCTTCCAGGCCAAACGCATCGCGGCCCAGGCCGGGGCGGTGGCCGAGGAGGCGGCCGGTCTGGTGGCCCGGCTGCGCTCCAGGGCCGGGCAGGGCCCGGTGGACGTGACCGAGGAGTTCACCGGGCTCACCCTGGGCGTGCTCGGCCGTACGCTGCTCGACGCCGATCTGGGCGCCTTCAGCGGGGTCGGGCACGCCTTCGAGGCGGTGCAGGACCAGGCCATGTTCGAGATGGTCTCGCTGGGCGCGGTGCCCAGGTGGGTGCCGCTGCCCAAGCAGCGCCGGTTCAGGAAGGCCCGGCGGGAGCTGCAGCAGGTGGTGGACCGCCTGGTGGCCGAACGCAAGGCCGAAGGCGGCGAGCCGGGCGACGACGTGCTCTCCAAGCTCATCGTGTCCACCGCCGAGGAGGCCGATCCCCGGGTCGGGCGGCAGCGCATGCGGGACGAGCTCATCACCCTGCTGCTGGCCGGGCACGAGACCACCGCGAGCACCCTGAGCTGGACGTTCCACCTGCTGGACCGGAACCCGGAGGTGGCCGAGCGGCTGCACGCGGAGGCGGTGTCGGTGCTCGGCGACCGGCTGCCGGTCTACGACGACCTGCACCGGCTTCGGTACACCTCCATGGTGGTGGAGGAGGCCATGCGGCTGTATCCGCCGGTGTGGATCCTGACCCGGCAGGCGCTGGCGGACGACCAGGTCGGCGGGTACCACGTGCCGGCCGGGTCGGACGTGCTGGTCTGCCCGTACACGCTGCACCGGCATCCGGACTTCTGGGAGGACCCGGAACGGTTTGATCCGGAACGGTTCGATCCGGAGGCGCCGTCGGGGCGGCCCAGGTACGCCTACATCCCGTTCGGGGCGGGGCCGCGGTTCTGCGTGGGCAACAACCTCGGGATGATGGAGGCGGCCTTCGTGACCGCGATGGTGGCCAGGGAGCTGCGGCTGACCCGGCTGCCGGGGCACGAGGCGGTGCCCGAGCCGATGCTCTCGCTGCGCGTCAAGGGCGGCCTCCCGATGACCGTCTCCGTCCGCGACTAACTACGACATTTCATGAAATGTCTTCAAATAGGAGGGGCCACGGTCGTCCTTGACCGTGGCCTCGTCGTGCGTCCCCCGTCAGCCGGCTGACCTCAGCGCTACCTTCCGTACGTCAAGCAGCGCCATGAGCACAGGTGGGTCGAGGGGATGCGCCGGCCTGAGGTGCAGGTCGGCGGTCGTCACCCGGGTGTCGGGACCGATGGTGATCGGACCGACCCCGGCGACCGACGGCGCGTGCGCTCGGCTGAATGGATCACCGATAATCTCCTCTTCCCCGGGGGAGACCGCGTGCGAGAGCAGGTGCCAGGACCCTTGCGGGACCTCCTCCAGGATGAAGGGCCCGGGGCTGTGCAGCACCGTGCACCGCACCGGACGGCCCTGCGGCACGCAGGTGGGGAAGAGCCCGACGAAGATCAGGCCCAGCCGGGCCGTCGAGGGCGCCCAGACCTCGCCCTGGATGGTGGCGGACCGGGTCTCGGTGCCGCTGGCATGGTTGTCGGGCACGATGCGGGTGGCGAAGCCGCCGTACTGCCGGTAGGTGGTGGGGGCGATGCCCACGCTGCTCTTGAAGCGTGAGCTGAAGGTACCGACGCTCGTGTAGCCGACGCGGTTGCTGATGTCCGCGACGCTGAGCGAGGTGGAGATCAGGAGGCGTTTGGCCTCCTGCAGCCGGAGTGCGGACAGGAACCGTCCCGGGGATATCCCGGTGGCCTGGCGGAAGACGCGGGAGAAGTGGAATTTACTGAACATGGCGGTGCGTGCCATGTCATCCACGGTCAATTGCTCGCTGAGATTCTCATGCATGGTCTGAATAACTCGTCCGACGGCTTTTTCGATGGCCTCTTCCATTGTGCTTCCCCTTGGCCAAAAACGTCTTCGCGACTACTAGTAGTCCTAACGAGAAAGGCGTGAGATGGATGGCCGCAGCGGCGCTTCGAATGAACGGAGGCAACGCGGCTGTCTATCGGAACGTGTTTCTCGTTAGTCGGACGTTTGAAGATGTCACAGGTCCAATTCTTCCCCACATGAATAGAGCTCGAATTCGCGCGCGTCCTCGGTTTACTCGCTGGTCTTCTTTCGGGCAGCCTCCATTCACGCGTCGATATCGGAGGGGTGCGCGGTGTCTTTGATGAATCACCGCACAGCGTTAAGAGACAATGGCTGACCCTGTCCTGTCAACCTTTCAGGTTCTGAACATGAAACTTCCACCGGGGCTATCCGGGGGGTCGCGGCGGCCATTCGCGCGGGGTGCCCGATCCGGTGCGTGAGGTAATCGCACAAGGCCACGCCGGGTTTCCCGCCCGGTCTTTGGTTAACTCCGGGCGGGGCGGGTGCGATTGGAACGGGTCAGCGGGCGCTCTCCCGGCGCTGCAACTCGGTGGCGAACTGCCCCCAGGCCTCGGCGCAGTCACGGGCCAGCCTGGCCACCGAGTCCATGCAGTGCGCGGGCACCGCGTCCACCAGGTCGCGCCAGTCACCGACCGCGATGGCCCGCGAGTGCAGCAGCCGGAGCAGTTCCCGGCCCGGGTCGGTGAGCCGCAGCGACGGGTCCTTCCGGAGCGTCTGCAGGATCGCCGGGCGGTCGGTGGGATCGGTGCGCTCCTTCGGCGGCCGTCCGGCCGGCGGCTTCGGCCGCTCGGGGTCGGCACCGCGCAGGATGCGGGCGCGCACGTCGTGGGCGGTGCCCAGGGAGACGCCGGCCGCCGCGGCGATCTCCCGGATCGAGGCGTCGGGCCGGGCCGCGATCACTTCAGAGGCCCGCCGCCGCCCCTCCCCGCCGTCCAGCGGGCGCAGTCGCCCGTCCACCCCGAGGCGTTCGTTCGACTGCGGCGAATCCGCACTCGAACGCCGCCGCACCCCGCCGACCGTCTTGGCGGCCAGGCCGGTGCACTGCGCGATGGCCCGGTCGGACAGGGTCGGGTGCGAGGCGATGATGCGCTCGGCCGCCGCCTTCCGGTCGGCGAGGGTGAGCGGCAGCCCGTGGGCGACGTTCTCCTGCACCGCGCGGACGAACGCGTCGGCCTCGGAGCCGTCGAAGAACCGCACCTCGATGGTGTCCTGGCCGCGCAGTGCGGCGGCCCTGAGCCGGTGCATGCCGTCGATGACCCGCATCGTCTGGCGGTGCACCAGGATCGGCGGCAGCGAGGTCTCCAGACCGGCCAGCCGGATCAGGTGATCGGCGTCCTCGCCCGAAAGCCGGGGCGAATCCGCAGGTCGTAGGGATGCGATCTGGACACGGCAGGTGTGTTCGGACCCGCCTGCGGGAGAATCAGGCGCACGCATAATCGGCCACCTCCACCGGCACGCGCGCGAGCGCGCCCGGTTCCGAGTAGGACGGGTCCCCGGCCCCTCGCGTCATTGGCCGCGCATCCGGCACGGGTGGCTTGGCCGCGCCGCCAAGCCACGGGGGGCTGATCTTTGAAAAATACCCCGGGGTCGGCCGGACCGGAACCCCGCGAGCGCGGACGGTCTGCGGCCGCGGCTAGGACGGCATTTCGGAAGATGCACCGCAATCGGCGCTGAAACGACGATGTGGGAGTTCGATCGCGCGCGTCCACATGCCGACTTCGTGGTTCAAAACGGGAGTAAGCCCTATGCAACCCGACATAACCGACGAACAGCACCAAACCATGACGCTAGAGGCGTTCGCCGACACTATTGTCCCCGGTGAGAAGCGCTTTCCGGGCGACGTCGCGGTGGCCGGCGCCGCCCCCGGCGGGGGTGCCGTGGCGGCCGGGGCGCTGGCCCTGCTGGCCGACCCGGCCACCGGCATCGCGAACGATCTCGGCGCCTTCGCCGACCTGCTCAACGAGCATGCCCGCAAGTACATCGCCGAGCACGGGCTCACCACGGACCCGGCGCTGCCGCCCCTGGTCGGGCTCTCCTTCGCGCACAGAACCACGCTGATCCAGCAGCTCACCGGGCCTGACCACCCGGAGAAGGAGTTCTGGATCCTGGTCGCCCTGTTCAGCAACATGGCCTTCGACACCGGCGCCCACCTGCACACGGCCGACGCGATGGCGGCCGGGCACCCGGGGCTGGCCGCGATGGGCTTCGCCCGCCCCGGCCCGGACGGGCTGTGGCGGTTCCCCGACTACTCCTACGGCCGGCCGCTGGCCAACCTGCACCCGTCAACGACCGCATCAGGGAGCCCGTCATGAACGCCGTCGAGAAGGTGGACGTCCTGGTCGTGGGCAGCGGGTTCGGCGGCGCCATCGCCGCCTACCACCTGGCCGCCGGCGGGGCGAGCGTCACGGTCCTGGAGCGGGGGCCCTGGCTGGAGGGCGAGGACTTCGACCACGACTTCAAGCTCGGCTCCTCCTACACCCGGATCTTCGACTTCGTGGTCGGCGACGGCATGAGCCTGCTCGGCGGCAACTGCGTCGGCGGCGGCAGCGTGGTCTACTTCGCCGCGATGCCGCGCGCCCCCCGGTTCGTCTTCGAGCGGCACGGCTCCATCGGCCGCCGCATGTGGCCGGCCGCGATCACCCGGGACGCCCTCGATCCCTGGTACGACCGGGTGACCGAGTCGCTCCCGGTCACCCGCCAGGACTGGTCCGACGTGACGTACTCCGGCGGCCTGTTCGCCGCCGCCTGCGCGCACGCCGGGCGCACCGCCAACCCGGTGCCGGTGGCGATCGACGCGAGCAAGTGCACCAACTGCAACTGGATGATGGCGGGCTGCCGGTTCGACGCCAAGCGCTCGCTGCTGTTCAACTACCTGCCCGCGGCCATCGCGCACGGCGCCACCATCCGGCCGATGCACGAGGTGCAGAAGCTCACCCGCAACGCCGACGGCGGGTACCGGGTGCACTTCAACATCATCGACGACTCGGACTACCGGATCACCGCAGGTGACGGCGTCATCGACGCCAAGATCGTCATCCTGGCGGCCGGGGCCGGGGCCACCCCGGTGATCCTCCAGCGCTCCGAGCCGGAGCTCGGCACCATGCCGCACGCGGTGGGCCGGTACTTCTCCGGCAACGGGGAGCGGCTGAACACCGCCATCCTCAACGAGGACCGGGTCCGCGACCTGCTCGGCCTGGAGAAGGCGGACGGCGTGCCGTACGCGGCCTCGCAGATCGGGAAGGGTCCGTGCGTGGCCAGCTGGGACCGGCTGGACGGGTCCCGGCCGGAGTACACCCGGTACTCGCTGGAGCAGCTCTACTTCCCGCCCGGGTTCGGCACCATCCTGGCCCAGGTCCCGGACGCCACCGGGCCCAGCTGGTTCGGGGCCGAGAAGAAGGAGATCGTCAAGCGCTGGCAGTCCTGGCTGACCATCTTCGCGATGACCGAGGACGACAACGAGGGCGTGTTCGGCCCCCCGCCGCCCACCGGCAACGCGACGCGGATCTCCCAGCAGATGCTCGGCAAGGGCCCGATCCGGTACGACCCGACGCCCAACACGCTCCGCGGCTGGGCGCTGGCCGACGCCGACGTCAAGGACATCATGGAGCGGGACGGCCTGTCCAGGGTGATGCCGTGGACCAACGACGTGGTCGGCGCCTACACCGTGCACCCGCTGGCCTCCTGCCGGATCGGCGACGACCCGGCCACCTCCGCCCTGGACGACGGGCACGAGCTGCGCGGTCACCCGGGCATCTTCGTCACCGACGGCTCGGCGGTGCCCGGCGCGCTGACCGTCAACCCGGCCCTCACCATCGCGGCGCTGGCCGAGCGGGCCATGCCCGGGATCGTGCGGGCCGCCCGGGAGCGCGGGATCGACGTGACCTACGGCGCCCCCGCCCCCGACGGCGCGACCTCGGCCCGCAACGCGGTGCTCGCGCTCGTCCGCGACTGAGTCAACCGGGGGCCGCGATCGCGCACAAGCGGAGATGCGGCCCCCGGCCCCGAATGTAACCGTCAGAGAGCAAGTCAATCCGGAAAGGGCACAGAGATGGAGAACGCCACCGCCACCCGTGGTGCGGAGCAGGCCCCCGGGCGGATCGTCGCCGCGTGGGCGAAGAACGACGGCGACGCCTTCGCGGCCGCCTGCACCGAGGACGCGACCCTCATCCTGCCGGGCGTGTACCTGAAGAGCCGGGAGGAGATCCGGAACTTCATGACCAGGGCGTACGCCGGGCCGTACAAGGGGACCCGGGTGCACGGCGACCCGCTCAACATGCGCTACCTCAGCGACGACGTCGCGGTGATCGTCACCCAGGGCGGCGTGCTCTATCCGGGCGACGAGAAGGTCACCCCCGAGCGGGAGATCCGGGCCACCTGGGTGCTGACCAGGAAGCCGGAAGGCTGGCTGATCGCCGCCTACCAGAACACCCCCACCGCCACGGCCTGACCGGAGAACCTGGAGAATCCGATGGACAAATGCCCGGTCGCCCTCGATCCCACCGGCCGTGACTTCCACGGCGAAGCCGCCCGGCTGCGCTCGCAGGGGCCGGCCACCCAGGTGGAGCTGCCCGGTGGGGTGGTCGTGTGGGACGTCAACAGCTACGCGGTCGCCAAGAAGCTGCTCGGCGACCCGCGGGTGACCAAGAGCGCCCGCAACCACTGGCCGGCCTTCCAGAACGGGGAGATCCCGATGGACTGGGAGCTGATCAGCTGGGTCGCGATGGACAACATGGTCACCGCGTACGGCAAGAACCACCAGCGTCTGCGGAAGCTGGTCTCCAAGGCGTTCACCCCCCGCCGATCCGAGGCCATCCGGCCCCGGATCGAGGAGCTGGTGGACGAACTGCTCGACGGCCTGGCCGCCGCCGCCCCCGGGGAGGTCGTGGACCTGCGGGAACGCTTCGCGTACCCGCTGCCGGCCCGGCTGGTGGCCGACCTGATCGGCCTGCCCGAGGCGGCCAGGAAGAAGGCCAACGAGGTCATCGACATGATGGTCAACACCACCGTCACCCCGGAGGAGGCGCAGGCCACGCTGATGGGGTGGCGGGCCGCGATGGAGGACCTGATCGCCGCCAAGCGGGCCCAGCCCGGCGAGGACATGACCAGCGACCTGATCGCCGCCCAGGAGGAGGACGGCTCCCGCCTCAACGACGGCGAGCTGGCCGACACCATCTTCGCCATCCTCGGGGCCGGCTCCGAGACCACCATCAACTTCATGGACAACTCGGTCACCCTGCTGCTCACCCACCCCGAGCAGCGGGAACTGCTGGAGTCCGGCAAGGTCACCTGGGCCGACCTGATCGAGGAGGTCCTGCGGGTGGAGTCCCCGCTCGGCCACCTGCCGCTGCGCTACGCGGCGGAGGACATCGACCTTGGGGAGGGCGTCACCATCCCCAAGGGCGACCCGATCCTGATCAACTACAGCGGGGCGGGCCGGGACCCGGCGATCCACGGCGACTCCGCCGAGGTCTTCGACCTGACCCGGGAGAACAAGGAGCACCTCTCGTTCGGGTACGGCGTGCACTACTGCCTGGGCGCCTCGCTGGCCCGGCTGCTGGCCACCATCGGCCTGACCCGCCTGTTCGAGCGGTTCCCCGACATGACCCTGGCGGTCCGGCCGGACGAGCTCCAGCCGCTGCCGACCTTCATCATGAACGGCCACCGGGCGCTGCCGGTCCACCTGACCCGCGTCCCGGTCAACGCCTGAGAGGGGGCGATCATGCAGACAGTAGCGATCCCGCCGCGGGAGGAACTGCTCCGCCGCGCCACCGACCTGGTCCCGCTCATCCGGGACCGGGCGGCGGCCGCCGAGCAGAACCGGCGCATGGACGACGAGGTGGTGAACGCGCTGACCGAGACCGGCATCCTGAAGATGCGGGTCCCGGTCAGGTACGGCGGCTTCGAGTCCGACACCCGGAGCCTGGTCGACGTGGGCATCCAGCTCGGCCGGGGGGACGGCGCGGTCGGGTTCACCGTCGCGCTCTGGTGGATCACCTCCTGGATCGTCGGCCTCTTCCCCGACCACGTGCAGGACGAGGTCTGGGGGGCCGGCCCCGACGCCCGGGTCTGCGGCACCCTGGCCCCGACCGGCACCGCCACCGCGGTGGACGGCGGCATCCTGGTCACCGGCCGGTGGGCGTTCAACTCGGGCGCCGCGCACAGCCAGTGGAAGATGCTCAGCGCGGTGCTCGGCGACGCGCCGGTCATGGCGCTGGTGCCGATCAAGGACATCCAGGTGCTGGACGACTGGCACACCGCCGGGCTGCGCGCCACCGGCAGCGTGACGATGGTGGCCAAGGACCTGTTCATCCCGCAGGAGCGGGTGATCGCCATCGCTCCGCTGATGATGCAGCAGTACGCCTCCAAGCTCAACGCCGACCGCCCGATCTACCAGTGCCCGATGATCCCGGCCGCCTCGGCGTCCACCATCGGCAAGGTGGCCGGCCTGATGATGAACGCCCGCGAGGCGTTCTTCGAGCGGATCCCCGGCCGGGGCATCACCTACTCCGGCTACACCGACCAGCTCACCGCCCCGCTCACCCACCACCAGGTGGCCGAGGCCGAGCTCAAGATCGACGAGGCCGTGTTCCACGCCTACCGGCTGGCCGACCTGGTGGACGCCAAGTGCGCCGGCCGGGAGACCTGGTCGGTGACCGAGCGGGCGCTGGCCAGGGTCGCCATGGGCCGGGTCTGCCGGCTGGCCCATGACGCGATCGGCATCTACAACACCGCCAGCGGCGGTTCGTCCATCTTCGAGTCGGTGCCGATCCAGCGCATCGAACGGGACATGGAGGCGATCAACCTCCACGCCCTCAACCACCCGAACACCAACATGGAACTGTACGGCCGGGTGCTCTGCGGCCTGGAGCCCGACAGCGCGTACCTGTAAAGCCAGAGAAACGACGAGAGTCCAGACCCGGATCGCGGGTCTGGACTCTCGCCGTTCGGGGATTCCAGGCGTGGCTTCTAGGTGTACGCCCGCGCTTGCAGGGCGAACAGTTCTGCGTAAAGACCTCCGGAGGAGGACAGCTCGTCATGGGTTCCGGCCTCGGCGATCCGCCCGTCCTGGACCACGATGATCAGGTCGGCCATCCGCACGGTGGAGAACCGGTGGGACACGAACAGCGTGATGGCGCCGGTCGCCTCGCTCACCCGCTTGGCCTGTTCGGCGTACCGCTCGAAGAGGGCGTGCTCGGCCTGCGGGTCCAGCGCCGAGGTGGGTTCGTCCAGCACCAGCAGCAGCGGCGCCGATCGCATCAGCGCCCGGCCCAGGGCCAGCTTCTGCCACTGCCCGCCGGAGAGTTCGAGACCGTCGGCGTAGGTCTTGCCCAGCTGGGTGTCCAGGGTGAGCCGGTCCAGCAGGTCGTCGGCCTGGGCCCGGTGCAGCGCGTCCAGCAGGGCGGGCTCGTCGTCGATCCGGGGCAGGTCGCCGACGCCCACGGTCTGGCCGGCCGGGAACTCGTACCGGACGAAGTCCTGGAAACCGGCGGCGATGCGCTCCCGCCAGCCGTCCAGCGGGATGCGCGCCAGGTCGGTGTCGTCCACGAGGACCTGGCCGGCGGTGGGGCGGTAGAACCCGCAGAGCAGCTTGACCAGGGTGGTCTTGCCGGCGCCGTTCTCGCCGACGATGGCCACCGTGCTTCCGGCCGGGAGCTGGAGGTTCACCTCCCCCAGCACCGGGGCTGCGGTGCCGGGGTAGGTGAACGACACGTCCCGCAGGGTGATCCCGTCGCGCAACCGGTCCGGGGGCGACTGATCGGCCGGACCCGGGGCGGTCGCGGTGACGACCTCGGTGAGCCCGGCCAGCCTGCGGTACGCGCTCGCCATCCGCTGCAGGTCCTGCAGCAGCGTCACGGCGGTGGTGACCTGCTGGTTCACCTGGGCGGCCAGCGCGATGACGAGGACCACGTCGGCCACCCCCCGCCGCCCGGTGAGGGCATCCCTTACCACCAGGAGGACCGCGCCGGCGTACGCCAGCGCGAAGATGATCTGCCCGGCCGCCCGCAGCCAGGTCGAGGCCAGGTGCGCCCGCCACAGGCCCCGCGTCGCGGTGGCCCAGACCGCGCGGTGCCGCCCGCGCAGCTCGTCGGCGAGCCTGAACACCCGCAGCTCCCCGGCGAGCGGGGCCGAGGTGGTCAGGTGGAACAGGTTGAGCGCCACCCGGGTCGGCTCGGCCGTCCTGGTCCTGGCCCGGTCCTGTACGCGTTCCGCCAGCCGCCCGGTGAACAGCGGCGGGATCGCGGCCAGCGGGAGCAGCAGCAGCCACGGGTTCACCCGGATCAGCAGGATCGCGGTGAGCGTCACGGCCAGGGCCAGGCCGAGGCTGTTGAGCAGCGCCTCAAGGCCGACCCGGAACTGGCGGCTCTCCTGCTGGAGCACGGTCAGCGTGTCGGCGTGCTCGGGGCGCTCGTGGTGTTCGATGCCGGCCGACCCGTTGGAGAGCGTGATCAGCTGCTCGGCGAAGTCCAGCTCGGCCAGCTCGGAGAGCTCGAAGTAGGCGATATGCGCGAAGTGCCCGAAGGTCAGCCAGGCCACCGCGAGCACGGCCACCGCCACCCCGGCCAGCGCGGCCGTGCCGGTCTCGCCCGCCACCACCGCGCCGGTCATCCAGGCCAGGGCGGCGGCCAGCGCGGGGGCGGCCAGCGCGCCGGAGATCATCAGCACCACCGAGACGATCGTCTTGCGGCGGTCCATGCGCCAGGCGGTGGCGATCATCCGCGCCGCCCCGGTCAGTACGGCCCTCATGCGACGCTCACCGTCTCGGCGGAGCTGCCGGTGAAGCGGTCGGCCTGGAGGCGGAACAGATGGGCGTACCGGCCGTCGCGTTGGAGCAGCTGTTCGTGGCTGCCCTGTTCGATGATCTTGCCGTGTTCCAGTACGACGATGAAGTCGGCCTGGCGCACGGTGGAGAAGCGGTGCGAGATGAGCAACGTGGTCGCGCCTTGGGTGAGTTCGGCGAAGGTTTCGAAGAACTGGGCCTCGGCCCGTACGTCGAGGCTGGCGGTGGGCTCGTCCAGGACCACGACGGGGGAGCCGTGGCGGAGCGCGAACAGCGCCCTGGCCAGGGCCACCCGCTGCCACTGGCCGCCGGACAGGTCGGCGCCGCCGGTGAGATGGCGGGCCAGCGGAGTGTCCAGGCCGTTTGGCAGGCGCTCCAGGGTCTCGCTCAGGCCCACCGCGTCCGCGGCGGCCCGGATGCCCTCCCGGTCGTCCATGTGCGCCACCGCGCCGAACCCGATGTTGTCCGCCGCCGGAGCCTCATACCTCGCGAAGTCCTGAAAAATCACGCCAAGTTTGGCGCGCCAGGCCTCGATCGGGTAGCTGGCGATGTCCACCCCGTCGCAGCGGATGGTGCCCGCGGTCGGCTCGTACAGCCGGGCCAGGAGCTTGACCAGGGTGGTCTTGCCCGCGCCGTTGAGCCCGACGATCGCGGTGCACTTGCCCACCGGGAAGGTCAGGTTGAGGTTCTCGAAGATCGCCCGGGACTGGCCGGGGTAGGCGAAGGAGACGTTGTCGAACTGGATCGTCCA
Source organism: Acrocarpospora catenulata (assembly GCF_018476525.1). GTDB lineage: Bacteria > Actinomycetota > Actinomycetes > Streptosporangiales > Streptosporangiaceae > Acrocarpospora > Acrocarpospora catenulata. The sequence continues at coordinate 23,623 of NZ_JAHCST010000075.1, forward strand.
GACCGGGTCGGGGATCCGGGAGACCGGCCAGGTCCGGCCTCGCCCCGGTGTGACATCCGGTGGGGGAGTGTCCCGGTCGACGTGGGCGGCGAAGCGCAGCACCCGGTCGTAGGCCTCCATGCCGACCGCGGTCTGCAGGTCGGCCTCCGGGTAGTACTCCGACAGCCGGAGCGCGCCCAGCGCGGCCTGCATCACCAGCACGAACTGGGTCAGCGTGAGCGTCCCGGCGGCCCCGGCCGCGGCGAACACGCTCACCAGCACCACCAGCGCCCAGAGCGCGAACCAGGCGAACGGCCACAGGTAGACCCGCCGCCGCTCCTTCCACATCGGGGTCAGCCAGGCCAGGTACGCCTCCCGCAGCCGCTCCCGCAACCACCCGGCGAGCCCGAAGACCCGGATCTCCTTCCCGGCCTTCGGCTGGATGGCCAGATCCCGGAAGTAGTCGCCCTTGCGCTCGGCGGGACCGAGGGCGAAGCGCACCTTGACGTACTTGCGCAGGCCGCCGCGCTGGCCGTACCGGAAGAGGAGGACGGCGATCGCGATGCCGGCGGCGGCGAGCCAGGAGAACATCAGGCCGACCACGGCGGCGTACCCGGCCAGCGAGGTGTAGCGGGCGATCAGCGCGAGCAGTCCGGCGCAGGCCTGGCCGGGGCTCTGCACCCCGAACTCCAGCTCCCTGGCGGCGGTGCGCAGCGCGTCCACCGCCTCCTGGTCCTCCAGCGGGCCGATCCCCCGGCTGCGCAGCGCGGCGCCCATCAGCTCGTCGTACACCTGGCCGTCGATGCGGCGGGCCAGCAGCTCGCCCAGGGAGGACTGGAGCGGCGTGACGATCTGCTGGGCCACAAACGCGCCGGTGGCGATCAGGAAGACCGGGAGCAGCGCGTCGAAGCCGTCGGCCACCCGGCCGAGCACCAGGCTGGTGGCCACCACGAAGATCACCGGCAGCGCGCCGAGCACCAGGTTGACCAGCACCAGCAGAGCCACCAGGCCGGGGCCGCCGCGCGGCACCTGACGGGCGATCATCAAGCGCGCTCGGACGAGCTGGGCGAGCATGCCACCTCCTGGTCTCTTGGTCGGTCACAGATACAGACCACCAAGCGGCCGAAAACTCATCGCCGACCGCTTCAAGAACTGAGAGCCGGGTGATTACGGTGGGATCCGACGGTTGAGGCCATGGGACGGAAGAGGTGTCAGATGTCCGCACAGCCCGCAGAGCTGTCACCCGAGCAGCTGTCCGCACAGGCCGACTTCACCCGGCTGGCCGACCCCTTCCGGCGCGAGCTGCTCGCGCACTGCTACGGCATCCTTGGCTCGGTGGACGAGGCCGAGGACCTGGTCCAGGAGACCTACCTGCGGGCCTGGCGCTCCTTCGGCCGGTTCGAGGGCCGCTCCTCGATCCGTACCTGGCTGTACCGGATCGCCACCAACGCCTGCCTGACCGCGGTCGAGCAGCGCAACCGGCGGCCGATGCCGACCGGGCTCGGCGCGCCCTGCGAGGACCCCGACCAGCTGCCCCCGGCCCAGCCGGAGATCCCGTGGCTCACCCCGCTGCCGGACACGCTGCTGGTGGACCCGGCCGCTATCGTCAACTCCCGGCAGACCATCCGGCTGGCCATGGCCGCCGCGCTCCAGCACCTGCCGCCACGGCAGCGCGCCGTGCTGCTGCTCAGGGACGTCTTCGAGTGGCGCGCGGGCGAGGTGGCCGAGCTGCTCGGCACCACCACGGCGGCGGTCAACAGCATGCTCCAGCGGGCCAGGGCCCAGCTCGGCGAGGTCCCCGCCGACGACCAGATCGCCGAACCGGCGCGGCGGGACCAGCGGGAGCTGCTGGACCGGTGGGCGGCGGCGATGGAGGCCGCCGACGTGGGCGCGCTGATGCGGTTGCTGGCCGAGGACGCGATCTGGGAGATGCCGCCGTTCACCGCCTGGTTCAGCGGGCGGGACGCGATCGGCCGCCTGATCGAGAGCCAGTGCCCGGCCGGGCCGGGGGACACCCTCATGGTGCCCACCCGGGCCAACGGGCAGCCCGCCTTCGCCTTCTATCTCCGGGACGACGGCACGGTGCACCGGGCGTACGCGATGCACGTGCTCTCCCTGGGCGGCGGCGAGGTCCGGCGGGTTTCGGTGTTCTTCTCGCCGGAACTGTTCGAGTCGTTTGGGCTGCCTATGGAGTACGCCGCCTGACAGGGCATTTCTGGAGATGCGGGAAACCCGCCACCGGTTGACCATGAATGTGCCGGGTCGAGGCTTAATGCCCGAAATGTCATGGCCAATCTGGAAGGCGGCAGAAATGCGTCCATTTCGCATTGAAATCCCCGAATCAGACCTGGACGACCTACGGAACCGGCTGGCCCGGACCCGGTGGCCGGCCGAGCTGCCCGGCGTCGGCTGGAGCCGCGGCGTGCCGCTCGGCTACCTCCAGGAGCTCGCCGAGTACTGGCGGACCGACTTCGACTGGCGGGCGGCCGAGGCCCGGTTGAACGCCCACCCCCAGTTCATGGCCGAGATCGACGGAACCAACGTGCACTTCCTGCACGTACGGTCCCCCGAGCCGCACGCCACGCCCCTGATCATCACGCACGGCTGGCCGGGCTCGGTCGCCGAGTTCCTGGACGTCATCGGCCCGCTCACCGACCCCCGCGCCCACGGCCTGGACCCGTCCCAGGCGTTCCACCTGGTCATCCCGTCCATCCCCGGGTTCGGCCTGTCCGGCCCCGTGCCCGAGACCGGCTGGGACTCCTGGCGGGTGGCCCGCGCCTGGGCCGAACTGATGCGGAGCCTGGGCTACCAGAAGTACCTGGCCGCGGGCGGCGACTGGGGAATGATGATCTCCTTCCAGCTGGCCCAGGTGGCGCCGGAGAACGTCCTCGGCGTGCACGTGAACATGCTGGTCACCTTCCCGCCGCCGGACCCGGCCGCGATGGCCGAGCTCACCCCCGCCGAACTGGCCGGACTGGGCAAGCTGCTCCACTTCGACCAGGAGCTGTCGGCGTACTTCAAGCTCCAGGCCACCCGGCCGCAGACCCTCGGGTACGCGCTGACCGACTCCCCGGTGGGCCAGCTGGCCTGGATCGTCGAACGTTTCATGGACTGGACCGACGCGGAGAAGTCCCCCGAGGACGCCGTGGACCGGGACCAGATGCTCACCATCGTCACCCTCTACTGGCTCTCCGCCACCGCCGCCTCCTCCGGGTGGATCTACTACGAGAGCACCGACCGGACCGCGCCGAACGTGGCGGCCAAGTGGGGCGGGCCGTGGCCGGTCACCGTGCCGGTCGGGGTGGCGGTGTTCGCCGGGGACGCCACGGCCCCGATCCGGCGGTGGGCCGACCAGATCGTGCCCACCATCACGCACTGGAGCGAGCTGGAGCGCGGCGGCCACTTCGGCGCCATGGAGGAGCCCGACCTGTACGTCACCGACGTCCGGGCCTTCGCCGGCACGCTCACCCGATGAATCTTTCATCACCGGGGCCGGGGCGGGACACGGCGCCCGCCCCGGCCGGAGGGATTTCCGGCACGAAATTCCGGACCCCTCGGGAAACGTTTATCCCCCTATTTCCGGTGTTGCCGGAAATGGCGGCGAATTATTCGGAATCAACCGCCGGAGCCCCTTCCGGTCCCCGGCGGACCACGTTAAGGAGGCTCGGGTGAAACACGCTCAAGCGCCCGCCCAGGACGAGCTCGTCCACCGCGCGGCGGCACTGGTCCCGCTGCTCCAGGCGAACGCGATCGGCACCGAGGAGTCGCGCGCCCTGACCGAGGAGTCGCTGGACGCGCTCCGCGACGCCGGGATCTTCCGGATGCGGGTGCCCGCCCGGTACGGCGGCTTCGAGAGCGACGCGCGCACCATGGTCAAGGTGGCCGGTGAGCTCGGCCGGGGCGACGGCTCCACCGCGTGGACCGCCGGGGTCTGGTGGATCACCTCGTGGATGGCCGCGATGTTCCCCGACGAGGTCCAGGACGAGGTCTTCGAATCCCCCGACACCCGCCTGTGCGGCACCCTCAGCCCCACCGGCATGGCGATCAGGCAGCCCGGCGGCGCCGTACTCAACGGCAAGTGGGGCTTCATGAGCGGCGCCAGGCACAGCCAGTGGCAGGTGGTCGTGGCGGTCACCCCCACCGAGGAGGGCGGCCACGAGCCGATCATGGCCCTGGTCCCGCTGAGCGACATGCAGGTGGTGGACGACTGGTACACCTCGGGCCTGCGCGGCACCGGGAGCATCACCACCATCGCCCAGAACGTCTTCATCCCCGAGCAGCGCATCCTGTCCATGGGCGCGGTCCTGCACGAGCAGTACGGCTCCAAGCTCAACGCCGACAGCGCGATCTACCGCAACCCGCTGCTCCCGGTGGCCTCGGCCTCCTCGATCGGCGCCGTGCTCGGCATGGCCAAGGGCGCCCTGGACGCCTTCCTCACCCGGCTCCCTGACCGGCACATCACCTACACCGGCTACACCAGCCAGCGGGAGGCCCCGCTCACCCACTTCCAGGTGGCCGAGGCGTCCCTGCTCATCGACGAGGCCGAGTTCCACGCGCTCCGGCTGGCCGGCCAGGTGGACGAGAAGGGCGCCACCGGCGCGCAGTGGACCGTCGAGGAACGGGCCAGAGCCCGGGCCGACATGGGCGCGGTCTGCGAACTGGCCAAGAAGGCGGTGGACCTGCTGACCACGGCCAGCGGCGGCTCCTCCATCTACAGCGAGGTGCCCATGCAGCGCGTGCAGCGCGACATGCAGGCGGTCAACCTGCACGCGCTGATGCACCCGGACACCAACCGCGAACTGTACGGGCGCGTCCTCTGCGGCATGCCGCCCAACACCTTCTACATCTAGGGGACACACCATGGTGAACAGGGATCGTGCGGTGGTCCTGGGCGGCGGCATGGCCGGCCTGGTCGCCGCCAAGGTGCTGGCCGAGTCCTTCCGCGAGGTCCTGCTGGTGGACCGCGACACGCTCACCGGCGTGACCGACCCGCGGCGCGGCGTGCCGCAGGGCGCGCACGCGCACGGCCTGCTGGCCAAGGGCCAGGAGGTGCTGGAGGGCATGTTCCCCGGCCTCACCCAGGAACTGGCCGACGCCGGGATCCCGACCGGGGACCTCGGCACCAACCTGCGCTGGTACTTCAACGGCAAACGCCTGCGCTGGGCCAGCACCGGGCTGAAGGTGGTCTCGGCCACCCGGCCCGAGCTGGAGGGCGCGGTACGGAACCGGGTGCGGGCGCTGCCCAACGTCACCTTCCTGGAGAACCGTTCCATCCAGGACCTGGTGGTCACCCAGGACCGCGCCCAGATCACCGGCGTCACCCTCGACGGCGGCGAGGAACTCGCGGCCGACCTGGTGGTGGACGCCACCGGGCGCGGCTCGCGCACCCCCGCCTGGCTGGAGGAACTGGGCTACGCGCGGCCGGAGGAGGAGAAGGTCAAGATCGGCCTGTCCTACACCACCTGCCACTACCGGCTCCGGCAGAACGTGCTCGGCGAGGACATGGCCATCCTCTGCGTGGCCACCCCCGAGAACCCGCGCGGCGCGTTCTTCTCCCGGCTCGGCGACCGCTACCTGCTCTCGCTCACCGGCATGCTGGGCGACCAGGCCCCCACCGACCCCGAAGGCCACCTGGCCTTCGTCAAGTCGCTCCCGGTGCCCGACATCTACGAGGCCGTGCACGACGCCGAACTGCTGGACGAGCGGGTGGCCTTCCGCTTCCCGGCCAGCATCCGGCGCCACTACGAGCACCTGGACCGCTTCCCGCGCGGCCTGCTGGTGGTCGGCGACGCGCTGTGCAGCTTCAACCCGGTGTACGGCCAGGGCATGACGGTCGCCGCCCTGGAGGGCCTGACCCTCCGGGCGCATCTGGTCGGCGGCGGCCTCCCGGACGCCAAGGCGTTCTTCGCCGACGCGGCCCAGGTGATCGACGCGCCGTGGGCCATGTCCTCGGGCGGCGACCTCAGCTGGCCGGGGGTGGAGGGGTACCGGCCGCCGGAGGTGCTGATGGCCAACGCGTACATGGACCGGCTCCGGGTGGCGGCCCAGCAGGACGGGGCGATCACCGGGGCGTTCATGCGGGCGGCCGGGCTGATCGATCCGGTGACCGATCTGATGCGCCCGTCGATGGCCGTGCGGGTCTACCGCAACTCGCGGCCCAAAGCCGTGGTCTGAGCCATGATCATGCGGAGGGCGCTGCGTAGATCCCTCGCCCAGGTCCGGCACGTCACGCCGGTGCCGCCAGGGGCGGCGAGGGGTCTGGTCGCGGACGTGTACGCGCGGGTGGAACGGGACTTCGGCATGCTCGCCCCGCCGATCGCGCTGCACTCGGCGGCGCCCGAGGTGATGGCGGGGGCCTGGATCCTGCTCCGCGAGTCCCTGCTCGCCGAGGGGAAGGTCCCCCGGGCGACCAAGGAACAGGTGGCCACCGAGGTCTCCCAGGAGAACGCCTGCCCCTACTGCGTGGACGTCCACGGCGCCACCCTGCGCGGCCTCGGCGGACGGCCGGCGGCTTCAGGACCGGCAGCTTCAGGACCGGCAGCTTCGGGGACGGCTTCCGGGGCGGTGGCTTCCGGGGCGGCTTCGGGGCCGGGGATTTCCGGGTCGGAGGTTTCCGGGCCGTCGGTTTCAGGGCCGTCAGTGGCGCGCGGACCGGAGACCATGGCGGTGGCGCTGACCTTCCACTACCTCAACCGGATGGTCAACGTGTTCTTGGGGGAGTCCCCGCTGCCCCCCGAGGTGCCGGGAGTGATGCGCGGCGGCGCACTACGGGTGCTCGGCGCCATGATGGGTTCCCAGGCCCGCCGCTCCCGGCCGCCAGGCGACTCGCTCGACCTGCTGCCGGAGGCACCCTTGCCGCCGGACCTCGCCTGGGCATCCGCGTACCCGCACCTGGCGGGCGCGGTGGCCCGGGCCGACGCGGCGATGACGGCGGCGGGGGAGCGGTCGGTCCCGGCGCGGGTGCGTGAACTGGTGACCGAGCGCCTCGCGGCCTGGGACGGCAAGCCACCGGGCGTCAGCCGATCCTGGGCCGACGAGGCGGTCAAGGGCCTCCCCTCCGCCGAACGCCCATCCGGCCGGCTGGCCCTGCTCACCGCTCTCGCCTCCTACCAAGCCGGTCCGGTGGCGGCGGACCTGGGCAAGGGAGACCGGGTACTACTGGAGACGACCGCCTGGGCAAGCCTGACGGCCGCCCGGGCTCGCGTCCGGTGAAGCCCCCGGCTGATCCACCAGCCGACCCGCCCGCTCGCCCACCGGCCCACCCTCTAGCACGGCCACGGGCACGCCCCCCGGCCGGACCGTCGCCCGTTGGACCGTCGCCCGTTGGACCGTCGCCCGGTGGATCGGCATCCGGTGTATCGGCATCCGGTGGATCGGCATCCGTTGGATCGCAGCCCACCAGCCCACCGGCCGAACAATCGATCGCCGGATCGCCACCCACGGCATCCCCTGGATCGCAGCCTGCCAGACCACCCGCCAGGCGGTTCAACCCCTGGCGGGCTTTGGCCGTTCTGTGCACGGCCAACTTTCTGATCCTGGTGGACACCACGATCGTCAACACGGCAGCTCCGGCGATCATGGCCGATCTGGGTGCCGGGCTCGACCAGATTGTCTGGATTCTTAACGGGTACCTGCTGGCCTTCGCGGCACTGCTGATCGTCTTTGGCCGGGTGGGTGATGTGCTCGGCTCGCGGAACGTGTTCGCGGCCGGGCTCGGCCTGTTCACCGCCGCTTCCCTGGGGTGTGCCCTGGCTCCGGGCCCGTGGCAGTTGGTCGCGGCGCGTGTGGTCCAGGGTGTGGGCGCGGCGGCGCTGATCCCGCAGGCCCTGGCGCTGATTACCGCGATCTTCCCTGCGCGTCGGCGCGGACTGGCGCTTGGCCTGTTCACCGCCGTCGCCGGGGTGGCGTCGGTCGGCGGTCCCACCCTGGGCGGGCTGCTGATCACCCGATATGGCTGGCCCGCCGTCTTCCTCATCAATGTCCCGGTCGGCCTGGCCGCCCTACCGCTCACCTTCCGCCTGGTGCCCGACCTGCGCGCCCCCAACCGGCCGCACCGTTTCGACACCGTCGGCGTACTGCTCGCCGTGGGCGGCTTGGTCACCCTGGTCTACGGCCTGCTGGAACGTGCGGCGGTCCCGCTGGCCATCGCGGCACTGGCCCTGCTGCTGTTCACCTTGTGGGAACGTCGCCACCCGGAACCCTTGCTGCAACCGGCCCTGTTCCGCCACCGCAACTTCACCTTGGCGGCCGCGATCACCGCCATCACTTCGTTCGCCCTCTACGGCCTGCTCCTGGTCTTCGTCGTGGAGACCCAGACCGTACTTGGCATGACCCCGCTGATGTCGGGCGTGACCGCGCTCCCGATGACGCTCGCGCTGACCGCATTGGCCCCACTATCGGGCCGCCTGGCCGACCGCGTCGGCGGCCGCCTCCCGCTCACCGCGGGCTTGGTCCTCTAGCCGCAGGCGTGCTCGGGGTCGGATTCCTGCCCACTACAGCGTCCACTGCGGCCACGTACATACTCCCGCTGAGCGTGATCGGCCTCGGCATGGGCCTGGCCTTCGCCCCGGCCACCATCGAGGGCCTACGGGTGATCCCCCCGGATCAGGCCGGCGTCGCCTCCGGCACCCTCAACACCGCCCGCCAACTCGGCGGCTCACTCGGCGCGGCCGTCATCGGCACGCTCGTGGACGGCAAACACGGTGACGCCTTTGTCACCGTGTCGCGACCGGCGCTGGCCCTGGTCGCCGCTCTGATCATTCTGGCGGCGGCGCTGGCGTCACGGATGCGGGGGCCCGACGCGCCGCGAGCACCGCGTACCCCAGCAAACCCGCCCCCAGCAGGAGCAGCAGCCCCGTGAACATCCACTCGTTGGAACCCCCGGGCCCGTAGACCCAGTAGGTCCGGCCCACATCCACGGCGGGGGCAGTCTGACCGGCGACCATGGTCTCCCGATCACTGCCGTACAGCGAGACCCGCTCCCGCAGCGCGCCCCCACCCGCCAGGAAGTCACCGGTCCAGGTGCAGCTCTCGTGCCCCGGGTGCTGGATGCAGACCAGTTCCCTGGCCGTGAAGACCCCGGGCACGCCATCGGCCCGGGCGGCCTTGATCGTGGGACCGATCCCGGGAGCGGTGAAGTAGAGCAGCAGGATTCCGGCGAGAGCCGTCACCACCGAGCCGAAGCGCAGTCTCATCTCGGCTTCGTACTCGCGCTCATGCCGCGACGGGCAGCGGAGCGCAGTTACATTTCATCTCGGCCCGTTCGGCCTTGTTGGGCCGGCGGTGCAGGATCATCGCCACCACCATGGGCGCGAAGACGACCGCGTTGTAGAACAGGTGCAGTTCGACGCGGGGCACGATCAGCTGCACGATGCTGGTGGGCGCGGCCTTGCCGAGCAGGTTGGCGCCGACCAGGGCCTGGACGAGCAGGATGAGATGCTCCAGGTGGTGCCAGACCTGGATGCCGAGCGAGATGTTCCACCAGGTCCTGGCCCGGCCGGTGAAACCCTTTCTGAGGATGATCAGGCCGACCAGCATGAGCAGGGCGTACCCGTAGTGCATCCACTCGGACTTGACCAGCCAGGGGAAAGGACGCCCGAGCACGCCGCGCGCCTCGGGGAGCGGCCAGCCGAGCGCGTAGATCTGGATGGCCTGGGCGACGTGCTCGGCCCAGTGGGCGACGACGATGAACAGGAAGACGTTGAGGGCGGCCTTGTGGTACTTCGTGTTGAGGGCGCCTTGCTGAACCGGGAACGAGCCGGATGCGGCATGGGTAGCCATCAGATCTGCCTCCGAAACTTTCGGTGACGCCGAACTGTACCTTTCGTAGTGACATCGTTTCGTGCAGGCGAGCGCGTTTCTTCTTCCAAAGTGCTGGGTTAGCGCACGTTGAAAGAAGACACGTGGATCATCCCCGGGGCACGCTGGTGCCCGAATCGACGGGGAGGACAGATGCTGGTGTGCGTGACCGGGGGCACCGGATTCGTCGGGGCCCATTCGGTGGCCGCTCTCGTGGGGGACGGCCACCGGGTGAGGCTGCTGGCCCGTGACCCCGCCCGGGTGCCGGCCGCGCTGACCCCCCTCGGGGTGAACCTGGACGCGGTCGAGGTGACGGTCGGAGACGTCATCGACGAGGGCGCGGTCGGCCGCGCGGTCAAGGGGACCGACGCGGTGCTCCACGCGGCGGCCGTGTACTCCTTCGACAGCCGCCGCCACGCCGAGATGCGCCGGGTCAACACCCGTGGCGCCGAGGTGGTGCTGGAGGCCGCCCGCCGTACCGGGGTCGGTCGTACCGTGCACGTCTCCACGGTGGGGGCGCTCTTCCCGTCCCCAGGGCCGATCGGCCCGACCACGCCGGTGGGCAACCCCCGGGAGACGTACCTGGCCAGCAAGGCCGGGGCCGAGGAGGTGGCGCGGCGGCACCAGCTGGACGGCGCACCCGTGGTGATCACCTACCCGCCCGCCCTGGCCGGGCCGGACGACCCACACCTGGGCGACCAGAACGCCCGGATCAGGGACATCCTCCGCGGCCTGATGCCGCTCTGGCCGACCGGCGGTTTCCCGCTCGGCGACGTCCGGGACACCGCCGAACTCCACCTGCGAGCCTTCACCCACCCCGACATCGGGGCCAGACACTTCGGACCCGGGCAGTACATCCGCACCCGGGAACTCCTCGCCACCCTCCGTCAGGTGACCGGCCGCGCGCTGCCCGCCGCCTACCTGCCCGCCCGGCTGATGTTCCCGTTCGCCCGCCTCGCCGACCTGGCCCAGCGGCGCTGGCCGTGGCACATCCCGGCCCAGTACGGCGCCGTCTACACCTGCGCGGTCGCGGCCCCTGTCGACGTGGGGGCATCCACTCTGGACGTACCACCCAGGCCATTGCACGAGACGCTCCGCGACACCGTCCACTGGCTGCTGGAGACCGGCAGGGTGAGTCCCAGGCAGGCCGGAAAATGACCGTCTCGCGGGAAGAGACCAAGCGGGAAGAGATGATCAAGGGAGTGCGCGCGGTGGGCAGTTCGGTCCGCAGGGTCAACGGCCGCCCGGTCGTCGACATCCCCATCCCCGGAGTGCTCCTGGAGCCCCCACCGGAGCCCCCACGCCCGGCCCGGCACGCCGGCCTGCGCGAGGCCATCGTCGGCGGCGACCGGGACGCCACCGCCCGCCAGCACGCGCTCGGCAAACGCACCGCCCGCGAACGGCTGGCCGCCCTCCTGGACGAGGGCTCCTTCGACGAGATCGACCTCTACCGCCGCACCCAGGCGCACGGCCTGAAGATCGGCGACCACCGCCCGCACACCGACGGCGTGGTCGGCGGCTCCGGCACCGTCTTCGGCCGCCGCGTCTTCGTCTACGCCCAGGATTTCACCGTCTTCGGCGGCTCCCTCGGCGAGGCCCACGCCGCCAAGATCCACAAAATCATCGACCTGGCGCTGGCCACCGGCTGCCCGCTGATCGCCCTCAACGACAGCGGCGGCGCCCGCATCCAGGAGGGCGTGATGGCCCTCAACGGCTACGGCGGCATCTTCCGCCGCAACGTCGAAGCCTCCGGCGTGATCCCGCAGATCAGCATCATCCTCGGCCCCTGCGCGGGCGGTGCGGCCTACTCCCCGGCCCTGTCCGACTTCACCTTCATGGTCCGCGACATCGCCAAGATGTACCTGACCGGACCCGACGTGGTCGCCGCCGTCAGCGGCCAGCGCGTCACCCACGAGGAACTCGGCGGCGCCGCCGTACACGCCGCGAACGGCGTGGCCACCTTCGTCCACGACGACGAGGACACCTGCTTCGCCGACGTCCGCTACCTGGTCTCCCTGCTGCCTCCCAACAACCGGGAACCAGCCCCCGCCGGCCCCTCCCGCGACGCCGCCGACGACCTCCGCCCCGCCCTGGCCACCATCGTCCCCCCGGAGCCCAACAAGCCCTACGACATGCGCACGGTCGTCACCGAACTCGTCGACGACGGCGACTACCTCGAACTCCACGAATCCTGGGCCCCCAACGTCATCTGCCTCCTGGCCCGCCTCGACGGCCACACCATCGGCATAGTCGGCAACCAGCCCATCTCCCTCGCCGGCGTCCTCGACGTCCAGGCCGCCCAGAAAGCCGCCCGCTTCGTCCGCTTCTGCGACGCCTTCAACATCCCCCTCATCACCCTGGTCGACGTCCCCGGCTTCCTCCCCGGCACCGACCAGGAACAAGCAGGCGTAATCCGCCACGGCGCCAAACTCCTCTACGCCTACTGCGAAGCCACCGTCCCCCGAATCTCCCTCATCCTCCGCAAGGCCTACGGCGGCGCCTACATCGTCATGGACTCCCGCTCCATCGGCTGCGACCTCGCCCTCGCCTGGCCCGGCAACGAAATCGCCGTCATGGGCGCCGAGGGCGCCGTCAACGTCCTGTTCCGCAAAGAACTAGCCACCGCCGCCGACCCCGACGGCCTCCGCACCGAACTGGTCACCGAATACACCGACCAACTGATGCACCCCTACTACGCCGCAGAACGCGGCCTGATCGACGACGTCATCACCCCAGAACAAACCCGAGCCGTCATCGCCCGCGGCCTGTCCATGCTCCGTACCAAGCGCGCCGCAACGGTGGAACGCAAGCATGGCAACGTGCCACTCTGACTGATCTAATTGCCGGACCGGCTGGGTTCCGGGGTGCCGTTCGGCCAGATGCAGGGGGATGTGGACCCGAGCATGGGCACATCGCCGTCCGTCCAGCTGAGGGTGATGTAGAAGTCATCCGGACGGCTTCGGCCATAAACGTTGGCACCGTCGGGTGATACCGCCTCGATGAAGTGACCTTGTTGTTCCCAATACGCCTTGACTCGGCTGGCGATCTGCTTGATCTGATCTTTGGGGATTCCCCGGATGTAGTAACTGCGGTTGATGACGATCCGTTCCTGGGAGCCACCGTCAATGGGGTCGAGACAGAGGTCGTCAACGAGGCTGGGCTCGTATATCTCCAGTTTGGGGTTGGGAGTGACGACAACAGCGGCTTCCTTCACCAGCTGCTCCACCCGGGCTAGGGCCTGTGCCTTGGTCATGGTCTTGGCCGAGCTGTCCACATGACCTCCCTTCGCGATGTCATTGGGAGCACAGCCGGCGATGAGAACCACCCCTACGAGGATCAACCGTGTCAGGGGGGACATCTAGCCTCCTGATGGCGTGGGTGATGGCTGAGGCGTCGGGGACGGCACCGGCTGGATGGAGGGCTCTCCTGGTGTGGAAGGCATCGGCGGAACTGGCGGTGGCTGCGGAGCGGGATTGGGCTTCGGCGGCACGATCTCTACTACCCTGCCGTAGTTGCCGTTGACGAGCAGGCCCATGTTTTTCAGAGATATGGATTCGTTGTCCCAGTAGCTGGAATGGGAGCTTATGTTGTAGCTGGAGCCCGAGCCGCCCCCTTGGACGAGGAACTGGCGTGCGCCGAACGAATAGTCGCTGGGGTCGGTGCCGAATGGGCCTTCCGAGCTGAGCGTGCCGGTGATCACCCCTTTGTCGCCTCGTTCGCCTTTGACGGGCAAATGACCGATGTCGGCGATGAAATCCTGGGGCGATTCACCTACCCAGACCTGGTCGGCGCCGAGTTCACCCGCTTTCATGGCGCCTGACCCAGGGCTGCCGACCAGGATCAACTGATCGGCGAAGGCCCCGCGGCGTTCCTGCGCGGCGAGCCCCACCACCAGCGACCCGTAGCTGTGACCCAGCACGGTGAACAGAGGGTCCTTGCCCACTTGGTGGGAGGCCCGCAGCCCGTCCGTGAAGGACGTCAGTGGCCCGGCGGCACGCTTGGCGATGTAGGGGGCGGCAACCGAGCGGTCGGCCAGCAGCCCGGTGAGATCGAGTTGCGGGGCGTCGTACTCGAACCACATGATCGACGCGACAGCCCTCTGATCCGCCGACTTGTCGGCCTCCTCCCACAGGACGGTGGCGCGTCTGGCGTCGGCGAGAAAACCGTCGAGCTTGGTCCCGGTGCCCGGCACGCTGGTGACGATGTTGTCGGCGGTGTCGGGGTCGCCATACGAGATGGCGGTCCTGCCGAGGCCGCCGAGGCCGACGCTGAGCAGCAGCGCCGGAGGGATGCCTTTCACGCCGCCGAGGGCCAGGCTCTTGCTGATGGAGTCGATCTGGCGGAGTTTCAGTTCGAGGTCCTTGATCTCGTCCTTGGCGTCCTGGGATGACTGGCGCAATTGTGTCAGGCGGCGGGTGATCTCGTCCTGCTGTTGTCCGAGGTAGGCGCGGTTGGCGCGGTCTCGGGTGGTGGCGGGGATGCCGTTGAGGCCGCCGATCAGGTGGGGGACGGTGGTGATCAGTTGTTCCTGGGCGGGGTGGCCGAGCTGGCGCCACCAGGCATTGATCTGGGCCGACAGTTGTGGGTCGGGGTTGGTGCGTTGGAGAGCCTGGAGTTCGCCGAGTGCGGAGGTGTCGCCGTTGGTGGCGCGCGTGAGGAGGTAGCTGGAGCCGTTCGCGCCGAGGGCGAAGCCGCCGAACAGGCCGAAAGCAGCCATGGCGGGGGAGGTCAGGCCACCGTCGGCGTCCTGCTGAAGGATGACCAGACGGCGTTTGAGATCGGGGACCTGGCTGGTGGCCCAGGCGCCGGCTCCGGCGATCTGTTTGGCGGGCAAGGTTGGCAAGCCGGCAGCGAGTAGTTCGCCGGTGACACGTGTCGCGGCCATGGCCAGGGCATGCCCGGCGTGGTCCAGGTCCCGGACGAGTCCGGTCATTGCGGTGACGTCCATGCCGAGGAAGCCGTTCGGGTCGGGGCCTCCCACCCGATTCATGACACTGGTGACTCGGGGGACAGGCCCCCGTTGCCCGCCCAAGGCCTGGATCTGCTCGGCGAGGTTGTCGATCGCGGACTGGAAGGCCCACTGCATCGTGGTTCGCTGGTCGGCCAGCATGTCCCTGAAACGGGTCGCGCCGCCGCCGACCCAGGAGTTCGCGAGCATGTAGCGCATACAGGAGTCGAGCAGCGGGACATGCTCATCTGCCAGCCACAGCACCCGGGCGAGAGCGGCTTCCAGCCCGGCCGTATCAGCCGCCACGATGGGTAACGCTGTCACACCATAGGGTGCGCACGAATCTTCTATACCAAACCGGTATAACCGGGGTGTCAGATGTCGTCGAGGCGGTCTCGGGAGCAGGCCACCAGCTCCGTGGCGGGCGGCGTAGTCGTCGCCCGCGCTCACCATCAGGCCGATCAGTTGGGTTCCCGTGCAGGTGTGGCGCCGTCGGGCGGGATCAGGTAGCCGCCAAGATGAATGGATATATTATGCGTGACTTTCTGGAGTCACTGCTAAATTTCGCCGAGTGCGGTGAATTAAATGACGTTACTCTCGGCATGAATAAAGCTGATGTAGTTGCGCGAGTGGGTGAATTTGACTGGTGTCAGGATCGCCACAATCCGTACATCTGTCTGGTCGGAGATGTAGAGTTCTGTTTCACTATTTCAGATGTACTCTGGAACATTTCAATAGAACCGGGTGGCCCGGTGACTCGGCTGCCATCGGGGAAGTCTGGCCACTTCCCCTCGGGAAGCGAGTTTATTCGTATCCTAGTAGATAGAGGTCAGGTCATCGAGGTGTGTACGCCGTTCGTTGACTCGCAAGAATGGCTCAAGGTTATGGGCTCTGGTGTGCTGATCGACATCACCGAAGAAGACGAGGTCAACTGCATGACCGTGGCTCTGCCCTGGGACGTCGCCTCTAGCCTTTGAGTGTTGTGAATAGCCCTCATGCTCAGTATCAGACGCTCAGCCGTCGGGAGGGCAGGGTGGGGCGCGCAAGGATGCAATAGTCTCGTGCGATAAGTATAGTGATAACGCTGTCGGAGAACTTCGTGATGTTCTCGCCGCTCCCACATATCAACAAGTCGGTGGTACATAAGCCTGACAAGAGACGGGAGTTTCTGAATGCGGATTGATCCTCATATCGTTGTTCCAGCTATTTGGTTGCCGTGGGCGCGGCCGGGATAGGTGTCTGGATATGGCGCCGGGCGCCCGTGCGTGTGGCCGACTCGGTGCGGCAGGAGATTGCGTACGGAGGCGAGATATTAGTAGTGGCCGAGGAGTTAACGAATGCGAGTAACCCGCTCTTCGAATATGAGTATATCGTTCTGGACAGAAAACAGAACGATGTCGGAGCGGCAATTGATCAGCAAGTTCGAGGAATGCGAGCTGCTGGCTGGATTGCAGAGTCTACAGGTGAGGGGAAGGGGTATCATCTGAACTCTGACAGGCACCAGACCATTGCTTTCGTCGAACCACTCGCGCCCTTTTTGCAGGAGTGGGCAACCGGGTCGTCAATCTTTCCCGAGCAGCGAGCCGCACTCTTGATCGCCAAAGAGACCACGGATCCGTCCAGGCTCATTCTTGTGACAATGCACCACATGGGCTGAGTATGAGGTAAAGCATGCTTGTGTGCCGATAATCCAGACGCTTACGATTTATTAGAGGTCAGTGCCCGGACGCTCAATAGTTCGGGTTAACAAAGCATTATAGCGGCTCGTATGTGTCGCCCGGAAATGGTGATCCAGGCGCTTGGTGGCCATATTGGGAAGGTTTCTGGAGGGTGATTTGAGTAATCCGTTAATGACTATATCGATTGCCGACATTAGACAGGTTGTCTCAATAATTCTCGACCATCTTGAATCGGTCACTTCGGGACATATTGATCTTGAAGAGGACTACTTTTGGTCCGTCCCGAGGGATGATCTGTTCAACATCTTAGGAGGGCCGCCCGAACTCACGATTGGCCAACTTAGTGAATCTATCGAGCATCTCCGCAGCCTTCAATATGATGACTCTCAAGTGCTCGGATATCATCTAGTCTGGTTGGCCGATCTGCTAAAGGCTGTTGGTAGCAAATACGTTGCCTGATCCGTAAATCATTCACGCCCTGTGCGCAGCGTGATAGCGGTCGCTAGTAGTAAGGCTGGGCAAAGTTGGCCAGTGTGCGTGCTTTTGGTGAGATCGCTGGCTGTCTACTCTGGGTAAGACCGTCCGTGCTCATACTCGTGACACTGCGCCATACAGGCTGAACCAACTTCAAGGGACCAAGATGACCGTTGTCAGTCGGACCACGCGTGAGACCATCAAAGGCCTTAACTCATGACAATCGAACGGGTCCGCGCGGGTTCCGGCGCGGGGGAGAGTGGCTGGTTGATTGCGGTCAAGGTGATCGTCTGCTCCTTTCTCGGCGCGGCGGCCCTCCTCATTACCGCCCTGGCCTATCTGCTCGACGGCTACGTGATGACGTATGTGCCCACCGATGAAGTCGATCCCGACATGGTCGTCGCCCTGTTGGTAGGCTTGGGCTTCGCGCTTTTCCTAGAGACGGTAGCGGCGCTCGTGGCGTGGCGATACAAGGTCACCTGGCTGCTCTATGCGATATTCGTGGTCGTCGCGGGACTCCGGATTGTTCAGTTGCTGCCCCTTTATCAGGGGTGATGGGTGCGGCTCGCTGGAATGATTTCCGGGTTTCCGCTGGTGTTTCTGGCCTTGTTCAGTGTGGCCGGGTCACTGGCGCTTTTGGGAGTAGATGGTCCAACCCCTTACAGTCCTTCGGGTTGCATGTGTAGAGGGGGAGTTTGTTGGCGATGGCTACACAGGCGAATCGTAAGGTCTGCTGTCCTTGGGTTTGTGATCGGCGGCGACCACTGCGGTCCATAGTTGCCCGTACTCCCGGGCGGCGGCGTTGTCGACGGGGAGCGGGTCGAAATCGGCCCCCACGGCCTGGAGGATCTTTATGCGTTGGGCGAGTTCCTGAGGCTTGGCCGCGACCAGAACGCCGGCCGACAGCTCTGCGGTGGTGATAGTGCTGATCGCCATCTCGTCGGGCAGTCTTCCGGGGCGATCTTCGCACGCAGGATCAGGATGGAGGTGTTGACCAGACCTGGCGTGGCGGTCCTTCCGCGGCCTCGGTGAACTCGTCTCTGCCGTATGCGCGGTCGTAGGGGTCGAAGAGGTCGTCGTTGACGTGGCGATCCATGTCTTCGCGATACTTCCGGTCATCCAGGATCGGCATGCTTTGGGACATCGCCGCGAAGTCGGCTCGCGAAACGAATCGACGTCTATGGCGGATAGGGTTCAGGTCACCGATTTTGCTGCTGTTGCGGGTAGCGGCGTAGCTCTCTCCGCGTTCCAGGCCGTTCATGATTTCCGCCGAGCGGGCGTGGAGGTCTTGCTCGGAGATCTGGTGGGAGCGGGCGGGTTCGGAGACGGTCATGGGTGAAATTTGGCGGGGGCATGCGTCACTGGAGGCTACCACTGAACTGCTGTACGTGACGTCCTGGCGACCTAGATTTCGTCGAGGCGGTTGAGGGACTTGGCTACGGAGGTGGCGGCGGCGGTGTAGTCGTCGCCGGCGCTGACCATTAGGCCGATTAGTTGGGCTTCTACGCAGGTGTCGGCGTCGTAGGGCGGAATGAGGTAGCCGCCGAGTTCGAGGGTGACGAGGCCGTGGACTGCTGTCCACATTTGGTGGGCTACGAGGATGGGGTCGCCTGGGCGGAAGCGGCCGGTGGTGAGGCAGCGGTCAGCGCATTCTGCGACGTTGGCGAGGGTGTAGCGGCCGTGTTGGCGGTCTTCTTCGGAGAGGGAGAAGCCTGCCAGGGAGGAGCCGCCGAACATTACGGCGTAGAGGTGGGGGTTGGCCAGGGCGTTGAGGCGGTAGGCGCGGCCCAGGAGGGCCATGTCGGCTACCGGGTCGTCGGTGGCCTGGACTCGGGTGAGGCGTTCCTGGAGGCGGGCGAAGCCTTCTCGGACCATTTCGCGGACGAGGCCGCTCATGCCGCCGAAGTGGGTGTAGACGGTCATGGTGGAGCTGTCGGCTTCGGCGGCGATGCGGCGGGTGGAGAGGGCCTGGGGGCCGTGTTCGGCGAGCAGGCGGGCCGCGATGTCCACGAGGGCTGGTCGGGTGGTGGGGTCCGATCGTCGAGGGCTCACCTTGACAGTGTTGCATAACAGCGATATCTATTAACCACAACGCTGTTATGTTTTGGAGCCGGGAGGCCGGAGATGGCCGTACTCGATGCCGAACCCGAAGTCATGGACAGGCTCGCGGTGCATGGCGAGCTTCCCGTTGAGCTGGCCGGATCGCTGGTTCAGGCGCTTCCCAATCCGCGGGCTCGCCATCCACTGGCGGGGCCGTTGGTGCATTCGGGGGTACGGCTCGGTGGCGGTGCGGCTACCTGGTATCGGGAGCCGCGGTCGGTTTGCCGGAAGGTTCCCTTCGGGCCGATTCCGGCGTTGGCGCCCTCGCTCTGGCTGGATGAGGCCATCACGGTCGCTCGGCCGGTGCTGGAGTCGCAGACCGGGCACTGGCATACCGTCGCCGCCTATCAGGGGCTCGGGTACGCCGAGCATCTCACCGCTGCTCCGGATGGGACCGTGCTTCGGGCGGTGCCGTTTCCGCTGTCCGGGTCGCCGTTCATCAGTTCGGTGGCGCTTACCGAGCGGTTTCTGTTGATGGTGGATCCGCCGGTGGCCTATCACCGGGCGGCGGCTCTGGTTGGGGTGCGGTTGCCGTACCAGGAGCGGGTGGGGCGGCGGGCTTTCTTGGGGCTGCTGCCGCGTTGTGGCGCGTTCATCGAACCGGTGTGGGCGCCGTTGGGTCGGTATCAGGAGGTGCGGACTCTACGTGCCGCTGAGGATGGGTACAGCCGGGTCACGTTGGACGCGGTCTGCCGTAATCCGGGGGAAGACGCGCATCAGCGGCGGTTCACCGTCGATCTGCTGAGCGGGCGGATCTCCTCGCGGCGGCTGACCGGTGTGCACGCGGTGGTGGCCTGCGGGTCGACGGTGTCCGGTGCTGGGACCTGGGATCTGGGGCCAGGATGGACGGCCGGGCAGCCGGTGATGGTCGGGGCCTGGGTGTTGCTGTTCGGGCATAATGCGGTGACCCGCCAGGGTGCGCTGTTCGTGTTGCCTGCGGGGAACCTGCCGGCAGGTCCGACGGCCTGGGTTGAGTTGCCGGTCAGCGTCGGGGTCGGCGATCGGGTGGCCTGGTTGCGCTGATTGGCGTGGTACTCCCACCCACCCGCCCTGCTTACCGTTCTTCTCCC
>NZ_JAHCST010000076.1 GCF_018476525.1 Acrocarpospora catenulata
CCCGGGCAGGCTCCAGCGTCAGTCTCTAGCACGGCCTCGCAAGTCCAAGCAAGAACGACGTCGAGCGGGCGGCGCACCCCAAGTTTCACCTATCCGTGGGCGCCACGAAGTGGCATGAGGTCTCTAGTGAGCGAATGGGTCAAAAGCGAGCGCCAGCTCGCGCGTGAGGCGCTGCTGCGCACCCGCGGCCGCCGGTCGCTGTCGGCCGCCACGATCTCCACGATCGTCGTGGTGGTCGTGGTGGTCGTGGGGCTCACCGCCTCGCCGGGCTGGCCACGGGTGCGCGACAAGTTCTTCAGCTGGGAGCACCTGGTCGCCGCGCTGCCGGACGTGCTGCGCGGCTTCCTACTGAACGTGCTGATCTTCCTCATCGCCGAGCCGATCATCCTGGTGCTCGGGCTCGGAGTGGCGCTGGTACGCGGGCTGCGGGCGCCGGTGTTCTTCCCGTTCCGGGCGCTGGCCGTGCTGTACACCGACATCTTCCGCGGCATCCCGGTCGTCCTGCTGATCTACGTGGTCGGCTTCGGAGTGCCGGCGCTCGAGCTCCAGGGCACCCCCAGCGAGCCCGTGGTGCTGGGCACCATCGCGCTGATCCTCGCCTACACCGCGTACGTGGCCGAGGTCTTCCGCTCCGGGATCGACTCGGTGCACCCCAGCCAGCGCGCCGCCGCCCGCTCGCTCGGCCTCAGCCACGGCCAGACCATGCGGTACGTGGTGGTGCCGCAGGCCGTGCGCCGGGTGGTGCCCCCGCTGCTCAACGACTTCGCCTCGCTCCAGAAGGACACCGCGCTGGTCGCCCTGCTCGGGCCGCTGGAGGCGCTCCGGCAGGCCCAGATTCACGCGGCCAAGAACTTCAACTACACGCCGTACATCGCGACGGTGCTGCTGTTCGTCGCGCTGATCGTGCCGCTGGCCCGGTTCACCGACCACCTCGCCGCCCGCGCGGCCCGGCAGCGGGGAGGCGGCTGATGACGCTGCTCACCATCGAGGGCGTCTGGAAGCGGTACGGCGGGCACGCCGTGCTCCGCGGCATCGACCTGGAGGTGCGGGCGCACGAGGTGGTCTGCCTGATCGGGGCCTCCGGGTCCGGCAAGTCCACCCTGCTGCGCTGCGTCAACCTGCTGGAGACGGTGGACGACGGCGCCATCCACCTGGACGGGCAGGAACTCACCGACGTCCGGGTGGACGTGGACGACGTGCGCAAACGCATCGGGATCGTGTTCCAGGCGTACAACCTCTTCCCGCACATGACGGTGCTGGAGAACGTCACGCTCGCCCCGCGCAAGGTGCACGGCGTCAGCCGTACCGAGGCGGAGGAACGGGCCAGGGAACTGCTGGACCGGTTCGGGCTCGCGGACAAGGCCGGCGCCTACCCCGACCGGCTCTCCGGCGGGCAGCAGCAGCGGGTGGCGATCATCCGGGCCATCGCCACCCAGCCCCGGCTGCTGCTGCTCGACGAGGTCACCTCCGCGCTCGACCCCACGCTGGTCAACGAGGTGCTGGGGGTGATCAGGGAGCTCAAGGAGAGCGGGATGACCATGATCCTGGCCACCCACGAGATGGGCTTCGCCCGGGACATCGCCGACACCGTCTGCTTCCTCGCCGACGGCGTGCTGCTGGAACGCGGCCACCCGGACCAGATCTTCGGCTCCCCGAAAGACC
The DNA here is from genome assembly GCF_018476525.1 of Acrocarpospora catenulata. Lineage (GTDB taxonomy): Bacteria > Actinomycetota > Actinomycetes > Streptosporangiales > Streptosporangiaceae > Acrocarpospora > Acrocarpospora catenulata. The sequence continues at coordinate 1,663 of NZ_JAHCST010000076.1, forward strand.
CCAGAACCCGCCAGTTCCTGTACGGCTAGGCTCGGGGTAGCGGCGCTGACCAGGGATGACGCGCCGGTACGTGAGCGTTGCTCAGGATGGGGCCTTTCGGGGGGCCGCGGGGGCCGCCGGGTCATCCGGGGGAGGGGATCATCATGGCGGGACTTGTCGCCGTCGGCGTGGACGGCTCGGAGGCCGCGACGCTGGCCGTGGACTACGCGATGGACGACGCGGTGCGCCGGAGGGCCGCCCTCAAGATCATTCACGTCCGTGAGCCGTGGATCGGCGACCTGGCCTTCCAGGACGCGGGCGCCCTCTCCGACGCCGTCAACCAGCACAGCCGCGCGGTGCTCGCCGCCGCGGAACGCCGCGCCAGGGAGCGCGCCCCCGGCGTGCCGGTGATCACCTCGCTGGTCACCGGCCGGGTCACCGAGGGACTCAGAGCCGAGGCGGAGGGCGCCGACGTGCTGGTCATCGGCGGGCGCGGCCTCGGCGGCTTCGCCGGCCTCGCGGTCGGCTCGGCCGGACTCGGCCTGGCCGGGCACTTCCCTGGCCCGGTCGTGGTGGTCCGGCAGCTCGCCGCGGTGTCGTACGGGCAGGTCGTGGTCGGGTACGACGGCTCCTACCCGTCCGAGGCCGCCCTGGACTACGCCTTCGGCGAGGCGGAACGGCGCAACGCCCGGCTCAAGGTGATCTACGCCTGGCAGCAGCCGGTGTTCGCGCCGTACGCGGAAGGGTACGGTCCCGTCCTCAGCCGGCTCTTCGACGAGCGCACGGCGGAGATCCGGCGTTACCTCGCCCCCTGGCGGGAGAAGAACGCCCGGATCAACGTGGACGAGACCTCGTTCGCCGGGCATCCCATCATCGCGCTGACCGAGAACTCGCGGACGGCTGACCTGGTGGTGGTCGGATCGCGGGGGATGGGAGCGTTGGGCTCCGCCGTACTCGGCTCGGTGAGCCACGGGGTGCTGCACCGGGCGTTCTGTCCGGTCGCGGTGGTTCGCCCGCCTGGGGAGGGTCGCTGAAGAAATGAATGACCCAGGCCCGTGATCGTCACGGTGCCTGGGTCGACAGATGCCGGGTCAGCCTGGCTGGCCCTGTTCGGGGCTTTCCTTCATGGCTGTGCTGATCGGAACACGCATGCCGGGCTGCTTGCCCTCCGACAGCTTGACGTGCACCTCCAGGATGCCCTTGTCGTAGAACGCCTTGATGTCGCGCTCGTCCGCCAGCTCCGGCAGGGCCACCGAGCGGGTCACGCTGCCGTAGCGGAACTCGCTGCGCTGGGCGTCCTTCTCCTCCTGGTGCCGCTCCGCGTGGATGGTCAGCATGCCGCCGCTGACCGTTACCTCGACATCCCGGTCCGGGTCCACGCCGGGCAACTCCGCGCGCAGGACGTACTCCCCGTTCTCGAGGTAGTCCTCGAAGCGGAGGGGCTGCTGGCTCATCTGGCGCATGCCCATCAACGGCATGTCCAGCAGGTCGAACACGTCAGGGAGGAACCCCCGATCACGTCTCATCAGTGTGCTCATGGCTCACCTCCGTGTGACCTTTCCCTACTACCCATTAAACGCCTGGCTGGTCGGTCTCCTGAGTGGCGGTATGGTCCGTGACCAGGGCTTTGTGTAGGCGGTCCAGCAGTATGAGGGCTTCGTCCACGCCTTTGCGGTCGCCGGTCAGCAGCAGGTCGAAGAGGAGGCCTCGGGAGGCGGCCAGGCTCAGCCGGGCGTACGCGGGGGCCTCGGCGGGGTCCACCCCGCTGCGTAGGCAGATCTCGGTCAGTGGGGGGAGCCAGACGCCGATGAGGTCGTTGCGGAGGCCCTGGGCATATGGGCGGTCGTGCATGGCGTGGGCGGAGAGTTCGAAGAACAGGCGCCCGTAGATCAGGGTGGCTTCCACCAGGTTGTCCCAGAAACGTACCCAGCTCTCCTGCGGGGGTAGCTCGTTTCTGGTCAGGTCCGCGATGGCGGCGCGTTGTTGTGCCTCGACCGCGCGGACGACCTCGGCCAGCAGGCCCTCTCGGGAGCCGAAGTGGTGGATGAGCATGCGGTGGCTGGTGCCGAGGCCGGCCGCGATCGAGCGGAGGCTCGCGTCTCCGATTCCGTTGGCGGCGAAGTACTCGATCGCCTGGGCCAGCCACTTCTCCTTGGGCGTCACGCCTGAATTCTCTCTGGGCGGCGGGCCCGTCTTCTCCTTGGGCGTCACGCCTGCTCGATGCGGGCCTTCAGGCCTTGGGCCTCCAGCGTGAGGTAGCGGCTGGTGAGCTTGCCGGTCAGTCGGCTCAGCAGTGGGCTGAACAGCCCTTCCTGGTCGATGGTCGAGCGGGCCACCGTGCCGTCTGGGGTGACCTCCACCCGGTGTCCTCCGGTTACTCGCATGCCCGGGCTCCTGCTGACCCAGACGAAGTACTCCCCGTCCACCAGTTCGGTCACCTCCCAGACGGACGCCGGTAGCTTCGGCTGCTTGATCTTCGCTCGGGAGCCGACCTTCAGCGGTCCCGGCTCGGTGAGCTCCACTGACTCGAACGTCTCGGCCCATTCGGGCCAGCGCTCCACGTCGCTGAACACCTCCCACACACGCTGCGGGCTGGCGTCGATGGTGATGGCAGATTCAAATCGCATGTACCAAATGGTACATGCCTGCCTGTGTCGCCGTAAGTCACCTGTCCACAGCCGGACGCCTTCCCATCCGCACCCGCAGCAGAAGCCCAGCCCCCGCTCCGAACGTCAGCGCCAGCCCTATCGCCACCAACCCCCGCGCATCAGGCCCTGCCTCCCCACCCCCACCGGTCGCCACCCCACCCAACGGGGTCTCCATCACCGTGTACGCCTCCGTCGCGGTCGCCGTGGCGGTTTCGGTGGCGGTCGCCGTCTCCGTCGCCGTCTCGGTGGCCGTTTCGGTCTCGGTGACCGTGTGGCTCGGTTTTGGGCTCGGGCTCGTCTGGCTGCCCGTGCCGATGACGAGCGAATAGGTCGTGAGCGCGTCCGGGTTCTTCACCTCACACTGGATCAGCGGCTGCTGCGGAGATGTCCCGAAGTTGATGGCCCCCGGCCGGATCGTCGCCGTCCCTGCGTTGCTCGGCCTGGACAACATCTGGGTCTGCCCCGATGGGAGCGAAACCGTCTGATTCGCGCCAACCGGCCCGACCGTGTCCCCGACACCGGTGGCGGAAGTGAATCCGGAAACCCCGCTGATCGACGCGTACGCGTAGAGCTTGGCCCCGGCGGGCAATCCGGCCGAGCCCGCCCGTATCGACGTCCCTTCCGCGTAGGAGGCCCGATGCCCGATCGCCAACTGTCGGTCGACCACCGCCTCAGCTGGCATCGTGAGTTCCACCTGCACCTTGACGACCTGAGCGTCGCCCCCGACCGGGGTGCACGCATACTCCACGACGGTCGTAAGCCGTTTTCCGACCGCCCGCGCTGAAGCAGGTACGCAGAGCAGGACAACCAAAGACACCAAGACCGCACCGAATAAGCCGTGGCGACCGCGCATGGCAACTCCTGGGAATAGAACGTCCCAAAGAAGACGGCAGAAAAGGACCACCGGTTGACACAACCGCCCCACCAGTCCCACACAAATGAGAGAAGCGCCACTGAGCGAGGCTCTCTCCCGCAAACGTGAAGACCCCCGAGCGAGGCTCTCCCGCGCAAATGACCCGCGCAAATGAGAAGAGCCCCGCTGAGCGAGGCTCTTCTCATGACCCGTTTCCTTTTCTGACCGACCAGGAGTTCCCCCGTCTGGTCTTCGGCTGCGCGACCGAAGGGCTTCCCCCCTTGATTGAATGTCCGGTGCCCGGCCCTTGATCTGCGATGTTGTGGTGTCCGTCGGTCTGAATATGTTGAACCCCCGTCGGGGTGATGAACCATTGATACGGGCGGTCACCTGCAGGAGTCTTTCAACGCGCTAGACAACAGCCTTCAGGCGTCGCCCGGGGAGGAAGCCGGTGGGTTGGCCCCGTTCGCAGATGTCTCAAATGTGCTGAAAAGTTGTTCAAACCCCGTTTGGGAAGGTCGGCAGGGGAAGGTGCAAGGCGTACCAGAGGGACCGGAGAGAGGGGATGTGTGATGCCTGCCCCACGCGGACCGAGGACGGTTGTAGTCACCGGAGCCAGTGCGGGAGTCGGCCGGGCCGTGGCGCGGATGTTCGGGCGGCGGGGGGATTCGGTCGGGCTGCTCGCGCGGGGAGAGGCGGGTCTGGCGGCTGCGGCCGAGGAGATTCGCGCGGAGGGCGGGCGTGCGTTGCCCCTCTCGGTCGACGTGGCGGACGCGGGGCAGGTCGAGGCCGCCGCGCAGCGGGTCGAGGAGGAGTTCGGGCCAATCGACGTCTGGGTGAACGTGGCGTTCAGTACGGTCTTCGCTCCCGTCACCGAGATCGATGTCGAGGAGTACCGGCGGATCACCGAGGTGAGCTACCTCGGGTACGTGTACGGCACCAAGGCCGCGCTGGCCCGGATGCTGCCCCGGGACAGCGGCACCATCGTGCAGGCGGGATCGGCACTGGCTCACCGGGCGATTCCGCTGCAGTCCGGGTACTGCGCCGCCAAGCACGCGATCAAGGGGTTCACCGAGTCACTCCGCTGCGAACTGCTGCACACCGGCAGCCGGGTCAAGGTCACGATGGTCCAGTTGCCGGCGTTGAACACACCGCAGTTCGACTGGGTTGTGACGCGGCTGCCCAAACGCCCGCAACCGGTGCCGCCGATCTACCAACCGGAGGTGGCCGCCCGTGCGCTCCTGTACGCGGCCGACCATCCCGAGCGCAAAGAATTCTGGATCGGAGGCATGACGGTCGCGAGCATCCTGGCCGACCGAATCGCCCCCGCCCTGGTCGACCGCTACCTGGCTCGCACCGGCTACCGCTCCCAGCAGACCACCGAGGACCCCGACCCAAACGAGCCGGTCAACCTGTGGAAACCCGCCGACGCCGCCCCCGGAACCGACTTCGGAGCCCACGGCCGTTTCGACACCCGCGCCCACACCACCAGCCCACAGTCCTGGCTCTCCCGCCACCGCCGCCTACTCACCCTGGCCGGAGCAGCAGCCACCGCCGCCCTCGGCACCCGCCTCGCCCGCACCGCCATGCACTGATTCCCGTCGGCCTATTTGCCGCAGGGGAACAGAGACGGGTCGGAGGGCGAACGGTTGACGCTCATTTTCGTCATGCGTTCTTTACCGGGGTCGTGACCTCCTCAGGTTCAACGTCAACGGATTGGTAGTCCGCCGCCGTCGCCGTCAGGATGTCGGCGGTGACGCGGGTCAGCAGGGTCACGAGTGCCAGGCTCAGGCCGGCTATGACCACGCCGCGGACAAAGGCGACGTCCGGCACGACATTGGCCAGCACGAGTACGCACAGGGCGAGGTCGGCGATGATGACTGCGCTGACGGTCAGCGCGTAGACGCGGATCCGTCCCTTGGTCCAGAACATGACATCGCCGGCGACGCCCTGCCGGCGCAGGACACGCTGCTGGGAGTGGAGCCGGGCCAGGTATCCGGAGTCCCACACGAAGGCGAGCAGGACCACCGGGAGAACCTGGGCCACGGTGGCGTACAAGTCACGAACCATCAGTTGTTCTCCGGGGGGAATGACGGCTTGGCGGGGCGAATCCCTTACACAGTTCCATAGCGGATTCACGCCCACGCATTACCGGAGGCGCCTGTTCTGGTCAGGGTCGAACGAGGACCTTGAGCGCCTCACGGGCGTCCATGGCCCGATACCCGTCCGGCACCTCGTCCAGAGACACCATCCGATCGAACACCTTCCCGGGCTCGATCCGCCCTTCCAGCACATCCGGCATGAGCCTCTCGATGTAGGCCCGCGCGGGGGCGGGCCCACCGGTGAGAGTGATGTTCGGTCCGAACAGGCTGCCGAACCCGATCGGACCCTCGTCGTACTGCGGCAACCCGACTCGGCTGATCACCCCGCCTGGCCGCACCACCCCGAGGGCCTGCTCGTACGCCTCCCGATACCCGACCGCCTCGATCACCGCGTGTGTGCCGTCGCCACGAGTGAGCTCCCGCACCCGGGCGATGCCCTCCTCACCCCGCTCAGCCACGACATCGGTCGCCCCGAACTCCACGCCCAGGTCGGTACGGGCCTTGTGGCGTCCCATCAGAATGATCCGCCCGGCTCCGAGCCGCTTCGCCACCAGCACCGCCATCAGACCCACGGCGCCATCGCCGATCACGGTGACCGTGGTGTCGGCGCCGACCCTGGCCGTCAGCGCCGCGTGGTAGCCCGTCCCCAGCACATCGGACAGGGTCAGCAGCGCCGGAAGCAGCGCAGAGTCGGCCGCTACCGGCGCCTTCACCAGGGTCCCGTCAGCCAGGGGCACTCGCACCGCCTCGGCCTGGCCGCCCCCGACCCCTTTCTGCCCCCAGAAGCCGCCGTTACGGCAGGAGGTCTGCAGCCCTTCGCGGCAGAAGTCGCAGGTGTTGTCCGACCAGGCGAAGGGGGCGATCACCACGTCCCCTTTACGCAGGGTCGCGACCTCTCCGCCGACGTCCTCGACGACTCCGACGAACTCGTGGCCCATCGGCGCGCCCTGCGTGGAAACCGGCATGCCGTGGTACGGATGCAGGTCACTGCCACAGATACACGCCCGCAGAACCCGCACCACGGCATCGGTCGGCTGCCGCAACACCGGATCGGGCACGTGCTCCACGCGCACGTCGCCCGCGCCGTACAGGAAAGTCGCCCGCATATACGCGAGTATCAGGTTCACGCCAGGGTCGCGGCACCTCCTGTCGTGCGGTGGTCAGGCGCGGGCCAGGTCCAGGTCGGCGGGCGGGTCGGCCAGGCGGGACGCGGCGGCACGGCGGCCGGGGATGGTCAGGATGATGAGCGCGGCGGCCAATGCGGCCCCGCCGCCGATGAGCATGCCGGTGCGGAAGCCGTCCTCGGAGGGCAGTGAGACCGCGCCGAGTTTGATGGTCATGGTGCCCAGGACCGCACCGACGACCGCGCTGGCGGTGGAGGTGCCGATGGAGCGCATCAGGGCGTTGAGGCCGTTGGCGGCGGCCGTCTCGGTCTGCGGCACCGCGTTCATGATGAGGGTGGGCATGGCCGCGTACGCCAGGCCGAGCCCGCCGCTGATGAACGCGGAGAACATCACGACCCCCCAGATGGTGCCCATCAGCGCCAGGGCCAGGACGTAACCGGCGGCGATGACCAGCGTGCCGAGCAGCAGGGAGACCTTGGGGCCCCGGGCGGCGGACAGGCGCGCGGCCATCGGGGAGACGGCCATCATGACCAGCCCGCCCGGCGCCAGCCACAGCCCGGCCTGGAGCATCGTCTGGCCCAGGCCGTACCCGGTGGCGACGGGCAGTTGCAGGAGTTGCGGGGTGATCAGCGACATCGCGTACATGGCGAAGCCGAGCACGACGGAGGCCAGGTTGGTCAGCAGGACCTGGCGGCGGACGCTGGTGCGCAGGTCGACCAAGGGGGCGGAGGAGCGCAGCTCCCACCATCCCCACAGCAGCAGGATCACGGCGGAGGCGCCGAACATGCCCAGGGTGAGGCCGCTCGTCCAGCCCCAGTCGGCTCCCTTGGAGACGGGCAGCAGGAATAGCACCAGGCCTGCGGTCAGCGCGGCCGCGCCGACGAAGTCGAACCGGCTCGGCGAGGTGACCGGGGACTCCGGCACGACCAGCAGGATCAGCACGGTCAGCAGCAGGCCGAGGACGGCCGCACCCCAGAACAGCGCGTGCCAGCTCACCTTCTGCGCGATGAGCGCGCCGGCGGGCAGGCCGAGCGCGCCGCCCACGCCGAGCGAGGAGCTCATCAGGGCGATGGCCGAGCCGAGGCGCTGTGGCGGGAGGAGGTCACGCATGATGGCGATGCCCAGCGGGATCACGCCCAGGCCCAGGCCCTGGAGGGCGCGGCCGACGACCATCGGGACCAGCGAGTTGGCGGGCGCGCAGACCAGGGAGCCGATGGCGATCAGGAGTGCGCTGGCGACGATGACGCGGCGTTTGCCGTACAGGTCGCCGAGGCGGCCGGCTACGGGGGTGGCGACCGCGCCCGCCAGGAGGGTGGCGGTGATCGCCCAGGAGGCGTTGGCGGCGGTGGTGTGCAGCAGGGTGGGCAGGGTGGCGATCAGTGGCACGATCAGCGTCTGCATGAGGGAGACGGTGATGCCCGCCGCCGCCAGCACACTGACGAGGGCTCCGTAGCGCGGCGTGGCGCGCGATGAGCTCATGAGTTCTCCACATCCTCAGCTTGTGCACCATACACAGAATGTGCATCCTACATATCGGTGCATAGCGGGATATCATGAGCCCCCCGATTGGAGGTTTCCGTGCGCAAGGAGATCGCCGACATCGAGCGCGAGTTCATGCTGATCGGCCGGTACAAGGAACTGGCCGCGACCGGCGCCGAGGAGCGGCGGCTGGAGCGCAGCAGCTACATCCTGCTGCGGCGGCTCGAAGACGAGGGCCCCATGTCCATCGGCCAGCTCGCGCAGGCATTCAGCCTCGACACGTCCACCGTCAACCGCCAGACCGCCGTCCTGCTCCGGGGCGGCCTGGCCGAGCGCATCCCCGACCCGGAGGGCGGCATGGCGCGCAAGCTCCGCATCACCGAGGAGGGCCTGCGCCGGGTCGACGAGGAACGCCAGTGCCGGCTCACCAACTACGCCCGGGTCCTGGAGAACTGGACCGCGGAGGAACTCGCCTCGCTCGCCGAGGGCCTGGCCCATTTCAACGCCAGCATCGAACGGGGCCCCCAGCACTGAGGTGTCCCGGGGCAAAAAACGATCGCATGTGAACGAGGTTCCTGATTAACCTCTGAGGCACTGGAACCGGTCAAGTCAGCGGCGTACCGGCATCGCCGGCCACGTTCCGCACATCGCGGCCGCTCCAGCTGGCAGAGTCTCCAAACTCTTGGGTTCGATTCCCAAAAGGACGATCCCGGGTGTCGCACATGACGGTGGCAGGGCCCTGCGGGCTCCTGGGAACGGGCAGCTCCCGCCGTGCCGCCGGTGCCGCCTGGGATCGTTCCTCAATGCGGCAAGCGGTCAGGGAGGTGACGCGTGATGGCGAAGATCACGGTGATGGAATGGCAGCGGGTGTTGGTGTACGTGGACGGACGGTTCAGCCGGGTCCTGGAGCCGGGGCGGCACTCCTACCGCACGGGGCGCACCGACCTGGTGACCGTGGACATGAGAACCCGGCAGCGGATCGTACCCGGGCAGGAGCTGATCACCGCTGACGGGGTGACGGTGCGGGTCAGCGTGATGGCGCGCTGGCGGGTCAGCGACCCGGTGGCGTACACGGGCTCGGACGAGAATCCGCAGTCGGTGCTCTACTCGGCGGTTCAGGACGCGGTACGCGCGCTGGTCGCCACGGTGACGCTGGACAGCGCGCTCGCGGACCGGGCGGCGCTCAGGATCGAGCCCGCCGCGCTTCAGGACGTGACGGCCGAGCTGGGGATCACCGTCACCTCCCTCGCGGTGCGCGACCTCATGCTGCCCGGTGAGCTGCGCCGGGCGGCGATGGACGTGGTGGTCGCGCGGGAGCGCGGGAAGGCGGCGCTGGAGGAGGCCCGGGCGGAGGCGGCACGGCTGCGTTCGCTGGCCAACACCGCTCGGCTCCTGGAGGAGCATCCCGCGCTGCTCCAGCTCCGTACCCTGCAGGTCGCGGCGGAGCGGAGCACGACGCTCGTCATCGACCCGCGCCCCGGGTCGGCCTGACTCTCGGCCCTGGTGCGCCCATAGCGGAAAGGGCGCCCAGGGCGAGGTAAACGCGGCAGCCTTGCCGAAAAGCCCGAAACGGGATGGAGGCGGGGCATGAGCGAGTCGGCGCTGGTGGTGGAGCTTCGGGACGCGGAGCGGCGGTTGCAGCGCGCTCAGCTGGCGAGCGACGTGGACGAGCTCGATCGGCTGCTCGACGACCGGCTGGTGTTCACGCTTGGAGTAGACGGCAATCTCTACTCCAAAGCGGACGACCTGCACAACCACCGCACCCGCGCACAGATCCTCACCAAGGTCGAGGAGGAAGAACTCGACGTACTGGTCGACGGCCGCGTCGGCATCACCTGGTTCCTCGGCTCACTGGCAGGCACCTTCCAGGGCAGCGAATTCGAGGCCCGCATGCGCTACACCCGCACCTGGATCCACGACGACGAGCACGGCTGGCGCATCCTGACCGCCCACGCAAGCCCAATGCCGTAACCGGCCGACGCGGGTCATCGCGGTGGGGCGATCGCCGCCCTTTCCGGTGGGGCCGCGACGGCCTCCGGGGTGGGGACGCCGCCTCCGGCTGCCAGGGCCTGGGCGCGGAGTTCGGCGAGCGGTGGGGTCTTTGCGGACCGGGGTGGGGCGGGGCGCCGGGCCACCCGTTCTGGGTAGGTGGTGGGGAGGCGGTCGTGTAGGGCGGCGTCCAGGGCCTCGGCCAGATGGATGGCCTGGCGGCCGATGCCGGCGTGTTCGATCTGGGTGCGGCAGCTGAAGCCGTCGGCCAGGATGAGGGCATCCGCGGGGGCCTGGCGCAACGCCGGTAGCAGCGCGTACTCGGCGCAGGCCATGGAGACCGCGAAGTGCTCCGCGGTGAAGCCGAAGTCGCCCGCCAGGCCGCAGCAGCCCGCGTCGAGCATCGTCAGGTCGGCCCCGGTGGCGCGCAGCAGGCGGGCGTCGGCGTCGGTGCCCAGGATGGCGTGGTGGTGGCAGTGCGGCTGGACGAGCACCGGCCGGTCGATGCGCGGCGGCGGCACCGAGTGGCGTTCCAGCAGTTCGGCGAGGGTGACCGTCTGGGCACGGAGCCGGGCCACGTCCTCGTCGTGCGGGAAGAGCTCAGCGGCGTCGGAGCGGAGCACGGCCGTACAGGAGGGCTCAAGCCCGACCACGGGCAGCCCGGCCCTGATCTCGTCCCGAAGCACCCGCACCGTACGCTGGATCACCTGCTTGGCGGTGTGCAGCTGACCGGTGGAAATCCAGGTGAGCCCGCAGCAAACGGGCGCCCTCGGCAACCGTACGGTGAACCCGGCCTGTTCCAGCACCCGTACGGCGGCAGCCCCGACCCCCGGATGGAAGTTGTCGGTGAAGGTGTCGGGCCACAGGACGACCTCGCCCAACTGCCCGTCACCAGCAGGGCCGCGACGACGGTAGGAGTCACTGAACCGGACCGGAGCGAACACGGGCGCCGGACGTTCCCCGGCGATCCCGCCCAGCCGTTTCACCAGCCGGGAGCCGGCCAGCCGGTTGGCCAGACCGGGCGCCACCCCCGCCAGGCGCGCCAGCAGCGGCAACCAGCCCATCGAGTAGTGCGCGAGCGGGCGCGGCCGATGCCGGTAGTGGTGGAACAGGAACTCCGCCTTGTAGGTCGCCATGTCCACGTCCACCGGACAGTCGCTCCGGCAGCCCTTGCAGGCCAGGCAGAGGTCGAGCGCGTCTCGTACCTCGGGGGAGTGCCAGCCGCCCCGGACCACCTCACCGCGGAGCATCTCGAACAACAGCCGGGCCCGGCCCCGGGTGGAGTGCTTCTCCTCGCGGGTGACCCGGTAACTGGGGCACATCACACCGCCCTCGTCCCGGCGGCACTCCCCGACTCCGACACAGCGCAGCGCCGCCCGGGCGAAGGAGTCCTCGTCGTCGGGGTAGGCGAAGACCGTCGGCGGGTCGGGCGGGCGGTAGTCCGTACCCAGCCGGAGGTGGTCATCGAGCCGGTCGGGGTAGACCAGGCGGTCCGGGTTCATCCGGCCGCGCGGGTCGAAGAGTGCCTTGAACTCGGCGAAGGCCGTCATCAGGACCGGGCCGAACATGCGCGGCCAGAGCTCGCCCCTGGCCAGGCCGTCGCCGTGCTCGCCCGACAGCGAGCCGCCGTACCGGACCACCAGGTCGGCGGCCTGCTCGACGAAGGAGCGGTAGTTGTCCAGGCCTGCCCGGGTGGTCAGGTCGAACGGGATGCGGGTGTGCACGCAGCCGTGGCCGAAGTGGCCGTAGAGCGAGGCCTTGTAGCCGTGCTCCTGCTGCAGTTCGTTCAGGTCGCGCAGGTAGCCCCCGAGCCGTTCCGGCGACACGGCGGAGTCCTCCCAGCCAGGCCAGGCGTCCGGGGCCATCGGCACCCAGGCGGTCGCGCCGAGCCCGGACTCCCGGATCTTCCAGATCTCCTCGGCCTTTCGCCGGTCGTCGAAGAAGGTGGTTCGGAGTCCTAGCTCTTTGCTCATCCGGCGGGCGCGGGCGTCGGCCGCCTCGTCCGACTCCGCCCCGAACTTGACGATCAGCCAGCCCCCGCCTGGCGGGAGCAGGTCGAGAAATGCCTGGTTGAGGTGCTTGCGCCGTTCGAAGTCGATCAGGTTGTCGTCGATGCCCTCCAGCGCGAGCGGCCGGTACCTGGCGACGCTCGCGGCGGCGTCGGCGGCGTCGAAGACGCTCGCGAACGGGATGACCGCCAGGCAACTGCCGGGCGGCTCCCGGACCAGTTGGAGCTGGGCCCGCAGGATGGTGACCAGCGTGGACTCCGAGCCGACCAGGGCTTTGGCGAGGTGGAAGCCGTGCTCAGGCAGCAGCGCGTCCAGGCCGTAGCCGGAGACCAGGCGCGGGATGTCCGGAAAGCGGCGGCGGATCTCGTCCGCGTACCGGTCGGTCAGGGTACGCAGCGAGCGGGCCAGCTCGGGCGGAGGCTGGCTGGTCCAGAACCGGCGCCCGTCGTAGGTCACCACCTCCAGGTCGACCACGTTGTCGGCGGTCCTCCCGTACGCCTGGGCGGTCGAGCCGCACGAGTCGTTGCCCAGCATGCCACCGAGCGTGCAGTGGCTGTGGGTGGCAGGTCGGGGTCCGAAGATCAGGCCGTGCGCGCGGGTGCGGGCGTTGAGCTGGTCGAGCACGATGCCCGGTTCCACCAGCACCGTCCCGTCCTGGACGGGACCGGCCGCGTTGCAGTACTTGGACCAGTCGATGACCACGGCGGTGTTGCAGCACTGCCCGGCCAGGCTGGTGCCGCCGCCGCGGGACAGCAGCGGCACGTCGTGCTCCCGGCAGACCGCCACGGCCGCCGCGCCGTCCTCCACCGAGAGCGGGGCCACCACTCCGATCGGGACCTGCCGGTAGTTTGAGGCGTCGGTGGCGTACATCGCCCTGCTGCCCGTGTCGAACCGGACCTCTCCCGCCACCCGGTTCCTGAGGGCGCGTTCCAGCTGCTCGAACAGCATGGTCAGTCTCCCAGTTTCGAGATCTGGTCCTTGAACAGGGTGGTCGCGATGGACACCCGGCGTGGCTGGCCGCGTAGGAAGGCCTCTGCGAACTTCTTGGCCTGCTGGTACTCGACGCGGCCGGGCATGGGCGGTTCATCCGGGTCCACATCCACGTCGACGAGGGCGGGACCGTCGTAGGCCAGCGCCTCGGCCAGTGCCGGGGGCAGGTCCCCGGATTTGCTGATCTTGGCGCCGAAGCCGCCGCAGGCACGGGCCCAGGCGGAGTAGTCGGTCGGCGGCTCGGGGAAGCGGATGCCGTGTTCCGGGTAGCCGAGCACCATCTGTTCCCAGAGGATCTGGCCGAGCGAGTTGTTGTTGTTGATCACGACCTTGATCGGCAGATGGTGCTGGGCGGCGGTCAGGAACTCGGCCATGAGCATGGCGAAACCGCCGTCGCCCACGTACGCGATGACCTGGCGTCCCAGGAAGGCGTGCCGGATGGCGATCGCGTAGGGCAGGCCCGGGGCCATCGAGGCGAGGTTGCCCGACAGGTAGAAGCCGCGGTCGCCGCGGATCGTCCAGTACCGGGCCGCCCAGGTGGCGATGGTGCCGCTGTCGCAGGTCAGAATGGCGTCGTCGGTGGCCAGGTCGTCGATGACCGAGACCACGTACTGCGGGGCGATCGGGTCGCGCTCCGGGTTGGCCAGCGCGGCCAGATCCGCCCGCCACTCATCCATTTTGTCCCGATATTTCGTGAGATGGCGGTGTTCGGTGCGTGGGGTGAGCAGCGGTAGCAGCGCGGCCAGCCCCTCCTTGGCGTCGCCGATCACCGGCACGTCGGTGGGGACCCGGACCCCCGCCCGCGTCGGGTCGGCCTCCAGTTGCACGAACCTGGTGTGGTTCGGATCCGGCAGGTGCTTGGTGTACGGGAAGTTGGTGCCCACCATGAACAGCACGTCCACGTCGTCGATCAACTCCGCCGTCGGCCGGGTGCCCAGCAGGCCGATCCCGCCCGTCGTGTACGGGGAGTCGTCCGGGACGACGGCCTTGCCCGGCAGGGTCTTGATGATCGGGGAGGCCAGCGCCTCGGCCACCGCGAGCACCTCGGCCCTGGCGTGCAGCGCGCCCGCGCCGACCAGCATGGCCGGGCGTTTGGCCTTGTTGAGGACCTCCGCGGCGGCCTCCAGGTCTGGCTGGCGGGGGCGGCCGGGCGGCCGGAGGTAGATCGGCGCGGTGCGCGGCGGGCGGGCCGGGGCGACGTGCTGCCACGGGTCGGTGCCCGCGTCGGCGACCTGGACGTCGTTGGGGATGGTCAGGTGGGCGACCCCGCTCCTGGCGTACGCGGTGCGTACGGCCACGTCCACCAGGGACGGTAGCTGGACCGGGTTGGTGACCATCATCGTGTACTCGGCGACGTCCCCGTACAGGCGGTCGAGGTTGACCTCCTGTTGGTAGCCCGTGCCGAGGACGGAGGTCTCCTGCATGCCCGTGATAGCCAGGACCGGGACGTGGTCGAGTTTGGCGTCGTACAAACCGTTGAGCAGGTGGATGCCGCCCGGGCCCGAGGTGGCGAGGCAGACGCCGAGACGACCGGTCGCCTTGGCATGGGCGGTGGCCATGAAGGCCGCCGCCTCCTCATGATGAACCAGGAAGAACCGCACCCGATCCTGGTGCCTCCGCAGCCCCTCCATGATCCCGTTGATGCCGTCACCGGGGATCCCGAAGACCGTATCCACTCCCCAGTCGGCAAGCCGCTCCACCAGCGCTTCTGAAACCATGCGTGCCATGTGTCCCGCCCTTCCCCTCACCACCCAACCCAAAAGACCCAGAACCCCAAAAACCCGGATAAATCGCCACAATCGACATTTGACGTGGGTGGCAACCCAGGGCCATCTGGCCGAACCGCGGTTCGGGTCGCCTCTTACCCGCCAAGGGCAGTCCAGCGAGGCGTTTCCTGCTCGTGGGGGCGCCGTGATTTCCCCGGCCCGGACGATTGATTCTCCGGTGCGGAGAGCACAGCCCCGTTTAAGCTCCACGTGACAAAAGCGGGTGGCGGTGAAGGGGTGGCAAGAGGTGCAGGAGATCGAGGTCAAGTATCGGCTGCGCGACCTGCCCGCCCTGGAGCAAGCCCTCGCCGAACGTGGGCTGGTTCTCTCTGCTCCGATAACCCAGGATGATCAAGCCTATGCACACCCGGACTGGGCCTACGGCCAGTCCAAGGTGGGTGTGCCGTTTGCGCGCCTGCGTACCCAAGGCGACCAGCACGTGTTCACGGTGAAAACGCCGCTGGAGAACGAAATGAGCTGCCTGGAACACGAATCGGAGGTGGCCGATCGTGATCAAATGCACCGGGCGATAACTCAAATGGGTTTCCGCCCGACCGTACGGATCGTGAAGATCCGCCGGGTCGCCCGGATGGGCGGGATGGCCTTGTGCGTGGACCAGGTTGAGCACGCCGGAGTCTTCTTGGAGATCGAGACCGTTCTTGACATGAACGAGTCCGGCACCGCTGCTCAGGAGCGACTGGACACCTTCGCCCGGTCCCTGGGCGTAGAACTGGAGCGAACCACGGACACCTACGACTCCCTGGTCCGTGCCGCCTTGATTTCCGCCTAGAACAACGCGATCTCCTCTGGCTCGGCTAGCGTCCGGCTGTCGAGAAGGGTTCCATCCACGTGGAGGCTGAGGGTGGGCCGCGAGACGGCCACCGGCCCGGTCGCGTCCTCGGCCATAACCCCGTCGATCTGGGTCACCCACGTCTTGTCGGTATAGGTGAGGGCGAGCCAGTCGCCGGCACTCATCTCCGATCGGCGTACCGGGATCCATCCGCGCCCGTGTTCGTGCCGATAGACGGCCTCGTCCGAGGAACAGTTCCCGTGGCACCGTCGCCAACGCCGCGTGCCAGTCCGGAGAGCCGATCGCATCGGCCATCCGGTGGCGGAGTTTGCCCGCCAGGCTCATGTGCACGTCCCTCCAGACGGGAGCCGACCTGCTTGCGCAAATCTTTCAGCCGGGCGCATGCCGCCCCTCCCATTCCGGCTTCACGCTTGCGGACCATTTGCCGGCTCCTGGCCGGTCGGGCACGGGTAGTTGAGAGCATGCGCGTCGGGGCAGCCGACCACCGCTGTGTGGCTGTAACGCTCTCCCTTCAGCCAATGGCCCCATGCCATGCTGCCGCAATTCTCCAGCGCGGCACGGGCGCCCAGGAGGCGTCCATCACCACCCCCCAAAAGCTCTTCTTGATCCGGGTAGGCAAAGGACGGAGCGAGTTGCCGCCATTGTTCCTCCAGCCAGGATAGAACCGTTTTAAGATTTCCCGTTGCTTTGATGTGCGTTCGGGGCTTGAGAAGCCAGTCGCACATACGGAAGGGCGGTAGCGGAGAATTACGGAATTCGTCTGGGGGTGTAGGTGGGAGCGGTGGTCTACGGACCCCGTCCGTCTCTCCAGAGAAGAGGTTTGACCAATCCATTGGTAGGCGTGGAAGTGCTGCGGCATCTCATCTCCACTATGAGCGGCGGCCCCCGCGTGAGGACGCGCGGGGGCCTTTTCCGGTGTTTAGAGCGTCCCTACGCCGGCGGCGAAGCCGACCAGCTCATCATGCGTGAACCGCAGCGTTCCGGCTGCGGGGTTCTTGCTGTCCCGCAGCGCGAACGCGCCCGGCTGTTCCGGAATGGGCGCGATTTCCACGCAGGTTTCCTGGTCTTCTTCCTGCTGGTTTCCGCCGCAGAGACGGCGGAAGGCCGCCCCCGTCAAATCTGCGTCATAGATGTCCATGTACACCTCCTCTCACAATGTCGAATTGATTTCCCGATCCGAGGCACTGGAAATGGTGACCGGCCGGGAGGTCTGGGCGATCCGCAGAGGGATCTGGTTTGTCGTTTTAAGAAGTCACAAACGGCTGTTAATGAAGGTGTGCGGACGGCTGAATTCGGCGCCTATGCCGATTCATGTCGGTGCGAGACGGACCGGTAGGAGAGCTGTCCCTCCTCACCGGCTCGGCGATCTCATCGGTCAGGGGCCGGGGAGCCGTCTCGGAACACCGGCCAAAGCTTGGGAGGTGCGGCGATGGGCCGGCGGTTGTCGATGCGCATGATCCAGCCGAGGGATTCCAGCAGCCGTATCGCTTCGTCGATGGTTCGGAAACTGACGTCGTACTGTGCCTTCAGTTGCTCGCGCAGGGGGATGACGTGGAGGATCGGGAGACTGCCGGTGAAGATCTCGGCGGCCAGGTCGGCGGCGATCTGCTGGTATAGCGGGAGGGGATGTCCGGCTGTGGCCGGGCCGGTGAAGCAGGCCCAGCCGGAGACGTTGTGGATCAGGCCGCGGTCGATCAACTCGCGCAGGGCCCGCCGGGCGGTGGCGTCGGAGATCGCGAATTCCCGCCGTAGTCCTCCGACGCTGGCGAATTGCTGCCCGGGGCGGTACCGTCCGGTGGCGATCCGGCCGGCCATGATGTTGGCGACCTGCGCATAGAGGTATGTCGGGGCTCCACGTTTGATCGCGTCGGGGCCGGTCAGGGCGCTGTCCGCAGGGTCTGCGGTGCGTATGGGGGTGTAGCTGGTCGGGCTGTTGTCGCCGCCGGCCTGCCGCTGTGCCAGGAGTACGTCCACGCCGGGAATCGGGAGGTTGCCGCATGGGGCGGCGTACAGCGTGCCTGTGTTCGGATCCTCGCGCGGCAGGAGGGGGGTGACGCCGGGCACGCCGACGACGTAGCCCAGGCCCGGTACCAGGCGGATGAAATGCCGGTCGGCCAGTTGGCGCAGGATGCGGCGGGCGGCCCAGGCCGGAAGGTCGTGGGTGTGGGTCAGTTTCTGGACGCTGGGCATCCGGGTGCCCTGGGCGAGCCTGCCGTCGGAGATCTGGTGGGCCAGGTGCTCGGTGATGTCGCGGCAGCGGCTGCGCAGGATGGCCCAGCCCGGCCCGCCCTTCGGCTCCAACCTGGGCCTGGCCTGGGACGGGGGCTGCGACGGGGGGCGGGTTTCCCTGTCGGGCAATGCTGCCATGGCCTGCTGTTTCCCGCCTCCCCCTGATACGGCGACCAGGCGCGGGCGCTGGGACATGGTGTCGGTCATGTCACTCACCGGCCCCGGAGACGGTCGAGTGTGAGTGTGATCTGCCGCCGCAGTTGGGTGGCCAGCGGGTCGTCGAACCCGTTCAGGGCCGTCAGTGCCTGTTCCCAGCAGGTCCGGGCCTGCGGCGATCGCCCCAAGGAATCCAGGGATGTGGCCGTGGAGTGCAGGTTGATGGCCTGATGCCAATGGTTGCCGGACTCCCGGTGGGCGGGTTCGGCGGCCTGGTGGAGGGCGAGGGCTTCCTCCGGATGTCCCTGGTCCTGGCAGGTCTGCCCGGCGCCGTCCAACGCCAGAGCCTCCCGGCTGCGGTCTCCGAGCTCGCGGTTGATGGCGGCAGCCTCCTGGAAGCTGTGCAGCGCGTCTTCGTGCTGCCCGGCCGCGCGCTGAAGGCGGCCCAACTCCAGCAGCCCATAGCCTCGCCACATCGGGTTGCGGGCATCGGCGGCGATGGCCAGCGCGGCGTCGATCGAGGTGCGGGCGGCGGTCAGGTCACCGCCTGCCCGCTGCGCCCGGCTGAGCAAAGCCAGCGCGTTGCCTTGGGACGAGCGGTCACCCAGAGCGGCGAACACCTCCGCGGTTTTGGTCAGGGTCTGCGCCGCCTCGGTGTGCCCGCCGAGTCCGATGAGGGCTTCGGCGGTGTTGGCGCGGGCCACGGCCACCCAGCGGGTCATGCCGAGTTCGGCGAAGACGGCCGAGCTGTCCTGGAAATGCGTACGGGCCTGCCGCAGCTGCCGGTGGCGCAAGGCGAGCAGGCCCAAGGCGTTGTGGCAACGGGCCTGGCCGAAGCGGTCAGCCAGGCGGCCGAAGATGGCCAGCGCGGCGCGGTGGCTGAGCCGTGCCTCCTCCAGGCGGCCGGTCTGGGCGTACAGCTTGGCGAGGTTCTCGGTCGTCAGCGCCTGCCCGGCCAGATCACCCTCGGCCACGGCGGAGTCGGCGGCGATGGTCGCGGTGGACTCCCAGTCGGCGAAGACGCCCCGCTGGGCGTAGACGGACCGCAGTGTGACGGCCAGCCGCCAGGCCAGCCCGTGCACCCCCGCCTCGGCGGCCACCCGCACGACGGAGACGAGGTTGATCCGTTCGCTCCCCCACCAGGCCAGCGCCGCTTCCGGTTGGTCGAAGGGCAGGGGTCGCACCCCGGCCGGGACCTCGATCTTCAGATCGTAGGAGTCGTAGGGGGTCAGGGTGTGCCCGAGCCAATCGGCTGTATGCAGGTACCAGGAGACCAGCCGCAGGCGTGCTTGATCGGCCTCCGAGTCGTCCCTGCGGGCCTGCTCTGCCGCAGCGGTGCGGAAGGACTCCGGGAGCAGGAAACGGCCGGGCGCAGTCTGCGTGATCATGCCCGCCTTGGCCAGCAGTTCCAACTGCTGCCGGACCGGTCCGGTCCGCTCCCCGGCCAGCGCGGCGGCCGACTCCAGCGAGAACTCCACCCCGGGATGCAGACCGAGCAGCCGGAACAACCGCGCAGCGCCCTCCGGCAGCGCCGATTCCCCTTCCCGCTCACGATCTTTCTGGTCTTCCATTTCTCTCCCTACCCTGTGGACGGCTGATCGGGGGAAATTCCTAAGCGCGAATCAGTGCATTCAGAAGGCGTGCGAAAAGAACGGCACGGTGGGATTGGGAAATGGGGAACCGAAAGGAAGATGCTGCGGCGAATGAATGAAGCTTCGTTGATGGCATGGTTCAAACAGTAGGAACGCGCGCTTTCAGTGCTCAACAAACTTGTACGAACTTGTACGCCGATTACTCCAGAGCCTTGATGGCTGCGGCGACAAGGTGGCGCGCCTGTCCTCTGTAGACAGCAGATTTCGCCAGTTGCGTGAAGTGCCTAACGTAGGTGCGATTTCGCAGGGCAACGAGTTTGTGCGAGTCTCTACGTCGGTTACTCAAAGGGTTCGATAGCTGTGGTGATCAGCGCTCGTGCTCTTTCGCCGTAGACCGCATCACTGGCCAGGTTGTTGAAGCACCTCACGTAGAGGGCGACCTCGCGCGGTTGAGTGATGGTGATGATGGCGGAGGTCAGTTCGATGGATACGGTATTATCCCCGTAGATGTGGAAGGTCTCCGTCAGCTTCTGCTTACGTCTCGCAGCCAGGGGAATAACACCGAGGGAGAGGTTCGGCTGACGCATGCCACTCAGCAGGCAATCTAGCTGCTCACGCATCACATCGTCATCGAAAGGTCGGTTGTACAAGACCGATTCCTCGATGATCATTGCGCAGTTTCGGGCGGGGTCTCGCAGGAAGCGGCGACGAGCCACTCGCGCTCTTACCGCCTCATCGATATCGTTTGCTGAGGCTTGATGGAACTCATTGAAGCGGACCATAATTGCCCGCATGTAAGCCGGAACCTGCAAAGGCCAAGGAATTAGGTTAGAGCTGTAGAAACGATAGTTGAGATTATCGCTGTATAGCTTCAGTCCCAGATCCTGCATGTGCCTCTGGCTGCGATTGACACGCCGCCACTCTACGTAAGCATTCTCTGCATTGCGGCTGGCCGCGATCAGGTTGGGAATCTCCTGTGGGACACCACAAATCTGACACCATATGCGGATGTCTTCGTCTGACGGCGGTGTTCGGCCATTAATTAGCCGGGAGCACTTCGACTCCTCCCAGCCGGCGTGCCTGGCCAACGCCCGAGAAGTCAGTCCCGCATCGCGGAGAAGCTCTCGTAATCTATCGGCGATGGCCTGGCGCGCCTGCTGTACACTGCTTGACTGTGAATTAGCCACTTGCGCTGAATATGCACATCAGGCTGGCCGGTACTCCCAGTGATCGAGCGCGCGTGCCCATACGACCTCGAAAGCTGTCGTGCACAGCATGGCTTCAGCCCGATCACTGGAGAGTTCATAGCCTGCCGGGTCGCCGTCGCCTGTTTGGAAGACCCAGCATAGAAGGCTGTCGTCGACCTGCCAGAAGTCACATCCCGGCAATGCAATGGCTTTCGCCAGCGGTCGAGGCAGCCACCGAACCCGCTCGCCTCCTGCCAGGTTGGAATAAGGAGTCGCCATATGCTCGTAGCGGATGTAGTTGGTGACTGGCTCGGAAATAATCCGTGCGCGACGAAAGGTAACCCCGCGTGCTGTAGTTTCTCGCACCAGATTCACCCAGGGCCCGATGAAGGACTTGTCAATCTCTGCGGCGACCTCCTCGGAAGCACCCCCACACCACGCCTTGTAGCCGGGCCCGCCAGCGCCGTAGGTGTCACGCATTTCCAGGTGGGTAACCTGGTGCTGAGCATGTGCGAATAGCTCAGTCAAAGTGTGGATCATTGCCACCGCATGCCTCCCAAAGCGCCTTCTTCAACTCCTTCGGCACCCGGAATGCTCGCTCGTGAGGTTCGATGTGACTCACTGACTGAATCGCAGCGAGTACATCCGCGTCTTCCTCCGGGTAGCCAACGATCACGAGGCTGTCGTCGACGTCGTCCAGATGTACCGAGGGGCAACTATCCGTCTGGCTACCACCCTTGCCGTAGAACCGTAGCGTCACTTCGCCTCCTGAGCTGAGCGCATCCACTGATCTATGTCGCAGCCTGGAGGCGTGGCCAAGGGGTCGTCAAGACGATCAGTAGGAGCCCTATCCGAGAGCCTTTCGCATAATCACTAGTAGGCATTCGGATAGCATTCGGACCTGCCTGCTGGGAAGAGACCCTTCCCAGCAGTGAGGCCCTACGGCACTTCAGAAGTCGAACTCGCCGCCTTTTGCGCCGTCGATGAACGCGCGGAATACAGCGCCCCTGACCACATAGGGGGGCAGATCTGGCCGCTCCGTGTCTCGCATGGCCACAAGGTCGTTGGCCAGCGGTGCGACCTCAATGCAGTTGCCTTGGTTTGCTCCACTCGCGGTCGCCTTGCGCCAGTCCGCTTCTCGAAGCAGCGAGTCGAGATTGAGCGCACTTAGGTCCATTGCTCCAACTTCTCTCTCAATAGTGCGAGGGACACGTGCTGAGGATGTGCTTCAGATCGGATCGCCTCGTACTGCGTTCGGAGGGCAGTCACGCCTTCGTCGGGCCAGTTCAAGACCTGACCCTTCGAAGCCGACTCAAGGTACACGGTATCCGGATGACCGTCGGTCTGTGCAAATGCAAAACCGCCTAAGAGCCCCGTGGTCGACTCGGCAGTGTATGGGACGATCTGGATCGAGATAGTCGAGCGGGAGGCCAGTCCGATCAGGTGTTCAACCTGCCTCCGCATCGTCTCCGCCCCACCAAGCGGGCGGTTCAGGACGCCCTCGTCCAGCAGTGCCCAAACCATCGGTGGATGGCTACGCTCCAGCACCTCCTGGCGCACCATGCGCTCGGCTATGGCTCCCTCGATCTCTGCCTCCGACAGGCCCGGCTCACCTCTGATGATGACCCTCGCATA
This sequence comes from Acrocarpospora catenulata, assembly GCF_018476525.1. Lineage (GTDB taxonomy): Bacteria > Actinomycetota > Actinomycetes > Streptosporangiales > Streptosporangiaceae > Acrocarpospora > Acrocarpospora catenulata. Next base: position 24,212 of record NZ_JAHCST010000076.1, read on the forward strand.
CTGCTCGATCTGGAAGAGGCCGGGAACGATAAGCGGTTCCCACAGCCATAACCGGGCCGCCTCTTGCTCGGCTTGTAGCCAGGGCCTGAACCAGCGCGGCGCGCCCTCACGGGTGATCTTCGGCCAGAGGCGGGCCAGTTCGCCCGACAGTCCAAGTGCTTCCTCGCATCGATCCAGGAAGTCGCGGCTGGGGCGCTGCCTTCCCGTCTCTATCAGCCCTACCATGCTCGGGCTGTAGGAGATCCGGGAGGCAAGCTCGGCTTGCGTGATACGGGCGAGGTTCCGGTATTTCCTCAGCTCAGCGCCGAATTCGGCAAGGGGACCGCTCGTAGGATCAAGCTCCTTTGGGCCAGGCATCTCCGCTCCATCGACGTCGCTGTAGGTCCCAGGAACCAAGAATGCCTCTTCAATGAAAGCTTCGGAAGTCTCTGGAGTAATTCGTATCGTGTGACGCCAAGCGGACAGGCAGTCTGTGAGCTGACCGAAGACCAGCATCCTTCTCCCGTTGGCTATCACAACACGAAGGACGGTGATGGTTGGAGTAGAGGTCCTCTATCTCGGTAGGCAGATGGGTTGGGGCGTGCAGTGAATGACCGTAATGAACTGGGCTCAGTCGTACTTCCGGGAACGCGCAGGGCACCCGCACAGGCGCGGGAACACCTGGCCAAGTGGCTATCGGGACTTCCTGCGTGCGACGCTGACACCAGAGACACCGTCGTGCTTCTGCTGTCCGAGATCGTCACTAACGCGGTGGTGCACTCGGAGTCCGGCTGTGAGGGCGGGAAGGTGGCGGTCCGGGCCGAGACCGTTCAGGGCAGCATTCGGGTCGAGGTCACCGATGAGGGGTCGGCCACCAATGCCCCCCACCTGGCACCTATCCACTGTGATGTTGAGGGTGGGCGAGGGCTTCATCTGGTTGCGGCCATGGCCGAGGACTGGGGGGCTCGAAGTGGGATTCGCGGGCAGACGACGACCTGGTTCAGCGTTCTGCTCGCTGGTGCGGCCGAGGAGTCTCGTCCTGCTGTCCTCGCGTGAACCAAGAATGGGCGCCCCCGGAAGACCGGGGACGCCCATCAGCTACGTGTGGTGTTCAGTTAGAGCTTCAGGCCGACCAGCAGCGGGTCGTGGTCGGAGGAGCGGTAGGCGTTCGGGGCGTAGAGGTACGGCGGGTTGAACTCGGTGTTGTAGTCCATGAACCGGCCCTCGTCGGCGTTGATGTGCCAGATGGTGGCGCCGGTCACCAGGCTCTTCGCCTGCTTGTCGGCCAGGACGTGGTCCAGTTCGCCGGACAGGCTGTCGAAGACGTAGCTGTAGCGGTCCTCCTTCGAGACGTACTTCTTGCTCAGGCTGGTCAGCCCGGCGTTCTCGAAGGTGTGGATGGGGTCCTCCTCGCCGTAGGCGTTGATGTCGCCGACGACGAGGGCGTTGCGCAGGTTGAGGGTGTCGATCAGGCTGAGCAGCGCGTTCGCCTGCTTCACGCGCTTGGCGTTGTAGCAGCTCTGGCCGTCGCCCTGGTCGGCGTCGGGGCCGCTGGCGGTGCTGTCGCCGTCGGTGCAGCCCTTGGACTTGAAGTGGTTGACCAGGATCGTGAAGATCTCGCCCTTCTTGTCGGCCCGGCCGAAGGCCTGGACCAGCGGCGGCCGGTTGAAGATCGGGTCGGCCGAGGACTGCGCCCCGCCGATCGGGGTGACCTTGGCGGGCTTGTAGATCAGCGCGGTCTGGATGAGGTCGGTGCCGGGGTTGGGGTGGGTGATCCCCCGGTAGGTGCCCGGACCCGCCTGCGCGTTCAGCGCGTCGACCAGGGTGTTGAGCGCCACGTTGTTGTTGCGCTCGACCTCCATCAGGCCGGCCACGTCAGGGTCGAGGGTGAGGATGTTGGCGACCAGCTTGGCGAGCTGGCGGTCCCGCTCGTTGGCGTTGTTCGCGCCCCGGGAGTTCAGCGTGGTGAACCAGTTCAGCGTGTTGAGGCTGGCCACGCGGACGTTGCCGCCGACCTTGTCCGGCGCGGCGGGGCGCGGGTTCTTCGCCTTGAACACGACCTGCTGGGTCGGCTGGATCCGGTAGAGGTTGAAGCTGTAGGTGAGCACACCGGTCAGCTTCTTGACCTCGTCGCCGAGCCGGACGGTGTTCAGCCCCTCGGAGTGGTACGGCAGGACCGGCGGGTTCTGCACGTTGGAACCGTCGTCGAGCAGGATCCTGCGCCGGGCGTCCTTGGCGACGTCCACGCCGGGGCGGTCGGTCGGCTGCCAGAGCCGCTCGTTCGCGGCAAGGGTGATCTCGCCGAACCGGCCGAGGTTGTAGACCTCCGAGGCGACCATGTCGTCGGGGAGGGTGACGAGCATGCTCTCGTACCGCTCGAAGGTGACGCCCTCCTTGAGCGGCAGGCTCACCTCAAGCGGCTTGATCGTGCCGGTGCCGCAGATGTTGACCGCGGTGGCGGGGGAGATCTCGGTGAGGCCGCTGAACTCGATCGCCTTGCCGGAGACGAGCACCCGGTCGCCGACGTTCACCGGCGAGTTGGAGAACACGAACAGACCCTCGGACGTGGCCGGGTCGTTGTCCGGCTTGGGGTCCTGGATGTAGAAGCCGTTGAACTGGCCGGTCCCCTGGAAGTTACCGGTGACGATGCCCTCGACCCGGACGTTCTGACCGGCGATCGGGCTGACGTCACCGTTGCCCTGCACCTGCGCGATCCGGTGGGTGATCGGGGTGTCGCAGGTCTCGTCGGAGGTCGGGCTGGGCGACGGCGACGGCGACGGGCTCGGGCTGGGGCTCGCGCTGGGGCTGGGCGACGGCGAGGCCGAGGGGGACGGCGAGGCCGACGGCGACGGCGACGGCTCGACGGCGCCGCAGGGGGCCGCGGTGGTCGCGCTGTTGCGCGGGGCGGGGACGCCGGTCTCGAAGTCGGCGGCGTTGTCGTCGGTGTCGGCGCAGCCGGTGTTCTTGCGGATGGCGGCCGTGCCGTTGGTGAGGGTGGGGGCGGCTGCGGTGCCCTCGAAGTAGTTCGCGTTACCGAAGCCGACCAGGTCGGCGATGAGCGCGAGCTGCTCCGGGGTGCAGACCACGGTGGAGCCGTTGCAGGCCAGGCCGTCGGCGGAGCGGACCAGCGCCACCTTGCCGGCGGTGCCACTCATGTTGGTGGTGCCGATGTCGTCAGGAGTGGGCAGCGAACCGCTGGGGGTGGTGCCCGCCGCCAGCTGGACCAGGTGGTACTGGCCAGGGGCGAGGGTGCCGGTGAGGTTGGTCTTGTTGGAGGCGAAGTTCCCGGTTCCGGTGGCGCTGGTGTACTGCACCGACCAGCCGTCCAGCGAGACGGTCGCGCCACTGCGGTTGAAGACTTCGACGAAGTCGTTGGTGAGGGGGGCGTTGAGGTTGCCGCCCCCTCCGTAGACCTGGCTGATGACAACAGTGCCCGGCTCGGCTGCGGCCGGGGCGATGGGAAGAGCGGCGATCGAACCGACGGTGACTCCGGCGGTAACAAAGATCGCGAGTGCCCTGGGCATGGGACGCATGGCTGGAAGGTAAAGCCACTATTGCTAGATATTCCATCCATTTGGTGGACTAACGGTGAACTGGGGATATATCGGCATGTGGTGCCGATCGGGGTGCCGCTTATCTGGGGAAATGTGACGTTGTCGGTTGGCTGGACTCAGCCCCGGAGAGCGGGAAACCGAACGAGATTCGACCCATGAAGTCGATCATGTGTTCGGGCTTTCGTATGCTCGCAGAAAGGGCGTACGCGGCAAGGAGCGAGACATGTCCGACCAGCATGGTCATGGGCACGGATCACGGACGGCGCGCAGGTGGCGGCAGCTCAGGCACCTGGTCACGCCGCACAGTCACGACAGCGTGGGCAGGACCGACGCGGCGCTGGAGACCGGGAACCGCGGTCTGCGCGTGCTCGGCGTCTCCTTCGGCCTGCTCATGGTCACCGCGATCGCGCAGGCCGTCGTCGTCGCCTACTCCGGTTCGGTGGCCCTGCTCGGCGACACCCTGCACAACTTCGCCGACGCGCTGACCGCCGTCCCGCTCGCCATCGCCTTCTCCCTCGGCAGGCGCGCGGCCACCCGCCGCTTCACCTACGGGTACGGCCGGGCCGAGGACCTGGCGGGAATCGTCATCGTGCTGCTGATCGCCGCCTCGGCCGGGCTGGCGGGCTACGAGGCCGTCCGTCGCCTGCTCCAGCCCCAGGACGTGCACGCGCTGGGCTGGGTCGCGGCGGCGGGGCTGATCGGCTTCGCCGGCAACGAGCTGGTCGCCCGGTACCGGATCAGGGTCGGCCGGGAGATCGGCTCGGCCGCGCTGGTCGCCGACGGCCTGCACGCCCGTACGGACGGCTTCACCTCGCTGGCCGTGCTTGTCGGCGCGGGCGGAGCCGCGCTCGGCTTCCCGCTCGCCGACCCGATCGTGGGCCTGCTGATCACGCTGGCCATCTGCTTCGTGCTGCGGGACGCCGCCAGGGAGATCTACCACCGCCTGATGGACGCCGTGGACCCCGCCCTCCTGGAACAGGCCGAGCAGACCCTGCGCGAGGTGCCGGGCGTGCTGCGCGTCGGTTCGGTACGGCTGCGCTGGATCGGCCACACCCTCCGCGCGGAGGTGGAGATCCTGGTCGGCCACCGGCTCTCGCTCATCGACGCGCACGCCGTCGCCGTGGAGGCCGAACACCGGCTCATCCACCGCCTGCCCCGGCTGCGGGCCGCCACCGTACACGCCGACCCCGACGGCCCCGTGGGCGCCGACCACCACGCCGCGCTGCTCTCACACCGCTGACCGGACGAGACGGGGCACGCTCAGCAGCAGGACGGTCAGTACGCTCACGCCCGCCGCCATGGCCCAGCCGGTCGCCGGGAGGGGGACGATGGCGAGGGGTTCGCCCAGGATGGGGACGAGGGTGACCAGGGCCTGGAGTGTCGCGGTGGCCGTCACCGCCAGGAGGACGGCCCTGCCCCGCCACCAGCCCGACTCGAAGGCCCAAGAGGTGGCGCGGGAGACGTAGGCCAGTACGAGGCGGGCGAAGACCAGGGACAGCACGGCCTGGGTACGGACCTGGTCCTGGTCCCAGCCGAGGCGGCGGGCGACCTCGACGGAGGCGAACACCAGGACGGCGACGGCCAGGGAGCGCCACAGGACCCGCCGGAGCGTCGCGCCGCCCAGGAGCGCGTCCTGGCGCGGGGACCGGGCCAGCGGGTTTCCGGCGGGGCGGTCGACGCCCAGGGCGATGGCGGGGATGCCGTCCAGGACGAGGTTGATCCAGAGCAGTTGGACGGGCAGCAGCGGGACGATCAGGTCGGGCCAGAGGATCAGGCCGGCCAGCACGAGGAAGATCTCGGCGAGGTTGCCGGTGAGCAGGTAGGCGATCATCGAGGACACGTTGTGGCGCAGGCGGCGGCCCTCGCCCACGCCCGCGACGATGGTGCCGAGCTCGCCGTTGGTGACCACGACCGAGGCGGCCTCCCTGGCCACGTCGGTGCCCTCGTCGCCGGCCATGGCCACCCCGACGTCGGCGTGGCGCAGGGCGGGGGCGTCGTTGACGCCGTCGCCGGTCATCGCCACCACCTCGCCGCCCTGGCGGAGCGCGCGGACCAGGTCGAGCTTGGTGGCGGGATCGACGCGGGCCACGACGGACGCGCAGCGCAGGCGGTCCGTTGTGACCCGCGGGTCCATGGGGGAATCGGCATGCAGGTCGGTTCCGGTGACCACCGGGTCCGGCGGGATGCCCACCTCGGCTGCGACGGCCTGGGCCGTGTCGGCGTGGTCTCCGGTGACCATGACGACGCGGATGCCGGCCTGGCGGCAGTCGGCGACGGCACTGCGGGCCGAGGACCTGATCTCGTCGGACAGCGCGATCAGCCCAAGCGGGCGGAGGCCGTCCATGCCGAGATCGGCGCCGTCGCCCTCGGCGAAGGCCAGGACGCGCAGGCCCCGTCTGGCGAGCTTGGTGACCTGTTCGGTCAGGGCGTCGGCGGTCGCGCCGGGGGCGCAGCGGACGAGGACCACCTCCGGGGCGCCCTTCACGGTCACCAGCGGGTCGCCCCCGGGGCTGCGGGTGATGACGGTCATCGATCGGGTCTCGGCGTCGAAGGGGGAGATGGCGATGCGTTCCTCGCCGAGCGGTAGCCGTACCTGGTGGTCGGTGGCGGCCGAGAGGAGGGCGACGTCGACCGCGTCGCCCAGGCCGTCGCGCGCGTCGTTGCAGCGGATCGCGGCCAGCCACAGCGCGTCCTGGCCTGTTCCGTCGGCCGGCACGTGGTCGGCCACGGTCAGGCGGCCGGTGGTCAGGGTGCCGGTCTTGTCGGTGGCGATGACGGTGGTGGAGCCGAGCGCCTCGATCGCGGGCAGGCGGCGGACGATCACGCCCTGCCGGGCCATGCGCTGGGAGCTCAGCGCGAGGGCGGTGGTGACCGCCGCCGCCAGGCTCTCCGGCACGGCGGCGATGGCCAGGGCGACGCCGGCCAGGATGATGTCCAGCAGGGCCGTCTCACCGGCGGCCACCCGGGACAGCCCGATCAGCACCAGGATGCTTCCCGCCGCCACCGCCAGCAGCCCGATCCGGCGGGAGACCTGGCCGAGCTCGACCTCCAGGGGACCGGCCGTCCGGCCGGTGAGCGCGGTGGCGATGCGGCCGATCTCGGTGCCGGCGCCGGTCCTGGTCACCACGGCGAGGCCGGTTCCGCCGACCACGAGGGTGCCGGAGAACAGTTCCCCGTCCCGGTCGCCGAGCGGGACGTGCGCCCCGGTCGCGCCGGCGGCGCGTTTCAGCGCCGAGTGGGACTCGCCGGTGAGCATCGCCTCGTCGACCGCGAGCCCGTGCGCGTCGACGAGGGTGGCGTCGGCGGGGACCCTGTCCCCGGCGGCGACCTCCACCAGGTCGCCCCGCACCACCTCGGCGGCCGGGATGCGCTGGGTGCGTCCGTCCCGCCGCACCTTGGCCATGGGCGCGGTCAGCGAGGCCAGGGCGCGGATGGCCGTTTCGGCCCTGACCTCCTGGCTGACCCCGATCACCACGTTGACCACCAGGATCGCCACGATGGCCACACCTTCCGGCACCTCGCGCAGCACGACCAGGGTGACGAGCCCGGCCAGCAGCAGCAGGATCGAGAAGGGGTCGGCCAGCTGGCGGACCGCGCGGGCGGCCAGGCTGGGGGGCCGCGACCGGGGCAGCTCGTTGGGGCCCTGCTCGGCCAGCGCCCGCGCGGCCTCGGCGCTGGTGAGCTCGCGGTGCTCCGCCACCCGCATCGTGGTCACCGCCTCCCGGTACGGGCCGGCAGGCGGAACCGGCCGGCGCTTCGAACTACCCACACTGGGATCGTCGCGGCCGGGCGGAAACGCCGATAGGGACCAAGGTCCCTTCCCGAATAGGCCGATAGATGCCTACATTTCAGGGCATGATTCGCGTTTTCCTCCTCGATGACCACGAGGTCGTCCGGCGTGGTGTCGCGGCGTTGCTGGACGCCGAAGACGACATCGAGGTGATCGGCGAGGCCGACACCGCCGCGTCCGGCATGGCCCGCATCCCGGCCCTGAAGCCCGACGTCGCGGTGCTGGACGTACGCCTGCCGGACGGCACAGGCCTGGAGGTCTGCCGCGAGGTCCGCAGCCGCATGCCGGAGCTCGCCTGCCTGATGCTGACCTCCTACGCCGACGAGGAGGCCCTGTTCGAGGCCGTCATGGCGGGCGCCGCCGGTTACGTGCTCAAGCAGATCCACGGTTCCGACCTGGTCGGCGCCGTGCGCACGGTCGCCGCCGGGCAGTCCCTGCTGGACCCGCAGACCACCGCCACCATGCTGGCGCGGCTGCGCGACCAGGCCGTACGGAAGGACCCGCTGGCCGCGCTCTCCCAGCAGGAGCGGCACATCCTGGAGCTGATCGGCGAGGGGCTGACCAACCGGCAGATCGGCGAGCGCATGTTCCTGGCCGAGAAGACCGTCAAGAACTACGTGTCCAACCTGCTGAGCAAGCTCGACATGCAGCGCAGGACCCAGGCGGCGGCGCTGGCCGCCCGGATGAGGGTAGATCGGAGCGATTGACGGGACGTTCGTCCCTCGTCGCGGCACCCCCGGATCCGGCAGGTTGGCTGCATGAGAAGCGAGTCAACCGGCCTGCGGACGCTCTCTCGTCAGGAGTGCCTGCGCCTGCTGGCCGTCACCCCCATCGGGCGGATCGTGTTCACCGACCGCGCGCTGCCCGCCGTCCAGCCCGTCAACTACCTGCTCGACGGCGAGACCATCGTGATCAGGACGGCTGGTGGTTCCCGGTTGGCCGCGGCCACCCGCGAGGCCATCGTGGCGTTCGAGGTCGACGACATCGATCCGGTGACGCGCACCGGCTGGTCGGTCACCGTGCTCGGCCTGGCCAGAGGGGTCACCGACCCCGCCGAACGGCGGCGGCTCGCCGCGCTGCCGCTGCTGCCCTGGGCGCGCGGCGACGCCGACCACTTCATCGTGCTCACCGCCGACCGGGTCTCCGGCGGCGCCTCGGCCGGCCTGGTGACGGCCGGCCTCGGCAGCTCCCGTTAGCCCGCGGGGACGCTCCAGCACACCCGGGTGCCCCCGCCTGGCGCGGGCTCGGCGAGGAAGCTTCCGCCGAGCTGGGCGGCGCGCTCCTGCAGGTTGCGCAGGCCGCTGCGGCGCCCGCCGGCCGGCAGGCCGACCCCGTTGTCCTGGACGGTCAGGGTCAGCAGCCCGCCGCGCACCTCCACCGCCACGTCGGCCGTGGACGCCTTGGCATGCCGTACCACGTTGGACAGCGCCTCGCGCAGGACGGCCAGCAGCTGTACGGCGACCGGCTCGGTGATCTCGTGGTCGAGCTGGCCCTCCATCCGCAGTCCCGGCATGAAGCCGAGATGGCCGCGGGCCCCTTCGACCAGGTCCACCACGCGGGCGCGCAGGCTCGGGTCGTCCGGCAGCTTGGGCGACTGGAGGGCGAAGATCGTGGAGCGGATCTGCCGGATGGTCTCGTCCAGCTCGTCGACCGCGTGCCGGACCCGGGTGCCGGCCTCCGGCTGCTCGATCAGGCGGATGGTGCTCATCAGGGTCATGGCCGTGGCGAACAGGCGCTGGATGACCACGTCGTGCAGGTCCTTGGCGATCCGGTCGCGCTCTTCGAGCAGGCCGAGGCGTTCGGCGTGCTGCCGGGTCTCGGCCAGTTCCAGCGCGATGGCCGCCTGGTCGGCGAAGGCGTGCAGCATGCGCAGCCCCGAGCGGGTGAAGGGCAGCCGGCCGGGGCGGTTGGCGAGCGCGAGCACTCCGCGTACCGACCCGGGCTTGCCGAGCGGCACGGCGGCGGCCGCGCCGGTGGGCAGGCCCTCGATGACGTCCAGGTCGCTGGCGGTCAGGTCGCTGACCATCTGCGGTTCGCCGCTGCTGTAGGCGCGGCCGGGCAGCGAGTCGGCCAGCGGGATCTCCACGCCCTCCAGACCTTCGGCGCCGTCGGCGATCAGCACCCGCAGGTGGTCCGGGTCGCCGGCGGGGAACAGCAGCGTGGCCGTGTCGGCGTCCACCATCTGCCGGCCCCGCCTGGCCACCTGGGTCAGGACCTCCTCAGGCCCGGCGCCCGACAGCAGGCCCGTGGTGACCTCGGAGGACGCCTGGAGCCAGCTCTCCCTGCGCCGGGTCTCCTCGTAGAGGCGGGCGTTCTCGATGGCCACGCCGGCCGCGGTGGCCAGGGCGGTGACGACCGCCTCGTCCTCCTCGTCGAACTCGGCGCCGCCGCGCTTCTCGGTCAGGTAGAGGTTGCCGAACACCTCCTCGCGGACCCGCAGCGGCACCCCGAGGAACGAGCCCATCGGGGGATGGCCGGGTGGGAAGCCGTAGGAGTCGGGGTGGTCGGAGATCCGCGCCAGCCGGAGCGGGACGGGCTTCTTGATGAGCAGGCCGAGCAGGCCGAGGCCGTGCGGCCAGTGCTCGATGCGGGCGATCTCCTCCTCGTCGAGTCCCACGGGGATGAACTCCACCAGGGTGCTCTCCTCGCCGACCACCCCGAGCGCGCCGTAGGTGGCGTCCACGAGGCGGGTGGCGGTCTCGACGATTCGTTGGAGCACCGTCTCCAGTTCCAGGTCGCTGCCGACCAGGACGACCGCCTCCAGCAGGGCGTGGACACGGTCGCGGGTGGCGAGTACGGCTTCCAGTCGGGTCTGTAGTTCGGCCAGCAGGTCGTCCAACCGCATGCTGGGGAGAAGGGGATGCGGCTCAGCCATGTTCGCCATTCTGCCCTAGCCCGACAATCTGGACCTAGACACCAAGGCGCCCATCCGGGGGCCGGATGGGCGCCTTGGCTAGCTCGGCTACTTCAGGACCGGGTACTTCTGGACGATGGGGGTCTGGCTCCACCAGCGGCCGATGCCCAGGGTGTTGCCGGCGGCGGCCTGGGCCAGGCCGATCAGGACGATCGCGTAGATGATGTGGTCGTCCATGAAGGGGTTGGTGGTCAGGGGCAGTTCGGCGGCCCACATCATGAGCAGCAGGACGGTTCCGGCGGCGGCGATGCGCAGGCCGGCGCCCAGGACCAGGGCGGTGCCGATGCCCGCCAGGCCGAGCATGAACAGCCAGTCCACCCAGGCCTGTCCGGCCAGGCCGGAGAAGAAGCCGCCCAGGGCGTTCTCGCCGGTGCCCTTGAGGAAGCCGGTGGTGGGGCTGCCGCCGTTGACCCAGGCCTTGGCGGCGGGGGTGGCGAAGCCGAAGCCGAACAGCTTGTCCAGGAAGGCCCAGAGGAAGACCCAGCCGAGCGAGATGCGGGCGACGGCCCAGACGTAGTCGACCGGACGGTGTGCCACCGGAGCCGGAGAGGCGGGGACGTGGGGGGTCGGGACGGTGCGGCGTCCAGCGGTGGTGGCCATCGTTAGCCCCTTTCAGAGGGTTTCTTGTCGCGGTGTCACACCTCAATGACATCCGTTTCCGTGCTCCCGCGGCAGGGCTCAAATGCTCATCCCACGGGGCCCCTAAGGCCCTTCCGCTGTGGGACTTTCGGCCCTGAACGCCCACCGGCCGCCGACCGACACTGAAACTCCTGCCTGCTTCGTCCGTGGAAGGAGATGGGCGCCCATGCGCGCGCTCGTGGTGTACGAATCCATGTTCGGCAACACCAAGAAGATCGCCGAGGAGGTGGCGTACGGCCTGATGGCCCGCATCCCCACCGAAGTCCTGGAGGTCGGCTCCGCGCCGGCCGAACTGCCGGAGAACGTGACCCTGCTGGTCGTGGGCGGCCCCACGCACGTCATGGGCATGTCACGTGCGACCACCCGCAAGTCCGCGGAAGACCAGGCCGAGGACGGCATCCTCTCCCGCGGGGAGGGGATCCGCGAGTGGCTGGCCACGCTCCGGGCCGGCGCCCCCGCCGAATCGCCCGTCGCCGCCGCGGCCTTCGACACCCGGATCCGCGGTCCCTTCTCCGGTTCGGCCGCCAAGGGCGCCCACAAGGCGCTGCGCCGGCACCACCTGCGGCTGGTCAGCCCGCCGATGGACTTCCACGTCACCGGGACCAAGGGCCCGCTGGTGGCCGGCGAGGCCGAACGCGCCCGCGAATGGGGCCGCTCGCTGGCCGAGACGCTGGCGACCGCCTGATCGAGCACGTCTGTGTAGGGAGGTGGGTCATGGCAGCCAAAACCGGCTGGGTCAGGCGGTGCGTACGCCTGTACCGTCCCGACCGCAACCCGCTGCGCCGCCGCTCTGACCGGTGGGAGGCGCTGGTCGTGGCCTTCGCGATCGGCCTGGTGCTGCTGTCGGTCTGGCCGGTCACGCTGGTGAGCGACGCGGTCTACCGTAACGGCCTGCGCGAGGAGGCAGCCGGGCCGAAGTCGCGCCAGTTCGTGGTCGTGACGCTGGTGGAGACGGCCACGGGCGTCCAGCAGTGGCAGCGGCAGGACGGCACTCCCGTCACCGGCCACGTCACCCCCTTCACCGAGTTGCCGGTCGGCACCATCCAGCGGGTGTGGGTGGACAACCGCAACCAGGTGACCATCCGGCCGCGCGAGCACGTCGAAACCGTCCTGTCGACCGTCGTCTCCGCCATCGGCCTGGAGCTCAGCGTGATCATCCTGGTGTTCCTCGGCTACCGCGCCGCCCGGTTCTCCCTCGACCGCGGCCGGTACGCCGAGTGGACGGCCGCCTGGGCGGTGGCCGAGGAGCGCTGGCGCAGGCACCGCCCGACCTGACCCCCAACCGCAGGAGAAGAGCCGCGAGCACATGCCCGCGGCTCTTCTGGCATCTTCACCGTGACGGCTCGACCGGCAGCGCGGCGCGGCCGGCCTCCAGGCGGGCGACCGGGTCCCGGGACCTCACTCCTTGCCGTAGAAGGCCGCGCGCATCAGCGCCTCCATGTCCTGGAGCATCGGCATCCGGGGGTTGGCCGGGGCGCACTGGTCCTCGTAGGCGTCGCGGGCCTGCTGGGGGAGTTGGGCGAGGTAGTCCTCCTCGGCCACGCCCAGGTCACGGAAGCCGGGCTCGATGCCCACCGCGTCCCGCAGCTTCTCGACGGCGGCGGCCAGTTCCTCGGCGCCGCCGTCGAGGCCCAGCGCCTGGGCCACGCTGGGCTCTGCTTCGACGTCGTCGATGATCTGCAGCGCCACCCGTTCCGGCCGCCTGCCCAGCACGGTGATGATCCGGTCGACGTAGCCGAGCCTGGTCATGGTGGCGTCGGTGACCACGGTCACCCGGTGCACGTCCGGCATGTCGGCCAGGTAGCGGATGGCGTGCGGCTCGAAGTAGATCTTCGCGGGGACCTTGAACCACTGGAGGTTGTTGGTGCGCCGTCCGATCCGCTTGATGTTGAGCAGGTCGGCGGCCGAGACGTTGTGCGAGACCGAGTTGCGGCCGTAGCTGCCGCAGCCCAGCGTCAGCGAGGGGATGAAGGCGTTGTAGATGTCGCCGAGGCCGCCCTGGGAAGCGGGGGCGTTCCGCGTACTCGTCCAGGGCGCTGAGGGCGTTCGCCACCAGTAGGTCGATCATTGCCGATCTCCTCACTCAGACGCTGGGCACCCCGTACGACCGGAACTGCGCGTGCACGCGTTCGATCAGCTCGGGGCCGGGGGGCGGCACGTCGGTCAGAGGGAAGGTCAGGCCGAGCCGCTGGTACTTCTCGGTGGCCATGCGGTGGAAGGGCAGCACGTCCAGGCGGGTCACGTTGCCGAGGGTGGCGACGAAGCGGGCCAGCGCGTCGACGTCGTCCGGGGCGTCGGTGAGGCCGGGCACGAGCACGAAACGGATCCAGGTCTCCCGGCCCAGGTCGGCCAGGCGGCGGGCGAAGCGCAGGGTGGGCGCCAGGTCGGCGCCGGTCAGGTCGCGGTAGCCGGCCGGGTCGCCGGACTTGATGTCCAGCAGGACCAGGTCGGTGTCGGCCAGCAGCGCGTCGCTCGCCCGCTCGCCCAGGAAGCCCGAGGTGTCCAGGGCGGTATGCAGGCCGCTGTCGTGGCAGCGGCGCAGCAGCTCGCCGGTGAAGCGGTGCTGGAGGAGCGGCTCGCCGCCGCTGATCGTGACGCCGCCCCCGGCCACCGAGATGAAGCGGCGGTACCTGTCGATCTCGGTCAGCACCTCGTCCACGGTGACCCGGCGCCCGTCGCGCATCCGCCAGGTCTCGGGGTTCTGGCAGTACCGGCAGCGGAGCGGGCAGCCGCTGGTGAACACCACGAAGCGGGTGCCGGGGCCGTCCACGCCGACCGACAGGTCCCAGGAGTTGATGACGCCGGTGCCCGCCGGGGGAGGCGGCGAGCGGAGTTCGCCCGCCGCCTCGGCCAGCTGCGCCGCCCGGGTGTTCACCGAATACCTCCAGCGTGGATGCCCCGCCCTTCAGGGCGGGGAGGAAACGCGGAACAATGCGGCACTATCGGCTCCGTTTTCTGTCGGTGGGTCTCGGTAAACTCCTGGCCATGTCCCGCTACCGGCTTTCTCCGACGCCTGCCCAGGAGGCGGCACTGTCGGAGCATTGCGGGCATGCGCGGTTCGTGTGGATTTGGCCGTTGAACAGCACTCTTTCTGGAAGCCGGGCCGTAAATCCGCTCCCGGGTTCGCCGAACAGTGCAGGCAGCTGACCGAAGCGCGCGCCGAATTCGACTGGCTGCGCGCCGGTTCGATCATCGTCCAGCAGCAGGCACTGAAGGACTTCGCCCAGGCGATGGCGAACTTCTTCGCCAGAACCCACAAGCGGCCGGCATGGCGGAAGCGTGGCCAGGGTGAAGGGTTCCGAATCGTCGCCGTAAAGGCCGGTGACGTGCGCCGCCTCTCCCGCAACGTCGGCGAAGTGAGGATCCCCAAGGTCGGCTGGGTCCGCTTCCGCTGGTCCCGGGCCGTCCCCGAAGGGGCCAAGTCCTTCCGCGTCACCCGCGACCGGGCGGGCCGCTGGTTCGTCGCGTTCGCCGCGATCCCCGAACCCATCCCCGCGCCGGGAACCGGTGAGGTGGCCGGCGTTGATCGTGGCGTGGCCGTCAGCGCGGCGGTTTCGACCGGGGAGCTGCTGCCCGCGCCCACCCTGCGGGATTCTGAGAAGGCGCGCCTGTTGCGGTTGCTGCGCAAACTCGCCCGGGCCGGGCGCGGCTCCAACCGGCGCGGCAGGGTCAACGCCGCGATCGCCAAGCTGAAGGCCCGCGAGAGCGACCGGCGCAAGGACTGGGCCGAGAAGACCTCTACCGGCCTGGCCCGCCGTTTCGACGTCATCGCGGTCGAAGACCTCAAGGTCAGAAACATGACACGTTCGGCCAGAGGCACCATCGAAGCACCGGGCAGGAACGTCCGCGCCAAAGCGGGCCTGAACCGCGGCATTCTCGCCGCCGGTTGGGGCCTGCTCGTCACCCGGCTGGAGCAGAAAGCGCCCGGCAGGGTCGTCAAGGTCAGCCCCGCTTACACCTCGCTGCGTTGTTCGGTGTGCGGGATCGTGGATCGGGAGGCGCGCGAGAGCCAAGCCGTCTTCCGGTGCCGGTCCTGCGGATACGCCGCCAACGCCGACGTGAACGCGGCCAGGAACATCCGGGATATCGCCGCAGGGCATGCGGTGAAGGCGCGGGGAGGCGACCGGGATGCCGGGCCTGTGAACCGCGAACCTCAACTTGTCCTCCTTTCCGTGTGAGATGAGTTGGAATCCCCCGCTTTCAAGCGGGGGAGGATGTCAAAACGATCCGTGGAAGGTGCGGTCGACCACGTCCTGCTGCTGCTCGCGGGTGAGCCGGACGAAGTTCACCGCGTACCCCGAGACCCGGATGGTCAGCTGCGGGTAGTTCTCCGGGTGCTCCATCGCGTCCAGCAGGACGGCGCGGGTGAGCACGTTGACGTTCATGTGGAAGCCGCCGGCGTCCATGTACCCGTCCAGCACGCCGACCAGGTTGGTCACCCGCTCGGCCTCGGTACGGCCCAGCCCTTCCGGCGTGACCGTGTTGGTCAGCGAGATGCCGTCGCGTGCCTCGGCGTAGGGCAGCTTGGCCACCGACAGGGCCGAGGCGATCATGCCGTGCCGGTCGCGGCCGTTCATCGGGTTGGCACCGGGGGCGAACGGCTGCCCGGCCCGGCGGCCGTCGGGGGTGTTGCCGGTGTGCCTGCCGTACACCACGTTGGAGGTGATCGTCAGCACCGACTGGGTGTGCTCGGCCCCCCGGTACGCGCGATGCCGGCGCACCTTGGCCATGAACGAGCGGACCAGGTCGGCGGCGATGGCGTCCACCCGGTCGTCGTTGTTGCCGAAGGCCGGGTAGTCGCCCTCGACCACGTAGTCGACGGCCAGCCCCGACTCGTCGCGGACGACCCGCACCCGGGCGTGCCTGATGGCCGAGAGGCTGTCGGCGGCCACCGACAGGCCGGCGATGCCGCAGGCCAGGGTGCGCTTGACCGGGTAGTCGTGCAGGGCCATCTCGATGCGCTCGTAGGCGTACTTGTCGTGCATGTAGTGGATGACGTTGAGCGCGTCCACGTAGGTGCGGGCCAGCCAGTCCATCATCCGGTCGAAGGCGGGGGCGACCTCCTCGTAGGACAGGTAGTCGCCGGTGACGGGCGGCACCGCGGGGCCGACCTGCTCGCCGGTCATCTCGTCCCGGCCGCCGTTGATCGCGTACAGCAGGGTTTTGGCCAGGTTGACCCTGGCCCCGAAGAACTGCATCTGCCGGCCCACCGGCGCGGCCGACACGCAGCACGCGATGGCGGTGTCGTCGCCCGTGTAGCGGCGCATCAGCTCGTCGCTCTCGTACTGGAGTGAGCTGGTCTCGATGGACAGCCGGGCGCAGAACCGCTTGAACGGCTCGGGCAGCCGGGGCGACCAGAACACGGTCAGGTTGGGTTCCGGGGCCGGGCCCAGGTTGCAGAGCGTCTGCAGGTAGCGGAAGCTCGTGCGGGTCACCAGGGGGCGGCCGTCCGCGCCCAGGCCGCCGATCGACTCGGTCACCCAGGTGGGGTCGCCGGAGAACAGCTGGTCGTACTCGGGGGTGCGCAGGAAGCGGACGATCCGCAGTTTGATCACGAAGTCGTCGATCAGCTCCTGGGCCCGCTCCTCGGTCAGCAGGCCGTCGGCCAGGTCGCGCTCCAGGTAGATGTCCAGGAACGTGGAGGTGCGGCCCAGCGACATCGCGGCGCCGTTCTGCTCCTTGACCGCCGCCAGGTAGCCGAAGTACAGCCACTGGATCGCCTCCCGGGCGGTGGCGGCCGGCTGGGAGATGTCGTGGCCGTAGGAGGCGGCCATCCGGCGCAATTCGTCCAGGGCGCGGATCTGCTCGGCCAGCTCCTCCCGGTCGCGGATCACCGCCTCGGAGGAGAACGCACGGTCCAGGCCGCGCAGTTCGTCCTTCTTGGCGTCGATGAGGCGGGTGGTGCCGTAGAGGGCGACCCGCCGGTAGTCGCCGATGATCCGGCCCCGGCCGTACGCGTCGGGCAGGCCGGTGATGACGCCGGAGCGGCGCGCGGCCCGGATCTCGGGGGTGTAGGCGTCGAAGACGCCGTCGTTGTGGGTCTTGCGGTACTTGGTGAAGATCTCCTTCACCCGCGGGTCGAGCCGGTAACCGTACGCGGTCAGGCCGGCCTCCACCATGCGCAGCCCGCCCTGCGGCATGATGGCCCGCTTGAGCGGCGCGTCGGTCTGCAGGCCGACGACCAGCTCGCGGTCCCGGTCGATGTAGCCGGGGCGGTGCGCGGTGATCGAGGAGGGCGTGGTGGTGTCCACGTCGTAGATGCCGCGCTGCCGCTCCTCCGGGAGCAGCTCGGTGATCTTGCTCCACACGGCGCGGGTCCGTTCGGTCGCCCCCGCCAGGAAGCTCTCGTCGCCCAGGTACGGGGTGTAGTTCGCCTGGATGAACGCGCGCACGTCGATCTCGGTACGCCAGGCCGTCCCACGGAACCCGTGCCAGGCGGTGACCGGGGCCATGTGCTCCCGGTCCATGGTGACCGTCATCGGAAACCCCCTCGAATCGGCCTTCGCCTTTACTTTCCTCTGGCAGGGGCGGCGGCTCATGGATCAGAGGTCACTGATCAACAGGACCAAGGTCCCTAGGACTGTCCGGTGTGGGCCGCAAGTCCTACGGCGGCGGCCTTTCGCCTCTAGGCGGGTGCTCCGGCCGGGCCGGACGATCAGCGCGGAGACACCCGGGAGGAATCATGATGAAGATCGGCATCAACGGATTCGGCCGGATCGGCCGCGCCGTGCTCCGCGCCGGACTGGCCCAGGGACTCGACATCGTCGCGATCAACGATCTGGCCGACGCCGAGATGCTGGCCCACCTGCTCAAGCACGACTCCACGTACGGCACCTACGACAAACCCGTCGCCGTCGCGCCCGGCGCCCTGGTGGTCGACGGACGGCGCATTCCGGTGACCGGCTACCACGACCCGTCCGGCATCGACTGGGCGGGTTACGGCGTGGATCTGGTGATCGAGGCGACCGGTCGCTTCCGCAGCAGGGCCGACGCCGAGCGGCACCTGAAGAACGGGGCGCGCAAGGTGCTGGTCAGCGCGCCGGGCAAGGGTATGGACGTCACGCTCGTCCCCGGTGTCAACGACAAGGCCTACCGCCCGGAGACGCACCAGATCATCTCGATGGCCTCCTGCACCACCAACTGCGTGGCGCCCATGGTCGCCGTGCTGCATGAGACGTTCGGCCTGGTCAAGGGCTTCATGACGACCGTGCACGCGTACACGGGCGACCAGCGGCTGCTGGACGCGCCGCACAAGGACCCGCGCCGGGCCCGTTCGGCGGCGGTCAACATCGTTCCCACCACGACCGGCGCCGCCCGCATGGTCGGCGAGGTCCTGCCCGAGCTGCGCGGCCGGCTGGACGGGATCGCGTTGCGGGTCCCGGTCCCCGACGGATCGCTGACCGACCTGTCGGCGGTGCTGGCCCGCCGGACCAGCGTCGAGGAGGTCAACCAGGCCTTCGCCCAGGCGGCGCGCGACCAGCTGGAGGGCGTCCTGCGGTACAGCACCGCGCCACTGGTCTCCAGCGACATCATCGGCGCCACCGCCTCCTGCGTCTTCGACGCGCCCCTCACCCAGACCGACGGCACGCTGGTCAAGGTCTTCGGCTGGTACGACAACGAGTGGGGCTACGCCAGCCGCCTGGCCGAAACCGCCGCCCGGATCGCCGCCGAACGATGACCCATGAGCCGCCCGGCAGATCCCCCGGCTCCGGGCCCGGCTCCGCTGGGGTGGATGGTTGCGGTGGAACTCCCACCCACCCACC
>NZ_JAHCST010000077.1 GCF_018476525.1 Acrocarpospora catenulata
CTCGTCGAGACCGAGCCGGGATTGTTCACCCAGCCGCGCCCATAGCCCGACCGGCGGGTCTCCGACTAGCCGACCTAACCCAACCCAACCGACAAAAGGGGCATCAACTCGCGGAACGCACTCTCAGAGGCGGTATCCGGCTTCCGAGATTCCAACGATGTCCATGGCTGTTGTTAGCATCGGCGTTAGCAAGGTCTCCCCTGATGGAAGTCGTGGAAGATGGCCTTCTCGATCCACTGCGGCAGGAACTGGCGAACAAAACTACAGAGATCTACGCTAGGCCCGTGCCGCCTTGTCTCGATATCTACGTGTGGATCTCAGAGCGTAGCCCCGAAGTCTTCGGACAATTCATCGACTGCTACGTCAACGTGGACGACCCCGGTGATGAGCAGTTCCACGCCTTCGAACAGGTTTATGTCCTGGGCATTGCGAACGGCGCGGACAACAAGGCCCTTGATCGGTTGCGCTTCGGTATCAGGCCATCATCACGGTCACACGCGACGGGGCTGCCGTTCTCGGCCTCAGCGTCGACGTTCCAGACGATCTATCGGAAACGCTGCAACAGGCTGAACGGCTCGTAGAGCAGCTTCAACGGCAGTTCTCTGCTCCCACCGGACTTGCCGGGGTTGAGCTGCCGCCGGCCAGGGACCGCGCTGAATGGGAAGATGAGGACCTCGTGCTACTTCGCACGGGCGAACTCCCCGATCCTAGCCCTGGCGCCAATAACGTCTGATCTGTCGATCTCCGGGCCTTCGCGCGGGGCCCTCGCTCGGGAACTCCCCATCACCTGCTGATCAACCGACAACTGTGACAGGCGGCCAACCGCGCAACCTCAATCGCGCATTCGAAGCACATTGCCGGAAGGCGGGCGTTCCTCGAATCCGCGTCCACGACACCCGGCACACCTGCGCCTCACTCCTGGCCGCGCTGGACGTGCATCCCAGGGTCGCGATGCGCATCCTCCGCCACTCACAGATCTCGATGACCATGGACGTCTACACCCAGATCCCCAGCCCAGAGACCCGCAAGGCCCTCGACCGGCTCAACCAGAGCCTTGATGGCGACTGACCCCGTTGCTGTATTTCACAGCTGTATGAAGATCAAAAAGGCCCATCGCGATGATCGCAATGGGCCCTTGAGTTGGGCGCGGCCGAGAGGACTCGAACCCCTAACCTTCTGATCCGTAGTCAGATGCTCTATCCATTGAGCTACGGCCGCTGGCTTGTTGCGGTGGCCCTGGGGGCCGGTAGCAACGGGTCAACTGTACCAGTTCGCTGGTGCTGGTAGCGCCAATTAAGGAGGGGGTGGGGCCTGCGGGTGCCGGGCCCCGGCGGCGCGGCCGGGCCGACTCTGTAGCGATGTTCGACCGCGTCGTATGGAACACGCCCTCAACCCGCTGCCCCATCGTCGTTGGTTCGCCGGTGCTCCTGTCGATGACTGAGAGCTCGTCTGGCCTGCGGGGTGGGTGGGGGCGGTGGTCTGGGTGGTTGAAAAGGGGCAAAGAGGGTCAAAGTTCGTGAGGGATGGGCGTGGCTCTGGGGGGTTGGGGTTAGGAAGGGGATATCTGCCTGTATTTCGGCTGATGGGGACGGGTGCTGATGAACATGGTGATCGTCGCGGCCGGGGTCCTGCTGGTTGTGTTGGTGGTGGTGCGGACTGTGTATCGGCGGCGAGCGGAGGACCTTAACGAGCGGTGGGTGACGGAGCGGGTGGAGGGCACGCTGGGCGCGGATGGACGGCGGCTGGCGGATATGGCGATCCTGGTGGAGCGGGCGCGGCAGGCGGGGGTGGCGGCTCGGCTTCATGTGTCGGGGGCGCCGGCGAAGCTGCCCGCTGAGGTCGATCTGGCGGGGTATCGGATCATTCAGGAAGCTCTGATGAACGCCATCGAGCATGGCGTTTCCACCGCTACGGTGACCATCGCGTACCGGGCGAACGCGCTCGTGATTGATGTGGACACTCCCATCGGGAGCAGGCCCACGCGGTACTCCGGGGCCAAGCGGATGCGCGCACGCGCCACCCCGCTCGGGGGGAGCGTCAAGTCCCGGCCGTACGGAGACGGGTGGCGCGTAAGCGCAAATTTCCCGATTGTGTTGGAACCGTCTTAGATGTCGAGCTTGACCTGGTACTCGCGGAGCCAGGCGTCGAGTTGGAGCATGCGCTCCAGCGGGCCCCGGGTCTCCTGCGCGCTCCGGTCGTCGATCACCCGGCGGGACAACGCCCGGGCCTGGACCGGGTTGATGATCTGCCGGCTAGACAGGTCGTCGTCCCGTAGCAGGTCGCGTACGGCCTCCCGCAACGCCATTTCGTAGCCGGGGTCCTGAGTCGACGGGTATGGGCTCTTCACCCGTTGCAGGACGGATTCGGGAAGTACGTCCGCGCAGGCGGCGCGCAGCAGGCTCTTCTCGCGGCCGTCGAACGTCTTCATCGCCCACGGCGCGTTGAAGACGTACTGCACCAACCTGTGGTCACAGAACGGGACGCGGACCTCAAGGCCGACGGCCATGCTCATGCGGTCCTTGCGGTCCAGGAGCATCTGGACGAAGCGGGTCAGATTCAGGTAGCTGATCTCGCGCATGCGGCGTTCGTGGCCGGTCTCGCCGGGGAGGTGGGGGACCTCGGCGAGCGCCTGGTGGTAGCTGTCGGCCCGATATTTCGGGATGTCGAGCATGCGGAGGACGTCCTGGTCGATCAGGTCCAGGTTGGCCTGGCCGCTGATGTCGCTGATCGCCAGCCACGGGAAGGTGTCGGCGTTCACCGCTACCGGATCATGGAACCAGTTGTAGCCGCCGAAGACCTCGTCGGCCGACTCGCCGGACAGGGCCACCGTGGAGTGCCTGCGGATGGCCCGGAACAGCAGGTAGAGCGAGGTGTCCATGTCGCCCATGCCGATCGGCAGGTCGCGGGCGCGTAGCACGGTCGCGCGTACGGCCGGGTCCATCAGGTCCACCGAGTCCAGCACGATGTCGGTGTGGTCGGAGTCGACGTGCTGGACCAGGTCGTGGACGTAGGGGGCGTCGGGGGTGGACCTGGCGGAATCGGGCTTGAAGTTCTCCGTGTAGCCGACGAAGTCGACGGCGAAGGAGCGGACCTTGCCCAGGCCGCTCTCGCGCAGGTCCTTGGCGGCGAGCGCGGTGACCGAACTGGAGTCCAGGCCGCCGGAGAGCAGGGTGCAGAGGGGGACGTCGCTGATCAACTGGCGGGCGATGATGTCGTTGAGCAGGTCGCGTACGGTGGCCACCGTGGTGGGGATGTCGTCGGTGTGCTCGTAGGAGCACAATTTCCAGTAGCGCCGTTTGGTGATGCCCTGGCGGCTTACCTTGACGAGTTGGCCGGGGCGTACTTCGTACATGCCTTTGAAGATGGCGTGTTCGGGGGTTTTGACGAACGCGAACAGCTCGCGGAGGCCGTCGGCGTCGACCACGCGTTCAGCTAGGGGGTTGGCCAGGATGGCTTTGGGTTCGGAGCCGAAGAGGACTCCGTGGAGGGTTGGGTAGTAGTAGAGGGGCTTGATGCCCATTCGGTCGCGTACCAGGAGGAGTTCCTCGCGTCGGGTGTCCCAGATCGCGAAGGCGTACATGCCATTGAGGTGGTCGGCGAGGTCTTCGCCCCATTCGAGGTAGGCGTGTAGGACGACCTCGGTGTCGCTTTGGGTACGAAAGCGGTGGCCGTGTGCGGTGAGCTCGCGGCGGAGTTCCTGGAAGTTGTAGACCTCGCCGCTGTAGGTGAGAACGGCGAGCTCCTGGCCGTCCTCTTCGGCGATCATCGGCTGCCGGCCGCCGAGGAGGTCGATGATGGCGAGCCGGCGGTGGCCGAGGGCGGCGTGCGGCTGCGTCCAGAGGCCCTCGTCGTCGGGTCCCCGGCAGGCCATCGTGTCCGTCATCCCCCACGCGATCTCCCTGGTCTGGGTCAGGTCGCGTTTATAGTCCACCCACCCGGTAATTCCGCACATGTCTCGATCCTCCAATCAGTAGCGGTAACACCGGAGGCGGAAATCGATATGCCCTGATCAAATAAGCTTGACCTCGGTCAGAGTGAGTGTTTAACAACACGGCGACCCCCGGGGCATGCCCTGGCCCCGGGGGTCTGGTTGCCGTCATATGGGACGGCCGAGCGTTTAAGAATGCCGGTCAGTCATCATTATGTTGCGCTCTTCCATTGAGCTAGGGGCGCAGGTGGAGCACCCCGCGGGACTCGAACCCGCACCCTCAACATGCCCTTCGGCATTCGGTTGCCCGGGCGTCGGACGGCGAATGCTGAGCCTGGAGCGAGAATCTGAGTTTCAGCGGCCGCCTCTTCCTGCTTGGGCTACTCCGGCGCGGTGGGGGCCGGAGACGGGATTCGAACCCGCACTGACACCGCATTTCAGCTTCGAGCCTCATTTTCAGCTTGCGCTCCTCGCGCACCCGCCCCCGAAGGGGCGGGAGTTCACGGTGCGAGCAGGTAGGCGAACAGCGTCTCACCGACGCGCTGGTCGGTGATTTCGGTGCCGTTGGCCTCCTCCCGCGCGTACTTGACAGCCTCCTGGAGCCTGACGATGCGGACGAGCAGCTCGTTCACCCGGCGCTGCGGAAGCGCGCCGGAGAAACCGATTTTGGTCCAGTAGCCGACGACCACGTCCTCGTTGTACACCTGCACCTGGGCCGGGTGTTTGTCGGTGGCCGCGGCCAGCACGTGGTTGCGCGGCACCTTCTTGGTCCGCGTGGTTTTGACCGGTTCGGTGCGCCAGGAGTCGGTGTTCTCGTCCCGGGACCAGGTCTCGGACGGGTCCAGCGTGGGCAGCCGGGAGACGAACGTGTGCAGTTCGGACAGCTGCTTCTCCAGGAAGAGCAGGTACGTGACGGGCACGTCCGGGACCAGCACGTCGCCGTCGATCTTCACGTCCGCCTTGGCGGAGCAGTTGGCGACATCCTTGGTGGCGGTGACGTCGAACAGCCGGGTCATCGCCGTCGCGATGTCCACCAGCACCTGCTCGGCCTGCACCTGCACCCGGGTGGACTCGGCGGGGAGTTGCTCGCCTTCGTCGTCGATGGGCTGGTACGTCCGGGAGATGCCGGACAGCAGGGGCGCCTTCTGGATCAGGTTGTTCGCGTCGTTGACCTTGCGCTGGACGTCTGATTTGACGCCTTTCTCCACCGCGAGGATCTGGTTGAGCTTCGTCACGGCATGACCGTAACGGTTGTGGGCGCCATGACACACCTCAATATTCGATGGCACGAAATATCGGTACTTGGTGGTGTTCGGGCACGCGGGTTCGTGCGGTGCTTCCGGTGACCGGGATAGAGAGTATTTTTCGGGGTTCGTCCTGGGCAGGACCACTTGGCATGGATTTTTCGGCCTAAGTGGTCCATGCGTTATGGGAGGGTTTCGACGCCGATGTGGGTGTGGTGGTGGGTTGGGGTGTCGATTTCGTCCAGTACGGCTATCGCGAAGTCGGGGTGGGAGATGCGGCTGTCGGCTGCAGCCGGGGCGACGCGGTAGGTGCCGGTTCGCGGGGCGTTGTAGGCGAAGTCGCCGGACGGGCTGAGCACCAGCCAGTCGAGGGACGGTGTGGCTGTGTGCAGGGTGGTCGTTCCGGCGGCGTGGCCGAGGTAGAAGGTGCGGTATTCCTGGGGATAGTCCGGGGTGTCCATCAGGAGTTCGCCGGATTCGGTGGGCAGGATCGAGGCCAGGCCGACGACCAGGAGGCGGGGAACGCCTGCTTTGGGGAGGGCTTCGATGAGGGCCTGGGCGGTGTTGGCGAAGAACGTTTCAGGGCCGGTGGCCGGGTCGTAGACCGTGCTGACGGCGGCGGTGTGGCCGGGGGCCAGGGCGGCGATCGAGGCTGGGTCAGTGACGTCCGCGGTGGTCACGTGTACGCCTTCGGTGGCGAGATCGGCGTGATTGGCGGGGTTGCGGACGGCTGCGGTGACCTCGTGGCCTCGGCGGCGGGCCTCCTGGACGATCGCTCGGCCGGCTCGACCGCCGGCGCCGAAGATGATGATCTTTGCCATGGGTACTCCCGTTGCGCGTGGTCGGCTGCTGGGCTCGGACGTTAGCCAGGGGTGTGGTTACCTCGGGGATACCGGTTACGGTGAAAGCGTGAGAGAGCCTCTTCGCTCGGATATGTTCGATGAGATCTGTCCGTCGGATCTGATGCCGTTTCGGATCGGGGACAAATGGGCGGCGATGATTATTCGCTGTCTTGAGGGCGGGCCGCGTAGGTTTTCTGAACTGCGTGTTGCTCTGCGGGGGATTACGCCGAAGGTTCTTACTCAGTCTCTGCGTGCGCTTGAGCGGGATGGGCTGGTGCTGCGGCACGTGGCTGACTCGGCGACTCCGCGGGTTGAATATGAGTTGAGTGCGTTGGGTCGGAGTCTGCTTGGGCCTCTGGCGGTTATGTGCGCGTGGGCTGAGGAGCATTGGGAGCAGTTGCTTGATGCTCGGGAGTCGTGGGCGGGCTGAAGGTGGCCGCGGAAGTGTCGGTCGGGTCTGCCAGACTGGCGCGATGAGCGATGAGGTCTGGCTCCGGGACGTGGTGGAGGGCGATCTTCCGACGTTCTACGAGCAGGAACAGGATCCGGAGGCGACCCGGCGATCACGGTTTCGAGCGCGTGAGCGGGATGCCTTCATGACCCACTGGACTACGAAGATCCTTGGCGATTCGACGGTGTTCGTGCAGGCCGTGATTATTGGGGGTGAAATAGCTGGGAATATTGTGGCCTGGTGGGAGCAGGATCGACGCTTTGTCGGGTACTGGTTTGGGTGGAAATTCTGGGGACGGGGTGTCGGTACCCGAGCTCTCACAATGTTTCTGGATAAAGAGGTCAATCGGCCTCTGTATGCCGACCCGTATGAAGGGAACACGGGCTCGGTTCGGTTGCTTGAGAAATGCGGCTTTCAGCGCATCGGGACGGTGGTCCATGGTGATGACCAGCACATCATGCTGAGGCTCGATTCCTTACCGGCCGTCAAGAGCACCTAGCAGAATGACGAGGTCACCGATCCTCGCCGCTATTCGGCGTCGTTGACGCATCCGTACGGACGCCTGGGCGGTGGTTCGTCCTTACCTCCTGGCCTGGGCTCTTGCGGCTGCGACCGCCAGGGGGGATCACCAGCAGGCCGAGGCAGGATTAGTTGGGTCTGGCGCTGGCCGAGGGGCGGCAGGGACGCGGTAGACGGGCGGGGAGCCGCCGAGATCCTGGGCATCAGCTACAAGACGTGGGCAACAAGGGCTGCGACGCGGCCTACGCCCTGCAACCACTCAACCCCGGGCGCAAGACGCTGCTGTTCGACCGCGCCCACGTGGAGGCCGTGGCCGCCGGCCGGACGCCACCCGCCACGACTGCCACCGCCGACCCGCATCCGGCCGATCTGCTCGACGAGCAGGACGCCGCCGAGGAGCTCGGCGTCACCTATGCGACCGTCCGGCATGACCGCGCCGTGGTCAGGCCGCCGGGCTGGATGGAGGTCTGCGGCGTGGCCCTCATCAAGCGGGCCACCCTCGCGCGCGTGATCGCGACCCGGCCTGGCCGCGGCGTCAGTGGTGGCCGCCCACGTAAGAGCAGCCGACCGCGCAGCACACCCGAACCCGAGTGAGCGGACGGTTGCCTGACTTCAACAGCGTCTTTCGGACCCACCTACGCGCGAGCATGGGCCCCACCGCAGTGAGGCGGATTCATGTTCGTGTGGAAGTCGGCCCCACCTTGATTGTCCTCGCGACGACCCCTATCTCTCGGGGGCCGATTATCTTCAGCCAAAGGAGATCGGCTTCGTTGTTGTGATGGTGGAGAAGGTGGTGAGCGTCAGCTGGCCAGGGCCCGGTCTTCGGCAGCTCGCAAACGATGATCTCGTCGACTAAGTCATCCCCTTCGACTGGGCCGTCCATAGCCATCTGAACCACGTGAGACAGCTCTACCAACACGACGTCCTCGGCGCCGCTCGTCAGAGTGATCTTCGCCGTGTTCGTAGAGGGACCGGCATCGACAACGACTGAGTACAGGAAGAAACCGCGGTACCTGCTGAGATCCACCGCGGCACCATACTTCCGCTTGCCAGGACTGTGCTGCGCTCCAAGTGCCTCCCCAGCCCTGCTCGACTGCTTCTGGCAGATGCTCATGAGCAACAAACAGGTGGGGGGCGTCCTCGGGATCATCGGCGGGTCGTGCTCGTCACGGCCGGTTCGATCGCTGAGTGGGCTAGATCGCGCGCCGGCTGGTCGCTGACGGCGCCAGCAGAGGCAGCATTGCGGGCGACAGGGGTCAAGCTGTCCACGGTCCACCAGCGGGTGAGCCGTTCCCGGCAGCGGATCGACCGCGCCGCTGTGGAAACGGCAGCACCAGGGCAGTGACAGGGCAGTCCTGCCGCATCGTCCACGGACTCAGCCGTCGAGGATCTCGGCCAACACCTCGACCGGATGGCGGTCGCCGGGTTCGTCCGGCTCCCAGCGCACTCCATGGTCGCCGGGGTAGGCGTTGCGATGATCGAACCGGTCGTTGAGGATCTTGGCGGCAATCCTCTTCGGGAAGGCGGCGCAGGTGCCGACTGGGGAGTCGGTGAGGATCGGGGTGCGGAAATGCTTGCAGATGGTGCACTGGCTCCCGCCGATACGAACCGTCATCGTCGCTCCTAGCTCCGATGCACAAGCCCCGGCACGCTCTACTCTGACGCCCATTGGTCCGGTATGTGACCCATCTGGGGCCTGAACTCCCCGAGGAGAGACCATGCACGTCATCAACCTGACCCCGCACCCCCTCACCCTCTACAGCGCGGACACCTCGGACGTCGTCCAGGACCCCAGCGTGGGCGTCCTCGCGGTCTGGGAGGTCGCCGGACCGATGGCCCGCCACGCGGAGACCCGGCAGCCCGCCGGGTCCATCGCCTTCCACACCCCGGGCGGCGAAGTCGTACACGTCCCTCTGACGGAGGTCGGGTCCGGGGAGGTCACCGGCCTACCGGACCCCCGCCCCGGGGTGACGTGCATCGTGTCCCGTGCCACGGCCGAGCGCACCACCGGCCGCGCCGACGTCGTCTACCCGGACCGTCCGGTCCGCTCCACCAGTGGTCAGATTGTGGGCTACCGGGCGCTGGCCCGTGCTGTGACCGGTCAGACTCTGCCGGACACCTACCGCTTCCAGCACAAGAACCCGCGCCGCGTCCTCGGCGGGAAACGGTGGGAGGACTACGTTAACGGGCAGTTCGTCACCGTCCTGTCGCCGGACATTGCCAGCCAGTTCGGCACCGTGCCCGTCCGCGTCGGCGCCGCGCTGGCGCACCTGCATGGGGAGGTGGTCCGGGAACTGCACGAGGCGCTCGGCTACGCCCGCCGCCGCGCCGACCACCCGCAATGCCCCGAGTGCCGGGAGTTCGGTGAGCCGATCGCGGGCGAGTGGCCGATGTGGCAGTGCCCGGCTGGGCACCGCTGGGACGTTGAAACGGCGCTGTCCCGGATCCGGCCCTGCACGGAGTGCCACGGGTACGGCAACCTGTAGGCCATACGCGACGACCGCCCGCCCCGGGGCACCGGGAGGCGGGCGTTACGCATCCCGCAGGTCGCCAGCGGCTCTGGAGTTCCGGGCGTAAGTGATCGTGGTCTCACAATGAACTCACAAGCTCGCCCGCGACAACGGTATTGAACCGGCCAAGAAAAGTGGCTGATCCGAAACCCGGGCTACCCGCTGTCCTTCGCCTGAGTAGTAGCTATTTGTCTGACTCGTCTTGCATGCCGTCCACCACATCCTTCACGCCGTAGAGCACACGCTCAAAGATCGGCCAGGCAGCATCGGCGACCACCTCAACCAGTTCCACAAGCTCTCCGAACAGGTTCTCTAGGGGCGCAGATGAGGATTCGTCATGTCCAGCCATGAGAGCAACGTACCCCTGCACGCGCGATTCGAGGGGTGGCCCCGGGCCCGCGCTCCCGAGGCCACCCAGTCGTGCCGGGCTCTCAGGTTCCCGGCACGACGATCTACCGGCCGGTGTGCACCCCGGCGCTGGTGGTGAACCCGGCCGTCTGCGGGTCACCGGTCGTGCCCGCGACCAGCAACTTCAGCAGACTCGCCAGAGCAGCCACCCCAGCGATACCACCAATCGCCGCCGAGTCCAGGTCAGTCCAGCCCACCCCGTTGGCGGTGATCACCGCGAGCGCCGAACGACACGGGGCCTGCCCATCCCCGACCCGAACCTGAAAGTGAACGAGTTCTTCGACACGTGGCTGAAGGGCAAGCAGAGGCTCAAGGCCAGCACGCTGGCGGATTACGAGGAGGTGATCCGACTTTACGGTAAGCCGGGCCTCGGCCATATGAAGTTGATCGCAGTGCGGGAGAAGCACCTGACCGAGCTGTATGCCGCGATCCGGCAGATCAACCGGCCGCTGGAAGGGAAGCCGTCCGAGCTGCTCCGCCGCCTGCTGGCGGCGCGCGCGCTCGCCCCCAAGGTCCATCTGGAAGAGGGCGAGAGGCCTGGACTGAAAAGGCAGAAGCCGTTGACTGAGGCCCGGCTCAGAAAGATCCACGCCATCCTGTCCTCAGCGTTCAGCACGGCCCGCAAGCACACGCTGATCACGCACGATCCGACCAAGCACATCGAGTTACCTAAGCCGAAGCGGATCCGGCCGATCGGCTGGACAGACGCCCGGGTGGCGCGTTGGAAGGCCACAGGCAAGATCCCGAGGAAGGTGATGGTGTGGACCCCCGCACAGTGCGGCCCGTTCCTGGACACCGCCGCCGAGCGCGGGGAACGGCTGTTCCCCTCTTTCATCTGGCGGCAAGCGCCGAGCTGAGATCTGCCAGGCCGGCGAAGCTGACCTCGACCTGGTGGCCGGCACGCTGACCCTTTGGGAGTCGGAGCCTGAGGACGATGAGGAGAAAGATGAGAGCCTGAAGTCGGAAAACTCCACTCGCGTGGTCTCGCTCGGCCCAGAGAACGTGGCGCTCCTCATCGAGTGGGGCCAGCGGAAGCGCCGGGAAAGGCTCATCCCGCGGAGAAAACTGTTCTCGTGACGTTCGGCCTCACCTTGGGGGTTTGATCTTCATTTGGAGATCAAGAAGGCCCTGCTCCCTGGTAGGGAGAGGGCCTTTGAACTGCGGAGGTTCGGGGATTTGAACCCCGGATGGGCTTAAGGCCCAAACCGCATTAGCAGTGCGGCGCCATAGACCGGACTAGGCGAAACCTCCCGGTAGCCGATGTGGCTCTGGACAGCGTACCGGCGATCGCCCAAGGCGGCAAAGCGGATTGCCGTGGCCCTCCCACCCACGCCCCGGCTGCCACCGAGGCCACCCTTCGCACAGGGCGGGGGTTCCCCCGAACGACATCAAGCCCGGCCCCCATCACCCCCAGCAACCAATGCGCACAACTCTTATCCACAGCCTGTGGAAAAGAGTTGTGCGCAAGGGGATCACCCAGGCAAGAGTCAGGCCCGGACGGCCTCGCCCTCGATTTCGATTTTGATCTTCTTGCCGACCAGGACGCCGCCCGTCTCCAGGGCCACGTTCCAGGTCAGTCCAAAGGCCTCGCGGTCGAGCTCGGTCTCGGCCGCGAAACCGAAGATCTCCTGGCCCTGCAGGCTGGTGGTCGCACCGGTGAACTCGGCCTTGAGCGTGACCTGCTGGGTGACGTCGCGCACGGTGAGGTCGCCGACCAGGGTGAACTCATCGCCCTGGAAGTCGCGGACGCCGGTGCTCCGGAAGGTGATCTCCGGGAACTTCTCGGCGGAGAGGAAGTCGTCGCTACGGAGGTGGTTGTCGCGGTCGTTGACACCGGTGGTGATGCTCTCCGCCTTGATCGCCACTTCCACACTGGAGTCCAGCGGGTTCTCACCGATTACGATCTTGCCGGAGAACTCGTTGAACTGGCCGCGGACCTTGCTCACCATCATGTGTTTCGCGACGAAGCCGACGCGCGTGTGGGCGATGTCCAGGTTGAACTCGCCGGCCGCCGGAATGGTCAGGCCCTGCCACTCACGGGTGCTCATAGCTGTCTCCAGGGGTTCGTTGACTTGCGGATGATTGCGCCAACAACTGTCTACAGGAGGAATATTCCCCGCGTCAACTACCGTCGCGTACACTCGTGCCCATGGAGCTTTTTGACGATCCCCGACTGACGGCGATGGGGTTGTTCGCCGAGGTCTACACCGGCCTGGCGGACAAGACCAGCGCCGTGTTCGCCGAGGCGGGGTTGTCCGACGTCGACTTCGAAACCCTCATCCGGCTGGCCCGTTCCCCCCAGCAGAGCCTGCGCATGAGCGATCTCGCCGCGCAGACCTCCCTGTCCACCAGCGGCATCACCCGCGTGGTCGACCGGCTCGAACGCGAGGGCCTGGTGACCCGCCAGGCCTGCGCCACCGACCGGCGCGCCTCCTACGCCGTGATCACCGAGGCGGGCACCGCGCGTCTGCGGCAGGTGATCCCCCGGCATCTGGAGGAGATCGAGGTCTGGTTCACCGGATTGGTCCCCCCGGACCGACTGGCCGAATTCCTCGACACGCTCCGCCTCATCCGCGACGTGGTACGGCCCTGCGCGACCGCCGGAGTCACGTCAAGAGTCGACGCTGCCCGGGGATGACCAGCTCGCCGCGGAGTTTCGCGATGCCCCGGGAGACCGTGCTCTTCACGGTCCCGACGCTGATCCCCAGCGCCTTGGCGATCTCGGGCTCCGTCATGTCCTCGTAGTAGCGCAGCACGATCGCGGTGCGCTGGCGTACAGGTAGCCGGCTCAGCGCGTGCTCCAGCTCGTCGTAGCGGTGGCCGGGGTCCTGGTAGAAGGCGAGCTCGGGCAGCTCGTCGGCCGGGTACTCCTCCAGCTTCCGCCGCCGCCACCACGAGATGTTGATATTGACCATCGCCCGCCGTACGTACCCGTCCAGCGCGGCGCGATCCTGGATGCGGTCCCAGGCCTGGTACGTCTTGGCCAGCGCCGCCTGGAGCAGGTCCTCGGCGTCGGCCGGGTTGCCGGTCAGCTGGTTCGCCACGCGCAGGAGCGCCGCCCCACGCGTCACCACGTACGCGCGGAACTCCTCGTGGCTTGCGATCATGCGTTCAGAATCCCAGCCGGAGGCCGCCGTCCGGCTGAACCGGGATCCTGGTTTCCGCCCGCCGCCCGCAAAGATCGGGTAAGCCCGCTGACAGGAGGCCAGTGCCGGATAGGGTCGGGTTTGCCCCGACCTGGGGGCAACGGATTCCACCACGAGGGGGAATTCTTGCTACCCCACACCCCCCGACGCCGGAATTATGCCCCTATCAGGCGAGACATCATGTGAGGCTGATGGGTGTGGCGATGCATGAGCGTAGGCGGGCGCTGGCGGCAGCCGTACTCGGCAGGGACGGCGAGCCGGCGCGGACGGATACCGGCGACGGCGGGACGCTGAGCGCGGTCAGCGGCGTGGTGCTCGACATCAGCCCCCATCTGATCATCATCGAGACCGACGAGGCCGCGGAGGAGCGGCTGGTCATCGCGCCGTGGGCGACCGCGTGGCGGGGCGGCAACGTCGCCGTCGCCGACGTGCCGATCGGCTCGCGCGTGATCATCCGGACCCGCTCCGGCAAGGTGGTGGACCGCATCTGGTCGGACATCACCCGGCTGACCGGGATCATCCTGGCCGTCACCGGCCGCACCGACCTGGCCGTCCAGCTCGACTGCGGCCCGCACCGCGGCCGCCGCTCGGTCGTCATCCCCTACCGCTCGTCAGGACGCATCCGGGTACGGTACCCGCGGCTCGAACCCGGCTACCTCTTCGACGCCATCGGCCTGGTCGAGGACGGCACGGCGCTCGCCCAGCTGCCGGCCACCTCGCAACCGCCCTACCGGGCCACCGCCGTGCCGCCGCCGTCCCCCACGTACGGCGGGTCGCAGGCGACGATTTCCGGTACGGCCGTCTGGTCCGATTTCACCGACCGAGGGGCGGCGTATCCGATGTTGGAGCGGTCCGACACCGGCTGCGATGATTCCGGCATCTCCTGCGCCGGCCTGCCGTACCTGGCGCTGGGGTCCGTGGCGCACGTGCGGAACGCCTGCACCGGGCTGGGAACGGAGGTGCCGATCGTGGCCTGCGGGTGTGTGGCCGGGCGGTTCTGCGACCGGTGCGTGGAGTGCGGCACCTCGCCGCGCGGCCGGATCCTGGAACTCTCGGCGATCTCGTACGTCGAACTCGGCGGCGACCTGACCAAGGGCTGCTTCAACGCGCGGATGGGAGTGACATGACCGGTCCGAAGGAGGGTGCCCGGTGAACCAGACGATCGCCGTGGCGGCGCAGCCGATTCTGGTCCTGATTCTCACGCTCGGCGGGGTGGCCAAGCTGGCCACGGTGGGCACCGACGCCGAACCCGGCGCGCTCGGGCGGCTCGGCCCTGCGGTGCTCGCCCCGGAGCGGTTCCGGGCGCCCGCGTTGATCTTCTGCGCGGTGGCCGAGTTCGGGCTGGCCGCCGGGCTGGTCCTGGTCGATCACCCCGTGCCCCGCTGGATGACGGTGACCTTCTTCGCGGTCGCCACGTACGTGCTCTGGGACCTGCGGCGACGCCGTCCCGACGTGGGCTGCGGCTGTTTCGGCGAGGTCAGCGCGCGACCGGTGGGACGGCGGGCGATCGGGCGTACGGTGCTGCTGACCGGCATGTCGGTCATGGTGGCCCGGTACGGCGAGGCCGGGTTGTCCTGGCCGTCACCGATCTGGCTGGCCGGTGGGGTCGCGCTGCTGCTGGTCCTCTCCCCCGAGATCGAGGAGTCGATGGCGCGGCTCCGCTACCGCGCCCCCTGCGAGCAGCGGCCGTTCGCCGCCGAGCGGGCCTTCGCGCGGCTGCGGTCCAGCGCGGCCTGGCGCGCCCACTACGAGCTGCTCCGCTCCGACCAGCCGACCGACACCTGGCGGGAGTTGTGCTGGCGGTTCTTCACGTTCGAGGGCACGGACGGGTCGGACGTCGTCTTCGCGGTCTATCTCAGTGGCCGCCGGCCGCCCGTCCGCACGGCGGTGGTCGGCGCGGACGGGCAGCGGGCGCCTCTGCGGGAATCTATCCCTGTATCGGCCTGAGCCTAGACAGGCCTAGATTCCCGAATCGAGGCGCGCGGCATTCGGCTCTCTACGGCTCTCTAGCTTCCCCGCTAGAAAGCCGTAGAGAGGTCAATGGGACCTCAGCAGGCCGGGTCAGACCGGCTGGGCACGGAGGAACCTCCCGAAGTGGGGGACGGTGAAGGCGATCAGCCCCCGCTCCGCGCTGTAGATCAGCCCCTTCTTGATGAGGCTGTCGCGCGCCGGGGACAGGCTGGACGGTTTGCGGCCGAGCGCCTCGGCCACCTCGGCGGTGGGCACGGGATCGTCCCCGAGTTGCGCCATCGCGTGCATGTAGTCGCGTTCCGCGGGGGTGGCCCGCTCGTACCGGCTGCCGAAGAAGCCGACGGCCAGTTCCTCCTCGGCCTCCGGGGCCGACACCTTGATGTCGTCGGCGGTGATCGGGCTGCGCGGCGCCAGGTCCCAGGCCACCTTGCCGTACGCCTGGACGAAGTAGGGGTAGCCGTCGGCCGCCTCGTAGAGAGCGTCCAGCGCCTCCGGAGTGAAGGCGACGCCCTCCTCGGCGGCGGGGGCGATCAGCGCCAGGTCGGCGGCCTCCCGGTCCAGCTTGTCGATGCGCGCGTACCGGAACAGGCGCTCGGAGTAGCTCTTGCTGGCCGACAGCACCGAGGGCAGGTGGGGCAGCCCGGCGCCGACCACGATCAGGCGCCCTCCCGTCTGGGAGAGCTCGTGACAGGCGGCGCAGAGGGCCGAGACGTCCGGCGCCGGCACGTCCTGCATCTCGTCGATGAACAGGGCGATGCCGACCCCGAGGTCGGTGGCCACGCTGGCCGCGTCGACGAACAACTCGGTGAGGTCGATCTCCAGGTCGCCGGAGTCGGCGCGGCCCCGGCGAGCGGGCACGTCGATGCCGGGCGACCAGTGCGAGGTGCCCTTGGCGGCGGCCGGGTCGCGCATGGCGAACGCCTTGAGTACGCCGAGGAAGTCGTCGATGCGCTCCGGGCCGCGGTGGCGGGGGGCCAGCTCGCGGATGGCCATGTGCAGCGCGGCGGCGACCGGGCGCCGGATCGACTGGTCCGGGCGGGCCTCGATCTTGCCCGTGCCCCAGAGCCGCTGCATGGCCATCGACTTGAAGGTGTTCAGCAGCACGGTCTTGCCCACGCCGCGCAGGCCGGTCACCACCATGCTCCGCTCCGGGCGGCCGCGGGCCACCCGTTCGAGCACGACCTCGAACTGCTGGAGCTCACGATCGCGGCCGGCGAGTTCCGGGGGACGCTGGCCGGCTCCGGGGGCGTAGGGGTTGCGCACAGGGTCCACGCTGTCGGACTTTATGACCGGATATAGCGAGCGCCGTAGATTTCCGTAGAGAACGCTACGGCGTGTCGCGGATCGGTGAAGGCCCTGGCCTCGGGTGGCCGGGAGCGGCGCCGCCAGCAGTGCCATGGGCCCTCCTCACCTGGGCGTTCGGGTCGCCGGTCGCCGGAGGGCGCCGGTACGAACCCATGTTCGATCCGATGCCGAAGACTGTAGCGCGGGATCGAACATGTGCGCGAGCGTTTCCCGGGAAAAGCTCGCACAAAGATCATTTACGGCCCCTCGATGTCGGTATATAGCCCGACCCGGCAGGGGATTCGGGAACCAAGCCCCGGCAAAAATCCCCCCACAGAACGATCAAGATTCGCGGTACGAGGGGCCCGGCGACCGCCCCGATTCCCCGATTCCACCGGGCTTGGCGCCCTTCGCCCGTTCCCCGGACCCACCCGAACGCCGTGGGTACCCTCGGAGCCATGTCAAGGCGCACGTCAGCTCTCCTGCTGGCCGCGGCGCTGCTCGGCACCGGCGCGTGCGGGGCGGTGCGGGGATCCGAGGCACTCCAGGAATCCCCAGCGGCCAGCCAGATCTCGGCGACCGAAGTAATCGCCGCAACACCCTCGGCGACTCCGGCGCCCTCGCCGTCCGAGAATCCGCCCCCGTTCACCTCGAAGATCACCAAGGTGACCCGGGACCAGGTTCGCCACTCCTGGCGGGAGGGCTGCCCCGTCGGCCTGGACGACCTCCGCATGGTGACCATGACCTACTGGGGCTTCGACCAGAAGCCGCACACCGGCCAGATGGTGCTCAACGCCTCCGTGGCCGAGCCCGTCGCCTCGGTCTTCCACCGCCTGTACGACTACCGCTACCCCATCCGCCAGATGAAGCCCGTGGACGTCTACAAGGGCGACGACTACGCCTCCATCGACGCCGACAACACCTCCGCCTTCAACTGCCGAGCCGCCACCGGCTCCACCCACTGGTCCCAGCACGCCTACGGCTACGCGGTCGATCTCAACCCGCTGGAGAATCCGTACGTGGAGGCGGACGGCTCCAACGCCCACCGCAACGCCGACGCCTACGTGAAGCGCCCGCTGAAGAAGCCCGGCGTCATCAACGCGGGAGACCGGGTGGTCCGCGCGTTCGCGGACATCGGCTGGGGCTGGGGCGGCGACTGGTCCGGCATCAAGGACTACCAGCACTTCAGCAAGAGCGGCCGCTGACGCCGTACCGGGAAATTCCAGGGAAAGCGCGCCGCCGCTCGCGCGGGAGGGGCCGAGCGGCGGGACGGGGCCGTCAAGGGGACGTCATTCAGGGGTGAACCAGGACTGCGAAGTCCAACGTCACTCGGGAACGCACCAGGTGCTGACCGCGGCCACAAAGCCCTCGGCCTTGGTCACCGGGATGGCCAGCTGGTCGGCCGCGAACTGGGAGAAGGTCATGGGGTCGTCGGGCGAGGCGAGGATCTTCTCGCAGACCTGGGTGCCCACGGCGAGGGCCTGGGTCTCGTTGGCGGCCAGGGCCGCGTCGATGTCCTTGAGCGCGGTGAGGAATTCCTGCTTCTGCTCGTCGGACAGCTCGGGTGCGGCGGCGATCGTGATGGCCGACTCCGCCGGGCTCGCCGCAGCGGCCTGGCCCGGGGCCGACGCGGCACCGGGATCGGCGGTGCTCTCGGCGTCGGTGCCGGAACAGGCCGAGAGAGCAAAAACGGCAACAGCGAGTGCTGGAACGAGTCGATTCATGAAAAATCACCCTAACGCCCGCCCCGACGCTAGGTGGGGCGGGCGAGGAATGTCGTGCTATGGACAGCCGGCTCCTGCTTAACATGGCAGATCGCGGTGAGGGACCATACGTTAACCGGAGGATGAGGACAGATCCGGAAGGATGGCTTACCAGTACATAACGATCAGTCATCGGCCGCGTCACAACCTAGCGGTAGGGGCTCCGACACGGTCACCCTCATCCGGCGACCGTGGTCAAGGATGACGCGGCGCGACAGGAGAAAATGATGCAACAGTGGCTCCGTTCGAGCCCCCTGCCGGCGATCTGGCCCGTGGACCGGTACGAGGTGCGCTGCACCCGTCCGGCGCCCGATTTCACGAGCGTCGACCGGTATCACTTCGCGGAGTTCGCCCACGAGGCGGCCGAGGGCGTACAGGCCGTCGGCCTGGCGACCCAGATCGTGGTGGTCCGCGTCGAGGACGGGGTCATCCTGTTCGAGCAGGGGATGAAGGTTCCTCTGGAGGCCTGGTGAGCCACACTTGAGCCATGGCGGCGAAGGACGGTGACGGCTGGGCCCGGTGCGACCGGGGGCATCAACACTGGGGGGTGCACGGCGCGGCCGGTCTGCTCGCCGTCCACCACACCCCCGAGGGTCCGTATGTGCTGATGCAGAAACGGTCCTGGTGGAGCCATCACGGCGGCACCTGGGGGCTGCCGGGCGGCGCCAGGGACAGCCACGAGGACGCGATCGCGGGAGCGCTGCGCGAGGCCCGCGAGGAGGTCACGCTGGTCGGCGAGCTCCTCCAGGTGCGGGGCGTCTACCTGGACGACCATGGCGGCTGGTCGTTCCACACCGTGATCGCCGAGGCGCCGGAGCTGCTGTCGGCCACGCCCGCCAACGGCGAGAGCGCGGCCATGCGCTGGGTGCTCGCCGACCGGATGGGGCGGCGCAAGCTCCATCCCGGCTTCGCCGAGACCTGGCCCTCGGTACGGCCGACGCTCAGCCCCGTGGTCATCGTGCTGGACATCGCCAACATCATCGGGGCTCGGGCCGAGCACGGGTGGTGGCGGGATCGCGCGGGCGCCGCCACCCGGCTCCTCGCCGATTTGGACGCACTGGCCGAGCGTGGGTTGCGCCGCCAGATCGAGGGCCTGCCCGAGCTGACGCTCCGGTTCCCCCGCATGATCGCCGTCCTGGAGGGCGCGGCCCGGTCCGCCACACCCCCGGAAGACACCCGGCTGACGGTGATCAAGGCTCCCGGCAGCGGCGACGACACGATCGTCGAAGTGGTCGCCGGGGGCCGGCCCTGGGAGCGGGTGCTGGTGGTCACCGCGGACCGGGCGCTACGGGAGCGGGTGACCTCACTGGGTGCGCTGGTCACCGGGCCCGGCTGGCTGCTAGATCAGCTCTGACGGTCCTGAGGTCGCGAAGTGGTACGGGCTGACATGACAT
The DNA here is from genome assembly GCF_018476525.1 of Acrocarpospora catenulata. Classification (GTDB taxonomy): domain Bacteria; phylum Actinomycetota; class Actinomycetes; order Streptosporangiales; family Streptosporangiaceae; genus Acrocarpospora; species Acrocarpospora catenulata. Next base: position 19,461 of record NZ_JAHCST010000077.1, read on the forward strand.
CGGCCCCGGCGCTCGGCTGACTCGGACGGTCCCCGGGGGGCGCGAAGTTGGGCTGACATGACATCCGTACCGGCGCTTGACTGACTCGGGACTGTCCTGGGGGTCGCGAAGTTCCACGCGCATCGGTACCAGCGTTCGACTGACTCGGGACTGTCCTGGGGTTCCCGGATCATCTGCCACGATGGACGGCATGGCTGACCGAGCGACCCTCCACGGGTCGGCCGAACTTCCCCCTGCCGAGTGGGGTCGCAGGTCCGCGGTGGCGCCTGTGGCTCCCTGGATGTTCGCCGTGGTCATCGGCTTGCTGGTGATCGGGCGGTTCGTGCTCTCGCCGTACCTGACGGCTCCGGCGCTGCAGACCTGGGCCACCATCTTTGTGGCGATCTGTGTGCAGGCCCTGCCGTTCCTGGTGTTCGGGGTGCTGCTCTCCGCGGCGATCACTGCGTTCGTGCCGCCCTCGTTCTGGACCCGGGCGCTGCCCCGGCGTCCCGCCGCCGCTGTTCCCGTGGCGGGGATGGCGGGCGCGGTGCTGCCCGGCTGTGAGTGCGCGGCCGTTCCGGTGGCCTCGGGGCTGATGTCCCGGGGCGTGGCTCCGGCCGCCGCGCTGGCGTTCCTGCTGTCCTCGCCGGCGATCAACCCAGTGGTGATCGTGGCCACTGTGGTGGCCTTTCCCGGGCAGCCGATGATGGCCGTCGCCAGGTTCGCGGCCTCGCTGCTGGTGGCGGTGATCGTGGGCTGGGTCTGGCTGCGGTTCGGGCGCACCGAATGGCTCAGGATTCCCTCGCGTACGGCGAACGCCGAGTCCAAGTGGGTGAACTTCCGGGACGCGGCGCAGCACGACTTCCTGCACGCGGGCGGCTTCCTCGTGGTGGGCGGCCTGACGGCGGCCACCCTGAACGTGCTGGTGCCGCGCTCCTGGCTGGACGCGGTGGCCGGGTCCACGTGGCTGTCGGTGCTGGCGCTGGCGCTGCTGGCGGTGCTCCTGTCCATCTGCTCGGAGGCGGACGCGTTCGTGGCCGCCTCGCTCACCGCCTTCTCCCCCACGGCGCGGCTGGCGTTCCTCGTGGTGGGGCCGATGGTGGACCTCAAACTGATCGCCTTGCAGGCCGGGACCTTCGGACGGCGGTTCGCGGCCCGGTTCGTTCCGTTGACGTTCGGGCTGGCCGTGCTGGTCAGTGTGGGAGTGGGAGCGGTGTTGTTGTGAACCGGCTGACCCAGAGCATGATCCTGGTGTTGCTCGGCGGGGCGGTGCTGCGGATCAGCCTGCTCTCCACCACGTATCTGAACTACGTGAAGCCGGGGTTCCGGCCGTTCCTGGTGGCGGCCGGGGTCGTCGTGCTGGCGCTCGGCCTGGCCGGGCTGGTTCAGGAGTGGCGGGGGGCCGCTCGGCCCGTGCCTGAGGACGGGCACGACACCCGTGAGCACGGACAAGACAGCCACGGGCGCGAGTTGGACACCCACGGGCAAGACAGGCGTGAGCTCGAGTTGGACACCCGTGGGCGCGAGCAGGACGGGCGTGAGCACGGGGAGGACACCCACGGGCACGGGCAAGACAGGCGTGAGCGCGAGTTGGGCACCCTCGAGCACGGGCAGGACGGGCGTGAGCACGGGCGGGGCGCTCATGGGCATGGGGAGGACGGGCACGGGCATGGGCATGGGCACATGCCGCGGGTGGCGTGGCTGCTCTGTTTGCCGGTGTTCGCCATCTTCCTGATCGCGCCGCCCGCGCTGGGCGCGTTCGCGGCCCGGTCGGAGGAGGCCCCGGCCCGGCCGCCGGAGGCGGCGCTCGACGCGTACCAGCCGCTCGCCGCCGACCAGGTCACCAGCATGCCGCTGGGCGAGTTCATCGGGCGCGCCTGGGGGGATTCGAACCATTCTCTCGCCGGGAAGCAGGTGCGGCTCACGGGTTTCGTGGTCCCGTCGAAGAAGAAGGACCGCTGGTACGTGGCCCGGATCCAGATCGCCTGCTGCGCCGCCGACGGCATCCCGCTGAAGGTGGCCGTGCTCGGCGCGACCAGACCTCCGGCGGAGACCTGGGTGGAGGTCACCGGCACCTGGATTCAGCCCAAATCCGACGACCTCCCGAACGGCACGATCGCCCCTGAGTTGACAGCGAGTTCGGTGGAGGAGATCCCGGCACCGGTCGAGCCGTACGAGTAGCCGTAGACACCGGGGTAGCGGTCAGAACAGCCGTGGGCACCGGGGTAGCGGTCAGAACCAACCGTAGACACCGAGGTAGCGGGCAGAACCAACCGTGAACACCGGGCAGCGGGCAGAACCAACCGTGGACATCGGGCAGTTGTAGAAACCGGGACGGACGTCCAGCAGGGGGACCTCGACGTCCGCCCCGGTTCCGGGGGTCTAACCGGTGGAGGGTTCAACCGGCTAGGTCTAAGCCGCGGAGGACCCTGGCCGCAGGATCCCTCCGGGGGGCAAGCCCACCGCGCAGGATCCATCCCGCAAGGGCAGGAGGGATCGATCCCTCCGGGGGGCAAGCCCACCGCGCAGGATCCGCCCCGCAAGGGCGGGAGGCCGAGTGGGACCCGCCGGAACCGGCCCCGCGTCCCCGCCGCGTCGTGGTGGTGGGCGGCGGCCCTGCCGGGCTCAAGGCCGCCGAGGCCGCCGCCCGAGCGTGGCCACCTGGTGACCCTGCAGGAGCGCGCCGACGAGCGAGGTCTAGTGGCCCGTCACGCAACCTTGACCCGGCAATTCGCGGCCCCCGCCCCTCGACCGAATCCGGGTCAAGGTTCGGAGACGCCCCACTAGCCCACCGGCGGATTCCACCCGCTGGGGGCCCCGTTTTCCGTACGTCAACACGCTTGATCAGCTCCGATTACCGCCGGTGCCGGATCGGCGATAGGGGCTGACCTGCAACGAAACGCCATGTGCGGAAAAAACGGGTTCTAGCCGCGTATCCGGGCCAGGAGCTTCGTCAGGTAGCCGCTCCGCTTCATATGTACGGCGATGAGGGCCAGCGGCAGCAGCACGGCACCGATGGAGACGGGCTCGGGCGGAGGGCCGAAAGGCGCGGAGACCGGCTGGGCGGCCGCCTCGGCCTTCTGCTGGATCTCGCGAACCTTGTCCGGATAGCCATACCCGACGATGGTGTCCTGATCACGGGTCCTGGTCACCACCGCGTTGGAGATGTTGCCCTCGATCGTCGTGATCGTGGTGGGACTGATGACCGACTTGACCAGCCCGACATGGTCGATGGCGCTGATGTTCTTGGAGCCGCCCCAGTCGAAGAAGACGACGGCGCCCGGCTTGGGGGTGGTCCCCCAGGCCCCCTGCTTCTCGAACCACCGGGCATGAGCAGGCGTCCAGGCGAACTGGCCGACGACGTCAGCCTGCCCGGTCTGGTGAGCGGCCCAGGAGACGAACATGTCACACCAGGCGGCGTTCTTGTATCCGGCCTCCTTGGCGACGTTCTCACCGAACCATTCGCCGTACTTGGAGGCGCCGTTCACTTCCGAGTAGCCCAGCTGGGAGCCGGCCATCTCAAGAAGGGCGTCGCTGTAGCTCGTCATAGGATCCCAAGGGCTCCGGCTCAGAAGGCTCCGCGGGCGGCCAGGAGCCGCGAAAGCTTCGCAAGGACCGCGCCGCGGGACGGTCAGCCCGGAGTCGCCTGCGTTAGACGGTGGGTCGGCGTTCGCTTTACCGGCCCACCGAGCGGCGGCTGGCGCGAACCTTGCGGCTTCTTGGGCCGGGCATTAATCCCGACGCCTCCTCCAATGTATCCGGGTTTAAACGCAGGTCAAACGCCTGATGCACATCTTTACCATTTGCCCGGTAAAGGCGAAGAGTCGCGCTCCCAAGCCCCAGTGGTCACAAGAGTCGCACGGTGACAGTAATTCTGCTCAGTGGGATACCTCAACAGGCTCTATGCTCATCAATACGTCATGCTCGGACATCCCGGGCGCAACTCCGGCAAAGGACGGGCACCCTTCATGTGGCCTCCCCAACAGCCCCAGGGCCAGCCGGGCCCGAACGAGGGTCCCTGGCAGCAGCCGGGTGGGTACCAGCCCCAGCCTCAGCCCGGCGGCTATCCGCAAGGCGGCGGATACCCTGGCAGTGGGTACAACCCCCAAGGTCAGAGCGGACCCCAAGGTCAGGGCGGATATCCGCAGGGCGCCTATCCGAACCAGTGGGGGTCACAGCCGCCCATCCCGCCCAAGCGCAAGTCGCTGACCGGCTGGGTGGTGGCCGCGGTCGCGGTGGTCGTGGTCGCCGCGGTGGTCATCGTGTCGGTGATCGTTAGCTCCGACAGCGAGACCGGCGGTGGCACGGCGTCCAGCCCGACCTCCGAGAGCTCCGAAGCCGCCACCGAGGAGACCACGGACAACACCGAGAACGCCACCGACCAGCCGGTGGCCGAGGGCCAGGTCGTCAAGGCGGCCGACAACTCCAGCCAGGTGACCGTGCCGGACAGCTGGCGCACGCTGAAGCTCAACGACGAGGCCGAGATCCAGCTCGGCAATCCGGGCGACGAGCAGTACCTGGTGGTGCTGACCGAGCCGCAGGCCGACTTCAACCTGGATCTCGCCGGGTACGCGAAGATCATCATCGACCAGATGTCGAACAACCTGAGCGACCCGAAGGTCTCCTCTCCCCGGCGCATCCGGGTCGGGCAGGCGTCCGCGCTGGAGTACGAGATCCACGGCACCGCCTCCGGGGTGAAGGTGGCGTACTGGGTGACGCTGGTCGAAGGGGCCGACAACTACCACCAGGTGATCACCTGGACGCTGGAGTCGAAGGCGCAGGAGCACGCCTCCGCGCTGCGGCAGATCACCCAGACCTTCCAGGGCACCTGACGCTCAAGCCTCATCAACCAGGACGTGGCCCATGGCCGCGTCCTGGTTCTGTGTTCAGGGGGAGCACCACGGCATATCGCTCGCCGCGGCCCTGACGGCGTAGGCCGAGGCCGTCCCGCCGCGCGGTGCCGCCGACGAATCCTCTGGGTGGCCGGGCGAAAGCACGCGAATCGGCTCCCCGGGTCGGGCGAGGTGACCGGCTTGACCCCTATCCTGGCCACGGCTGATCGGAATCCACCGAAAGAGGGTATTTCGTGACATCTCAGCTGGGGGCCAGCGATCGCACACGGTTGCGGCGCATGAAGGAGCGGGAGCGGTCCGAGCGCGCCGACCTCGACGCCGTACTGGCCGCAGGGTTCGTCTGCCACCTCGGAGCGGTGGTGGACGGCACGGTCATGGTGGTGCCGACCGTGTACGGGGCCACTGCGGACACGCTCTACCTGCACGGATCGGTCGCCAGCCGGAGCCTGGTCGCAGCGCCGGCGCAGACGGTCTGCGTGACGGTCACCCATGTGGACGGGCTGGTGCTCGCACGTTCGGTCTTCGAGCACAGCGTCAACTACCGATGCGCCATGATCTACGGCGTCCCCCGGCTGGTCACCTCGGACGAGGAGAAGCTGACCGGGCTCCGGGTGGTGACCGAGCAGTGCGCGCCCGGACAGTGGGACTACGTACGGCGTCCCACCCGCAAGGAACTGGCCGCCACCAGCCTGCTGGCGCTCTCCCTCGACGAGGCTTCCGTCAAGATTCGTACGGGACCGCCGGACGACGGGGACGGCCCCGACGCGGAACTGGGCCTCTGGGCCGGGATCGCCCCCCTGGTCACCACCTGGGGGGAGCCGATTCCCGACCCTCTCCTCCCTGCCGACCTCCCTGTTCCGAGCCACCTGCGCAACGCGTTCGCCCGATAGGGAAGGGGTCAGGCCTCACCGTCCAGGGTCGGCAGCAACCGGGCCGCCGCGCTACGCATGTGGCGGTTCATCGCCTCGGCCGCCACCTCCGGGTCGCGGGCCTCGATGCCGACCAGGATCGCCCGGTGCTCGGCCAGCGTGAGCTTCGCGTGGTCGCTGTCGCTGAGCGCGCGCTCCACCCACACCCGGATCAGCGACCGCACACTCTGCAGGATGTCGCGCAGCAGCACGTTGTCGGCCGCGGCGGCGAGTTCCTGGTGGAAGAGCATGTCCGCCGTCACGAACCGGTGGAAGTCGTCGATGCTCTGTTCCATCGTCTCGGTGTGGCCGGCCAGCACCCGCAGGGACGCCTCGGTGGCGTGGACCGCCGCCAGCCGGGCGGCCTGGGTCTCCAGGCCGTGGCGGACCTCGATGAGCTCGCGGGTCTTCTCTGAGCGCAGCAGGATGCCCCACGACAGGGTTTGGGGCAGCAACTCTGAGGTGCTGCCGCTGAGGTAGGTGCCGGAGCCGGCGCGTACCGTGACAATGCCGAGGATTTCCAGGGCGGCGAGCGCCTCCCGTACAGCCGAACGGCCGACGCCCATGAGGGTCGCGAGCTGGCGCTCTGGGGGGAGCCTGGCGCCTTCGGGGACGGCTCCGCTGGCGATGTAGTCCAGCAACCGCCGCGTGACCTCGGCCATGGCGGTGGAGCTCTTGATGGTGCCGCCGAGCGCGGCGCTCAGACCCTCCGATGGGTTGCCCATGGCTTAATCCTAGCAACCGGTCGACCAAAAAATTGGTCAACCGGTTGACTGGTAGACCAATTCTCATGACGATGGGGTTACCAGTTCATTGCGGGGGGCCGTGATAAGGAGATGCCACAGCCATGACGTCGATGGCCCGCACCGCGGGCGCAGTTGAGAGGTCCGCGATCCGCAAGGTCACCCTGCGGCTCGTCCCGTTCGTCGCGTTGATGTTCTTCATCAACTACCTGGACCGCACCGCGATCGGCTTCGCGGGGCCGAACGGGATGAGTGAGGGTCTGGGCCTGACGGCGGCCCAGTTCGGGTTCGCCTCCGGCATCTTCTTCCTCGGCTACATTCTGCTCGAAGTGCCGAGCAACATGGCCCTGCACCGGTTCGGCGCCCGCAAGTGGCTGGCCCGGATCATGGTGACCTGGGGCATCGTGGCCGTGCTGTTCACCTGGGTGCAGTCGTACGTGCAGCTGTCCGCCCTGCGGTTCCTGCTGGGCGTGGCCGAGGCCGGGTTCTTCCCCGGCGCGATCCTCTTCCTCAGCCTCTGGGTGCCCGCACGCTACCGCAGCCGGGTGCTCGGCCTGTTCTACCTCTCCCAGCCGCTGACCACGGTGCTCGGCGCGCCCCTCGCCGGCTGGCTGATCAGCCACGACGGCCTGTTCTTCGGGCTCGACGGCTGGCGCTTCATGTTCTTCGGCGTCGGCCTGCCCGCCGTGGTCGTCGGCGTGATCGCCTGGTTCTACCTGGTCGACTCGCCGCAGCAGGCCCGCTGGCTGACCCCCGACGAGAAGGAGTGGCTGACCGCGGAGCTGGCCGCCGAGAACGCCGGCAAGACCAGCGGCCGGACCAGGCACGGCGCGGGCGCGCTGCGCGCCGCCTTCGGCAGCGGCCGGGTCTGGACCCTGTCGTTGATCTACTTCGGGTTCGTGTACGGCCTGTACGCCCTGGCCTTCTTCCTGCCGACCATCATCTCCGGCTTCCAGGAGCAGTTCGGCGTCACCTTCGGCCTGGTGCAGAAGGGCCTGATCACCGCGATCCCGTACCTGCCCGCCGCGCTGGCGCTGTTCCTGGCGACGCGGCACGCCACCCGGCACGGGGTGCACACCGGGCACATCGCCATCCCGGCCGTACTGGGGGCCGTCAGCATCCCGCTCGCCCTGTTCGCCGGCTCCCCCACGGCGACCGTGCTGGTCCTCACGGTCACCGCCTGTTCGATCTTCGCCGCGCTGCCCAACTTCTGGACGGTGCCCACCCAGTTCCTGACCGGGGCCGCCGCCGCGGCCGGCATCGCCCTGATCAACACCATGGGCAACGTCGCGGGCTTCGCGGCTCCCTATGTCACCGGGTGGCTGGCCGACCTCAACGGCGGCGACTACAAGGTGGCGTTCTTCATGGTCGGCGCGTTCATGCTGCTGTCGGCCGTCCTCATGGTGCTGCTCGGCAGGCAGGAGCGCGTCGGCAGCGACGACCCGCCCGTGCCGGTCGGCCGCTGAAGCAGGGAGGCTCACGGATGACCCGCTTGTTCAACGACCCGGCGGTCTTCGCCGACGAGATGATCGAGGGCTTCGCCGCCGCCCACGACCACCGGGTACGGCTGGCGCCGGGCGGAGTGGTGCGCAGGGACGGCACGCCACCCGGGCGGGTCGCCGTGGTGACCGGCGGCGGATCGGGGCACTACCCGGCCTTCGCCGGCCTGGTCGGCCCTGGCCTGGCCGACGGCGCCGTGGTCGGCAACGTGTTCGCCTCGCCGTCCGCCCAGCAGGTGGTCTCGGTCGCCCAGGCCGTGCACGCGGGCGCGGGCGTGCTGCTGACCTACGGCAACTACGCCGGGGACCGGCTCAACTTCGACGCCGCCCAGGAACGGCTGCGCGAGGCGGGCGTCGCGGTGGAGACGGTCAGGGTGACCGACGACATCTACAGCGCCCCCGACTCCGAGCGTGACCGGCGCCGGGGCATCGCCGGCGACCTGGTCGTCTTCAAGGTCGCCGGGGCCGCCGCGGCCGAGGGGCGCCCGCTGGCCGAGGTCGCCCTGCTCGCGCGCCGGGCCAACGACCGCACCCGCACCATGGGCGTGGCCTTCTCCGGCTGCACCCTGCCCGGCGCGGCCGAGCCGCTGTTCACCGTGCCCGCGGGCCGGATGGCCGTGGGCCTCGGCATCCACGGCGAGCCCGGCTTCGAGGAGACCGCGCTGCCGACCGCCGACGGACTGGCCGAGCTGCTGGTCTCCCGGCTGCTCGCCGAACTGCCCGGCGACGTGGCCCAGGCCGCGGGCGGGCGGGTCGCCGTCCTGCTCAACGGGCTGGGCACGGTCGCGCAGGAGGAGCTGTTCGTCGTCTACCGCCGCGTCCGCGCGCTGCTGACGGAGGCCGGCGTCACCGCCGTCGCCCCCGAGGTCGGCGAGGTGTGCACGAGCTTCGACATGGCCGGCGTCTCACTGACCCTGGCCTGGCTGGACGAGGAGCTGGAGCGCCTCTGGCTCGCCCCGGCCGACACTCCGGCCTTCCGCCGGGGCGTGGTGACTCCCGCCCTAACCGCCGCCCCGGCGGAGGAAGCGACCCCGGTGGTCCAAAAAACCACCGGGGTCACCGCCGACGAGGAGTCGTGGCGGGCCGCGGCCACCGTCGTCCGGCTGCTGGCCGCCGTCGAGGCCACGATCGACGCGCACGCCGACGAACTCGGCCGGATCGACGCGGTGGCCGGGGACGGCGACCACGGCATCGGCATGCGGCGGGGCGCCCGCGCGGCCGCCGCCGCCGGGCGGGAGGCCCACGACCGGGGGGCGGGAGCCGGAACCGTCCTGGTCGCCGCCGCCGACGCCTGGGCCGACCGGGCCGGCGGCACCTCCGGCGCCCTGTGGGGGGTCGGACTGCGGCGGGCGGGCCAGGCCCTCGGCGACACCGGCCGCCCGTCGGCCGCCACGCTGGCCCGCGCCCTGCACGCCGCCGCGAACGCCGTCCAGGCCGCCGGGGGCGCCCAGGTCGGCGACAAGACGCTGGTGGACGTGCTGATCCCGCTGGCCGAGGCGTACGACGCGGCCATCGGCGACGGTCTTTCCCCCACCGACGCCTTCGGCGCCGCCGCGCAGGCCGCGGAGAAGGCCGCCAACGACACCCGCAACCTGCTGCCCCGCATGGGCCGGGCCCGCCCGCACGCCGAACGCAGCCTCGGCACCCCCGACGCGGGGGCCGTCTCCCTCAGCCTCGTGGCCCAGGCCGTGCATGCCGTACTCACTGAACAGAAGGTGGAACATCCATGAGCAAGCTCCGCATCGTCGTCGGCGCGGACGACGCCGGCTTCGCCTACAAGGAGGCGCTCAAGGCGGATCTGAAGGAGAACGACCGGGTCGAATCGGTCTTCGACGTCTCGGACGACCCGGAGCAGCCCTACCCGGACGTCGCTATCGCGGCGGCCGAACTGGTCGCCACCGGGCGCGCCGACCGGGCCCTGCTGATCTGCGGCACCGGTCTCGGCGTGGCCATCGCCGCCAACAAGGTGGCCGGGATCCGCGCGGTGACCGCGCACGACAGCTTCTCCGTGGAACGGTCGGTGCTCAGCAACAACGCCCAGGTGCTCACCTTCGGGCAGCGCGTCATCGGGCTGGAGCTGGCCCGGCGGCTGGCCAGGGAGTGGCTGACCTACGAGTTCGACGACACCTCCGCCTCGGCGGGCAAGGTCGGGCGAATCACGGCGTACGAGGACCGGAGCGCCTCGTGACCCTGACCATCGGGGTCAGCCTGAAGATGTACTTCGGCTACGACCAGACCGTGCGCTGGTGCCGTACGGTCGCCGACCGGCTGGGCGGCCATCCGGCGCTGCGCGGCGGCGGGGCGCGGCTGTTCGTGCTGCCCGCCTTTCCCGCCATCGCCCCGGCCGCCGCCGCCTTCCGGGACACCCCGATCGCGGTCGGCGCGCAGAACCTCAGCGCGGCCGACTCCGGCGCCTTCACCGGCGAGGTGAGCGGCGCGATGGTCCGCGAGGCCGGCGCCCGGTACGTCGAGGTCGGCCACGCCGAACGCCGCGCCCTGTTCGGCGAGGACGAGTCGACCGTCGCCGCCAAGACGGCCGCGGCGCTGCGCAACGGCCTGGTCCCGGTCCTTTGCCTGGGCGAGGACCGCCGCATGCCCGCCGCGGACGCCGCCGCCGAGTGCGTAAGGCAACTCTCCTCCGCGTTGCACGCCGCCGACCGGCAGGGGCTCGGGGGAATGGTGGTCGTCGCGTACGAGCCGGTCTGGGCGATCGGCGCCGAGCGGCCGGCGGGCGAGGACCACATCACGGCGGTCTGCGCGGTGCTCCGGCAGGCCGTAACGGCCCGCCACGGACGGGCCGGCAGCACCGTGATCTACGGCGGCAGCGCCGGTCCCGGCCTGCTGACCCGGGTCGCCGGGGCGGTCGACGGCCTGTTCCTCGGCCGGTTCGCGCACGACCCCGGCGCGCTGGAATCGGTGATCGACGAGGCGGGGGCGCTGGCGTGACGATCGGCCTGAGCACCTACGCCTTCTTCTGGCAGTGGCACCAGAGCAACCCGGCGCCACTCGACCTGGCCGCCATGGTCGACCGCACCGCCGACCTCGGCGCCGGGTTGTTCCAGATCTGCGACTACCCCCTCATCGAGTCCTTCGACGGCGCCGCCCTGACCGCCCTCCGGCGGCACGCCGCCCGGCGCGGAGTCGCCCTCGAACTCGGCACCCGGGGCGTCACCCCAGCCCACCTGGCCCGCTACCTGGACCTGGCGAAGGCGCTGGACGTCACCCTGGTGCGCAGCATGATCCCCGCGTCCGAGCGCGACCGGGCCGTCGACCTGCTGCGGGAGAGCGTGCCCGGCTACGCGCAGGCCGGGGTGACCCTCGCCCTGGAGACCTACGAGCAGGTGCCGACACCCCTGCTGGTGGACATCGTGGCCGCCGTCGGCTCACCCGCCCTGGGCATCTGCCTCGACCCGGCCAACTGCGTGGCCGCCCTGGAACACCCGGCCGACACGATCCGGCGCGCCGCGCCGTGGGTGCGCAACATCCACGTCAAGGACTTCGCCTTCACCCGCGCGGACGGCTGGGTCGGCTTCCAGCTGACCGGCTGCCCGCTCGGCGAGGGGCTGCTCGACTACGCGTACCTGATGGCCACCGTCGACCCCGCCGGGCGCGGGATCAACCAGGTCATCGAGCACTGGTTGCCGTGGCAGGGCGACAGCCCCGGCACGTGCGCCCTGGAGAACCGCTGGACCGCCGCCAACCTGAACACCCTGAGGAGCTGGAACACATGACCGAACAGCAGCTGACCATCGCCGTCGTCGGAGCGGGCGGCAAGATGGGCATGCGGATCTCCAACAACCTGCAGCGCACCGACCACACCGTCTACTACTGCGAGAACGCCCCCGCCGGCCGGGAGCGCACCGTCGCGGCCGGCCGGACCGTCACCGAGACCGACGTGGCGGTCGCCGACGCCGACGTGGTCATCCTGGCCGTGCCCGACATCGCGCTCGGCCCCGTCTCGGCGGACGTCGTGCCCAAGGTCCGGCCCGGCACGGTCCTGCTCACGCTCGACCCGGCGGCGGCGTACGCCAACCTCCTCTACCGCCGCGAGGACATCGAGTACGCGGTCGCCCACCCCTGTCACCCCTCGGTGTTCCTCCAGCGCAGGACCGAGGCCGAGCTGAACGACACCTTCGGCGGCATCGCCGCCCCGCAGGACGTGGTGGCCGCCTTCGAGTCGGCCAACACCGAAGCGCGGGCCGTCGCCGAGACCGTCATCCGGCTCATGTACGCGCCGGTCCTGGAGGTCCACTGGGTGACCGTCAAGCAGCTCGCCTACCTGGAGCCGACCCTCGTCGAGGTGGTGGCCTGCATGATCGGCGCGCTGCTGAACGACGCGCTGCGCGAGACGGTCGACACCGTCGGCGTACCGGAACCGGCCGCCCGCGCCATGCTGATGGGGCACGTGCAGGTCGCGCTGGCCAACGGGCTGCGCGGGGACAACCCGTTCTCCGACGCCTGCCTGATCGCGATGGACTACGGCCGCCAGAAGCTCATCAAGGACGACTGGAAGTCCATCTTCGACGACGCCGAACTGGACGCGGTCCTCAAGCAGATGCTCCACCTGGAGCACATCCACCGCTGAATTCCTCTGCTGTCGGTACCGATCGCTGGTACCGACAGTGAAGGTGGTTACCCGATGCTGTAGAACGCCGGGTACCCCTCACAGCTGCGGGTGGGCAGCTTCCTGACCGACGAGGTCTTGTCGTTGAACTTCCACCTCGACGCTCCGAGGTATTCCACCGACTCCCCGGGCCGGATGCAGAAGTGCCGGTCCTCGTACCACTTGTCGTCGTACAGCACCCAGGCGGCGTTGTCCGTGTTCCGAATCGAGCTGTACTTGTCCGACCAGGACGAACTGAGGTTCGGGGCGTTGACGATGTGCACGGCTTCGTAGCCCTCGAACCAGGAGTCCGTGTATACCCACAGCCCGGCGATCTCCGCGCGCGCGGGAGTGGCGGTACCCGCGGCACCCAGCGTCGCGGCGACCGCGGTGGCCATGGAGAGCAGAATTCGGGTGGTCCTCGACATGTTTCCCCCCAGAGGAACTGGTTGATCTGTTTGTCGAGGAAGAGCCTGCCGATCACCTCTTGGTGATGACTTGCCCGCATTTGGCATCGACCAAAATGCGCAGGTCTCCGGCTGGGCGGGATCGCGATGTCCGGTTTATCCTGCGGATATGTTGATCACGGACGAGGAATTGGCCCTGGCGGCGGCGCAAGCAGGAGCTGCTGTCGTGCGCGCCATGTACGGCGAAGACTTGGCGCGTTTCGCGAAATCCGCCGTGGACTTCGCCACTGCCGCGGACATCGAAGCGGAGAAGACCATCCTCGACGTCATTCGCGCTGCCCGGCCAGATGATGCCGTGACAGGCGAGGAGAGCGGACGCACGGGCCCGGACGGCGCGGAGCGCATGTGGCTGGTGGACCCCCTGTGCGGCACGCTGAACTACGCCGCACGGAACATGCTGGTCGCGGTGAACGTCGCCCTGCGCGTGGGCTCCGGCGTCACGGCGGCGGCCTCGGCCGATCCGTTCGCCGACGAGGTGTTCTGGACGGACGGCGCCCATGCGTACGTCCGCCGCGACGGCGCCGACGAACGACTCACCCCGTCATCCGCTTCGTACCTGGCGGACGTCAACCTCGACCCACCGTTCTCAAACGAACCGAACTTCCGAGCCGCCCGGCTCCTTGCCGACCCGAAATTCACTGAACTCTTCCGCCCGCGCGTCATCTCCACCAGCCTGGCGGTGGCCTGGGTCGCCGCCGGCCGGCGGGCCGCGTACGTCACCGACGGCGACATACGAGACAGCGTGCACTTCGCCAGCGGAATCGCACTGTGCCAGGCCGCCGGCTGCGTGGTCACCGACATCCACGGCCGGCCACCGCACACCGGTCCGGACGGACTCATCGTGGCTGCCGACCGGGAAACCCACACCGCGTTGCTGGAACTCATCAGCAACCAGCTGCAATCAGCGGCCGAGTAGGTGCGGGTCGTCCGGTTCCGGTTGCAAAGGCTTGGTGGCCCCGGCGATGAGAAGGGCCACCCCTTGCAGCACGACGACGACCAGGAGGGCACGTAGCACGGTGACGTGGTTACCGAGCCAGCCGATCAAGGGCGGGCCGGTGAATGCGGCCAGCTTGCCGACGGTGGAGATGACGGTGACGCGGGCAGCGGCGTGCCTGGGGTCGTCGGCGCCGGCGCTCATGCCGACGGGGTAGCCGAAAGCGGTTCCCATCCCCCACAGCACCGCACCGAGCAAAGCGATCGGAAGATTCGGGCCGAAGATGAACAGCAGCAGGCCGACGATGGTGGTCACGCCGAGGACGCGGAGGACGAGCACCCGTCCGTAGCGGTCGAGCAGATGTGCCCCGAACCACCGGACCACGGTGACCGCCGCCAGGAAGATCGAAAACCCGATAGCACCGACGGCCTCGGCAGCGCCGTGATCGTCGATGAGGGCAACCGCGATCCAGTCGTTGGCGGCGCCCTCGCCGAAGGCGAATGCGAGAACGAACAGGCCGACGAGGATGGTCCTCGGTTCCCTCCAGGCGCGCAGTGTGCCACGAGCCGGGCCGTTCACGTGGTCGTCGACCTGGCGATAGTCGGGGAGATAGTCGCGGGCGGCGAGCGGTACGGCAACGGCCACGATGACGGCGACGCCCGTGAGATGACCCGCCACGGGTACCTGCAGTGCGACCATGGCGGCGCCGAGCGCCGCGGCGACGACGGTGCCCGCAGCGAATGCGGCGTGAAACCTGGGCATGATCGACCGCCCCAGAGCGCGCTCGACCTCGGTTCCCTGGACGTTCATCGCCACATCCCACGCAGCGGCGGCGAAGCCGATGACGAGCAGCCCCGCGACCAGCACCGCGAGACCGGTGAGATCGCCGAGACCGACGATGACAAGCCCGATACTCGCGAGGATCCCAGTGATGGTGACGGTCCGTCGCTGACCGAGGCGGACGACGATCGGCCCCGACAACGGCCGGGACACCAGCGCACCGGCGGCGGCACCGAGCAGCACCCATCCGAGCTGCGCGGGCTCCATGTTCAGGTGATCGCGCAGTTGCGGAATCCTCGCGACCCAGCTCGCGAGGAGGAATCCACAGCCGGCGAACACGACGTAGGTCGCTCGGATCGCTGCGCGGAGCGGGATCGATGGTGCCGACTGCGGGGGGATCGCGGGCATGACGGCCTTTCGGCGGGAACCTCAAAACAGACCGCTCGGCGCCTCCCGGGCGGTTCGCGGACATTGATGCGTGTCAGGTGTAGGCCGCAGCCGTTGGGTCAGTGCTCTGCCGTGTGATGAGCTGGACCGGAAAAGTCTTCTGCCACGAGGAGGGAAGATCGCCGTCCAAGAGTGCTTTGGTAGCTGCGGCGGCCATCTCCTCGACCGGTAGCCGCATCGTGCTCAGCGGAGGGTTCGCGCATACTGCGGCAATGCTGTCGTCAAAACCGACCACAGCGATGTCGTCCGGGATCCGGCGGCCTGTGGCCGTGATCGCATGCACTGCACCTGCGGCCATCAGATCACTGGACACGAACAGGCCATCCACCTCGGGATGCTGTGCCAGCAACTGGGCCGCCGCGCGGTAACCACCCTCGCGTAGAAACCCGCCGCCCGCAGCGATGTCAGGCACACCGGCATCCCCGATCAAACCGAGGTGACCGGCTCTTCGGCTACTCGCGCACGCGTTTATCGAGGGACCGTGAATCGCTGCGATCCGGCGGCAGCCGATTTGGTGAAGGTGGCCGACAGCGGTGTAAGCCCCAGCGGTGTTCTCCGACTCCACGATAGGAACCGATGAGGCGGGGGTGTTGAGCGATACCACCCGCGGGCAGCGGCGTTGGAAACGTATCGCCAGGTCCGGTGGGACGTTGACCAGAACGGCACCGACCGTCGCCTGCCGTGCGACCGTGTCGATGAGCTCTGCCGCTCCCGCCATAAGGCCCACGTGGATCTGCAGATGTACGGTGCTGCCGTCGAGCGCGGACATCATTCCCGCGATGACTCGGCTGAAGTAGGGGTGACTACCGATCCAGGACAGGTCGGGGTCGTAGTTGACCACGACAAGATCAACAACCATCCGACGACCGGAGGCCAGCGCTCGCGCTGCCTGGTTGGGCCGGTATCCGAGGGTTGCCGCTACTTCAGCGACGCGAGCACGAGTGAGGCCCGAGGCGCCCGGCATGTTGTTCATCGCCCGAGAGGCCGTGGCCCGAGACACACCAGCTTCGCGCGCCACGTCCTCGATCGTCGGCTTCCGGTAGGACATATCGGGCTCACAATCATCATCAACAACCAGCGTCACGAGCCGGTCCTCGAAACGATATGAGCGAGAGCGCTCTCTTAGCCAGCCGCAATCCGCGACTGCCGAACTACCTTGCGCTACATTTCTGCTGCGCAACGCGATCTCTTATCGGAGAAGATGCACCGCCCGAAGCGGAAACCGTTTCCGTCCGCCGCCACGACTCCTATGCAGGTGCCAGCGGCGGCAGGCGCGGCCCAATCGTGGCTCACCCCATCGAGAGCAGTTGCTGATGCGCCTTTGCCACTACACGAACTCTTCCGATCCCGCGGATCGAGACGCCTAGGGCCGACATGCAGCAGCGAACGCGCGTGGATGATGAGGCCACGACCGGCCAAAGATCCGCAGCGCCGCCTGCGACAGCTGGATCCGGAAACCTGCTACGACGTGCTGGACGACCAAGAATTGAGGCCGTGGCGGATGGTGTAGTCGGCGGTGGCATACTCGCCGCCCTGAAGCCGGTCATCGGCGAAATACTCATCCGCCTTGAGGATCCGGTGCACATAAGCTTCGGCGTCATCGCGGGGACGATAGTCGATGTGGTCGTCCAGCTCCCAGAACCTGCGGGTGTTGGCTGACACCGCGTACGCCGTAGCGAAGGTGACAGGCTGGGTCAGAGCGGCCCAGAAGAACCCGGCGCAGTCGTGCGGGCTCAGCCAGGTGGCCAGATGGCGTGGCTCGCTCGGCTCAGATTCGAGACTGCCGATACGCAGGCACACCACTTCCAGCCCGAACTTGTCGGCGTACAGACGACCCAACGCCTCGACGGCTACCTTGCTGACGCCGTACAGCCCATCCGGACGTGGTGGCATCTCCGCCGAGACCATGCGCGTGGCCGGATAACACCCGGTCAGCCGGTTGCTGCTCGCCAGCACCACTCGCCGCGTCCCGACCAGTCGTGCCGCCTCCAGCACATGGTGGGCACCCAGAACGTTGGCCTCCAGCAGGTCGGCAAGCGGTGCCTCGTCCGGAACCCCGGCCAGGTGCACGACCGCGTCGGCGCCCTCGATGACCGACGCCACATCCTCGACACCGGACAATTCGGCCCGCCGAACCTCCTCGCCCGGCCCCTGCGCGGTCAACGCCACACGATCGACCGAGATCAACCGCCGTAACCCACGCCGCAAGGGCTCCCGCAGCACGGACCCAACCCGCCCGGCGGCACCGGTGAGAACGACCGTATCCAGCGTCATGCCCCCGAGTGTGTCATCGCCCACCGACAGTTCTCGCATGATCCGAACACGGTCTGTCGTCCACACAGTCCGCTGCGATAGCGAAGTGCACGCGACCTTCGGCACGACCAGGCGTTGACTCGAGCCACACTCCGGCGGCGTTGTCCCTCGGGGCCGGGACGAGAGAACTGGTCTCGTCCCGGCCGGCCAGTGGGTTATGCCAGTAGCGGGTGCCAGCCGTCGCGGTAACGGACGCCATCGCGCCGGAGCCGGACCTCGTCGTGGCAGGTCCCGGGGACTGGTTCAGTGTGGATCTGTTCGGGTCGATCCACCACGATGCACACGTCCTCGCTGGGCCACCACCAGCCGCAGGAGCGCGCCAGTGCGGCCCAGTGGCCGAGGTGGTCGAGTGCGTCCGGCCCGTAGGAGGCCAGTCCGAGCCGGTGCAGGGCGTCGTAGTAAGCGACCCACGCCGCATCCTGTTGCCCGTACCAACACACCAGTACGGGCCCGCTGCCGGCCAGCGCGGTACGCATCGGCATGCGGAATCCGTGCGCGAGGCTCCGGTGGAGTGCGGTGCGGATGCCTTGGTGCAGTACGACACCCAGTGGAACGCCGGCGTCGAGTGCCTTCAGCGGTGGCAGTTCGGGCCAGGGCTCGTTGTGTTTGCCCTTCCGCGCCGGGGACAGTTCAGGGTCGACGTGGGAGATACCGGCGCTGAGTGCGCCGCGCAGCTGGGACGCGACCATGGCCAGATCGCTGGCCAGTGGCGGTGTCCCCTGCGGGTGAGGATCCCGGATCCACCCATAGAGCTGGTCGAGAGTGGGCAGACCGGCGACAAGCGGAATGGCCTGGTCCGGAGAGTCGACCCATACGAACCGGGGCTTTGGGCGAGAAATCCTCGCGTAGATCACGGTCAGGCTGTGTTCGGCGGTCCGCCGGTCGGCTGGCTGCGTGGACAGGCCGTGGTCAAGCCACTCCTGTCGGATCTTGACAGCTTCCCGCCACCGGTCGTGAGCGCTCTTGCGACGAATGTCGACCACAAGTTCAGCGGCGTCGTAGCGCCGCGCAGGCGCGGTCAACGCACGAGGGCGTCGCCGCCCTTTCGGTTGGAGATCATGCCTCGATGATGGCCTGCACTCCGCGGTCCGCGCAACCACTCGACCAATCCCGGCCCGAAACCGCCGCCGCCGATAGCCGCCTGCTCCGCAGCAGACGACCGGTTGCGGCGAAGCGGGCATGCAGGTCGCGCACGTACTCCCATCCGCACGAGCGAGCACCTCACCGGCCACATCTGATGGACGAGGAACGCGTCATACGACCTCCGCCTCTGCCGTCACTTCGCGGGACGCTCCCACCCAGTGCTTCTAAGCGGCAGAAGCGGATACGTCCGTGGCGCAATGCCAGCGCTCGGCCGCGTAGCTCGAAACGGACGGAAGGCTTACCGTGTCCGAGTGGATCTTCTCGTGGTGGGTGGCAGCGGCTTTCTCGGATTGGAAATCACCCGTCAGGCGCGGCGCTCCGGTCTTAACGTCGCGGCGACCTTCCACAACCGCGTTCCCGCCGTCGCTGACGTTAACTGGAAGAATCTGGATATCCGCCACCGCGACGACGTCACGGCCTTAATCCTCGCAGCACGGCCTGATGTGATCGTCAATGCCGCCTACCGGCAATCTGACTGGACAACCACAGCCGAGGGCGCCATGCACGTCGCCCTCGCAGCGGCAATGGTAGGAGCTCGCCTTGTGCACGTGTCCAGTGATGCGGTCTTCTCCGGTACGACGGCCCGCTACGACGAGACGCACGTCCCGGATCCCACGACACCATACGGTGCCGCCAAAGCCGCCGCAGAGACGGCGATCAAGGGCATAACACCGACCGCCGTCATCGCCCGGACCTCACTGATCATCGGTGACGGCGATTCCCAGCACGAGAGACACGTGCACGCACTGGCAGCCGGTGCCGTTACCGGTGCCCTCTTCACCGACGACGTGCGATGCCCCGTGCATGTCACCGACCTCGCCTCCGCCCTACTCGAACTGGCCGCGTCGCCGTACTCCGGGATCCACCACGTCGCCGGCAAGGATGCCATCAGCCGCTACGAGCTCGGAGTCCTAATCGCACGCCGGGACGGTCTCGACCAAGCCACTCTTCCTACCGGGCTACGCGTCGACACCGGCCTCCCCGGACCCATCGACGTGCGGCTGGACAGCACCAACACCCAAGCGCGGTTGAGCACCCGCCTACGAGGCGCACGCGAGTTCCTCGCGCCCACGCCGAACTGACCAGGACGGCCGACCCGCGCCAACAGCGGACGTTGTAGCGAGGTGCGTCGAACAACTCATTCGCATCCGCTCATCGGCAGAAGAGAACGACAGCACGGGTCTGGCGCTCTGAACGATCGAGATCCGTGAAACAAACGTCATGTCGCATCTACCAGCCATCCGCGAGCGCGCACGAATTCCGCCGGGCCGTATTCGTATGCGTCCGGCATCAGCGCTTTGAACGCTCCCGTCACACCGATTGCATTAAAGCGAATGCCTTCTGGATATCGCAGGACTTTGCAGAGGGTTCTCTGTCAAGAGTCCTCTGCAAAGTATGGTCTGCGGTTATTCGGTCTCGCACAGAGCGCGGGCTTGGTCCATGGTCGCGTACGCGGCGGTGTCGCTGCGGCGGCCGAGGCCGCAGGATGCGGCCACATCGACGGTGCCGCCGACGGCCTTCTCGATCGTGTTGAGGAGGCGGCGCTGGTCGTCGACGGTTCGGTTCTCGTGCAGGAAACCGGCAACGAACCGGGTGGTGGAGGGCAACCGCAGGCCGGTGAGTGGCTGGTAGAAGTGGGCGGAGGTGACCGGCGGTTCGTCGCCGGCGGCGAGGGGTGCGTGGATGTACTCCAGCGTGCGCCCGCTCGGCCACCCGTCGGCGATCGCGTTGGCCAGCCGTACCAGTGGACGGGTCGAGGAGAGCCGGCCGAGTGCCTTGTGACCGAGGTCGCCGAGGCAGAGATGGATGCCGAAGCGAGTGCCGGTCGGCGCGTCGCGGACGGTGCGGTGCAGACCGGCGGTGAGGCGGGCGGCGGCGACGCCGCCGAGCGGACCGGCCTTCGCCACGAAGACCGTCTCCACCGGAACCTCCAACTGGAACACGACGTCGGACGGCGACTTCGCGTGGATCGCCGCAATGTCACGGACGGTGGCCTCGCGGAAGGGCTGCCGGTTTCCGGTGATCCGGGTCGGCCCGAGCGCGAACATCGTCATGTCCAAATCGCCGGGGATGCCGACCTGGAACGCAAGGTCACCCTCAACGAGGTTATCGAACACCGGGCGGTTGATCTCGTACCAGCGCAGATAGCCCAAATCGAGGCTGTCCCCGCGTAACTTGTGCCCGCGCCGGACGCGGTAGTTGCGCTGGTGCTTGTAGTCCGAGAAGTCCCCTTCGCGGGCGACTTCCAGATCCGGATGCCCAAGCAGACTCATGATCAGCCCAACGACCCAGACCCGCCGATCGCCGGTTTCTCCATCCGGAAGCTGCCGCAGGTGCGGCCCGAGCCGCTCCAGAGCCTCCCGCATCGCCTCCTCAGCAGTCTCTCCGGGCAGCGTCCCCACCAGCAGCGCTTTGCGTCCTGTCATCTCCCTCTGTGCACCTTTCCAGCGCCCACCCGGCGAGGCCAGGAGGCGACCACGTTCACACGCAATCGATATCCGGGTGCGGCGCCGAAGCATTTCCACACCAAGGGCGGCCTACCTAGAGGTATAGCGACATGGAACACGGAAAATCCGTACCATTCGTGATCCGAGCCTTGATCCCGCTCGACGCAATATCAGCTCGTACGCTGCGCAACGCATCGACAGGCCTACAAACTGCGGCTGACAGCCCCATGCCCGGCGGCGGAGCCGCTGATTTTGTTCGTGAGTCCTGACCGCAGTCATTCGTGAGTTTCAACCGCACTGCTGGCTGGAACGGTGGGGGATATTCGTAAGAAGTGACCGCGTTCCTGGCTGGTTGCGGGCGTGGTCTGCCGGACGGAGCTGTCGGAGCCGGCCGATGACGTGGAGCAGGGCGCGGGCGAACCTGCTGAGCGGGAGCGCGGGCAGTTCGTCCGGCGTGAACCAGGCGAACTCGCTGAGCTCGCCGTCACCGGGTGCCGGAGAACCGAAGATGATCCGGGCCTGGTAGACGGCGGTGACATGGGCGGTGCCTCAAGAACCGACTGGCCGTCGTCGATACCCACATCTGATCCAGGCGTATGCACTGGTCAGACGATGTTTCAGGAGGTAGAGCGGAGAGCGTGGGATTCGAACCCACGAGACCGGTCACCCGGCCTAGCGGTTTTCAAGACCACTGATCAACGTGCCCTCATCTTGCCTCTGACCTGCATCAGAACCAAGGCCGACGCTACCCCTTCTCAAGATCATCCCGCGCATATCCCGCGCCCCTGCGCCTCCCCTGAATCCCGGGAAGATCAGGCCCTTCCTGCGATGCGCCCGCCGGCTGCCGCTTCAGCAAACCCTTAACTGGATCTCCATGCTGACCATGCGAGCTCGGTGCCGAGGCCCGACGAAGGAGGGACACGGCGTCGATCGCCCCAACCATGGACGACGCGCACCGAAGTGAGCGATCGTCATGACCTCAGCCACTCAACACCATCGGGTGGTTGGGGGCTTCTCAGAGACGAGGGGGCACCACGCGCCGAGAGGGAAGAGGGACGCAACACAATCTCTTGAAGATGTCCCAAGACGTCCCCAGTCACGGTGTAGAAGGCCTATAGAGGTGTACGAGGCTCGACGACGTAATCACGAAAGGCGTCGGAGCCAATATGAACCCCTTATACAACCCTCTGATCATGTCGGCACGCCTGTTCAACCTGAGCCTATTCGCCAGCGCTGCGCTGATGTCCATCGTCGCAAAGACGCGGGGAATCGAGGGCGCTTGATGGAGCGCTCTACAACGGCACCTCGGAACTCAGGAATCCGGATGAGGTCGGCGGCCGAGCATGGCTCGACCATGGAAATGGGCCAGCAGCAGTACCTGCACTTGGTACGGCTGGCTTGGGATCTACACATGCTGGGCGTGAGTCCTGCTATTGAACTCGGGCCTGAACGGGTACCCGCAGTGCGAATCTCACGGGCACGTGGCCCGATGCGGGTGATGGCGCGGTTCTCGAACGGGGGTTGGGTTTTCTCCTGGGGCCGCAGCCGGGATCAACGTATCGGGGTCTTCGACGCGAGAGCGGCGACGCGGATCGCACAGCTTACTAACCTGGGGCTTTCGCCTGGGAAGCGGCCGGAACCGATCGTTAAACGTGAAAAGTGCCTTGAGCTGGAAGGATTGGACTTGCTGAGGGTCCTGTCCGCACCAACTCGAAAGGCACTTTCCGAG
>NZ_JAHCST010000078.1 GCF_018476525.1 Acrocarpospora catenulata
GGCGAGGGCTGTTCCACCAGGCTCGGCCCGGGAGCACCGCTCCCGGGCCGAGCGCGTCCGCGCCGGTTCAGCTCTGGCCGGCCAGGTCCGGCGCGAACTGCGCCGTCGACACCTCGACCGCCGCCGCGATGTCGGCGGCCGTGGCGGTGCCGGAGTTCTCGATCGCCGCCGTCCAGGCGCGCACCGACGCCAGGGAGAACTCCTGCGCCTGCGGGGAACCGGCCGCCGCGACCGGCTGGTAAATAGGATTCAGAGGCGGCATGCCTGGATCTGGGTGGTTTGGATGGCGTGGGCGCCCGCCAGTTTGAGGTGGTCCATGATGGTCTGGGTCTGGTGGGCGGGAACCATCGCGCGTACCGCCGCCCAGCCCGCCCGGTGCAGCGGCGAGACGGTGGGGGATTCGAGCCCGGGGGTGAGCGTCAGGGCGTGGGCGACGTCCTCGATGCGGATGTCGTAGTCCATCAGCACGTAGTCGCGGGCGATCAGCACCCCGCGCAGGCGGCGGACGAAACGGCTGGCGCGACCCTCTCCGGGAGTGGTGGAGTACGGGCGGACCAGGATCGCCTCGGAGGTCATGATCGCGGGCCCGACGGCCTCCAGGCCCCGGTCGGCCAGCGCGGCCGGGGACCCGATCACGTCCGCCACGGCGTCGGCCACCCCGAGGTGCAGCGCGATCTCGACCGTGCCGTCCACCCGCAGGATCCGGCGCGGCGCCACCCCGTGGTCGGCCAGGTACTTGCCGAGGATCCCCGGGTAACCGGTCGCGATGACCCGCCCGGTCAGATCGTGCACCGAGGCCACGGCCCCCGGCCTGGCGGCCAGCTGGAAGGCGCACCGGGCGAACCCCAGCGGCAGGACCTCCTCGGCCGCGGCCTCGGAGTTCAGCAGCAGGTCGCGCCCGGTGATGCCCAGATCGACCCGGCCGGAGCCGACATAGGTGGCGATGTCGGCGGCCCGCAGGTAGAAGAACTCGACGCCGTTCTCCCGGTCCGCCACGACGAGTTCCTTGGTCCCCGTGCGCTGCGCGTACCCGGCTTCGCGGAGCAGCGTGACCGCCGGGCCGGAGAGTTCCCCTTTGTTCGGAATGGCGACACGCAGCATGAAGGCCCCCTGTAGCTACCCGGATGCAGATAGTTACACCATGCTCGAACCGCCCCCGCCAGCGCAGCCGACGCGCCGCAGTCACTTCGCAGGGACGACCGGAGCCGTCACCGGGACTTCCCCCGGGCCGTCTCCCTGATGGTGTCGGTGATGGTGTCCAGCAGGATGTCGTCCAGGTTTCGGGTGGGCCGCCAGCCGGTGAGGGCGCGCAGCCGGGACGTGTCGGGCACCCGCCGGGGCAGGTCCTCGAAGCCGCGCTCATAGACCTCTTTTTCGTGGACCTCGTGGTAGGGCACCATCTCCACCGGCGAGCTGCTCCGGGTCAGCTCGATCACGGTCTTGGCGAGTTCCAGGATGCTCACCTCCTCGGCCGAGCCCACGTTGAAGGTCTGGCCGACCGCGAGCGGCTCGTCGAGCAGGCGGATCAGGGCGTCCACCACGTCCAGGACGTGCACGAAACAGCGGGTCTGGGTACCGTCGCCGTAGACGGTGAGCGGGCGGGCGGCCAGGGCCTGCCGTACCAGGCGGGGGACGACCACGCCGTAGGCGGGGCTCTGGCGGGGGCCCACGGTGTTGAACAGGCGGGCGATGACGGCGGGCAGGCCGCGTTCCCGGTGGTAGGCGGCGGCCATCAGCTCGTCCACCGCGGTGGCGGTGCCGTACGACCAGCGGGCCACGGCGGTGCTGCCGAGGATGCGCTCGGCGTCCTCGCCCAGCGGGACCGCGGTGTTCTTGCCGTAGATCTCGCTGCTGCTGGCCAGCAGGATCTTCCGCCGGTAGCGGTGGGCCGCCGCGATGACGGTCTCCGCGCCCCGGATGTTGGTGGTCAGCGAGCGGAGCGGGTGGTCGGCGATCAGGCGCGTCCCGACCGCGGCGGCCAGGTGCACGACCACGTCGCACTGGTGGGTCAGCTCGTCCACCAGCAGCCCGTCCAGGACCGAGCCCTGGACCACGTGCAGCCGGGGATGGGCGGCCGACTGGCGCAGGTTGGCCGCCCGCCCGGTGGACAGGTCGTCGAGGACGGTCACCGCGTCACCCCGGGCGAGCAGGGCATCGGTGAGGTGCGATCCGATGAACCCGCAGCCGCCGGTGATCAGATAGGTCGTAGCGGTCAAGGTGACTCCTCATCTGTGCGAGTCAGGGCCGGGCGCGTCACACGCGCCCAGGTCATGGCTGTTGTCCGGCCGCCGATATGGGCGTTACCCGGGATCACACCCGGACAGGTGTCGCGGCACGCTGCCAGAGTTCGAACTGGAGCAGCGTCCAGATTCGGGTGGCGTGGTCGTGGCCGGACATGTGCTCCTCCAGCAGCCGGGCGATGCCCTCCGGCTGGAAGAAGCCCCGGGACGCGGCGGTGCGATCGGTCAGCGCGTCGTAGGCCAGATCGCGCAGGGACGTGCGCAGCCAGGCGGCCAGCGGCACGCCGAAGCCCTTCTTCGGCAGCGCGAGCGTCTCGGGCGGCAGCCACGGGGCGACCGCTTCCCGCAGCAGGTGCTTGGTCCGCCCCTTCCTGATCCGCAGGTCGTCGGGCAGCCCGGCCGCCCACTCCAGCAGCACGTGGTCCAGGAACGGCGAGCGGGCCTGCACCGAGTGCGCCATCGTGGTGATGTCCGTCCTGACCAGCAGGTCACCCGGCAGGTAGGTGGCGATGTCGGCGTCCACCGCCCGCCCGAGCGGGGTGCGCGCCCGGGAGGTCGCGTACGCCTCGTCCACCAGCGCCCCGCTGCGCACGCCGGTCAGGGCCGCCCGTGCCTCCGGCGTGTAGAGCGCCAGCTTCTCCTCATGGTCGAAGCAGGTCATCAGCCCGGCGTACCGGCGGGACGGCGGCTGCCCGAGCACGCGCAGCGTCCAGCCGGTCTGGCGGAGCGGGGTGCCCGGCGCGCCGCGCGCGACCAGCGCGTTGCCCGCCGCCGTCAGGGCCCGGCTGAGCGGGCCCGGCGCCCGGGCCGCGCCCAGGCGGGCCATCAGCAGGTGCCGCTGGTACCCGGCGAAGCACTCGTCCCCGCCGTCCCCGCTGAGCACCACGGTGACGTGCGCGCCGCTCATCC
Source organism: Acrocarpospora catenulata (assembly GCF_018476525.1). GTDB lineage: Bacteria > Actinomycetota > Actinomycetes > Streptosporangiales > Streptosporangiaceae > Acrocarpospora > Acrocarpospora catenulata. Next base: position 3,150 of record NZ_JAHCST010000078.1, read on the forward strand.
TGGCCAGGTAGAGGCTGGGGATGGCGGAGGCGTCGGCGAACGGCTCGTCGAAGTGGCGGGTCAGCCCGGCCACCGACTCGGCCGCCGACGGGGTGGCCACGAACTCGTGGTGGCTGGTGCCGTACATGCCGGCCAGGGCGCGGGCCGGAACCCGCTCGTCGAAGCGCGGGTCCTCGAAGCCGATGGTGAAGGTGCGCAGCCGCCCGCCGGTCACCCGGGCCATGGCGGCGACCACCGCGGCCGAGTCGATGCCGCCGGACAGGAACGCCCCGATCGGGCGCTCGCCCGCCAGCCGCCGCCGGGTGGCGTCCAACAGCAGTTCGCGGAGCCGGGCGGCCTCGTTCTCCTCGTCGGCCACCGGCCGGGGCGTGGCGTCCAGCCGCCAGTAACGCCGGACCTGCGTGGTGCCGTCCCGCCAGATCAGCAGGTGCCCGGGCGGCAGCTTGTGCACGCCGTCCAGCAGGGAGAGCGGGGCCGGGACGTACCGGTAGGTCAGATAGTGGTGCAGGGCCTCCAGGTTGACCGCCTGCGGGAGCTCCGGGTCCTGGCGGAGCGCCTTCAGCTCGGAGGTGAAGGTCAGCGTTCCGGCCCGCTCGCGGTAGAACAGCGGCTTCTTGCCGAGCCGGTCCCTGGCCAGCAGCAGCTGTCCCGTCCGGTCGTCCCAGAGCGCGAAGGCGAACATGCCGCGCAGCCGGTGCACCAGGTCGGGGCCGTGTTCCTCGTACAGGTGGGGGATCAGTTCGGCTCCGGAACCGCTGTGCAGCTGGTGGCCCCTGGCCAGCAGTTCGGTGCGGAGCTCCGGGTAGTTGTAGATCTCGCCGTCGAACACGACGGTGACGTCGCCGCGCTCGTTGCGTACCGGCTGGCCGCCTCTGGCCACGTCCGTGACCGCCAGGCGGCGCATGCCGAAGGCGGCGCGTGGCCCGTGGTGGAAGCCGTCGCCGTCGGGTCCCCGGTGCGCGAGGGCGTCGCACATCCGCCGGACCAGGTGGTGGTCGGGGCCGCCGACGGCGACCTGTCCCGCTATCCCGCACATTCCCGCTCCAGGTGCTTCATCGGGCGGCCAGCAACCGGCCGTAGATGGACAGGTGCCGGTCGGCAGCCGCTTCGGCGTGCAGGTGCTCCTTGCTCCACGAGTAGCCCCGCCAGGTCAGCGCGGAGGCCAGCGCACGGTCCCGGAGCAGCCGTTCCAGGGCCCGGGACAGCGCGTCCGCGTCGCCGGGCGGCACCAGCAGGCCCCGGCCGGTGAGCAGTTCGGGCACGCCGCCGATCGCGCTGGCCGCCACCGGCACCCCGGCCGCCATCGCCTCCATCACCGCCAGCCCCGCGTGTTCCGACAACGACGGGTGGGCCAGCACGTCGGCCCTGGCCAGCCACCGGCCGACGTCCGGCCGGGCGCCGAGCAGCCGGGCGTCCACCCGGAAGCTGGCGGCCAGGCGGCTGAGCGTCGCGCGCTCCGGGCCCTCGCCGAGGATCACCACCGTGCAGTCCAGGCCCCGCTGCCGGAGCAAGGAGGCGGCCCCGAGCAGGACGCTGTGGCCCCGGGACGGGTGCAGGGCGCCGATGGCCAGGATGACCGGGCCCCGGGTGTCGATCTGGGCGGGCACGTACCGGGCGAACGCGTCGGCGGGCAGCCCGGCGTAGGCCACGCCGATCCTGCCGTCCGGCAGGCGGGTGCTCTCGGCCACCCGCCTGGCCAGCTCGCCGCCGCCCGCCAGCAGGTAGTCGGCCCGGCGGGCGGCCCGCCGGTCCAGCAGGCGGACCAGGCGGGAGGCTCCGCGCCGGCCGGTCATGGCGTGTGCCGCCGCCACCAGTACCCGCGCGCCGGCCGGGCGGGCCAGCAGCGCGGTGGTCAGGTGGCCCTGGAACAGGTGGGTGTGGAGCACGTCGGGGCGTCTGCGCCGCAGGTAGACGATCATGCGCAGGCAGCCCCGGAGCACGGCGGGCAGCGCCCGCAGCCCGTACCGCGAAAAGGTGCGGAATCCCAGGTGATGGACGGGGATTCCGGCCTTTTGCAGGGTCTCGTCCCGGCCGCCGCCGTACATGACCAGGACCTCGGAGCGTACGCCCCGGGCCGCCAGCTCCTTGGCGAGCAGCACGCCCTGATGCTCCGCCCCGCCCTGACCCAGATGCCCGATGAGCTGCACGACCAGCTCGGGGCGGCGCGAAGGGTTACCGAACATGACCGTGATGCTACTCAAAGTGATCATCGAGTCCGGGGATTGACATCCCCGCGCCTGCAGTGGCCGCTCCGTGAAGCCGCCGGAGTGATCAGCGGTAGCGGCGGCCGACCCGGGCGGAGATCCAGGCGACGCGGTTGGCAGGGATCAACCGGCCCACCCCGACGATCGCCTTGTACCGCAGGCTGGGCACGCTGACCACCTTGCCCAGGGCCAGGTCGCGCATGGCCACCCGGGTCACGTAGTCGGCGTCCAGCCAGAGGAAGTCCGGCACCCCGGAAACATCGATCTCCGCGCGCCGGTGGAACTCGGTCCGCACGAACCCCGGGCAGAGCGCCATCACCCGCACCCCCGGCACCTCGGCGGCCACCGAGCCGCTGAAGTTGACCACCCACGCCTTGGAGGCGCTGTAGGTGCCCCGGGAGAAGAACGCCGCCACCGAGGCGACGTTGATCACCCCACCCCGCCCCCGCTCGGTCAGGTACTGCAGCGCCGCGTAGGTCAGCCGGAGCACGGCCTCGCAGTGCACCCGGAGCATGGTCAGCTCCTCCGCCACCGGGACCTCGAGGAACTCGCCCGGATGGCCGAAGCCGGCGTTGTTCACCAGCAGGTCGACCCCGCCGGCCCGCAGGCGCTCCTCCACGGCCGACAGCCCGGCCTCGGTGGACAGGTCGGCGGGGAGCACCTCGACGGGCACGCCGTACCGTTTGCGGAGGTTCTCGGCGGCGGCGGCCAGGCGTTCCCGGTCGCGGGCGACCAGCACCAGGCGGAACCCGTCCCCGGCCAGGCGGCGGGTGAACGCCGCGCCGATTCCCGCGGTGGCGCCGGTGATGAGAGCGGTGAGCATCCCCGCAGACTAGAGGCTAGTCGAGGGTGCGCGCGATCAGCTCCTCGACCTGGTCGTTCAGTTTCGCGCCAACGGTCCAGCCCGCGTAGTGGGTGAGGAAGACGACCACTTCGCGTAACTCGTCCGGGGTCAGCTCTCCGGTGCGGAGCGCGGCGTCCAACTGGGTGGCGAGCGCGTCGTGCAGGCCCTGGCCGACCAGCAGGCCGGTCAGCAGCAGCCGCCGGTCCCGCATGGAGAGCCCGTCCCTGGCCCACACCTGGGCGAACAGGTGCTCGACCGTCATCGCGAAGAAGTCGCCGGGGGCGTCTCCGACGTGGTCCCAGCCGTACACCCGCTTCATGATCTCCAGGCCGCGCGTGCGGTCCTCTGGCTCACTCATCTGGCACTTCCCGTCCCCGCCCGGTTCCGCGAGTGGTTGTCTTTCCCATGGTCGGCCACTTGGCGGGGCCTGCCCAGGGTCGTGAGCACCCTTGCCCTGGGTGTACCAATATGTCGTGCACGATGGCGCGGGATGTTACAGACCGACGGCACGCATGGTGCTGTTGTGACAGGTTTCGGATGTCGGTTACGAATCGGCGATTCCGGGGAAAGGAGCACCAATAGCGTGCGCCGCAACTGTTTATCCTTCAACTACCCAGATCTCCTAGAGCTGTGATCATGTAACAAGTCGAGCTAAGATCTGGGCAAGATTTGGTCAAGTTTTCCAAGATGTAACAACCTTCCCGTGAGATGGATACTTGGGAAACGGGCAAGACTACCTCGTAGGCCCGCAAAGCGGAGGTATGGCCCAGGTGAAAAGATCGCGGGTGGGTTCCGCAGTTACGGCGGCCCTCGCGGCAGCCACGCTCGCCGCCGGACTCGCAGGGTGTGGCGGCGCTCAGTTCACGTATGTCCGTGACAATGAGGGCGAAACGTATTTCAAGGTTCCGGCGTCCTGGCCGAAAGTGGACCACGCGCCGATCCAGCAGATGCTCACCGGTGAGGACCCGGAGTCGGAGACCGCGAAACTCCGCGCCCAGCTGGTGTGGTCGGCGGCCTTCGACGGCGACGCGAAGAAACCGAACGTCGACCACTTCATCCCGCTCGGGGACGCCAGCGCCGATCAGCCCTTCGTGTTCTCCACGGTGCAGCCGCTCTCCGAGGAAACGCGCGACACCGTGTCGCTCAACGTGCTGCGCAACGCCATACTGCCGGTGACCAAGTCGTACCGCGACCAGATCGCCGAGCAGAGCCCCGATTACCCGCTGCGCAACTTCGAGTTGCTCGCCGACGACGTGCTCCAGCCGGGCGACGGCGTGCGCGGAGTGCACGTGCGGTTCAACTACCAGCTCGGGGCCACCGGCGGCACGCACACCTTCGACCTCACCGCGTACCTCAACGAGGACGACACGAAGATGTCGATTCTGCTGGTCCGTTGCTCGGCCACCTGCTACCGGCAGCGGGCCTCCGAGCTCGACGGGGTCACGCAGTCATTCAAGGTCAGGAAGATGCTCGGGTAAGGAGCCCACGTTGACCATAGATCAGAGACCCGGGTGGTGACGCAGCGATGAATGCCCCCCGCATGACGTACGAAGGGCTGCGTGCCCCGGGTTCCGGCCCGGATGATCGGGACCCGAAGACCCGCAAGCGGATGGCCTTCTGGGACCGTTCTAAGATCATCATCATCCTGGGCCTGGCGTTCCTCCTACTGGCCGTGAAGACGTACGGCGAGTTCGACGGCATCATGACGTTCCAGGACGCCCTCTACGAGCAGGCCAAGGCCACCCCCTGGCTGCTCTATCTGATCGGCCTGGACGCCCTGCGTCAGGTGCACTTCCTGATCAGCGAACGCTCGGCCGGCTACCACCGGTTCTGGACCAAGGGCGTGTTCGGCGGCTTCGAGCGCTGGAGCCACCGCACCTTCAGCGACTGGAACCGGTTCCGCCTGGCCCGCTTCATCAAGTGGGCGTTCTGGATCACGATCCTGGCGTTCGTGCTGGCCGAGGCGCTGCCGAACGACCCCTCGCCGATCCAGGCGCTGTTTCAGGCGCCGGCGCTGCTCTGGTCGGCGCTGCCGTACGTGGCGCAGCTGGCCTTCGCGTTCTTCTTCATCATGTTCCAGTTCATTGGTCTGTTCTGGTTCCTGTCGAAGGGCGGCATCGAGACCTACTTCCCGGACGACATCAAGACCCGGTTCTCCGACGTCTGGGGCCAGGACCACGTGGTCGAGCGGGTCAAGGAGAACATCGTCTTCCTGGAGCGGCCGGACGAGATCGAGAAGCGCGGCGGTTACGTGCCCAGCGGTCTGCTGCTGTGGGGGCCGCCCGGCACCGGCAAGACCCTGATGGCCGAGGCGGTGGCCGGCGAGACCGGCAAGCCGTACGTGTTCGTGGACCCGGGCGCGTTCGTGAACATGTTCATGGGCATCGGCATCCTCAAGGTCAAGTCGCTCTTCCGTAAGCTGCGCAAGCTGGCCCTGCGGTACGGCGGCGTGATCGTCTTCTTCGACGAGGCCGACTCGCTGGGCCGCCGCGGCTCACTGGCCCAGCAGGGCCCGAACGCCGGTCCCCGGATGAGCCCGCTCGTGGACAGGATGAGCTGCAACGGCTACAGCTACATGTCCAGCAACATGCGCAGCATGCTGGAGGAGAGCTTCGCCCCGCCGCAGGAGCCCGCCCGCCGGCGGAACTTCTTCATGATGGGCGGCAACATGATGGGCGGCGGTGGTGGGGACATGGGTACCCTCCAGGCCCTGCTCACCGAGCTGTCCGGCCTGAAGAAACCGCGCGGCATCATCAACCGCCACGTACGGCGACTGCTCGGCATGCGCCCCAAGCCGCCACCCAAGTACCGCATCCTCGTCATGATGGCCACCAACATGCCCAACGCGCTGGACGAGGCGCTGCTGCGGCCGGGCCGTATCGACCGCATCTACAAGGTCGGCTACCCGTCCAAGGCCGGACGCCTCCGCACGTACCAGGGCTACTTCGAAAAGGTGAACCACGAGATCACCGACGAGCAGATCGAGAAGCTGGCCACCATCACCCCGTACGCCACCGGCGCCACGATCAAGGACCTGGTCAACGAGTCTTTGATCATCGCCATCCGGGACGGCCGGGAGGTGATCACCTGGCAGGACGTGATCGCGGCCAAGCACCTGAAGGATCTCGGCCCGCCGGAGGGTGTGGAGTACGTCGAGCGCGAGCGGCACGCCACCGCCGTGCACGAGGCCTGCCACGCGGTGATGGCTATCCGTGTCCAGCGTTACACCGAGATCGACCTGGCCACCATCGAGAAGGGCGCCGGCTACCTGGGCATGGTGTCCAGGATTCCGCTGGAGGACCAGTTCACCGAGTGGAAGTCCACCTACGAGGCGCACATCCTGACCTCGCTGGCTTCGCTGGCGGGGGAGCGCATGTTCTTCGGCGAGGACAACTCCTCCGGCGTCTCCGGCGACCTGGCCAACGCCACGCTGGTGGCCGGACGCATGGAATCGCACTGGGGCATGGGCGTGGGCATCGCCTCGCTGCCCGCGCTCCAGGACCTGGGGATCCAGCCGGGCGAACCGGACCAGCGCCGGCGCGGCGAGCCGGGACGGATCGGCTTCCTGGCCCAGCGGCTGGGCCCCAATGACGAGAACATCGCCCCCGAGGCGCTGGGCATGCGGGTCGAGTACACCCTCAGCCGACTGCTGGAGAAGGCCGAGAACATCCTCCGGGAGAACCGGGCCGAGGTGCTCGCCGTGGCGCACGCGCTGGAGACGTACAAGACGCTCAGCGGTGAGGACGTCAAGGCGGTCATGGACGGCGTGCCGGGCACCATCGTGGACGGCAGGATCTACAAGGACCCGCGCTTCGTGGCCGAGATCGACGCCTACCACGAGGCGGCGCTCCGGGCCCACCTGGAGCACGACCAGTCCATGCTGCCGCTGCCGGTCTACCAGCAGGTCCAGCAGTTGGAGCCGGTCGGCGCCGGGGTGGGTTACCCCGCCGCCGGGCCCGCCTTCATCGCCGGGGAGATCGTGCAGACCAACGGCAACGGCAACCGCGGGGCGGTGGCCGGGGCGGCCGGGGTGGCCTCACCCGACTTCGTGCCGTGGAACGGCGGGAGTCAGCCGCCGCCTCCGCCGGCCGGGTACGCCCAGCCGTACCCGCCGCCCGCGCCGGTCGAGACGTCCAAGGGCCGGGGCATGCTCTGGGCGCTGGTCGGGGCCTCGATGGCACTGGTGGTCTTCGTCGTGCTGCTGTTCGCGGCCTTCGGCGCCGGGATGACGCCGGAGTCGGCCGAGATGAGCGGCGGCGGTCTGAGCACCGGGACCATCATCGCGTTCCTGGTCGGCATCCTGGTGCTGATCGGCCTGATCGTGGCCATCGCGCTCATCGTGCGCAACCAGCAGGCGACCAGGAAACGGGCCGAGGAGTCCAGGGACCGGGCCAACGAGCGGGCGCAGTTGCTGGCCGCCGCGATGGAGCCGGAGGTCGCGATGCGGCTGCTCGGCTATGACGGGCGGGACAAGCAGGGTCCCTGATCCGGGGATCGAAACGGCCCGGCCTTTTTCCCGAAGGCCGGGCCGTTTGCTTGAAAAATCACAGTATTGCTGGAGAAGCACAGGCGTCTGACACGGTCGCTTAACCGTCTTGACTTCGCGTCGTGCGGACTACTTGTATGATCGCTGCCGCCATCTGACCTTGACCACAAGGTCTGCCAGATGGAGGGCACAAAGGGTGAAGCGCGTCTTAACTGCATTAACACTGTTCGTGATGTTCTGCGCCTGGGGACTGACCGGGGCGACCGCCTCCCAGTCCGCGGCCGAACCACCGGCCAACCGTCAGTACCGGGTCGCGGGGGTGACCACCCAGCCGCAGCGCTCCGCCATCGCCGCCACGGGCGCCGCCATCGACGAGGTGAGCGCCGCGGACGTGGTCGTGACCGCCACCGAGAACGAGGTCGCGGCCATCAGGGCGCTCGGCCACACCGTCACCGTCCTGCCGAAGCCCCTGACCCCCGTGGTGCCGCAGCTGCAGGACTTCCCGGCGGCCGACAGCGGCTACCACAACTACGCCGAGATGACGGCGGAGATCAACCAGGCGGTCCTGGACCACCCGGCGATCCTCAGGAAGATCAGCTACGGCACCTCGTACGAGGGCAGGGACCTGATCGCCATCAAGATCAGCGACAACGTGGCCACCGACGAGAACGAGCCCGAGGTGCTCTTCACGGCCCACCAGCACGCCCGCGAACATCTCACCGTCGAGATGGCGCTCTACCTGATGAACCTGCTCACCGACAGCTACGGCACCGACTCCCGGATCACCAACCTGGTCAACACCCGGGAGATCTGGATCATGCCGGACCTCAACCCGGACGGCGGCGAGTACGACATCGCCACCGGCTCCTACCGGTCCTGGCGGAAGAACCGGCAGCCCAACGCCGGCTCCAGCGCGGTCGGCACCGACCTCAACCGGAACTGGGCCTACCAGTGGGGCTGCTGCGGCGGCTCCTCCGGGACCACCTCCAGCGAGACCTACCGGGGCCCGTCCGCCGAGTCGGCCCCCGAGGTGAAGGCGGTCGCCGACTTCGTCAGGAGCCGGGTGGTCGGCGGCGTGCAGCAGATCAAGTCCACCATCGACTGGCACACCTACGGGCAGCTCATCCTCTGGCCGTACGGGTACACCACCGCCGACACGGCGCCCGGCCTGACCCTGGACGACCGGAACGCGCACGCCACACTCGGCCAGAACATGGCCTCCACCGCCAGCGGCTACACGCCGGAACAGGCCAGCGACCTCTACATCACCGACGGCTCCATCGACGACTGGATGTGGGGCGTCTACAAGATCTTCGCCTACACCATCGAGATGTACCCGACCGGTTCCAACCCCGGCTTCTACCCGCCGGACGAGCAGATCGTGCCACAGACCACCAAGCTGCGGGAGGCGGTGCTCCGCTTCCTGGAGTACTCCGACTGCGTCTACCGGATCATCGGCAAGGAGGTCCAGTACTGCAACGCCACCCCGCCGACCGTGGTCTACAACGACACCTTCGAGACCGCCACCGGCTGGACGGTCAACCCGCTCGGCACCGACACGGCCACCCTAGGCCAGTGGGAGCGGGCCGATCCGCAGGACACCAACTCCAGCGGGGCCAAGCAGCTGGGCACCACCGTCAGCGGCAGCTACGACCTGGTGACCGGTCCGCTGGCGGGCGCCTCCGCGGGTGACTACGACGTGGACGGCGGGGTGACCTCGATCCGGTCGCCGTCCATCACGCTGCCCGCGAGCGGGACGCTGACCCTGTCGTTCTCCTGGTACCTGGCGCACGGGTCCAACTCCTCCACCGCCGACTACCTGCGGGTGCTGGTGAACGGGACCCAGGTGTTCCAGCAACTGGGGGCGGCGTCCAACCGGAACGGCGCGTGGGGGGTGGCCACCGCCAACCTGTCGTCGTTCGCCGGGCAGACGGTGCAGATCACCATCCAGGCGGCGGACGCCTCGACGGCCTCACTGGTCGAAGCCGGCGTTGATGATGTGAAGATCACACAGCAGTGATGGACGCCATCGCATGTCAATGTAAATGTGACATGTGTGGCAACTGATCGGGCGCGTGGGACGGAGCGGGAACTGGCCGTACTGCTCCGGACCGGGCCGTTCGAACGGGCACTCCGGGCCGCCATCGCGGCCCGGGGGTTGTCCCTGGAACGTCTCCATGTACGGCTGGCCGAACGTGGTACGCATGTCAGCCTGGCCAGCCTGAGCAACTGGCAGCGTGGGCGGTCCCGGCCGGAGCGGTCCTCGTCGTTGGCGGCGGTGGGGGAGCTGGAGATCATTCTGGGGCTGCCCACGCACTCGCTGGTGACGCTGCTGGGGCCGCGGCGGCCGCGGGGGCGGTGGCTGGGGGATGATCCGTCGGCGCAGCGGGAGGAGTTGCGGGGCATCGTGGAGTCGCTGGCCGACGATGAACTGCCGACTGTACTCGCTGTGCTGCGGGCGCTCCGGTCGTCAGACCGGAAATGACATACCACCTGATTCCTCGCGAAATTTCGTGGAAGCTCGGGACCTGGCGCTGTCACGCCCGAGCGGTTTTTCACGATATTTCGTGATTTGTCGGTGTGTGGGGCGTCTTCTGCTTGTTCCGGAAGGGGACCCCGATGCATCGAACCTCCCGAGGTGTGGCCGTCATCGCCGCCTTGGTGACCCTCACCACCATGACCACACCGACTCATGCGACGACTCCCGCCATTGTCGGCCTGGGGGCGCCGGATGCCATCCCCGGCAGCTACATCGTGGTGCTGGAGGACCCGCGCGAACCGAACGTCCGGGCCCAGTCCCGGGACCTCGTCGAGGAGAACGGCGGGGAGGTCACCAACGTCTACCAGCGGGCGCTCAAGGGCTTCTCCATCGAGGCCACCCCAGAGGAGGCCCGCGCCCTGGCCGCCGACCCCGAGGTCGCCTACGTCGAGCAGGACCGGGTGGTCACCCTCGACGCGGAGCAGCTCAACCCGCCCTCCTGGGGGCTGGACCGCATCGACCAGCGGGCGTTACCGCTGGACAACCGCTACTCGTACGCGGGCAACGGCGCCGGCGTCACCGCGTACATCATCGACACCGGCATCCTCACCACCCACCAGGACTTCGGCGGCCGGGCGGTCTCCGGCCGCGACTTCGTCGACAACGACGCCGACGCCACCGACTGCAACGGCCACGGCACCCACGTCGCCGGCACCGTCGGCGGAACCACCTACGGAGTGGCGAAAGGCGTGAAACTCGTCGGCGTCCGGGTCCTCGACTGCGCCGGCCGCGGCAGCAACTCCAGCGTGATCGCCGGAATCGACTGGGTCACCCAGAACGCCGCCAAACCGGCCGTCGCCAACATGAGCCTCGGCGGCTCCGCCAGCACCGCCCTCGACACCGCCGTGACCAACTCCATCAACTCCGGCGTCGTGTACGGCCTGGCCGCCGGCAACAGCAACGCCAACGCCTGCAACACCTCCCCGTCCCGGGTCCCCGCCGGAATCACCGTCGGCGCCACCACCCGCACCGACGCCCGCGCCACCTACTCCAACTACGGCACCTGCCTGGACATCTTCGCCCCCGGCACCGACATCACCTCAGCCTGGTACACCGGCCCAACCGCCAAGAACACCATCAGCGGCACCTCCATGGCCACCCCCCACGTAGTCGGCGCAGCCGCCCTGCTCCTCGCCGCGACCCCCACGGCCACCCCGCAACAGATTCGCGACACCCTCGTAAACGCAGGTATCAAGAACGCGATCACCAGCCCCGGCACCGGCTCCCCGAACATCCTCCTCAGCGCCAACCCCGCCACCCCAACGGCGACCCCCACCGCGAGTCCCACCCCGACCCCGACCGCGACTCCGACCCCGACTCCCACGCCGACCGGCACCGCGACCCCCACGACCGGCCCAACCCCCACTCCAACGGCCCAGCCGCAGCCGTGCCACCGCACCACCAACGGCACCCACGTCTCCGCCGGCCGCGCCTTCGTCCGCTTCTTCTTCCTCGTCTACGCCACCGGTTCCGGCCAGTACCTCGGCACCAGCGGCACCACCACCTCCCTCCGCCAAACCCGCCCGGACTACTGGATCCAGGTCAACGCCTGCTGATCAGAAATGGGTGTACGCCAGCTCGGTCACCGTGTAGTCGGCGTCGACGATCGGGATGACCCGCCACTTGTCGAAGGTCGTACACGGGTGGGAGATGCCGAACGCGACGACGTCGCCCACCGCGAGCGGCAGGTCCGCGGGCAGGGCGAGATAGGCGTGCTGGTCGTTGACGGCGGTCACCCGTAGCTCGCCGTCGAGCTGGGTGATCAGGCCGGTGCGGTCGCGCACCATGCGGGGCACCGGCAGCCCGTCGTCCGTGGAGGCGTCCCGACGGCCCAGCCCGGCCAGCGCCAGCGTCGGCTCGGGGCGGGACAGCACCGGCGCCCAGATCCGCAGCGCCTCGCGGAGCCGGTACGGTGCCCGGGGCAGGGCGCCGAACGGGGAGATCGCCTCGTAGCCACCGGCGTCATGGGTGACGTAGCACCCGCTGCGCAGGACGGTCAGGAACGGTGTGCCGGCCAGGGCCGGCGCCAGTCGCTCCACCACCCGGTCGAAGTAGGCGCTGCCGCCCACGGTGACGATCGGCGGCGGTCCGGCCCCGATCAGCCCGTCCGCGTACGCGGTGCGCGCCACGCCGGAGAGCCGGTCGAGGAGCCGGTCGACCAGCGCCAGGGTGCCGGTTAGGTCGGCTCCGCGCAGGATGCCCTCGAAAGCGGAGAATCCGGCCAGCCCCAGGGGGCCGCCCGCGATCCTGGCCGCCAGGGCGAGCGCGTCGCGGTCGTCGCGCAGACCGGTCCGTCCACCGGCCACCCCGAGCTCGACGAGAACCCGCGCTCGGCCGCGCAGGCCCGCGTCGATGCCGGTTTCCAGAGCGTGCAGCGCGGCCGGCGAATCGGCGTAGCAGTAGAGTTCGAGGTCGTCATGGCGTGCCAGCACGTCGTTGAGGAGCCGGAGCGAGCCGGGGTCGACGACGCAGTTGGCCAGCACCAGGCGGCGCACGCCCATGTCGGCCACCGTCCGGGCCTGCCACGCGGTCGCCACGGTGATCGCCCACGCCCCGGCCGCGAGCTGCCGTTCGATGATCTGCGGGGACATCGTCGTTTTGCCGTGGGGGGCCAGCAGCACGCCGTTGGCCGCGCAGTACGCGGCCATCGTGGCGAGGTTGTGCTCGAGTTCGTCCCGCAGCAGCACGGCGGTGGGCAGCGGGAACGTGCCGTCGAAGAGCTGGGCTCCGCGCGGGTCGGCGACGTCGGGCAGCCCTTTCTCCGGCGTGACCTTCGGCTCATCCCGCATGGCGCAGCACCTTTCCCGGACGGGCGGTGCCGAGCACGCCGTCCCGTACGACGATCTGACCGCCGACGACGGTCAGCGCGATCCCCACCGGCGCCTGCCGGGGCTGTTCGAAGGTGGCCCGGTCGGCCACCGTGGAGGGGTCGAAGGCGACCAGGTCGGCGACGAATCCCGGACGGATCTGCCCGCGATCGCGTAGGCCGAGCCGGGCCGCCGGGGCGGCGGTCATCTTGTGTACCGCGTCGGGCCAGGCCAGCACGCCGAGTTCGCGCACGTAACGCCCCAGGACCCGGGCGTTGGTGCCGTAGGCGCGCGGGTGCGGCTGGTCGGCGCGGGCACGTAACGGCAGCGCGTTGCCGTCCGAGCCCACGATCGAGAGGCGATGGGCGAGGAACGCGGTCATGTCGGCCTCGGTGCGGTAGTGCAGCACCACCTGGGCCGCGCTGCCCAACTCGACGCACAGGTCGAGCAGGACCTCCTCGGGCGGCCGGCTCCGACGCCGGGCCACCTCGCCGATCGAGCTGCCGGGCAGGTCGTCGTACGGCCCGGCGGCGGTGATCACGATCCGGTCCCAGTGCCAGGGAATGCCGCCGAAGAAGCCGGCTCGGATGTCGCCAAGCGCGCGCTGCCGCCATGCGGCGTCGCCGGAGTGCCGGCGCAGCTCCGCGCTGCCGCCCCGCTGCACCCACTCGGGAAGGTACTGCACCAGTGCCGAGGACGAGGCGGCGTAGGGGTAGACGTCGAAGGCCACGTCGAGACCCTGCGCCTCGGCGGTGTCGAAGCGGGCGAGCGCGTCGGCGGCGCGGCCCCAGTAGGCGGGATCGTTCAGCGCGAGGTGGGAGAACTGCAGCCGCCCGCCGGTACGCCTGGCGGTGTCGACGGCCTCGTCTACGGCCGCCAGCTCCCGGCCGGCCGAGGCCCGGGCGTGGGTGGCGTAGACGGCGTCGTGCGTGGCGCAGATCTCCACCAGCGCGGCCACCTCGCCGGGGTCGCCGAGTGAGGACGGCGTGTGGGTGAGCCCGGTGGACAGGCCGAACGCGCCGGCCGCGAGCGCGTCGTCGAGCAGGTGCCGCATGCGGGCGACGTCGGCGGTGGTGGCCGGCCCGTACGGGTCTTCCATCGCGGCGATCCGCAGCGCGCCGTGACCGGCGAGGGCGGCGACGTTGATGGCCGGTCGCGCGCCGGTCAGGGCCTCGGCGTACCCGTCGAAGTCGGTCCAGGTGACCGGGGCGGAGCCGTCGCCCAGGCGGGCGAGGTGGTCGGTCAGCAGGTGGTGGCGGGCCGGATGCACCGGGAAGGCCGAGTACCCGCAGTTGCCGACCACCTCGGTGGTCACCCCCTGCAGGGCCTTACTCTCGCCGCGCGGGTCGAGCAACAGGCTGACGTCCGAATGGGTGTGGATGTCGATGAATCCGGGAGCGAGGGTGAGCCCGGTCAGATCGACCGTTTCGACCGCCGTGACACCGTTCTCCGGGGAGGCTCCGGGCGCCTCCAGGTGAGTGATCCGGTCCGCGGTCACCCCGATGTCGAGCCGGCGCTCCGGCGCGCCGGTGCCGTCCAGCACGGTGGCCCCGTGGAGCCACAGGTCGAAGGCCATGGGGACTCCCTTCCCGGATCAGGTGAGCGCGTTGCCGAGCCCCGCGCACACCTCGAGCAGGCGCCGCCCCACCGTGGCCAGGGTCTCGTCGGTCATGCGCGGGGTGGGCGCGGAGACGCTGATCGCGGCCACCGGCCGGCCCTCACCATCCAGGATGGGCGCGGCCACGCAGCGGGAGCCCACCTCGTTCTCCTCGTCGTCGATGGCGTAGCCGAGCCGGCGGAAGGGCCCAAGAGTCGCGAGCAGTTCCTCGACCGAATTGACGGCTTTGGGGGTGGGTTGCGACCAGTCGGCCTCGGCGAGTAGCTCGCGGGCCTGCTCCTCGGGGAGCGCGGCGAGGACCGCCTTGCCCAGCGCTGTGGTGTGCACCCGGTCGCGCAGCGCGATCTGCACCGTCGTGCGCAGCCGCTGGGGGCTCTCCACCGCGTCGAGGTAGACGACCTGGCCGTGGCTGACCACCCCGAGGTTGACGGTCTCGCCGAACTCCTCGTTGAGCGACTGCATGGCCGGGCGGGTCAGCCGGACCAGGTCGGTGGAGTTCCGCGCCGCCCGGCTCAGGCCGTAGAGCGCGGGGCCGAGCGAGTACTCCCGGCGCACCTCGTCGCGCACCACGTAGCCCCGCTGGTCGAGGGTCTTGAGAATCCGGTACGCCGCCGGCTTGGTGATCCCGGTGTGCTGGCAGAGCTGGGCCACGGTACAGGGTGCGTCCGTCGCCATCCGGTCGAGGATGTCGAGCGCCTTGACGAGGACTCCGACCTCGTCGGACCGCCGTTCGCTGGTCACCGGTACCAATGGCTCCTTCCGGGTGGATACCCCGTCATTGCGAAGTCCGATATACGGAACTAGATTTCGCTTATCGTACACCTGGCTGATCGGAAGGGCAAAGTGATGACGGTTCGGATCGGGCTGGGCGGAATCTGGCAGGAGACGAACACCTTCGCAGTCGAGCCCACCACATTGGCGGACTTCCGTCAGTACCAGTTCTTCGAGGGCGGGGAACTGGTGGCCTCGCTCCGTGGGACGGGCACTGAGCTGGGCGGGGCCATCGACGCGGCCCGGCGGCGGTCGGCAGATCCGGTGGGGCTGTTCTTCGGTGCCGCGCTGCCCTCCGGAATGGTGCGGTCGCGGGCGTTCGAGTCGATGTTGCGCCGGCTGACCGCCCTCACCCGGGCTCAGCTTCCCCTCGACGGACTGGTGCTGTCGCTGCACGGTGCGATGGTGGTCGACGGCCATCCGGACCCCGAGGCGGAGATCGTCACGGCGCTCCGTGCCGTCGTCGGCGACATCCCGATCGCCGCCACGCTGGACTACCACGCGAACATCGGCGCCACCCTGCCCGAGGTCACCGACATCCTGGTCGGCTACCGCACCTATCCGCACGTGGACATGGCCGAACGCGGCGCGGAGGCGATGGAGGCGGTGCTGCGCCTGCTGCGCGCGCCGTGGCGGGGACGCCGCCCGGCCCGGCACCTGGAGAAGCTTCCGCTGCTCACGGTGCCCCCGTCCCAGGAGGACGTGGCCGAACCGATGCGGTCCATCCTCGCCGCGGCCGACCAGTTACGCGCCGAGCCCGGCGTCTGGGCCGCCAGCGCGCTGCCCGGGTTCGCCTACGCCGAGAGCGACCGGCTCGGGTTCGCGGTGTACCTAGCGGCGGAGACGCACGCGGTGGCGCGCGCCCGGGAGCTGGCCGCCCATGTGTGGCGGGAGCGTGCGGCGTTCTCCGCGCCGCTGGTCAGCCCGGCCGAGGCGGTGGCCAGGCTGGCCGGCGTCCGGGGGCGGGGGCCCACCGTGCTGGTCGACGTGGCGGACAACGTGGGCGGCGGCTCACCGGGCGACGGTACGGCGCTGCTCCACGCGCTGGCCCAAGCCGGCGTTTCCGGCGCCATCGCGGTCATCTGGGATCCGGCCGCGGTGGCCGCGGCGCACGCGGGGTCCGCCGACCGGATGGAGTTGCGGGTGGGCGGCCACAGCGACCCGGTGATGGGGCCGCCGTTCCGCGCGGCCGGGCCGGTCCGCCGCTTCGGCGCCGTGTCGTACCTGCGTACCGGCTCGTACATGCGCGGTCAGCGGGTGGAGATGGGCCGGGTGGCGGTGATCGAGGCGCCGATCGGCGCGATCGTGCTGACCGAGAACCGGGTGGTCCCGTTCGATGACGATCATCTGCGCGCGCTGGACCTGGCGCCGCGCGGCGCTCGCGTGATCGTCGCCAAGGGGGCCATCGCGTGGAAGGCCGCGTTCGCCGGATACGCCGCACAGACCGTTTACGTCCGTACTCCGGGTTACTGTCCGGCCGCGCTCGACCAGCTCGACTACCGGTCCCGCCCGGCACCGCTCTACCCGCTGGAACGGGACCCGGCCTGGGAATCCGCCGTGGCCACCGGGCTGACCTCGGGGAACCTTCCGTAACCTGCCTGGTCACAACTCGGTACCAGTCGAAGATCGCGACACGTCGAGTGATTGACACAGCCGTTCCGGCCTTCCTAATTTGGTCCGCATAGCAAAAACGTAGTCCGCATAGCGGACTAACCCTAAGGGGTAGCAATGCCTGACACGTCGAAGGGCCTGGGCCAGTTCAACCGGCGCGATCTCCTGCGCCTCAGCGTCATCACCGGAGCCGGGATCGCTGTCGGCGCCCCGCTACTCAGCGCATGTTCGGTCGACAGCGGGACGGGCTCGGGCACGGAGCAGAGCTCCGCACCGGGCGCCGCCACCCAGAAAGCGATCGGCAACGGCCTCACCGAGAAGAAGGAGCTGGCACCCTTCCAGTTCGGCGGCCCGGCGGGCGAGAAGCCCGACATCCCCCAGCGGATCGCCTGGGCCAACACCTCCGACGCCGAGTTCTTCCTGCAGATCACCCAATCCATCCAGCTGGCCGCCACCGCCCGCGGGCTGGAGTTCGTGACGGCGATCGCCAACGACGACTCGGCCAAGAACGTCGAGCAGATCGAGACCTTCCTGCAGCGCGGCATCGGCGCGCTGTGCATCCAGCCGCTGGACGCCAACGCCCAGGCGCCGCTGATGAAGCGCGCGATCGAGGCGGGCGCCGCCGTGATGTCGCTGGTGACCCCGCCCAGCACCTCACAGGCCGTCGCCGACCAGTACAAGGTCGGGAACACCCAGGGGCTGGCCGCCGCCAAGTACATCACCGAGAAGCTGGGCGGCAAGGCCAACGCCGTCTATTTCAACATCGACACCATCGAGGTGCTCAAGGCCCGGCACCAGGGCGTGCTGGACGGCCTGAAGACCGCCGGACCGGATGTGAAGATCATCGCCGACGTGCAGCCGCCGGCCCTCACCCAGGATGGCGGCTTCAAGGCGATGAACACCATCCTGCAGGCCCACCCCGACGTCAACGTCGTCGTGGGCGGTGACACGCACTGCCTGGGCGCGCTCTCGGCGCTGCAGGCCGCCGGCAAGGACCGGCCGGACATGTACCTGTCCGGGATCGACGGCGACGAGCAGGCCCTGGCCGAGATCCGCAAGGGCGGAGCGTACAAGGCCAGCTTCGCCTTCGCCTACCCGTTGATGGGCTACGCCTGGGGACAGTTCGCGGCGGACTGGCTGGAGGGCAAGCCGATCCCTCAGGTCATGCAGTTCAACGCCATCGAGCTCAACTCGGCCGAGACCATCGACAAGTACCAGGCCGACATGAAGGCGGTGGCCGAGACCTGGAAGAACGCCGGCACGTACTTCACGCTGCTGGGCTCCATCCGCTACCAGGAACGGGACCAGTTCATCAACTACGCCGCCTGAACCGCCACTTAGGGGTTGCTGCTGTGCCGATCAGTTCCACGCCGGTGAACCGCCGCTACCTGGTTCCCGGCGAGCCCAGCCGGCGTACCGGGCTGGCGATGCTCTGCGTCGTCCTGGTGGCCTACTTCGGGTTCGCCTACGACAACTTCTTCACCGTCTCCAACGGTCTGTCCATTCTGATGAACATCTCGGCGATCGCGATCGCGGCGGTGGGCGCGATGTTCCTGGTCGTCTCCGGCAACGTGGACCTGTCGATCGGCGGCCAGTACGCGCTCATCTCGGTGATCGTCGCGAGCTTCGCCCGGGACCAGGGCAGCGTCTGGGTGGCGGTGCTCGCCGGGCTGGTTGCCGGGCTGGTCCTCGGCCTGACCAACGGGATCCTCGTGAAGTACATGAAGATCTCACCGCTCATCGTCACGTTGGGCACCATGGCCGTCTTCAAGGGACTGGCCTACCTGGTCAGCGAGGGCAAGTCGGTGTTCGGCTTCGCCGAGGCGTTCATCTTCCTCGGCCGGGCCCGGATCAACAACGTGCCGCTGCCGGTCATCATCGCCACGGTCATCTTCGTGGTCGGCGGCTTCTGGCTGCTGCGCACGGCCGCCGGCCTGCGGCTGTTCGCCATCGGCGGCAACCAGCAGGCGGCCAGGCTGACCGGGATCAACGTCGACTGGGTGGTCGTCCGGCTCTACGTGCTCAACGGCCTGCTCATGGGTGTGGTCGCGGTGCTGACCACCGCCCGGCTGGGCAGCGGCACCCCGCAGATCGGCACCGCCTTCGAGCTGGATGTGCTCACCGCCGTCATCCTCGGCGGCGTCGGGTTCGCCGGCGGCAGCGGCCACCCCGCCGGCGTGTTCGTCGGCGTCGCCACCATCGGCATCCTCGGCTCCGGTCTGATCTTCGCGGGGCTGGCGGACTGGTGGCAGCAGATCTTCAAGGGCCTGGTGCTGCTGCTGGCCCTGGGCGCCGACCAGATCGCCGAGCACCGGCGGGCCCGCGCGGCACGCGACGACCCGCCCGCCGAGGCGGCCGAACCGGTGGCGGCGGGGACGTCGCCGCCACCGGACGCCGCCGACGAGTACGGCCTGGGCGTGCCGCGCACCCGCGAGCCCGGCGAGGTGGTGCTCGCCACGACCGGCCTGGCCCGACGATTCGGACCGGTCTTCGCCCTGCGCGACGGCACCTTCTCGGTACGCGCCGGCGAGGTCGTCTGCGTGGTCGGCGACAACGGCGCCGGCAAGTCGACGCTGATCAAACTGATCTCGGGCGTCTACAAGCCGGACGCCGGCCGCATCGAACTGGACGGCCATCCGGTCGAGTTCGGCGGCCCGATCGACGCCCGGCGGGCCGGCATCGAGACGGTCCACCAGGATCTGGCGGTCTGCCCGAACCTCGGGGTGGCCCACAACCTGATCCTGGGCGACGAGCCGCGCCGCCGGATGTTCGGTCTGATCCCGGTACGCGATGACGCCGCCGCCGTCGCCCGTACCAGGACGCGGCTGGCGTCGCTGGGCATCACGCTCACCGACCTGAACCGGTCGGTGGGGCGGCTGTCCGGCGGCCAGCGCCAGTCGGTCGCGATCGCCCGGGCCATGAAAGCGGACATCAAGTTGGTCATCCTCGACGAGCCCACCGCGGCGCTGGGCGTTGCGCAGACCCGGAACGTGCTGCGCATCGCCCGGCAGGCCGCGGAGAACGGCGCCGGCGTGATCCTGATCAGCCACGACATCCGCACCGTCTTCGCCGTCGCCGACCGGGTGGTGGTCCTGCGCCTGGGCCGGGTCGTGTACGACGACTCGGTCCACCAGATCACCCACACCAGGCTCTTGCACCTGATGGCCGGCCTTGAAGACGACTCCACCACCAAGACGGGGAAATGACATGGACGACTTCGACCTGACCGGCCGCCGGGTACTGGTCACCGGAGGCGGGGACGGGCTCGGCCGGCAGATGACCGAGGCGTTCGTGGACGCGGGCGCCCGCGTGGTCATCTGCGGGCGTCGCAGGGAACCGCTGGAGCGGACCGCCGCCGAGCTGGCCGAGCGCGGCGAGGTCACGCCGGTCCAGGCCGACGTGACCGTCCCCGCTGACGTGGACGCGCTGGTCGCCGCGGCCGGCCAGATCGACGTGCTGGTCAACAACGCCGGACTCGCGCACCGTACGCCCTGGCAGGAGGTCGAGTCCGCGGAGTGGCGACGGATCATGACGCTCAACGTGGAGGCGCCGTTCTGGCTCTGCCAGCGTTTCGTGCCCGGCATGATCGAGCGCGGCTGGGGCCGGGTGATCAACGTTGCCTCGGTGTACGGGCTGGTCGCCGGGGACGCCGGCCGCTATCCGGGCCTTGGCCTGGACATCGCCTCCTACTTCGCCAGCAAGCACGCCGTCATCGGGATGACCAAGTTCCTCGCCGCCCAGATCGGCACGACCGGCGTGACGGTCAACGCGCTCTGCCCCGGCATGTTCCCCAGCCCGGCCAACGACGACGCGCTACAGCCCGAGGTGATCGCGGCGCTCTCCGCCGGCACCCCGATGGGCCGGCTGGGCACCGACCGGGAGCTGCGTTCGGCCGTGCTGTTCCTCGCGGCACCCTCCTCCTCCTTCGTCACCGGGCAGAGCCTGGTGGTCGACGGCGGATGGACGATCTGGTGAAGGAGAGCCACTGATGGAATTCGACGTGTCACGGGCACAGGTCGAACAGGCCGCCGCGGTGGTCGCGGGTGGGGTGAACAGCGCCTTCCGGCTCGGCATCCGCCCCCATCCGCTGGTCTTCGCCTCGGCGGACGGCGCGATCCTGACCGATGTGGACGGCAACCGGCTGATCGACTACTTCCTCGGCATGGGGCCGATGCTGCTCGGGCACCGGCCACCGGCCGTCGTCGAGGCCGCGCGGGCGCAGCTGGACCGGAGCATCCTCGTCGCCGGGCAGACCGAACTGGAGTACGCCGCCGCGCGGTTGCTGGTCGACCTGGTGCCCTCGGCGGAGCTGGTGCGCTTCTCCGTCTCCGGCAGCGAGGCGGTGCAGGCCGCGCTGCGGGTGGCGCGGGCGGCCACCGGGCGGTCGGTGGTGGTCAAGTTCGAGGGCCACTACCACGGCTGGTTCGACAACGTGCTGTGGAGCGTGGCGCCGGACCTCGCCAAGGCCGGTCCGCGGGAGGCGCCGGTGCCGCTACCCGGATCGGCGGGCCAGATACCCGACCAGAACATCTCCGTACTGCCCTGGAACGACGCCGAGGCCCTGCGCGAGCGGCTCGGCGCCGGTGACGTGGCCGCCGTCATCATGGAGCCGGTCATGTTCAACAGCGCCGGCATCCTGCCCGCGCCGGGCTACCTCGAAGCGGTCCGCGAAGCCTGCGACGCCGCCGGGACCGTGCTCGTCTTCGACGAGGTGATCACCGGTTTCCGGGTGGCCCCCGGCGGCGCGCAGGAACGGTTCGGCGTGGTACCCGACCTGACCATCCTCGGCAAGGCGCTGGCCAACGGGTTCCCGGTGGCCGCCGTGGTGGGACGGCGGCGGTACATGGATCTGATCGCCGACCGGCAGGTGCTGCACGGCGGCACCTACAACACCCAGTCCATCGCGATGGCCGCCACGCTCGCCACCCTGACCCAGATCAGGGAGGGCACGCCGTACCGGCGGCTCGACGAGGTCGGCGCCCGGCTGATGGACGGGCTGCGCGGGGAGTTCGCGGCAGCGGGAGTGGACGCCCAGGTCGTCGGCTATCCGGCCGTGTTCCAGGTGCGGTTCGGCGCGGTGCGCCCGCGCGACTACCGCGAGGCCCAGCAGGCCGACAACGCGCGGTACGCCGACTTCGCGGCGGCGCTGCTCCGCCACGGGGTGCGGGTGCTGCCCCGAGGCACCTGGTTCGTGTCCGCCGCGCACGAGGACAGCCACGTCGACGCCACCCTCGCCGCGGTCCGCGCGGTGCTCGCCGAGGTCCGACCCGAAGGGACCCTCTCTTGAAGATCGTTGACATCCGTGCGACCCCGGTGACGGTGCCGCTGCGCCGGCCGCTGCGCTGGTCCTTCGGCGTCGAGGTGTCCACCACCCGCACCATCGTGGAACTGATCACCGACGAGGGCCTGATCGGCGTCGGCGAGACCCGGGGCGGCGACGAGGTCGTGCGCGCCCTCATGCTCCACCGCGACCTCTACATCGGCGTCGATCCGATGGAGGTGTGGCGGATCACCCGCCGCTTCAGCGTCTTCCGGATGACCAGCGAGCAGCTGGCGCTGGTCGGCGCCGCGAAGCTGGCCGGCGCCGCCGTGGAGATGGCCTGCTGGGACCTGGTCGGCAAGGCGCTGGGCAAGCGCTGCGGAGACCTGTGGGGCGGCATCGAGAACGAACAGGTGGAGTTCGCCGCGTACGTCTTCTACCGCTACGCCGCCACCGGCGAGATCGGCAACGGTGACCGTCCCGAGGACGCCGCCGACCACGCCGAGGAGCTCTTCGACACCTACGGGTTCACCGACATCAAGTTCAAGAACGGGGTCCTGCCGCCGGAGCAGGAGATCGCCTCGGTCCGCATCATGCGGGAGCGGCTCGGTTCGCGGCTGCGGTACCTGCGGATCGACCCCAACGCGGTCTGGTCGGTGGAGACCAGTGTCCGGGTGCTCAACGAGCTGGCCGACTACGGCCTGGAGTTCTGCGAGGACCCGACCTGGGGGATCGAGGGAATGTCGCTGGTCAGGGAGCGCACCCCGGTCCCGCTGGCCACCAACATGTGCTGCGTCACCTTCGAGCAGATCCCGCTGTCGGTACGGCTGCGCGCGGTCGACGTGATCCTCGGCGACGTGCACTTCTGGGGCGGCCCCAGCTCGGTGCTGCAACTGGCGAAGGTGTGCGAGACGTTCAACCTCGGCCTGAGCATGCACAGCGACCGCGAACTGGGCATCTCCACCGCGGCGGTGCTGCACGTGGCCGCCGCGGAGACGATGGTCAGCCACGCCGTCGACTCCCACCTGCCGGAGCAGGCCGACGACATCATCACCGAGCCGTTCACCTTCCGCGACGGGCGGATCCAGGTGCCGGCCGGACCCGGACTCGGCGTCGAGATCGACCAGGACAAGCTGCGCTTCTACGCGGACTACCACCGCAGGAACGGCGAGGGCAGCGAGTTCGCCGACACCGCCCAGCCCGGGTTCCGCGCGAAGTTCCCGAGGTTCTGATGCCGGCAGGGTCATTGGCGGGCCGGGTGGCCCTGGTGACCGGGGCGGCCGGCGGCATCGGCCGCCAGATCGCGCGGCGGCTGGCGGCCGACGGCGCGGCGGTCGCGGTCAACTACCACCCGGCGGCGGACGAGGAGACCGCCGCCGAGGAGCTGGTCCGGGAGATCGGCGCGGACCGGGCCACCGCGATCCCCGCCGACGTGTCCGACCCGGATCAGGTCGCGGAACTGGTGAGCACGGCCCGCGACCGGTTGGGGCCGGTCTCGGCGCTGGTGTGCAACGCGGCGACGTCGGTGGCCGCGCGGGGCGACTGGCGGCGGCTCACCGCCGAGGACTGGGCACGGGTGCTCGCGGTCAACGTCACCGGCGCCTTCCTCTGCGTCCAGGCGGCCTATCCCGACCTGGCCGCCGGCGGCCACGGCGCGGTGGTGGTGATGTCGTCGGTCACGCCGCTGCTCGGCCGGACCGGGAACCTGCACTACGTGACCTCCAAGGCCGCGCTGATCGGGCTGACCCGGGCGCTGGCCCGGGAGTCCGGCCCGGACGGCGTACGGTTCAACGCCATCGCGCCCGGCGCGATCCGTACCCCGGCGGAGGCGGTGTACGGCGGCGAGGCCGAACTCGCCGCGGACCTGGCGGCCGTGCAGTCGCTGCGCCGGCGCGGCGAACCGGCGGACGTGGCGGCGGCGACGAGCTTCCTGCTGAGCGAGGACGCCTCGTTCGTGACCGGGCAACTGCTGGTCGTCGACGGTGGCTGGGTGATGCACTGATGCCGGTCAGGATCGCCGTCGCGAGTCTCATCCAGGAGACCAACACCTTCTCCCCGCAACCGTCCACCCTGGACGACTTCCGGGCGCAGGGGCTCTGGCTGGGCGCCGAGGCCATGGACAGGTCCGCCGGCACCAACACGGAGTTCGCCGGCGCGGTCGAGCGGATCGGGGAGGCCGGGGCCCGGCCAGTGCCGATCATGCGGGCCTGGGCGATGTCCGGCGGCGTTCTCGACCGGCCCGGCTTCGCCACCCTGCGGGGGCTGCTGACCGACGGCCTGGCCGCCGCGGGACCTGTCGACGCGCTGGTGCTCTGCCTGCACGGCGCGCTGGTCGCCGACGGCGCGGCCGCCGCCGACGCCGTGCTGGTGGAAGCCGCGCGCGCGGCGCTCGCCCCCGGCGTGCCGGTGATCGTGACCCACGATCTGCACGCCAACGTGACGCGGCGGATCGTGCGCGCCGCCGACGCGCTGATCGGCTTCCACACCTACCCGCACGTGGACCAGGGCGAGACCGGGCGGCGCGGCGCCGACCTCGCGCTGCGCGCGGCGGACGGCGGGCCGATGCCGGGTACGGCGCTGGCCAAACGGCCCATGCTGGTGCCGGCCGAGTCGCAGGCCCTGGCCGACCCGCCGATGGCGCGGCTGCGCGCGCTCGCCGACGCGGCGACCGGCGGGCCGATCCTCGACGTGTCGCTGTTCCCGGTGCAGCCCTGGCTGGACGTACCGGAGCTGGGGTTCGCCGTGACGGTCACCCACACCGGAGCGCCGGGCGCCGCGGCGGCGGCCGAGGCGGTCGCCGATCGGATCGCCGGTGCGGCGTGGGACGGCAGGGCGGGGTTCTCGGTCCAGCCGGTGCCGGTCGCCGAGGCCATCCGCCGGATCCGCCCGGGTACCGGGCTGGGGCCGGTGCTGCTGGTTCAGTCCGCCGACTCGCCCACGGCGGGGGCCACCGCCGACAGCGCCGCCGTGATCGCGGCACTGCGGGAGCACGGCCGGGGCCTGCGGGCGTACGCGACGGTGGTGGACGCTCCGGCGGTGGCCGCGTGTTTCGCCGCGGGACCGGGGGCCACGGTCGGCACCGTGGTCGGCGCGACCCTGGATCCGCGATGGTCCGGGCCGACGCCGCTGTCCGGAACCGTACGGCGGCTGGGCGCGGAACCGGTCATTCTGACCGGTGACTCGATGACCGGCCAGGCGATCTCCATGGGCCGCTGGGCGACCGTCGACACCGGCGAGGGCTTGGTGGTGCTGGTGACCGAGCGCCCGGCGCCGACCTTCGATCCCGCCGGATACCGGCACGCCGGGCTCGAACCCGCCGACGCGGACACCGTCGTGGTCCGCTCGGCCACCATGTACCGGGCCGGGTTCCGCGGCATCCACGCCGGCGCGATCCTGCTCGACCTGCCCGGCGCCAGCACGCCCCGGCTCGACTACCTCGAGTTCCGGCACGCCCCGCGACCGCTTCATCCCCTGGACCCGACTCTGGCGGAAGGCAGCCGATGAACTCCAGACCAGCCCCGCTGCTGCTGGCGGACAACCGGATACCGGTCTACTACGCGGGCGGCGAGCGGATCAGCGAGTTCCGGGGCGGCGGCGACTCCCCGACCGGCCCTGAGGACTGGGTCGGCTCGCTGACCGCCCTGCCCGCCGCCCTCCTGCCACCCGGATATCCGCAGGACACGGGCGTCTCGCGGACCGACCGCGGCTCGCTTCGCGACCTGGTGAAAGCCGCCCCACAGGCCTGGCTGGGGGAGGAACTGGCCGCCGCCCACGGCGCCGAGAGCGGACTGCTGGTCAAGCTGCTCGACGCGGGCGAACGGCTGCCGGTGCACTGCCACCCGACCCGCGACTTCGCCCGGGCCCATCTGGGCAGCCGGTTCGGCAAGACCGAGGGCTGGATCGTGCTGGCCGCCGCGCCCGGTGCCCGGGTCTGGCTCGGCCTGCGCGAGCGGGTCGCCGCCGAGGAGCTCCGGCGCTGGATCACGGCCCAGGACAGCACCGCCATGCTCGCCGCGATGAACGAGATCCCGGTGACCGCCGGCCAGGTGTTCTACGTTCCCGCCGGGCTGCCGCACGCGATCGGCGCGGGCGTGATGGTGACCGAACTGCAGGAACCGACCTCGTTCTCGGTCCTCGCCGAGCACGACGCGTTCGGGCTGGGATCGGCGGCGGCGACCCTGGGACTGGGCTGGGATCTCGCGCTGACCTGCTTCGACCTGAACGGCTACGCCGACCGGCTCGGCGAGCTGATGCCGGCCTCCCGTGATCTGCGGTCGTCCTCCGGCGGCCGGCTGCGCAGCCTCTTCCCCGCCGACGCGGACGCCTACTTCCGCGCCTGGCAGGCGGAGTGCACCGAGGATCTGGCCCTGCCGGGCGCCGGATTCGCCGTCCTCGTCGTCACCGGCGGCGCGGGCACACTGGTCTGGAACGGCGGGGAAACCCCCATCGCGCGCGGCCAGACGCTGGTGGTGCCCGCCGCGGCCGGACCGCTGTGCCTGCGGGGCACAGTCCGGGTGATCGCCTGCCTGCCGCCGGAGTGCTGATGGACCTCGGCCGCCTGCCCCGCCTCCCCGCGCGTACCGTACAGGTCGTCGACAGCCGGTGCGCGCTGGGAGAGAGCCCGCTGTGGCTGCCCGGCACCGCGGAACTCCGCTGGGTCGACGCGGTACGCGGTGAGTTGCACACGCTGGGTCCGGGCGGGCACCAACGACGGCCGGTCGTGACCGGGGTGCTCAGTGCGATCGCCGCCGACACCGGCGGCGGCCTGGTGCTCACCGCCGACCGGCGGGTCCTGCGTACGGCAGGGCCGGGCGGACCGGCCACCGAGCTCGCGCGAATCCCCGACCAGCCCCCTGGGATACGGTTCAACGACGCGAAGGCAGGCCCGGACGGCCGGCTCTGGGCCGGCACGGTCTGCCCGGGACAGCCGAACACCGCCGCCCTGTGGTCGATCGGCCCCACCGGCGACACCGTCCGGCACTGGTCCGGAATCAGCCACGGCAACGGCATCACCTGGAACCCGTCCGGCGACACGATGTTCTTCGTCGACAGCGGCGAACGGACCGTGTCCCGCGCCGCGTTCTCCAGCGACGGCGGGGTCGGGGCCGGCGAGGTCATCGCTCGCATCCCCGACGGCATCCCCGACGGCCTGACCGTGGACGCCCAGGCCGACCTGTGGCTCGCCGTCTGGGGTGGCGGCTGTCTGGTACGGCTGCGCGCCGACGGCACCCCGGTCGGACGGGTCGACCTGCCCGACCGGAACGTCACCTCATGCGCCTTCGCCGGACCCGACCTCGGCCTGCTCGCGGTGACCACCGCCGCGGACGACGTCGACCCGGCCGGTGGCGGGGGATCGGTCTACCTGCTGGATGTCGGCCGGCACGGCGTCCCCGGCCATCTGTTCGGCGCGACCGCGGAAAGGAGCGGTGAGCAGTGAGTATGCGACAGGTGTGGATCAACGGGCCTGAGCTGGCCGAGGTGCGCGAAGTGCCGATCTGCCGGCCGGCGGAGGGCGAGGTCCTGGTACGCATGGCCTACGCCGGCATCTGCGGCTCGGACCTGCACACACTGCGGCGCGGGCATCCCTGGCTGCCCTACCCCATCGCGCCGGGCCACGAGGCGTCCGGCGTGGTCGCCGAGATCGGTCCCGGCACGTCCGGTCTCGCGGTCGGTGACGCCGTCTACCTCCGCCCGGCCCTGCACTGCGGACGGTGCTTCTACTGCCGCCGCGGCCGGGAGAACCTGTGCGCCAACCTGATCGGGATCGGCTCGCACCGGCCCGGCGCGTTCGCCGACTACTTCACGGTGCCGCACGCCGCGCTCGCCCCGGTCCCCGCCGGGGTCGGCCTGGGGGCGGCGGCGATGACCGAGCCGCTGGCCACCGCAGTGCACGCCGTCGCCCTGGCGGCCGGGCGCGGCGGGCGGCTGGACGGGTGCACGGCCGCCGTGCTCGGCGGCGGCACGATCGGGCAGTGCGTGCTGCTCGCGGCGCTCGACGCGGGGGCCGCCGCGGTGGCGGTCACCGATCCTGTCCCGGGCAAGCGGGCGCTGGCCACCCGGCTGGGCGCGGTGGCGGCCCTGGACGCGGCCGACCCGGCACTCGAATCCGGCCTCGCCGAGGTGCTCGGCGGCCGTCCGGACGTGGTCTTCGACTGTGTGGCGACCGCCGGCTCGCTGGGGGTCGCGATCTCGCTGTCCTCGCGTGGCGGCAGCGTGATCGTCGTCGGCGTCGGCCACGGTCCGCTGGAGGTCGCCATCGAGGTTATCCAGGACCAGGAGATCCGCATCGCCGGCTCGGCCATGTACGTACCCGGCGACTTCACCGCCGCGGAGCGGCTCATCGCCGCCGGAGCGCCGGTCGACCGGCTCGTCACCTCGATCCGTCCGGTCGGCGACGCGCCGGACGCGCTGCGCACCGCCGCCACCGGCGCCGAAGTCAAGATCCACCTGTCCGGCCCGGCCGCCGGCTGATCGTTGGAGGAGGAAACCCGATGCGCGTAGCCACGCCGGTGCTGTTCCAGGCGGGCACCCCGCACCGCGTCGTCGAACTGGACGTCGACGAACCCCGCGCGGGCGAGGTACGGGTGCGGATGGCGGCCTCCGGAGTCTGCCACAGCTGCCTGTACACCATGAACGGCCAGCACGCGGGGATCCCGATGCCGATCGTGCTGGGCGACGAGGGGGCCGGGGTGGTCGAGTCGGTCGGCCCCGGCGTCACCTCGGTCGCCGAAGGCGACCATGTCATCGTCTCCTGGGCGCCCGGCTGCGGCCGGTGCCGTACCTGCCTGCGGGGAGCCCCCGCCCTGTGCGCCGCCGGGCCGCCACTGGGCCGGATGGCCGACCACACCACCCGGTTCCACCTCGACGGCGCGGAGGTCTTCCACTACGGCCCGGCCACCAACGCGCCGCTGACCGTGCTGAACGAACGCGCCGTGGTCACCGTCGACCCGCGGATGCCGCTGGACCTGGCCGCGCTGATCGGCTGCGCCGCCGCGACCGGGGTGGGCGCGGTGCGCAACACCGCGCGGGTGCGGACCGGCGAGAGCATGGTGGTGGTCGGCTGCGGCGGGGTCGGTATCAGCGCATTGCACGCGGGCGCGCTGGCCGGCGCGTACCCGGTCGTGGCCGTCGACGTGGTGCCGGAGAAGTTTCCCGCGCTCACGGCACTCGGCGCCACGCACTGTGTGGACGCGACGGCTGACGACGCCGTCGCGCGCATCCTCGACATCACCGGCGGTGGCGTGGACTACGCCCTCGTCACCAGCAGCGCGCCCTCCGCGTTCCCGCTCGCGACCCGCGTGCTGGCCCCCCAGGGCACCTGCGTGCTGATCGCCGGCTATCCGGACGGCGCGACGCTCTCCTTTGACCCGGGACATCTGCTCAACGGGGAACGCCGGATCATCGCCTCCAAGTACGGCTCGTCGAATCCACCGGTCGACTTTCCCGATCTGGTCGACCTGTATCTCGCCGGGCGGCTGCGCCTGGACGAACTGGTCTCCCGGAGATGGCGGATCGATCAGGTGGACGAGGCGTATGAGGCGCTCAGCTCCGGCATGCAGACCCGCGGCCTGATCGTCTTCGAGTGAGGGGGAGCCAATGCACGCCGTGGTGGTAGAGGCGCCGGACCGCCTCGCCGTGACCCAGGTGCCCGATCCGGCGCCGGCGCCCGACGGCGTGGTGATCGCCGTCCGTTCGTGCGGCATCTGTGGCACCGACCTGCACCTGGTCAGCGGCGACCTCGGGGTGGACCGGCTGCCGCTGATCCCCGGGCACGAACCGTACGGCGAGGTGGTCGCGGTCGGTGCCGAGGTAGGCGGGTACGCGGTGGGCGACCTCGTCGCCGTGGACCCGTCGCTGCACTGCGGCCGGTGCGACCCATGCCGGCGGGGGCAGGGCAACATGTGCCTGCGGTGGGGTGCGCTCGGCGCCACCAGGCCCGGCGCGTGGGCCCAGTTCGCCGCGGTGCCCGAGGCCAACCTGTACCGCCTGCCGGAGTCGTTCCCCCTGGAGGCGGCCCCGCTGGCCGAACCGGTGGCCTGCGCGGTTCGCGGCCTGCACCGGTTGAACCCCCGGCCCGACGAGCCCGCGATCGTCTTCGGGGCCGGCACGATGGGGCTCATCCTGGCGATCATGCTCGACTCGCGGGGCGTCGGGCCGGTGACCGTGGTGGACATCAACCCGGCCAGGCGGGAACTCGCCGAACGGCTGACCGGCGCGCGCGCCTGCGACCCCGAGGAAGCCGCGGGGCTGCGGGCGCCGTGGGTGATCGAGGCGACCGGCAGCCCGCGGGCGTTCGCGCAGGCCCTCGACTGCGTGGCGCGCGCCGGCCATCTGCTGGTCTTCGGCGTCGCCTCGCCGCAGGCCACGGCCGCGGTGTCGCCGTACCGGATCTACGCCGACGAGTTGACCATCGTGGGTTCGATGGCCATCCTGAACAGCTTTCCCCCGGCCATCGACGTCATCCGCCGTCACGCGGCCCGGCTGGCACCGCTGGTCACCGACAGGTTCGAGCTGGATCGGATCGACGACGCGCTGGCCCTGGTACGGTCCGGCCGGACCGTCAAGACCGTGCTCACCCCGGAGGTACGGCCGTGACCGGGCGTACGATCTTGATCACCGGAGCCCGCCGGGGCATCGGGGCGGCGCTCGCCGAGGGCTTGGCGGAGCCGGGCGTCACGCTGGTGCTTCACCACCTGGCCGCCGAGCAGGAGACCGCCGAGGTGGCGCGGCACTGCACGGAGGCGGGCGCGAAGGTGCGGATCGTCGAGGCCGACCTGACCGAGCCGACCGCGGTATCGGCGTTGGCGGACCAGGCCGGCGCGGTCGACATCCTGATCAACAACGCGGCCAGAGCCTCGAACGTGACCCCCGACGAGCTGTCGCCGGCCGAGTGGCAGGCGACCTTCGCGGTGAACGTGACCGCCCCGATGCTGCTGGCGCAGGCGCTGGCCGGCGGGATGCGGACACGGGGCTGGGGGCGGGTGATCAACATCACCTCGGCCACGGTACGGCTGGCCGGCCCCTCCGGACCGGCCTACGTCGCCAGCAAGGCGGCGCTGGTCGGGCTGACCCGGTCGCTGGCGCGGGCGTGGGGCCCGGACGGCATCACGGTCAACGCGATCTCGCCAGGCGCGATCAAGACAGCGAGCGAAGTCGAACTCGCCGACGGCCGTGACCAGGCCGAACTGGACGCCGACGTGATCGCCCGGCAGACGATGCGCCGCCGGCTGGTGCCGGCCGACCTGGTCGCGGCGGCGCGTTTCCTGGCCGGTGACGGCGCCGCCGGAGTCACCGGCCAAGTGATCGAGGTCGGCGCCGGCCTCGTCTACCGCTGACCCCGAAAGGAGAAGTGCCTTGTACCTCATGCGCATCGGCGCAACCGGCGCCGAGAAGCCGGTCGTCCGCGTCGATGAGTCCCACTACATCGACGTCTCGGACGTCACCCCCGATTTCGACGAGCGTTTCTTCGCCGCAGGCGGCACCGCGCTGCTGGCCGACCGGGTCGCCCGGGGCGATGTGCGGGCGTTCGCCGGCGAGCGGGTCGGCGCGCCGATCGCCCGGCCGCACCAGATCCTCTGCATCGGCCTGAACTACAGCGACCACGCCGCCGAGACCGGCCAGGCCGTCCCGGCCGAGCCGATCCTGTTCACCAAGTCGCCCAACACCCTGATCGGCCCGTACGACGAAGTGCGCATCCCGCGTGGCGCGTCCAAGACCGACTGGGAGGTGGAGTTGGGCGTCGTCATCGGCCGCCGCACCTCCTACCTGGACTCGCCGGAGGAGGCCGCTGACGCGATCGCCGGATACTGCGTGGTCAACGACGTCAGCGAGCGCGCCTTCCAGCTGGAGCGCGGCGGCCAGTGGAGCAAGGGCAAGTCCGCCGAGACGTTCAACCCGGCCGGGCCGTGGCTGGTCACCCCGGAGGAGGTCCCCGATGTCAGGAACCTCGGCATGTGGCTGGAGGTCAACGGGGTGCGCCGCCAGACCGGCACCACCAAGACCATGATCTTCGACCCGTACGTGATCGTGCACCACCTGAGCCAGTTCATGGTGCTGGAGCCCGGCGACCTCATCAACACCGGCACCCCGCCCGGCGTCGGCATGGGCCACAATCCGCCCATCTGGCTCCAGCCCGGCGACGTCATGGAACTCGGCATCGACGGGCTGGGCAGCCAGCGCCAGCAGGTCGTAGGACCCCGGTAGCAGCCTCGCGGCCACTGGTTCAGAGGCGGAAGCCGAGGTCTGGGGTGATGTCGGCGACGTCCATCTGGGCCTTCTGCAGGCGGCCCGAGTAGTCCCAGTTCAGGGCCTGCCATCGGGTGAACTGGTCGAGGACCCACATTCCGGATTGGCGGCTTCCGTTACCTGACTTTCCGTTTCCGCCGAAGGGGAGGTGTGCCTCCGCGCCCGAGGTCGAGTTGTTCACGCTGACCATTCCGGCCGAGATGCCCTCCCGGAAGCGGAACGCCGCCTTCGGGTCGGTGGTGTAGATGGAGGAGGAGAGTCCATAGCCGGGCTTGTTGGAGAGTTCGATCGCCTCGTCCAGGGTCTGGTAGGTGGTTACGCCGACGATCGGGCCGAAGGTCTCCTCAAGGAAGAGACGATCACCGTCCCGTACACCGTCCACGATCACCGGGTGGTAGTAGAGCCCACCCGCCCCGGTGAACTCGCCACGCGGATTGTCAGCGCTGATCTGCCCAACCGGGCCGGAAACCACCTGGTGATGGGGTTCGATCCACCCCAGATACGCCTCGAACCGGTCGGCGAAGCGACGATCCAGAAGGGGCCCGCAGAGGACATCGCCGCCCGGATCCCCGATCTCCGCGGCCCCGACGGCCGCCGCGTACCGAGCCACGAACTCATCGTGCACCGACTCGTGCACGATCACCGTGCCCAGCGAGGTGCACCGCTGCCCAGCAGTACCGAACCCCGCGAATAGCGCCCCCTCGACGGCGAGGTCGAGATCGGCGTCCGCCGTCACCACCATCGGATTCTTCCCACCGAGCTCCAGACAGGGCGCCTGCAGGTGACGCCCACAGAGCTCACCCACCCGCCGCCCCACCTCGGACGACCCGGTGAACCCGACCTTCTGCACCAACCCTTCGGCCAGCCCCCGCTCAAGCCCCGCGTAGGTGGTCTCCCCGTCCGCGAAGACGATGTTCAACACCCCATCCGGCAACCCAGCCGCCACGAACAGCCGGAAAAGCGCGTGCGCGGACGCGGCGGCGTACTCGGCGGGCTTCCACACCACGGCGTTGCCGCAGAGCAGCGCGGGCACCAGATACCAGGAGGGCACCGCCACCGGGAAGTTCCCCGCCGTGATGATCGCCGCCACCCCCACCGGCGTACGGAAGGTGAACAGGTTCTTGTCCGGCATCTCGGACGGCACGGTCTGCCCGTACAGCCGCCGCCCTTCCCCCAGGAAGAAGTCGCAGGTGTCCACGATCTCCCGAACCTCGCCCAGCGCCTCCGCGTACGGCTTGCCGATCTCCTCGGTCACCAGCCGCGCCAGCGTCTCGGCGTTGGCCTCCACCAGCCGCCCGATCGAGGCCACCACCCGCCCCCGGACGGGAGCCGGCACCCGCGCCCACTCCGCCTGCGCCTCCTTGGCGGCACGGCAGGCTCCCGCGAACGTCTCGACGTCCGCCAGCCGGACCTCCGCGACGATCTCGTCCAGCCGGGCCGGATTGACCGACTCGTAGACCGGCCCAAGCGAGCCGTCTTTCCCTGCGATTACGGAAACGATGTGGCGGGTCACCGTCGACCTCCAAAATGCTCCACGATGGGCATGCTCATCCTTCAGTATTTCCGTCTCCATCGAGCATCCGGAAGTCCGCGAAGTCAAACCCCGGCGACACCACGCAACTCACCAGGACGCCCTCCTCCCCGGCGGGCCGCGCGGCCTGCCAGGTCCCCGCCGGCACCAGCGCCTGCGGCACCTGCCCACCCGCCACATCCGGCCCCAGCACGACAGCCGTCTCCGCACCGGGAGCGGCCCCATCCCCGCCCAGGGTCAGCACCAGCGGCCCACCCCGATGCCAGAACCAGAGCTCGGCGCTGCGCACCACGTGCCACACCGACTCCTCCCCGGGCTCCAGCAGAAAGTAGATCGAGGTGGCGCTGCTCCGCGCCCCCGGATACCCCGGCGGCTGGAACGCCACCGGCGACCGCCACACCTCCCGGAACCAACCACCCTCGGGATGCGGAACCAGCCCCAGCTCTTCGGCGAGTTTCGGTGTGCTCATGCGAAAATCCTAGTTTTCCTGACCCGCGATGCCCTCCTGATGGGCGATGGCCGCGGCCTGTGTCCGCGTGGTGGCCCCGAGTTTGGCCAGGATGTTCGACACGTGCACGCTCGCCGTCTTCTGCGAGATGAACAACCGCTCCCCGATCTCCCGGTTGGACGCCCCGGCCGTCACCAGGGCGAGCACCTCCCGCTCCCGGCTGGTCAGCCCGCCCAGCAGGCTCGGCGGCGGCGCCTCCCCGGCCGCGAACCTGGCCCGGCGCCCCAGCTCGGTCAGGGCCCGTCCGAGCGGCGCCGCCCCCAGTTGCTCGGCCACGGCCACGGCGGCGTGCCACTCGACCCGGGCCGTTTCCCGCTCCCCGGCCTCCAGCAGGGCTTCGGCCAGCCGCCACCGTGACCGGGCCTCCTCGTACCGGAACCCGAAGCCGAAGGCGTGCACCGAGGCCCGCCAGACCTCCGGTGTGGCGGTGCCGCACACCCGGTGCCACTCCGCCTCGGCCCGGGCCAGCCAGCCCAGGCCCTCAGGGCCGAGCTCCCCGCGCGGCCCGGACAGGCCGTTGGCCGCCGCGTGCCGCGCCGCCGCCAGCAGCTCGTCGGCCCGCTCCCGGACCGCCGCCCGCTGCTGGCTGCCCAGTTCGGCAAGCGCCCACAGCCCCGTGGCCGCGATCCGGATCCACCCCGGATCGTACGGCTTGAGCGTGCCGGCCACCGCTTCCACATGCTCCCGCGCGGTGCCCGGATCCCCCCGCCAGAGCGCCTGCTCGGCCGCCATGCCCCGGGCCATGTAGTTGACCAGCTCGTCCCCCCAGAACGGCGCCAGCCAGCGCAGCCGCTCGTCGGCGGCCTCCCGCCCCTGCCCGACCTCCACGAACAGCGCGAAGGAGGACAGCGTCGCCTCGGGGATGGTGCCCACCCGCACCCCGAACCCGGCCGCCAGCGTCTCGGCGGTGGCCCAGTCCCCGTCCACGTAGTGCACCAGATACTGAAGGAACCGCAGGTCGGTGCCGAACAGGCTCCAGGTGAGCCCGGTCTCCCCGGCCAGCCGGATCCCGTCCTCGGCCGACTTGGCCGCGGCCTCCAGATGGCCCTGCTCGAACTGCACCCGGGCGTGGTTGAACCGGGCCCGCAGGTTGATGGACAGGATCGGCGAGTTCTGCGCGGCGGCGCCGGACAGCAGCTTCTCGGCCTGCGCGAGGGTGCCGGTGGCCTCCTCGAACAGGGCCAGCGAGACCAGCGCGGCGGCCTCCGCGTCGCCGGCCCCGGTGTGCCGGGCCACCTCCAGCGCCCGGGTGGCGGTGGCCCGCGCCTCGCCCGGCTGTTCCGCGGCCCAGAGCGTGCGCGCGTAGGTGGCCAGGGCGCGGGCCAGCAGCGGGCTGTTCCCGAGCGGGTCGAGGGTCGTTACCGCGGTGCGGGCCGCGTCCAGCATGCCGGCGAAATCGTCCACGTCGGCCTGGTAGTAGGCCAGCCGCTCGTTGACCTCGGCCACCAGCTCGGGGGTGGTGGCCAGCCGCCGCAGCCGTTTGAGCTGGGCGATGGCCCGGTGGTACTCGCCGCTGTCGGCCGCCGCGGCGGCGCTGTCCAGGGCCAGCCTGGCCAGGGTGACGCCGGTCAGCCGCTCGGCGTCCGGCACATGCTCCCAGTCGGCCAGGGCGCGGTCGAAGTGGCGGTGCGCCTCGGCGGGGGCGCCGAGCTCGATGGCCCGCCGCCCCGCCGCCACCGAGGCGAGCACCGCGCCGCGCGGGTCGTGCGCGGCGGCGTAGTGGTGGGCCAGCTCGGCGGGCGCGCCGCCGAGCTCGGTGAGCAGGCCCGCGAAAGCCAGGTGCAGCCGGGTCCGCTCGCCGGGCAGCAGGTCGCCGTAGACGGCCTCCTGGAGCAGCGCGTGCCGGAACTGATAGCCGGTCCGCCGGTCCACGGTGAGCAGGCCGCGCGAGACGATCTCACGCAGCGACTCCTCCAGCGGCCCGTCGGCCAGCCCGGCCGCCGCCCTGAGCAGGTCGTGGTCGACCCTGCGCCCGGCCACCGCGGCCACCCGGATCACCTGCTGCGCGGTGTCCGGCAGCCCTTCCACCCGGGCCATCAGCACGTCGGCCAGTGTGCCGGGCAGCCGCTCGGCCTCGGCGGTGGCGGCGAACAGCTCCTCGGCGAAGAACGGGTTGCCCCCGGCGCGCCGGATCACCCCGTCGAGCACGGCGGTGTCGCCGTCGCACAGCTCCAGCAGGTGGGCGGCGATCGCGTCGTCCGGCAGCGGCGCCAGCTCCACCCCGGTGACCAGCGGCAGCCGGTGCAGCTCGGCCAGCACCGGGCGCAGGGGATGACGGCGGTGCAGGTCGTCGGTGCGGTAGGTGCCGACCAGGCAGACCCGCTCCCGCTGGAGCATCCGGGTCAGGAACACCACCAGGTCGCGGGTGGACCGGTCGGCCCAGTGCAGATCCTCCAGCACCAGCAGCACCGGCCGCTGCCCGGCCACCTCGCCGAGCAGGCTGATCGTCGAACCGAACAGCCGCTGCTGCGCCAGCCCCCCGGTCACCGGGTCGCCCGGCGCGGCCTCCCCGTCCGGCAGCAGCCGCCGCAGCACCGGCCGCGCGGCCAGCGCCCCCGGCACCGGCCCGTCCGGCCCGGCCCCGCGCAGCGCGTCGGCCAGCGGCAGGTACGGCAGCGCGTCCCCCAGCTCCGCGCACTGGCCGACCAGAACCTCGAACCCCCGCTCCCCGGCCAGCCGGGACAGCTCCTTGACCAGCCGGGTCTTGCCGATCCCCGCGTCGCCCCCGACCAGCGCGACACCGGCCAGCCCCCCGGCCGCCGCGTCGAGCACCCCCCGCAGCCGGGCCAGCTCGGCGGACCGCCCGATAAGCTCGCTATGGGTGCTTTGAGCGAATCGCGCCATCACGGAGTGAGTATTTCACGCGCCACCGACAGAACCCGGACCCCGAACAACGGGCTGAACTGGGCGGGCTTGTTTTGTCGTCCGCCCCGGATATGGTGCGGCGCGTGATCGAACGTTGGAGTCGGGATCAGGTGCTGGCGCTCGCGCCGGACGCCGCGTCGCAGAAGGCGGCGGCAGGTGTGAGCGCCCCCGCGAAGTGGCTGGTGACCGGGGTGACCGGGGCCGTGGTGTGGGGGGAGTGCAAGGGCAGCGGCGCCAAGCCGTACCGGGCGTGTGTGGATCTGAGCGAGCCCGCGTACAAGTGCAGTTGCCCGAGCCGGAAGTTCCCCTGCAAGCACGCGCTTGGCCTGCTGCTGCTCTGGTCGGCGGACGGGGCGCCGCCCGTCGAGGAGCCGGTGGACTGGGTGGGCGAGTGGCTGGACCAGCGCCGGGAGCGGGCGGCCAGGCAGGAGGCCAGGGAGAAGGCGAAGGCGGAGGCGGAGCCGACGGAGAAGGCCGAGAAGGTCACCGACGAGCGGCGCGCCCGGCAGCGGGCGGAGCGGGTCGAGGCCGGGCTGGCCGACCTGGAGCGCTGGCTCCGCGACCAGATCGCCCACGGCATCGCGGACGCCCGCCGCACCGGCCTGCGGGACTGGGACGAGCTGGCCAAACGGCTGATCGACGCGCAGGCCCCCGGCGTCTCCAGCGCGGTCGCCGGGCTCAGCCGGGTGCTCAGGCACGAGGACTGGCCGGCCAGGCTGCTCGCCGAGTACGGGCTGATC
Source organism: Acrocarpospora catenulata (assembly GCF_018476525.1). Lineage (GTDB taxonomy): Bacteria > Actinomycetota > Actinomycetes > Streptosporangiales > Streptosporangiaceae > Acrocarpospora > Acrocarpospora catenulata. Next base: position 41,179 of record NZ_JAHCST010000078.1, read on the forward strand.
CACCTGCTCGCGGTCGGCTACCGGCGCAGCGCCGAGCTCCCGGCGGACCTGGCCGAGACGATCAGGTCCCGGGTGGGCTTCTCCACGCCGAAGGAGGCCGTGCTCGCCCGGCCCCCGGTCCGCGACCACTGGCAGGTGGTGGCCACCCGGGACGAGGAGCGCGACCGCCTGGTCTCCCGCCGGGTCTGGCTGCACGGCCGGGCCACCGGCCGCCCGGCCCTGGTCCTGTCCTTCGCCCCGGTCGGCCAGGTGCTGGACGCCTCGCTGGTGCTGGGCACCACGCTCGACGCCGACCTGGCCTTCTACCCGGGCGCCGCGCCGCTGCGGGCGCTGGTCGCCGAGCGCCACGCGCCCGCCACGCCCATCCAGGCTCCGCCGCACGGGATCCGCGTCGCCGAGGTGCCCGGCCTGATCGCCGACGTGCTGGCCAGGGACCCGTGGACGGAGTCCTGGCCGCTGATCCTCACCGACGTGGTGCCGGCCCGCTCCGGCGACGCCTGGCATCTGACCGACCACCATCCCAAGGAGGAGAACGCCGTGCCGCTGCTGCCCTCGGCCGCGCCGCCGTGGAACCTGGCTGCGGTCTCCGGCGGCCATCCGGTGACCGTGGCCGCCGAGTGGACCCCCGACGGCCTGCGCCTGCTGACCACCTGGGACGAGTACGGACGGGTGGTGACACTGTGAGCGAATGGGAGCACCTGGTCTCGGCCGCGCTGGTGGGCAGCGACCGCGGGGCCGGCCCCTCGGCGGCGGCCGTGCTGGAGCAGGCCGCCGTGGAGGTGGCCGGGCGGCGGGCCGGGCAGCCGCTGGTCCGGGCCGAGCCGCTGCCGCCGGCCCCGGAGGAGACCCGCCCGGCGGCCCCGCGCCGGGCGGGGGACCGGCTGGCCCGCATGCTCGGCGGCGAGCACCCCCGGCTGGTGGAGGAGTGGCTGGAGATCGCCGCCGAGCGGGGCGTCCGGGTGCCGGCC